>DHEF01000017.1:0-189 GCA_002399735.1 Chitinophagaceae bacterium UBA4857
TACACTTACCGTTGACACTGATGAGGCCCCACTATTATCAGTTACTCTTAATTCAAAGCTGTAAACACCCTGTGTTAAACCATTGATTACTGTTTGTAACTGTGCAGGTGATACAATATTAAAACTTGTAGGGCCGCTTACCCTACGCCATTGAACACTGGCAATGGTTCCGTCAGCATCACTGGCTGT
>DHEF01000017.1:350-83162 GCA_002399735.1 Chitinophagaceae bacterium UBA4857
CCCGTTAACGTAACTGTATTTATTGGCAAGGTTATGCTTACATTATTACCCGCACTAACTGTTGGAGCCTGATTAGGTGCTGCATTTACGGTTACACTTACCGTTGACACTGATGAGGCCCCACTATTATCAGTTGCCCTTAACTCAAAGCTATAAACACCTTGGGTTAAACCGTTGATTACTGTTTGTAATTCGGAAGGTGATACAATATTAAAACTGGCCGGACCACTTACCCTACGCCATTGAACACTGGTAATAGTTCCGTCAGCATCACTGGCTGTACCCGTTAACGTAACTGTATTTATTGGCAAGGTTATGCTTACATTATTACCCGCACTAACTGTTGGAGACTGGTTACCAGATGCATTTACAGAAATTGTTACCTCCGTGCTATCGCTTAGCCATCCATTATCTACCACCTTTAAACGAAAGGTATATACGCCTGTTATTAAATTGGATACAGTGGGCGTTTTACTAGCGGGTAAATCTATAACTGCAGCATTTGGACCTGACACTTGCTTCCATTCATAGTAGCTGATAAAAACATTATCGGTACTTTTTGTGCCATCAAGCTTTACGGAAGTACCTGTAATACCTTGATTAGATCCTGCGTTTGCCACAGGTCTGGTATTAGTAGGTATTCCATAAGTAGAACATGGACTACCGGTACTGGTTCCGTCTACACAATCGGGAGACGTTGAAATATACGATGCAGTTTGCTCAAAAGGGTTTACCGGTGTTGGCCATGTACGATTCCACGCAGATTGCCTTAGAGCGGTAATTGTACCATTTGCACTTCTTATCTGACCGGCCAATACACTTGCTTTATTACGTCCCCAGCAATATAATTGCCCATCTTTATCAATAGCATAGGTATAAAAGGTATAAACATTACTTCCAAAAACATCTTCAAACTTAATGGTTGGAGCAATAAGGGTAGGTACTTTAACAATTTCATCACTTGCAAAAGTAAAATCCCATGCATACTGGGGGCTATAATTTTTCCAATTCCTTTCTTTTCCTATACCAACTGTACCTTCAGCATTCACGCCCCAACCATACAGACTTCCATCTTCCAATATAACATGAGTTGATACAGTATTAGTTACAATTTTCTTTATAGGCAAAGGAAGTTTGTTCATAATATTAACCAGGACTCTAGGCGTTGGATAAGCCTGACCATTACCTGAAGGATAAGTTAGATCCCCCATTTGATTACCATTATGTCCCCAGCCATATAACTGGCCATTACTAGCTAATGCATAGTTAAAAGAACCTGAACCTGCTATTTGTGTAATATTACTTAACCCGGTTAATTGATGAGGGCTCGCATAATCCATTCCAGTAGCAGCATACCCTAAATTATTATTTGCTACTCTTCCCCAGGTCCAAACCGTTCCATCTGTACAAAGAGCTATGGCAAAATTTCCGGCAACAATTTGTTTTACACGTCTGTTACCTGGAATGAAAATCTGAACAGGCTTTCTTGTATTACTATTAGATTCAATTGCATCAGTACCATTCCCCCTCATTCCTGCCAAAGTTCTTCCCCATACCCACAGCGTTCCATCGTCTTTTACTGCAAAAAAACCATTGTGTCCACCATCGCTTGTTTTAACAAAATATCCCACTGCGGTAACTACCCTGTTAAATAAATTTCCAGCACTATCTCTCTCAATTTTTCTTGGATATAAAATGGGATGTGTGACGTCGCCCTGGCCATGTTGCCCTTGGTCATTATCACCGAAAACCCATACGTATCCATTCTCATCAACTGCCCCCCCGCCGTGAAGGCCGCCTATAGCGGCCTTAAACTTCAAATCGAATGGAGTTACAGGAATACGTCGGGGTATGCCGGGTGTACCTTGTCCGTTAGTACCAATATTGGAAATATTCCCTAAACCCCATAAATGTTTATCACTATCAATAAAGAATGTTTGGTACTCACCTAAACCAACAATTGTTTTAGGGTTACTATTTGCACCTTCACCTAATCCGGATGATGGAGGATTTACAATTACAGCAAAGGTTCTGGAAGTATGTAGCCCTTCTCTATCTGTTGCAGTAAACCTTACATTATAAGAACCGGCAATTAAACCGGTATAGTCTGTTGAAATATTAGTGGCATTAACAAAATTTCCGGTATTTGGACCAGAAACCTGCTCCCAACGATACGTCAAACCAGTAGCATCATCATCATTAACCTGAGCTACTAATGTGGCTCTATCTGTTGGTAATGTTATTATTTGATCTGTTATAACTGATACAACCGGGGCTGTATTAGGCTCAGACGTTTTAATAACAGTTACTTGTCCGACACTTACCTGAAGAATGCTGTTTATCGTTAATCTAAAAACATAAGTACCGTTAACTAGTCCCGATACGTTAGTGGTAATATTTGAAGGGGATACTATATTAGCAGTGTTGGGGCCGCTCACCTGCGACCATGTTTGCCTGATAATGCTACCAAGAGAAGCACTGCCATTTAATGTAGTAGAAGTAGCAGTAATATTTTGTTGGCTGCCGGGGTTTACAACCAATGGCGGTTCTTGAGAAGGTTGATTGGATGTAGCCGGAAGAGTTGTATCACCTTGTCTTAACATCCATTGAAAAATAGAAGAGCCGTCTTTATATGTCCCCATTGCATTGGGCTGTGCGGCGGTAGTAATATTACGCCCCAAAGGACTTCCAACACTCACAAAATCATGTTTGTTTGGATTATACATATCATTCCAGCAACAGTGTGTACCACTACCAAAATTTTCATATGCAAAGTAAGCGGAGGTTGGCGCCACTGCATTCATGGCATTTTTTATATTCCATACACCACGGCCATCATTAGTACCTTCTAATCCAAAAAACTTTCCATTATATTTTTGAGCCCATACGCCAAACGCAGACCAGCCCGGATGATTGTATCCAATAGAAAGATCGTTAGCAACTCCTTGTAAAGCAGTAAAACTCGTAATCATTCTCATATAACTTTCATCACCCTGACTAGGAGCATGACTAAGAAAACGTCCCCAGGTCATCCCCCCCATTGAAAGACCTCCTACATGGACTGCATTTCGTTTGATTTTAAACTTGTTCAACAAAATTGTCATCATCTGGTAAACCGGAGTAGGTCTAACATTCATATGATTGACAATTACCGTAACTAAAATCGGGTAATGCGTTCCATTACCTAATACCACTCCACCATTCCAGCCATTGTTAAGCCAAAAGTGAGGACCATACGTTTGCAGATTGGCTGCATTGGTTCCTACCTCACCCATACCGGGCATAGTTATAATAGCAGGTCGGGAAGCAGTATCCTTATGGTTAGGGGTAAACATGTGAATAGGGCGGGTAATTCTTAATGTCCATGTATGTAAGGCTGACCCTGAACCTGTGGTAAAGACAGTGTCATAAGTAACCATATCACTAGCACTACCTTGAGCAAAAGATTTGGAAACTAATAAAACAAACAGGCATACGAGTAAAAAGCAACGCTTAAATAAAGCTCCGCTAGAGAAATAAAATCTGGTGTTCATAAGAAACGGATATTTAGGATTTTTCAGAAAATGCTTAATAAAAAATAAAAAAATAAAAAGGTTTTTCACAATGTAAATATAAACCAGTAAATCGTTCGAAAAAAGCAATAAATGTACCAAAGACACAAAAAAAAGAATTGTGGAAATTCTGTTAATAACTTTCAAACGCAGTAGCAGCAAGCGTTTGAAGAAACTGAACAAAAACACAAAAGTTAATCCTCTTGGGACTCTTCTACACTTTTTAGCGTGTTTATACGCAAAAAACAATCTGTAAAAAAACACACTCTAGCTTTAATCAAATACACCAAGATGTAGTTGATGATGTAATAGTATTGTTTTTTTACATTATGAACAAATGCCTGAGTATGCACAAATGTGATTTGCATCAAAATAAGCTTTTTAATAAATTAATCAAAAGTTAAAGAGCACGATTATATTACTTATTTTCAGAGATATAGAAGGCGTCTTGATTGTAATCAAAAAAATCAGATATTGACAGGTGTGGAAAAAAACATGGCTATAATTTTAAGCAAAAGCTGCTACCAGCCTGGTTTAAGGGGGGCCAAATTGCTGAACAAGGATATACAGTTGAACGGAGCGTCGCAAGGGACGATTATCTGTGTTACTACAGCCGGTAACAAAATAATAGAACTTATAATCAATATTACCTCTTGAAAAAATGAATGAAAAAGAAGTACATTTAGGTTTGCTATAACACAATGTAACAAGCCCCAAGTTGCTTATAACTGAACTATTTATAAAAGAAGTATGCGTATATTGTTTTTTATGTTTTTTATTGTAGTGGCATTTATTGCATGTAAAAACAATACGGTAACAGGCAACAAGGTTACTCCGGCTACAATTGACAATATAAATGAACCAGTACCTCCAGTGAGTAAAGATTACTCAGGCCAGCCCGACACAATGCAAACTATTAATAAAATAGATAGCGTTTTGTATAAAACCGGTTACGCACTTGTAAATGGAAGTGATTGCGCAGCATGTCATAAAACTGATGTAAGAGCAATTGGCCCATCTTATAGCGAAATAGCCAATAAATACAAATTAACTACAGCAATAACGGATACTCTTGTCAATAGGATTATTAATGGCTCCGGTAATGTATGGGGCTCATTCCCCATGCCTGCCCACCTTTCTATTTCAAAAGAAGATGCAAAAAAAATGATTGCCTACATTTTTTCATATAAAAAATAAAACAGGAACAACTGTTTTTATCGCCTTATATACACTTCAATTGAACCGCTTGTCTCTCCGCGTCGGGGCGCAGGAAAAGCATCTACTTTATTGTAGTATGCGGCTAAAGTATCTCGTACACGAAAGGGGTAAAAATTATTTAATGAAGGAATGTATTCAAACAATACCAGATCGTACTCATTGTTTTTAATTTTTGTTTCAAACATTTCTGCTTGTTTGTTAAACATGCCTACGCCTAAGTGATACCACAAAGGATAATGACTTCCTTTTTCCAGCTTGTAGGGTATTTCTACAGCTAATGGTGTTAACTCACTCATATTCAAAACCTTCAAATCCTTTTTTGTTTTTACCAGGTCCATCGAAAGTATTCTGTTAATACCTTGAATGGTAGGCTCGGGCATATAAATTTTATGAAAGGATTTTAAATTTGAAAACCTCCATTTTGATTCCGGAATATCATTAGAATCAGGCACCGAAAGATT
Organism: Chitinophagaceae bacterium UBA4857; assembly: GCA_002399735.1. Taxonomy (GTDB): domain Bacteria; phylum Bacteroidota; class Bacteroidia; order Chitinophagales; family Chitinophagaceae; genus Terrimonas. The sequence goes on from DHEF01000017.1 coordinate 5,581, forward strand.
GATCATATAAGTTTCCTTATTAACCAGATTTTCTTCTGAGTCTGAATTTTTGTTTTCTAAAACAATTTCTTTACGGTTTAAAATTCGATGAATATACTTCCAGTACACCCCACTCCACCATAATAATATTCCTAAAGATCCGATTACTAAAATCTGAACTGGTTGTAACTTGTATTGCACCAGGTTTAATAAACTATATAGTATGTATACAAATGCAAAACCATGATAAAAAATATTATTATCAGGCGGCGTATAGCTGGTAACCTGAAAAACGGTTGCCTCCAATAGTATACCTAAGGTTAATAACAAAAACAACATTTCTTTCTTGTCATTCCACAAGTCTTTCCAACTTTTAAACCGTAGAAAAACTAATATAACAATAAGAAAAGCATAAAACTTTATAAACTGAGAGCCAGAGAAGAAATCATCAAACAATTCAAAGCCCGAAACTCTGGAAGAATGTGGTGCCTGCCCATGGTTAAACCAATAACCAAAATCATGTGCAACAAAAGAAATTATAAATAAAGACAGTATTACACCAAACGATAGTAAATAACTGATTAACGGAAGCCATTTTTTAGACTGAACCGACACATAAAAAGTAAAAGCAAGGCCTAATAAAACGGCCATAGCGCCAGCATCTTGCTTAGTAAGAAAAGAGCATGTTATAAACAAAGATGCCAGAATAATATTGATAACAATATTCCGGTTATTATTTACTACAAGCAAAGCCTTGAATAAGAATGCAAATCCGATTAATTCGTAAACTATAACTGTATTATTATACCAAGGCCAAAAGTTGAAAAACGAGAACGATAGACAGAAAAGTAAGACGGCGATAAAACTAATTACAGTATTTACACCCATACTTTTAAGTATAGAACGAAAAGCAAGTCCGGAAATGATATTGATAAATACTTGCGCTTTAACCAACGTAATCATCTGGGGACCAAAAATTTTAAAGAAAATACCCGGAATAATCCAGTACATACCCCCAAGTGGGGTACCAAAATCTCTGAAAGGCAATTCTCCCTGACTAATACGGTAAGCGCCTTCCCAGGATAAAAAAATATTAACCCTATACGGAAAACTAAAAAATAATGGTACAGCTGCTAATAAAACAATTAAAACCACTTGTGCAATTGATAAAAATCTGTTGCTAACAATAATGTTTTTAAAATTCATGAGAAAGGGCTTTTGAATGTAAACATATAGCAAAAAGTATAATTGTAAAAGCTATGTTTAAAATTATAGGAGTATATCACAATAATATATCAGTATATTATATTTTATGCGGATTAGTTTGTATTTTGCCTCATAATACTCTTACCAAGTGGCATACATTAAACTTTTACGACCAAAAGATTGGGCAAAAAATTTTTTTCTCTTCATTCCACTTTTTTTTGCCGGCGAAATAACAAATACTGTTAAGATACTTGAGCTATTACTGGGCTTTATTGCTTTCTCTGCCGCAGCAAGCAGTATATATATACTTAACGATTATAAAGATATTGAAGATGATAAAAAACACCCGGTAAAAAAATTCAGACCATTGGCAAGTGGTGCTGTTTCAAAACCGGCAGCCTTAACCATTTCCGTTTTACTTATTATAGGCGCTTTTACACTTGCATGGTTTATTCGTGATAAGTTTCTATTTGTATTAGCAATTTATTATTTAATTAATCTTGGCTACTCCTTCGGATTAAAAAATATTTCTATTCTCGATATTATACTTCTTGCAGCAGGATTTGTGCTTCGGGTAAAAGCCGGCTCGGTAATAGCTTTTATACCATTATCAGAATGGATAATTATAATGGTATTCCTGTTAGCACTTTTTATGGCAATTGGTAAACGCAGAGACGATGTATTACTGAAAATAAATTCCGGTATGGATATGCGAAAGTCAATAAAAGGCTACAATCTTGACTTTTTAAATACCTTACTCTCATTAATATGTGCCGTTATCATCGTTGCTTATTTTATGTATACAATGTCCGACGAAACAAAAATGCGTCATGATACACACAGGCTTTATTACACCTGTTTATTTGTAGTAGCCGGAATTATGCGATATTTGCAAATTATATTTGTAAATGCCGATGCAGGCTCACCAACTAAAATTCTGTACAAAGACCGTTTTATCCAAGTAGTATTATTCTTATGGGTTGCCAGTTATTTTGGAATCATTTACCTAAAAGATATTTCAATTTTTAAATAAACCGTATTCCTGATTTTTAAATACCCTTGTATTGTAAGCGTATGTTGTGTTAACCGGCTTATCGCCTTGATTGATCTTCCGTTGCGACGCTCCGTTCAACAGTAGTAATTCTAATCATCAATACAACAGTAACCAAATATGAGTTGCAAATTTTTCATTAATCAGGCTACACACCCAAACAAGCCCTTTCTCTATTATGTCAACGGTATTAATTATTGGTGCTACATCTGATATTGGATTTGCAACCGCTAAAAAATTTGCGGCAAATGGCTTTAACATACAACTTGCCGGCCGGGAGACAAGCATACTTGAGCCCATGTGTTCCGATATAGCCATACGTTACAATGTTATTTGCACCACGCATAAATTTGATGTCACATTATTTGATACGCACGAACAATTTTTTCATTCGCTTGCTACCAAACCTACAGTAACCGTATGTGTTGTGGGTTACATGAAAGACAATGAGATGGTGATAAAAAGTCAAGCGGAAACTTTAACAACCATTAACTCAAATTATGCCGGGCCGGTTTCCATACTTAATATTATTAGTGCTTACTATGCCAGCCAACAAAACGGCACTATTGTAGGTATAAGTTCAGTAGCAGGGTTAAGAGGAAGACAGAGTAATTATATTTACGGAAGTGCTAAAGCCGGTTTTACGGCCTATTTATCCGGGCTGCGTAATAAGTTATTTGAAAGTAAAGTTCATGTTGTTACAGTTTTGCCGGGTTTCGTAAACACAAAAATGACGGCCGATTTAAATTTACCCAAACTATTAACGGCTCAACCGGAAGATGTTGGTAACGCAATATTCAACGCAGTAAAAAAGAAAAAAAATACCATATATGTAAAATGGTTCTGGCGTTGGATTATGTTAATAATTGTATCAGTACCTGAGTTCATATTTAAAAAGAAAAAGCTGTGAAAAAAGAAATTGCTTTTTTTGACTTTGATGGAACCATCACTACAAAAGATACCTTGCTGGAGTTTATAAAATATAGTAAAGGCACTTTTGCTATGTATTGGGGGTTCTTGCTCAACAGTCCTTTTTTAGTGGCTTATAAACTTAAAATAATTACTAACCAGCGGGCCAAAGAAAAGGTTTTAAAGTACTTTTTCGGGGGCATGAATATTATAGAATTCAACAATTATTGTGAAAAATTTTCTACCAATATTATTCCGTCCTTATTAAGGCCAAAGGCAATAGAAGCTATACAGAAATTTAAAGCATCCGACACCAGTGTTGTAATAGTATCTGCATCACCCGAAAACTGGATAAAGCCCTGGGCAGATGGTTTGGGCCTGCAATTATTGGCCACCCAGTTAGTTATTAACGAACAAAAAATAACCGGCGATATTGTAGGTTTAAATTGTTACGGTCCCGAAAAAGTTTGTCGTATAAAAAACCATTATGATTTAAACGATTACAATACAATTTATGCGTATGGCGATAGTGGTGGGGATACAGACATGTTAAACATTTCTTCTCAGCCTCATTTTAAGCCATTTAGAGACTAAAAATTACATGAGAAAAAGTATAATACAATATTTACCAACAAATACATTGCAGGTATTTTTTATAGCATTTATATTTATTGTATCCAGAGTTCTGTTATACTTTAGTGGAGTAACGTTTGATTACTCAGCCCTATTCAGATATTGGCAGTTTCTAGATATTGAAACATTACAACACAACCTTTTAAAAGGAGTATGGTATAGCCATGCACAACCGCCGGTATACAACCTTTTTTTAGGAGGTATTATTAAGCTATTTGGCACTGCAAACTCCGAAACAGTGTTTATAATTATTTATAAACTACTCACACTTACAAATACCATATTATTATTCCGGATACTAAAAAGAATGACACAACGGCTAAACCTTTCTCTTGTCATATCCTTGCTATATGTTTTAAGTCCGGCTACGATGTTGTTTGAAAATGAGCTTTTCTATACAAGCCTTGTTTCCCTTTTATTCTTATGTTGTTGTTATTCCCTTATCAAGTTATCCCAAAACATAAATGCAAATAGTGCACTAAGTTTTTTTATACCACTTACGCTTATATGTTTAACCAGGAGCATGTACCATTTAGTATTTCTGATAGTAATTTGCATTGTACTAATTGCATATTTTAGAACAAATAAAAAAAGAAATGTAATTCTAGTAAGCACTCTTATTTCTTTTTCCGTTGTATGTGGCTGGTATGTAAAAAACTACTTTATATTCGGGCAATTTTCTGCATCTTCCTGGATGGGGATGAATATCTCTAGAAATGTATTACATGATAATGAAATAACAGACAGTTCACAAATTGCCTCGATTCCACCATTCTCCCCTATTTCACACTATCATTCATTTATAAAAGAGTCACAAGTAGAAAAATTCAAATCAAAAAAAGTGAAAGATCTTACTGAAGAATGGAAAAATGATTCATTAAAAAATCTTTCTCATATTGATTATATTACGGTTTCAAAGCGATATCAAGAGGAGTGCATTCAACATATTAAAAAGCACCCGGTTTCCTATTTAAAAAATGTAACACAATCAGGTATCATATTTTTTGCTCCGGGCACTATGTATTCCTTAACGCAACAACAAGCCCAAAAAATAAAATACTATGATGCGGTTTACTCTTTTAACCTTTCTCATTTCAGTAAAACAAAAGAGTCTAGAAGGCTTGCGCTTGTAACTTCCGCAGTACCCAAAATTATAATTTACTTATCCGTTTTATTTTTAATAATCAGAGAAGGTTTCAGACGTAAAAAAATAAGCCCTTTGAATCTTTTTATACTTATAACTATTCTTTTTGTATTTACTACCGGTTCCCTTTTTGAACACTATGAAAACATGCGATTTAGGTATGAATTAGAACCCATGTTTCTTATTCTTGCTATACAGGCATTGGTTATTCTCTTATCATCAAAGTATAAAAGTAAGTCAGGATATAGCAGGGGCTGAAGCAGGTTTATATTCTTTATTATTTCGACACTAGTTTTATAGCATCATAAATTTTAGCCACACTATTTTCCCAAGTATGTGATTGTGCAACTTGTATTCGCTTAGTAGCTAATTGGGAGCTATTTTCGCTAATTGCCTTTTTTATATTTTCAATATACTCTTGTACACTTTTTGACAAATAAACAACGTCTGAAAAAATAGTCATTGTTGCCGTGTCAGTAGCCACTACAGGCTTTCCAAGTGCAAGATATTCATCAATTTTTCGGGGGTAGTTACCTATAGTAAGTTCATTAACTGCCTGAGGATTAATAGCCACATCAAAACCGGCTAAATAATCTGGCAATTCTTTTTCTTTTTTTGAACCAAGAAAAAACACATTACGCAAGTCATGTAATGCTGACTTTTCAAAAGCCGCATCTTCATTTCCAACAAAAACAAATGTCCATTCAGGCTTAGTGGAACAAAGTTTAACTAGAAGGTCAATATCAAGCCTTAACGAGGATAGTGCACCAATATATCCAATAATGGGTCCTTCTGCTAAAGGCAAATCATCAGGGCGGTTTCTATTTACAGTATGATCAAAAACAGTAAGATCACAGCCCTGTCCCACGTCAAAAGAATTATGATTATAGCATTTCGCTATTTCGGCCAACCACACTGAATTAGCAACAACAAGTGTAGATTTTCGCATTATTTCCGGTTCGATTATATGACCGTGTTTATGCCAATATTGTTGAGAAAGTAAATTATCCCTGGTATAGTACAAATCTATAACCGGATTAAGCAGCTCCTTCAAATGAAAGCTGCGAAACATATCGCTATCGTTAAATAGCATAAAATTGCGAAATCCTAATTCCTTTATTGCCCTATTTATATCCCCGGCAAATCGTTTATTATTCCATTTATTAATTAGCTTAAATGCTGCAGTAAAAGGCAACCAATTAGCAGATAAAATAATTTTAGAAGGAGTTAAAACCCAAATATTTTCAGCAACCTGCTCTAAACCTTTTTTCCGCTCCTTTAGTTTATTCTTTTTCCGGAGCGTATTTAAATCCATTGGCGAATTAACGTATAATACTCTATTATTCTTAGCAAACTCAATAGCAATATTTTTACAATTGCTACCAATTTTAATTCCCCATGGTTGTAAGCCTACAACAATTATATCACGTAATTGCATTAAATATCAAAAGTTATTATGTTCTTATTTAGTAACCACCGGTTGTCCTTTTCTTATCTGTCCTATTGCAGTTTCTACATTCACACCAATAAGTGCTTCAAGTTCTGCCACACCTACTTTCAAATCCCTTATAATACTATATAAACGAACTTTTTCCAGATTTAACTGCTTATTCGATGCGGTGTATTCATCAATGCTAATCTCATTGTTGGAAAATTTTTCTTCTTGCTTTATAACCAGTACTGTATAATCCTGAACAGAAGCCTGTTGTAAACTCAATAGTTGTTTATTTAACACATAGTCTTCATAAAGAATTAATACTTCTTTTCTTATACTTTGTTCTTCCATCTTTACCTGATCAACGGAATTTTTGTAAGCATGTAAGCTAGCCTTAGTTTGTTTAGGGTTATTTATAAAAATCCCCAATGGTAGTACCAGACCAATATTGTATCGCGGAAACTGGGTGCTTTGTTTTAAGGGATCTGCAGTTGCACTTTGTGAAATAGAAAACTCGTTTAAGTTACCTGCAACCGCAATATTATTTAACCAGGCAGTCCTCGATCGCTTCAATTCGTACTCAGCTGTTTTTGAATTGTTTTTGGCTGCACTAACCCGAACGTTTTTAATAGCCAACTCTACCAGTTTTTCCGCAACTGTATCAATTAAAGGATTAAACTGCATGCTGTCTTTCTGTGCAAAAAGAATATTAGAAAGACATACTAAGAATAAAAAAAAGAAAAGTTTCATAAAGCTAAATTTATTGTTAAATGGTTTTGGCGTCAAGTTGTCTAAGTCTGATAATGACAGCTGTTAAGCAATAAAACATAAAGCCACCGGGTATTTGGCCAATTGCAATTTGCGAATATTGAGCAACAATATATCCAAAAATACAAATAGTAGCTGCAAGAAAATAAACTTTAAACTTCTTTTCTCTTGCCCGAAAATACCCTATTATACCTTGCTGTAATGTAAAAAAGTAGGTGATGCATTGAATTAATAATCCTACCCATCCAAACTCTAATGCCATAGCGAGCAAACCACTATCAGTAGGAAAGCCGGCTAATGGATGGCCAACATTATACTCATAGTACACAACACCAGAAGTTCCTACTCCCCCTCCAATAGGATTAGCGTATATATATGGCTGGATAAACTCTCTGTTATTATCTCTTACTTTTAAAGACTCATCTTCACTTTCAAATGTTGACTTCAATCTGTTAAGCGTTGTGTTACCATAACTTGGGGCAAACATTACTACTGCGAATAAAGCACCAAAGAAAAGCGAAAAAACAATCGTTTTGCGCTGGGTCGAAGTCATTAGAATATATAAAACAACTTCAACAATTAACATTGCAGTTGCTGTACGGGTTCCTGAATAGGACATGGATAACATCATTGCCAATATTCCCATTACAAGAATAGCTTTATTTATTCTTGACATTTGTTTATTCAGAAAAAAAGCGAGAGCAATGATTATTATTCCAGACATCAATAACCCAAAAGCTGTACAATCTGGCAAAAATGAGCCAATGCGCATTTCTCCATTCTCCAATCGTCCTAACCCTAAAACATTTCTGGAACTATAATACCTGTCTACATAGGCCGGAATACCTGCCCATTTTTGGTAGCACCCGTATACACCACAAAGTATTCCTAAGAAAAGCGTAACCTGAAAAAATCTTTTAATTTTATCAAAATCGGTAAACAATTGTATTGCACAATAAAAAAATAAAAGCAACGTAATAAACCTTCTGAAAAGCAAAAAATAAATTTCCCTGGATATACTGTTAGGATTAAAAAACTCAATTAGGTAATAGGCAATAATGATGAGATACATTACAACTATTACACTTCTACAGTTTTTCCAAAATGCTTCCCGTTGAATCATTTTTTTAACCAATACACCTAAAAAAGTAAGATATACCAATACATCAATTCCACTCACCAACGGCAAATCAGTTTGAAAAAAACGAATAACATCAAAAATAAAAAAAGCACTTATATAAGAAAGATAAAAGCCAAATTGTGGAATAGTTACACATAAAATAGCCATTGCAATAGATATAAAACCTCCTGTTGCCAGTACACCAATACCAACGCCTTTAGTAGCTATCAAATAACTTACGCCAATAATACCCAACAATAATAATAGCAACGAACCATACTTTACTGTTGAATTATTTGAACCAGCTATTTTTGTGAGTAGATTCATATAAAATTAACTTTACTGCTATTTCAAAAAAATGAAGATTAATATCATGTTGCCGGACTTATTAAAAGAATAATATTTTTAATATAAGACCAATGATAATACATGCAACAAACAAAACAACACACACTTCCAGAATTTTATTATTAATTTTTTCATTTTCCTCCATCATATGTTATATTTAAATTATACAGTAGGTTTCAAACGTTTCTTAATATACGATCTACCTTCTGTAAATAAAGCTTTGTAAAAAAAGATTGTATAATAAAAAACACTCCAAACACTTATTCGAAACCTTTTAAACAAAAGCATTTGAGAAACACAAAATATAACTATATACGTAGCTAATGTACCAAATGCTGCACCTAAAAACCCAAAAGAATAAATACCGATTATATTAAATATTACATTCAAAATAAAAGCTAAGAACATTACGGAAAGGTTAAGCTTTGGAGTTCCCGTAGCATCCATAATAGTTCCGAATTGCTTTAAAAAAGGTAAAAGAAAACCCAAAACTGCTGTGATTCTAAGTATAGAAGTAGCAACAATAAACTCGTTACCGGCCAGTGTTTTTAAAATAAATTCAGGGAAAGCAATAATAAATAAGAGAACGGGGATTGAGAAAACCATACTCACTCCTACTGTTTTTTCATATATATTTTTAATTTCAGAAGGATTTGTAGATGAACTGTACTTTGCGGCTTTGGGGTATAAAATGTCCCCAAATACCTGTGAGGGAATATCTACCAGATTACCGATACGCAAGCAGGAATTATAGTAACCTGCCGCTGTGGTTCCTAAAAACCGGGAGGTTAAAAAATTATCCGTACTTCTGAATAAAAGAGAAAAAATATTATTAGCAAAAACAATTTTTCCAAAACTCCACATCTGTGTAAGCCAACTACCGCTATTATTAATGCACCAGCTTACACCCCTCAACCTAAATAGCAAGCCAACTATCAAACCTAATATAACCCCTATTAAATAATATATAGAAAGTATATAAGTGGATATTGGCAAAATAGATAAAAAAGAGAAAAAGATTAACAACAATAAAGACGCTTGTCGTATGAGATACATTGCACAAATAACTTTAAAATTCATTTGGGCATTTAATACAACTTCCAAATGTGTAAAAAAAGCAGACACCAGAAAAGTTAGCGCATAAAGACGTAGCATGTCACCCAGTGCCGGTGCACCAAGGACATTGCCTATTTTTTGGGAAAAACCAAATAAAAGAACAGAAACTAATAAACTCATCAAGACATTCACCAAAAAAGCAGCACGCTGAATTTGCAGATGCTCTATTTCTTTGTTTTGATGAATGAATCGTATATAAGCATTTTTTATAAGTGCTACTCTTGCCGTTTCTACAATTGATGTTATTAGAAGAAAAAGTCCCCATATGCCAAATACAGTTGGGCCAAGTAGTCTTGCTAAAAACATAAAAGAAACCACTCCCATACCCAATGTTGCAAACTTCTGTATGGCCGTAAACTTTCCGGCATTTATCCAATACGCATATTTTTTAATAAAATCACTCATCTTTTACCTACTTAAGTGAAAACAGCTTTAAAACGCCATATTTCTTAAATACATTTATAAAAACAATAGGAAAAATTACACCGGCTAACCAACACGTCGCTAAAATGATCCAAGGGCTTGCATCAATTCCCGTACGCAAAAAAACATTTCTCATACAAGCTGCTATGGGTACATGAAGTATATAGATATAAAGTGAATAAGTCCCTATATATGATAAATACTTTAAAGCCGAAGCTTTATCAAGAAAATATGATATATAGTATACCATTGCACATCCGATTATATTTATCAAAAAAAATATACCGAAATAAATATCTTCTTTTTGTTGGTTAAAAAACCAAAATACCTGACCTGCTAGAAATAAGGGAATCAGTACAGCTAAATATTTTTTATTAAATACAATTTTATTTCTGTGTTTATCTAAAAGCCATTCATAAACAAACGTCCCAATCAAAAAATACGGATAGAAATAAAATGCATCCGATACCAGGCTATTACCTTGCAAATAACTAGTGAATGTAAACCAATGTAATAAAATCGCAACAGCCAGATGAAGCCAGTTATTTTTTAAAAATCCACTTAATAAAAGAAATAAAGCACTAGCATTGAAAAGAGCAAATAGATACCAAAGATGATCTACAGCACGAGGTTGAGTAATGATATGCAAAAAATCATACAATGATCTATTCGCATTAGTAAATCTCGCAAAAATAATCTCCAAACTAATTAGGACTACACCCCAAAATAAGTAAGGGTATAGAATTGTTGACATTCTATCCTTTAAAGCTTTAAGAGCTGTTACTTTTTTTAAACTCAAAGCCAAAAAAGCTCCGGAAATGATAAAAAAAACGGGCATCCTGAAATTGTAAAAGACCTCTTGTAAATTATACATAAAGTGGCTAACCTCTATGCCCGCACGCTGCATACCAACCACTACATGTCGGTATACAACCAAAAGAATAGCAATCCCTCTTGCATAATCAACCCAACTTATACGACCTGTTTTAACGGTTGGCATTTTATACTTTAAATTTGAGCACTGTTACTATTTACATCTCAAGATTATCTTCATTAACCTTGTTAAGTATAGCCCCGATAAATTTATCTTTATTGTTTTTTAAAAATTTAATAGATTCCTTATCAGCAGGTGTAAAATTGCTTTCCGCAGAAAAAATTGCAATAAGACCATCAGCATAAGGTAATAACTCTTTTGAATCAGTATAACCGTTTAAAGGAGCACCTTCTAAAAAAATAAAATCATACTCTTTTTTTAGTTTATCCAGATAGTTAAGCAAGTGGTTTCTTGGCAATATTTCTGAAGGCGTATAATCGCCACCTTTACAACCTATAATATCTATTCCCGCAACTTCTGTGGATGTAATTAATTTCTTTAGACTATCTATGCTAAAATCTGCCTCATTTGCCTCAAACTCCTCTAAAACCGGTGATGCCTTAATAGCAAGCGTCAAATCGTTATTACAAAAATTTGTATCGATTATTAATGTTTTTTTCTTTCCTAAGCTTAAAATAAAAGCCATGGCCTGAATGATAGAAGTTTTACCCTGTTGCGGTTCGGTACTTGTAAAAAGAAACGTCTTTTTACCACTACTTTCTATTTCATATCTCAGCTTCCTAAGTAATTCCAAAAACCTATTATTTCTACTTGTTTCGTTATTATCAAAGGCTGTTATAAGATCTAATAAATTTTGCTTATTTAATTTAATTCTATTAACTACTCCCAATAAAGGAAGACCAGACATGCGTAAAAACTGAGAGGGGGTTTTTATTGATTGATCCAAAAATTCTTTAAAAATAATAACACCACTTACCAAGGTAAAGGCAAAAAGAGCTGCTAAAATAATGATCAACATTCTTTTTGAAGGTTCTGGTTGTAGTGCGGGCTGCCCAAACAATGTTTGCTTAAAACTGTCGGGCCTTACACCAGAATAATTACTTGCTAAATTATATTGTTCATTTGCCTCTGAGTATTCTGTAAGTGCTAGTGCAATATCGTCATCGTATTGTTTAGTGGCCGCACTTGTTGCTGCCATACTGCTGATACCACCTTTTAATTGACTTAGTCTTGTTTCTATTGCACCTATTTTAGTTTTAGAAGCTTCTAATTCTGCTTTTGCATCAATACTTCTTTGTATTAAATCATCCAATGAAGCCCTATTATTGTTTACAGGCTGTGCAGTCGATGGCGAGGACCGTAACGATGTCATTCTTTGAGAAAGTACATCCAAACGTCTCTTAATAGTACTATCAGTTCCTCCTGTTTGCGCATACTCACTTAATAAATCATTATATTGCTTTCTTACAATTATATATTCATTGTTGGTATTCTGCGAAGGAGTGGTAGTAGCCGGGGTTGATGCAGAGCCGCTTGCTCTGAGATTTTGTATTAATGTGTTTAATTCCTGAACCCTGAAGCTTTGATTTTGATAAATACCTTTTTCTGTTATTAACTGACTCTCTAAAGCACTAATTTGGTTAAGTTTATTTGAGCCTTCCATATTAGCATCTAACACACCACTTGCAGAAGCAAATGATTGTTTTGCCAATTGCTTTTGCTCAAGGATTGCTTTTTTCTGTTTAACTAATGAATCTAAACTTGTTATAGAAAGATTGCTTCTTGTTTTTTCATTAGTACCGTAAAATTTTTTAAAATTAGAAAAAAGAGAATTAACAACAAATGCAGAAATTGTTGGACTGTTAGAAATAAATTCAATATTGATGTAATCAGACTTTTGAACCCTGTTTACTGTTAATCCTTTTGTTAATGATTGATGATCATAGCCCAGTATTCTTAAAAATCCAAGAATTTTCTTTTCTTCTGCCGTTGCAGACGAAAGAAGTTTCATAGAGTCAATATAATTAGTAAGGGTAAGTTTAAGTTGCTCACGCTTCAGGTTATTTGAATCTAAACGTGAGTCTGACATTGGTGAAAAAGGTTCATCCGACTGCAAATCATGTAAAAGTAAACTGTAAGAAACAAGACTCAGTACTTTAGGTGAGGTCATGTTTTCTATTGCATTATTGAATTGCAACTCAGATTGCAAATAGTTGACTGCTTTTGTTGGATCGATAACCTCGGTTTCTGTAAAGCCTGTTGATAATTGCGCAACAGATTTATATTGCTTTTTAATATTCATGGTGAATAAAAAAGCACTTATAACTGCAATTAATACAGCTATTATAATAATCCATTTACGCCTCATTAAGGCCCTAAAAAAATAGGTAAAGTCCATAATAGTTTTCTTTTCTGAGTACTAGTTTACTAAAAAAAGCTGAGAACTGATAATATCAGTTCTCAGCACAAGTTTTTTTTAAATTCAGGGACTGCCTATATCAACTTTAAAAACTTCAAAGTCGAAAATTGGGTGAGGGATAGTAGTGGAAAGCCCGGAGACCGTGTGTACAAACCAGCAGCGGTAGCTGCCTGGTTTGTATAACACGGGCGAGGACTTGTAACGAATAGCCCGACCCGAAGGGGCACCCCCTAATTATCTTTCAATTGTGCAATTTTGTTTAATGCTTAACAATTTGAACGGTTCTTGGTTTTTCTCCATCAATACCAGCAATTTGAACAAAATAAACACCAGGTGCTAATTTGTCGCCTAATGACAGGCTTTGTTGCCAAATACCACTTCTTACATTTGCATAATTATTTATTAAAATATTTCTTCCTGTTGCATCTCTAACAACGAGTGTAAATTTAGAAACATCTTTAGTAAATCCAACCCTAACATTAATGTTATTTTTGAAAGGGTTAGGATATGCTTCAATATTTGTTGATTTTAACTCATTTACAAGCTGCGATGACCTTGTATTGTTAGCGCTAAGGACTTCCTCTAGCTTATTTAACTCGGTAGTTTCATTTCCTGAAGAGAATCTACCTTGTGTGATAAGCTGATTGCCATCTAATTGTTGTTCTAATGACTCAGGAGATACCATTCCGTTAACCGATATACTATTAATAAAGGCATACATACTGGTAGTAGTAAACCAAATAGATATTGTTCCGGTAGAGTCTGGTTTTAATGCATTGATAGAAACCGTATTGCTAGTATTATTCATACCCTCTATGGAAACTCTATCGCTGCCAACCCAGAACTGACTAACAGAACTGTAACCAAAGGACGAGCCGGCAAAGAATACGAAATTATAAAGATGGGATCTGTTAAGACCACTTATAGTAAAGTTAGCCGTATCACCAGCCGCAACATAATATACTGTTCTCATTACATTATCAGGAACTGCGCCTGAGTTATTACCAGTGTTCATACCAAAACCATCATGGAAACTGGTAAAGTTTCTAAGTACATTAAAGTTTATACCAGTGCTTTGATTTTGCATGTTAACCATGTTTTCGAAAGTATAACCGCCATAGGTTAATGTATTTAAGTTGTTCCAAGGAGCAGCCTCTGAAATAGCAGCTTGAGAGTTTAAATTAAGATTAACAGTATATGTAACTGTAGAAGCACCAACATAAGGAGTAAACTCAGAATAAACACCATTGTTTACTGATCTTACTTTATAGAAGTAAGTACTTGCTGTAGCTAATCCATCATCTGTAAATGTTCTGATGTTATTAGCAACAGTACTACGTAAAGTATAGGTACCATTTGGTGTTGAACTTCTCCAGATTTCGAAACCGGTTCTGGTTTGACCATCTTCTGCCTGCCAGTTTAATCTGGTTTGAGTAGCAGAGATACCGTTACCCTTCAGGTTTGTTGGAGGGTTAAATACATAAACGCTGTTTGGACCATCGTAAGCAATTATTTGCATACCATTGATAATACAGAATCCTGCTCCAGCTGCTTTAGTAAGTGATACTACAATATTGCCAGAAGCATCAGCGGTTAAACCATTTAAGCGAACTGTATTTTGTACATTATTAGCCGCATCCAACGAAACTGTTTTGCCACCGGCTGCATAATTAGTAATTAATGACCCTGATTGTGCTTGTTGTGCCGCTGTCCATGGATAGCCGGCATGCATAATAAAGCTATACTTTTTATTTGGCGATAATCCTGAAACCCTGAATTGATAAGGACTTGTATTAGAACCGAAATAAATAGATCTTAAAACATTATCAGGGAAAACGCCACTATTATTACCCGTTGTAACACCATTAGAATAAGTGCCGGTGAAAGCATTTAATAATGTTACACTAGTAGTAGTTGTAGCACCGCTTAAATCTTTTAAACTACCCACTGTAGCGCCATTTGTAGGAGCACTGTTAAAGTTATTCCAAGGGGCTGCTTGCGGTAAAGTTTGATTAAAGTTTACATTAATTGTAGTAGCATTTTTTCCTGTTACCAAAATGCTGAAAGTTTTACTATCTGTACCACCGAAATTATCTGTTGCAACTATGGTAGCGCTATATGTTCCTAAATGATCGATACCAGGATTAATGGTAAGTGAAGCAGTTGTAGCACTTGTTGTTGAAATTGTTGCAAAAGACGGCAAATTAGTAGAGGTATATGTAATAGTAGTTCCAAGGTCTGACGTTGCTGCTAAGTTATAGATAGCAACAGAATCGTTCTTAAGATCTTTATTAGTAATAGCAGGTAAACTTACTACTGTTACTGGTGCAACAGGCGTAGTTACACTGATTTCATTTGAGTAGGCAGAGAAGCCACCCTCATTCTGTGCCCTAACTTTAAAGAAATAACTAGTGTTAGGTTGTAAGTTAACATCAGTATAAGATTGACTGTTTGGTGCTACAGTTTTAACTAATTCATAATTGGCATTGTTGTTTAATGAATGCCAAACTTCATAGTTTGAAACAGTTGCAGGAGCAGCCTGATTTGTCCAACTTAACGTAACACTAGTAGGGTTAACTGCAGAGGTTGTTAAGTTAATAGGTGCGGCAGGTAAAGCTGGTAACGCTAAAGTAGTTGCATTAACCAATGGCTCACCCAAAACAGCATTTGGAATAAGCTGTTTAGTAATAGTTGAGCTAGAATATCTTACTTCCAAAGTTTCGCCACCGTCTCTTTCAAAGAAAGTTACAAAAATCGGATAAACGCCAGGAGTTAGATATATAGTACCAGACGCTTCGACAGCACCATGTAAGCCATCGTTATTTACAACAGTGCCGGCATTATTAAACGTTCCAATATATAATTTAGATCCATCATCAGATGTGGTATAGAAAGTATATGTATTAGCTTCTGAGATAGTTATATAACTTGAAAATTTATACTGAAAATTATCGTTACGGTCTCTTGTTGAAATATCAAAATTGTTACTTCTACCTGTCTTCTTAGGAGTACGGGTATTGAAATCAGGCAATACAGAAAGATTATTTATTTCATAATAATTATACTGAACAGCCAGTTGTGCAGCTTTATCAAACGCTGATCCACCATTATTATTAATTGCTTTTACACGATAATAGTAGGTAGTTGATGCCTCTAATGAAGAATCTTTGTAAGAAGTAGTTCCTGCAGCAACAGTAGCAAAAATGTTAAACGGACCAGCATTACTGGTAGATCGGTACAACTCGAAAGCTGTTTCATTATTACTATTATCGTTCCAGCTTAAATTAATTTTTTTAGCACTTGCAGCTGTAGCTACTAAATTAGAAGGTGCGGCTGGTACTGAGCCGGGAGCCGATACCTCTTGTACAAATGCACTGTTTGGAATAGAAATAAAGCTGCCTCCACTTTGTGGCGTTCTCCACGATACTTCCATTACTTCACCACCACCTTGCTCATAGAACGTTATAGCAATTGGGTAAACACCAGCCGTTAAAGTTCTGGTTCCGTCAACACTTTGGGTGCCGTGTAACCCATCATTATTAACCAGCGCTGTAGCACTAAAACCGTAAGGAGATGCTGTACTACCTAAATTACCTAAGTACAGTTTACTTCCATCATCAGAAGATGTACGGAAAGTATAAGAACCTGTTACCGGAATTTTAATAAACCCTTCCCATAAGTACGCGAAGTTATCATCCTGTACTCTGTTGGTAATAGAAACATTAGGCATATTACCTGTGGCAACTGGTGTTAAAGTAGCAAAATTTGGTAAGTTATTCCATGTACCAGTGAAAGTATAGTGTTTGTAGTTTAAACCGCTGAATGCTGCTATAGCGGTAACTTGATTACTAGGAGAAGACAAATTACCTGCTAAGTCTCTGGCAACAAGAACAAAATTATTTACAACACCTGTTGTTAAATTATATACGTTGAAAGTAGTTTTATCGCCAGGAATTGTATAAGCAACAATACCATTTACATACAAGTCATAGTTCTTAATGGCCGCATCATCTGTAGAAGCTTCCCAAACCAACTCAACTGAAGATTGAGAGATCATGCCACTTCTTAAATTAGCTGGAGGGGTTGGCTTAATATTATCAGAGAGTGTTAATGCACTGGCAACAGCAGAAGCCGATGAACCCGCTGTAGCATTAATAGCCCTCACTTTATAAAAGTATCTTACATTAGGTTGCAAATTGTTAACAATAAATGAATCAACCCTGGTATTTGCAAATCCTATTAATTGATAAGGTCCGTCATTAGCTAGAGCCTGATAAATTTCAAACGCTGTTTCAACATTTCCAGAAGGTGCTTGCAAATCCCACTTAACTCTTACCTGAGTTTGCGACAATGCCTGCGCACTAAGGTTTGAAGCGGCAGGAGGAGCATTAGGACCACTGGCACTTACCACGTTAAATATTTCCGAGAAACTGCTGGAACAACCATATTGCTCTGATACTCTTACCTGATAAGACCCTACACCAACACCAGTTAATTTATTTGAAGTACTTGACAGCGTAGTAGTAGGATTAAGTGTTTGCCAAACATAGCTTGTATATCCTGTAGGCACTTCTAAATCTACTGAAGTCTTGCCATCTAATGAAGGCAACACATTGCTGGCTAAACCAGATACATTAATATTTGGTGAAACTGTTGCAGCCTTATATACAATTTTAACAGGAGTAGGTGACCAAACCGACCACTCTCCGTTATACTGTATTCTACATTCGTATGTACCTGTATCAACAGCTTGTATTGTATTACCGGTACCAGCTAAATTTACACCATTTCTTCTCCATTGATACCCTGCAAAACCAGGAGTAACGCCTATTGTAACATTAATGTTATCACCCGGACAAAACTCTGTTCTTCCATATCTTGGCCAAGGGTTTGCTTTGTGCGCATTTCTTAAAAAGGGAAAATAGTCCGGTAACGCCCAAAAGTCGTTCCACACGCCGTGACCTAAATTTGGAAAAAAGTTGTGTTTATAATTAGCTCCTTGTGTACTCGCAGCATTAATAATTTGATTTACGGTATATGGAGAAGGCGCATTATCTAATCCTCCGTTTGAAATCCAAAAGCTATTATAAATAACCTCAGGAATATTATCGCGGTGTTGAATAGCACTACCACTCATTGGTAAAGATGCAGCTGTCAACGTTTTATTTCTCATCATAAAGTTCCAGGTAGCACCACCGCCACCAGAAAGGCCGTTTACCATTATTCTAAACGGATCAACATTCACCTGCGGAACAAGGAAGTTTCTAATTAAATTAGCCAATACGTCTAACTGGCCATCACTCCATCCACCAGAAGCAGAACTGGTTTGAGGATATAATAAAAAACCATTAAAGCTGCCATTATCTACAGCATTAGAGTGTGTCTGTCCACCATGGAACAGCTGAAATTCATTGTCGTATATAGTACCTTTTTCACCTACACCGTGAAAAAACAACAATAACGGGTATTTGGTACCCGGTGCATCAGTAGTATAGGTTTTAGGATATTTTAAACGGAATGCAATGCCATTGTAATAATAGCATTTGAATGAAGAAGTGTTCCATCCTAACCGTTGCGACTTAACCCATTTACCAACTGTATTTCCAGCAGGCAAACTAGGCGGCGCACTAGGATTGTACACAACAATTGGATCATTCGGGTCAAATACCTGTGCACCGGCATATTGACACACCACCAACATTAAAACCCAAAAAAACATGAGTTTAACTACAACCTTCCCAAGCAGAGTTTTCATTGTAAAAAATTTATATATTATAAGGTTTAGAGACTTGCCCTAAAGTTTTTGCTTAACAGGAATAGTAGATTAAGTGTATAGTGGAATTAATAGGATTACTTAGGATTCTAAGTAAATAGAGTATTTCTAAGAAGAATTGGTAGGAGATTCAGTGGTATTGAATAAGGCTTGTATTACACAAAATATGCAATAATAAACGAAAGTATAACTTTTTTTTAATTAAAAAAATCTTTTTACACGCCACATGGGCACCTCAACAAGTTTGTGTACAATATATACAACCGGAATAGTAATAAAGAAAGCGATTATAACACAATATAACTTGCTCAGATTTACATGATTATTCATTTCAAAAAAATAATCGTAAAACAAATTATTACTGATTATTTGTATTGGTAAATGAAAAATATAAATACTGTATGACATTATCCCAAGCTGCTTAAACACTTTTAAGTTAAATAAATACTTCAATTTCAATAACCTGTCTTTACAAAGGGTTAACACAATTAAACCTGCAAAAAATATATCAACCAGTGTATAGTTTATCATGTAATTAAGCGAATACTCCATATGCATTGTTTTGGCCAATATAAAAACTATAACCGATCCAATACCTGCAATTACTGTAACAGGGATTGTTAATCTTTCCAACACGCTTTTATTCGTTCTAACTAAAACCGCAATTATGGCACCTAATACAATCCCTTCCATGCGGGCAAATGTGGCTACATATTGAAAAGGTGGTACAAAGCCCATGTTCAACCCTACATTCCTAAAAATTAAACTGAAGAAGAAAAGAAAAACGCAAAAACGAATAAGGTTGTTTTTTGAAAATAAAAAAACAATAAATGGCCACATAATATAAAACTGTTCTTCAATGGCCAACGACCAATAATGGCTCAATCCTTTCATTGCTGGCCACCCTTCTACCGAAAAAAGCCAGTTCTGAATATATAACCAAAACCAAACCTGATGTTCACGTTGATAAGTAACATCCATCCATGCAGTAGGTAACAGAAAAAGAAAAATAATTAAACTTAAATAGTAGATGGGAAATACTCGAAAAATTCTTCTAAAAATGAAACTTTTAAAGTAATTAGCCTTTCCTTTTGTATCCAACAAAATGCCGGTAATAAGAAAGCCGCTCATTACAAAAAACATTTCCATAAAAACCCAAGAACCAATGAAGTATTTAGGAAAGTAATGAGCAAGTACAACAAACAAAATCCCTACACCCCGCCAGCCGTCAAATTCTTTAACGTACTTACCCGGAACGTAGGTAATTTCAATCCCTTTTTTATACTCCTTCGATATACCAAAATCCATTTCATGAAATATTTATATAAAACAACTTACTTTTTCTTCCAAACAGACAGAAAACCACCGGTAAAACTTAATGGTAAAATTTCTGCCACAGCACAATCCCACTTTTGCAAAAACTTAATCCTTTTAGTGATAAATGAGAAAGGAAAAACATCTTCAATAAAATTCGTTTTTGCCATTCTTTGTATTTCAAATTTATTGTCGCCAGCCAGCTTTTTTAATGATGACGTGGTAAAAAACTGAATATGCGTTAAGTCATCCGCATCAGACTGAACGGTTGTACCCGAGTAATTCAGTCCCTTCTTTAACTTCTGAATCAGCCTCCAGCCAAAACCATTATTTTTTTGTAATCTTATAATTGGTCTAGTTACAAATAATTCTCTTGGCCCCTTTCCATTTGGTACGGTAACAATTAATACACCTGTAGGATGTAAAGATTCATTTAATGTTTTTAGCAAAACTCCCGGATCATTTAAATGTTCCAACACCTCGCTACAAATAATTGCATGATAACGATTTCCTTCTGCAACTAATTCTTCTGCACTTACCGCTTCAAATGTTACGTTAGTATATTTATTTAATGCTTTGGCTCTTTCAATTGTTTTTTCACTAATATCAATGCCTTTAACTTTAAATCCAAAAGCACCCAGCCGTCTTGATATAACGCCATTACCGCAGCCTACGTCTAACACCTCAGCTCCACTCGGAAGCTGTTTATTCAACACATCTACAATAAAATTTAAACGCTTTACATCAGCAACTCTTTCAAATTCCATTATCAACATTTATATTTTTATCAAAAGTTTTTATCTACCCGGCATCACTACTACTATCTTCGTCCCTTGCGTCGCACTCTTGTACTGCATTAATTCTATTGAGCACTATGCAATACCTTGCACTTTAATCAGGGTGTATTCTGGCAAGCATTTTTGCAGTATACTGCATCTTGGTAAAGCTTCCATTCTTAATTATTAACCAACTCGTCATATACACGTTCAATCTTCCTGGTCATACCAACTGCTTCATACTTTTCGTTCACCGTTTTTATAGCGCCCGCTTCTAGCTTATTCCGCAGTTCTTTATTTTGGCTTAATAATAATATCTTTTCTTCCAAATTCCTAATCAAACCGTCAGTTTCTACCAGCAATCCATTTTCGCCATCCTTAATTACATCCTTGGATCCGTCTACATTTGTTGCTATTACACTTTTTCCCATAGCCATTGCTTCTAACAAGCCAATTGGTAATCCTTCCCATAAAGAAGGCAGTATGTATATATCCGCATTGGCAATTACATCCGGCACATCCAACCTAAAAGACGAAAAAGTAACACTATTTTCTAATTGTTTTTCTTTCACAAATAACTCACCAGCCGCTTTTTCATCACCCTCACCTACCAGTAATAAATGAATATTATTATTTTTCTTTACTACATTTTCAAATGCCTCTAACAAAGTAAGTGGTTGCTTATGTGATGTAAATCTTGCTAAAAAAAGCAACAATATTTTATCTTTTGGCAACCCTAATTCTGCTCTTATGTCTTTAAATCTATTATCGGGGTTAAAACGCTTTTGATCAATACCGTTGTTAACAACGATAGATTCAAAATTTTTTAAATAACGCTTACCCGTCGCTTTATTAGATTCTGATACCGAAATATTTCTACTGCTATACTTCGTCAAGATACCTTCACCAAACACTCTTAAACCTCTTACTACTTTACTCTGGTCCTGATGAAAAGACCACCCGTGAATAGTATACACAACCGGTATTTTCAATGCCTTGGCAGCCCATATTAGATTAGAATTTGCCCGGGAACCGTGCGCATGAATAACATCAATTTGATGTATCTTTAAAAACGCCTTTATTTTGCTCCAGACAAATACATCAAATGCTTTGTTGGTTTCAATAATATGCGTTTCGATACCTTCAGCTTTAAGCTTATCAATCATTGGCCCGTCGGTAAAAGAAAGTACAACCGGGTAATATTTTTCTTTATCCAGGTTAGCAACCAATACTAATAAATGTGACTCACCTCCACCAATTAACCCCTGACGTATACATTCCAGCACCCGTACTTTCCTATTACCATTTTCCATACTCATTACTCATGCATTTACTTGGCCATTGTTAATCCATTAAAAACCCCCTTGAAAAAATTTTTCAAATGACGGCCTTCTTTTTTTAATGCAAACATTAAACTAGACTTAGGCGTTGTTACAAATAAAAAAAAGCTAATAAAAACAATATACTGTCCTAATGATGCATTTCTGCGCATTAGTAAAATTCTGTTTCGTGTATGATAGTAAACTTTAATAGGATTTTTTTTACCCACCGTAACTGATTCCTTATGGTATATTTTGGCCGAGGGTTCGTAGCTTATTTTATAGCCATGTTTTAAAATTCTAAAACTCCAGTCCCACTCTTCATAATACAAAAAAAAGTGAGGTGGAAACATACCCGTTTTTTCTATCACTTCACGTTTTACCATCATTGCACAGCCATGGGCGCCATTCGTAAAAGTCGGGGTATCATATGTGCCATCATCTTCCTGTAAACTACCTACTGCTGTAGTTCGGGCTGTAAACATATTCATGCTGTTAAAGCCGGCGTATTGAATAGTGGTAGGTTTATCGTAAAAAACAATTTTAGGGCAGGTAACCCCTATAGTAGCATCGTTAAAAAAAGAAGTAAGTAGGTTTTCTAAAATATCCGGAGTAAGTATTGTATCATTATTAACTATAAAAATATAGTCGCCTTTTGCCTTTTGTATACCCCAATTATTCCCACCCGAAAAACCAAGGTTTTCTTTTGAACGAAAAACCTTGGTGTTCGGGTAATTATTTGTATTTATAACATCAGTTGGATCCTGGTCCGAGTTCATGTCACATACCAAAATCTCATAATTTTTGTATGTTAATTTCTTAGATGATTCTAAAAAATCACAAGTAACCTCGGTAGTATTCCAATTGAGTGTAATAATTGACACCAATGGGGACACTGCTGTGTACATCAGAATAAGGGTTTAGAATATAGTACGGAAAACACAAGTACAAGTATACATATTTGCAGGTTAAACTGCAATACTATACACTACTTTTTTGAAGCATCACGGCAGGTGTCTGCGCAATAATCCACAAGTCGAATGCAACGCTGGATTTACGGGCATATGTAACATCAAGACTAATTCTTTCTTCTGATGACATGTTTTCTTTGCCACGTTTTTTTATTTGCCACAAGCCAGTAATACCGGCAGGTGCCATAAATCTTTCAACAGATGTATCAGTGGTTAAAGTTGCAGCTTCGTAAAGTGGTAAAGGACGATTTCCTACTAAAGACATATCACCTTTCAAAACATTTATTAACTGCGGTAATTCATCAATACTGGTGTTTCTTAAAAACTTACCAATTTTAGTAATGCGTGGATCATTTGCTATTTTAAGGAATTTGGCATCTCCAGCAGCATCATCTTTATACTGATTCAAATGACCTAATTGATCAATTTTTTTATCAGCATCAACTTCCATAGTACGAAACTTGTAAAAGTTAAATACTTTGTATCCTTTGCCTGCCCTTTTTGATTTATAAATAACCGGTCCTTTAGATCCGAACATAATACACAATGCAATCACTAAAAATAATGGCGATAACACTAACAACAAAAGCGAAGCCGCAACAATATCAATAACTCTTTTCAAAGAAAAGAAAGAGTTGAATGAATATCCTTTATGCACAACTTCTGGTTTAACCTGACCACCACGATTAACTTCGTTCTCTTTAATTTTTCTTATAAAATTCACCTTAGCAGTAAAGTCAACATTAGCATCACACACATCAACTATATCATCTACCAGCGTAGTTTTTGCTACTTCAGTACGTTGGGCGTTAGAAAGTTGTTGTAAACAATAAATAACTACTGTTGCTTTAAAAGCTTTATTTCTTTTTAAAGCAGCAGCAAATAAACTTAATTCCGATTTATTGTAAGGTACTTTAATTAAAACCACATCCGGTGCAGATGATTTTCCTGCACTTCCAATAAATGCATGTGCTTGCTTTAAAGTATTAGTGTAATAGGTAGATGAAAAAGCTGAATGCATTTCTTCGCTGTCATCATGTCCAACTACAAGGCAGGACATTTTTTTTGTCACTGACATATTGCCCGACAAATCTTTTACAACATGCCAATTACTCTCGACAGATTGGGTTAAAGGGTATGCAGCTAGGTTCATAAAAGTAAGAATTAAATTAACTGTTAATGGCTGTTACCGCTGACTTACAAGTTATACTGTCAATATAAGATGCTACATCTTGCGGGTTAAATGGCTTTTGAAAGGCATTTCTTAGGAAGGATGATTTTAATTTAACGTCTTTACTTTCGGATAATAGAATTATATGTATTTCGTTTGAAAAAAAACTTGTCTCTAAATGTTGTAAAAAAGCACTTACCGCTTCTGTACCATTATCATCAATAATAATCACACAATCATTTCCCTGTCTTTTTAACTCAGCCCCGGCCTGATAAACAGTTTCTACTCCCAGCACAGTATATTTTTTTGATAATACCGTTTGGAAAATAAAATTCATGGCTTTGTTTTCGCTTACACTAATAATATTCCAATTCATAAAAAATTTGATTATAACACCTACATGTTTAACAAGTGTGAAATCATGGAATTGGATAAGTAAAATGTAAGCATACACTTACAAACACTTATTGTTGTTCAGTGGATTGTGGAAAGAGGTTTCGTAGAAAGTTAGATAAGGACGGTTTTCAGGAGATATTTCCAGAAGGCAAGATTTTCTGGAGATTTTAAGCAATTATAAATCGAAAATAGAACTTTATTTTAATTAACCAAAATAAAAATGCAAATTATTTCAATTTTATATCAACAACCTGCGGAAAGTGGTCAGAATATGCAATATCCGGCATATAAAACTGGTCTAATAAAAACCGTTTATCTGTAAATACATAATCAACCCTAGCCGTAGGTAATACAAACCTGAACGTTCTGCCAAAGCCGGCTGACCGCTCTAAAAAACTATCATTCAATTTATTTTTTACTGTAAAATAAGTATTTGAGGTTGGTACATCGCCCAGATTACCACATAAAACTACAGGATGCGGACTACTTTCAATGGCCCTGCTGAACACATCAGCTTGTTGCTGCCTGTAAGCATACACGTTTTTCAATTTGCTTACATTTCCTTTAGTGTTTGTCCATGTGCCGGCGTTTGCGTTAATATAAAAAAATGTTTGTTTCCCTAAACGAAACGATTCCAGATGGAACACATAAGTTCTCACCGTATCGTTATTCACTTTTATATCCGTCCATAATACGCCTTCCGAGTGGTCTCCACCAATAAAAGCAATTGTATCAGCTTTAATTATTGGGTACCTAGACAATATAGCCATTCCAAACTGATATTTTCCACCGGCAAGGCTAGCACTGGGGTAAAAGTACTGATACGGATAACCTCTTTTTTCCAACTCCTTTAAATTACTTTCATACTTAGTATGTCCAAAAGGCTCAAAAAACTCCTGTAAGCAAAGTATGTCCGCGTCTTGCATTTGTATTACATCCATCATGTGCATTCTGTTAGACATACCTCCTTTCGCATTCTTATTTTGCTCATCCCACCTAAATACATTCCAGTTTAACACCCTTATTACGCCTTCTTTTTTTTCTGTATTAAACTTAGGCTCAAAAAAATGCAATCCTAACACCACACTAAACTGTTGTAGGCCTAGTAAAAACAAAAACCCTAAAATTATTGTTAGTTTTTTCCATTTAAAAAACCAGTACAACAATAAAAGTAAATACACAACAAATAAGGCAGGAAAGGCGAGGCCCGCTAACGCTATTGGTAAAAAAGATGCAGGTTTAACAAAAGGCACTAAACAAGCCAGCAGATAACCTATTACAATAATGACTGTAATAATCATCATTATTGTTTTAACCCATTTAATCTTAGTATTTTTCTGCATAATTATTTTGAGCGTGCCCCCATGTAGTGCAACACTACAGCCACCTCACACTTCGACCTTGGCTGCTAACACGGGGCGAACTAATACGCTGCTATTCCGGCACATGTAAGATACTAGGGCAAAGGCTTTAGGTTAAAAATTTCATTGTAGGTAATTACAATTACATACACCTTATACCTTGCGCCGCCCTCGCCGGGATATTCGCTGCTATCCCTCACGCATTTTACAATCAGTTAATCAATATATTAAAACTGTTTTTTAATAAAGTTTAAAAGTAATATTGCCATTACTTTTGGTACTGTTATTATTGTTCAATAGCATTACTACAGTTGAACGGAGCGTCGCAAGTAAAGTTCAATCAGGGCGCTACAGCTGGCAACAAAAAAGTTTTTTATAAGTTGGAGACGGTTATTACAGGTATTAGATAAGAAGACCCCAAACATATAAAACTTTTTACAAACAAAAAAGGCCGGCTATTGCCGACCTTTTAAAATCATTATAAATTCACTATCGCATTAAGTACATTTTACCATAGCCTTTATTAAAATACTTGTCCGTATTATCGCCGGATGCCTTGTATTTATCTAAAGATTTACCCTGATGATTAGTTATTACACGATACAGGTAAACACCGTTTGCTAACTTAGCCCCATACTGGTCGGTCCCATCCCACTTAAACTGTGTAATGTTGTTACCAATATGTAACGGGCCTAATTCGTCTTTTGTTATTTCACGTACTACTTTACCCGTAATGGTTAAAATTTGTATGCGAATATTTTGCGGTACTTCGCTACCCGTTAACGTAAATACAAATGCGGTAGATGTAGTAAACGGATTAGGATAGTTAAGCATATTGGATATCATTGGTTTGTTTATAACCTGAAACGCTACCCTGTATTCCATATTACCAGCTACATTTTCGCTTCTATCTTTACCCGCTACCATTAATTCATATTCGCCATCTTGCAGCAAGTGCGGTTTAAATGTAATGGTGGCTGTATTATTATCGTTAGGTGCAACACCGGCTCCTGTAAATAATAATGTATCCGAGTTAAAGTCAAAAGTCCTGATAGTGCCATCCGGGTAACGTAACTTAACCGATACAATATCCTGCTGATCTAATACCATCCATTTTGCATCATCTTTTAGCTTTATTAAGATGTTTGGTTTGGCAGAAATTATATCACGGTTAAGTATATGCACACCATCGAAGGTGACATCCATTATTGGGTTTAAACTATCAGGTCTTACATAAAACTCGGTAAAAGCAAAGTTGTTAAACAACGATGTTTCCGGCTGGTCAAAATCGGGGTTAAAGTTTACATATAACCTGTTTTCGCCAGACAGATTTTGAGTAGGTATATCTACATTTAATTTTAGTAATGCGCCTGCTTTTAAATCTTCCTGTTTAGGAACAGGAATAATATTTTCAACATTGTTCTTATCCGTTACAGTAAGTTTAACTTTTAAGCTATCGCTAAAACCTACGGCTGAAACGTTTTTAAATCCAATGCCTAATTTTAATGGCTCGCCAATGTCAACTGTATCTTTTTTAGACAAATACAAATTTGGCGCAATGGCACCCTCGGGTACAGGATCGTAAGTTAAACGCCAGTAATTTAGTTGATATGGAGTTGCATAAATTGAATCCCTATTAACCATTCTTAACTTCATGTAGGGATATACATTCGCATCAACAGATGAAACATCAAAATCTTGTTGTGTAACATCTAAATTGCTAAATAAAGTTGCTTCAACACCTGCATTGTTTATACCAATTACATCAACCGTTGCTCTATCACCATTAGTTTGGTTATCGGCAATTTGTCCGTTCCAATACAAACGTTTCCATCCTTTAGCCGGCCCAAATTTTGGAGAGGTAATATGACCAAGTGTGTCTATCGTTTGAAGGCTTACATTCAAAGTAATAGGGTCAGTTGTTCCCTGGCTGAAAACATACAAAGGAGTAAAATCTGGCCTGTTTTTACGATAAATAAAAATAAAAGCTCTTGGCCTGTCAAAAGAATCAATGGTTGCAAAACCGTTTTCTTTTAACCTATGATACATTGTATTACCTGGTCCCATAAAGCTCGCATCATTTTGCCAATCTGAAGCATAAGTATTAGTATTTGCAATATGATTCGAAATGTTTTTTACCACAACATAAGCACCATCAGGTATTACATTGTCCATAAACTCTACAACACTTTTTCTCTTTGCAGGCTGTAAAATATTGTATTGAAAGTTCCAGTTTCTGTTTACTCCGCAAACATCATCACTACCGAACCTGCCAGGAACAATACCATTAGTTGCATCATTATTCAACCATGCTTTTAAGCTGATAGAGTCCAACACATTAAAAATAATACCAGACCACCCACAAACACTTTGGTATGTTGTTACATCATCAACAATAACTGAAAAACCACTAGCTTGTGTGTAAGGGGGTAAAAAAACACCATTACGAATAAATATCCCCCTGTTAGTATAATTAAAATCTAACCTTCTATCAGTTGAGTCTAAATGAATTCTGTTATAATCACTTTTAAACTGTTGGTATAAATGTGACTGATTAAAACCGATATCACTATTAGGTAAGTAAATAAAAGAACTGGTATTCCATTTCCATTGTCCATCCTCTGGTTGCGGTGAAACACGCCAATAGTAAACGCTTCCATCAGCCAGTGTTAAAGGCATATCTACATCAAACACACCACCGGTAGAGCTAATATTTCTTACCGCTTTCAAAGGGGAATTAAACATCTCTGTCGTATCAACCTCCACAACGTACTGCCTTGATGAAGCAAATGGATTAGCCGACGACATGATAAGTTTTATATCCTGTTTGTTAACAATAGATAAATTTTCAGGATACACCGGCCGGGCCTCATCTTCATAAATATGAACTTCTTTTGTAATGGAATTGTTAGATTCGTAAAGTTCATCCACCTCATTTTTAGCATCAAGTGTTATCGTTATTTTATGAATACCCTTATCTCTTGATTGAACAATGGGTACATTTATAGAAATAGAGTCTTGAAAAGTTGTAAACAAGACACGTTTAGACAATAATATATCTGTGGTTAAATCAGGTAATGTTCTTTTGACCTCAATGGTAATACTATCTTTTATAGCTTTCCCAATATTATTATAAGCGAAAGATAAGTTATACTGCGTTTCAGCAAGTGACACAAAATTCGGACTAACTTTAACCAATTGGTCTTCAATCGCATAATCCGGCTTTTCGGCTGCATAATACTTAATGGCCGGATCGCCATGTAAAGTATACTGCTCACATTGAAAACGAGCATAAAAGTCATTTTCCGTTAATACACTAAACATACGCTGTATCCCCTCATCTAATATTTCCCCAAGTGTAGCACCATACTTTGTTCTGGACAATGCAGTGTAATGGTTTTGATTATATATATCCAGATAGTGAACTATACCAAAATGGGTGCTGGCTAAAAATGCTATTGAACCCCTTTCTGGTGCTAATACATATCTTTCTGATAAAGTTTCATGTGCTGTTAACCTAGGGACACTGTAGCCAAAAAAACTTCCCGCATTACAACCTAATACATTAAAAATCGGGTACTTGCCTACATTATTATAATTCATTGGATTATCAAGATTAAACTCCAATGTTGTAGCTGACGAATGCCCAAAATAAGTTAATAACCCCAACCCTTCATTCATAAGCTTTGTCAGATGAGCACTGCTTAATTGTTGCACCGCATCAGCTGTGCTTTTAACAAACGATGTAACCTTACCTGCATATAAAGAGTCCTGAATAATACGAGCATGATTATTTAAAGAACCGGTTAATAAATTAGTCAAATCAACAGACCCTGCTCCTACTACATGCACCACATTTTTCATCCATGCCTTATCAGCAATTGTTGATGAGTTATAGCTATACCACTGTTCATATTGTTTTAATTTATTCAAATAAACAGCTACCTCATCAGTATTAATAACGGATAAGCGGCCAATTGGCGTTAAAGGAATTGATCGACCCGGGTTGGCAGTCAGTAAATTATCCGATGCCGGTGTACCAAATGTTGGGACCATATTCAAAGTCTCAACAGAAGCTGCTGACTGATTAGCATTATAACTGGTATATTCCATTCCTCTGCCAATTAGCAAAATATTCTTTAAGGGTAACGCAAAATTTACTCTTGACCACAGTATAAAGTTCCTGATAGATAATGGATGCTTTTTAATGCCAAAAGCAAACTGATCTACCAGTTGATCAATCATGTAAATATTGGTTCTGTATCCTCCTCCGGCAACTGAACTCCTATATGCCTTATAATCCTGTAAAGGATTTGTTCCAGATGATGAATTGGTATTTAATAATTCATTACTTATAATAAGATAATCCCCTTGGTTTGCCGCAACCTTATAATCAATAAAATCTCTTCTTTCAATTCCTGTTACTAACCTAACATTTGTAGCCGCCTGGCCTACTAATACCATTTTTGCAGTAACGGCAGACCCTTCAATATAATATTTAAAACTGGTGTTGGTACTATTTGTTGCAGCAGCGTAGCGTTTGCCATTAGTTAAATCGAGTAGAATTGGCATACCCCCGGCACTACTGAATCCTGTAATATCTAAATATCGGCTAGCTGATGATGCTGATAATTCGAAAGGAAAGTTTAACACACTGGTACCACCAAAATTAAATTGTCTTGGATAGGTTAACTCAATTTTACCTATAACCATTCTATCAGTACCAGCTTCCGCAGTATTATTCTTAATTACAAATGCAGCACTATTGGAAGGAATTAATGACTTATCAAAATCACCTGTAAGTTTTAAATAATTATAGAAATTAAGGCTGCGGTTAAAAATTTCAGTGCCATTTAAAGTTGCCGAAAAGCTTCTTGTTTTATTGGCATCACCAGCCAAATTAAGGTTAACAGTTATACCCGGTGCACCTACTTCATTTGACATAAATAAACTACCAGCAGTATAAGTTACATTGGCCCCATTGCCAATGTTAGCAGACGTCCACCCTTCAGCCTGATCGTAAGAAGAAGAATAGGTATAATCACTTTCGATTTGAGCAGAATAACCGCCATGTCTTTTGTTTTTATAATACTGTCCAACAGTATGCATAAAAAATTTTTCCGCAACAGTTCCACCAGGTATAACACTTTGTTCAGGAACCAGTCTTTTATTTGCGACACCGGGATTTAAGGTTAAAAAGTAAGCCGCTGTATCGGTTTGTAAACTCCATTTATCGTTTATCTGAAAATCCGCCTGTCTGTATAAAGCATTATCGGGTTTACCGTCATTCATCTCGCCCCAAAACTCAATATAATCGGAAGTACCTAATACACCTGCTTGTACAGATGTATAGATGGGTATTTCAACCCCGTTTCGCCATAACTGAAAATTATTTACATCGGCGCCGGCCAAACCAATGCCAGCTAATACAGGCTGGTTAATACGGTACATACCACTTACCGCTACTTTAAGTTTGTAATAGGTTTTAGAGTAGTCAATCCATTCGTTATTATATGTTTGTGCCCCTGCTTTAAGCACTGTGAAAACAAATAAAAAGAGTAGAATTCTTTTCATAAAGGTTCGTTTATTATATTATTTCTTCTTCTTGTTTTTATCACCGGCAAGATTTAACCTAAGCGAAAAAACGTGTGTAAAGAGGGGGTTTGATTGGTTGGCAAGATTAGCAAATGCATAATCTATAGTTACATTCTGAATTTTAAATCCGGCACCTGCACTAGGCTGGTATATCCATACTTTTTTCTGATTTAAAGTATCTCCATCAGACAAAGCTTTTTGAAAGTTATTAATACCGGCACGTATATAAAACACATCATTAACATTACATTCCAGGCCTATTTTAGGGTCTACACTTACAGGGTCACCCACAATAACGGTATTTCTCTTACCATCAAAAGTCACATCTGTATTTACTTCTGCCAATAAGGATACTTTTTTGCTTACATTAAATTCACGGGCAATGCCAAGCACTAATCTTGGTGCAGTCATTTCGGTTGATTTAACAGGAATGTCATTATTGGTTAAATACAAGGCTTCTTTTTCTCTTTCAGTAAAACTGAATGCCCATGTATTAAAAGTGCTGGTAATATCGCGGCCCACAACGCCAAAGCGCCATTTATTTTGTACAATTTGTAGTCCGGCATCTAATCCAAAACCCCAGGCCCGTGCAAACTTCCCTACATTACGATGAATAACTTTTGCATTTAAGCCAAAGTTTATTTTTTTCTTTTCAGTGTCTTTTATTTTTTGAGCAAACGATAATAAAAAAGCATAATCAGCAGAAGAAAACTCCTGAATATTATTATAATTAATAGTACCATCCGGTTCTACTAAAAATAAAGTGTTCATAATATCATCTACTGCAAAACGTAAACCGGTAATGGCCACAGTTCTTTTATTATTAGCCGATGGGATAGCCACATTTACAAAGTCATATTTACCAATGCCGGCAAAATATTCTGAGTGCATTAAGTTCACTTGGGGGTTGTCCTTAATATTCGCTAATCCGGCTGGATTCCAATAAGCAGCAGTACCATCATCTGAGCTGGCTACTTGCGAGCTCCCCATTGCCAAACCACGGGCCCCGGCACCGATATTTAAAAATTCGTTAGAGTATTTTCTGAACTGC
Source organism: Chitinophagaceae bacterium UBA4857 (assembly GCA_002399735.1). Lineage (GTDB taxonomy): Bacteria > Bacteroidota > Bacteroidia > Chitinophagales > Chitinophagaceae > Terrimonas. The sequence continues at coordinate 38,694 of DHEF01000017.1, forward strand.
GCCTGAGTTTGGGTACAGACTAATAGTAGCAGTAAGTATAGGTATACTATGCGAAGCTTCATTCGGATAATTTTCTTATAAGCAATTAAAAAAAGCTGTTAGGGTTACAAGATCAACGTGCAAAACTAATATTTTTTGCATGTTTCTGCGTAATTTTTACACACTAAGGCGAAGTACTGATAACGAAATGCTTATAAAAATATTGTTCTTACTACCTATATATGGCCATTGAAAAATGTACTTTTGTAAAAAAAGTAGATAACACAATGAATATCATTGAAGAATTAAGATGGCGGGGCATGATTCAGGATATTATGCCCGGAACGGAAGAACAACTGAAAAAAGAGGTTACTACTGGTTATATTGGTTTTGACCCTACTGCTACCAGCCTGCATATTGGCAGCCTTGTGCCCATCCTTTTACTTATGCATTTACAAAAAGCCGGGCACAAACCCCTTGCTTTAATTGGTGGTGCCACCGGTATGATTGGCGATCCAAGTGGAAAAAGCGAAGAACGTAACTTATTGGATGAAGACACTTTAGAAAAAAATGTTGCTGGTATAAAGGCTCAATTGGAAAGGTTTTTAAACTTTGACACCACCCTACCCAATGCTGCCGAAATTGTAAATAACTATACTTGGTTTAAAACCATCAGTTTTATCGATTTTTTACGTGATGCCGGTAAACATATTACGGTTAACTACATGATGGCCAAGGATAGCGTAAAAAAACGTTTTGAAGGCGAAGTGGGTATTAGTTATACTGAATTTGCTTACCAATTGATGCAAGGCTATGATTACTACTGGCTTAACGCAAATAAAGATTGTAAATTACAAATGGGAGGGAGCGACCAATGGGGTAATATAACCACCGGTACCGAGCTGGTTAGACGAAAATCGGGCAACGAAGCCTTTGCTTTTACCTGCCCGCTTATTAAAAAAGCCGATGGTACCAAGTTTGGTAAAACCGAATCGGGTAATGTGTGGTTAGATGAAGAAAGAACTACACCTTACCAGTTTTATCAGTTTTGGTTAAACGCCAGTGATGCCGATGCTGTTAACTGGATTAAAATTTTTACTTTTTTAAGTAAAGAAGAAGTAGACACATTAAGCTCCCGGCACCAACAAAACCCGGCTGACAGACTAATACAGAAAAAACTGGCTGAAGAAGTTACCGTCTTGGTACATGGCCGCGATAAATACGAACAGGCAGTGGCCACTACACAAAAACTGTTTGCTAAAAAAGATAATGACAGTGAATTAACCTTAGAGGATTTAAACAATATTGAAGGTATTGTAAAAGCCGATTACGAAGCGGCTAAAATTACCGAAGGTGTAAATATTGTTACCTTATTAGCCGAAACCGGTGTGTTTGCCAGTAAAGGCGAAGCCCGAAAAATGGTACAAGGCGGTGGTGTAAGTATCAACCGACAAAAGAACGATGATATTTTAACAACCATTAACAACAGCCATTTATTGTACGATAAATACATTCTTGTACAAAAAGGTAAACGTAATTACTACCTGATACAAGTACAATGAAAAACTATTCTCATTTAATTTAAAGTGGTGCTCGTGTGCCACTTTTTTTATTTTGTTACCAGCCGTCAGTTCCCTGATTGATGCCTCCCCAACCCCTCCGAAGGAGGGGCTTTAGAAAACTCTATATTAGAATAGTTATTTTGTTGACCGGCTTCATTGCTGCTATCATCGTCCCTTGCGACGCTCCTTTCATCGTTCCGTTCTTTGTGCAGCAGAGGGAGGTCCGATAGTTGGAGAGTTCGGTAGACCGAAAGATGAAAGGCTGAAAGTGAATAGTCAATTGTGAATAGTGAGTATTTCTTTGCTATAACCATTAACTAAAAAAGTCGAATAAAGTTATGCAGTACAAGAGTGCGACGCAAGGGACGATGACCAGTGTTACTACAGCTGATAACAAAAAAACAAAAACCGATAATAGCGTAAACTAAAAACCAGTAAAGAATTTACTTGGTTTGGGCGTACGTTTTGTTTTTGCGGGAAAAACGAACACTGTTGTCACCAATAGAATTATTGGCCACCCTGTTACGGTAGTTTTTAAAATGACTTTGCCATTTTAGTCTTATTACGCCTAAAATACCTTCTTTAATTATACCCTTATTCATTTTTGAAACGCCATAAGTACGATCCTGAAAAATGATAGGTACTTCTTTTATTTTAAAACCCAGTTTCCAAGCTGCAAATTTCATTTCTATCTGGAATGCATAGCCTACAAAGCGTATTTCATCCAGATTAATGGTTTCCAAAACCTGTCTTTTATAACAAACAAAACCTGCGGTAGCATCTTTAATAGGCATCCAGGTTATAACACGGGTGTAAAAAGAAGCGCCTTTTGAAAGAATAATTCTGTTGGCCGGCCAATTAACCACGCCACCACCCTTAACATACCTGGAACCAACAGCTACATCAGCCCCCTGATTTTTACAAGCATCATACAATCGGGGAAGGTCGGCGGGGTTGTGTGAAAAATCGGCATCCATTTCAAAAATGAACTCATACCCATTATGTATACACCATTTAAAACCATGAATGTATGCCGTTCCCAAACCCAGTTTACCGGTACGCTGTTCTAAAAAAAGCTGGTTGGGAAATTTGTGCTGTAAAGTTTTAACTATATCCGCAGTACCATCTGGAGAGCCATCGTCAATTACCAATACGTGAAAACCTTCATGCAGGTTAAAAATTGCATGCAGAATATTAGAAATATTCTCTTTTTCATTATAAGTTGGTATGATGACTATTTTTTCCAAAGTACTAATCAGTAAAAAAGTTGCTACAAAAATAGTATATTAATTTGCTTAGCGCTGTTAAAATTGGAGATCAAATTGAAAATTATTCAACCAATTCTTCAATGAACATATACATACAATTTTTCTATACAATCCTATAAATATCAGGTAAATATGTAAGAAAAAACAAAAAAAATATTACTTAGTAGGCAAATTTGTAAATATTGTTAGACTGTAGGGGCAAATTAAAATGAAACATATTGTTTAATAATAAAGGAAAAACATTCACATTGCTTACACTATCTGCTAACAAAAACGATACAGTTGGCGGAGTATAAATAGACAATAAATTAGAATATAAAAGCTTTTCTTTCTCGTTGGGCAGATAACGATTTCCATGATCACTTAGCAAGATGATAATTGCTTGTTTTTTTGTATTTGCCAGCAATGAGTCTAAATAACTAAGCACTACTTTATTGGTATATTTCAGGTAAGACAAATAGGCATTCTTATCATTGAACTGTTGTTTTTTTAACTCACTAAAAGTAAGCTCCCTTCCCGTACTATCATTATAATATGGATAATGCGGCATCAATAAATGGGTATAAACAATTTTAGGCTTACTGCTCTCCATATTTGATATGGCTAAGGTTTCGTCTGCCGCCATTTTATTATTCTTCCCGGCCGCATATTTTTCCTTCTTCAAGTACCAATCAATATTGTACCTGGTGGCTATATTCAAAAAAACATCTTTTCTTAACCTGCTTAACAAAGTGGCTTGCGTGATAACATCTGTTTTCGACGGCACAAAACCTTCCACGTTAGGAGAAGCCTGATCTCTTACCCGGAATATTGACTGATTATAAAACTGATAACCATTATTTTCAAAAAAACTAATTATAGGATTATCATTTATAAGTTTACGAGAATGATTAAAACCCATTGCACTATTGGCCACATGAGCTGAATCCATAAACTGAGCCGAAAAAAGTGAAGAGGTTGAATAAATTGTTGCATTGTAGTTAGAGATACTACCATCAGACACCTGAAAACCTCTTTGTAGCAAGTTATTTATAAAAGGGCTGTTGTCATAATTATAACCTTCTGAAAGCTGTTGCTTACCAGCGTATTCATCTAATATAGTGATGTAAATGTCCGGCTTATTAATGCTGTCCGGTATTTTAGCAGTCTTAATGTAATCAGTAATATCCTGCCTCAAGTGTAACTTCTCCTCTTTACTTTTCCCATAAACGGAATTATAAAGAAAGCCGACCCCTTCGATAACTATTAAAAAAACAAATAGCAGGTTTAAAAAGTAAATGCCTCTATCAACCCGCTTACTTTTTTTTAACCACCACAGAAAAGCAACCAGCAATAACAAAAAGAGAGACAAAATGAATACGTACTTTGTAAGTATGGGAAAAATAACTACTTGCTTTAACCAATCATGTAAAGCGCCAAAAAAAAGATGAAAGCTCATTAACACGAATACGGCTAATGCTGCTTTATGCAGACTTTTAAACAGCCCGTAAAACAAACCCACCAAAATTGCAGACGTCAAAATATAGGTAGCCCATAATATCAGTCCATCCCCCAAAGGTATCTGCCCTTTGTTTTCTACTGCACCATGTACAATAAAAAACAAGGGTAGGGTTAAAATAAAAAATGGATATTTTTTCAGAAGCCTCATATTGTAAATGAGTTTTTCTTTACCCCTTTTTCAGCTTAATGCGTGTAAAAATCTCCGTAAGTTTTTGCTTGGTATTTTGCGGAAAATCGCCACGCATCATCCAATCATAATATTGCGGTTCACTGGTAAGCACTTCAGCTACCGATTTACCTTTGTACTTGCCAAAGTTAAAAATCTCCACACCATTTTCCATAATAAACCTACGGGCAAAATCAACAATTACTTCTTCGCCTATTGTTTTATTAATACTCTCCAGTGTTCTGCCTAATTCCGGGTAACGATCTACCTGCGCTAATAAAATTTCGTAAGTAGCTGTTGCATCTGCTTCGGCACTGTGGGCATTCTCCAATGTTTTATTGCAATAAAATTTGTAAGCGGCACTAAGCGTACGCTGTTCCATTTTATGAAAAATATTCTGAACATCCACCATTTTGCGGCCTTTCATTTCAAAAATAACTCCGGCACGCAAAAACTCTTCATTTAATAAAGGAATATCAAAACGGTTTGAATTATACCCCCCTAAGTCGCAGCCATCCAGCATTTGTTTTAACTCCTGAGCTGCTTGTTTAAAAGTAGGTGCGTCTTTAACCATCTCATCTGTAATACCATGAATATCAGATGAGCTTTTAGGAATAGCCATTTCAGGGTTAATCAATTTACGTTTAACCGTTTTAGTACCATCAGGTAAAATCTTTACAATAGCTATCTCTACAATTCGGTCTGTACCCAGGTTTACACCGGTAGTTTCTAAGTCAATAAATGCAAGCGGTTTTGTTAAATGCAACATGCGGATGAATTTGCGTTTTTGAAAGGGGTAAAGATAGGGCTTATCGCCAAAACAATACTAACTACATTACGCAATTGTATAAACAGCAAAAGCAGGCTTGCGCCTGCTTTCTCACCTGTTCATTCCCACTATTAATATTTAGCCGAAAACTTTCCGTTTGTTACGGTAATTTTTGTCTTTTTTGAATCGTTGCCTAATTGTCCGCTAAAGCTGCCTCTAATTTCACTATCGTTTATTTCATCAATGGTAACGGTAAAACCGGTTGCACCATCGCCACCAATAGCATATCCGTTTGTACCATCGCTTAATAAAATGGTAACGCCGCCTGCAGTGCCACCCGATTGGGCATGAACGCCCTTGGTCAATGTTACGGGAAATGTAATCTGGCAGGTTTGCGGCGGTAATTTTGCAGTTGCTGCGGTTAGTACAATCAGCGGATCTACTTTTACGGCCGTACTTAATGTTGCCAACGATTTATAATCACCACTGGCAGCCCCGCTGTAGCTAGCTGTTATTTCACACTGACCTTTTGCTAAGCCACCGCCCAAATTTGATTTTGAACAACCTATAACTGTTAGCAACATACAAAGGCCAACAACAAATAATAACCGGTTCATTTTTTTCATACTTAATGGTTTTTAATGCATCAAACATAATAACCAGCTATTTTTACACACTACCCTACTCAGGGTATTTTACTGTTTTTATTAAAACTGTTATACATTTATCCCATGGAATGGTTATGGATAACACTCGGTATTATTTTAATACTTACTGGCATCGCCGGCAGCATACTTCCTTTATTACCCGGGCCGCCTATTGCTTATATAGGTTTACTTATTCAACAATTCCGAGACCCAAACCCATTTAGCAGTCAGTTTTTATGGATATGGGCTGCCGTAATTATTGTTTCGATGGTCCTGGATTATATGATACCCATCTGGGGTACAAAAAAATTTGGTGGCACCAAGTATGGTATTTGGGGTTGTACACTAGGTTTTTTATTGGCTTTCTGGATGGGACCAATTGGTGTAGTGGCAGGCCCTTTTATTGGTGCATTTATTGGCGAAAGCATTGCCGGACAAACGGCTCAAAAATCCTTAAAAGCAGCATGGGGTTCTTTTGTAGGTTTTCTATTTGGTTCGTTGTTAAAAATTATTTTATGCTTTTTAATGATGTACTATCTTATAAAAACCATTTAGTTTATTTTTTTGTTACCAACGTCCCTCCCTTGATCATCTTTTGTTGTGTCACTCACTGCATCGTTCAGTAATTCTATTCAGCATTATGCAGTAATCTTTTTTTAATCCGGGTTTCCTCCATTGCCAAATCTCCAAATCACCAAATTTCCAAATTCTTCTATCCTCCAATTTCACATTTACTTATCAAAGCTTTACTTATTTTAGCATCCTGAAAACGAAGTAGTTTTCACAAACAGCATTATGAAATACGTAGTATTCTTTTTTATAGCTTTTTCAATTACCATTACAAGCAGTTTTGCCCAAACAATTGAAGCGGAAAAACCGCAACAAACCGTTAACCAGTATAACTTAGACAGCCTGCCCCTATCTGAGATTGATATACCCATTCAAATTAGCCTTAAGCCGGTGTATGCTATGGCCGAAAAAAACGTTGACCTGGTTTTTACTTCGCCCAACTACCCTAACGATTGGGTGCAGGCCGGTTGCGACACCCGTTACAAATACAGCTTTAGAAGAAGTTACCTGCAGCTAAACGGTAAAGACAATATGATGAATCTTTGGTTTACCGGTTACTATAAAATTATTGGCTCTACACGTGCATGTATTAGCGGCACCGCCGTTTCACCATGGACACCCGCTTGTAAATGTGGCTTTGATGAACCCGAAAGAAAAGTAAACGTTTCATTTACCAACTACTTTACCTTATACCCAGACTATAAAGTAAAATTGACCATTAACCGCAATGCACCAAAACCTCTAGACAAATGTGAAGTTTGTTTTTGGGGCCAGGATATTACCAAACAAGTATTAAGCGGTTTAACAGCCGAATTAGATGCAGCTAAAGCTGAACTGGATAAAAACTTTGGCAATATTGACCTTAAACCGCAGTTTCAGCAAGTGTGGGATTTATTGAATAAACCTTTTGGCGTTTATGGCATGGGCTGGTTACAGGTTAATCCTGAAAAAATAAGGGTTAATTCGCTATTTGTAAAAGGCGATTCCTTACACATCAATTTAGGTTTATCGGCCAGACCGGTTGTACAGCTCGACAAACCAAAAGACAAAACATCCTGGGTGCCCAATATTGCAAAATTCACCGACCACAAAGGTTTTAATATTTATACCGATGCTATTTTAAATTATGACTCCTTGAGTAATATTCTTACACAGCAAATAAAAGGACAGGAGTTTGCTTTTAAAAAAGGTATTATTAAAAAACGTTTTGTTTTTAATAGCTGCAAAGTAATTGGTACCGATAAAGAAAAGCTGTTGCTGGAAGTTAAATTTTCAGGTACCGACAAAGGCACCATTTACATGAAAGGCACACCCGTATATGATAAAGCAACACGTAAACTGGAAATCGCCGATATTGACTTTGATATTAAAACCCGTGATGCTTTACTAAAAGGTGCAGACTGGTTATTTAACAAACGTATCACCAGCGAGATTACGAAGTTTGCCCAATACGATTTAGGCACATTAATCGATTCATCCAAACAAACTATTGATGCACAACTAAACCAGGAGTGGGTAAAAGGTGTACGCACCGAAGGCAAAATAAAGAATGTTGAACTGATTGCTATTTACCCCATGAGCAACCAGTTAATTGTACGTGCAAATTGTAATGGAGACCTGGCAGTAAAAGTGGAGTCAATAGATTTTACAATGTAACATCACCCTTATCTTCTGCAATAGGATTGGTTACTTTAAAAGAAAAATTTCGTTGCGCTAAATAACTTACCACTATTACTACACCCGTTGTAATAATCTGTGCAAAAATGGCATATACATGTAACTGCTCAACCAGCACTTTCAGTAATATGTAATTTAAAAACAGGTTAAAAATCCACACCATTAAATAACGCACCATTTGTACACCCCAGCGCACGTTTGAATCGGAAAAAATTACATACCGGGCCATAAAAAACCCAATGGGAAAGCAAACACAAAAGCTAAAAAATAACGCAGCTACGTGTGCCTTAAAAGCAAAAAAACCTAAATGCAAGTCTTGCTCCTGTAAGATGTATTTGTAACTAACCGCATACAATATAAACCCCAATAATGCGTTGGCACCGCCTGCGGCAGCATACCTAAAAGTCTGCAGGTTCATGATTTTTTTAAAGGGCGGGTAAAAAAAATCAATGATCGGGATGATAAAATTACTTGCGCTATGTATCAGCTTTTTCATGTATAGCTCCAAAAATAATATACAAAAAGTGTTATTTCATACATTTTATATAAAAATAATTGGGCGTCCCCCTGCGGGTCGGGCTTTACGCTCCAATCTTTTTTGCCTTTAAAGGCAAAAAAGGATTTCCGCTGCAATCCCTAACGCAAATACAATGTGATGATTTGGAGATTTGGTGATGTGCCAATTGGGTTTACACAAAAACACAGCCGCTTACACATTGCCCAATAGAATTACTGCAGTACAAGTGAGTGACACAACAAAAGATGATCAAGGGAAGGACGTTGGTGCAAAAATTAAATTTCAATCAATAAGCGACTCAAAACTCCACATAGGAAACTGGGGGTTAAAAACGGTTTCCGTATTTTTGCGCCAAATTACCGAAGGATGAATATTGTAGACCAGATAAAAGAGCATGCGCAACTAGCTATAAAAAATGTTTTTGAACAGGAAGTTGGTTACGACTTATTAACTGTTAACCTGACTAAACCCGAATTTGAAGGCGATTATACCCTGGTTTTATTTTCGTTTGTAAAACAATTACGCAAATCGCCGGAACAAATTGGCGCATTGTTAGGCGAAAATATGGTGCAACAATTTCCGGAAATGTATACCGGCTTTAATGTTATAAAAGGTTTTTTAAACCTGGTGGTAACGGATGCTTACTGGATTAACTACCTGCAAAATAATTATACCAAAAGCACATTTACTATACCACAAGCAAAAGCAAAGAAAATAGTATTGGAATATGCATCGCCAAATACTAATAAACCTTTACACTTAGGCCATTTAAGAAATATTTTTTTAGGCTGGAGCATGGCGCAAATTTTACACCATTGCGGCCACGATGTAGTGAAAACATGTATTGTTAACGACCGGGGCATACACATTTGTAAATCCATGTTGGCCTGGAAAAAACTGGCGAACGGTGCCACACCACAAAGCAGCAATATGAAAGGCGATCACTTTGTGGGCCACTATTATGTTTTATTTGAAAACGAATTAAAGGCGCAGGCTCAACCCATAATTGATAAAATTATTGCCGGAGATATTAGCGGCTTTAATGATGCGACCACTACACAATTAGAAAAATTAACTGCTGCATTAGCTAAAGCAACAGAGCAAGAAAAGCAGGATAAAATTAAAGATGATATAAAAGAAATTGGCCGTAACCAAACGCCTATTATGCAGGAAGCCAGAGAAATGCTGCAACAATGGGAAGCGGGCAACGAAGAAGTATTAACGCTTTGGAAAAAAATGAACGGTTGGGTGTACGAAGGTTTTGATGCTACATATAACCGTATTGGTGCCGACTTTGCTAAAACATATTATGAAAGTGAAACTTACCTGCCGGGCAAAAAATTTGTGGAAGCCGGTTTGGAGCAAGGTATATTTTATAAAAAAGAAGACAACAGTACCTGGGTAGATTTAACGCCTGACGGATTGGATGAAAAATTATTATTGCGTGGAAACGGTACATCTGTTTACATTACTCAGGACCTTGGCCTGGCACAAGAAAAGTATGATGACTTTAAGTACGACGAAAGCAGTTATGTAATTGCCGATGAGCAAAACTACCACATGAAAGTGTTGAAGCTAATTTTGCAAAAGTTAGGCAAACCTTATGCTGATGGTATTTTTCATTTAAGTTACGGCATGGTGGAATTGCCTACGGGTCGTATGAAAAGCCGTGAAGGTACAGTGGTGGATGCGGATGATATTATGGATGAAATGGCACAGGTAGCAAAGGCTAAAACAGAAGAACTGGGTAAGGTTAAAGATTTTTCGCAAGCTGAATTAGAAGAACTGTATGAAACAATTGGTTTAGGCGCTTTAAAGTTTTTCTTATTGCGAGTTGACCCTAAAAAGAAAATGATTTTTAATCCGGAAGAAAGTATAGAGTTTCAAGGTTTTACCGGACCGTTTATACAGTATACCCATGCCCGTATAAAAAGTATGTTGAGAGAGGTTTATCCCAATGCAGAATTAACGAAAGAAGTTACAGCCTTACAACCCAAGGAAAGAGCTTTAGTGGTATTATTAGAACAATATGATGTTATTGCTTTACAAGCCGGATTAGAACATAACCCTTCTTTAATTGCGTTATATGCATTTGAAGTAGCAAAAGTATTTAACAGCATGTATGCAGATAGTGAGTATAAAATTTTGAAAGCAGAGAATGAAATCAAAAAACACCTACGCTTACAAATAAGCCAGTTAACGGCAAGTGTAATTGCAAACGCCATGCAATTATTAGGCGTAAAAGTGCCGGAGAGAATGTAAGAAATAAGCTATACCGTTATAAAGTAAATGCCCCTCATTTTGAGGGGCATTTGTCATTTAATCTTTTTTAGTAGTATCGGCGGGCGGGGTTTTCTTATTTTTATTTAAGAGTTTATCCAGCGTATTTTTTACTGTTTTTTCAGCAGCCTTTTTTGTATCATTTACACCGCCGCTTTTAACGGTGTCTTTATTACCCAGTATTTGTTTCAGCGCTTCGTCTTTTAAATCTTTTACTACCTGATTTTTTATAGCATTTACAGAATCCTTAATAGTGGCTTTAGCACTATCAATTTTTGCTTGCGCAAACTCTGTTGCCTGCTCTTTCATATCACTGATTGCATCGCCAGCTACTTCTTTTAAATCGGTTTTTATAGTTGGGTTGGTTAAGCTGCCGCCCATTTTAACATTCAGGTTTACAAACTCGCTATTGTTAATAGGAATACCGCGGTTAGACGCTTGTGTAATTAAACCGTTCACCAAATTGTTTGCTTCTTTACCTATATACTTACGTGGTACTTTTAATGCAATGATATAATCAATAGTTTGATCGATGCCGTGCATGCCGCCAATCTGCATTTCAATATCCTGTACTTTAATGGTAAATGGTTTTACAAATACTTTACCATGCGAAAATTCAAAACTGTTTTTAATATCTTTTAAAGTAATGGATTGTAGTTCTTTTATCTGTAAAGTATTTGCCAGCTTTTCCAATGGCGCAAATTTTCGTAAGGCACCTTCTAATAATAACAGGTTACCATTACCTGTAAGGCTACTTAAATCAGGCATCATACCACTGGTAAGGTTACCCGTCATGGTTAATTGTGAATTAAGTTTACCGGCCAAAAATTGTCCGATAGGCATTAACTTTTGTACGGTATTAAATGCTAAAAATGTTTTTTGAATATCTACATCTTTTACATCGTAGCTAATAGCAATATCCGGTTCTTTTTTATCCACCTTGGTAGAGTAAGAACCGTTTAAAGTAACTACACCGTCCAATGCCTCGGTACGTAGTTGTTGTAAACGTATGGCCTGATCGGCAATGCTCACCTGACCATTAATATTTTTGTAAGCCACTTTATCATACATAACCTCACCTGCTTTGGCTTGTAGCGTTAGGTTTAAATTACCCGGCACTACGAAAGCGGATGTTGTTGCAGAAGCCGTTTCTGTTTTCTGATCTTCCGCAGCAGGTGTATCATCACCCATCCATTTGTTCAGGTTCATTTTATCTACGGCTACATTTACCGAACCTTTTAAAGGTTCGTCTTTTATTGCATAACCAATAAGGTTATTAATAAGGCCGGTGGCATTAAAGTTTGAGCCAAGGTATTGTGCCGTTAACTGAGTTATATTGACATTCTGCGTATTAAAAGTTACTGCAACCACAGGCACTTTAACACCTGTTGGATAATCGGGACTGGTATAACTTACATTTTGTAACGATGCATTACCACCAAGATTGATTTTATCATATTCGCCTTTATCAATTGCCGTTTTATTGCCGGCAAATTGTACATCGGCGTTTAATAAACCGGTTAATACAGTGCCGGGGTCAAAACTTACAAACTGTTTTACATTATCTAATGTAAAACGGCCTTTTGCATTGCCTTTAAAATTTATAGCCGTCATTGGATTGCTTAAATCCAGGTTAAAATTGATTGGATCCTGCCCTACCTGTATATGCCCGTTGGTAATGTTTACATTGGTATTATCCGCCACTCCACCTGTATTGGCAATTTGTATTTTCATATTGCCATTACTTATAGGTTGTGGAAAATCTGATGAACTATAAAACAGATTAGCTACATCTAAAAAGCCGCCTGCTGAAAAATTACCCGATTGCGTAGTTAATGCTTTCATGGCTCCTTTGGCAAAAATATCAGCATTTACCTTACCAGATAATTTTGTATTGCCTTCCAGTTTAATAAACTGACTAAGCTGTGCTAAATCCAGATTACCTTTTGCGGCAGCATCAATGTATTGTACTGTCTCGGGCTGTTTTAATAAAAACCTGAAATCAAACGGAGCATTATCCATTTCCAAATGTCCCTTTGATAAATCAATCACCGTATTATCTAATTGTCCATCGGGATTGCTGGCGTGTAAAGCTATTTGAATATTTTTTACAGGTTTAGGTAAATCAGGATATTGAAAAGAACCATCGGTTACATTCAATTTTACATCGTAAGCCGGCAGTTGAGTAGGACTATAAGTTCCTTTTGCAAATCCTTCAAAAGCTGCTTTACCATCGGTTTTAATTGTATTAAAATCAGTTTTATAAATAGCAGGTATTAATGAAAGAATATCTTTAAACTCATTTGATGGCGTTTTAAAGTTAATGTCCATATTATAGGTACTATCATTTACCAATTGTATAAAACCACCGGCAGAAAGTTTCAGGTTATTCAATGCAATATCATCTGTTTTAAAGCTGTATTTATTATTACTGCTTTCAATGGCAATATCTGCATCAATTTCTGTTTTTGTATTAACCAGGTAAGGTATGCCGGCATAAGTAAAGTTTACGGCATCGGTTTTTGTGTCGGTAAATAATGTAAACGCATCCTGGTTAAAATTACCACTACCTTTATGGTTTAGCCCTACAATTTCGGCATACATACCGCCGGCATCATCCGAATATTTTATATACCCATCATTGATGGCATATTCTTTTAACTGTAAGGAGAAAGGTGAAGATGCTGTATCCGCTTCATTCAAATTGGTTGTATCACCATCGCTACGTACAATATCCCAATTGGGTTGGCCATCTTTATTTACTTTGGCCATTATACGTGGCGATTCTAAATACACTCCACCTACTTTGATGTCCTCGCCTTTAATAATGCTGATAAGATTAGCCGATACATCAATTGACTTGGCGGCCAATAAGGTATCGCCGGTAAACGTTTCGTTACCTACAATACTAATATTGCTGACACTAATAGCAACACGAGGAAAATGCCGAAAAAGCGAAAGGCTTGCATCTTTAAAATCAACCTTAGCGGTTAAGGCTTTATTAATTTCCTTTTTAACCAGGTTGGTAATTTGTTTTTTAAAAACAATGGGAATGATGAATGCCAAGGCCAGCAAAACCAATAAACTAATGCCTGAAATTTTTAGTACTTTTTTTAACCGCTTATTCATTATTCAATATAATTTTTTGGGTGATTAACACCGCTATTATTAAAAACAGCTGATGCTACTATTGGTGGTTTAGGCGGGTAAACACTGTAATTACAGTGCTTTGTACACAAAATTGCAAATATAAAGCCAGAATGTCAAGGCGGGTAGTATAGTTTAACAAGTTGAAAATAAATGTCGCCCTGGGCTTGACGAAAGAAAGGCTACGCAGGACAATCAAAATTCTCAATGGACTTCGTCAGGCTCAGCCTCACAAGCTTCTGTCCTTTCAAAATAGGCCTCCATTTTGTTGATGAGAGAGCGGCAAAGAGCACTTTACTCCTGAATAGCAATTACCATTACACATATATTTTTCTTTTACCATCATCAATGGCATTTATACTATCCGTATATATTATATCGGCAATGGCCTCCGGATTAGTCCATTTTGAGGTATCGGCATCAGGCATTGCTTTTTTATTTTCCGGCGTATTAATAATGTTGGGCACTATCACTTTGGTAATTACATCTTTGTTTTCGTTAGCAGCATTTAAAATATTAGCTAATTGAAACAACAAAGATTTTGATAACCCGTAAGCTACCATATCCTTGCTCTTAAGCGTATCATCGCCAGGTAAAGCGCCTATTAAATATAAACGCCCCTTACCACTTTTCATCATGTGCTGCCAGATGGGTTGGGCAATATTGAAAGCGGTAAAAAAATTAAACTGAAACATTTTTTGTATATCAGCTGGTGTGGTTTTATTTATACTACCCATTGCAAAACCACCAACAGTTAATACGGCTGCGTGTATATTTTTGTTTTTCCGTAAGGTAGTTTTCATAAAAGTCCCGGCGGCGGTTTCATCTGTCAGGTCAACTATTACATCCTCCCAAATAACACCGCCTTTTGCTATAGCAAAAGCATCGCTTTTACGCACGGTACCAAATACATAGTATTTTTCCTGAAAAAACTTTTGCGCTACGGCCTTACCTAAATTGCCTGAAGTACCGGTTACAATTACTGCTTGCATACAATGTGTTTAAGGGTTGAAAATACGAAAAAGCGGAAAGCTAAAAGCATAACGCATAAAGCTTGTTGTCTATATTTTTGCTTTTGCATAATGCTGAATAGAATTACCGGACGTTGAAGAGTGAGTATTTAATTCATTTCCACAGGAAATAAATTAAATCCCGATCCTATCGGATCGCAACAGACGATGATAGTAGTACTACTGATGACTACATAAAAAAATCCCATAACTAATAAAAGCTACGGGATTAATAAGATTAATTTTGGCTTCAGCCCGAATATCAGTTTACTGACATACCGCCGGCCCGGATCATGTGTCTTTCCCGGCAGATTAACAGGCAAAAGGTAGGATGCTGGTACAATATTCTTGGATGATGATGACTGTTTAGCTAAGTTATAAAAAGTTTTTACACGTTCCCAAATTTTGTCATCACATTCATTTTATTAACTATACATCTCCTCTCTAAGCGTTTTTACACGCTCGTCTTCCAGGTATTCATCAAAGGTCATTAACCTGTCTATAATTCCTTTAGGCGTTAACTCAATAATACGATTGGCAACCGTTTGTACAAAAGTATGGTCATGACTGGTAAACAGTACCACGCCTTTATACTCGGTACATTGTTCGTTAAAGCTTTGAATACTTTCGAGATCAAGGTGGTCGGTTGGTTGATCCAACATAATACAGTTGGGGTTTTGCAACATCATACGACTAAGCATACAACGTACTTTTTCACCACCGCTTAATACATTGGTCATCTTCATTACATCATCGCCGCTAAACAACATTTTGCCTAAAAACCCACGTAAAAAAGGTTCATCCACATCGGTAATATGTGGTGGTACAAACTGCCTTAACCAATCCATCAGGTTTAAAGGTGTTTCAAAATACTTGCTGTTATCCTGTGGTAAATAAGCATTGGTAATGGTTGTGCCCCATTCGTATGTACCGCTGTCGGCAGTAGCTTCGCCATTAACAATATTAAAAAAGCTGGTAACGGCTAATGGGTCACGACTTAAAAATGCAATTTTATCGTTTTTGTTTACGGAGAAAGTAACATCTTTAAACAAAGGACGTCCATCAACTATTTTACCTAATTTTTCAATGTTTAAAATTTGGTTACCTACCTCACGCAATGGTTGAAATATAATGCCGGGATACTTTCTGTAACTCGGTTCAATTTCTTCGATAGATAATTTTTCCAACGCTTTTTTACGGCTGGTTGCTTGTTTACTTTTCGATGCATTGGCGCTAAAGCGGGCAATGAAATCAACAAGCGCCTGGCGCTTCTCTTCCGTCTTTTTATTTTTATCGTTTATCTGGCGGGCCATTAACTGCGAGCTCTGGTACCAAAAGCTATAGTTGCCCGTAAATATTTTTATTTTCTGACGATCCACATCCGCAACATGCGTACACACGGCATCTAAAAAGTGACGGTCATGGCTTACTACCAGTACAATGTTTTCATAGTCGGCCAAAAAGTTTTCTAACCAACCAATTGTTTCAATATCCAGACCATTGGTAGGCTCATCCAGTAACAAAATATCAGGATTACCAAAAATAGATTGTGCCAGTAACACACGCACTTTAAGGTTAGCCGGAATGTCCTTCATTAAACTGTGGTGATACTCTTCTTTAACACCCAGACCGCTAATTAATGTAGCCGCATCACTTTCGGCCGTATAACCACCCATTTCGCCAAACTCGGCTTCCATTTCACCGGCTTCCATGTAATCATCTTCCGTAGCATCGGGGTTATTGTAAATAGCATCTTTGGCATGCATTACATCCCACATTTTTTTATGGCCCATCATCACGGTATTAATTACCGTTTGCTCATCAAACTCAAACTGATTTTGTTTTAATACAGCAATACGTTCGCCGGGGCTAACCGTTACACTGCCTTTATTGGGTTCAATTTCGCCACTCAAAATTTTAACAAAAGTACTTTTACCGGCACCATTGGCTCCAATAATACCATAACAATTGCCTTTTGTAAAATTCAGGTTTACCTCTTCAAACAATACCCTTTTACCGTAAGCCAGTTTAAGGTCTTTAACACTTAGCATATTGCGCTTTATTTTATTTTAACTGTTCAAAAGCCCGCAGGCCTTATTAAGAAGGCGCAAAGGTACAACAAAATAAGGGGTATTAAACACCCCAAAACAACAATTTGGACTAAGGTTTTGAGCAGTAGTTGCTTAGAGGAAAATTATGGGGTGCCCCTGCATACTTAGTAGCATTAATAACTGAGTATCAACACATGCAGGGTCGGGCTATCCGCTATATCTTTTGCCCTGCGCTGCCATTGCCCCACGCTTCACAAAAGGATGCCGCTGCTATCCCTCACCCGGGAGTCCGGCAATAATTAAAGTCTTTTTATTTTGATGTAGCTACAATGCCGTATCCGCCATAGCGGGCATCGCCTTGTGTAAACAAGGTTAGCAAAGCAAAAGGAATGTATTTAAGCGATCGGGATTTACCCAAACCCACCACTTTTTTACACTCATACCCGGCTTCGTCAAACATTCTAATCATGCTCTTTTTGGTAAAAAAGCGTAAATGCGTTTTATCCATTATGCCATGGCTTTGGTACTTCCAGTCTTTTGTAAATAACAGGTTAGCCATGTTTTTGTAATAACGCACATTAGGTATAGAGGCTATAACAATACCACCCGGTGCCAGTTTGCTGCGTATATCTTCCAATACAGAGTAAGGATCCACTAAATGTTCCAGCACATCATTAAAAAAAATAACATCAAAATAATTATCAGGTAAGTTGGGTATATGCTCCTCGCATGGTCCTGCAAAGGCTTTATCTAATTTTTTGCCGGCTTTAGCGGCTTGCTCGGCAACATACTCAATGCCCCAGGTTTCTGCTTTATACTTTTCTTTTACTAACACAGCAAACGAACCTTCTCCACAACCCACATCCAGGGCTGTTTTTGGGGTATTAATAATTAGCTCTAACAGATTAGCTCTGGTATGGTTATAATAATCAGAAGGTTTAACCTTATAATACTTCATGTGCTAGTTTGGTTTAATAATATTGAGCCGAATGTACAATAATATTAAATAGCTCCTCTTGTTTTCAGGTCTATATATTTGTTTAAGGTGTTAACAGTTAAGTTTTGTGGTGTGGTAAGTATAGATAAAATGCCGTTTTGTTGCAGCTCTTTCACCATTAGTTTTTTTTCAAAAGCAAATTTTTCGGCAATGGTTTTTATGTAAATATCTTCCATGTTATCTGCCTTATTATCCATTACTTTTTTAAGCTCGGTGTTTTCAAAAAACACCACCACCAATAAATGGTAATGGGCCATTTTTTTTAAGGCGGGCATTTCTCGTTGCAAACTTTCAACCGATTCAAAATTGGTAAACAATACCAACAAACTACGGTTGGTAATACGGTGCCTTATTACGCCATATAACTTTTCAAAGTCGGCTTCTAAAAAACGGGTTTCCTGTTTGTACAAAGTTTCAAGTACAAGGTTCATCTGCGTAGTTTTTTTATCGGCCAGTACAAATGAGTCCAGGGTTTCCGCAAAGGTTATAAGTCCTGCTCTATCCTGCCGGGCCAATGCTACATTACTTAATACCAACGATGCATTAATGGCATAATCCAATAAAGTAAGGCCTTCAAAAGGCATTTTCATTACCCTGCCTTTATTTACTACACAGTATATCTGCTGGCTGCGTTCATCGGTAAAGTTATTCACCATCAGGTTGCCTTTACGGCCGGTTGCTTTCCAGTTAATAGTACGGTAATCATCGCCGGGTACATAATCTTTAATCTGTTCAAACTCCATGCTATGCCCCAAACGGCGCATGCGCCTTACTCCGGCTTCCTGTAATTTATTGGTAACTGCCAGTAACTGGTATTTACGCATTTGCAGGTACGATGGATATACTTTTGTTGTTTGTTGCTCATTAAAAACATATTTCCGTTGTACCAACCCTAATACGCCATTTACAAACAGGTTAATGTTGTTAAATTCATATTCGCCACGGCTTAATGGTTTTAAATGGTATTGGTACACCTTTTCTTCATTGCCACTTAACTGCATTTTAACCCGCCAGTTACGCAACTGAAACTGTACCGGAATTTCATCAATAATAGAAACAGTTGTTTTAAAACCATAATTGTTTTTTACAATCAAGTCTATTTTATTATCATCGCCAATACTTAAACGGTTGCTCACATTTCTATGTGCAACAATACCTTTTTTACTATACAGCAACAATGCATCTATCAGTACAGCCAACAACAATAACAGCAAAATTATATTTGCCAGTTGGGCTAGTACCGGTACAAAATAGCTGATAAAATACAGGGTTGCCGCTATGGCCCCCACTATAAAAAAGCTATTACGTATGTAAAATGATTGCAGCATATATTAATTAGCGGGGAACATCTAATCCGTTTATTATTTGTTTTATTACTTCTTCTTCTGTAATACCTTCCATCTCTTTATCTGGTGCCAGAATAATACGGTGGCGTAGTACCGGCACGGCAACCTGTAATATATCTTCAGGTGTTACAAAATCACGGCCCTGCATAGCGGCTATTGCTTTGGATGCATTCATAATAGCTAAGGAAGCCCTGGGCGAAGCACCGAGATAAATTGATTTATGGTTACGTGTTTGGTGTACCAGTTTAGCAATAAATGCCAATAACTTTTCTTCTATTAATTGCAACTTTATCTGCTCACGCAGGCTTACAATTTGTGAGCCGGGTAAAACAATATTAATAATAGAGTCGGCAATGGTATTACCTAACTGGTGAAATTTATTTAAGATAGACAGTTCTTCGTTCTCGTTGGGATAAGGAACTACAATTTTAAATAAAAAACGGTCCAGTTGAGCCTCGGGTAAACGATATGTACCCTCTTGTTCTACCGGATTTTGTGTAGCAATGACCATAAAAGGTGGCGCCATATTGTAAGTGTTACCATCAACAGTCACCTGTTTTTCTTCCATTACTTCCAGCAATGCAGACTGTGTTTTTGCAGGAGCCCGGTTAATTTCATCTACCAATACAAGATTGCTAAAAATGGGGCCTTGTTTAAAATCAAAACTTGACTCACGGGGATTAAATACCGGCGTACCTATTACATCCGACGGCATTAAGTCGGGCGTAAACTGTATACGTGAAAAACGGGCATCTACACAACGGGCCACCAGTTTAGCACTCATGGTTTTGGCTACACCGGGTACTCCTTCAATCAATACATGTCCATCGGCCAGCAATGCCGCAATTAATAGTTTAACCATTTCATCCTGGCCAACAATTACTTTTTTTATTTCAGCCTGTATATTTAATACAGCGTTACTTAATCCCGATAAATCGGTACGTTGTTCAAAAATTTGTTCTTCCATAATTTTTAAAGGTCTCCAAAACCCTTTTTATAATTTGTAAAAACCGAATCATGATTTTAGTTACTGTTATTGCGTGATTTACAAACAACAATAACTGTTTTACGGTTCGTAATACGCCCCGTAGCGTCAACATCATTAGCAAATTATCTAATTTTCAAATTGGATAATTATTTAAGCTTTTTTATAAAATGCTTCCAGTAATAAATAAAACTGTTGCAAGGACTGTGCATTAATATGCATGCCGGCCCTTAAGTTATTTATTACTGTAACAATATGTAAAATTTCTTCTTTAGGCACATCCGTTTTGGTATGTACTTTCTGCACAAATTCGTCGCTTAACTGGTTAGTGGCTAATTTATAATTACTACGCAAATGTTCCAGAAAATAAGCCGCCATTTTATGGGCCAGGTTTGTATGGTTCCCCTTACCGTAATATAGCCTGCCAATGGTTTTTACAAAATCCAGCGAATCGTTCTTTGGCTTTTCCATAACGGGTATAGTTCTTTGTTTACGACGCATTCCCAACAACACATATAAAGCCAACAATAAAGCTCCAAGTGTTAAACCGGTAGAAATACCAGGATACTTCATAATTGCACTTAAAAAACCCGGACTATCATCTTTATTATTACTGTTTTTTGTTAATTGATCCTTTGTAAGGTAATACTCATCCCATACTACTTTTTTTGTTTTAGCTGGTATAACCGATAAAGCAGCAGACATATAGTTTAAGTTACTATCCTGCAATAAAAAATGATTAGAAAAAGCCAGTGGTGCACTATGCAGGTAAATATTGCCTTTGCCTGCCGCTATTGCCATAAAATTAGGCTCACCGCTGGAACCATAACCTAATACGGTAGTAAAACTGCTATCGTATCTGGTAAAATGTGTATCGAACCGGCGACCATTGTATTTGAATTTTGTATTACCATTAAAAGGTGGTGTAACCAATGTAGCCTGACTTGTATTTTTAGATGAACTTACTTTTTCGGATAAGCGATTTTTGCATTTAAAAATATCTTCGGCATAATGACTGAACTCGAATGATGAAATAAATACATCGTTACCGGCCTCGGCAAAACGAATTAATTGTTTTACTTCATATTCATCGGCCATAAAATACGGTGCCACAATAATAAGCGCTTGCTTATCCTCGGTATCATCCAGTTGTTCCCAAAAACCCGGTTCTTCAGCGGAGGTAGTTATTTTTGCAACCGGAAATAATTTGCTTAGCTGGCTATGTGCCACAAAACTGCCATACGGAATTTTATCACGTTTGCGTAATGTTACACGTTCATCAAATCGTTTACCATCGTTATTGCTATTGCAGCCGTCTTTAAACACCAGTACAAACACAGCAACAATCACAATGCCCAATAACCAATATGGTATAGTTTTTTTCAACGGTAATTTATCTTTTGGTTAAGGGCTTCTACATCTTGTTTAATTACTTCAAATACCTGTTTACTTACAGGAAATAAACCATACCAAGCATACTCGTAATGACGGGTAACTTTAAAGAAAGCAGGATAATAACCTGTTTGATGTAATTGGGTCAGGTAATCGAAGTTGGTTGCATCCTGTTTATAATTAATAATATTTCGGTTATGCATATTGGCCAATATTTGCAAATACATTAAACGTATAGCCAACCGATAATCATTATTCGTTACTGCCCGGTTAATAGCTGCGGCATAATTAATGGCAAATATATCTTCAGGTATATCATGCAGTTCATTAGCGGTAGCAAAGTTTTTAGGCGTACGACGAAATAAAGCACCTTGTCCATTTGTGGTGTACCACCATGCTATAAAAATAAGAAAGCCAACTATTATAACTATCCATAAAAAAGTACCTAGCCATGATATACTACTTAACCCTCCCGAGTGGGAACTATTACCTGAAGTTTTCTTTTCTTTTTCTTTATAATTTACATACCAAAAATCGCTTTGGTTTAAAAAAGAATCTTTTACTGTGGATGAAATGTTACGTTGATTTAATGACCTGCCTACAGAATCATTAAAATAGATGGAACTAAAATTATTATGTATTTTTTTATACTTATCGTCAGTCACTTCTTCATCGTACACATCTTCCTGGGCCGATGGTGGTTCTATAATATCTTCTTCCGTTAAAATTTCTGATATACGAATTTCTTTCTTAACCGTATCGGCCGTTTGTGCATGCGTATAAGTAGTTGAAAACAACACTAACAATAGACATGCAGTTTTAAATGTGCTTATACGCACCCTCGCCATCTTTTTTGTTACCTGCATAATGCCCAATAGTGCCTCCCCAAACCCCTCCGAAAGAGGGGCTTTAAAAATCCTTATACTATAAAAAAAACTGGCATAGAATATTTGCACTAACATAATGCTCATCTGTGTTAATGCAGCGCCGCCGATGAATCGGAGTGCACCTTGCACAATGGTGAGTAAAGTTACAGGTGCACAAGTGTGCGACGCAACAAAAGCTGATAGTAGCAATGCAGCTGATAACCCAAAAAATAAAAATTGTAAGTATTGCAACGGCTACGGTATTAATGGTTTGGTTTGTACAGTTACTAATTTACTAAAACGGCGATGCACTTTGATGGGATAAATAATAAAATACCATATAACAAATACGATGGACAATGATGTTACTAATGTGGTTAAAATAGACAGATCGTTATATAAACGAGTAATTAAGCCTTCGAAAAAAGCGGCTAAAGCGAATACCGGTAACAAACCTACAATTATTTTCACCCCATCTTTTGCACCTTGTCTGAAAGCTGCCATGCGACTTAATGTACCGGGAAATAAAAAACTTTTTCCTAGTATAAGACCTGCACCTGCCGCTATAATGATAGCGGTAATTTCTAAAGTGCCGTGTACAAAAACTACCAACCAAAAATCCAGACCAAGACCTTGTGATGCGAACAGTTCATCGAAAACACCCACCATAAAGCTATTGCTGGCCAGAATATAAATAGTGGGAATGCCACAAACTAGTCCGGAAGCATAAGCCATTAAGGATACTTTGATATTATTAATCATGATACCCAACCAACTTAAAAAGGGATTGCCTTTTTCATAAACGCCAAAAGGATTTCCTTTCTCAATATTATCAATGGTCATGTCTACATAACTATCGCCTAACACCATACGGGTTACGGTTTCATCTTTAGCAGAAAGAAAATAACCCAAGCCAAAAAATAACAAAAAAATAAACAAAGCCAACAACATGGTTTTATAATGTTTGGCAATGGTGAGGGGCATATCGTATTTCCAGAAACGTACCAACCTGTTGGTTTCCTCTACTCTGTTTTTATAAATACCTAAGTAAATGCTGGAAGCCTGTTTATTTAAATACCCGGTTACTTTACCTGAGGGGTAAAAGGTTTTTGCGTAAGCTAAATCATCTACCAATTGCGTAAAATCTTTTGCCATTTCGTCCGGATCATCGGACGGCAAATGCTGATTTTTTAGCCAACGGTCTTTATTTTTTTTAATAAAAAGTGCTTCTCTCAAAAATGGTAGTTTATACAGGTTGTAAAATAATACTTTTTGTATATCTTTTTCAGGAAAATTTAAAAGGCTGGTTAATTATAAAATCTTTTTACTATTTGTAAGCCTTGATAGATATTTTTTAGAATACAACGTATAAAATTGTATTTTACAAACATAAGTTGATTTATGAGTGTTATTAAGATACCTACTTCTTTTAATATTGATATTGAGTTTGATGCACCGGGAGTACACCGAAGGTTTTTTGCATTGGTGATTGACATGATTATTGAAATATTGTATTTTATAATTGCGGCTCGTATTTACAGCGGCATTATTAATAACTCAAACACCTATAGTGACGATGCATCGTATAACTTATGGGCCATACAATTATTATTATTACTACCGTTGGGGCTTTACCACCTGATAATGGAAATTACTACCAATGGGCAAAGTATTGGTAAAAAAATTTTACAATTAAAAGTTGTAGATGAAAATGGTGGTAAACCGGGCATAAGCCAGTTCTTAATTCGTTGGCTGCTGCGTATTTCAGATTTTAGTATCCTGATTTTGTTAATACAAGTTTTATTAGGAATAGGATTGGATAGTGCCGGCACGGCTTTTATTATATTATTATTACTGGGTTTTCTTTTTACAGATGCTATACTGGTTGCCACATCTAAAAAAGGACAACGCATTGGCGATATGCTTGCACATACCATTGTTATACGTACCAACAATAAATCAAATATTGAAGAAACGGTTTTCCAGGAGGTGCATGATAACTACGTACCGCAATTTCCGCAGGTAATGCAATTAACAGACAGGGACCTGAATGTAATAAAAACGATACTGGACACATCTACAAAAAAACGAGACTACGAAATGGCTTTGACCGCATCGGAAAAAATTAAAAGTCACTTGAAAGTACAAACATCACTTACGGCTTATGAATTTTTAGAAACATTATTGAAGGATTATAACTACTTATCTACAAAATAATAAAAGAGGTCATCGCTGACCTCTTTTACATCTTTATACAACAACTATCAAGTTATCATTTCACTATCACCCAGCGGTTTAAAAAATTACCCGGTGTTTCTATCACTATTTTATAAAACTTTTGTGTATTAGTAGAAACATCAATGGTAACTTTTTCCTGCGCCACCGGCAGCGTAGCTTTTAATGTGTAGTTATCTTTACCTCCATCTTTAAATAAGTTGGTTTCTGATAACCATATTTTAGCATCACCTTTTTTATCAACCGCCTGCCAGGTAATTTCCAGTTTGCCATTTTCCAGTTTTGCATCTGGTTTTACTGCAGAAAGTTTACCTGTTAATGAAATCCCGTCAATTTCCATTAACTGTTCACGTGGGATATTTACCTTTAAAAAAGAAGCCAGGGTAGGCATAATATCAACCACACCCGGATTTCCTGTTTTGTAATACTCATTCAAACCACTTGCATTGGTTACAATCCATGTGGCTCTTTCTCTGTCTGATTGTCCACCATGACCTTTGCCGGTTTTAGCATCACGACCGTGATCGGTGGTAATGTAGATAACCCAATCTTCCTTATGTTTTTGGGTACGGTAATTAATAGCGTCCCACAAACGGCCAATTTGTTTATCCATTAATGATACGGCCCTGTAATACTCAGGCCCGTCGCCATATTTATGTCCCATATCATCAGTATACTCCAAATACACCCACGATAAATCCGGTGCTTCGGTTTTAATATATTCCGATGCATTATCAACCACGGCTTCATCTATCTGCAACATAAAATCACGGTTGGCATCATGCGGATATTTAATAGTATCCAGTTCCAATCCATCAAAATGATACGTCAGTTTATGGTTGCCTGTTGCAGGCAAACCCTCGCCAACCAGTTTTGTACGGTTATCTAACCAGCTTGAAAAAACGGCTGTTTTCTTTTGCGGGTATTGTTCCTGAAAAAAACGAAAAATAGTACTGTAGTTATAATTGGGTGCTTTAATATCATTATTCCACACATTATGTTTATTAACCCAGGTACCGGTTAATAAACTGTTATAACCAACAGCAGATATAGTTGGCGTTTGGGAATAACCACCTTTTTCGCCACCCACATGTGCACGGGTGTAACCGTTTTTGCCCGCAATTTTATCCAAAAAAGGAGTCGGCTGGTTTTCAATTACATCGGCCGATATGCCGTCAACAATAACAAATATTGCTTTCTTCGTTTTTTGTGCTTGCAACTGAATGGCTGCAACAAAAAAAAGAAATACACAAAACCATTGTTTCATAAAAAATATTTTTATTATTTCATAAGAGGCATGCCTTAATGGTGAAATTAAGGCAATGCCCGTAGGTGAAAAATTTTAATGTACCCGGCATCAGTAACATCTATCATCGTCCCTTGCGATCCGATAGGGTCGGGATTTAATTTATTTCCAGTGGAAATGAATTAAAAACTTACTCTTGTAGTGCATCAATTCTATTGGGCAATATGCAGTACTCCGTATTTTAATCGGAGTGCCTGTAATTTTACTCACCTATGCACGCAGCCGCCAATTTTACTGCCTTTACTACAAATCGTTCATTTGTTTTAACTCATCCTCCTAATTCGTAATCTAAACTACTGCAATATCCACATTATACCATTAATACCATCTACAGAGGCATATTGTGTTTTAACTGCCTGCTCCACATTCACCCTATTATTATTATACTCATCAATCGGATACATCCAGCGTTTAGGCACTTTACCGCTATTTAAAATACCGGCACCGACAGTTTCAAATAACGGGAAACCGGTTCTGCGTTGCTCATAAAAAGGCTGCCAGCCTGTATTCATAAACATGCTTATGTATTTCTGTGTAATAATTTGTTCAATTTCCTTACCTGCTTGTAATGTTATAACAGGTTGTGCCAGGTAATTATTAACCGTAGCTTCGGTATACGCATTATTAAAGTTTGAAAAAGACAGTGAAGCCTGTATACCATTTTTATAGTAAGTATTAGCATCCCCGTTAATCTAGCCCCTAACCACTGCTTCTGCTAGAATAAACTGTAACTCAGCATAACTCATTAATAAGCTGGGTTCATTAATAGCCTCATAAGAATAGCGGTCATGAATTTGTGATGCATTACCTGCACCTCTCTTACCTGCATTATAGGCCAAGGTTGCACTTTATAAACAGCAGGCTTTATTACAACTTAATCTTTCTTCCTCCTTAATAAAAAAAAGATAGCAATTATAGCTATTATACCCAAAAAAAAAATTCACAACAACATTAGGCAAATCAGCATAATACATGGCATTAGTGGTTAATCCAATTGCCCCAACAACATTAAGCAGATGATAAACCGGCTGATCAGCTCGTAACTTACGGATACATAATAATAGATATGCTAACAGATAAGAAATAGTACCCACCCAACCTAATACAGGATAAAAAAAGGAATGTTTGCTAATACCATACAATGTTAGTTTTCAATCTTGTTTTATGCAGTCAATAAAAGTGGCTTAATAAAATTAGGAATTAAGCTTTTTCAAATTACCGTTTTATGATTAAGATTATATAA
This sequence comes from Chitinophagaceae bacterium UBA4857, assembly GCA_002399735.1. GTDB lineage: Bacteria > Bacteroidota > Bacteroidia > Chitinophagales > Chitinophagaceae > Terrimonas. Next base: position 66,207 of record DHEF01000017.1, read on the forward strand.
ACATTTCTATACTTTTATGACGAACCGTTTTTCTTCCAACCGGATGAAATATTCTCTCATAAAAAAACACCAACCTTTCTATAAACAAAAAAGCCTGCACATAGTGCAGGCTTAACTAAAATAAACCTGTATTAAGCCATCAACCTGCCTAATACAAAAAATAATATAATTAAAACAAAAGCCACCATAACCAGCATAATAATGGCTCCGGTTATTTTAAAGTAAGTAGCCAAAAAATTAAAACTTATGTTTAATTCCTCCTGGTTAAGTTTCTCTACTGCCGATTTAGATATCTGCGAAAACTTATACAAAAAATAAAAGTTAACAACACTAAACAATAAACTTATGATAGAAGAAACGAGTCCACCTTGTCCGGTTAAAATATTAGCAGCAAATCCTTCAACAATTACCGGATCAGGTCTTCTTAGTTCTCTGAAATATGATAATATTCCAATAATACCACTGGTAAGTGTTAAAAAACTAAATATGCGTGTATACGAAGCCAATTTAAGTATAGATGATCTTTCCTGTACCTGCAATTCGTTATCGTCAAAAATTGATGGGTTTTCTTCCTGATTGTTGTACATAAAATAGTTTTAAAATAAACCGGTTAAACCTGTAAATACCGAAAAGGCAGTTAAAACAATAGCAATGATAAAATATACGTTTAACGATTTTATGCCTTCGTTAAAACTGTATATATCATTACCGGCAACGGCCCTCTTTAATAATTGCGATGCCCTGAATAAGAAATAAAACCAAGCCCCAAATACTACCAATACAAAGCCAACACCTAACATAAGTGCAGTTCCGGCCATGCTAGCTGTAGCGGCATCAATTTCGGCAGTTTCGTTAAAAGCCTGTACAATTTTTGAACCTGCAAAAATGAGCGTTAACAGCATAATAGTAATAAAACCAAAAACGGTATAACTTATAAAACCGGCCCAGTTGGCTATCGATTTTATTTCGGTTTTTGTATTATCATCAAACTTAAGTCCAAACAATGTTTGTTCCTGATCCATACTAAATGGTTTTTGTTGTAAGTTATTTATTAAAAGTTCTAATTCAAACTAAATGATTATAACTTTTTAATACGCCCTGGCAAATAACACCCTTTGAGCAGAAGGTTTTCCTGACCAGATACAAACACCAGCTTCCTGTTTATTATCTAAAGGAATACAACGTATAGTTGCTTTTGTTGCTTCCTTAATAGCATCTTCGGTTTCAGCCGTACCGTCCCAATGTGCTGATACAAATCCGCCTTTATTGTCTAACAAATCAATCAACTCTTCCTTACTGTTTGCCTCGGTAATATGTTCTTGTTGGTATTGCTTGGCTTTATCAAACATATTACGTTGAATGGTGCGTAACAAACCATCCACATATTGTGCCAATCCATCCAAATGAATCGTTTCTTTTTCTCTTGTATCTCTGCGTGCAATTTCTACCTTACCATTTTCCAAATCACGGGCACCTAATGTAATACGGATAGGCACACCTTTTTTCTCATGTTCGGCAAACTTCCATCCGGGACGTGTATTGTCATTATCATCGTACTTAACACGTAAGCCTAAATTCTTAAGATTAGCCAATATTTCTGTAGCTTTTTCGTCCACTACTTTCTTTTGCTCATCGCCTTTGTAAATAGGTACAATCACCACTTGTAACGGAGCAATCTTTGGAGGCAGTATCAATCCTTCATCATCGCTATGCGCCATTACCAACGCTCCAATTAAACGGGTACTAACTCCCCAACTGGTAGCCCATACATAATCTAATTGGTTTTCTTTATTAGAAAATTTAACATCAAAAGCTTTTGCAAAATTTTGCCCTAAAAAGTGTGAGGTACCTGCCTGTAAAGCCTTACCATCCTGCATCAGTGCTTCAATACAATAAGTATCTAATGCACCGGCAAAACGTTCACTTTCACTTTTAACGCCTTTAATTACAGGTAATGCCATCCAGTTCTCTACAAAATCAGCGTAAACATGTAACATTTTTACTGTTTCTTCAATGGCTTCTTCTTTTGTAGCGTGTGCGGTATGGCCTTCCTGCCATAAAAACTCGGCAGTGCGTAAAAACAAACGTGTACGCATTTCCCAACGTACCACATTAGCCCATTGGTTTACCAAAATTGGTAAATCCCTGTAACTCTGAATCCATGTTTTATAAGTGTTCCAGATAATGGCTTCACTGGTTGGTCTTACAATTAATTCTTCCTCCAGTTTTGCTTCCGGATCAACGATCAATTTTCCTTTATTATCAGGATCTGTTTTTAAACGATAGTGTGTTACCACTGCACATTCTTTAGCAAACCCTTCTGCATTTTTTTCTTCGGCTTCAAATAAACTTTTGGGCACAAAAAGCGGGAAATAGGCATTTACATGCCCGGTATCTTTGAACATTTTATCCAATGCATCCCGCATGTTTTCCCATAGTGCAAAGCCATAGGGTTTAATTACCATACAACCACGTACTGCCGAGTAATCGGCCAGTTCTCCCTTAATCACTAAATCGTTATACCATTGCGAATAATCCTGCGCCCTTGATGTTATTTCTTTGCTCATAAAATTTTTATATAAAGTCTGTTTCCGTTTTTACTTTTTTTTATTTTTTGTTAGTCAGCTGCATTACTACCATGCCCCCAGTCCCTAAAGGGGAGTTTGGTTGCGTCGCACTCTTCCTCTGCAACAAGTCTATTGGGCATTTTGTAAGTGTCCTACCAATTACAGAAACCCTTATTGCCAAATTTTCTCTCCTGCCGATTAGCGAACGGAACCCTGAACGGAGCGTCGCAACATCAGCTCAATCAGGGCTATGAAGTTGATAATACAATAAAATAATATGTTTGAAGACAGATTATACCTATCGAAACCTTCCAAATCTTCTTAAAAACCATCATTTAACCGCTTTGACCTACCAAACAACTAACACCTGTTCACTTTTAACAAGGTATTGTATCTGAAAATACGTTTAAACAGTGTTTTTGTCGTATTTTTAATGCGGTAATTGCAAAAATAGATTTTAATCATCTAAAGTATTAAAATGAAATCATCAATTTTATTCTCTACTATAGTTTTAGCTGCTGTTTTATTCAGCAGTTGTACGTCGGCTTACCGTGCAGGTCAAACGCCTGATGATGTATATTTTTCTCCGACTAAAGAAGCTCCGGATGAATATGTGCAAGCACAGGATCGTCGTGACAACCGCATGTACGAAGGCAGCGATCAATATTATGAGGATCGCTTTTTAAGAATGCGTGTAGCAAACAGGGGCACATGGTCGGCTTTAGATAATTATTATTTTAATTCTCCATATGGTTATAATGCTTTCATGTACTCTGATCCGTTTATGTGGAACAGCCCATGGAATAACTATTGGAGATGGAATAGCTTTTACAACCCTTATGGTCATGGTGGTTTAGGCTGGTACGGTGGTGGTTACTATGGTAACTGGGCCGGTGGCGGTTGGAACTCATGGGGCGGTTGGGGTGGTTATCATCCCGGTGTAGTAGTTATTGGTGGCGGAGGCAGTCATCAACCACGTGTAATAAATAGTCGTCCTGTTGCATTTAACCGTAACGCTTATGTACCAGGTGGTAATAACAATGCCCGTATTCGTGGTAATGCGTTAGGTAATAATTATCAAAACAGTAATAGCAACCGTTTAGCTAACTCGTACCGTGGCACTAATGCAACCGGTTATTCTAATTACAATAACAGTAATAGTAACAGCGGTAGATATAATAACAGCTATAATAACAATAGCTCAAGAAACAATAATAACTACCGTTCGGATAATTATTCAAACAACAACTCCCGTAGTTACACTCCACCGGCATCATCTAACAGCTCTTCTTCAGGAAGAAGCAGTGGTGGAAGTAGCGGTGGCGGTGGCGGCGTTAGCAGACCGGGCAGAAACTAATTTTCAAAAACTGTATAGAATTTAGTAAGAAAATGTGCCGGCCCCTACAAAAAACAAAAATGTAACCGGATTGGGATTGGTATGTCTTTTGACATATCAGGTATAAACAGGAATAATAACAAGTTTTGTTAACAAGGATTTACAACAACAGATTCATGCATACAATGAAAAAGTTAAGCGGTTTAGTTTGCCTGTCACTACTTTGTGGCAGTGCTATGGCGCAAGTACCAGAAGATGTTTTAAAATATTCATGGGGACCAACCAATCAATCGGCACGTATTAATGCAGTTGGTGGTGCAATGGGTGCTTTGGGTGGCGATATATCGGCACTATACAGCAATCCGGCAGGTTTGGGTTTTTACAAAACCACCGATATTGTTATATCGCCCAACATAAACTTTTTAAGAAACAAAAGTAACTTTAGAGGTACAGACACTACTTCTAACGACTCAAGGTTTGGCATTGGCCCTACCGGTGTTGTTTTTGGTTGGCCCAAACATACCCAAAGTAAATGGCGCAGCAGCTCCTTTAGTATTGGTGTTAACCGTACGGTAAACTTTAATAATAAGATTGCTTACACGGGTTTTAATGATGCCACATCGTTTGGTGAAGTATATGCATCGGAAGCTGCAGCGTATAATCAGCAAACGGGTACAGGCTTAGAAGATATGTTAGGTAACTCAGGCGTGTCCTATGGTACGCAAATGGGAATTTACACCTATCTTATTGATCCTTTAGTTGATGAAAACGGAGAAACCGTAATTGGTTCTTTATCTCAATACGACATGATTAGAAATGGTGGCGATTTTTATGTTAAACAAAACCGTTTTATAGAAACCAAAGGTGGAATAACAGATGTAGCCATTGGTTTTGCCTCTAACTATAATGATAAAGTATATATTGGAGGATCGTTAGGCATACCTATTGTAAACTACGAACGCCAGAGCACTTTATTAGAAACTGATGCTACCGGCAACACTGCTAACAACTTTGATTTTGCAGAATTAAAAGAAACAAATACTACCCGTGGTGCAGGTTTTAATTTAAAACTGGGAACCATTTTTAAACCTAGCGAACTGGTACGTGTAGGCCTTACCGTACATACACCTACCTGGTACTCGTTAACGGACAGCTATGATGGAAGTTTGCGTGTGAACACCGAAGGTTATGCATCCGGTACACGTGAAGTAAATGTTACCAGAGATTTGAATAGCGGACAAAAGCCTACTTACAAATACGAACTGATTTCTCCATGGCGTTTTATGGTGAGTGGTGCTTATGTTTTACATGAAGTTGAAGATGTAAGTAAACAACGCGGTTTTATAACTGCCGATGTAGAATATGTTACCCATAAAAGCAACAAATTCAGAGGTATTAGTGTCGAAGACGGTGGTGATGGTTATGAATACAGCTCGGAAAATGGTGTAATAAAAGACTACTATAAAAATGCTATTAATTTTCGTGTAGGTGGCGAAATGAAATTTACTACTTTAATGACCCGGTTAGGTTTTTCTTATTATGGCAACCCTTATGCTGATAAAGAGAATTTAAAAGCTAATCAAATGTTTATAAGTGGTGGTTTAGGTTACCGTAATAATGGTTTTTTTGTTGACCTGACTTATGTACATGCTATACAAAAAGACATTAGTTTCCCTTACCGTTTATCTGACAGACCCAATACTTTTTCAAACATACGTGGTATGGGTAGCAATATTTCGTTAACCTTTGGTATTAAAATTTAAGAGGGAGATTTGTGAATTCAGCATTGAGAAAGATATAATTTATAAAGTCGGAGTTATATTACTTCGACTTTTTTTATTTAGTGGCGATAGTTTCTAAGATTTCATCTGACGCTGTATTCGGATGCAGCCATTGAATAGTTTCGTCTCTTTTAAACCATGTCATTTGTCGCTTGGCATACTGGCGGGTGTTAACCTTTATTTTTTCAACTGCTTGTGGCAAAGTAAATACGCCATCGGTATAATCAAACAACTCCTTATACCCTACCGTTTGTAATGCATTTAAATGTCGGTATGGTAATAATAATTGTACTTCCTGTAACTGTCCCTGTTCCATCATTACATCTACCCGTTGGTTAATGCGCTGTACCAATTGTTCTCGTGGTAATTGTAAACCAAACTGAATAATATTAAACGGTCTGGTTTGTTTTTTACTGGTTTGAAATGTAACTATAGAAGTACCTGTGGCCAACACAACTTCCAAGGCTCGCATTAAACGTTGCGGGTTTTGTATTTCGCCTTTGGCATAATAAAGCGGATCATTTGTAGCCACTTGTTGCTGCAACCACGGTAACCCTTTTTCATTGTATTGGGCTACAATATCCTGTCTTATATTTTCGGGTATATCCGGAATACGATCTAGCCCTTTAATAAAAGCTTTAATGTACAAACCGGTACCACCTACCATTACCACATAATCATTTTGTTCAAATAATTTGGCCGTTACATCCAATGCGTAATGTTCAAAATCGGCGGCCGTAAATGCATCATGAATAGAATGCGAGGCAATAAAATGGTGCGGAACAGTAGCCAGCTCTTCCACTGATGGACGAGCTACACCAATGTTTAATTCCTTAAAACACTGGCGGCTATCTGCCGATATAATTTGTGTATTTAGTTTATTAGCTACCTGAATAGCCACAGCCGTTTTGCCAACAGCTGTTGGCCCGCAAATAATAATGACTGTTTTTTTATGCAAGATTTGTTTATAATATTTAGTAAAAGTACATATTAGAATTTTCCATCCTCCCCTCTGATTTTTTTCAATTGTTCAATATCCTCCAAGTCTTTTTTTCTTGCGCCCGCTAACTTATCAGTTATTAAATCCTGATAACACATAAAGTGAATTTTAGTATTGTTTACTTCAACCGTTTCTTTGCGTTGACTTGATTCAAAAAAACTAATTTCCGCTTTAACACTAGGCAGAAGGTCAAATGAAAAATCAGTGAAATCTAACTTGAAAAAAGATTTACTTGGATTAGGAGCTTGCTCATTTCTAAAGGCTGTAACATCCTGACCTAAATCTTCAATAACTTTAAGCAGGTTAAAATAGTTAGTATAAGTTGGGTTATACCAAACGTCAATATCTGGTTTTGAAGATAATGTACCATCTACATTCATTGAATGGCGATAATAACCATTTAATGCAACAGCGGCACCGCCTACAATTATATATTGCACCTCATGTTTTTCAAGCAAATCACATACAGTTAGTAACGTATTTTTAAGATTTGCATCCATGGTGCTTATTTTACTTTAAAATCGGATGACTTATTGTTAAATTTAACCACCAATGATTTTACTACCTTTTCAAAATCTTCATGTTTTTTTAAACGCAGCTTATCATCTGCTACTTTTAAATAATCAGCCTTTAAGTCTTCAAAACAAGTAAATTTTTTCAAAGATGATTTCATAATAATATAATTTAAAGGTATAAATAATTCAACAGGCTAACCTTATTCTTCGCCGTCCTCTGCCTCTCCACCTCCATCATCTGATGAATAATCTTCGCCATCCTCATCTTTTTCACCAAAGCCTTCACCTACTTGCGTTAAATCATACTTCTCTTCTACATCAGCAAATTTTTCTCCTAACAAGCCTTTGGTGCCATACTGGCTGGGGCCAATACCCTCTTTACGTGCAACAGATGGGTAAGTTGTTTTGACACTCTCCTCTTTTGATACATTGATTAGTTCAATTAGGAAAGACCAATTTTTATTAAAATCGTAGGTATATAAAAACCGTTGGTTAGGTATTTTTATTTCAGAACCAATAGTTGTTTCGCTCATCAATAATGGCGGTGCTTTATAGGCTTTGTCATATACAGCCAGGGTAATTTCACGGCCTTGCAACCAGTTATCGTTACTGCGGTAAAATGTAGCCTGGTGTTTACTATCAAACTCATAGGCTTTCAGAATAGCATCATGTAAATCGCTAAACAATTGTGTATGTTTAATTACGATATCACGGTAAATACTTTCGTCTTCTTCAAAATATATTCTAAACTTTAAAATTGCCATAGTACAAAGATAATTAGACAATTTGGCAATTAGACAATTAGATAATTAGATTTTTCAACTCATGTTTTACCATTTAACATGATTAGCAATTTTTGCATTTTTTTTATGTTTCCAACAGTAGTAACACGGATTATCGTCCCTTGTGTCACTCACTGCATCGTTCGGTTCTTTGTGCATCATCGTGTTATGCGGCGGCTGTTCTGTTAATTATATAACCAATTGTTGAAAGGCCGCCCGATTGGCGGCAGTAGCTGCAACCGCGCAGACGGCAAAGCAGTATCGCTGTTGCACTACTGCAGAAAGCGGGAACTGCTGCTGATTAGCGAACGGAACGATGATAACCCCAAGTTAATTTGAAGGTTTGATGATTTCTTGATTCAGGAATGGGATACAGTTTATTTTAGCGACGCATGCCTGAGCGTTAAGATTTAATGTCAGGCTGAGGCACAAATAAAAGAAAGATTATGTTCTTTAAAATGATAAGAACACTGTCAGGTTGAGCCTGACAAAACCCGGTGAGAATTTTTATTGTGTTACATAACCCTTCGTCAAGCTCCCACGTTATGCGGGGTTAAAACAGGGTGACATTGACTTTCAACAAATTAGGCACTTGTCATTAACAGCTTGACGAAGCCATTTACCACTAACAATTAATCAGCTTTTATAACACCAATTTCTGTTGCCTTTTTTATTAAAAAAGCTTTAGCATCATCATAAGTATTGGGCACTTCACCGTCCAAAATAGCATCTTTTAAACTATCTTTTAAAACACCTACCGGCCTGGATGGTGTTAAGTTAAACATGGTCATAATTTCCTGGCCGTTAATGGGTGGTTGCCAGTTACGTATCTGATCTTTTTCCTCTACTTCCTGACAACGTTGACGCACCAGTTGAAAATTATCCAGATAACGCTTAACCTTATGTTTATTTTTTGACGTAATATCTGCTTCGCATAATTGCATCAGCGCATCAAAATCATCGCCGGCGTCAAATAATAAACGACGAATAGCAGAGTCAGTAATATTTTCTTTGGTAAGACTAATAGGTCGCAAATGCAACTCCACCAGCTTTTTCACAAAACGCATTTTTTCGTTTTGTGGTAACTTGAGTTGTACAAAAATTTTGGGTACCATCCTGCCTCCTACTACTTCATGCCCATGAAAAGTCCAGCCATGGCCTTCTTCAAAGCGTTTGGTAGCCGGCTTGGCTATATCGTGTAAAATAGCAGCCCAACGTAACCACAAGTCGTCCGATTTTTGGGCTACGTTATCCAACACTTGCAGGGTATGGTAAAAATTATCTTTATGCCCATAGCCATCTACATATTCAGCCCCGGCCAAATCAACCATTTTCGGGAATATAATTTTCAGCAAGCCGGACTTATACAATAAATCAAAACCGACAGATGGCTTAGCACTGGCAACAATTTTATTCAGCTCATCCGTAATACGTTCTTGTGTAATAATTTTTATACGTGGTGCCATGGCTTTAATGGCCGCAAAAGTATCATCGTTAATAGTAAACTGTAATTGCGATGCAAAACGTATAGCCCGCATCATACGCAAAGGATCGTCGCTAAAAGTTTGCTCCGGTTCTAATGGTGTAATGATTGTTTTAGTTATTAAATGCAGCTTACCATTAAAAGGATCTACCAATTGTCCATAGTTTTCTTTTTGCAAACTAACAGCCATTGCATTAATAGTAAAGTCACGGCGGTTTTGGTCATCCGCTAATGTACCTGGCTCTACTTCCGGGTTACGGGATTCGGACCGGTAACTTTCTTTACGGGCACCAACAAATTCAATATCCCAATCGCCTACACGAATATGTGCCGTACCATAGGTTTTAAAAAATGAAACTTTAGGTACCGGGTTAAATCTTTCTGCTACGGCATGTGCCAAAGCAATGCCATCACCAATACAAACAATGTCCGCATCTTTAGTAGGGCGGCCTAAAATTTTATCACGCACAAAACCACCTACTATATAGGCGGGCACCTGCAATGCATCGGCAGCACTGGCTATTTTATTAAATACAAATAACTCCTTGTCGGTACAACTAATATCCATTGTTGCAAAAATAATGGGTTATGGTCTTATGATGGTGTAAGTACTGTTATTATGCCAGTGTATAATGGCCGAAGGTTCTTTTGGTTCAACATCTTTCTGACGATAATTAACTACATAATCCACCGAAGTTTTTACCGCATCACTAACCTGCGTAAAATTTTGAGGAGAAGGTTCGCCGGAAATATTAGCAGAGGTTGATACCAGCGGATGTTGCAAACGTTTAATAATATGGCGACAAAAATCGTCCTGCACAATACGTATGGCTACCGATCCATCGGCATTAATTACATTATCCGGCAAATTAATAGCATCATCAAAAACAATGGTAGTGGGTTTATTAAATCTGGCCACTACATCAAACACTTCAAAATCAAGTGTGGCAACGTAAGGCAATACTTCCCTTTCGTGGGCTAATAAAATGATGACGCTTTTATTGGCCGGTCTGTTTTTTACCCGAAAAACTTTATCCACTGCAGCTGCATCGGCGGCGTTGCAGCCAATGCCCCAAATAGTATCGGTAGGATATAATATGGTGCCTCCATTGCGTAATACCTCAACAGCGTTTCTTACATCATCGTCATAAATTGCCATACTTATTTAAGCTTTTGGGACTGCAAATATACAGCTCCTTAAGTTTACTGTTTTAGCAGGAAAAATTTGAACCTCACCCCAACCCTCTCCTAAAGGAGCGGGAGTAGTAACTCCGATAAAATACAGCTATTGTCTTAATACTGAATACAACTACTACACCTCCGATTAAAATACGGTTTACTGCACAATGGCCAATAGAATTAATGCAGTACCGCCGATAACTCGGGGTGCACCTTGCACAATCTTGAGTAAAGTTACAGGTGCACAAGAGTGCGACGCAAGGGACGATGATAGTAGTAATGAAGCTGGTCAATAAAACAACTATTCTAATATAGTACTGCAGCCGATACCATAAACAAAAAAACTGCAAACAAAAGCTTGCAGTTTTTATCGTGTGCCCAGGACTGGATTCGAACCAGCACACCTTACGGCGCCACCACCTGAAGATGGTGCGTCTACCAATTTCGCCACCTGGGCAACGGGCAGCAAATGTATGTATTTTATTTACTGCCCCGCTATTATTTTTAAATACTTACGTTAAAATCACGCAAAGCATCGTTTAAGCTGGTTTTTAAATCGGTGCTGGCTTTACGCTGACCAATAATTAATGCGCAGCCTACGCTAAACTCACCTGCAGGGAATTTTTTAGTATAGCTACCGGGAATTACCACGCTACGGGCAGGCACACGGCCTACTAATTCCACAGGCACATCGCCACTAACATCAATAATTTTTGTACTTTTTGTAAGCACCACATTGGCACCCAATACCGCTTCTTTTTCTACAATCACCCCTTCAACCACAATGCAGCGGCTGCCAATAAAACAACCATCCTCAATAATTACAGGTGATGCCTGCAAAGGCTCTAACACACCGCCAATACCTACGCCACCACTCAGGTGTACATTTTTACCAATCTGCGCACAGCTACCTACTGTTGCCCAGGTATCTACCATTGTACCTTCATCTACATAAGCACCAATGTTTACATACGATGGCATTAAAACCACATTACGACCAAGGTAAGCACCATAACGTGCTACTGCATGGGGCACGGCACGCACACCTAAATCTTTGTAATTTTTTTTCAGTAACATTTTATCGTAAAACTCAAAAGGTTCCACATCCCAGGTTTGCATAGGTTGTATACCAAAATACATTAGTATAGCTTGCTTTACCCACTCGTTAACTACCCAGCCATTTTCTGTTGGACTAGCCACACGTAAACGACCTTTATCAATATCTTCAATAACAGTATGTACTGCTTCGGTATACTCTACTTCCTTTAATAATTCACGGTTTGCCCAGGCTTGTTCTATTAATTCTTTCATTGTAATAAATTAAAATAATGCTTACAAAAATATTACTTAATTATTAAAGCTTCATCCTTTTTATGGGCGGGTTGTTGAAATTTTTTAAAGCTTTTTTTTGTTAATCAGCGTCCCTCCCTTGATTGATCTTTAGTTGCGTCGCACTCTTGTGCTGCAACAATTCTATTGGGCATTATGCCCGTTATCTTTTTTGTTTTAAAAGCACTGCATGTAAAGCGTATCAAACGCTTTACACATTATTCAATATATTTGTTTAGCCTTCAACTAAACCAAATTGACGAAACATTGCCCCAACAGCCATTTGCCTGCTGCATTACTGCGTTTGCCCATCGCCGTATTGTTATTACTTATTCCATTACTAACATTTGCACAACAACGACTTTTTACCAACCAACAACATTTTGGTGTAGAGGATGGTTTACCCCAAAGCTATGTTACCGGTATTTTGCAGGATGATGATGGATTTATTTGGTTAAGCACTTTTGATGGGTTTAGCCGTTACGATGGTCGTGTTTTTAAAACCTTCCGTTATTCGCCTAATAACCCAAAAGGACTTGCTACCAACACACTACATGGTTTAGGTAAATTGAAAAACAATATTGTTACCATTTATTACAGTCCTACACAGGCAAACGAATTTAACCTAAGAACGTTTACAACAACACCAAACAATGCCACTGGTTTACTTTCCGAAATGCAAGGCATTCGCTGGCGATCATATAGGTTTGGCTATAATAGCCCTAACTGGTTTTTTACTGTTGATAATGATAAAGGCATTGGCTGGTTAAATGGCACCACCGGCAAAATTAATTATGCCAGTAAAGCTAACGGATTATTATATAAAGATACCGTTAGCGCTATAGTAGAATCGGCAGAAGGACGTATATACCTGATAAGTGAAGATGGTGTACAGGTTAGCGACACAGGGCAAAAAAAATTTGAATGGCATGGGTTTAACACTTACTTAAAACAACAATGGACAACCGTTGACCGGGATGCCTTTGGAGAAAAATTTTCATTGGTTGCCTACCCCGGTAATAAAGTGGCCATGCTAGAAAAAGACAAACTAACCTTACTTGATATTAACAATAAAAGTACCCGCATTATTACATTGCCACCACCAAAAGCCGGTGCCATAACAGGGCATAACGGATTACAGGTTGATCCGCAAGGCCTGGTGTACTTTGAATACTTTGGTGGCATATATCGCATTACAGAAAAGGGTGAATTAAAATTACTGTGGGAAGAAAGCGGACCGCCTGCCCGGATTAGTTCCTTTTATATAGACCGATCGGATGTATTGTGGTTGAGTTTGAATGCACAAGGCTTACTTAAGATAGATTTAAATGCGCTGCACTTTGAATCGTACCGATACAATGGAAACTTTATTGTTGAAATGACAGGATGGATGGGTGGTAATAAACTATTACCAAAAGACTGGGATTACCCCGATGCCAGTTATTACTTTAGACAAACAAAGGATAGTAAAGGAAATATTTATAGTTGCAATAGCTGGTATGAACGTACCGGTGTGTTTCAATTTACACAACAAGGCTTTCGCCGTTTTACACATTTACCTGATAATAAAATATTTGGTGCCGTTATTACAAAAGAGAATGATGAAATTTGGGCTTTTGATCAATCGGAGGCTACATGGTATAGCTGGAGCAACCCGAATGCTATACCACAAAAACATCAAGCGGATGCCGGCAATTTTGTGGATGTAGAACTGGCAGACGCTCGTTATATAGGCGGGTACATTTGGATGAGTACCTATATGCATGGTCTTTTTCAATCGGATGGAAACAAAGTAATTGCAAAATATACCGGCCCTGTTGGCAATAATACCGTACCAAAAACGCTTACCGAAATTTGTATTGACCCTGTTGACAAAAACAAATTTTGGATTGGCTCCCGTGGCGGTGGCTTAATATTATGGGATGTAAAAAATGGATTACAGCGTATTTATACCACCGATGATGGCTTACCCAACAATACTATTTATTGTATACTGCCCGATAAAAAAGGCAGACTATGGTGTAGTACCAACAGAGGCATTTTTCGACTGGACCCAGCCACCGGACATATAATTGCTTTTGAAAAAACCGATGGTTTGCAAAACAATGAATTTAACAGAGCCCATAAGTTTACATTACCGGATGGCCGCCTGATATTTGGCGGCTTAGATGGCTATACCATTTTTAACCCCGATGATTTTGATACCGACAATACAACCGGAGAAGTACCTGTTTTATTAACCGGACTACAAATTAATAACGAACCGCAGGATATAAATATAACCAACAGCATCATCAAAGAATCACTGAGCCAACTATCAGTGATTGAACTGCCTTATGACAAAAATTATATCCGTTTCGAGTTTGCGGCATTATTATACAACCAACCACAAAGAACAAGATACCGTTACCAACTGAAAGGTGTTGATAACGGTTGGATAGAAAATAATTATTCAAATATTGCCTCCTACTCGGCATTGCCACCGGGCAACTATACTTTTCGTATTAATGCAACCGACAACAACGGTTTATGGAGTAGTACTATAAAAGAAATAAAACTTATTATCAAGCCCCCATTTTGGGCTACCTGGTGGGCATGGGCATTGTATGTATTAATTGCCGTAGGTATAGTAAGATGGTATTTAGTTATCAGGGAACGACGTCTAAAAATCCAACAAAAACTGGCTTTTGAAAAAAGAGAAGCACTTCGTTTACGTGAAGTAGATGAGTTGAAAGATCGTTTCTTCAGCAATATTACACACGAATTCAGAACGCCGCTTACACTTATTATAACACCGTTGGAAAAACTGGCACAAGATAATTCGCTGTCCACCATCGCCATCAACAATGTTAAAACAGCCCAGCGAAATTCAAAACAACTGCTTCGCCTGATTAATGAGTTTCTCGATTTTTCCAAATTGAACGATGGCCAATTAAAACTAAAAACAACCGCAGGACAGTTGGCTATTTTTACAGCAGATTGTGTTTCCTCATTTGATATAGCTGCTAAAGAAAAAAACATCAGTTTAAGTTTTACGCACAATAATGTAAACGGTTATTACTTATTTGATGAGGAGAAATGGGAAAAGATAGTAACCAACCTATTGAGTAATGCATTAAAATTCACACCTGCGAATGGTCAGGTATCAGTTACTCTTTCTGCTGACGAGGATACAACAACTCAGTTGGTAGTAACCGATAATGGGCCGGGCATACCTGCAGCTTTACAACAAAAAATATTCACCCGTTTTTATCAGGTAGATGATTCCGCCATTCGTACTTATGGCGGTACAGGCATTGGCTTATCATTGGTAAAAGAGTTAACCGAGTTAATGCATGGTACTATTGAATTAAATAGTAAACCCGGAGTGCTTACCAGTTTCACGGTAATAGTGCCCATGAAAAAAGTAGCGCAGGTTGTGACAACGGTATCAGGTAACACAACTATTACTCAAAAACAAACAGCACCGCTAAATGAGTCCGACGCTCCTTTATTACTAATTGTGGAAGACAATGATGAACTGCGCTCATTTTTAGTAGAAACAATGAATAAATACTACCGGATTTTACAAGCTGCCGACGGATTAAAAGCCTGGGATATTATTCTACAGGAAATGCCGGATATGGTAATTAGCGATGTAATGATGCCCGGGCAAGATGGTTTTGATCTTTGTAAAAGTTGTAAAACCGATAATCGAACAGCACATATCGGCTTTATTTTACTTACTTCCAAGGCGGCACACGATGCCCGTTTAAAAGGTTTAGGCACCGGTGCCGATGATTATATCACCAAACCCTTTAATCTTCCCGAGCTGGAATTGCGTACCTCCAACCTTTATCAACTACAACAAAAACAAAGAGCCTGGTTACAATCGCAACTCATACATAATGCTCCGGCCGATCCTTTACCGGATATAACCGACCCTTTCTTAATACAACTGTATGGCGAAATAGATGCCAAATTGGACGATGCCGAATTAGGCGTTGATTATTTGTGTAAGGTAATGGCCATGAGTCGCAGCACCCTAAACCGTAAACTAAAGTCCCTCCTAAATATTTCTACCAACGACTTAATCCGCCAGTACCGTTTACAAAAAGCTGCCAGTCTTATTGCAGCAGGCCTGGATATAACTTCAACCGTTTACAAAGTTGGTTTCAGCAGCCCCTCCTATTTTAGTCAATGCTTTAAAGAAAAATACGGCATTACGCCATCAGAGTGGGTTTCGGCACAAAAATGAACCAAAATTGATAGTCTTTGAACCATTTTTTACAGCCCTTGGGTAGGTTAACGAAGTAGCTTTAGGGTCAATAAAGCAATCCCTCAATAACTTCTAAACCTCAACAAACATGAAACAGCTCATTAAACCTATTGTTACCCTTTTACTTATTCTGAGCACAGGGCCTTCATTTTTTGCACAGGATATGGCAAACGTAAAGCCAGCCCAAACCAACATCATTTTAACCACAACGGTAGAAAATAAAGACGTAGAAAATACGGCAAAAACCAGTTTTTCTATCCTTTTTCCTAATGCCAGTCAGCAAAAATGGAGTACCACTGCCGGTAACAATTTTGTTTCGTTTTTAAATGATGGCCGCAAAGCCACAGCAAGTTTTACAGCAAGAGGAAACATGAACTACGTCATCACGAACTGCGATCTTAATAATTTACCCGAAGGCTTTAGCAAAAACATAAAAAGTAATTACTCCGATTACAAGCTTTTCCACGCCATTGAAATAAAAGCATATGGCCAAACCGCTTACCAGGCTATACTGGAAAATGCTACCAATTTTGTTACGTTAAAGTGTACAACCGATGGTATTGAAGAAATACAAACGGTTAAAAAGTGATTCCCCGGCACTGTTAATAGATATCAATAATAAAACATCCCAAACCGTTCCATTCCTTTTATAAAGAAAGTTGCAGACATGTGTTTGCAGCTTTTCTTTTTGTTTACCAGCTGTAGTACTACTATCATCGTCCCTTG
>DHEF01000017.1:83274-137600 GCA_002399735.1 Chitinophagaceae bacterium UBA4857
CACTCTTGTGCACCTGTAACTTTACTCAACATTGTGCAAGGTGCACCCCGACTTATCGGCGGTGCTGTATATCGCTATTCAGCCGCTAAACGCTAAAAACTTAATGCTAAACGCCGAAAGCCCAATGTACAGAGTAGTGAATTGACTTTTCATTATTGACAACTCCCTTCCGGACTATCGGACTTCCAGACTTTCCGGCTTCTCCTGCTCATTAGCGAACAGAACGATGAACGGAGCGTCGCAACGAATGTTCATCTGTGTTACTACAAATGATAACATAAAAATATAATCTGGATATATAATTTCACCTTATGCAGTTTGCATCAAACCCTATTGCTCTATCCAATCATTAAAAGCAGCTGTATTACTTTGGCTGGTTTTAAGATAATTATCCAGGCCAGTTACTTTTATAGCCAGTGCATTTTTGGAGTATCGTTCTATTTTTTGTATGTGATTTTTATTAATCAGTTCACTTCTGTTAATGCGAAAAAAAACTGCGGCATCAAGCAGTTCGACTATTTCATGTAAGGTAGATTCTTTCAACAAATGTTTTTTTCCCATTGTATCAAAAGCGAAAACAACACCTTCCTTTGCCTCAAAAAAAACTATACTTTCAGTATCTAAAAAATATATCCCTTGATTCGTATGTACACTAAACCGTTTTTTATACTGCTTTTCTTTAAAATTTTGTTCTAAGAATTTTGAAAGATCGGTTAACAGGTTATTTTCTGTAGGGCTGGTATTTCTAAGAAGTATAAATTTATCCCACGCTTTCATAAAACGTTCTTTTGAAAAAGGTTTCAATAAATAATCAATACCATTTACTTCAAAGGCGTTCATCCAAAAATTATCATACGCTGTTGAAAATATAATTGGACAAGAAACTGCGACTTCTTTATAAACTTCAAATACATTACCATCTAACAACTCAATATCAGAAAAAATTAAATCTACATTGGTAGTTTGCAGAAAGTTAATAGCCGTCTCAACTGTATCAATTTCTGCAACAACGAGCGTCTCAATTTCCAGTTCTTCAATAAACCGTTTTAGCTTTTTTCTGGCAGGTATCTCGTCTTCTATAATAAGAATTTTAATCATGCTTTTTTGTACTGATTATGGGAATAACTACTAAAAACAGCTCTTCTGTTTTTTTAATTTTTATTGGCTCATTTGCCAGTAACTTATACTGTTCTTCCAGGTTTTTTAAAGCCCTTCCCGATATAGGCTTAACATTTCTTTTAGCAACCCTATTATTTGATACATGTATATCGGCTGTAATCTCAATTTTTATACAAACCGGGCGTTGAACCGTTCCCAGATTGTGTTGTAGCGCATTTTCAATCAATAACTGCAAGGTTAGTGGCACAATATATCCTTTATCAGATTTACCAACCACTTTCAGCTGATAGGCATTTCCATATTTGTGTTGAACTAGTTTGAAGTATTGTTTTACAAAATCCAGCTCTTCACTTATTAACACTACCTTCTTATCTGTGGCTTGTAAAACATACCTGTAAATCTCTGCAAATTCATTTAAAAAATTTGATGCTCTATCTTTATCTTCCTCAATCAACTGATCCAAAACATTGAGATTATTAAACAAAAAATGTGGGTTTAGTTGTGTTTTAAGCTGGTTAATTCTGTTGTCTGCCAACGTCTGATTATACACAAATAACTGCTCCTGATGCTTTTTATTTTTATGGTAGTAATAATACACCAGAAAAAAGCTGCCATAAATAAATCCGTCCAGCAAATAAGTGAAAGTTGAAAGCGTAAAAGTTTCTTGATTAAAGTTACGTGCAACATTATTAAAAACTATTGCTATGGCTAATGCTAATAATTGCATAATCCCCATGTAAACAAACAGCGATATACCAAATATTTTAACCATCTCTTTTTTGGTAAAAACACTGGAAACCTGCCAACGCCTTAGAAAAAAATTGATAACAAAAAAGAGGATAACAATTTCAATCAATGATAAGAATGCTCCTTCCGGTGTAAAAGTATATGCATTTACCTCTCGTCTTACCGTAATACGTGAATAGATAGATTGAACGTAAGCAAAAGATAAAATGAATAACAAAAAATACCTGTTGTTATATATTTTATGTATAAAATTTTTCATTTATAATACTATTGGGCAATGTACAAAAATAGTCCTATACGTGTATAGGACTATTTTAAAAGATATTGTTGTATTATTTTGCCTTTTCAGGAAAGGAAGCAATTGTCTTTCCTTTCTCATCAAAAAAATCAAGTTTTGCACTATTATCCTTGTCAACATAAAACATTGCCCTTGGCTTTCCTTTATCATCGAAAAGAAAGAGCCCATTACTTTCACTCATGGTTTTACCTAATACCATCCTCGGAACAGTGCCGACCAATCCTTGTTTTTTATATTCGTTATATTTTTCCTGCATAGCTTTACGGTCTTTTTTCCCCAGCTCATCAAGTTCTCTGTTTATCTCATCCCTTTTTTGTTGCGTTTCTTTTAATGGCTGATCAATAAAAGCAAGGCTGCTTCTCACAAAACGTTCATCACCAGTTTTATCATCCTGCATTAGTAGCTGCATTACCTGGTCGCCGTCGTATTGATCGTAGGTTAACGACAAACCTGAACTATGTCCGTTTGCCGTCTTTCTGCCATCATAAATAAAGCCGCCACATTCTATACCTTCTTCATTAAAAAACAACATGCCGGAACGTTTTTTCCTACCAACATTGGTAGCCCTGTTATTTATAGTATCCTTTCCGTGAGGAAAACGATCTACATTTGTAATAATCATTTTTACCGTTCCGTCTTTTTCTATTATGTTTATTCGTTCCACATCAATTTCGCTAAACTTTTGTTTACCGGTTTTATTAAACCCAGACGATGTAATAAAAAATACACCTACCACTGTTGCTATTGCAAATGCTCTTAAAAAAACTAATTCTCTGTTCATATTTTATATTGTTTGATTATAGTAATACCACAAAACTATTCCGGGTACTATATTTAATCAATTACAAAAACATGAATACAGGAAAATTTCTTTTAACCTAAGGATTTTGGGGAATGAGTGAAAATAAACAAACAGTTAATTTATTCTATTTTCAATAAATAGTTTTTACATCTTATTCAATCTTTTTTTCAAAAGGCAAAGCACTCCCAATTCTTCTACTGATACTTTTTCATTTGTCTTCAGCAACTTCTTTACTTCCTTTTTAAAAAATGTCAATGTTCGGCCTTGCAAGTAATTATCAATTACTCTTGGGTCAATGTAAGAGCTGCGGGCAATGGCCGGAGTGTTTCCTAACTTTTCACTCACCGTAACGACGGCATCCTTAATATTTTTATTCAACTTCTTTTGGTCCTTCTCTTCTATAGCACCAATTTCATCCAAGGCCATAGCGGCAATTACTGTTCCGGCCCAGGTTCTAAAATCTTTTGCCGAAAAATCTTCACCAATTATTTCATGAATATATCCATTCAGGTCATTGCTTTTTACATCATGAATATTTCCGTCTTTATCCACGTATTTAAAAATTTCATAGCCCGGTAAATCATCCAGTTCTTTTACAATTTTTGTAAGCCTTGCATCCACTATCTGCTGCTCCTGGTGTTGCCCCGATTTTCCCTTGTAGGAAAACATCATTTCATTGCCTTCAATCGTTAAATGTTTACTGCGTAATGTAGTTAAACCATAGCTTTCATTTTCTTTGGTATAAAACTCATTCCCCGGTCTAAAAAAAGCGGTCTCCAACAACCTAACCATGGTAGCCAATACTTTTTCCCTGTTCAGTTTTCTGCCACGTAAATGCTGGCCTGTAACCCGGCGCATATGCTCCAGCTTTTCTGCAAAATGAATAATGCGGTCAAACTTTTCTTCGTCTTGCTGTTTACGAAATTTTGGATTATAAATATATTGTTTCCGTCCTTTGGCATCAAAACCGGTTGCCCATGTTTTAGCCCTGGCAGATGTATTAATTTCTACATTATTCCACGCTGGCGGAATAACCAACGATTTAAAATAAGCTTTTAATTTTGCGTCATTCACCACCCGCCCTTCCTTGTCTGCATAACTGAATCCTTTGCCTTTTTTGTTTCTGTAGTAGCGCATAAATTTTGGGTTTTAAATAACTGTCTTCAAGCAGCAGTTACACAAATCATACCATCATTTTTATTGAATATTTTTAATAGCATAACAAAAAAGCTGCAAGTTTTACTTACAGCTTTCAATATTAGAATTGTACAATTATTTATTCTTCATCATCCATGGCATACTGGCCATTACCAGCGATACATAAAACTGGCTTATCCTATCTTCCGGTGCATTACCCAAGGATTGATTGGCACTGCTTTTCCACGCATGCTTTTTAAAACTGCCGGTATAACCTGCTTGTAAACCTATAGAACTACCGGGGTGCTTGGGCGATTTAAATGCAACACCAAATCCCGCACGATACACTAAAAACTTATTATTAAACTTAACCGGAGAAATATTATTTTGTAAAGTAGGCGAGCCTAACACATCATCAAAATCAACCGAAGAATTATCTTTATAAAACACTGCCTGATAGGCCTGAGCACCTAAACCAACCAAAGGATACAGTGTTACTTTTTCACTTTTTAAAACATCATAACCAATATTTGCATTAAAGCCAATGTGGCGTATAGTACTACTCTGTTCATCTCTTTCACGGGTTAAACTACTACCAATGGCAATTCCTGCATCCGACACTACCCTGTTCATTTCCTTCATCCAACCCATACCCAACGTAAATGCATGGTCTTTTATGGGAGTGTATTGCGGTAGACCAGCTACTCTGCTATTTAGTCCATCAAAGGACTGAAAATTCACACCGGCAGTCCTGGTCATCAACGCCATTATCTTGCCCATTTTTTCCTTGTCAAATTTCTTTTCTCTTTTTGTGTTTTGCGCAAAACAACTGACCGATAAACATACCAGTGTTGCAGATATTATTAGTTTCATACATGAGGGTTTAGCAGGTACAATACAAATAGAGTGCCTGAAAAATAAACCTTTGCTATTTCCTACTACTAGTTATTGTAACCCAACTTATTGACTACCGTAAAGAACACCTAAGTAGAAAAATATCTTTTTAAAAATCGCTTTTTTATGTCATCAACTGTAGTATTACTATCATCGTTCCTTGCGATCCGATAGGATCGGGATTTAATTTATTTCCAGTGGAAATAAATTAAAGACTCACTCTTCTGCTGCATTAATTCTATTGGGCAAAAAAGCAGCATCGGGAAACATCACGCTATTCAGCATAATGCACAAACCTTACATCTGTATAAAACTTTCTTATCCGGCTGTCAACTACAACCATTTTTTTAATGCATTGTAATAATTAGTAAATCTTTCCTTACTATTATTCATAAACAAGTAAGGTTCTATTAACTCCAGTTCCATTAAGTAAAATTTACCCTCTTTTAATATACCATCCACTCGGGCATATAAAGTATCGACCGCAAAAACATTCAGGTATTGTTTGGCCTGGTTAATTAGGTCATGTGATACAACAGGCTCCTGAATACTACCACCATGTTGGTGTTGTACACGGAAATCATTTTCCTTTGGCACTTTTAATACCACATGACTAAACTCACCGCCAAAGAAAATGAATGACCATTCGCCTTCTTTAATGGCAGACTCAAATGGTTGTATTAAAAAATCATCGCTTTGAAATAATTCATTCAAATACGACTCATCAACATTGTTACGCTCTACTATAATGGTGTCTTTTGCACCGGCACTAATGCAAGGTTTTACTACAACTTTATCTGTTTTCCAGATATCAAATATGCTAGAGTCAAAATTTGTATTACGCAATTGTATTTCAGTGGGAATAACCAGTAAGCCTTTTTCTTCAATCTCTTTCAGGTAACGTTTATTTACATTCCAACGTATAGTTTGGGTATTATTGAGTAACGGAATATTGTTAGCATCCAGCATATCAAGCCATTTTAAAAACTCCGTTATCTTGTCATGATAATCCCAAGGCGATTTTAAAATAACTAACTCGTATTGGCGCCACTGCACACTTGCATCGTTCCAAATTACTTTTTCAATATCAATATTTTTTTGTTTTAAAAAATTCAGTAACTGTGTGTCCTCATCATTGGATACACCCACATTATATCTTAGCTGAACCTGATACCCTACCAATGCTATTTTCATGCTGTTATTTTTTGGAAATGTACATTAACGGAGTGAGAAAAATGAAATTTTAGCACAGCGATTACTATCAGTAAGTTTAACGAAAGTGTTTATCACAGCGAACTTCTTCATGTTGGCGTGATATTCCTCCTATCGTCGGCATGACGGCGCTTTGGCTTGCTATTAGTTGAAAGGCTGCACGACTGGCAGCAGTAGCTGCAACAGTGGGGTGAATATGTGTGCGGCTGTTGCACTACTGCAGAAGGCGGGAACTGCTGCTGATTAGTATTACTACTGCTGACAGCCCCAATATTTAATGAAAAAGAAAAAGGGTTTAACGAATAAATATTCATTAAACCCTTTTATATTTTGTCAGTTTCTTTTTAATTATCTCGATGCATCGTATGCTGCTTTAATTAATGAGTTAGCGCCACGGGCATCCTGACCATACTCCCAAAACATGACACCGTTGCCATGCTGTTTAGCAAACTGTGTTTTTGCTTTAATGGTATTGATGCCATTATAATAATAAGTACTTGTACCAACTGTAAACTGATCTTCATTCGGACTAGCTCCATCTGCCAATAGGGTTACATATGTCCGGGAAACGTCGTTTGTATTTTTTCCGTATAGTGGTAATCCTAATACTGCCTTTTCTTTTGGTAAGCCTTTTTCAATTAACCATACATTTAAAACATTTTCAGCTATAGCTAAGGTTGAGTGATGATTGGGGTTAGCTCCATCTCTGGTTCTTGCATCATATGCCATCAGGTTAACAAAGTCAACAGCCGCAATGGCCGCAGGAGTTATTCCGTCCTTTACAGCACCGGCATATAAACCGGCAGTTACTGCCATACTCAGGTATTTATGCCAGGCATGTAACTCGGCAGAAAGCTCTTGTACAAATAACGTAAAGGTTACATCGCTACCTTCGTTGGCACGAGGGTATTCCCAATCCATATCAATACCATCTAATCCGTAACGTACCGCAAAGTCAATAATATTTTTTATAAATATTTTACGTGTTTTTGCATTTGCCGCTACATTACGAAAGATGTCTTCATTACCACTTAAAGAGATGGCTGTTTTAACACCCTTTTCTTTTGCCAGATTCTTAAGCTTTTCAAAATTAGGGAAGTTGGTAAGCGTTTGTAACGCACCGCCTTCTAATGGATTTAAAAAAGCAAAATGCAGATGGGTAATATAATCGAGCTTTGCCGTATCGAAAGTGGCAATAGCATTGGAATGATAACAATAGGCAACAGACTTAAATCTTGTATCCGGTTCGTATGGCCCTGTTGGCTTTTGCACTTCTGTAGCACCATAATCATCCGGCACCCATATTACATCTTTTTTACAAGAGGTAAAAATGGTTACCAATAAGAGACTGTATATGAAAAGCTTTTTAATCATAGTTTTTATTTTATCGTTTTTCACGATTTAAAAATGAACTGTTGTGTTGATACTATCTTTTTACCTGATCGATAGCCAAGCCATAAGGAGCATAACCTTTAAATAGGAACTCCGGTGTGTAACCGCCTTTCAGGCTTACCCGTTTAATACCTGAGTTTGGTGCGGTGGCGCTAATGGTAGCGGGGTTACCGGAACCACTTACATCTGTATTAGCTCTATAGCCATAATATAAATGCCCGTTTCCATCTTCATCTACATCAATATCAATATTTGTAATATATACAAACTCCCCTGCTGCACCCTGGTTACTGTAAGCACCTACGCCAATTTTCATATCTGCTGCTACATCTACCGGAACTATGTTTGCTCCGTTTATATCCGACCTGTATAAACCTACTGTTCTGCCGGCATCGTCGCGGTTAATGGCGAAATAGATATGTTTATTAATGGTATCTACAACAAATGTGCGGATAGCATGGTTTTGAATATCGGTAGTGAACTTACTTTGGTACACCCCGTTTAAATCAAACTTATAAATACCCTTGCCAGTGGTACCGGCATAAGAAACCCAGATTTCATTACCCATAGCTTTTACATCGGATGCAAAATATGTGTTAACTGCTTCTCCCGCAATTGCCAGTGTAATATTATAACTTGTAGTAGGGTAAGCACCTTCCGGGGTATTTGAATTGGTAAACCTTACGCCGTAGTTACGGGTAGTCCACCAGATATTACCAGTTCTATCTACGGTATTCATCCAGGGATCATCACGATAATCCAATGTAGTAGCAACTGGCCGGGTGATAATCATTTCACCGCTACCATCCAGGTTAAAGGATTTCAAATAACCAT
Organism: Chitinophagaceae bacterium UBA4857; assembly: GCA_002399735.1. Lineage (GTDB taxonomy): Bacteria > Bacteroidota > Bacteroidia > Chitinophagales > Chitinophagaceae > Terrimonas. The sequence continues at coordinate 91,710 of DHEF01000017.1, forward strand.
CAGCCACAGTAAAAGGTGGGTTGGAAAAACGTGTACCATACCCTGTTTCCGATAAATAAACTTTGTTACCCCTTACTGATAAGCCAAATGCATTGTAGCCCGTTGTAATACCTACTTCTTCAACCGTTGACGGAGAGATAGTACGTAATTTATACTTATAAACCTGGCGTTTAACTGCATCCGTAAAGTAGATGGTTTTAGCTAATTCACCTTTTACATCAATTGTAACTTCGGTACTTAGCGTTTCTTCGCCATCGTTAATTGTTAACTTTATTACATGTGGCCCCTCCGTTTGGAAGGTAGCTTTAGGTTCAGGACTTGTTGAAGTACCGGCTTCGCCTAAATCCCAATCATAAGTTACCGTACCTCCGGGGTATTGAAATACTTTGGCAGAAAAAGTAACTTCATTAAATATTCCGATATTTTCCGGAACAATGATTTGCGGTGGTTGTTTTTCAATTACAATTGTTTTAGAGACATCGTTTTTTAGCCCTCCCTGCCATGTAGTTAATTTAACATGGTAAATACCCGGAAGTTCGTAAAACAATGTATCCGGAACCATTTTTTCAGAGGTTGATTGATCCAGTATTTCACCTTGACGGGTTAAGGTTTTACCACCTTCGTATTCCCACAAATATTTGTCAGAATTTTTTGAACGGTTGGTTAAAAAAACCTTAGCCGGTGCATACACTTTATACGCAGGAAAATCAAAGTTTGCAGCATACTCACCTTGTTGGCCAATATAGCTGATTTCTTTTTTAGAACAGCCAAGTATAAAAAGAACCAACAGTGACAGCAGTATATATTTTGTTTCTTTCATAATATTACAGGTTATTATCAAAAGTTCGGGTTGCAGATGTGGTAGCACCGGTAGGTGTTATAACATCCACATCAATTTTTACACTATAGGTACCTACTTTGGTAAGGCTTTTAACAACAGGTAATAACATTTCCTTTGTTAAATTTGATTTTAGATTATTTATACCCTCCAGCGTTAACACATTAGTGTTGCTTCCGGTAAAATGAGTAGAAGGCGATCCGGGAAATAAAGTCAGGTAATCATCGCGGTTAATAGCATAAGCCAGTAAACTTTTTAACACTTCAAATTCATCGCTGGTTAATTCGTGAATCAGCGTTTTATCATTGGGGTATTTGCCGGGCAATTGGTTTACTTTATAGTCTCCACGAACAACATAATTATTACTTACAGTTACCCAATAGTCATCCAGGTTAGCACGCAATACTTCTTTCCAGTTAGCTCTTGCTCTGATAGTATCTGTAACCAATAAAGTAGAAGAGTCCTTTTCCGTAATTCTGGTTTTCAATGATGAACCTTTTTCTAACTGCAAATCCATACCAAAAGTTTCAAAAACTGTTTCGTAAAAAACAACTTTATCCAACCTGTCGTCACGCTGCGCAACTGCAGCCGTTACAATTAGCGTATCGCCAATAGCCGGCCTTGTATTGTTATAGCTTACTCGGAGTGTTCCGGCAAACTCACCGTTTGTAGTACCAAGCTCGGTAATCGGATTATTTTTCTCACAGGAGGCGAATATTCCAACTACAAGCATACTACATATACATAATAGTATTCTATTCATAATTTAATGCATTAATTTTTTAATTGAGAATTAGCAGCCCACCAAACAGGAGTAAATACCCAATCACGAGCTGCGGCACCTAAACGTGCAATTTCTTTAGGATTGTATATATATTCTGTTTGAGGATCATATACAAAACGTTGAATATACCTGCCGCCCCATTCGCCTAAAGCAAAACGAGGATAATATAAATCAGGATAAGCATGCGTACCATATCCATACCGGCGCATATCTACCCATGTTTCTGCCTGCAAATACAAAGCAATCCATTTTTGCATCATAATATGTGCAATGGTTAACTGATCAATACTCTGCGCTACTTTTGTTGAACCCATGTAATTGATAATTACACCATCCTCTATTCCCAATCTTCTCAGGTTATGCTCAATTCCTTGTCTGTATGCAGTCAATGCTCCGTCTTTATCGCTTGAATGAAATAAAGCTTCTGCTTTAATAAAATACAATTCCTCTTTTATCATGTAAGGATAAGGTGAATTATCTCTTGTCCAGAATGCACTATCCAATCTTACAAAATCCTGGTAAGTTGTGCCGGTAGGTAAGTTTACATCACGTAAACCTTCGGACATTTTTGCGCCTAAATATTTATTATTCTGTCCGGGTCTGGTAAGTTTAAGTAAACGGGGATCAAAAATATTATTGGCAGCATCTATTGTCAAAGCCTTCATAAAAACATCAGTAGGCAATGAGTTTACCAGATCCTGGCGAATATCGGCAAATGGCCACTCAGGGTTAGGCCTTGTTGGCCCCCAAAGGTTTTTCTCCCAACTAGAAGATGACTGTTCAGGATAATGAAACATCGCATCAGAAAATCCTGCTATTGCATCATTAACAGTTGTGATTAATTCAGTATAACCATTTGTAAAGTTAGCCGTATGTAATTTCAGCCTTGCTCTTATTGCTGTAGCAAATGATCTCCACTTTGCATAATCACCCGCATAAATTAAATCGGCAGTTGCCGGCATAGAGGCAGCATTAGCATTTATTTTACTAAGTTCATCTATTCCTTCATCCAATAACTTTTCAATGCCTTCATAAATTTTCTCCTGCGGATCATATAACGGATTAAACGAACCTGAATAAGTTTGTTCATAAGGCATATCACCAAACACATCCGTAGCCGTTAAATAACTTAAGGCCAATAATATTTTACCAACGCCTGTATAGTTATTAGACCCCTCTTCAGCAGCACGTAATAACATACCTGCCGGTCCGGCGATATTAGACCCGACATCAAAATAATGCCAGCGCCAGGCTCCCATACGGGTAATGGAATTATAGTTCCAGGTATCTGTTTGTGCATTACTTTGTCCAGCCCTTGTAGTTAAATAATAACTATGGTAAGATGCAAACCGAGCCTGTGAATATAACGAGTAGGCCATATTTGCCTGAATACCCGGCAAACGCATACTTGTTGGAACTGTTACCGGTTGTACCGGGTTATAATTAAGATCTAACTTGTTACAAGACACTGTTATTGTAACAACCAGAAATAAGATAAAAAACCTTTGAATAGTTCTCATATCAAATAAGTTATAATGAAATATTTAAACCAAAAGAAAACGATCGTGGTAAAGGTATTGCACCATTATCCACACCCATTGTACTAGCCCCGCTACCACCGGCATTAGGACCTGCGCTATTTACTTCAGGATCGCCACCGGAATAGTTGGTAATAACAAAAGGATTTTGAGCAGAAATTTCGATGCCTAAGTTAGATACACCAATTCTACTGGCCCATTTTTTAGGCAATGAGTAACCAAGTGTAACAAAACGTAATCTTGACCAGTTGATGGTTTCAACAAAGTTGGTACCCACCTGGTAATAGTTGGTAGCAAAATAAGTATAGTCTAATACTACAGGTTTTGTATTTCTGGCATATGAACCATCTTCTTGCGCAACAACGCCATTAAATACAAACTCTTTATCACGCCATTCTCCAATATCGTAAGCTGTACCTACAGACATCATACGTTGACGGCTGGCATTTAAAATGTCGCCACCAAATCTGAAATCCCAAAGGAAGGCAAGGCTTAAGTTTTTATAAGTAAAGCGATTTAAAAAACCGATATTAAATTTAGGTTCACGGTTTCCAATATTTCTTTCAATACCATCAATAATAGGATAACCATTTGCATCTACAATTACATACCCTTCCTCAGTGCGTCTGTAATCAGTACCCACTATACCTAAAACAGGGTCGCCTAATGTTGTAGCTGCGCTACCACCATTTAATTGTGCATTAGTATACTTAAAGGTTACTATATCACCGGCAAACTCCATCATTCTCGATGTGTTTTTCCAGGCATTAACTGTAGTGCTCCAGGTAAAGTCTTTTGTTTTAACCGGAATAGCATTTACCGATGCCTCTATACCACGGTTCCATAACGAACCTGCGTTAAATGTCATGATTACATATCCCGAAGGCAATGGCACACGTGGTGTCATAATCATGTCAATACTTTTACGTCTGTAATAAGCCACATCAATATTTAATCGACGGTTTAAAAAGCTTAACTCAGTACCTACTTCAAACTCCTCCGTTCTTTCAGGTTTTAAGTCAGGGTTACCACCGGTTGCATTTACCACAAAACCTCCACCAACAGTTTGTACAATGTTCAGGTTAGTATTAGTACGGTAAATAGGTGCATCCTTACCTACCTTTGCATAACTCACACGTGCTTTACCATACCAGCGTCTTGTATCAAACAATTCGCTAAAAGTAAAACTACCAGAATAAGAAGGTGAATAGAACTGTCGTGAATTAACCGGTAATGTTGATGACCAGTCATTACGGCCTGTTACCGCCAATGCAATCATATTTTTATACTCAACTCTAAAATCACCATACACAGCATAACGCTGACGTCTTGGCTGAGACTCTGTTATCCTGTTTGTTTCTGTAACATTTGGAGAAGGAATATCAGGTACTAAAAATTTCTCAGCAGTATAACCAATAGTTTGCGCTTCATAATAATCGCTATTAAACCCTGCCACTAAGGACAGATTAAAGTCGTTCAATACCTTTTTTTGTAAGGTGGCATTGAAAATTGACGTTACATATTTTGAAGCGGTATTTGATTCAGATAAAAAACCTGTAAAGTAGTCGGCACTTGGAGTACCCGGTGTAATAACCGTTCTGTATTTTGACATGGTGTAATCCTGTCCCAAACGGTAGGATAATGTCATCCAACTAGCTACCTTGTAATCAATATTGCCATTTACAATAAATCTTTCCACATTATTATTACGTGGGTTACGCATTACCCCCCACATGGGTGATATACGTGCATTACGTCCGTCATCTTCCTCTTCTTTATAAGCATACAAAGGTTCACCATTCGGTCTTTCGTAAGACAAAATATCATAACGGCGCGGGTAAGTAAGTATGCTATTAATCCATCCACCGGCACTGGCACCGCCTAAACCTTCCTGTATGTTGTTTTTAACATAGTTGGTAGAAAGTGTAAGGCTTATTTTTTCGCTTAGCTTGGCAGTAGCTTTCATTAACAGGCTTATCTTATCCTGATCTGTATTTGGCACCATAGATCCGGCCTTACGATAACCACCCGATACATAATATTGTAACTTATCGGTACCACCGGTTACATTCATGTTTACATCATGTGTAATGCCGGTTTCAAAAAAACGAGCCAGGTTATCATAAATAGGTTCATCGTAACGGAACTTTCTTCCCCATGAGCTACCCGATGCTTCGTCATAAATACCACCTGTACCGGTTGTATAAATGGCTTGTTGCTCAGGCAAACGCCCCATGGTTTCTATAAAAGTTTTGTAACCGCCATTTATTTTAATAGTACCGGCTTTACCTTTTTTAGTAGTAATAATAATAGCACCCGAGGCTGCATCAATACCATAAAGTGCGGCTGCTGCAGCACCTTTCAATATGGTTATATCTTCAATATCTTCCGGGTTAATATCCGCAACCCTGTTAACAGTAAAGTTAGATGATGAGTTATTCACCCTGATACCATCTACAATCATTAAAGGTTGGTTATCGCCGGTTAATGTACTGGAACCACGTAAAATAATTTCGGAAGGTAAACCAGGTGAACCACCCGATGATGAAATTTGCGCACCCGCTACCTGCCCCTGTAATGCATTAATTAAATTACCCTGATTCGATTTTCTTAAATCTTCACCCGAAACATTTTGTACCGAGTAAGTAAGGTTCTTTTTATTTCGTTCAATACCAAGGGCAGTAACTACTACTTCACCTAAATCCTGATTGGTAGCATCAAGGGTTACGTCAATCTCTAACGCATCACCCACCACTTTGGTGGCAGGTATCATATCAACTGCCGAAAACCGAAGGGTTTGCCCTTTATTGGCTTTTATTTCGTACCGCCCCAGCGAATCGGTGGAGGTACCAACACCCGACTCCACTACCTGAACACTGGCACCCACAATCGGGAAGCCGTCAATAGTCGAAGTCACTTTTCCCTTAATGGTAACACTTTGAGCATGCAATACGCTTGCTGCAAAAAACATTACAAGGAACATTAGTAAGGTTCTTTTCATAAACAATTTAAGTTTTGTAAACCGGTTCTATTTGTGAATCATTAATACCTGACTTTTTTTGAAAGTCATTATTTATTTTATTATCAGCTTTGTACCCTGATTGAACTGTTGTTGCGATCCGGTAGGATCGGGATTTAATTTATTTCCAGTGGAAAGAAATTAAATACTCCCCCGTTCAACTGCACCAATTCTACTGAACATATTGTTATAGCAATATGTAACCGGAAAGACATCATATGTATCAACAGCATCGTTATTATAATACAGGTAAACTTTATACTAACCCAATGTCTGAGGCTATTTAAAAAATATCTACAGAACAAACTGATTAATGAAACCTTACCCGTTTCGTCAAAAAATGAAAAATGAATATTGTGCCTGTAATAATTAAGAGGGACGATTTCATTTTCTCATAGCAAGTTGTATTACTTTTAAAAAGTAGCACTCTATAAAAATATGGTAATTTATTGCAAAAAACAGCATAAAGTTGCAAAATGTGGATAACTTATCCCGCAAAAATTACTTAAACACCTGAACGAAAACTCAATAAACAAATATTTCCGCTATATACATACAATTTTGCGGCTTTTATTAATCAGATTATTTGTTGAACATATTTATAAAGTATAAAGGCTGCCCGACTGGCAGCACCGTCCCAATAAAACTACAGCTCATTTTACTCGTTTTGTTTTATAAGGGCGGGGTTATAAAGAGTAGCTGCAACGGTGCAGTGGATGATGTGTATAGCCGTTGCACTACTGCAGAAGGCGGGAACTGCTACCAATTAGCATTACTGTTGCTGACAGCCTCAAATAAAAAAAGAGGGTGAGCACTCATCACTAGTACTCACCCAAGGATAGGTTTAAGGTTAAGGCATTGCTTAAGAGAACGTTACTATTAAAATTGTATGCGATAATTAAAGTTGGGCCAAAAACCAAGTTGATTTTGTGTTCTTACTTTTTCTGAGCGGCTATCGTACCATTGGTTAAATACATTTTTATGATTGGTTACGTTTTGAAAATCGATAAAGAATTCCTGCATATAACCCTTGCTGTTCGTACGATAAGTAAGTTTAACATCGGTACGGAAATAAGCTTTAGTGCGTTCCTGAAATGATTGCTCATCAAAATAAATGGCACGGCCCGCCAGTTGCGATTGTCCTTCATTTATTGGCGTATAACGTTTACCGCCCGCTGTGGTAAGTTTTATATCAATTGCAATGGTATGTGTGGTTCCCAGCTTCCATTCTTTACCGGCTAATGCATTAACTATATAATTACCGTTAAATACGGTGTTATGTTTTACACCATTACTGCCTTTATATTTTGCACTAAAAACAGATGTGGTTGCTAAAAAGTAATAACCGTTTGCAAAAGGTTTTTCAATAGTTAGCTCTGCGCCATAGTTGTATCCTTGACCGTTATTTACCAAACTATCTTCGATACCCGCACCATAACCTGCGCCCACGTTTAAGGCAGACCAATGTGTGGCACGTGTTTCTACCGGTACATTGGTGAGTAACTGGGTATAGGCCTCCAGTTTATACCCCCAGTTATTTTTTAAACTGTGTTGCCAACCTGCTACAATATGATTGCTTTTTGTAAAACCAAGGTTACGATTTGTTTGTACAAATTGTCCATTAACCGGTGTTTCGTGAAAGTAAGTCATTAAGGTTTGCATTTGGTTATGAGTACCATAGGCTAATGTAATAACGCCGGTATTGGTAACTGCATAACGTACACCTACACGCCCCTCTACTGCCGATTTTTTGTTTAACTTAAGGTATTGTGCATACACGCCGGTGTTAAGTGTAAGCTTATTGCTAAACCGGTGTTGCCATTGTGCATAGGCACGTAACAATTGGGTATTATTTTTTTCCCGCAACATTGGAATAAAACCATGTTCGGCATCACGCAAACTATCGGTATAACTATAATGCAACTGATCGGCTGTTATACCTGCTGCAATACGGTCACGTGCCGATAGTTTTTTATTAATTACCACGCTGGTCATGTAACGCCATTCGTTTCCGTTTTGGCGATAATTTTTATGTGCAAGCCTGTCTGCGTCCAAAGAATCCTGCCGGGTTGTTACATTGGTACCCGAGGCTGCAACAGTAAGTGTATAAGAAGTTGTTTTATTAAAAAAGTAAGTATGCTTAAGACCCATCATACCCATTTTTGTACTGTTATACAGATTACTGTAGGGATCGTTATAAAAATTGCTGGTATCTTTTAAGTCGCCTTTAAAATCAATTTCACTATTACCACCTATACCAAACACACTAAACTGGCCGGCTTTTTTTGTAGGCAAATCCACCTTAAAACTTATATCCTGATAGGTGGGCACAGCGGCTCCTGTACCTACATTAACCCCTAACGATTTTAACAAACCCGGAATACTATACCTATAATATATAAGGTATGACGCTTTACTGTTTTTACTAAATGGTCCTTCGGCACCTAACTCAAGCCCGTTGAAACCAACCTGCCCGGTAAACTCATGGCGGTGGTTATTACCCTTGCGTAAACTTAAATCAAACACACCCGCTGTGGCATTGCCAAACTGTGCAGGAAATGCGCCGGTATAAAAAGCAGACTGACCAATTACATTATTATTTAACATACCAACCGGGCCTCCCGTTGCACCTAAGCTACCAAAATGGTTAGGATTGGGAATATCAATACCTTCTAAACGCCATAATAAACCTAGGGGTGAATTGCCCCGAATGATAATATCATTGCGGCCATCATTAACACTGTTTACGCCTGCGAAGTTGGAAGCCATACGGGCCACATCATTACGGCTACCGGCAAAACGACGGGTATCGTCGGCATTAAACTCGGTAGCGCTTACGGTAGCCATCTGACGGCTGGTTAATCTTTCACGGCGGCCTGTAACTACTACTTCTCTCTGGGTTACATTTAATTTTTCCAGTAACTCCATGGCTAAAAAAGTTTCTTTACCAGACTCTACCACAATATTATTTATCAGTAACGGCTCGTAGCTAATATGATAAGCTTGCAGGCTTATGCGGCCTACCGGAACTTTATTGATGATAAAAACACCGTTACTATCTGTTATAGCGGTTAAATAAGTTCCGGCTACTGTAACCGAAACCAAACCAATTCCTTGTTTAGATTGTTGATCAACAACCGTACCCCGAAGAATTTGTGTTTGTTGCTGTGCTATAACATTGCCACTTAATATTATGATGAGCAATGCCAGACCCGATATTTTTTGCAGTATAAAACTACTCCACATACTTTTCGCTTTTAAAATTTGATGAAGCAAAAATATTTGTGGCTACAAAAACAATTTTTAATTAGGGGTGAAACACAAGACTTTAGTGGCGAAATACAGATTGGGATGAACGGCAAGGCCAAAAACACCATATTCTATAGATTTGTGGCCAAATGCCGGAGTATAGCTGCCCCGGCTTTTACTTTAAACCAAACCGTTAATATGTTACTTGCCCTTATTAATAAACCTTTCCCTATAAATACCTGGAACTGGTACAAACACCGAGGCATAGGTTTTGGCCTTTTTGTTTTTTTGTTCCTGTTATTATTTAAACCTTTTTATTTACACTTATATACCAGCAGACAATTATTATACAATGCATCTATTTATGGCGTTATAACTGCCGGTGTTATTTTTTCAGGCGGTCTGGCATTTGTTAAACTTTTAGCTCCACAATTAAATGAAGAAAAGTGGACCCTGAGCAAACAAGTATTATTAAATATAGTATTGATGTTAGGCATTACCTTCTTTAATGTTTTTATAACACAAATACTTCACAATACTGTACTTCCTGTAATATGGTATTTTTATATGCTTAAATGGGTATTAATGATTGGTACATTACCCATTGTTATTGCTGAACTTATTTCCTATAATATATACCTGCGTAACAATTTGCAAAGCGCCAGCGAAATAACCAGAATGGTTAAACTACCTCATAAAGAGCAAAGTCCCACTCCGTTTAGAACAATACAAACCAGAGAGCTTGTTTTACATATACCAGTATTAGCGGGCAATACATTAACGCAAGCCGAAATAGAAGAAGATGTAGATTACATTATGCCCTTAATGATTTTAACAGGTGAAAACCAGGCTGACAGGCTTGAAATAACAGCAGAAAATTTATTAGCTGTACAAGCATTAGATAATTATGTAAATATTTACTGGGAGAAAAATAACAGCTTACAAACAAACATGTTACGTAATACGCTCACCAATATTTGCGATCAGTTAAAAAGCTATACAAACATATACCGCACCCACCGCGGCTGGTTGGTAAACAGCAACCGGGTACAACAAGTAGAAGGTAATGCACAAGGGCTTAAACTCACTATTGACTTATTGGAACAGCAGGTACCGGTTTCCAGAAACAATATTGCGGGTTACAGGCAGTTAATGCAACAGCAACATATAGTAGTGCAAAACTAGTAAAGTCCAAAACAAAATTTTGTTTTGGACTTTACTAGTTTATAAAAGTACTGTTTTCACTAATCAACTTATCCTTTTAGTGCTTTACGTACAGCGGGTGCTATTTTAGTACCAAACAATTCTATCGACTTCATCATTTCTTTATGCGAAGGAGCACCAACATCCATGTGTGCAATAAAACGAGTGATACCAAACAACTCATGCATGTATAAAATTTTATCGGTTACTTCGGAAGGATCGCCAATAAACAAAGCGCCATCTTTAGTACGACCTGCATCGTATTGCGATTTTGCATAAGCTGGCCAACCACGGCTTTGCCCTACCCTATCCATTTGTGCCGCATAATTTTTAAAATATCCTTCTACCACCTCATGCGACTCACTTACAAAACTATGCGAGTGAATACCAATCTGCATTTTTGATACATCGTGTCCATTACGTTTATACTCTTGCTTATAATACTCAATTAAAGGTTGAAACTGTTTAGGCATACCGCCGATGATAGCTACAATTAAAGGCAGCCCTAGTTTTGCTGCACGTAATACGGATTCCGGCGTACCGCCAACAGCAATCCATATAGGTAGTTTACCATTATTGGTAGCTCGCGGATAAACTGTTTGATCAACCACCGGTGCCCTTAATTTACCTTTCCAGTTTACTATTTCGTTATTATTTATTTGTAATAACAGGTCTAACTTTTCTTCAAATAGTTGTTCATAATCTTTTAAGTTATACCCAAACAAAGGAAAGGATTCTATAAAACTACCCCGGCCTACACCAATCTCTGCGCGGCCATTTGATAGTAAATCAATGGTTGAATAATTTTGGTAAACATTAACCGGCTCGGCCGAGCTAAGTACGGTTACAGTACTCATTAACTTAATATATTTTGTAACACTGGCAGCGGCCGCTAAAACAATATCCGGTGCAGATACCACATAATCCGGACGATGGTGTTCACCTAAGCCAAACACATCCAAACCCACTTCATCGGCCAGTTTTATTTCTTCCAGTATTTCATGCAGTTTACTCTTAGCATCCTGCGCTTTGCCGGTTTTGGCATCAAAAGCCAAATCGCCAAACATTCCTATACCTAGTTCCATAATTACTAATTTATAATGCAAATGTATAACCCTGTTTTTATAGCTTTATTGATGTATGATAAGAACTGTTGTGCCAGTCGTCCCTCCCCTGATTGAACTTTGCTTGCGTCGCACTCTTCATCGTTCCGTTCGCTAATCAACAGTGAAAACTCCGGATAAAAAAAACAGCTATTCCGATGTTAAATATCAGCCATTGTCAATTTTCCATTATAAACTGTCAACTCCTTTCAACCTTCTTTCTTACGCCTTTTACTTTACTTCTTCTACCTTTAATTACAACGCTTTGTTTTACCCTACAAAAACAATAGCTTGCACACATGTATTACGACATACATACACATAATATAACACAACAACAGTCCGATACCATTTCGGTATTTAATATATACACTGATTTTGAAAAAATACCAGCCGATTTTTTCACCGCCGGATTACATCCCTGGTATATAAATGCAGCAACAGTTAATAACGAAATGCTCCAGCTGGAACAATTGTTAGCAAACCCACAATTACTGGCTGTTGGTGAATGCGGACTGGATAAAATAACCGCCACCAACTGGCAACTACAAACCGAAGTATTTACACAACAAATAAACTTAGCCTCCGCCTATAAAAAAACATTAATTATACATTGTGTAAAAGCATTTACCGAAACTTTGGCTATGCTGAAAGCGGTAAAAACGCCTGTTATTTTTCATGGTATAAATAATAAGTTGAGTATTGTACAACCAGTAATAAAAGCGGGCCATTATTTATCCTTTGGCAAAACTTTATTACAACCTAATCCTGCCATTATTGAAATTTTTTTGGCCACACCCTTAACACAATTATTTTTAGAAACGGATGATACAGCAGCCGATATAAAGGATGTGTATAAATATGCGGCTAAAATCAGGAATATTGATGAAAAAGAGATTGTTTTGCAGCTCGAAGAAAATTTTAATAAAGTATTTCATGCAAGATATTAGTTGGTTATCACGTACTGAGTTATTAATTGGAAAAGAAAATTTATTAAAACTTACCCGATCGCATGTACTGGTGGTGGGTCTGGGTGGTGTAGGCTCGTATGCAGCAGAATTTATTTGCCGCAGCGGTATTGGCATCATGACCATTGTAGATGGTGATGTGGTAGACCCAACCAACCGTAATCGTCAATTACCGGCTCTGGCTACCAACCATGGTGTTAGCAAGGCTGATATTATGGCCGAAAGATTAAAAGCCATTAACCCGGAATTAACCTTGCATGTGATTAAAACATTTATTAACCCGGAAGCGGTAGAAGAAATTCTACAAGCTCACCCTTACGATTATATTATTGATGCTATTGACAGCATTACCCCAAAGATTACTTTTTTAACCGGTGCTTATAACAAAAAAATTCCTATCATCAGTTCGATGGGCGCAGGCGCCAAGTTAGATCCTACGCAACTTCGTGTGGTAGATATTTCTAAAACAAATATTTGTCCTTTTGCGCAACAGGTGAGAAAAAATCTAAAGAAGAACGGTATTTACCGCGGTATTAAAGCAGTTTACTCACCGGAAGCACCTATAAAAGAATCGCTGATGTTAACCGATGGTCGTAATTATAAAAAATCGGCTTACGGTACTGTTTCTTATTTACCCGCAACCTTTGGTGCCACTTGTTCCTCGGTTGTCATCAGAGAATTGATTGGTATAAAAACTACCGGTAAAAAATAATTGTTACTTACTGTGTTTACTGTGCAGTAGTATACCAACCATTACAAGGCTGATACCTATTAATGCAAACACATCGGGTAAGCCGGTTTTTAATAATATCATTTCAGCAAACAATGCCACCACTACTTCCACTGCCTGCGAAGCCTCAACAGCCGCTAATTGCCGGGGATTATTTTTAACCCTATCGGTTGCCGTAAAAAACAATACCGTTGCCACCACACCGGCAAAGAAGGCAACAATAGAAGTTTGTACTACCTGACCGGAGGAAGGTAAACCGACCTGATTAACACCGATTACCGATAATATAATCCAGAAAGGTAAACTGGCCAGTGTCATACCCAAGGTTCGTTGATAAGCATTTAAGGTATTACTTGTAACCCGCATCATGGCCCTGTTACCTAAGGGATAAAAGAATGCCGCCAGTATTACAGGCACTATACCAATTATTAACATATAGGGGGTTACACGCTGCGCCTGACTATATTGCATAAAAACTATACCAGCTAATATAACTGCCGAAAACAGCATCGCATCTTTTGATATTAATGTTTTTATGGATTGCTTCCTGTCCAGCAAAGGAGCAACCAACATGCCTGCCACAATGGTAATTTCAAAAGTACCGGCCACCAACCATGAGGGACCATAGGCAGCGGCATAACATAAAAAACTATAAAACAGACCAAAGCCAACGGTGCTCCATACCAACCATTGTGCCCAGTCTTTTTTCATCGCTATTAGCAGTGGTTTTAATTCTTTACGTAAGGCTACTATCACCAATAAAATAACCGCCATCCAATAATACCTGAACGCCGCCGACCATAACCAGTGGCCGCCCTCTACCGCTACTAAACGGTTTACCACAAATGTAGATGCAAAAAAAACCGACGATATTAACCCCAGTGCTAAAGGAGAGAGTTTCATGCGCTGCAACATAACCTGCCTTATTATAAAGAAAGCAAAGCTAATTTGTTTAGAGCACCAACCATATAATTATTGTACTATTTATTATAGGCAGCGTCCTTAATAGTTAACCGCATAATCTTTGGTAAACGGTTTACCACTCCATGCTTTTTTTTGTGTCCATTCTTCCGGTGCATCCGTCCAAAATGCATCGTTAGCCGGTAATCCCAAAGCCAGAAAAACAGTGGAGGTTATATACATACTACCGGTATTTGAATAGGTGTCGGCTATATCAATTTGTTTATCACCAACCAAACCAAGCGTTAACCAACCCTGTTTATTAAATGTAGTGGGTATAAACATATTTTTCATAACAGCAGTAATAGCGCTACGCACCTGACCATTGGTTAACATATCTGGCAGCTTTTTCTCCAACGCTACTTTCATTAAAGGTTGAAAAGTAGCCATGCGGTAGGTGGATGAACGACCAACTACCACATAGGTTCCTTCCGGGGAAATATATCTTTCCAAATATGTACTGTATCGCTGCATGCGTTTGTAGGCCTGTTCATATTCTTCTTTAGTGCGTCGGCCCTTTTCTACATTATGTTTTAACACATCCGTCATCATCGGATGCATTACATAGGCATTGTAATGATCAAAACCAAAATTCTTCCCATCCGTATACCAGCCGTCACCCGTATACCAGCCCTTTAGTTTATCAATGGCATCATCAATTCTAAAGGCATCAAACGGTTTATCTACTTTTAATAAAAATGTTTCAATCATGGCCGCAAACAAAAGCCAGTTACTTTGGTTTGGCTTTAGTGCCCTTATTTTTGTAAACTCATGTATAATTCTTTCTTTGGTTTTTTCATCCAAATCCTGCCACAAACTTTTGGGTGCATACAACAATGCCTGTGCTATGTAAGCTGCATCTACAAGGGGTTGACGGCTTGTTGGGGTACCCCAATATAAATAATCCGGACTATCTGGATCAACAGCATGCGCTAAACTTTGTTGCGTTTGTAAACGTAAACGTTTACGTATCTCTGCCTCTTTTGAGTCATCGTCAGGCAACTCTAACCAAGGCGCAATGCCTCCAATCAGGCGACCAAAGGCTTCCATATAAGCCACTTCTTTGGTTGAGTTTTTATACCAGCCTTTACTTACTTCTACAGGCATATTTTTACGTAACTCGCCCTTACTCATATTCACTAAAACAGGCGTAGCCATTTTATCCAATAACATTACCCAATAATCCCTGTCAGTTTGTTTCTTTTTATAATCAATGGGTTTATTAACAGCCACTACATTACCGGTTATGCCTAATACACCTAACAAGGAGGATAGTTTTAAAAAATTTCTTCTTTCCATAGTTGTAAATAAATGGGTAATTGCGTGAGGGATTGTAGCGGTTACCCCGGTGAAGACTGGTGTAGGGTGTAAGGTAAAGGGCGAAGAACATGACACTAGTCTCTTAATAAACTTTTTAATCTTTTAGCCTATGCCCTTTACCTTACCTGAGCCGGAGTAATAGCGTAAAGCCCGACCCTGTGTTTGTAAACAAGGTGAGGAACGAACCACGGTTTACTAACACAGGGACACGCCATAAAAATAAACTTATGTTTTTGCTTTTTGTTCGGTGCCTATTGTCGTATTGGTTTTTAATTTTACTTCTATAACAAAAGGTTCTGTTTTAGTATTCAATTCCGGTACTTTAATATAAGAAGCGCCATAATCAAGTTTTTCTATTCCTATAACCTGTACAGGTTGCCCCACTATTGTCAATTTTTCAATGGCCCGATTTATGGGTGGCAATACTTTTAAATTTCCGGAGATAGGTGTATTAAACACTATCATATAAACTGTAGTAGAATCGTTATAAGGCTTTGTGTAATAACCCCAATCCTGTTTTTCCCATCCGTCAGCGTAACCACAATTATAAATAGCCCGGTTATTTATTTGCATCCAATCGCCCACTTCTTTGGCGTTTTTTACTTCTTTATCATCAAACGCACCGTTTCCCTTAGGCCCAAAATTAATAACAAAATTTCCGTCCATTGATACGCAATGGGCTAACATTTCCAACAATTCATAAGTTGTTTTCCAATGGCCCAACCATTTTTCTGCATAACCCCAACCGTTTTCCGGAATGGTCATAATACAATCCCAATCGTTGCCTTTCAGGTCTTCTATTTTTTTAGGTAACTTACGTTCCCAACCTTGTTGGTAATCGCCCATTAATTGGCCGTTGGCATCAAAACCACGGTTGCCCCATTCATCGGCACGCAAACGACTACCAATAATTAAACCCGGAATTTTATTTTTAAGTAATTGTTCCAGATAATCTGAATAAGCACCATTCAACTTCCATGATTTATCCCAGGTTCCATCAAACCAAAGTCCTTTGATGGTTGGATATAATTGTACTAACTCCAGCAGTTGATTGGTAGTAAAAGTTTTAAACCTTTCAAACGCTAAGGAATCATCAACAGATTTTATATCGGTACGCCAATCGGGATGACTCCAATCCATAACGGAAAAATACAAATGTACATCAATACCCTTCGCATCATAAGCTTTAACCAAGGGGCCAATCATATCCTTTTTATAAGGAGAATTGGCAACTGTATAATTGGTGTATCTGCTTGGCCACAAACAAAACCCATCATGATGTTTAGTGGTAATGGTTACATATTTTGCACCCATTTGCTTACCCATAGCAGCCCACTGTAACGGATTAAATGCGGTAGGATTAAATTGTTTATTTAATGAGTCATAAGCTTTTTTATCCATCTTATTCCATGACCGTATCCATTCGGCCGCACCGTTATAATACGCTCCATTCCATTTACCGGCTAATATGGAATATAAACCATAGTGTATAAACTGGCCCAATCCATGCCCACGCCAGGTGTTCATAGCTGCATCGGTACGTCTTGGTTCGTTACGGTTCGCACCATGTTTAAGCGGCACTTTTTGTGGCGATTGCGCCTGCAAATAATTGTTAGCTATGAGCGCCGCAAGTATAAAAATTAAAGCAACCTGTTTTTTCATATGTCTATCATACTAAACGGTTATTATAAATACCAGTCTTTATAACGTTTTAATGCTTCCAGAAAATAATAATCAGCATAAATTAGTGGTACATCAATTTCTGAATTAAGTGATAGCGCCCCAACACTGTGTTGCAATAAAAAACCACCATTGGTGCCATATTTAGCCTTGTACTTATCGCTTGCTAAAGAAATAATCATTTGCTCTGCATTATCTACGAACAATGCTTTATCCTTACCTGTTGTAAATGTGGCTAACTCTAACAACGCAGAAGCAATTAATGCACCGGCTGATGCATCCCTTTTTGCCAAAGGCATTAGGGGAGCTTCAAAATCCCAATAAGGAATTTTATCAGCTGGTAAGTTGGGATGATTAATAATAAACTTCGCAATGTTTTGTGCCAGTTTTAAATATTTTTTATTTTTTGTAAAGCGGTACATCATGGTATATCCATATAAACCCCAACCTTGTCCACGTGCCCATGGCGAGTTATTGGCTGCTCCCTGCCATGTTGCTTTGCGGGCAACTTTACCGGTTTCTAAATTATAATCAACAATATGGTATGAGCTGTAATCTTTCATAAACTGGTTAGCCATGGTGGTGTTAGCATGTGTAATGGCAATATCCTTGTACTTAGCATCGGCCCCATTATCTGTAGCCCAGCTTAACATTTCCAGATTCATCATATTGTCTATAATAACCGGACAATTGAAGTAGGCATTTTTGTTCCACGATTGAATGGCTTTAATAGAAGGCCTGTAGCGTGTAGCAAGTGACGCCGAAGAACGAAAAATAATTTGTTTGTATTTTTCCTCCTTGGTTAAACGATAGGCATTACCAAAGCTGCAATACATCATAAAACCTAAATCATGATTGCCGGTAAAAGTTTGATTTGGCTCTATCACCGAAAGACTCCTTTCAGCCTCTTGTTTGATTACCGGGTTACCGGTTTGCTCATAAATATACCATAGAGAGCCCGGGTAAAAACCAGAACACCACCATTGAATATCTCTTGCTATAAACTTATTATCCTTAGCCTCGTACGATTGCGGCATTTTATCTTTGGGTGTCAACGTCATCATGTACCGATACTGCGAATCGGCAAATTGAAAGTTAGTTTGTATAATATTCTTTAGTTGTGTTTGTCGTCCGGTTTCCTGTGCATTAAGCTTATACCCAAACAAACCAGTAGAAACAGTAGTTAGTAAGATGGCTGCAATACTCTGTAACATTTTCATTTTTAAAAATTGCTTGATTTTATCGAAGGTGATGCATATTACCCCCTCAAGATAGTTGTAAAAAATTGTAAAAAACACCTCAAACGTTTGCGCTAACTTTTACTCATACTGATGCATTATGGTGAAGCTCTCTCGTATCTCGGGTCGGGGAAAAATTCGTTCGTAATCTTCATACCAACGTAACGGTTAGTTGCCTCAGCCCTCAATTATGTTACATATTTTTCTCTGCGCTGCAAATGGTCCCTGCTTGACAAAAGGAAGCCGTTGTTATTCGTCCCCCTTATCGCAGTATACACCCGCTCGTTTAAAAATGCTTTTCGCTCATTCATATTCCTTCTTCAATCATTACCACCATTTGCCTTTACAAACTTGTATAAGTTTGAAAAACAAAATCAATACTCAAGCAATAGTTAATCATTAAAACACTAAATACTAAAAATTATGAAAAAGATTACACCCATTTTAATCCCATCGCTTTTAATAGCTTTTTTGCTTATCTCGTTTACATCTTGTAAAAAAGATAAAGACAAATCGAGTATAAATGCGGCTTCATTAACTAAATACCAACTTTTGATTATGATGAAAAGTCCTACAAAGGCAGACACCCGGGTGGTTTTATTTTCGAACACTGATAATAAAACAATAGCACAGCTGGTCGGTGTAGATTCTGACCATGCGCAGACTGTAACACTTAGCAATAACACCATCACCTTACAAGAAACAGGTGGCGATAAAGCGTCTTTTGCATTTTCGTTAAAAGAAGATAACAATGGAGAGATTGTTATTACGGACGTAAAGTACACTAATACAGCAGACCCTAATATGAAGGTGCAGGCTTACTATATTAATAAAACCGCAGAAATGTACCCTATAAAAGGGAGTCACTATGACGGCGGAGCAGCGGGTCTTTTAATATTTGATGCTAATACATGGAGATACAGTGGCTCAACTTTAACAGGAACTTATTCACAAGTTGCTCCAGGTACATGGAAAGGAACAGCAGGCGGTAAGTTATATATGGGTGTAAGTTTTAAAGAAAACAACCGTCCATATATAGTACTGCAAACTGCGAAGGAACGTTATGCTGTATACTTTCTGGTATAATAGTAAGCAAGTGTTATAAAACGGTTTAGTCAACATAAATTTTCCCTTAAAATATACTGAAATGAAAAAATTACAACAAACTATAAAACTTTTTTCCTGTGTTTTACTACTATTACTTATTGGTTGCAAAAAAGATAAAATAGAAAAATCAATTACAACCGATGAACTTTTAAATCATTATATAGTAGGTATTTATACGGGTAAAGACAATATGGAAAATCTGCGCATGTTTTACTTTAGCAAACAAGATGGCGTGGTGAAATGTACAGCAGATTATGTTGCTACCCGTAGAGTACAAACCGTTGAAGTAAAAAACAATCAATTTAGCATGGATATGAATGGAGATGGTAAAATAGTGTACACATTTGAATTGGGCAAACTGAACAACGACAGTATTTTCATTAAATCAGCAAGTTTCTATAATAATTCCCAGGATTATAGATCATGGACTTGCGACATGTATAAATCATCAAGCATAACGACAGTGAAAAATAAATATTATGTAGGCTCCGAAACCCGTAATATTAATTTTAATACAACCACCTGGATTTTTAGCAGAATTCCTAATACCATCGGAACATTTTACGAAATTTTTCCGGGTGCATGGAAAGGACAATTAAGCAATACCGATTTTATTGGCGTAACCATCTATCAGGCACCAACTATCGTAAAAATGCTTTTTCAACAAAGCGGTAGAGCTGCTTTAACAACTTTATGGGTAGATTGATTAAGGGAGGAGATATTTTTTTCCCGCAGATTTTCGCAGAGAAATACACCGCAGATTTTCCCAATAAATAGCTGAAAGTTTTATTACTGGAATGCTTAATAAATTTACAGCTACTTCGCTATTTATGCTGAGTAGCTGTATTATTGCTCAATAGAATTGATGCAGTACAAGAGTGCGACGCAACAGCAGATCAATCAAGGGTGGGACGCTGGTTACACAAAAAAAATTATACAAATAAAAAAAGTTGCCACCGTAGTGGCAACTTCAACTTATCCGTCCTATATAGTATCAGGTTTGCTAACCGATTATAGGCTAATTAAACACTTATTGTTTTACAATTTTAAACTGTGTTTTAGTTTGATTGTATAAACACTGAATAAGATAAACACCTGCAGGTAATGACTGCATATTAAAGCTGGTTAAAGTGCCTTGTGCCGTTTGTTGTCTAATTAATCTTCCATCCTGCGCCAGTAGTTGTATAACTGCCCCGGCCGGTGTATTTTTTAAATACAAGGTAGACTGTACCGGATTAGGATACGCTACTATTAATACGGGTTGATTAATTTTTGCCGTAGCAACAAGGGAATACGTGTAAGCACCATCTATATCTTTCATTTTAAGGCGATAGTAATGAATGCCTTCGCCTGCATCTTTATGCTCAAATAAATACTGATGATTACCGGCTGTGTTAGCGGCTGTAACACTACCAATGGTTGTATAAGTAATACCATCTTTGCTATGTTCTACTAGAAAACTTTGTGTATTTATTTCATTGGTCGTTGTCCATTGTAACAATACATTGTTTTGTTGCGGTGTAGCACTAAACGTAAGCAATTCCAAAGGTAATGCTGCCCCCGAACCACTGGTAATAGTAAATGGCGAGAAGCCGGTGAATCCGGTCTGTGTTTTAGTAAACTGACCATTGACTGCAAGCACTGCATCGCCAAGTGTACCCAGTTCCCACTTATTGGTATAGTGAGCGGTACGTGATGCCGGTCTGTCAAAACCGGGTAGCTCATGTGTGTCGCTCCAATAGAATGTTGCTGCTACATTACTACCACCTGTTATTTGCTCGTTAATAAACCAGGTACGGTTAACATTACCTACTCTTACCGTATCACCATTGTATCCCCGCTGCAATACGTAAGGTTGTACACGCACGCTAAAGTTATCTTGTGTACCAGTATTGTTTAGCTCAACAAAGTTGGGGCTTAACAATGAGGTGCCAACCGGATAAACATTGATAGCATGACTATTTACCAGCGTTAATTTACCCGCACCATTGGTAACCACAAAATGGATAGAATCGGCATTGAGAATACTGCCATTTATAGTCAGGTCATAATCACCTAACACAATCTGGCCACCTATCCATCCGGGTAATTGATCAGGAGCCCCCTCCTCTAAATCAAGGTTACCATTTACTACAATATGGTTACGTAGCATCACTACTTTATTGAAGTTTAATTTTGAGTAGTTATTGTTTACATTATACTCCTGAAGTAGAGTATTGTATATCTGTGCTTCAACTAATCCTTTTGCTACATCAAACAACATTTTACGCGTAACAATTATAGATTGATTGGGCATTAACAAACCAAATTGTATACTATCAATAGCTAATACAGTACTATCCTCGTCACGAATAGTAAACCTAACCCAACCGCTGGTAGGCTGCGTGCCAAAGTTTTTAATGTTAAAGTTTACGTTAACACTATCGCCAGCAACAAACCCATTTGGATTAAAGGTGATAGGATTATTTCCATTACCTGCAATATCCGGTGCATCACCAACTATAATGGTACGTGTTGCCTCGTTGTTTGTTTCAATTTCCTCATCCACCAAATTCAAAGGATCAGCAATTAAACGCAACACTTTTAAGCCATCGCTGGCACTTGCATATCCAACGGTAGCAGCTACGGTTGTATCTCTACCAGGTTGTATAACATTAATAGGTACATCTGCCCCTAATACTATATTTTCCACCATAAACCTCAAACTTGTTGGTGTAGAAGGCTTACCACCACTATTACGTACTGTACCAACAATGGTAAATGTCTGGTTAGGATTAGGGTTTAAACTACTAGGGTTAATGTACTCTGACAATACTACCAAATCCGGTTTACTATCCACAACTCTGATATAGAAATTACCCTGGTTATTTGTCTCATTCATTTCACAAATTGCGTTGGCCGTATCAGTTGTTACACGAATTACGTAATTGCCTGGCGTAGTAAACTCGTAATTAAATGAACCAAAAGCTACATAGGCAGCGCCTGCTTTAACTTTTGGCAGCAAACTGTTACCAATCCAATCTGATCCTAACTCATACCTAACGGTAACACTATCTACATCACGAATACCCATATTTCTAATAGCCGGGAAAAACTGATTTCTGGTATTTACACGTACTATTACCGGATTTCCTATTGATCCTACTTCGTGTGCATAAATAAATTGTGTTAAATCTGCAGCAAGTTGTTGTGTACCTGTATTGTTGCTTTCATTTGATTCCGTAATTACTGATGTTGCATCGACCGTAACTGTAATTAAGCCCGCACATACCTCAGCCACATTTGTTACGGTAAACACATCGGAGTAAACAACAATAGAATCATTACTTCCTATAAATGAAACAGGTACTAAGCTGCCAATTTGTGAACCTGCCAAACTAAAGCGTACGTTAAAATTTTTTGCAAACTTACCTATGTTTCGTACGGTTGCACTTACCCTTGTTGTTCCACCTGCCACAACATCTGTATGTTGTAGGCTAATTTTTCCAACACTTAAATCGGGGGCAGGCACAACCATAGTAAAGGTAACTGTATTATTAGCCTCATTTTCTTCTGTGATAACACCATCATAATCCGTTACAATTTTAATAATATGTGTACCAGGCGTAAAGCTCGAATCTCGGTAAGTTAATGTAACATAAGATTTTCCCGCTACCGATGCCACATTATATGTCTGAATTAACGTTACAGCACCATTTGGTATAGAATCATACACACGAACTATATGTGCACCTGCTACAGGACAGTTATTATTTCTATTATTAAACCTAAACGACACCATATCTGTTTGAACAAAATCTGTTACAGTTAAATCAGCCAAATCTGGTAGTGGTGTAATAGGCACGGCACCAGTTGCTGTATGGTTAGTTCTAACGCCATGATAAAAATTATCAGGTATTTGTAAATACTCCACGTAAGTATAGGTTATTACTGCAGATACATTTACAGGGGTTGTTGATGTTAAGGGGAAATTATATGGAATTGTTACTACATCACCCGGATTATAGGTGCCGTCAATTGCAGTCTGTGTTTCCACTAAATCACCATCCACATATATTTTCAATACGCAGTTAATAATTTTATCCCAACCACACCACATGTTACTCAAATTCCTTTCTCTGAATTTAATTATCATGTTTACGCCAGCACTATTACCCACCATATTTTGACAACCTTGGGTAACAGCATGTGCAACTACCCCACCTTGCGACGGCGGCGGTACTGGTGGCAAACATTCATTTGCAGTAGGACACGCAATAAACGTTGAATAGAGGGAGGTTGCACCTGTAAGCGTATAATCAGTTATAGTAACTTTATACTCAAAGTTGCCACAGGCTACTCCTGTTAATACATACCTATAATTTCCATTTACATCGGTGGTGGTAGTAATTACCTGACCGCCAGCCTGTATTGTAACTGTTGCGCCTGCAACATTGGTAGCCGTTGATGTACCATCATACTTAGCATTTCCGGTAAAAACAACGCTTAACTGCGGACACCTTTGCACCGTTACATTTACAGTTGGTATAATACTACCTGGCAATACAGGGTTTCCTACAATAACCGGCCTAATTGCATAGTTATTTAAAGGATTAATATCGCCTAAGGTATTGGAACTATCCACCCATACTTTTATAGGATAAAACCCTTCCGTTGCAAAATTTAATGTTTGTGAAATAGTAGCCGTACTATTAGCATTAATGGCGGGTAACACCAAATCCATTAACGGAATAGTATCAACATACAAACGTACAGGCACATTGGTTGCAGGTACTGCCGTAGTATTTGTTATACGTGCTGTTACAGTAAATGCCTGTCCAGGATTAGGATTAGGGTTGCTAAAAGTAATATCATTAGCAAACAACCTTAAATCAATTTGATCGTTTGTAACAATTGGACCCGATTTGTAAGCTACTCCCGTACCGGTTGCAGTATTTCCGTTTTGGTCAATGGCTGTAAACTTATAACCCGCCTGCGAAGTAAGTTGTTGATGTGTAAAAGTATAAGTATATACCACACCTGCAACATAATCTGTACCTGCAGTTTCCTGTTGCATAGCAAACTCACCTTCGTTAATATCATTAAAGGTTTGGTTACCATTCAGATCAATACTTACTTTAGGATAACCCGACTGTGGAGCTAAATTATTAGCCGATCTATACAATACTTTATATACATAATCGCCAGTCTGACCAACATTAGGTGCTACTCCATTAGTTGAAGTGTATGGTGCTGCGGTAATGTAATTAATAACAGGTGCCGTACCAGGTACATATCCTGTGCCTTGTAACTGCGTTACACCATCTGCAACACCTGCTGTTGAGGACACCAAGCGTAATTCAGCCGCGTAAGTCATTACAGTTGCAGGCGTAAAGCCAACTATAAAATTATAGGATGCACCTGGTGCAATAACGGTACCCGGTACAAAAGTTGGCGTAAATACCGTATTACCCGTTGTAATGTTTTGCAAGGTAATAGCTGCGTTACCGGTATTTATAACAGTATAGCTATAATTACTGGTACTGCCCACAATTACATTGCCATAGTTATGCCCTGTTCCCGGTGTAATTGCCCATGAGTTTACTATAGCAATTGCCGATCCTGTTAGTACAGTTTTATATTTTCCGGCGGTTGTTTGTACAACTACCGAATCAATATGATTACCAACAGTAGTTGGCGTAAATACTACATCAATAACAGTACTGCTGTTTGCAGCAATAGTTACCGGTGCTGTTACTGCGGTACTAAAATCGCCGTTAATTGTAATACTATTAATAGTTTGTGCAACATTGCTATTATTAGTAACCGTAACCGGTAAGGTATTGGTAGTACCCAATACTACGTTTCCAAATCGCAGTGTATCCGGACTAATTGCCAGTAAATCAGTAAAAAATTTTGCATGGCTTACAACGCTCCATTTACCCTCTGCACTTAGTGTACGTAAATAAATAAAATGTTCGCCGTTTGACAGGTTATTGGTAGCAACAGATACATTAAGATTAGCTATATCGGTTGCAGCTGTTACAGGTATATTATTACCTAAACCATAACCAGGGTCATTATCTATAAAATATTCTGCTTTAACAATATTACTTGCAGCTACTGGTGCCGAAGGATAATTAAAATCGTTACTTACTACAAACTCTCTTACACTAACCACACTCCATCTACCTTCATTACTTTTTGTACGTACATACAAGCGATGAATACCCTGACCTAAACTACCGGTTATAACACCAACATTTATATTTTCCAATTGCAAACCAGGTGTAATAGCAATACTATTTCCCAAGCCAAAGCCAGGGTCAGTATCAATAAAATATTCTGCTGCTATAATATTTTCTGCTGCAATTGGTGCAACCGGATAAGGAATAGCATTTTCTACCCCAAACTCACGATAGCTAACAATACTCCAAGTCCCACTACTATTTTTACCACGTAAGTATAAACGATGAGTGCCCATACTTAGTCCGCTGGTATTAATCGAAGCAGTTAAATTAGCTATATCGGTAGCGGCCGTAATGGCAATAGGCTGTCCGTTTCCTGGTCCCGGATCAGTATTTAAAAAATACTCTAATGCAATTAAGTTACCCGCCGCTATTAAAGGGGTAGCATAATCCGGGTTAAAATCAATACCAAACTCTCTATAGGAAACTATACTCCATTTACCTTCGGCACTTTTTACACGTAGATAAATACGGTGTGTACCATTGGTTAAGCCGGCTGTATTTACCGTTACATTCAGGTTGTTTATATTCAATGCTGCAGTAACCGGTACAACAGTGCCGGCACCTAAGCCGGGATCATTGTCAATAAAATACTCAGCCGCCACAATATTTTGCGGTGGTGCAATAGAAGTTGGATAAACAAAATCTGCATCATATAAAAAATCCCTTATAGATACAATACTCCATCTACCATCTGCACTACGTACTCTTATTACTAAACGGTGTGTACCATTTTGCAAGCCATTTACATTAATAGCTGCTGCAAGGTTGGCTATATTTACTCCCGGTGTTATAGCAATAGGAGTACCAGCTCCTAAACCGGGATCATTATCAATAAAATATTCCGCCGCATTTATCACAGGCGGCGCTGCTGCCGCAACCGGATAAGCCGGATCCTGTGCATAAGTAAACAGTATACTTAGCAACAGTATGAATGAAAGTATATATTTTTTCATTGTGTACACTTTGGGGCTGTCAACGGTAGTAATGCTAATCAACTGTAGTCCACCGCCCGGCTACAATCTTGCGGCTTTAAGGCCGCAAGTATTTTCGCCTAAGCGGTGCAGCCTTTCAGCAATAGATCATAGTTAATGGTTCATAGTTCATAGTCTGTAGGGTTTTCTATTAACTATGAACCATTAACTATTAACATGTTTTCTGCTGATAAGCGAACGGAACCATGAACGGAGCGTCGCAAGGGACGATCATCTGTGTTACTACAGCCGACTACATAAAAATTACCGTTAAACAACCAATGATAATAGCATATTAAAAATGCTGCTATTAGTTATTGTTGCGAGTACTAAGTGTAATGTTCATAGTAGCAGTACCTGACGGAATGGATGTTGGTACTGTTAAACTATAAATAGTAGGAATGGCTGGTATGCCTGAAAGTTTGTAAGGGTCAGTTGCACCAAAAGCACCGCAATCAGGATTAACTACACTACCAACTGTTAAACCGGCACCTGTTGCAGGAGAGCTAGCCGGAATCATAACATTACCATCCGGACTTATTGCATTATTGTGTGGACCATATACCGTTTCCATGTTCTGACTAATCAAATTATTGGTTGCGGTAGGAGGTAATACCTGAGCCGTTTGAAACAAGTTATTTTTAACCGTACTATTAGTAAGTGTAACAGCACCGTTACAGCCAAAAATATTATTGGCTACATAACAATTCACCAGCGTCATACCAATTGCCGACCTGTAAATACTGTTGTTTCTAAAAATATTATTATTGCCTGTTAATTGAGAAAGATTTACTCCGCCCCAATATTCGTAAAAAATATTATTCTCGCAGGTAAAGTTAGATACACTTATTGTAGCACCTGTATTATTGGTGATGTTAGTATTATAAAAAATATTTTTTTTCAATATAACCCCACTGTTACTACCGGCTTCAAAATTTAATGTACTTCCAAATAAATTTCGTTCAAAAGTTAGATTAAAGTCGGAGGCTGATCCTGTTAAACTCAAATTTGCAAATGATAGCCCTGAAAAATAGCTGCCATTAGCACCATTACCTAACCTAAAAAAAGCAATTTGACTGGGCTCTCTGGTTTCCTGTAATCCGGCATTGCCTTGCATAGAAGGGTTGGTTGGGTTTAGAAAATAACCCACACCAAGCATTACCAAACGTTTGGTAACTGTAATGCTATTGGTGGCATAAACTGTAGCGCTGGGTTCAAAATATAAAGTATCTCCAGCCAACACCGAGGCATTTTGTACGGCTTCATGAAAAGTGGTAAAATCGGCTTGTACACCTATATTATTATTAACACGCCAGCTTTTTGCATGGCTACTTACAAACATAAATACACAAACAGTGAAGAGGATAAGTTGTCTCATAACATTAATTTTAGGCAGTAAAAATAGTTTTGTAAACCTTCAGTCCGTATCCCCTAAAAACAGGATTTTTGAAACAACACAAATAAAATTCACGGAAAACAGGGAGTACATATTAAATAAAAAAAATATTAATTTGTAGCTAACTTAGTTACCTGAAAGGTTGACATTAAATTAGGTTAACTTTAATTATGACAACTACTTCGGTTTTTATTATTGACGACCACTATATGGTTATTGAAGGAATTCGTTCATTATTGGTAAACGAGCCCAGTATTGAATGGCAGGGACATGCTACAACTGCCTCATCAGCCTTAGCTTACCTAAAACAAAGTGTATT
This sequence comes from Chitinophagaceae bacterium UBA4857, assembly GCA_002399735.1. GTDB lineage: Bacteria > Bacteroidota > Bacteroidia > Chitinophagales > Chitinophagaceae > Terrimonas. The sequence goes on from DHEF01000017.1 coordinate 120,363, forward strand.
ACCCGATGTAATTTTAATGGATATTAACCTGCCCGATAAAAGTGGTATTGAATTGTGTAAAGAAGTTAAAGACTCCTACCCCGGTTCTTTTATTATAGGCTTAAGCACTTTTAACCAGCAAAGTTTTGTACAAAAAATGTTGGACAACGGTGCATCGGGGTACATTTTAAAGAACGTGGATAAAGAGGAAATTATTGAAGCAATACAGGCGGTAATGAAAGGAAAAACTTTTTTAAGTCACGAAGCGGCACAAACATTAAAAAACAATATTACCAGCGACATTGTACTTACCCGCCGTGAAAAGGAAATTCTGGAATTAATAGCCGAAGGACTCACCAATAATGAAATAGCACAAGAATTATTCATCAGCATTTCTACGGTAGATACACACCGCAAAAACTTATTGGCAAAGCTAGAAACAAAAAACACGGCATCGCTGGTAAAAAGAGCTATACAGTTACAACTGATAACGGTGTAAAAAAGGGAGCATAAAAATGCCCCCTTTACACATGAGAAAACTAAAAAAACATATAGCAAACTGTTTTTCTTATTTTATAGCTTTATTTATTTTCAACAATAAATATTCAAAATGTAATCTGGTCTCACCATTACTCAACGGGATCAATTGTTGAACTCTTTTTTTACATTCTAATAACCATTGGTAGTATACATGATTGATATTACTCACATCGGCTTTAATACGTGGTAAAAATTCAAAGCCACTTACCTCACTTGTCGAAATACCTAATATAGAGCCCAGAATTGGACTACACTGAACAGTTTCGTGTTGAAGACTGTACTTATTAGCAGCATGATCCATTAATAGTAATTGTTGTTCATAAGACTCCAAGTCCGTAAACGCCTGCGTGTTGGCAACAGGGTTTTTCTTAACTTCTGATCCCGAGATTAATATATCGACGAGTGAAGCCTGCATTTCTTTAATTGAGTTACGAGTTAAACTACTTCTAGAACTGCCCCATACATATTGAAAAATATCTGCAATTGCTTCAGCCCTTGTGTAAGCATCTTTTTCATTTTTTGATTCGCTTAAAGCGGTTTGAACCGCTACTAACCTAACCAAGTAAGGAAACAATGTTCTCCTAATATATACATCTGCCTGCCCATGAAAATTACTAATATTACGTTGGACGGCAGGTAATGCCATCCAGTCTAGACTATCCAGCGATTGCAATAAAAATTTAAGCGACTCTTTTTGTATTGCTTTAGGTACGGGACGGTAAGCCGGATAGGGATCGCCTTCATATTTTTCGTACTGATAATAACCACCTACATTATGCACCACATGCATCCAATACCAATAATATTGTATGTTAACAACATAAAATGCGAGGTTATTCCTGAAATCGAAATTTTCATCGCCACTTTTCCCCCATTTATCGGCATTCATCATAATATGGCGAAGGTTATTCATTGCATAACGAGTAGATTTCACCTGATCATCACCAAGATCCTCTGTTAGAGCGCTAGGATCTAAGTTTCCGTTAATTTGTTGTTTGCCATATCTGTAATTAGGATCAGGCATACGGCTGGTTATTTTTTTGTCCAAAACTGCTACTTCCGCTTCCGGTGTGATTGCAGAATATATAGGAGAATACAACCAATCAATTGCATAATAGTCATACACACCTAAAAGTGGAGGTGTCATTTTTACGCCTTTTGCCAAATCACCAGGTTGGGCAACAAAGTTAAAACGGGCATAATCCATGATAGAAGGAGTTGTTCCAAACTGCTGCGTAAACGTTGGCGACCTTAATGAATCTACCGGATAAGCCGAACTTGCAGCCATATTATGCATTAAACCTAAGGTATGTCCAATTTCATGTGCTGAAACATAACGCAATGCTTCTGCTATTAAAGGTGCGGGAACTTTCTTTTGTAAAACTTCAGGATTAGCGCCACCCATTTGAACAGCCATCCAATCACTTAATATATCTACTAATCCATGATAAACATATACTGATGCGTATAATATTTCTCCTGAACGAGGATCTACCCAACTGGGCCCCATTGCATTCTGAGTAAGATTCGGTGCATACTTTATACAATTGAAACGAATATTATTCGGATCAAAAGTGCTATCATTTAAAGGATACATTTTTACTTCAATAGCATTTTTAAATCCAATTTTCTCAAATGCCATATTCCAATCCAATATCCCTTTACGAATGGGATCAATCCAATTTGCAGGAAATTTATTATCTAAATAAAAAACAATTGGTTTTACCGGGTTCACTAATTCACCTTTTGCATGTGCAGCCTTATCTGTCGGTTCCAGTTTCCATCGATTTGCAAAAAACACTTCTTTTACAGCGTCTTGTTTTGGATCATACTGAACAAACTTTGTTGGAAATATGCCAATACGCGGATCATTATATCTTGGATTGCCTGGTTTTTCAGGTAATAACAAAAGTGATCGTTTAGTTAAAACAGTTACAGGCATATTTTCAGCAGTAGAAAATCCAAAAAAGGTTTTATTGACTAAATAAGTTAAATACGCTGAAACCGAAACATTGTTTTCAAAAGCCATTATTTCGTGCAAGACTGTCCCTTCTGACTTGAAACTACTATTTCGACCCGATAAGCCACCAACCGGCATAAAAGGATCCATATTAGGGCTTCCGCTTAGAAACAATGTGCTAATATCAAATACAATGGCAAGACTATCCGGGCTATAAGCCATTACCGGATATGCTGCTATAATGGGATCTGCATAACTTTTACGTAAAGCCTCCTGTATATTTACATCAGGACTACGAACTGTAAAATCGGATCTCCGCAAATAAACGGTACTATCGGTTAAGGTAAAATGTACCGCTAACGGATCTTTTGCCTGTTCCCCTGCAGCCACTTCTTCTATATGGCTTGTTTGCTCAGCTACTGAACCTAATAAAAAATGTCGTTTTAATAAACTTAAAGGAAACTCGAAATAAACCTTACCATTCATTTTATGAAGGGTAATTGTACCTTTCTTCGTTTCAAACTTTTTTCCTTTAAATATAGCCCCGTATTTGCCTTTTTGCATTACCGAATCCTTCTGAGCATACAAAATTGTACACGACAGCATCACACTGAGAAGAAAAAAGCCTTGTTTAAGATTTCTATTCATCTTCTCTATTTTAAAATTTTATTTACCTGATGCAATAATAATTGATAATGCTGCGCTGTTTCTTTATCTCCTGTACTTGTTGCAACTGTTTTTAATAAAGATTGTACTTTTTTTAAGAGCCCATAGTAAAAGGGTTCTAAAGCAGGCATCATGTTAAATTGAACGTTCATGTAGCCAAACCCACTTACCGGAATATTATTGCCACCAACGCGTGTATGTACACCAATGGCACAAGCAGGTATAGTTTCTAGATCCTGGTTAAATTGTACAATAGGCAATGTAGAATTAACAGCTAAGGCATCGCCACTACCTGCTGAAACATTACTTAATTTAGTTTCTTTGGTTACAGCTGCTACAAATGCTTTTTGCATTTGCATCTGGGCTGCTGTAAGTTTTTTACGTTGTTTTGTCGGTTTCCAAAAAGCTTCGTATAAGTCATCTAATACTTCAGTGGGTGTATAGGGATTTTTTTCATCTGTACGAACGGCTCCTAATTGTACCCTTGCCGGTAATTGTAATAATGTACTCACCATATTATTACGTAAAGCAACTAACGGTGTTCCTGTAATAGTTATATTCTTCAGTAACGATTCTGGTTCCAACCAATTGTTATTTTCCAATTGTGTAAGAATAAATTGCAATGCTTCTTGTTGTTTCTTTTTAGAAACTACTTTGTAATGCATTACATTATCACCTTCATACTTTTCATTAACCTCAATACCCCCCACATTTGCTAATACGTGGTTTAAATAACGTATATACTGTCCCCGGGCTTGCGCCAATATTGTTTCTCTATAACTATAATCTTTATCATTATTTTTCACCCAATCATTCACGTTGGCGAGAACATATTTCAGATTTTTAATCCCGTATGCTGAAGCTTTAATCGCATCGTCTCCTAAATCTTCTGTCTGAGTACGAGGATCAAAAGAAGTTAGAAACTCATTACCAAAACGATAACGAACATCACCCGACTTATCCTTAACCATTGCAGCCAAGATCTCTTTTTCTTTATCTGCCGATACGCTCTCGTTATCAAAATATTTATAATTCCAATCAATAGCATAATAGTCGTACACACCAAATTTAGGCGGTGACAATACCACTCCCCTTTCTTTATCGCCTGGCTGAGCAACATAGTTAAACCTGGCATAGTCCATAATAGAATAAGTGGTGCCATAAGTTTGGGTAAAAGATGGTGAACGTAATGAATCCACGGGTATTGCATTGGAAGCTCCCATGTTATGTCTTAATCCTAAACAATGCCCCAACTCATGCCTTATAACATATTGCAATCCTTCTAACTTCTTGTGCTCAGGTAATATTGGATTTCTAATGCTCGTATCAGCAGGAGATGTTTGAATAAACATCCAATTATTCAACAGTTTTACGATATCATGAAACACGTAAACAGATGCATTGATTATTTCACCGGAACGAGGATCTACCCAACTTGGTCCCATAGCATTTGCAACCGGGACTGGTGCATAACGGATACAATTAAACTTAATATTATCAGGATCAAATGTAGAATCGTTTAAAGGAAAAGGTTTTGCAATTACAGCATTTTTAAACCCTGCTTTTTCAAAAGTTTCTTGCCAATCCTCTACTGCTTGCTTAATAACAGGCTTCCAACTTTCAGGAAAAGTATTATCAATATAAAAAATAATTGGCTTTACAGGTTCAGTTAACTTACCTGCGTTATAAGCAACTTTATCTTTAGGTTCTAAGAAGAAACGGTGTGCAAAGTACACTTCCTCAGTACGGTTTAAATACTCACTCATCAGTACCCTTTTAGAATTAAAAATACCAACTCTCGGGTCTGCAATTCTTGGTCTTACAGGTATATCTGATAAACGAATAATTGTACGAGTAACGGTGGCCGTAACAGGAATTTCCCTGGCAAAAGTACGTGTACCGTTACTGTAGTTATTTTCATATGATAGTTGTGATTTGATGATAAGATTATCATCAAACGACTTAAAAGAAGCTATGTATGACCTGTCTTTTTTAAAACTTGGCGTTGATTTGTAGCCCATTGATGCATACACGCTGAATATACCAAAAGGTGATAATTCCTTCATATCACTATTAAAAAAATCAGTTACATCTATCACAACAGATTTACCGTCATTAGCAAAAGCTTCTACTTTAAATGCTTTTACTATAGCTCCCATGTTATTCAGCTTTAACGCTTGAGCTATATTATTATCAGGAGCATCTGCCAAATAAGAGATGTTCATTTTTTTTAGCAGTAGCGTAGAATCAACTAAACTAAACTGAATGGGTAAAGGTTCCTGTTTTGAACCAACTATCCCTTCATAGTTATCACTAATATCTGAAATAGTAGAGGCCAATAACATATCAACATCTAACTGGGAATTAGGCACTTCCAGATATACTTTGGTTTTTACACTATAAATATTAATAAAACCTTTGGAAACCTTATCATACTTACCCAAAAGCTTATCAAAGGGAGTTAATTTAGCTACGCTATCTTTCTTAGCCTTTTCTTTTATCTCCAATTCTTTCTTTTCCTTTTCAACACGTTGTTTTTCACGCTTTTTTTTACTTTGCCCATAACCAGTTGTAACACCCACCAGCAATAAAGAGGTAAATAAAAAAAGACCAACAATTCCCGACTTTTTCATACTTAAATGTGTAAAAATTAAATGTTTACCCAAAACACAGTAACGACATCTTGGGCAAACTAAAAAAATGTTAGTGCTTATTTTTGAGGAACAACAGCAAGCACTTTATCAAACCCATTAAAGGTTTTAATATTGGCATTATCAATATTTCCCGCTCCGATATTTATTAATGGCAAAAGCCTAACCTTACCTTCAGTACCATTATAGGTAGATAAGATTAACTGTTTGTTATTAGTAGCGATATAGGATGATTGATTAGGATAACCATACTGACGATAAATATCTAATGTAGTGATAGACTCTCCAGCAGGAACTGTATATCTTTCTTCAATAATTGCAGAAGCTCCCGCATAAATCACTGCATAAATTTTAGTAGCAGTGGCATAATACATCACGCTTTGGTTATCCAATAAAACAAATTGTGTAGCGTTGGCTATTTCTGGAGCAGTAGAAAGATCAATCTTTTTCACTCCTCTGGGAGCCACATAAGGCTCACCATAATTATACACCCCAGCATCAAAAACCAATAACTCAAAAGCTCCGCTGGTTTTATCTTTCAATAAATGTAAAAAACCCCTATCTACAGATATACCGGCAGCAACATTTGTCTTGTTCGGATAATTTCCTGAATTAATACCATTATATTCTTCATTAGGAGAAAAATATTGGGCTTTATCGGCAATTGCTGAAACGCCTTGTATATATCCGAACTTGCTGTTTTTATCGTCATAATAATGTATTCTTAATGCAGGATCATAAGTTTGCGCATTGGTTGAGTTAGCATTTAGTGCAATGATCTTGGGAATAGGTTGAGCATATAAAGACTGAACGCCAATTTTTGCTGCCGTAGCAAACCAACCAAAATATAGCATATTATTACCCAAGTAAACATCATTCTGGTAACAATAGTAAAATGAAGTAGGTGAAATATCAGCAGGAGGTATTACAAATAAATCATTTTTATCACCTACATATGAATAATCTAATGTATTATACGCATACATGTTATTATTTGTTAATGCATATACTCTATTTCCGCCACGTACATTAGCAAAATAAAGATCATGAACCAATCCACTTATACCAGTACCATTAGCTCCTGTCAATATATTTCTTTTCACAGAAACATCCGTATAATTAGTAGTAACTTCCGGACTCATAATATGTGAAAAGTCTGTATTAGCATTATCCTTTGTAGTAGCAATGACCAACCCTTCGCCTATGTTGTTTAATATAGTAAGTTGCCAGTAGTGTATGGCTTGCAGCTTATTATCGATATTAGTTACATAAAGTTTTAATGTATGATAATTAGTTCCGGTATTAGGAATTAAGCCTACTTCGTAACTTAATATTTCCGACTCACTGATAGTTATAAAAGCAGTGTCCCTGGGATCAGGATTTATCTTCCACGTATAGGTGTACTTTGATTTATCAGATCCATCAAAATTTATTTTTGGATCTAATTGCAAAGTATTAAACTGATAAACAGATATGGCTTCTGCTAAAGTATATCCAAACGTTATGTCGGGCAAAGAATTATCCGACAATGAACTATCATCCTTACGACATCCTACAAAAAGCAGGAAAGCAGTGGCAATAGCAGTCAAAAGAAATATTTTAATACGTTTCATGTATATTCTTTTTATAAGATTATTTTAAAGTAATACAACAAATACATTATAGTCTATTATCGATTTGTTGTTAAAGCTCATCCGTGTTACAGCTGTTGAACGGAGCGTCGCAAGGAACGATCATCCGTGTTACAAAAGCTAATAACATAAATATTTATGGATATAAATTTTTATCCCAATACTTAGGTACAATCGGCTGCCCCACCGCTACACCATCATTATGTACTAGTATATCATTCGGATGATCTATATTCCACTTTTTAACATAATTACCAAACTTAACACCTAATGCTTCTGCACCAGGTTGCTGTATAGTGGTAAAAACTGATGCAGGAAAAGTGGTTAACCCAGTAAGCTCAACAATTAACTTATATGCACTTGTACTTGGACTTTGTGTAAAAAATACTCGGTAGTAGGTCCAGGTTGGTATTACCACTTTATCTGACCAAGTGATAGTATGAATTTGGGTTTCAACATTTCCGGCATTTAAATCACTTGTTCCTTTAATTTTCAATACTGCTTTTACTTCGCTTGTGGCCAACTCAGGTGCATTTTTTATTTTAACTCTTAATACACCTTCAAACGCTCCTGCTTTTACCTCACCCCCTAATATTTCATACAAATTAGATGGAGCATTGGTACCCTCAGCTACTATATCTGCCGTAAAAGCCCTGTCCTTATCAAATGCATTACCAATTATCCTCACCGGAATTTCGTGAATACGTTCCCCGGTGCTATTGCCCAAAAAAGTATATACACTAGTTGTGTTTATAAAATTAATCGCAGGTGATGCGCTGAAAGAAAGTGGGTCACTCTTTTTACACGACATCAAAATAATTGTTATAAAAAAAATATATTTAAAAATAGATTTCATAAAATGCTTTTTAATAAATTGTTTCAATATGGTTATTTGGTTGACCAGCCTTTGTACCTTGATGAAGCATCGTTGCGACGCTCCGTTCATCTGCAAACCGCTAATCAACATTACCGATTATTGTACTCTATTACCTAACTCCAGTTCATTTTGGGGATAAGGCAACATATACAATTTATCATCCCCTTTAACAGTGCTGGGTAAACCACGGAAATTATCAAACCCCTTTCTTTTGTAATAAAAAAACAATTGCCCTTCTGCTACAAAATCTTTTTGGTATTCTTTTGTTATCTCGGCTGTTACTTGTTCTGCCGTTGCAGTCTCTGGTATATCTTTTACAATCCCCCTGCTTTGGCGTACTTCATTTAACAACTGAATAGCTTTTATTCTATTATTCAACAATTCATACTCTGCTTCTATATAATACATTTCCGACACCCTCATCATAGGGAAAAGCTTATTGCCGGTAGTGCCAAATGGCACTAGTAACTTAACAGGTATTCTGCCATTTCCATCCTGTATAAATTGTACCAACGTCCTTTTGTCTACTGCACCAATTTGCGGGTCGTTTAATTCGTAAACCGTATTAAAGGAAGTTTCGTCCATAAATAAAGCGTTATTGTTTGATACAGTAGGACTAGTTAAAACACCTGACCAAACTGGCAAATTATATACCTCTAAATGAAAAATATGTTCAGCGGCAAATAACCTGTCGGAGTTTGATGAGTTAGCATTATTAATTAAAACAGCATTGCTATTATCAATAACTTCTCTGGCCGCCGTAGCCGCTTTTTGCAAATCATTAGCACCACCCATCCAGGTATAAACTCTCGCTTCCAATGCTTTTGCAGCATAATAATTCATCCTTTTGTTTCTATTATTATAAAAACCATCCCGGTTTACATTCAGGTAGTAGTTAGCAGGTCGGGAAGCATTATCATAAATAGGATCTTCTTTTAATAAAGTTGTAGCCTCCTGAATATCCTTTAATAATAAGTTGAAGGTTTCGGTATAATTCTTTTGAGGAGTTAGCGCATTACCATACGCTGTTACATACGGAATAGCAGGAAAAGACGCCAAATCTGGACGACCGCTAAAATTTTCGTGCCCATATAAGCGTAGTAAATCAAAATGGAGGTATGCCCGTAAGGCTAAAAACTCTCCTTTGATAATTTTATAATTAATAGGATCAAAAATACTTGGCTTAGTATCCATTTGCGTAAGTGCATTGTTAATACCCGCTATTGTTTTGTAAAGGCCCCAAAACATATCCGTATATCGTCTTCCAGCGATATGTTGATAGTTATATGTTTGTACCCGATAATAAATAGACCCAGTTGTAAGAGGGTTGTATTGTTGCGCTAAAATATCAGTAGCTATGTAAGACTGAATTCCTCCGTAATGGTTATACTCACCCATACCTATATAAACCCCCATTAAAGCATCCTTAAAACCAACTTCGCTACTTAATAAATCTTCTGATTTAATTTGGTTACTAGCTGTAACATCAAGAAACTTTTTACACGATGTTATACTAATTAAGCAACCTGCAATAAATATATATAGAACTGTTTTTTTCATGGTAAATAATTTAGAAGGTGGCTGAAATTGACAATGACATGGTTCTGGAAAAAGGATAACTTGTACCTCTCTCAATGCGAATAGAACTGAACTTAGAAATCTCGTTCATATTAAACGCCACTTTCAAACGTTGCATGCCCAACTTCTTCACCGTTTTATCCTGAAATAAATAATACACATTTACCGCAGCTAAATCCAGTTCATTTCTATTTTGCACAAAACGAGTAGTGGCTCTTGTTACCTCTTGTGTTGAAGTAAATAAACCATCCCCGTCTGGGTCATAACTAAACTCACCCAACTTTTTATACAACACATTCTGTCCTTGTTCCGTCCATCTGCCAGTCAGTACACGCTTATCTACGTTATAAAGCATATTTACATTCTCTACACGATCCACTAAAGTTTGGTTATATAACTGGCCGCCTCCTAAGTAACGAGCAGTTACATTTAAACCCCATCCTTTAATCTCTAAATTAACACCAAAAGTACCTTGGTATCTTGGGCGACCATATCCTGCATTCACCATGTTATTAGCATCCCATAAATAAGTAGTAGTTCCATCAGGGTTTTGATAAACCTCTAAACCTGTAGCAGGATCTATACCTAATGAAGGTACCGCCCAGATAGTATGCAAAGAGCCCCCTTCGTAATAACGTTTTACAGGCACACTGTTTCCTTTAAATGAAGCAGAGTCAGTCATCTTATCATTATAGGCTTTCATAGCATCGGATAAAGCCAAAATCTTATTCAGATTGGTTTCTATACTTCCATACACATTTACAAAATCTCTCCCCTTTTGGTATACATTATAAGAAACATAAGCTTCTATACCCTTGTTTTGTACTTTTCCCAAGTTTTCATAAACTGTATTAAAACCGGAGGATGGCACAACTGTAATAGGTGTAACCAGATTTTCAGTATAGCTATTATAATAATCAAAGCGTCCGCTTAATCGTCCAATACGCAAGTCAATACCCGCATTATAGTCTAACTTATTCTCCCAACGCAAATCAGGATTACTTAAGCCCACCAAATATGTGCCTGGAAAACCTTGGTACAATGCATCCTGATAATATTGATAAGTAGCAATGGACACATTGGTTGTAAAATTTGGATTACCGGATGTTCCGATAGACCCCCTTAATCTTAACTCATCTACAAACGGTAACGTCCTTTTAATAAAATCTTCCTGATGCAGGTTATAACCCAAACCTAAACTATAAAAAAGTCCCCATCTTTGATTAGCCCCAAATTGTGAGGAAGCACTTCCCCTAAAACTAAAGTCTGCCAAAAATCTTTCATCATATGAATAGTTCGCTGCAAAGAAACCACCCAGGTCTCGAATAATAGATGCTATACCGGTTGGTCTGCTATTTAAGGCATATCCACGACCAAAAGTCACATCTTCCATCCTATCACTTGAAAAACCTTCAACTCTGTGTATTAATTCGCTAAATTTTCTTTCGCTTACTGATATACCAGCATTTGCACCTATCACATTAAGACCAAATACATTGCGATAATTAGCTGTTAAGTCACCACTAACATAATTGCTTTTACCATTATTTAATTGATATAATCCTTTTCTCAAACGAGCCTCATCATTAGCAGTATATTCTGGAGCATCAAATTTTGTATGATTCGATGGTTCAAAAGAATTAGCCTCGCTGGTTTTATTATCAACACCAAAACGACCAACCAGTCTAAATTGATTGTTTAACATCCATTCTATATAAAAGTTATTGGTGAAATTGAAATAACTATTATCATACCTTGTATTAGTGGTAGAGTTAAAGAAAGGATTGGTCACCCTTGATTCATCATACCGGTTTATTTCCGCATAAAAAGGGATTGTGCCATCAGCATTTTTTGCAACCCAATAGGGGTTCATTTTCACATAATCATCAAAAGAACCATAAGGAGATTCTACAGAAGTATTGGAAGTAACACTCATAATATTTCTAAAAAGAAATTTTTTAACCCTGTAAGATGCGGTTAAATTACCGCCCACATTTCTACGAGATGAACCAATCATTACACCCTGAACATCACGATAACTTAAGTCTCCAATCACATTCAACCCCTGATTCCCCAACTCAATACCTAAAGTATGTTTATGTCCGATTCCTTCACGTAATGGCTTGGCTATCCAATCTGTATTTAGTCCTTCCAGAGCAAGTTTTCTTCGCTCATTATACATCTGTTGATAAATAATGGATCGACGAATATCATTCGCTTTATAAAACCCATCTAATACCTCTGCATCTAATTTTTCGTTCGCATTTGCCAGGTTATAACTGGTTAAGTCCGGTACTTCAATATCTAAAGCCCCATTATAATGTACAAATACACGGTTACCGACCGATTTTTTAGTTTCTACTACCACAACACCATTGGCTGCTCTGGCACCGTATACGGCTTTAGAAGCTGCATCTTTTAAAATGGTAATAGATTCTATTCGATTAATATCAAGGTCAAAAATTCTTTCTACACTTGCTTCAAAACCATCCAAAATAAACAAAGGTTCATTAGGATTTTTTACATAATTGCCTTTTATACCATCAATAGTATTGCCTAAATTTTCGAATGTAGAAGTACCACGTATTTGAATATTGGGCATAGCATTCGGGCTTGAACCTAAAGCAAAGTTGTCAACAAACATGGAAGGCATCAGATTTTTCAACGTTTGAAACACATTAGCATTACCTACTCTTCTAAGATCGTCGTTATTATAGGTAACTGCGGAGCCGGTATATGTTGATTTATTTCTGTTATAATAACCAATTGCCACTACTTCATTTAAATCCTGCGCTTTTAGTTGTAAGCGTACTATTAAATTTGTGTTGTTCTCATTTACTCTTTCCTCCACCGGTTGGTAGCCTAACATTGATATTTGTAATATACCTGCACTACCCATTGTTATAATAAACTCTCCTTTATCATTTGTAGCCACACCTATCGCAACACCTTTTACCAAAATTGTTGCTCCTGCTAAAGGTTCTCCCGTTTTTGCATCTACAACTCTTCCCTTTATTTCTAATGGGGGAACAACATTTTCAACAGCTACTTGCATATTTTTCTTAACAGGAACCGGACTTTTTTCTTTTACCGAAATTATTTTATCGCCGACCAATTCCCATGTAAGATCTTGATCTTTAAATATTAATGCTAACGCTTGTTGCACCGATACATTTCTGATTGACAATGTTACTGGCTTACTGCGCTGCATTAACTGATCCTGATACACAACGGCTAGACCCGTTTGTTTTTTTACAAGTTGTAATACTTTTGTTAATGGTTCACCATTAACCTGTATGGTTATCTGCCCATACGTTCGGGCATTTACCTGCATACTTAATACTAATAACAAAAACGCCAGGTATTTCATGGCTAGTGAAAAAGTTTTACAAGACCGACCTGTTGTTTTTTGAAAAACCAGGCCTTCAGACAAAAATGAGATGAATCGTCCCCGGGTTAGATCAGGACTAATTTTGTCTCGAGCAGTTAGATGCATAGTTTAGTTTTTGGTTTTAAGTAATAATTGCTACTATATTAATACGGTTGCTTTTCCCTACTGCAACTTTAATTTTTATGTACAAACTTCTTAACGCTTCGTCTTCTTTACTATCACTTTCCTGTTATTTGCGTCTATTTCAAAATTCAATTCTTTATTCTCCAATACTTGCAATAACTCCAATAAGCTTACGCTACGTGAAATACCTTCACCTGTAAAACTTAAAGAAGAAGGAACTTCTGTTTCATAAACCACATCCACATCATACCATCTTTCCACTTGTCTCAATAGGGTTTTTAAATCAATATGTCGAAAAGATTGTAATCCATTTTTCCAAGCAGTAATCAATTCCACATCTACATTGTTTATTTTGGTCAACCCTCCACCCTGTTTTAAATTGCTTTGTTGACCAGGTTTTAACTCCATTTCTTCGCTACCTGCAACAACTTCCACACTACCTTCCAATAACGTAGTCTGTACTGCTGGTTCACCGGCGTAATTCATAACATTAAAATGAGTACCTAATACTCTTACCTCAGCAATACCCGTATTTACTAAAAAAGGCTTTGTTTTATCGGGTGCTACTTCAAAGTAGGCCTCACCCTTTACAGATACCTTCCTTTCATTAGTGAGAAAAGTCACCGGATACGTAATAGAAGTGCCCGCATTTAACCATACCCGGCTCCCATCTGCCAAGGCCATATTTATAACTTTAGAGCCTCTAGGGTTTACCAATGTATTGTATTGCATTTCACCAGCACTGTTAACACCTTCTGCTTCATACGCTATTTGACCATCTGCTAGCTTTACTAATTGTATATTACCTTGTTGAGCAAAAGCTCCGCTTCCCGCACTATCAAGATAAACAGTACTACCATCTGCCAAAATAATAGTTGCTCTGTTGGTTTCAGGTGCTTTTACATCAGGAACAACATTTGTTATAGTCGATTTTTTTGATTTATTGTCTGTATAGTTTATCAGCCAATAACTTAAGACAGCCAACATAATAATAGCCGCAGCAGCCGTCATCCATCTTCGGATAGTATATCGTTTTTGTTGTTGAGGTAAAACCGAAATAGACTCAGGTAATTCTTTTTGGTTAATTGCAGCTATAAGCCTGGCCACCGCTTTGTTGGCTAAAGGTTCATTATCTTCTAATAAAAACTGAGCAGTTTGAGATTTCTCATCAATAAACCGGGCTAATATTTCCTGATTCTCTTTCTGCTCTATTTGATGTAGAAATAAAGCCAGCTTCTCGCCGGTGAGTTCACCTGCTTCATATAAAACCAATAATTGTTCAAATGATTCTGTCATTAAGGCATTGTTATTTTATTATTAAATACAAGGCAGTAGTTATTAAAGACGCATGCCAAATTATATACGCACGAAAAAAACAGTTTATTTTTTGATTTTTTAAACTCTTGCATTAAGTAACTAAAAAACAGTCTATTAGGATTGGTTTTTTATTAAACGGAGGGCTCTATGTAATAGTTCTTATCATCAAACACATCCATACTATAATATCTGTTATTGTAATAACACACCCGTCGCATGGCACGATGATGATAAGCGAACGGGACGATGCAGTGAGTGACACAAGAGACGATCATCTGTGTTAATATTGTTGGTAATACAAAAAACCTGACTTAAAAAATCAGCAGCCACGCTAATAAATTACCAGTATTACTAATCTTAATTTAAATGTAAAAAAAATGTATGCTGGATAACAGATTCTAAAAAAAAGCAATTAGTGCCGCAAAAATCACTTCGGGTAAATAGCCCTGAGAGGACAATGCACTTCTTAATTGATTTAATATAATACTTAGTGTATTGGATACAGTACGAGCTGAGATATTAAACAGTTTAGCAATTTCCGCATGTGTTAAACCTTCTTCGCGGCTGAGCTTGTAAATTTGTTGTTGTCTTTCTGGTAATTGCTTAATTAGTTTTTGTACAGCCTGGTAAAGACGTGCAGATTCTCCCTTTTCAATTCCTGATAGCTTATTGTGTTGTAATACTACTGTTTGCTGCGCTTGTTTAATAATTCTTTGTTTAGTTTCAGATTTACGTAGTGCAGATATGAGCATATTACGCAACATAATAAACAAATAGCTATCAAATTCTTCAATTTCAGAAAGCTGATGCCGGTTGTTCCAAAGTTTTAAAAAACATTCCTGTAAAATATCCTCTGCCTCATCGGGAATGGTTAGATAGGTAAGAGCAATTGTATATGCTTTATTACGGTAATAACGATATAACTGCTCAAAGGCATTCTGATTGCCTTCAGCTATCTGCACTAACAGCTCCTTCTCATTATATAACAATCTCTTTTCCAAACAATAAAACAGCCGAAACTAACGAAAATTCTACACAAAACTTTCATGCTGCCTTCACTTATATGATGATTGGTATAAAAAAGGTGAGATTATACGGAAATGCGCTTTTTAAGCACATACTATTCATTAGAAACGAACAAATGTTAGCATACTACTCCCCTTCAAAATCAACCAACACATCCTCAATAGTTTTACTATCCTGGTAAAAACTAATCACCTTACTTATCACGCCTTCCACCAAAGCATCGGGGCAAGAAGCTCCACTGGTAATTAATATTTTAACAGGTGTTGTAGCTGGCAAATAGTTTTCGGTTACCAACTCTTCCTGTGTATGAAAATTATAGTGTAGTATTTGTTCATCGGATAATATTTTAGCTTCACTGTTTACGAAATATGTAGACAATTTTTCTTCGCACAGCTCTACTAAATGCGATGTGTTGGATGAATTATACCCACCTACAACAATCGCCAGATTGGCCGGTTGCTCCAGTAAACCCATCACCGCACTTTGGTTATCATTGGTTGCATAACACAATGTATCACGGGTATCGGCAAAATAATTACTGATGGCTTCCGGTTGCGGATTATAAGTGGCAATCATCACCTGTTTTAAATAATCGGCAATAGATTGTGTATCACTGGCCAACATAGTTGTTTGATTTACCACACCAATCTTTTGCAAATCCTTCGTTACATCAAAACCGGATGAATGCTGGCCTTTGAATTCTTCATAAAAAAGTGCAGCGGGTTTTTCACCGGTAATATATTTTGCCAACTCTTTTGCCTGGGCCATATCTTTCACCACTACCGATGGTGCATTGGCCGCAGCATGCGAAAAAGTAGCCCTTGTTTCTTCGTGTTTGGGCTTACCATGAATTATAATTGTGTAATCTTTTTTAGCAATCGATTCACTGCGGTTCCAAACCTTTTCTACAAACGGACAAGTAGTATTGTATTTTTCCGTTTTAATACCAATATCATTCAACCTGGCTTCAATCTCCAGTGTTGTACCAAATGCCGGAATAATCACCACATCCTCAGCCGTTAACTCATCAAACGGAATCAGTTCCTTGCCATAATTGTCCTGCAAAAATTTTACTCCCTTACTCAACAAGTCAGCGTTTACCTGTGGACTGTGAATCATTTCACTTAATAAAAAAATACGTTTATCCGGATTTTCGTCAATGGTTTTAAATGCAATTTCAATAGCATTTTCTACGCCATAGCAAAACCCAAAATGGCGGGCCAGATAAATTTGTACCGGACCAAAATCCAACAGCGTGGGCGTAAAATCCTTCTTCAGCTTATCTAAAGCTTTTCGTTTTTTCTTTACGGCCGAAATTAGCGGACTACGATAAATAATAGGAACCTCAAACTGCTTCATGCTATTGACTTGTCTTAGGAAACGCAAAAATAAGCATTACTTATTTAACAGTAGGCTTAAGATGGATGGTATAGGCTTTAAAGGCTGTAGTTGTAATTTTTTTGTTACCATCGCCCACCCTTGATTGAGCTTTACTTGCG
>DHEF01000056.1:0-68623 GCA_002399735.1 Chitinophagaceae bacterium UBA4857
TAGAATACGCAAGGGACGATGATAGCATTACTACAGCCGAAAACATAAAAAACACCCTGTATTAAGTACGTAGTAGGTAGACAAGCGTATAAAATCAGAAATCTTCAAATCCTAAATCAGAAATTCTTCTTTGAATAAAATATCTTACCTTTGCTTTTCTTATCCGTTAATTACTCACCTGTTGTTTAAAATAAATGCCGTGTGAAGGCTTAACGTAAGGCAGGTAAAGTATCCAACGCTAGTTGTGATAGCCTTACCAAATTTTATTTTAATTAAATTTATTTATTGTGTTATTTAGTGAATTACAGCTTTCTGAGCCGTTGTTACGTGCTTTGAACGAAGAAGGTTATACACAACCTACCCCTATACAGGAACAAGCCATCCCGCATGTGTTAAATAAAAAGGATTTATTGGGCTGTGCTCAAACCGGTACCGGTAAAACGGCTGCCTTTTCCTTACCGTTATTACAGTTATTATCAAATGATGCTGCCGCCAATCCAAACGAACGCCGCAAGTTATCTACGTTAATATTAACCCCTACCCGTGAGTTAGCTATACAAATTGAAGAAAGTATAAAAGCTTATGGTCGTTACACAGGTATTAAACACACCGTAATATTTGGTGGTGTTAACCAGTACAACCAGGTAAATCGTCTGCGTCAGGGTGTTGATATTTTAGTAGCTACTCCTGGTCGTTTATTAGACTTAATGCAGCAGAATCATATCTCGTTAAGAGATATAAAATACTTTGTATTAGACGAAGCTGATAGAATGTTAGATATGGGTTTTGTACAGGATGTACGCCGTGTTATTGCAAAATTGCCCGAACGTAAACAAGCTTTATTTTTCTCGGCTACTATGCCGCCGGAAATTCAGCAACTGGCAAATATGTTATTACATAATCCGGTTAAGATTGAAGTCACACCGGTATCATCAACTGCCGAAACTATCGATCAGGAAATTTATTATGTAGATAAGCAAAACAAAAGATCTTTATTGGTTCATCTTTTACAAGATGATACTATTAAAACAGCATTGGTTTTTGCACGTACTAAACATGGTGCCGATCGTATAGCCCGCGACTTGTCAAAAGCCGGTATAAAAACCGAAGCTATCCATGGTAATAAATCGCAAAATGCCAGACAAAGTGCATTAAGCAATTTTAAAACCCGTCGTACCCGTATTTTAGTAGCTACAGATATTGCAGCCCGTGGTATTGATATTGATGAGCTAACGCATGTGATTAACTTTGATTTACCAAACGTACCTGAAACTTATGTACACCGTATTGGTCGTACAGGACGTGCAGGAGCAGATGGTAAAGCCATATCATTTTGCGATTATGAGGAAAAAATTTATCTGAAAGATATTGAGCGTCTGATTAAAAAGGAAGTGCCGGTTATTAAGGATCATCCTTTTGATGTGCCGTTAATGCACAATGTACCAAAGCCGGTAACTACCAGCTCAGCACCAAGTAGTTTTGGTAGAAGTGGTGGTGGTAAACGCAGCCGTGCATTTATGCAAAGAAGATAAAAAATAAAAAAGGGATTGCTAAGCAATCCCTTTTTATTTTCCCAATTTCGCAAAGCCCGGTTAAACTTTAAAAAACTGCTGTTGTTATAGTATTAAATTTGAATTTATACTTTTAAGTATAAATAGATACTTACCTTTGCAGCGATGAAAACAGAATTAGAAATAAACCCCACCAACACACAAATTGAACTGGATCCCAGTTTAGAAGAAGTGGTGTCGGGTGAATATAAGTACGGTTTTACAACCAATATTGAAGCCGACGAAGCCCCTAAAGGATTGAACGAGAATATTATCCGCTTTATTTCGGCTAAAAAGAACGAACCGGAGTGGATGTTAGAGTGGCGCCTGAAAGCTTACCAGCAATGGCTTAAAATGAAAGAGCCCAATTGGGGGAATTTACAATACCCTCCTATTGATTTTCAAGACATTATATATTATTCTGCTCCCAAGCAAAAAATAACTATAGATAGCCTTGATGATATTGATCCTGAGTTAAAGCGCACTTTTGATAAGTTAGGTATTTCCCTTGACGAGCAAAAGCGTTTAAGCGGCGTTGCGGTTGATGCTGTTATTGACAGCGTATCAATTGCAACCACTTTTAAAAAGGAACTAGCCGAACAGGGCATCATTTTCTGTTCTATTAGTGAAGCTATACAGGAACATCCTGAACTGGTACGTCAATATTTAAGTTCCGTAGTTCCAGTAACCGATAACTATTTTACGGCTTTAAACTCGGCAGTTTTTACCGACGGATCTTTCTGTTACATACCTAAAGGCGTTCGTTGCCCAATGGAATTATCTACTTATTTCCGTATTAATGCCGAAAACACCGGCCAGTTTGAACGTACCTTAATTGTAGCCGAAGCCGGTAGTTATGTAAGTTATCTGGAAGGATGTACAGCTCCTATACGTGATGAAAATCAACTACATGCAGCAGTTGTCGAAATAGTTGCTTTAGATGATGCTGAGGTTAAATACTCTACCGTACAAAACTGGTACCCCGGCGATAAAGACGGTAAAGGTGGTATTTATAACTTTGTTACCAAGCGTGGTATTTGTAAAGGCAACAACTCAAAAATATCCTGGACACAGGTGGAAACCGGTTCGGCCATCACTTGGAAATATCCAAGTGTTATATTAAAAGGCGACAATTCAGTTGGTGAGTTTTATTCTGTAGCGGTTACCAATAATTACCAACAAGCCGATACTGGTACCAAAATGATGCATATTGGTAAAAATACCAAAAGTCGCATTGTTTCCAAAGGTATTTCGGCAGGTTTTAGCCAAAATAGCTATCGCGGGTTGGTACAAGTTGCTAAACAAGCAAGCAATGCCCGTAACTTTTCCCAGTGCGATTCTATGTTATTAGGCGATAAATGCGGTGCGCACACTTTCCCTTATATTGAGGTTAAAAACAGTACGGCGCAAGTAGAGCATGAAGCTACCACTTCAAAAATTGGTGAAGACCAATTGTTCTATTGTAACCAAAGAGGAATTGATACAGAAACTGCTGTTGCTTTGATAATCAATGGATTTGCTAAAGAAGTAATGAACCAATTACCCATGGAATTTGCCGTAGAAGCACAAAAATTATTGGCTATTAGTTTGGAAGGCAGCGTAGGATAAATCTCGGATCTAAAAATCTTAGATCTAAGATTTTTATGTGGTCAGCGGCATTGCTACTATCAGCTTTCGTTGTGCCACTCACTGCATCGTTCGGTAATTCTATTCAGCATGTAGCAAGGTTTAAAATGATTTGCTGAGGTTCGTAATTAAGTTAAATAAAATAGTAAACAATTAATCTAAATATTAGGTAATCAATTAATTAGCAAAATTGCAAATTATCAAATTACCAAATTGTCTAATTATCTAATTATAATGTTAAGTATTCAAAATTTACACGCCAACATTGACGGGAAGGAAATTTTAAGAGGTATTAACCTTGACGTTAAACCCGGCGAAATACACGCCATCATGGGCCCTAACGGAGCAGGTAAAAGTACATTGGCGTCAGTTTTAGCCGGTCGTGCAGACTACGAAGTAACAGAAGGCAGTGTTACCTTTTGGGGTAAAGACCTATTGGCTCTTGCTCCTGAAGAAAGAGCCGGTGAAGGTTTGTTCCTGAGCTTCCAGTACCCTGTCGAAATTCCGGGATTAAGTACCACCAATTTTATAAAATCAGCGGTGAACGAAGTACGCAAATACCGCGGTCAGGATGCTTTGGATGCCGTTTCTTTCTTAAAACTAATGAAAGAAAAAATGGCTTTAATGAATATGGATCAGGTTTTACTAAGCCGTTCATTAAACGAAGGTTTTTCCGGTGGTGAGAAAAAACGTAACGAAATTTTCCAAATGGCCATGTTGGAACCCAAGTTGGCTATTTTAGACGAAACCGATTCAGGTTTAGATATTGATGCTATTCGTATTGTTGCCAATGGTGTAAACAAATTACGTAACAGCGAAAATGCTGTATTGGCTATTACCCACTACCAGCGTTTGCTGGATTATATTGTACCTGACTTTGTACACGTATTATATCAGGGCCGTATTGTAAAATCGGGAACCAAAGAGCTGGCTTACGAGCTGGAAGAAAAAGGTTACGACTTTATTAAAAACGAAATCAATATTGAAGAACAAGTGTAAACCTAGGTTTACCGCAATGGTAGTAAATAATAATGGATCATATTAATTATATAAAAGAACAGTTTGACCAATTGCAAACCGCCGAAGCCGGATCGCAATTACAAGCTTTTCGTAGTAAAGCTTTTGATACGTTTAACCAGTTAGGCGTACCAACTGCCCGTAACGAAGAGTGGCGTTATACCCGTATAGCGCCCCTATTTAACAATGGTTTTCAGTTACAAGAAAATAATCTTGTATTGGCCGATGTGGTAACACATCGTATGCCCGGCCACGAAAAAGCAAATGAATTGTTTTTTGTTAACGGCCGTTATAGTGCAGATTTGTCTAAAATAATCTCCCCTTCTTTGCAATTAGCATTATTGGAAGATGCTTTACAAGGCGAGCATAAAGAACTTATTAATACTCATTTAGGTCATAGTGCTGTTTACCTGCGTGATGGCATCAATGCTTTAAACAACGCCTTAGTACAAGGTGCAGTTTTCATTCATGTGGCCAAAAGTGCACAGGTGGAGCATCCGGTATATATTTATAATGTAACCGATGGTCGTAATGAAAATGTATTATCGCAACCAAGAAGTCTTTTTTACTTAGGTGTTAACGCACAATTACAAATAGCCGAAACCTTTATTACTATTGGTACGCAAGACAGTTTTACCAATAAAATAATGGAGTTGGTGGTAGAGGAAGATGCCCGTTTAGAGTATTATATTATTCAGAACGATAATGCACAATCCAACCTGGTAAGCACAACACATATCAGACATATTGGTAAAAGCTTTTCGCATGGTGTTACCATATCATTAAACGGTGGTATTGTTCGTAATAACCTGAACATTGTTTTAGAAAAAGCATACTGCGAAGCACATTTATACGGTTTATATTTTCAACAAGGCAATAGCCATATAGATAACCATACCGTTGTTGATAATGTTAGCCCTAACTGTTACAGTAACGAATTGTACAAGGGTATGATGGACGGTAGCAGTACAGGTGTGTTTAATGGCAAAATCTTTGTTCGTCAACCGGCACAAAAAACCAATGCTTTTCAGTCTAACAAAAATGTATTGTTATCAAACGATGCATCGGTTAATACCAAACCTCAGTTAGAAATTTTTGCAGATGATGTAAAATGTTCGCATGGTTGTACCATTGGCCGTTTGGATGAAGAAGGATTGTTTTATTTACAATCACGTGGTATTTCTGAAAAAGTAGCTAAGGCCATGTTATTGCAAAGTTTTGTGGGTGATATAGTTGACAAGATCAACATTCCCGCAATACGTACACATGTAGAAGATTTAATTGCAGAACGATTAGAATATAAAGTAGATTAATGAGCAACACTAGTATCATACAATCGGTTTTAGATATAGCAGCTATTAGACAACAGTTTCCTGTACTTAAACGTGAAGTAAAGGGAAAACCGTTGGTGTATTTTGATAATGCCGCTACAGCACAAAAACCACAGGTTGTTATTGATGCATTGGTTTATTATTATTCAAATTATAACGCCAACATTCACAGAGGTATTCATACATTGGCAGAGGAAGCTACTGCTAAGTTTGAAGCAACCCGTGATGCTTTTCAGCAATTTATTAATGCGGGCAACCGTGATGAGGTAATTATTACCAAAGGCACTACCGAAAGTATTAATCTTGTTGCTTACACTTGGGCAAGACAGAACTTACATGCAGGTGATGAAGTTATCATCAGTGGCATGGAACACCATTCCAATATTGTTCCCTGGCAAATTATTTGCGCCGAAAAGCAAGCCGTTTTAAAAGTTATTCCTATTGATGATGACGGTGAATTAGTAATGGAAGAATTTCATAAACTATTATCGTCAAAAACAAAAATAATATCGGTTGTACATGTATCTAATGCGTTAGGTACAGTAAATCCGGTTAAAGAAATTATTACGGCGGCCCATGCAGTGGGTGCTAAAGTAATGGTAGATGGTGCACAATCTGCTGTACATTTAGATATAGATGTTCAGGATTTAGATTGTGATTTTTTTGCCTGCTCGGCACACAAATTATATGGCCCTACCGGTGTGGGAATTTTATATGGTAAAAAAGAATTACTGGAAACCATGCCCGTATTTTTGGGTGGTGGCGAAATGATTAAAGAAGTTAGTTTCAGCGGCACTACTTATGCCGACTTACCATATAAATACGAAGCGGGCACACCTAATATTGCTGATACTGTAGCAACTGCTGCTGCTTTAGCGTACATACAAGAACTGGGCAAACAAAATATTCGTGCATACGAAGACGAACTGTTGCACTATGCTACAGAAAAATTATTGGCTATTGATGGCTTAAAAATTATTGGTACAGCAAAAGAAAAAACCAGTTTGGTTTCATTTGTTATTGATAAAGTTCATCCGCAGGATGTAGGCATTTTATTAGACAATAAAGGTATTGCAGTTCGTACCGGTCACCATTGTGCGCAACCTTTAATGGAGCGATTCAAAATACCGGGTACCATCAGGGCTTCTTTTGCGGTGTACAATACTTTTGAAGAAATTGACGCTTTAATTGCAGGACTGCAACATGCAGTAAAATTATTAAGATAATATATTTACCAGAAAATAAGAACACCTGCACATTGCCCAATAGAATTACCGGACGTACAAGTGAGTGACACAACAGGCGATGATAGTAGCAATACAGTTGACTAAATAAAAATAATTAGCATTGGCTAGCATACAAGAAATAGAAAAAGAAATTGTAGAAGAGTTTGCGCTTTTTGATTCATGGGACGATAAGTATGAATACATTATTGACCTGGGCAAAAGACTGGCGCCCCTACCCGATGAATATAAAGTTGATGAAAATAAAGTAAGAGGTTGTCAATCTACTGTATGGTTGACGGCTAATTATAACGATGGCAAAGTATTTTTTACAGCAGAGAGTGATGCGGTAATTGTGAAGGGTTTAATAAGTATGCTGATAAGGGTATTAAGCGGACACACCCCTGACGAAATTATCAATGCGCCGTTAAACTTTATTAACGAAATAGGTATGACAACGCATCTGGCACAAACCCGCTCTAACGGCCTTTTGTCAATGGTGAAGCAAATGAAAAATTATGCCTTGGCATTTAAAATAAAAAACCAAACAAATTAACCATCATGGATAAAGAAACGATGCGGCAGAAGGTGGAAGATTGTTTACAAAAAATTTACGACCCGGAATTACCGGTAAGTATTTTTGAGTTAGGCTTGATATACGAAATTAATATTAGCGACGATTACGTAATAAATATTGTAATGACTTTGACTGCTCCGGGTTGTCCTGCGGCACAGTCGTTACCGGTTGAGGTAGATAACAGGATACGTGAGATTGAAGGCGTGAAAGATGTTTTTGTAAGCGTTACCTGGTCGCCGGCCTGGAACAAAACAATGATGTCAGAAGCTGCTCAGTTGGAGCTTGGTTTTATGTAATTATTATTAAATAACACGAATGAAAATAACATCGCAGGAAGAATATGGGCTTAGGCTGTTAATTCGAATTGCCGGATGTACCGACAAAGCCGGTATGACCATTCGTGAACTGAGTGAAACCGAAGGTTTAACCAGCCACTATATTGCTAAGCTGGCTCGTGTGTTGCGCATGGCCGGTTTTATAAACAGTACTCCCGGCCATAAAGGCGGTTATGTTTTAGCAAGACCTGCCAATGAAATTGTATTAAAACCTGTACTGGAAGCACTTGGTGGTGCTTTATATAGCAAAGACTTTTGCGTTATGCATGCGGGCACGTTAAAGTTGTGCACCCACTCTATCGACTGCTCTGCCCGCTCTTTATGGCAAATGATTCAATTTACGGTTGACCAATTATTAAGCAAGGTAACATTGGATGATCTTGTAAAAGACGAACACCGATCTACCCAGTTTTTAAAAGATATTTTAGATAGGGCGGCTATAGCCGAAGCGGTATAAATTTATTTTGTTACCAACGCCCACCCTTGATTGATCGTTACTTGAGTCACACTTCTACTGCACTAACTAACAGAGAGCATTAATCAAATTACTCTAATTAACTCTATCGAATTAATTCTTTTTTACAAAGGGTGCCATCTTTCTCTAACTGCAATTAGCACATTTCTTAATCATTCAATTGTCAAATTGTCTTCAAGTAAATGTCTATTTTATACTATGTAGCAACCAGACTTGCGGTTTAATTTTGTAATAAAAACTTATGGCAAAATTATTATTTCTTATTGTTTTTATAAGTTGTACCACCTTACAAGCGCAAGATTATCCAAAACTTAAATTACTATCCGGTTATCAAACAACAACCTATTACAGCACCGGTGCCGATGCTAAAGCGAAAAGAATGGCGCAACAGCTTGATAATGTAATGGTCTTTTACCTCCAACATTTACAGTTTAAACCGGTAGTAACATTGCTTATACTTTCGCAGGATGATTGGGGGAACTTTACAAAGATGCCCGTTTACGGTATGCCACATTATACCAATAGTAAAACACTTATTGTTGCTGCCGAAGATAATAGCTATTGGACAGGTATGGTGCCACCCGCTGATAAAATGCCAAAGGCCGTGGCACGCTTAATAAAAGATACTTATACTAATAAAAGTGGCAACCAAACCATAGAACCGTTTTTTGATTTATTGGCCATTCATGAACTCGGCCATGCTTATTACAACCAAGATAGCCTAAGTAGTCAACGTAGATGGTTAACGGAATTGTTTTGTAACATTTTATTGCATACTTACATTGCTGAAAAAGAACCACAATACTTACCTGTACTTACAGCTTTTCCGCAAATGGTAGTTACTACTACCAATAAAACAACATTAAAATACACCACCTTACAAGCGTTGGAAACCAACTACAATGACATCGGGCCTAATTACCTTGAAAATTATGGTTGGTACCAATGCCGCTGGCATGTAGCCGCCGAAAAAATATATGATGCCACAAAACTGGAAGGAATTAAAAAATTATATGTAGCACTAAATGCAAAAAATAAAAAACTTGACGATAAAGAATTAGCAGCTTTGTTACAAACAAAAGTACATACCAATATTGCAGATGTAATGCTGAAATGGGATAATGAGTAATTTTAATAACAAAATAAATATTTAACGGAACGATGAAGAGTGCGGAACAAAAGCTGACCTGTGTTACTGCTGCTGATTACCATATAAAAATAACAAAGAATAATAAGTAGCGTAATAAAAAAGCAAGGTTACTTACATAACCTTGCTTTATAATGGCCAAACCATCCAGCGTAAGTAGTTTAGTTATTTTACTACTTTAAAGCTTTCAACAACTTTGCTTTCGTTAATAATTGTTATTATGTAAATGCCTTTTGCGTATCCGGACATATTTATCTGGTGTACGGATTGAAGCACTTTAATTGTTTCAATCAATTTACCATCGGCATGATGAATTTGTATCAATGAATTAGCCCGTAATCCGTTAATGGTTGCTTTATCATTTACAACCGGGTTAGGGAATAATACGATTCTGTTATTACTACAAGTTGTTTTGAATTGTAACACCTTATTGCTATAACTATACGTACCATCAAGATCGATCATTTTTAAGCGGTAATACGCTACAGCTACATTTTGTGTAATGCTGGTTTGATAATTTCTAACACCAGGTGAAGCTAATGGCTGAACGGTTTTAATAGTGCTAAAGTCTATTCCGTTTTCGCTATACTCTACTTCAAAATGCGAGAATTTTGTTTCTAAACTTGTTGCCCAGTTTAAGTTAATATTACACCCATTAATCCCGCCCTCAAAAGATAGTAGCGTTACCGGAAGCAATGATTGTGACGAGGTAAACACAGAAGCAATATCATTAGAGACGTTATTAGTTGCTGCATCTGCAGGAGGTATTAATTCGAACACACCACCTATACTAAAATCTGCAATATTAGTACTTAGCGCAGTTACCACTACATTTATCTGAATGTCCATGGGAAGATTTGCATCGGTTATTCCCGGGAACTCTACACCTGGTGTTTGTATGGCACTGTATTCTTTTGTTACATCATCATATGTTACATCAAAATAGTTTAGAAACGTACCCGAAATAGCTGCCAACCCGTTTGATGTAACAACTCCACCAATATGTGGTGCACATTTTTGTAGTTGAATAGTAAAGGTAATATTGTTGTCACCGATACCAGTAATAGGATCGTTACCATTATTTGTTAACTGATATATTAGCCTGAATTGATGTCCTATATTCATTAGTGGTAAATCATCGGCATGGATATATGCATCATCAACACCAGGCTCTGTTTCGGTTTGCGCAAATAAGGATGTATTTGTAATAACTAATAATCCAATTAATGCTGTAAAAATTCTTTTCATAAGTATAAAGATTAATTGTGAGTGTATGGGATTGAAGTTGCCGTTGAATTGTTTAAGTTATTCTCCTCTCTACCACTACCAGCTATAATTGTAGTAGTTAAATTTATTCGTCCGTTTGCTTGTCCCGGAGTAAATACACCTGTTAAACCAAATGAAAGATTTCCATTTGCCGCTATAATTGCAGAAGTTGTAAGAATGTAATAGCCTTGATTGGAGGTAGTATCAAATGTCCAGTTTGAATTTTGTACCGGTATTCCGTCAACCAATACAGCAGCCTGTGTAAAATTCAGCACTATATTTTTGTGCTTAGCCAGATACACTGTAATTAAACCACTGGTTGATACATTATTCACTTCGTTTAAACGCACTACTACATTTACATTTGTGGTTCCGCGAATAACAGATGGTGTAAACGTAAGAATAGGTGTTAAATCGGGCACTTCACGTACAACAATATACAGAGTAGCTTGTGCGGACGCCTGCGGTGTTCCATTATCAAGTACAGTATATGGCACAACAATGGTGCCTGCATACCCTTGTTCGGCTGTGAATATATATGAACCGGATGCCAGTAATTGTACCCTGCCTTTTCCGGCTATAACTGTATCTTTTGTTACAACGGTTAAGGTATTACCCTCCACATCTATATCATTTGCTAATAAACCATTTGCAGCACTAACGGTTAGTCTGGCTCCTTTTCCAACACTTAACAAATCATCCGATGCAGTTACAGAATTAGGTACGTTATCAGGATAAACATCTACAACAACAAAGGTTGTGGCACATTGAGGGGTAGGCTGATTATCACAAACAGTATAACGGATAGTATCTCTCCCCACAAAACCAACAGCCGGTGTGTAATTTATTACTCCTGTAGCAGGGTTAACAGTAGTTGTACCGCCATAATAACTATTGCCGGTGTTACCACCATTCAAATCGGTAATAACAACACTTGATTTAACTAACGTAAATCCTGAAGTAGCTACCCTGTCATTGGCTAAAACATTTATGTTAACAGCCTCATCCTGTTTTGTTGCAGCAACATCTGTAGTAACAATCGGTGTATTAGATACACCCACTGAAAAATCTTTAACGGTTATGCTTAAAGTTTCTAATGGACAATCGGTTTGTCCTGCATCCCTACATACCGGGACACTATACTCATATACTCCCGGCACACTTGCTACAAAACTATAAGTACCATCGGTATTTAGGTTTAGTGTAGTTCCTGCAGGATATGATCCTTTAGGTATCGGTGTTCCGTAAAGTGGACTACCATTAGGGAAATTATCGTTCGAGCCAACATTTCCATCTACCTGCATACCAACAATGGCAGTGTTTACATCAGGTAATGAGTGTATTTGTTTGTAATTAACCAATAGATAAAGTGTAGCCTTACTTGTAGTGGCAGTATTGTTAACATCGTAAGCCGTATAAGGAACGGCTACAGTGCCTACAAACCCGGGGGCGGGTATAAACATGTAACTACCATCACTATTAATAACAACATTACCTACTCCTGCAATAGTTGTATCCAGTGGCTGAATAGCCAGACTTCCGGTTCCAACATAGGTATCATTTACTAATACACCATCGGCTGCAATAACACTTATTGCGGTATTAACACCAGTACTATAAAAATCATCAGCAGCAGTAATTACATTAGCAGCTCCCGGAGGCAAAACTCTTATTATCTGATATGCCCATCCGCATTCCGGTACAGGCGCATTGTTACAGATTGTATACCTGATAGTATCAACACCTACAAAGTTTACCGGAGGTGTATAGGTTACATTACCTGTCGCCGTATTAATTGTTGCAGTACCACCGGCAGCTGTATTACCTGCTGCAGCACCATTTAAATCAGTTAATTCCATACCGGCAGGTAAAAATAGGTAACCATTGTTTCCGGCCCAATCATTTTCAAGTGAAGCAATGGTTACCTGTGTGTTGTAGCTGGTTACAGCGATATCGGTATTTACAACGAGAGCGTTTGTTGCGTCGACCGCATTATCTTGTACAGTAATTGTTAATAATTCCAGTTTACAATTATCTGTACTGCCCGGGGCACAAACTGAAATATAAAACTGATAAACACCGGGAACAGTTGCCGTAAATGTATAAGTACCATCGGACTGAACTACGGGCAATGCGGCAGATGGATTTGTTGTTCCAGCAGGAACAGTTATTGTTCCGCCATATGTTGATCCGGGTAAAACTTTATCATTTGTACTTATATTGCCGGTAATTGTCTGGTTAAGCAACCCTACATTAATATCTGGTTGGCTAATATTACAATTAAGGGAACCACCAACGGTAACTGTGCGGACATCTACATAAGCGCCAAATACATCTACATATTGATCGAGTGCTGTTACCAATGATCCAACAGTAATTTTTATTTCGTCAAATGGTAATGTTGTGTAAAAACCGGGAATGTAAACTTCATTACCCGACCCTAGCAATTGAACAAGTACTGCTAAGTCAATTAAACCGCCTCCTGATCTGGATTCCTGGAAAACACCATTATTAAAAGTAGAAATAGTAAGATAAGGAAAGAGTCCGGCCGCCACTATAAAGCTGTTCTTTCTAATTTGAAAACCTGCAAACGTACCTGTTGGATAAGTGTAAGCTGGTGTAGCAACTGAAAGCGAGTTAGTAGCTAAGCCTGTTACCGTGTTGTACAAACGGGCATAATCATTAGTTGCAGCCGAAACTGCATCCCATGGGCCATTTACTGTACATCCAACACAAGCACCGCCTCTTAGTCCTGTTTCTGCTGCATTAATAACAGCACCATGTACCGTGTTGCTTAACAATCCATTGGTATTACACTCTACAACTCTCGCACAACTGCGTTGTATATATGCCTGGTACACTAAAATAGTTCCCAGGTTAAGCCCTACTGTATTTTCAATGTTAAGCTGAACTTCATCAAATTCAACTGGACTAACAATGCCTACAATTTGTCTGTTAGGGCCACCGGTTAATATAGAGCTACCTGCTCCTACCAGTAATGAAGTAGATGTTCCCGAATGTACCCTGCTGCCATTATTATATAAGTCGATAGTTATACGTCCTATTACATCAGCCGATAATAATGCGGCTGATTCAATATCAAAGCCTGCAAAAGAACCAATGGGATAAGTATCCAATGCATCAGCAACTGATAAACTTGCTTTTGAACCTACTGCCGCCGCCAGAATAATACTTGCAGGTTGTGTGGTAGTGCCATTAATTATGTTTTCTGCATTATTTATCTGGCAACCTACACAGGCTGTACCTTCAATACCGGTTCTAAGGCCGTTTATGTATACCGGCAGGTCGGGATTTTGCATAGACACTAAACCATTACAAGGTGGTTCTGCCTCGCAAAACTCTTTTAGTACCGCACCATAAATTCTGGTAGTACCAATATTAGCGTTTATTACTGAGCTAAATATAATTTTAACTCCATCAAAAGGCAGAGTAGGAATAAATCCAACTGTTTGCCTGCCAAAACCATTTAATATACTAGTTTGTGCCGATAATAGCCCGGAAGTTGATGTTGCCGTTTGTTGCACTACTCCGTTCAATAAGGTTGCAACGGTTACGCCATTTAAGGCATTTACACCTAATAAATTCGGACTTTCAATATCAAACCCAGCAAACACAGGAGTACTGGTGTTATAAATTGTTGACCCGTTACTTACAGCATAAGCAGCAGTTGAGCCTACATTAGTTGGTAACACAACTTGTGTATAGTTTGTTAAACTGGCATCAATCGCATTATTAGCATCAACAATATTACAGTTTACACAGGCAACAGCATTAATGCCGGTATGCCTTCCATCTACAAAAACAGGGTATTTATCTTCCGTTAAATGAACAGGTGTATTACAGCTTAATGCATCTCCGGCACAGAATCTTTTTACCACAGCATCATACACATGTACCGGGTTAGAACCGGCCGCTACAGAATTATTCAACGTAAATTTTATTTCATCAAAACTTAAGTTGGTTTTAAAACCGGTTACAAATTTTCCTCCGGTAGAAAATACGCCACCACTGGCTAATGCAGCATTAAAAAGTACTTCATCACGTTTTACACCGTTTAAATAAGTTGCTATCGTATAATAGGTACCTAGCTGTACATTTAATGTTCGCTGCATATCAATTTCAAAGCCGGCATACATACCTGCCGGATACACCGTTTTGGTATTTTTTACACCAATTGATGCGGTTGCACTTAACGATGCGAGAATATTAACTGTTGCAAAAGTGTTATTATCATTATCAATTACATAGTCAGGATTACTTATAGCACAGTTAACACAGGCACCGCTAACATTAATACCGGTATTGGCAGGATTAACAATTACAGGGTATGCCGGTGCTTGCCAACGTATTAATTCATTACATGGTTGGCTTGCAGGTAATACAGCTTCAGTGCAAAATTTTTCTACAAATACCTGGTGTACCTCAGTTGCAGCAATCTTAACACTAAGACCGGTATTCTGTTCAATCATAATTCTATCAAAAGGCTTTGTCGTTAATAAGGATATTTTATTTAGTCCTGTAGTATTAATTAAACCTACAGATAAAAGGCCATTACCAACACTTGCCTCCTCTTGTAGCACAGTTCCAAGATATGTTTTAACCGTAAAGGCTTCAAATACTGATAAAGAAAGTAAGTCTGCATTTCTTATAATTGCCCCGGCATAATAACCTGCAGGAATAATACCATTTCCTAATTGAATGGTAGTACGTAAACCTCCCGCTAATGCGGCTACATATGTCATTGTCCCAACAGTAGCCGGATTATTATCGATCACATTTCCAGGATCATTAACACTACCCACTACAGCTCCAAAAGCACCTGTCCATGGTACAAATACCAATGGGTTTGGATCCATATCACCTGTTACAACCGAAGCCGATAAGGTTCCATTGTTCACATATGGAGTAATAACATTACACCCCAAAAGGTTTTCGTTAATATTCTGGGCAAAAAGATTTTGTTTAAAAACTAAGAGAAAAAAAAGTAAAAAGCCGTAGTTAACACAGCTTTTGGCAGTGCGTAAAAATAGATTCATAAGAGGAAGTTTTCATTAAGTTAATTGGTAAAAGTTCAGGTACTTTTTATAGGTGCAACACGGAAAAAGGGCAAATCTTTATTAAATCTATAAAATGAAAATTGCAGAAAAAAAATAATGACAAACAAATTTAAAAACTAGGTAATACACTTTAAATGCAAATAAGTAAAATCACTTAAAAAATTATAACACTTATATTTTCTGTTATACAAACTACTATACACATACTCATATACGTTATTTTTTTTCAAATTAAGCTTACTATTACTTACATTATCTTATGTCAGCTAAAGTGAAATGTTTTATAAAAATTTATTAAATCTCCATACAAAATTTCAGCAAATACTTGTTAAATATCTTAACAACAAAAATGCCAACTCAGTAAAATTCAGTTCATTTGTAATAAGTTATTTTATTCTAAAAATTGTATAATGAATTACCATTATTTGCTACAGGTATATTTCCTTACTTTTGAAAAAATTTTAAAATGGACATAATTACTGTTACAATTATTCTTTCCGGCTTAGCATTAATTGTTAGTACAATTACCATGGTTTTTGTAATACAATTAAAGGCACAGAACCCTGTCCCTGCTGTTGAACCGCCTTTACCTTCCTCTGCAAATCAGTTTACATCAAGTCCATTACAATTACAGGCATATGAAAGGTTAGTAATGCTTACCGAAAGAATAGCTATACCTCATCTTATAAATCGTTTAAATTTATCAGGCGCATCAGCTAATGATATGCGTACACTATTAATAGAAAACACTAAGCAGGAATACGAGTACAATTCTTCACAACAGATATATGTAAGCCAACAAGCCTGGGAAGCGGTTCGTAATTTTAAAGACCAAAACATTACCCTGATTAACCGCATAGCCGGCACTTTACCGCCGGAAGCATCAGGGTACGATCTTAATAAAAAAATATTAGAGGCATTGGTAACTCAAAACTTATCCGATGTACATAACCTGGTTTTAGAAGCCTTAAATTTTGAAGCCAAAAGATTAATGAAGTAATTTTATGGGGTGCCCCTACGGGTCGGGCTGTACGCTGTATCTTTTGCCCTGCGCTGCCATTGGCCAACGCTTCGCAAAAGTATGCCGCTTCCATCCCTCACCCGCTTACGCCAAAATAGTACACGATCAATCAAACGAAGAACGCCTTTTATATGAAAAAATTTACTGACAGTGGCATAGAAATAAAACAACTGTATGATAAAAACGATGAGTTAAAAACGGAACCTGCTACACCCGGAGATTTCCCTTTTACCCGTGGCGTACAACCCGATATGTACCGCGGTCGTTTATGGACCATGCGTCAGTATGCTGGTTTTTCAACCGCCGAAGAAAGTAATAAACGTTACCATTATTTATTAAGCCAGGGTGTTAGCGGCTTAAGTGTAGCCTTTGATTTACCAACGCAAATTGGTTACGATAGCGATCATGCATTATCAGAAGGTGAAGTAGGTAAAGTAGGCGTAGCTATTGATAGTATCGAGGATATGCAAACCTTGTTTCAAGGTATTAAGTTGGAGGATGTATCCACCTCCATGACAATCAATGCCACAGGTTTTATCCTACTTTCTTTTTATGTAGCACTAGCCAAACAACAAGGCGCCGATCTTAAAAAAATATCCGGCACCATACAAAACGATATTTTAAAAGAGTATGCGGCAAGAGGTACTTATATCTATCCACCCAAACCATCCATGCGCATTATTACCGATATATTTGAATGGTGCGGTAACGAAGTACCCAAGTGGAACACTATTTCTATCAGCGGCTATCATATTCGTGAAGCAGGAAGCACTGCGGTACAGGAAATAGCTTTTACATTAAGCAATGGTAAAGCCTATGTAAAAGCGGCGATAGCTAAAGGTCTTGATATTAATGTATTTGGTAAGCGACTGTCTTTTTTCTTCAATGCGCATAATAACTTATTTGAAGAAGTTGCCAAGTTTAGAGCAGCCCGTAAAATGTGGGCACAAATAATGAAAGACCTTGGCGCTACCGATCCCAAAGCCATGATGCTTCGTTTTCATACACAAACCGGTGGCAGTACATTAACGGCGCAACAACCGCTTAATAATATTTCCAGAGTAACCATACAAACTTTGTCGGCAGTATTAGGTGGTACACAATCATTACATACCAATGGTTATGATGAGGCTCTAAGTTTACCTACGGAAGAAGCAGCCCGTATAGCCTTACGTACCCAACAAATTGTAGCTTTTGAAAGTGGCGCACCAGATACGGTTGACCCATTAGCTGGCTCCTATTTTGTAGAAGCCTTAACACAAGAAGTAGAAAATGCGGCTTGGGATTTAATAAATAAAATTGATGCCATGGGTGGCAGCGTTTCGGCTATTGAAGAAGGGTTTATTCAAGACGAAATTGCCCGCAGTGCTTACGAATACCAAAAACAAATTGAAACCGGCGAAAAAATAATTGTAGGTGTAAATAAATTTCAGGTACAACGGGAAGATCCTATTCCGGGTTTTAAAATTGACGATTCTATTCGCAGTTTACAAACAAATAAATTAGAGCAATTAAAAGCCGGTCGTAATCCTGCAAAAGTTGATCAGTGTTTACAATATATAAATGATAAAGCCACCAGCGGCGAAAACATTATGCCATCGGTGGTAGAAGCAGTAGAAAACAAATGTACACTTGGTGAAATTGCTAATACTTTACGAGAAGTTTTTGGCGAGTATAAATAATTATTACGATACATAAATAAATAAGGCTTCGTTAACGAAGCCTTATTTATTTACTGTCATGTATTTTTCAAAAAAACTTTTACTGTTCATTACTTCCAACTCTGAAAAATAAAAGTCATCAATATCTTCTGTGATAATTACATGGCAATCGGCATATTTAGCAGCATAGTATTCAATACCGTCTTCTAAATCATGTATAGCATTATTACCTAAAGCCAGTTGCATAATTTTATCGTTAACATCGGTTATAGAAATATTTTTTGCCAGAATACGTAACTTTTCTCTGGCAGTAGCTTTACTTTTTTTTTGCGCAAAATAAAAAGCAATAGCCAAACAAAGTGGCGATGTGTAAACAATATACTTTGGGTTATTAACCAAACTTAATATGCGTGAAGCATAATCAAATAACGGGTACTCTTTATTAATAATAGCCACCAAAATATTAGCATCTAAAAACAAGCGCATGTTTTATTTTTTTGATTGGTAAAACTCATTGCGATCATCTTTGCGTTTTTTGGGTTTGCTAACATAAGTTGCTTCGCCTTCCGCAACCATATTTACCCAATCGGCAATTGGGTATTCGTCAAATGATTTTACCGATGCTGAAGTAGCTTTTTGCAACAAAAACTCTACAAGGCGAGACAAACTAATATTGTTTTCCTCGGCAAATTTTTTAGCCTTTTCGGCTACATCTTTATTGAATGATAAGGTTACTTTGGCGTCCATGGCTAAATATTTTACCAAATTTACAAACAATACGTGTAACTTTAAAATTCTATACGTATTTATTATTCATCCATATCTATATCTATTGTTTTCAAATAGTTATCAAAAAAGTTCCGGCATAACCGGAACATATACAACGCTTTATCAATAGAATTAATATTGTTGAAGGGCTGCCCGATTGACAGCAGTAGCTGCAATGGTACGGTGGCCAAGTGGGAAGCAATTGCACCACTGCAGAAAGCGGGAGCAAAAGCTGATTAGTATTACTACAGCTGATAGCCCCAAACGAAAAAATTACTTACCTGCTTTCCAACCATCTTTTAATCCAACGGTTTTATTAAATACCATACCGCTGGTGCTGCTGTCTTTATCCAACACAAAATAACCTTTACGCACAAACTGAAAACGTTCGTCAAAATGCGCATTTTTTAAAGCAGGTTCGGCATAGGCTGCACGAACTATTTTTAAAGAATCAGGATTAATATAGTCTTTAAAATCCCCTTCTTCAGATGATGGATCCTCTACTTTAAATAACCTGTCATACTCTCTTACTTCGGCAGTAATAGCATGTTTAACACTTACCCAATGTAAAGTGCCTTTAACATGTATGCCCGATGTATCGCTACCACTTTTACTTTCCGGTATGTAGGTGCAACGCAATTCCGTAACATTGCCTTCGGCATCTTTAATTACTTCCTCGCATTTAATAATGTAAGCACTTTTTAAACGCACCATTTGTCCGGGTGCCAGCCTGAAATATTTCTTTGGCGGATTTTCCATAAAGTCTTCCCGCTCAATATAAATTTCGTTGCTAAAAGGTATTTCACGAGTGCCGCCATTCGGGTCTTCCGGATTATTCTCGCTGGTTAAAATTTCTTCGCCATCCGCATCAGCATAGTTGGTAATAACCACTTTTACCGGATCAAAAACCACCATGCGGCGTAAAGCTCTTTTATTCAAATCTTCCCGTACAAAAAACTCCAGTAAGCTTATGTCAACCACATTATCACGTTTGGCAATACCAATACGGTCGCAAAACTCCCTGATACTTTCGGGTGTATAACCACGTCTGCGCATACCGCTAATTGTAGGCATACGAGGGTCATCCCAACCGGCTACGTGTTTTTCATTCACCAGTTGCAACAACTTACGTTTACTCATTACCGTATAAGTAAGGTTACGGCGGGCAAACTCATATTGGTGCGATGGATAAATTTCCAGTTTTTCAATTAACCAATCGTATAACTCACGGTGTGGTACAAACTCAAGTGTACAAATACTGTGTGTAATTTTTTCAATTGAATCGCTTTGACCGTGTGCAAAATCGTACATAGGATAAATACACCATGCATCGCCGGTACGGTGGTGGTGTGCATGTTTAATGCGGTACAACAATGGGTCACGCATTAACATATTTGGCGATGACATATCAACTTTTGCACGCAATACTTTTTCGCCATCTTTATATTTTCCGGCACGCATACCGGCAAACAATTGCAGGTTTTCTTCAATACTTCGGTCAGCATACTCGTTTCGGCGACCTACTTGTGTAGGGGTGCCTTTTTGTTCGGCAATGGCTTCGCTGCTGCTATCGTCTACATAAGCCAGTCCTTTTTTAATTAAGGTAATAGCCATGTTGTACAACTGCTCAAAATAATCTGATGCATATAACTCGTTGGCCCATTCAAACCCAAGCCATTTAATATCATTTTTAATGCTCTCTACATATTCCGTGTCCTCAGTAACAGGGTTCGTATCATCAAAACGCAGGTTGGTGTTACCGCCGTATTTTTTTGTTAAACCAAAATTTAAGCAAATACTGGTAGCATGGCCCATGTGCAGGTAGCCATTTGGCTCCGGTGGAAAACGGGTCATAATAGTTTTATACTTACCCGCTGCCAGATCGGCTTCTATAATTTCTTCTAAAAAATTTAAACTTCTTTCTTCCTTGTTAGCTGTTGTTGACATAGTGTACAAAGGTAAGCAACAAAAAGTATTGTTCTATCAGCAGTTACTATTTTATAACAACCGGTTTGTAATACATTTTTGGGAGTATCAGCAGTAGTAACTACGGTCAACTGCAGTTCCCGCATAACTGCGTTAGTAACCTTCGTAAAAGCAACTTTTGGTTGCTTTTTACTCGGTTATGTTACAAGTCCGCCACAAAGCCTTGCACAAATCTTCAGCGGGCTTTTCACTGCAATAGGGCAGCCTTTTTTACAACAAAATATACCTCAGCAAAAAATGCAAACGTTGTCATTAATTTAATCAAGCCTATAAAAATCTATTTCTTAAAAACTTCACTATCTTTAAAAGCTTACTTGTAATAGATAATTATTCACTATAAAATTTGATTGTTTTTTGCCATGTCTAAACTTCAAACTTCCCGCCGATCGTTTGTAAAACAAATAGCCGTTTTATCAACTGCGGCGTTTGTAGCGCCCAATATTTTATCGGCCGGTAACAGAGTCGATAAAGTAAACCTTGCCTGTATTGGTATTGGTAACCGTGGTGCCGATATAATAACAGAATTACATAAAACGGGCTTAGCCAATATTGTTGCCCTTTGCGATGTAGATATGAATGCGCCGCATACACAAAAAATACTGGAACAATTTCCAAATGTTCCCCGTTATAAAGATTTCAGGAGCATGTTTGACAAAATGGGCTCCAGTATTGAAGCAGTTTCTATTGCCACACCCGACCATGCACATTTTCCGGCTACTATGATGGCGATGGCATTGGGTAAACATGTGTATGTAGAAAAACCTCTGGGACGCACGTTTCAGGAATGCGAATTACTATTAAAAGCGGCTAATAAATACCCAAAAGTGGTAACCCAAATGGGTAATCAGGGCCATTCGGAAGAAAACTATTTTCAGTTTAAAACCTGGAAAGAAGCCGGTGTTATAAAAGATGTAACTGCCATTACAGCCCACATGAATTTGCCACGCCGTTGGCATGGCTGGGATGTAAATATGAAATCTTTACCAGCCGCACAAACCATTCCCGATACATTGGACTGGAATGAATGGCTATCGGCAGTAAGCGAACATAATTTTAATAAGGATTATGTAAATGGGCAATGGCGTTGCTGGTACGACTTTGGTATGGGGGCTTTAGGCGATTGGGGAGCCCATATCTTAGATACTGCCCATGAGTTTTTAGAATTAGGTCTGCCGCACGAAGTAACACCCGTGAAGTTAGATGGACATAATCCTTTTTTCTTTCCCATGTCCTCTACCCTCTCATTTAAATTTGGCGCCCGTAAAAATATG
Organism: Chitinophagaceae bacterium UBA4857; assembly: GCA_002399735.1. Lineage (GTDB taxonomy): Bacteria > Bacteroidota > Bacteroidia > Chitinophagales > Chitinophagaceae > Terrimonas. The sequence goes on from DHEF01000056.1 coordinate 22,333, forward strand.
CCGGCTGTTGAAGTAAAATGGTACGATGGTGTAAATAATTTACCACCTATACCACAAGGTTATGGAGTATCAGGCTTAGACCCGAATATTCCCGCCCCAAGTACCGGTGCATTGCAACCGGCAAAATTAAATCCGGGTAAAATTATTTACAGCAAGGACTTGACTTTTAAAGGTGGTTCGCATGGTAGTCCTTTACATATTATACCCGAGGCAAAGGCCAAGGATATGAAAGCAGGTTTACCGGAGGTCCCGAAAAGTCCGTCTAACCATTTTAAAAACTTTTTACAGGCTTGTATGGGTAAAGAAAAAACCCGTTCACCGTTTGATATTGCTGTACCATTATGCCAGGTGTTTAACCTTGGTGTATTGGCTCAACAATTAAATGTGCCATTGGCTTTTGATACCAAGACCCATAAAATTACCAATAATAAAACGGCTAATGCTTTATTAGCAGGCCCTGCACCACGTAAAGGTTGGGAGCAGTATTATAAAGTGTAAAGACAATTTGTTGATTGGATGATAAAAATCTCAGATCTGAGATCTAAGATTGATAGTTAGACCGCTGGCACGATGCCCAATAGAATTATTGAACGATGCAGTGAGTGACACAACAGACGGTGCCAGTAGTACTGCAGCCGGTAACAAAAAAATAAACAACTAATAAAAAGGATGTTGATGAAAAAAGTATTTTTTCTTTTAGTAGCAATACAAACAGTTACATTATTGCAAGCACAAAATGGCTGGCAGAATTTGTTTAACGGAAAAGATTTAAGTGGCTGGATGCCATTAAACGGCAAAGCGCCATTTGAAGTAATAAATGGTGAAATAGTTGGTACCACGGTACATAAACAACCGAATTCGTTTTTAGCTACCGAAAAAAACTACGGCGATTTTATATTGGAGTTTGAGTTTTTTGTTGACAACACCATTAACTCGGGAGTACAATTTAGAAGCCTGAGTACGGACAGTTATCAAAAAGGTCGTGTGCATGGGTATCAGTTTGAAATTGACCCATCGGATCGAGGATGGTCGGGCGGTGTATATGATGAAGCAAGACGTGGTTGGTTATACACTACCGAAATTAATGCGCCGGCTAAAAAAGCATTTAAAAATAATGTGTGGAATAAAGCCCGTATTGAATGCATTGGCAGCACCATACGTACATGGATTAATAATATACCGGTTTCGCATGTGATTGATGATATGACCAAAGAAGGTTTTATTGCTTTACAGGTACATTCTATTGGTGAAAAAGATGAAGCTGGCAAACAAATTAAATGGAAAAATATTCGTATCAAAACCGGTAAAATAACTCCGCAGCCTTACGATAAAATTTTTGTGGTAAATTTAATTCCCAACAATGTTTCGGCACAGGAACAAAAAAACGGTTACAGTTTATTATGGGATGGCAAAACCACCAATGGTTGGCGTGGTGCCTATAAAACCACTTTTCCTGCAAAGGGCTGGAGTGTTGCTGATGGAGAATTAAAAGTGGTTAAAGCGGATGGTGGAGAATCTACCAACGGTGGCGATATTGTTACTGTAAAAAAATACAGTGCTTTTGAGTTACAATTTGATTTTAAATTAACGAAAGCAGCTAATAGCGGTGTTAAATATTTTGTTACAGAAAGTGAAGGCAATAAAGGATCGGCCATTGGTTTAGAGTATCAATTATTAGACGATGCCGAACACCCTGATGCTAAAATGGGGAGAAACGGAAACAGAACGCTTGCATCTTTGTATGATTTAATAACTTCTGACAAGAATGACAAAGCCCGAAAAAAGATTGGTGAGTGGAATCAGGGTGTTTTGCGTGTGTACCCTGATAACCGTGTAGAGCACTGGTTAAACGGTTTTTTGGTAACCAGTTACATCCGAGGATCAAAGGAATACAACGATTTAGTAGCCATAAGTAAGTATAAAGACTGGGAAAACTTTGGCATGGCCAAAGAAGGACATATTCTATTGCAAGACCATGGCGATGCGGTTTCTTTCAGAAGCATTAAAATTAAACCGCTGAAATAGTTTGGGCGGTTAACTTTGCAGTATGTCCAAGATATTACTGAGTACCTTAAACGCAAAATACATTCACCTGAACCTGGCTATTCGTATTTTATACGATTTAAATAAAGATCAGGAAGGACTAAGCTGGCATGAGTTTACCATTAAATCCCCCATTGATGAGATTGTAGACCATTGTGCAGCCTTTGATGTAATTTGTTTTAGCTGTTATATCTGGAACATTACTCCTACGCTTAAAGCTGCCGAAGCTATTAAGGCAAAACATCCGCATATAAAAATTTTACTGGGCGGCCCCGAAGTAAGTTATGAATGGGAACAGGTAATTGCGCAGGATTGTGTTGATTATATTATTGTTGGCGAAGGTGAAATACCTTTTACCAAATTTGTAAAAAACTTCCCGCTTGTAAATAATGTACCTAACCTTATTTATAAAACTTACGAAAGTGACGATACCATCGGGCATATACACTACAACAAACAAGATGTTGGTTTTGATGTAAAGGAATTTGAAAACCGCAATCCTTACCAGTACGATGATCCAACTACTTTAGCACATAAGGTTAGTTATATTGAAACAAGCCGTGGTTGCCCTTATAAATGTTCCTTTTGCTTGGCCAGCCTGGATAATAAAGTCCGTTACTTGCCCATGCAAACCATTAAGGATAATTTATTATACTTAATGCAGCATGGCAGAGTAGTTAAATTTTTAGACAGAACTTTTAATATTAAGAAAGATTTTACACTGGAGCTTTTCCAGTTTATATTGGATAACCACCGTCCGGGAAATGTTTTTCAGTTTGAAATTACAGCCGATATAGTTCATCCCGATATTATTGCTTTTATCAATGAAAAAGTACCAACCGGTCTTTTCCGTTTTGAAATTGGTATACAAACCGTAAACCAGCAAAGTAACCTGGAGGTGAGCCGTAAACAAAACTTTGAAAAAACCAGTAAGGTAATTAAGGCCATGGACGACCGCATTGAAATGCACCTTGACTTAATTGTTGGGTTGCCTTTAGAATACTGGAATGATTTGAAGTTTAGTTTTGAAAGTGTATTCAAATTATTCCCACCGGAATTACAACTTGGCTTTTTAAAGTTTTTAAAAGGCACGCCGGTACGTGAAAAGTATGAACAATACGGTTACGAATTTGACCCGCTACCACCCTACCAGATTATTAAAAGTAATTTCTTAAGCGAGCAGGAACTGCATGACATTACCTTATTGGAGCATGCCTTAGAAGTATATTGGAATAAAAAAAGAGCTTGCCATACACTACGTTATATTACTACCAATTACAGCATATTTGAATTTTTATTGGGTTTAGGTAAACTGTTTGCCGAAAGGCACAGCCTGCACCGTTATAATATTAATGATGTATTTATTGTACTAAAAGAATTTATTGATAATAATTATGTCCAGGATCCAATTGTAGCATCCATGTTAGCATTGGATTACTACACATATTTTACGGTTAAACCTAAAGACATTGGATTGGCTATACTGGATAAAAAAGCAACCAATCAGTTTGTGATTAACCACTCGCTAAACCACCATAAAAACAGGTACATAGTTATGCCGGTTTACTTTGATGTATATACCTATAAACAAAGTAAAGAAATGTTGCCGGCAAACGAAATCATGGTGATTGAATATAACAATACAGAGAAAGGTGTTTGTGTTTTCCCGCATATTATACAAAAACAACTGGCTTAGTGTGGCTTTGTTATTGCATCAAGCCACTGCATAATAACTATCCCTTCTTCACCACTACAGGGGTTATCAGCCATATCCAAAAAATATTGTACTACTTTTTCAATCATAGGTTGTTGTACATGTTGTAATGCATGAAATTCGTACACTTGTTGCATACCGTTTACGTTTAATGTAATGGGGGCTGTTTTAAAAAAACTAAAACTCAACTTGCCATTTTCACCTATTATTTCGCAGGTATCCTCTTCGTTAATATTGGCAACACTAAAACACCAGTTACCCTGAAAAAGAATATTTTTTTCAAATAAAATACTTCCGGTTACCATATCATCGGCCGCATATATACCCGCTTGATTAGTAGCTATACCTTGCACTGATTTTGCGTTACCAAGCAGGTAATATAAAATATCCAGTTGGTGTGGTGCCAAATCATGAAACAAACCACCACCGGCTATAGCAGTATTAACCCGCCACGATGTTTTATTAATACTTAATTGCCCGGTTGTCAATCTTTTTTTTATCATTGATAATTTAACCAAGCGTATATCTCCTAAAATATTACTATCAATTATTTCTTTTAACTGTAGGTATAATGGTTGCTGTCTTCTGTAATGCGCTACAACCAATTTTACATTACTTTCATTTGCGGCTTTTGTTATTTTAATGGCCGATGCTGTGTTTAATGTCATCGGCTTCTCTACATAAACCGGTTTACCCGCAGCAATAGCGGCCAAACTATATGCTTCGTGTGAATCTGGCGGTGTAGCAATGTAAATGGCATTAATATCAGGGTCATCTATCAATCCTTGTGCATCGGTGTAATATTTAGGTACACCGTGGCGCATGGCATAATCTTTCACTTTTGCAGCATCCCTCCGCATAACTGCTACTAGCTTTGATTGTCCTACTTTATTAAAAGCAGGCCCACTCTTTACTTCGGTTACATCGCCGCATCCGATTATTCCCCAATTAATTTGCTGCATAAAAAAGTTTACTAACAAATATAGTTCCTTGCTTGTTTTATTTGGTAATATGTTAAATATCGGCTAGTTTTTTATGCTATCAGCAACAGTAATTCTAATCAGCCCTAAATCCCTAAAGGGACTTTAAAGTCCTAGTATATTGGATTTATTTGGTTACGAGCGTCCCACCGCTGATTGAACTTTACTTGCGCACTCTTCAACAGCATATCGCTAATCAGCAAGAGAAGTCCGAAAACCCATAAGTAGTAGGCAATACTCAAATATTCAATATAAAATCTTCAATACTTCCCTGCTTTGCCATTAGTCACATTATCCACGGTAAGCTAATTATATTGTTTATATTTGAAAACCCCAAATCAATTGATTTATAACGAAATATTTATGAAGTATTTTTTTATGCTGCTTTGCTGCAGCTTATTCATTATTACTAATTGTCAATCACAACAATTTACACCCGATAGTGCCTGGGTGGCCAATAATTACAGCAAGCAGGAAGTGTATATTACCATGCGGGACGGTATAAAATTGTTTACAGCTATTTATTCACCAAAAGATGTATCACAAAAATATCCGGTGTTAATGCAACGTAGTCCCTACTCTTCAAGACCATATGGCGAAAGCCAATTGCGTACACGTCTCGGCCCTAACACAATTTTGATGGAAGAAAAATACATTTTTGTTTATCAGGATGTGCGTGGCCGTTATAAAAGCGAAGGTACTTTTAGAGAAATGACGCCTTTTATCGCCAACAAAAAAACAAATAAAGATGTAGACGAGTCCAGCGATACTTATGATACTATTGAATGGTTATTAAAAAACTCCAATAACAATGGTCGTGTTGGTCAGTATGGTATTTCTTTCCCAGGTTTTTATTCAACGGCTTCCTTGCCCGATGCGCATCCAGCATTAAAAGCCGTATCGCCACAAGCACCTATGTCCGATGAATTTATAGGTGATGATTGTTACCATAACGGTGCATTTTTTCTGATGGACAATTTTGGATTTTACAGTGGTTTTGATGGACCTAAAGCCGAAAACGGTGAAAGCTATACCCCATTTTTCAGGGCACGTTACAGCGATGCCTACCAATACTTTTTAGAAATGGGACCATTAAGAAATGTAAACAATGAAAACTTTTTCCGTGATCCAAACAGCATCTGGCGTCAAACAGTTAAGAATGACACATACAATGAATTCTGGCAGTCGAGAAATATTCGCCAGCATTTAAAAGATATTAAACCTGCTGTATTAGTAGTGGGTGGCTGGTTTGATGCCGAAGATTTGTTTGGTGCATTAAAAACCTATAGTGCTATTGAAAAACAATCGCCAAACAATAATACCCGTTTAGTAATGGGACCATGGACGCATGGTGGTTGGGCCTCGCCTACATGGACATCTTTTGGTCAGTACCATTTTGGCGAAAACTTAAATAAATATTACCAGGAAGAAATTGAAACCAAGTTTTTTAATTTTTACTTAAAAGATAAAGGTAGTTTTAATTTAGGCGAAGCTACTATTTACGAAACAGGCAGTAATCAATGGAAAAATTATGGTACATGGCCTCCATCCAACAGCAAATTAACGCCTTACTATTTTCAAAACAACGGAACTTTATCTGTTATCCAGCCAAGTACAAACGGTGTAACCGAATACGTTAGCGACCCTAACAAACCGGTGCCTTATACCGGTGGTATTTATGCCCGTCGTAATAATGAGTACATGGTAGAAGACCAACGTTTTGCGGCCCAACGTCCGGATGTATTGGTGTTTAAAACTGATAGCTTAACACAGGATGTTACATTAACCGGCGAAATAATTGCCAATTTATTCGTATCTATGACAGGCTCAGATGCTGATTTTGTGGTGAAGTTAATTGATGTATGGCCAGATAATACTAGCGTTCCGGCTACACAAGCTAATCAACGCCCAACCAATATGGGTGGTTATCAGCAAATGGTAAGGGCCGAAGTTTTCAGAGGTAAATTCAGAAATAGTTTTAGCAAACCTGAACCTTTTACAAAAGATAAAATTGAAAAAGTAACGATGAAGCTGAATGAGGTAGCTCATACTTTTAAAAAAGGGCATCGTATTATGATACAGGTGCAAAGCAGTTGGTTTCCGTTGGTTGATCGTAACCCACAAAAGTTTGGAACTATTCCTGAAATGAATGAAAGCGATTTTCAAAAAGCAACTATCCGCATTCATCACGATACAAAAAATAGCAGTCACGTTTTATTGCCGGTAATGCACTAAAAATGTTAAAGCCTTTGTAATTGCAAAGGCTTTTTTTATGTTACCAACGGCATTGCTACTATCATCGTCCCTTGCGTCGCACTCTTGTTCACTTGTAACTTTACTCACCATTTCCGCATAGCGGAACAAGTAGTGCAAGGTGTACCCCAAATTGTCGGCCTTACCGCATTAACGCAATTCAGCAACTTATAAGCCCCAGCTTTTTTATTATAATTCAATTGACACATTATTAATTATCAAATTACCCCCTCCTTACTGCGGTCTTGACGCTTTATTTACACCCCATGTTGTGGAAGGCGTATTGCCCATAGTAAATATTAATTCACCGCCTTTTTCAATAGTGCTATGCAAAATATAATTATTCAAATATGATTTCCCATTTAAGGTTACTGATTGTATGTAAATGTCTTTATCTGATTGGCGTTTGGTTGTAACCGTAAACTTTTTTTGTTGTTGCAACTGAATGGTAGTTGATGCAAACAAGGGGCTGCCAAAAACATACACGCCATTAGCCGGATTAACGGGATAAAAACCTAAAGCACTCAATACATACCAGGCCGACATTTGCCCACAGTCTTCATTGCCAGCGTAACCTGCTGATGTTGTGTTGTACAATTCATTTAAAACTCTAGAAACATAGAATTGTGTTTTAGCAGGAGCACCGGCATAGTTATATAAATAAGCAACATGATGGCTGGGCTCGTTGCCATGCGCATATTGACCAATAAAACCAGATGCATTGTTATTTACATGATCGCTTTTTTTATCGATGGTAAAAAAGCTATCTAACTTTTGTACAAATTTATTATCACCTCCTACCATACTAATCAGATTGTTTACATCATGCGGTACATACCAAAAGTATTGCCAGGCATTGCCTTCGGTAAACGGATTACCACCATTGGCGCCATACTGAAAAGGATCAAATGGTTCCAGCCATTTTCCTTTATCATCTTTTGCCTGGAAAAAATTAGTGACCGGGTTAAAAATGTTTTTATAAAAGCCGGCACGTCTCATAAAATACTGATAGTCTTCCGTTTTGTTTAACCGCTTGGCTAACTGTGCTACACACCAATCATCGTAAGCCATTTCTAATGTAATGGATACTGATTGTGTTTGAATATTTTCGGGCATATAACCATATTTTTTCCAAACATCGAAAGGCGAATTTAAGTGTGACTGCAAAGATGATTGCTTAACCGCTTGATAAGCTTTTTCTATATTAATGCCGGAAATATTCTTTTGAATAGCATCTACAATTACCGGTATAGAGTGGTTACCTATCATACAATAATTATCCTGCCCCCATAATTGCCATATTGGTAAGTAACCGTAAGTATCGTATTGCGAAATAAGGCTGTTTACAAAATCGGCAGTACGTTTTTTTTGTAATAAAGTGTATAAAGGATGTACAGCACGGTAGGTGTCCCATAACGAAAATGTGGAGTAATGTACAGTATTGGCAGGCAGTTTGCGTGTGGTAAAATCAGCAGCCATGTATTGTCCGTTTACATCGGATAAAGTATTGGGCTGTATAAACGTATGGTATAATGCCGTATAAAAAATTTCCTTTTGTGTTTCGGTAGCGGTTACATTAATTTTTTGCAACTCATCATTCCATGATTTTCTGGCGGCTTGTTTTATTGTATTAAAATTCCAACCGGGGTTTTCTGTCTGTAAATTTTGTTTTGCATTGGTAGTACTCACAGGTGAAAGTGCAACCTTAACCAATAATGGTTTTGTACTGTTACTAAATTGCAGGTAAGCTTTTACGGCGGTACCATTAACAACATTCGTTGCATTTTTTACATGGTTACCATCGGTTAAAATACTGGTAACTATAGGCTGCGAAAACTTTGCATAAAAATATACCTTACGCAATTTTGCCCAACTGCTTACAATACGATATCCTTCTATGGTATAAGCATCAACAACTTTTATTTGTGCTTGCGTTATTCTAAAACTCCAGCTTCCTTTATCGGCAGAATGATTTAAGTCTATTAATAAGTTATTGTTTGTGTTTTGCGGATATTGGTATTGATGAAAACCGGTTCTGGTAGTAGTTGTTAATTCAGCATTAATATTATAATCATTTAACCTAACCTGATAATAACCTGCTGTTGCTTTTTCATCGTTATGAGAGAAGGTAGATACCGGTTGTTTACCATTATACAATTCACCGGTGAAAGGCATTAGCAATACATCAAACAATTCTGCTACGCCGGTGCCACTTAAATGTGTGTGACTAAACCCATAAATTTTATCGTCGTTATAATCATAACCGGATGCAGTAGCCCAACCCGGCTCAGACCTTGTATCAGGACTTAATTGCACCATACCAAATGGCGAAGTGGCACCGGGAAAATTATTGCCGGATAAACTACCATTAACAGCACCGGTACCTATAAAAGGATTTACATAATCAACAGGTTGTTTTACTTGTGCATGTGCGTGTGTAAATAGCAAAATAAAAATACAGGTAACAAAAAGTTTTAGAAAGTAGTTGGAAAACATAGCCTTGCAAAATCGTTTGATGAAGGAAACAAAAATACTTTTGATTACTGCACCAATAAATGGACAAAGGAGCGAACATGATGGACTTTTACTAGCCTACCAATATGTAAAACAGTGATTTATAGATGAAATAAAAATTGGCACCAATATTGGAATATCACTGGCGTATTGCAATACAAAATATTTAATCATTAAAAATACTACTAATGAAAAAACTATTTAGTACCCTGGCAATTGTGTTACTTACTGTAAGCTTATTTACTTCTTGTAAAAAAGATGATGACCCTGCTGATAACGATTTATTTGTAGGAACTTATCGTGGAAGTGTTGCTTATACTACTGACACTGAAAACATTTCAACTGCAGACGGTTCTGTTACAGTGGTAAAGGTTGGCAATAAATACAACTTTGCATTCTCTAATAGTATTCCTGATATTAACGGAATAGAGTTTGCACAAGATGGCGATAATACGTATATCAATATTGGTAGTACTGAAACCAGTTATATTAGAATTACAGCTTCCTCATTAGACATCTTATATTTAAAAGATGGTAAACGTTGGACGGCTGATTGTACGAGGTAATTATTGAGTAATGAATATTTAATAATGAGGGTTGGTTAATTGATGAAGGAAACTTACATAATGTTCAAACAATTTGACAATTAGATGATTGGGAAATTTGGAAATGAGAGTTTACCATTTGAGTAGGACACCTACACAATGCTCAATAGAATTACCGAACGACCCCGATTAAAATACGAGGTACTGCAAAGTGGCCAATAGAATTGTTGCAGCACAAGTGAGTGACACAACAGACGATGATAGTAGTAATTCAGTTGATAACATACAACAACATACCCCTATTGATTACATAAAAAAGCCCCGGAATAATACTCCGGGGCTTTTAATTTTATTTCTTTTTCTGTTGCGCTTCACGCATTTTCTTTTGTTGTTCCTGCATTTCTTCTACACGTTGTTGCCATTTTGATTTTTGCTTTGGCTTCTTCCGGTTCTCTTCAATTTTTGCAAGTATTTTATTATGGTCAATAATATAATTCTGAATAACAAACTGCAATGCCAGCGTAATTAAGTTAGATACAGTATAGTACCAGGTTAAGGCCGATGGTAATCTGTTAAATATAAATAATAAGAAGAATGGGAAAATGTAAGGCATCCATTTTAACAACGGATTACTTTGATCTGGCGACATGCTCATACTATAAATAGAAATAAGCAAACTGGTTAACACAGCCGTAATGGTGAATAAACTTAAGTGATCGCCCAATAAAGGAATATGGAAACCGAATTTAATGGGTGCATCAAAAGCCGATAAATCGGTTGACCATAAAAAGTCGGCACCACGTAAATCAACACTTGAGTTAAAGAAACTATACAATGCAAAGAAGATAGGAATTTGCAGTAAAGCAGGAATACAACCTCCTAACGGATTTACACCCGCTTCTCTGAACAATTTCATTTGTTCCATGCTCATTTGTTGCTGATCGCCACCAAATTTTTCACGCAGCTTGGCTATTTCCGGACGCAACGCTTTCATTTTTGCACCGCTTAAATAACTTTTATACGATAAAGGAGAAATTAATAAACGTATAAACAAAGTAAGTAAGGCAATTACTAAACCATAATTGCTTACAAAACCTTTAATAAAATTCCAAACCGGTAGTACAATGTAACGGTTAATAGGCTCAACAAAAGCGTATGGCCCCTGACCAAGGTTTACCAAATCTTCAAAGCCCTGACCTTCGTTTTTCAGAATTTTAAAATCAGAAGGACCATAAAAAATCTGGAAAGGAACAGTAGCGGTAGTACCTGCTGCTACTTTCAATTTCATATTAGCTGTTGACTTAACAACGGTTTGGTCTGTTTCGTTTTCAGGAATAGTCCATTCCATTTCGCCTGAAGCAAACTTATCGTTAGCCACCAGGAAAGTATTAAAGAAACGTTGACGAACGCCTATCCATTTTACGGGGCCTTCGTTAAACTTAATACTGTTACGTCTGATAATGGTATGGTAATCAAAATCGCCATTTTCAATATAACCTATTTGCGTATTTTCTTTTTCAAAAGACAATGATGTTTCTTGTTGGTGTGCTACATACTGCCAGGTAAGGTTTAAATCGCCTTGGGTCAATAACTGTCCCGGTTCGTTTAATATAACATCAAACCCAATCATGTAATCGTTAGGCTTGATAGTGTAACGGTGTGTAACCGCATTGGTAACATTTCCGCTATCGCCTGTATTTAATGTAAAGCTGATGGTTTGTAAACCTTCGGCCAGTTTTTCTACAGTACCGGTTTCAAAAAACAGGTTACCAGTTTCTGAAGTTTGATTGGCTGCAGTATTAATACGATAGCTGATTTTATTAAATGCATCAGCCGCCAGTTTAACAGGAAGACTGTCGATACCTTTAAATTTTTTCAACTCAACGCCTACGGGCTGACCACCTTTGTTAGAGAAAGAAATTGTAAACAATTCGTTTTCTACAGTGGTAATTGCTTCGGTACCATTAGCAGCTTTATCAAAGCGGCCTGCCTGAGCAATCTTTTGTTGCGAATCGGCTACAGCCTGTTGCTGACGTAATACATTTGAATCAACTTTAGGTTGGTTGGCTCTAATAATAGAATCCTCGCGGGCTTTTTCTATACGCTGCTGCTTCTGATGCTCCGCCTGCTGCTTATTATTAAAGTAAAAGAATAAAAAAAACAATATGGCCAGTAGTGAAAAGCCAATGACGGTATTACGATCAAATTTCATTTCTAGTAATTTATTTCCAACACTATAAATCAGGAAGACAGCGGTGGTATTTTTAAAGCCGCAAAGATAGGGAGTTTGAGCTGTTTTTTTGTGTGGAAATGAAGTTCGGTAACAGCTTTCAATAAATGGCATAAAAAAGCCTTTTTCCATTTATGGGAAAAAGGCTTTTATCATATAAAATTCTAACTATTAATTATTTACGCTTTCCGATGGTTTTGCCGCTACAACGGTTGAACTACGCTCCTGCCTTTCTTTTGCAGCCTTAATAAAGCTTACAAAAATGGGCTGCGGATTTTCTACCGTACTCTTTAACTCCGGGTGATATTGCACGCCAATAAAAAACGGATGATTGGGTAATTCAATAATTTCTACCAATCCTGTATCGGGGTTTTTACCACTGGCTTTCATACCGGCCTGCTCAAATTGAGCCAGGTATTTATTGTTAAACTCCCAGCGGTGACGGTGACGCTCGCTGATTGGCGAGTAACCATAAATACTGTGTGCCAATGTGCCGGGCTCCAATTCGCAAGGATATGCTCCTAAACGCATGGTACCACCCATGGCGGTTACCTTTTTCTGTTCTTCCATCAGGTCAATTACCGGATCTTTGGTATTGGCTACCATTTCTGTAGAATGAGCTTCTTTCAAACCAATTACATTACGGGCAAACTCAATAGCTGCCATTTGCATACCTAAACAAATACCAAAAAACGGCAGGTTGTTTTCACGGGCATACTTCACGGCCGATATTTTTCCTTCTACACCACGCAAACCAAATCCGGGTGCTACCAGTAAACCATCCAGACCAGCTAATTTTTCAGCCACATTTTCATCGGTAATATATTCACTATGAACATTTACAATTTGTACCTGACATTCATTTGTAGCACCGGCGTGGACAAAAGATTCCAGTATAGATTTATAAGCATCCTGTAACTCCAGGTATTTACCAATTAAACCAATGGTTACTTTATTTTTAGGGTATTTCAGTTTATCCAATACCTCTTTCCATTTATTCAGTTCGGGCTCTTTATAAGAAGTAATGCCAAATTTTTTCAAACAAATTACATCCAGTTTCTCACGCAACATCAACATCGGCACTTCGTAAATAGTAGGTGCATCAATCGATTCTACAACTGCTTCCGGTTTTACATTGCAAAACAGGGCAATTTTACGGCGTATTTCCGGGTTTAAAGGTCTTTCGGTACGGCATACAATAATATCAGGGTGTACACCTTCCTGGCTTAACATCCTCACACTATGCTGTGTAGGTTTGGTTTTCAGCTCTTTCGCCGCTTTCAAATAAGGTATCAGGGTTAAATGCACTACCACTGTATCTTCTTCAGGTAGTTCCCATTGTAATTGGCGCACAGCTTCCACAAAAGGTAAACTTTCAATATCGCCAACGGTACCCCCAATTTCGGTAATAACAATATCGTACTCGCCTTTTTGCCCCAATTGCAACATACGGCGTTTAATTTCATCGGTAATATGCGGTACCACCTGTACGGTTTTACCCAGGTAAGCCCCTTCTCTTTCTTTATTTATAACCGTTTGATAAATACGGCCGGTAGTAACATTATTAGCCTGCGAGGTAAAAATATTCAGGAAACGTTCGTAGTGTCCCAGGTCAAGGTCGGTTTCGGCACCATCCTCGGTTACATAACACTCGCCATGTTCGTACGGGTTCAATGTTCCCGGATCCACGTTAATATACGGGTCAAACTTTTGAATAGTAACCCTCATTCCTCTTGCTTGCAACAGTTTAGCCAACGATGCAGCAATAATTCCTTTACCCAACGACGATGTAACACCACCTGTTACAAAAATGTACTTAGCCATAATATTTATTTCAATACAAAAAATTAAAAAAAATAGAAACCCATCCGTACTACTACGACAATTTTAAAAAAAATCTCAAAAATTCAGGAATTTAAGGCCTATCTATCAGACCTACAGGATGTTATTAACAGAAAAAATCTGTGAGGTCGTGCAAAGCTACATGATATTATTTTCCTGTAAAAATTTATGTGATACTAATTCCTAAATCTAAATGGCTAAGTGGTTGGTATTTTTTATTATTAACCCGGCAGCAGAATATATGGCATCGTCCCTTGCTTTTAACCCCGAGATGGCCTTGTGTGTTTGCTACGGGGCGTCGCACTCTTGTGCATCTGTAACTTTACTTAGCATTATGCAAGGTGCACCCCGACTTTTCGGTGGTACGTTCCATTCGTCAATCATCATCGTGGTATGCAGCTGTCGTTTTTTTCCAATAAAGAAGTAGCTGTCAGGCTGAGGCACAAATAAAAGAAAGATTATTTTCTTTAAAATGACAAGAAGTTTGTCAGGCTGAGCCTGATGAAGCCCTGTAGGAGTTTTTATTCTTCTGCGTAACCCTTCGTCAAGCTCCCACGCTATGCGGGGTTAAAACAGGGTGACATTTTCAGCATAAATCGCCAAAAGCGATAGCATAATCCTGCGAAACTACAAGTTTCGCATAGCGAAAACCATTACCAAATCATCCAATCACGTCTCATCCATCATTTTCTGAATAGCGTCCTTGCGTTTATAAATACGCCAGATTTGTATTAAGGCCGTAATGGCGAAAATGCTACCAATGATGTAGTTTAAAATATGTTGGTTGTTATTTATTTTATCGGCTATTAACATGCCGCCAAAAATAAAAATACAGTTACCTATAAATGTACCAATGCCAATACCAATAATGTAACTGTTGTAGTGGCTGTTTTGTGGTAACAATACTTTTTTAGTAAATAATACCGTACTCCAGCCAAACCAAAACGGAATTTGTACCGGATTAATGGCACACATCATAGCACCAAATAAAAAGGGGTGCATGTTGGGCAGGCCGCTCCTATCCTCTCCGTCTACTGTTGGGTGCATGGCTGCATAAAAACTGGCAATGGCCAAGGCCAGTACAATGGCCAGGGTTATCCATTCCAACGCCTTTAATATTTTCTCCTGCTTGCGTACCCAGTCCATGGCTACTAAAGAAATACGCACATAAACAATCTCCACTAATAAAGAACCAATTGAAAACAGTATTGCCGCAGTAATACCCTGATAAACCGATATTTTCATAGCCAGAATGTTCAGCGTACCCAAAGGCAAAGAGCCTACAAAGCTTACCAACATGCCTACAAAAAATATCTTTATCAGTTTGTTCATTGCTAGAAGTTCATGGTTAATTGTTAATGGTTCATCGTTAATATGTAGTCCGTTTAATTAGCATATCAGCACATTATCAAATTAGCTAATTAATCATATTGTTCCAGCACTTTAAAGTGTTTGCGGGCATCCTTTAAAAATTCCTTGCCTCTTTTGTACGACCAGTATGGCGTACCATTATCGTTATTGTACTTACTTATTTTGTACAAAGCTTTCCAGTGTTGTAATATGGTACCGTAGGCTTTCCAAATACTCATGCCGCAATCGTAAATATGATTGGGCTCGGCACCGCAACCATTGAACTCAATTATCTGAAAGTTTTTACCGTCTTTCAATTCTTCTATCGATCCGGTTTTAATATCGTAACGGCCATAATAAAAGGTGGTATGATGGCTTAACGCATCAAACACTTCGTGCATGCGGGCATTAATTTCGTTATGCAGGTTGGTAAATTGTGCGCCACGATTATGGTTACCTGCATAGGACAAATAAAATATTTCACCGGCAGTTACTACCCTATCAAAACGATGGCCATGGCGGTGTTGCATTTCCTCCATTCTGAATTTTGCCCTGCCATCGTTGGCTACCAATTCTTGTAAGGTTTGTTTACCATCGCCTACTACATGCAATAATTCTTTGTGTATAAAACCACTTACTGTTCCTTTTTGCTCCCAGGGATAACGGTAGTAAAACACACTTACTTCTACCGGTAAATCAATTAAGTCCTGTACAATGTATTCTACGGGTATGCGTTCGTGGTATTTAAATAACTGTTCTTCGCTATCAATTTTACGAAACAAAATACCCTTCATACCCACATCGGGCTTTACAATAAACGGATAAGTAAATCCTGCTGCTTTTATTGCTTCCAGTACTTCGTTAAAGGGTAATGTATTTAATATATAAATGGTACGTGGTACCAGAGTATCGGGTAACTGGTCGTACATTTCTTTTTTGCCTTCGCCTTCAAAGCCGCCAAAGGTAATAGTAGGATTAGATGGCGTAAAAAACCATAAGGAGCGGCTACGTAAACAATACCATAGCCAAACGGGTGCTATAGGTGCATAAAGGACATAAAAATTCCACAGTTCCCAGTTAAACAGTCGTTGAAAAAACTTTTTTATTGCCATGCTACTGTTGTAAAAATTGGTGTAATCTGTTTAAGTATGATACTCTAGCAATATGCTCCTCAATTCAAATACGTAGTACTGCCAAATGCCCAATAGCATTGTTGCAGTACAAGAGTGCGACGCAACCAAACGCCCCTTTAGGGGTTGGGGGCATCAGGGAACTGCAGCTGGTATCATAACCTAAAACCTTACTACACAAGCAACAAAAATAAAGGAAAGGCCATGCACTTTTGCAGGAATAAATCATTTTAGTTTAGTTTTGAGCAAATTTCTTTTATGCAGGTACCAATAATGGCAGAAAAATTTGCGGCAGGCGAAAATCCGGATGTACTTTTTTGGGTGGGATGTGCAGGAAGTTTTGACCAACGGGCTCAAAAAATAACCAAGGCTTTTGTTACAATTTTAAATAAAGTAGGTGTTAATTATGCCATTTTAGGTAAGGAAGAAATGTGCACCGGCGACCCCGTACGCCGTGCCGGTAACGAATTTATGTTTCAAATGATGGCGTACCAAAACATACAGATTTTAAACAACTACGCTATTAAAAAAATTGTTACTACCTGCCCGCACTGTTTTAATACTTTTAAAAATGAGTATCCGGAGTTAGGCGGTACTTACGAAGTAATACATCATGCTACATTTTTACAACAATTAATTGATGATGGCAAAGTGCAAATAAAAGAAGGCGGTGCTTTTAAAGGCAAAAAAATTACTTTTCACGATAGTTGTTACCTAGGCCGTGCCAACGATATTTATGAGGCACCACGTAAAGTATTGGAAGCCTTGGATGCGGAACTGGTGGAGATGAAACGCTGTCGCAGCAAAGGTTTGTGTTGTGGTGCCGGTGGCGCCCAAATGTTTAAGGAAGAAGAGAAAGGCGATGTGCGGGTGAATATTGACCGTAGCAAAGAAGCCATAGATACCAACGCAACGGTAATTGCCTCGGCTTGCCCATTTTGTAATACCATGATGACGGATGGTGTAAAGCTGGCGGAAAAAGAAGACAATGTAAAAGTGCTGGATATAGCCGAACTAATAGCAGAAAGCCTGAACTAAGTTCAGGCTTTTTTATGTTTATATTTTTTTAAGATTAATCTACCGCCACTGTATCTGTAACCGGCTTGGGTCTTGGTTTAGGATGTGCACCACCATCTTCAAACTTCTTACAGGTTTTAGGCAAACGCTTATAGGCTTCTTCGTTTTTTGTAATATTATCTGCATCGTAACCGGCATTGGCAATGGCGGTTTTAATGGTTTCAATATTTACACGATCGGTTAAATATTTTACCTGGGTTATACCACGTTTGTAATACACTTTTACTGCTAATACGCCATCATAACGTTTAAGCATACTGGTAATGCGGGTTTCGCAGGCAGCGCAAGCCACATCGGGTGTATTAATATTTGCGGTTAATTGCGCCTTGGTTTGTGCACCGGCTACAAACGAAAAACTAATAAATGTAATAAGGGTAAGTATTAAATTACGCATAGTGGTTGTAAGATAGTAATTAAAAACTATTCGGCTTTCCAGGCAGCCGGGTTTTCACGCCATTTTAGCAATTCGGCTTCATCATCAGCCGATACTATTTTACGCTCCAACGCCAGAGCAATTAAAGTTGGATAATCCGTTAAGCTATGATAAGGCACACCGGCTTTTTCAAAAGCTTCGGCCGCTTGCGGAAATTGATAAGTAAATATTGATACCATGCCTACTACTTCTACACCGGCATTTCTTAAAACCTCTACCACCTGCAAACTGCTTTTCCCAGTAGAAATCAAATCTTCTACCACAATTACTTTTTGCCCAGCTTGTAAGTTTCCTTCAATCTGGTTGCCCAAGCCGTGTTCTTTTGGTTTTGGGCGCACATATACGTAAGGTAGTTTTAGCTGATCGGCTGCCATAGCACCCCAGGCAATACCTGCAGTAGCTACACCGGCCAATACATCAGCGTCCGGAAATTTTTCAAAAATTACATTACATAATTCCGATTTTACATAGTCACGTACATATGGGAAAGACAATACCTTACGGTTATCGCAATATATAGGACTTTTCCAACCGCTGGCCCATGTAAAAGGCTGGTTAGGACTTAATTTAACAGCCTGAACATCTAATAATTTACCGGCTACTACTTTTGCATCATTCATGGCGCAAAGGTAAGGGTGAAAAACATTTGGTATTTCTGATTTATGATTTAATGATGTAGGTTTTAGTAGAGACCCTATGTCTGATGTCTGATTTAGTGATGTAGGATTTATTAGAGATCTAATATTCTGATGTCGGATTTAAGGATGTAGGATTTAGTTGAGACCTTTCATAACAATCTAAATAACGGACTTATAGTATATTCCGATTTTCAGACTATTCCATTTTCCATTCACGGACGTCCTGACTCACCGTCTTTCCGACTTTAATACATACAATTCTTCGATTACCCATCCTGTTTTTGGCTTTTCAGAAACTTATCAACAGGTTTAAAGTTTCCAATATGAGTTAAGCAAACGGTTGATATAAATTATCAATATATTATATATTTATTATTTTAATAATGTTAATAATTAATTGTATTTAGATACAATTTTGCTATATAAATTAAAAAATATTTATAAACTAACACATGTTATTTGATTTTTAATATAGTTTTAATGTGTTATCAATATATTACTTATTAATTTAAACTATTAATTAAAAATGGCAAAACTAACTGCTAAACAAGTGGCGCCCTTCCTGGTTTTAACGGCAGTGGCAATTTTTGCACTGTTTATTACACCGGGTAGCGCCTTTGACCCTTCTACTGTAACAAACGCTGACGGTACCCCCGTGTACACATACGACAGCGGCGATATTGCCTGGATGCTTGCTTCATGTGCCTTTGTATTTTTAATGACTCCCGCCCTGGCTTTTTTCTATGGCGGAATGGTTGGTCGTAAAAACGTTCTTTCCACCATGATTAAAAGCACAGTATCTGCCGGTATTATTAGTGTGCTTTGGATAGTAGTTTTGTTTAGCCTTTGTTTTGGCGAGTCAATTGGTGGCTTTATTGGTAACCCGACTACATTCTTCTTTTTTAAAGATGTAATGAATGGCGCACCTTGGAGTGGAGCATCAACAGTGCCTTTACCGTTGTTTGCATTTTTCCAGTTAATGTTTGCCATTATTACTCCCGGCCTGGTAGTAGGTGCGGTGGCAGAACGTATTCGTTTTAGCTCATACACATTATTTATTGTATTGTTTGGCGTATTGGTATATGCACCTTTGGCACACATGGCATGGCACCCTGAAGGGTTGATGTTTCAATGGGGCGTACAAGATTTTGCCGGCGGTACTGTTGTGCATATTTCTGCTGGTATGGCCGCTTTAGCAGGTGCTATTGTATTAAAATCCCGCAAAAGTAAGATAACGGCTCCTGCCAATATTCCTTACGTATTAATTGGCACCGGTTTACTTTGGTTTGGTTGGTTTGGTTTTAACGCAGGTAGCGCCGTTGGTGCATCTCCATTAGCCGTTTATGCTTTTGGTACAACTAATACTGCTGCAGGTGCTGCCGGTTTAGCCTGGATGTTTTTTGATGTAGCAAGAGGTAAAAAGCCATCGGTACTAGGCTTTTGCATTGGTGCCGTAGTTGGTTTGGTAGCTATTACACCTGCCGCTGGTTTTGTAGGCATTCCACAAGCTATTTTTATTGGTTTTGCCGCTGCAATTATATCTAACTATGTAGCCGAGTTCTTAAAGCATAAAACTAAACTGGATGACCCCTTGGATGTATTTGCCTGTCATGGTTTAGGTGGTATTACCGGTATGTTATTAACAGGTGTTTTCAGTATGGTTACTCCTGGCGAAACGGCTTTGTTTAAAACACAATTCCCTATTCAATTAGTAGGTATGGTGGTAGCAGTTGCTTATAGCTTTACTGTTTCATTCATTTTATTTAAACTTATCAACTACATCTTACCAATGCGTGTAACCAGTGAAGAAGAAGCTGCCGGATTGGATGCTTCTCAGCACAACGAAAAATATACGCAGGGTACATTATTGGTAAACGGTACTATTCCACCGGAATTGTTACAAAAAGAAGCTGAAATATTGGAAGAAGTATAAATCCGATTTTCACATTTACAGTATTAAAACAAGCTGAATAAATTTATAAAGGTTATGTAAACAAAGCGTAGGAATAATATTGTTACGCTTTGTTTTACTATCCTAACAGGATTTGTATGTTCTGGAACAACATATAAATAGCTGCAAATTTTAAGCAATAGTTTTTACAACAACTGTTTGCATTACACACACAAAACAAAAAGGCACAGTGTTCCCGGTCTTCTGGAACAAGACCGCACTGTACCTCACTTTTAAAAGAAAAAAAGTTATACAATGTTAAGAAAAAATCTTTTAGCATGTGCTATGCTCATGCTTATTCTACCTGCTTTTGCACAAGATTCTACATCTACAGAAGAAAAAACATCTCCATTAAGTATTAGCGGCTCAGCAGATGCCTACTATCGTTACGATTTTGCAAAAACAGCAGCTAACAACTATACCAGTTTTACCCCAACACATAACACTTTTGCATTAGGCATGGCCAGTGTAAAATTTGATTATACATTAGGTAAAGTAAATGCCGTACTTGATTTAGGTTTTGGACCACGTGCCAAAGACTTTGCTTATACTGATGATGGCATTACACAAGCTATTAAACAAGCTTACATCACTTATGCTCCAGCAGATTGGATTAATTTTTCTGTAGGCACCTGGGGTACGCATGTAGGTTACGAAGTATTGGATCCGCAAGCAAACCGTAACTACAGTACATCATACATGTTTAGCAATGGCCCATTCGGCCATACCGGTGTTAAAGCTAATATTACCAAAGGCAAACATGGTTTTATGCTAGGTGTTGCTAATGCTACCGATTACCGTGTTATTCCCGATGGTATGATTAATAAAAAGTTTGCACTAGCACAATATAGCTTACAAGCAAATGATAATATTGCTTTGTATGTAAACTATGTAGGCGGTAAAGCTCCTGATACTTCAATAAGTCATCAGGTAGATGCAGTGCTTACCGCAAAAATCAGCGATAAATTCAGCATTGGTTATAACGGTACTGTTACCGGTGTTAATGGTTGGGATGGCGCTAAAAAAACATCATCAAAAACATGGTGGGGGTCTGCATTGTACCTGAACCTTGACCCTAAGCCTTGGTTCGGACTTACCTTGCGTGGTGAATATTTTAATGATGAAAACGCTTTAAAAGTATATAGCGGTACAGATGGTGGTACTATCTTCTCCACCACTCTTTCGGCTAACTTTAAAGTAGGTGGTTTAACTTTTATTCCTGAATTCCGAGTTGATAATGCTAGCAAAGATTACCTGTTTACAAAAAGTAATGGTGCTGCATCTAAATCTGCTGCTAACTTTTTATTTGCTGCTGTTTACTCATTTTAATAAAATTTTATGCTTTATAAAAATGCTCCTTCGGGAGCATTTTTTGTTTATAACACATCAATTATTACAAAAGCCATATTTATTTTCACCAATGCAAGAAGTAAACCGGGAAAAACAGAAAAATACATCATATTAATATTTTTACAATATGTATAAATCCCTTTATACTAACGCATTGCAATTAATGCTGCTTTTTTAATGCGGTTTAAGTAGTAATTTTGCTGCAACGAATTTGTTTGTTAACCTCCAAATTGCCTTGCATGAAATACAACTTTACGCTTGCAGTTATCTCCCTATTGGCCTCCCTTACTATTTTTGCCCAAAAAGATGCGGTAGATTATACCGACATAGATAAGAGTGAAAAAGGTAATGCTTCATTTTCCACTACCAATAACCTGGTGAATATAGTTGAACACCATAATGAAGACAATAACAACATATTATTGAGTGCACATTTTAAAAACGGTAAACTACATCATAGCTGGTTTAGCCAATATGCAAATGGTATAAAATGCGATTCGGGTTATTTTAAAAATGGCATTCCCGAAGGAGAATGGAAACATTGGGATGAAAATGGTAATTTAAGAATGGTGCGTAACTTTTCTACTACAAAGTATAACCGCGTAACCGATGAAATAAGCAAGCAAATAAAACATCCTACTTATACTATATCACGTATAGCCAAGCAAAACAAAGCGGCTGCCCTGAAACACTTACAAACAAAAGAAACCGCCATTAAAAGCAAAGATTATAAAACCAAGGCATTATATAATGTTACTGCCAATGCAGGTTATGCATCAGTTTATAATGAGTGCCTGTATCATGGCTTGTATGTCAACCTGAATGAGAATGGCGTTGTATTAGACTCCGGTTATTATAAAGACGGTTTACGTGATGGTATATGGATGGAACGCAATACTTCCAACAATACTATTACAACGGGTATGTACAAACATGGCAAAAAGAGTAAAGAGTGGAAACAGTACAATGCCGAGAATCAGTTAACCGGCATTACTATTTATAAAGAAGGAAAACAAACCTATCATAAAAATTTTAAGTAATGTGCTACTTAAAATTCGCTTTCATTACACGCAGTACATTACCACCTAAAATCTTTCGGATAGATTTTTTACTGTACCCTTTTTCCAATAACGCCGCTGTTATTTTGGGGTAAGTAGTTACATCTTCTAATCCTTTAGGTAATGCACTAATACCATCGTAATCTGATCCTATGCCAACATAATCATCGCCTACCAGTTTTACGATGTAGTCAATATGATCAATCAAATCATTAATAGTTGGCTGCACATCTGTTATACTATTGCGCAAATATATACGCCATGCCTGTTGCAGTAACGCACTGTCTTTATGTACCTGCCACAAGGAATCCTGCACACGAGGTTTTTCTATTTTGTTCAATTGTGTTAATCGCTCATCATATGCTTTACTTATAAAGCCTGAATAAAAATTTATACAAATAACACCACCGTTTTTTGCTACTGCTTTTATTTGCTCATCCTTTACATTTCTAAATACCGGGCAAATAGCCCAAACCGAGCTATGTGATAGTATTACGGGCTTACTGCTTGCCGCCACCGCATCATAAAATGTTTGCTCTCCCGTATGTGATAAATCTACCAAAATCCCCAATTCATTCAAACGTTTTACCACCTGCACACCAAAACTGTTTAAGCCTTTATGTGTTAAACTATCACTCCGTTGGGTTTCATCCATAGCACTGGTAGCCCAACTGGTACTGTTATTCCATGTAAGTGTTAAATAACGCATGCCGCGTTGATGCAGTGTATTTAACTTATCCATATCATCCTCAATCATATGACCACCTTCTACACCAATAAGTGCTGCCAGCTTTTTTTGTTTAATGGCCTGCTTAACATCTTTATAATTTTTGGCCAGCACCATTCTGTCCGGATTACGAACCACAATCTGTTCTAAAGAATCTATTTGCTCCATCGCATCTTTAAAAACACCTTCAGCATTTCGTGCTTTGGGTCCTGTAAACACTGAAAAAAATTGTACATCCACACCGCCTTCTTCCCAACGGTCCAAATCACTATGTCCCTTTGTAAGCCTTTTAGAAATATCCTGTTTACCCAATACCTGTGCCGACAATACATCGTTATGCCCGTCAACCAATACTGCTTTTTTATGCAGCTTATCAGATCGTTGAGCCATTACCAGATTACATGCCAGTAAAACTCCCCATGTAAATAATAATTTCATGCAGGTAAGTTAAGTAATTATCAGTATAATGTTATGGGGCTATCAGCAGTAGTTAGCAATGCCAAACGCTAAATGCTTAAAGCGAAAAGCATAGGACTTAAAGCATTTAGCGTTGTGCATTTAGCGTTTAGCTTTAATTTGGGGCTATCAGCTGTAGTAATTCTAATCAGATTTTGTTCCGGCCTTCTGCAGTAGTGCAACGTCCCCGCACTTTGCCTACACACCGTTGCAGCTACTGTTTATAACCCCGCCCTTATAAAACAAAGCAAGTAAAACGAGCTGTAGTTTTATTGGGACGGGGCTGTTAGTCCGGTAGCCTTTCAGCGGTATACAATATGCAACAAAAGTAAAACTCATTATACCGGCTTGGGTATAAAAAATGAGACGTCGATACGGCGTCTCATTTCTACATTTACTTTACAAATAATAAAAAAAACATTACATATCACTGGTAATTTTTTTATAACTGGCCACTACCCCACGTATTAACGATGAACTAAAGCCCTGGTGCTCCATTTCGTTTAAACCCGCAATGGTACAACCTTTAGGGGTGGTTACTTTATCAATTTCGTATTCAGGGTGGTTGCCATTTTTCAATAATAATTCTGCAGCACCTTTTACGGTTTGTGCGGCTATAAGCGATGCGGTTGCCGCATCAAAACCTATTTCTATACCACCTTGTATGTTGGCACGTATATAACGCATGGCATATGCCGTACCACAAGCACCTAATACCGTGGCGGCATCCATTAGTTTTTCGTCAATGTTTACAATTTTGCCCAGCGTAGTAAATAAATCGTTTACCAATTTATTTTGTTCCGGTGTTGCCCTTGTATGGCAAATACAGGTAATGCTTTCCTGTATAGCAATGGCGGTATTAGGCATGGCTCTGAATACGGCAATCTTGTTTTTGCCCAAAACCTCATCAATATCATTAACCGATACACCGGTTACCACCGATATTAAAATTTTAGGTTGTTTTAAGGCAGTCTTAAATTCCTGCAAAACGGTCTGCACCTGAAAAGGTTTAACCGCCAATATAATTACATCGCTTTGTTTTACAGCAGCAACATTATCGGCAGTAACAACTACACCCAGTTTTTTAATAGCGGTTGCGTTGTCAACATTTCTTTTGGTAACAATAACATCGGCAGGTTTGCTAAACTTACTTTTTATAAGTCCTTGTGCAATGGCAGTACCTAAGTTACCGCCACCAATGATGGCTATTTTAGTTGACATGGTAGTATAAATTTGACAATTAGATAATTTGAAAATTTGCCAATGAGGTTTTATTACTTCTCAGGAGACTTGCACATTGCCGAATAGAATTACCACAGTACAAGAGTGCGACGCAACAGCCGATGCTAGTAGTAATGCAGTCGATAAACAAAAAATATTCAGACGTTAGTATATAGATGTTAGTATGCAGACTGCCTACCAGCCGTAAAACTATAAAGTCTATTATCTATATACTAACATCTAATATCTATACTACGCCTTCGATAATTTTTCACCAATAGCGTTATCATAAATATTTTTCCAACTACTAATGGTTGCCCAGCTTTGCTGATCCACCAATACCTCTCCGTTGGTTACTACACCAATTTTAGTAAACGGTGTACCTGCTGCCGCGGCCTCAAAAACTTCTTGTTTATCTGCACTTACCGATACCATCACACGGCTCTGACCTTCGCCAAATAACCAGGCATCGGTACGAATATCTTTTGTAGTAGCTAATGTAAATCCTAAGCCACGGTTAAAACCAGCCTCGCATAAAGTAACAAATAAACCTCCTTCACTCACATCATGTGCAGATGCCACTAATTTATTTTTAATCAGGCCGCTTACTGTTTGTTGTAAAGCGAACTCCTCCTCTAAATTAAAATAAGGTGCTGCTGATTTTGTTACTCCATGAAAAGAATGCAGGTATTCAGAACAACCCAAATCGTTGGTTACATTACCTAATACATAAATAATATCGCCGACTTGTTTAAAGTCCAAAGTCATTTTATCGGCAATATTTTCCAACATACCTACCATACCAATAGTTGGTGTTGGGTTAACCGGACCATCGGGGTTTTGGTTATAAAAACTTACGTTACCACCGGTAACAGGCGTATCAAACTTACGGCAGGCATCACCCATACCATTAATAGCATTTACAAATTGGTAGTACACTTCCGGATCGTAAGGGTTACCAAAGTTTAAACAGTTGGTTACGCCTAATGGCGCACCACCGCTACAAACTATATTACGGGCAGCTTCGCTTACCGCAATCATAGCACCTTTGTATGGGTCGGCATATACATAACGGCTGTTACAATCTGTTGTAATAGCAACCGCCTTAGTTGTATCTTTTATCGCCACAATAGCTGCATCTGAAGGTTGGTTGGTAGATGAGTTGGCAATACCTACCATGCTATCGTACTGGTTATATATCCATTGTTTAGAAGCAATAGTGGGCAAGCCCATTATTACTTCGGCCACTTGTTGTAAATTTTCCGGAACGGCAATTTCATCAGCGTTAAACTTGGCAATTTCGGCTAAATATTTAGGCTCGGTATAAGCACGGTCGTACACAGGAGCACCACCACCTAATACTAAATCGTGTGCAGGTAATTCAGCTTCCAGTTCACCATGCATGTAAAACTTCAGCAAGCCATCATCCGTCACTTCGCCAATTACCGAGCATGGTAAATCCCATTTTTCAAAAACGGCTTCTACTTCTGCCTCACGGCCTTTTTGTGCTACCAGCAACATACGTTCCTGGCTTTCGCTTAACAATAACTCCCAGGTTTTCATGTTGGCCTGGCGGGTTGGTACTTTGTCAAGGTCAATACGCATACCTACACCACCTTTAGCACTCATTTCGGCAGTTGAGCAAATAATGCCCGCCGCACCCATATCCTGCATACCTACAACCGCACCGGTTTGTATTACTTCTAAACAAGCTTCTAATAATTTTTTCTCCTGAAAGGGGTCACCTACTTGTACAGCAGGTAATTCTTTGGTGCTTTCGGCAGAAATATCGGCCGATGCAAAGGATGCACCACCAATACCATCTTTACCCGTTGCACTACCTACAAACATTACCGGGTTACCCAAACCTTCGGCAGTAGCCGAAACTGTTTGGCCGGCTTTTACTATACCCACACTCATGGCATTAACCAACGGGTTGGTATGGTACGACTGATCAAAATATATTTCGCCACCAACGGTTGGCACACCAAAACAGTTACCATAATGACCAATACCATGTACCACACCGGCCAGTAAATGTTTTGTTTTATCCTCTTCCAGTTTACCAAAACGTAATGAGTTTAGTGCTGCAATCGGGCGGGCACCCATGGTAAAAATATCGCGGTGAATACCACCAACACCGGTAGCGGCACCCTGGAAAGGCTCAATAGCTGATGGGTGATTATGCGACTCAATTTTAAAAACAACGCCCAGGTTATCGCCAATATCCATTAAACCCGCATTTTCCTCACCGGCTTTCACCAGCATTTTACCACCTTCACGGGGTAAGGTTTTTAGCCATTTAATAGAGTTTTTGTAGCTACAGTGCTCACTCCACATACCCGAAAAGGCACACAATTCATTAAAATTGGGAACACGGCCCAGTTTCACTTTTATTAATTCAAATTCTTCTTCTGTTAGTCTTAACTGTTGGGCTGTTTTAGCAGTAATTTCCATTTTTATGAAGTTGTAGCGTTAATTGAGCTTTTAAAAGAAGTGCAAAAGTACAAATGATGATTGAATGGGCGTAAACAGTTATTAACTTTTTACACATACTTCACTTATTTTACCGGTTTCAACCCCGAGCCAAGGTTTGTGTATTGCTTCGGGGATGCAGTTTTTCATGGCATCATCGTTGCAATCAGGTGATTGTTCGCAATCTTTTCTTTCAGTGAAAGAAGAGATGAGAGCCTCCGTTCACCGCCCCTTCAATGGGTATCAAATAAAAACCCTCATTATCAAAATAGTTATTTGCTCATAAAACTTACCAATAATATATTTACTTTCGTTCGTTTAAAGCGTTTTTCATTTGGAGCATTTGCTTTTTGCCACTTATCTGGTATTATTTGCCTGGCTGGTAACCAAAACTACCTTTTTTACTAATTCAGGCTTAAACAAGGCCCAGTTGGTCATGCTTTTTTTAATAAAAGTACTCATGGGCATTTTTTATGGCTGGATGGGTATTTATTACGATGGCTATGCCCGCATGTTAGATACCTGGTTACATCACCAAAACGGTTTAGACCAATATCATTTATTAACCAGCGATCCGGCAGCTTACATTAAAAGCTTTACCCATGACCCCTATGAAAACACCGAAGGCGTAGGTAAATTTTTCGCCTCACATAATTCGTACTGGAACGATTTAAAGGGAGTTATGTTTGCCAAAATCCTTTCTATTTTTAATATTTTTAGCTTTGGCGAATATTATGTAAACGTTATTTTCTACAGCTTTTGCTCCTTTTTTGCACCGGTAGCATTCTATAGGGTTGCCAACGATTTATTTCCAACAAAACGTATTACTAACCTTATTGCCTGTTTTCTGGTCCCTTCATTTGTTTACTGGTCAAGCGGTATTCACAAGGAAGGTTTACTGGCGGTAGGCATTGGCCTCATTGTGTACCATGTATACTTTGGCTTAAAAACCAATACCTGGCCCATAAAACGTTGGCTGTCTTTTGCCCTGGCTTTAATACTATTATTTACTTTACGCAACTTTATACTGGTAGTATTATTACCGGCTGTGTTGGTTTGGGTATTGGCAAGCAGGTTAAAAAAGCGTAGGTTATTATTTTTCGTTGGTGTTTACACCCTTTTTATTATTATGTTTTTTGGCTTACGTTTAATAAACAACTCACTCGATTTTCCGGCCGTAGTGGTAGAAAAACAAAAAGCCTTTATCAACAACCCCGGCAATACCTCTATTGATATAACCGCCATGGAAGCCACTTTCAGCGATTTTGTAAAAACCGCTCCCCAGGCAATATCATTTACCACCATTCGTCCGTTCCCGTCCGATGCCAACCATATTTTATCGCTTGCCGCCGTGGTAGAAATAATCGCTATATGGTTGTTAATTATATTGTTTATTTTTTTCTCCGATATAAAATACCAGGACAAGGCCTACTTATTATTTGTACTCTTCTTTTCCATCACTTTTTTACTAGCAATTGGTTATAGTGTAAATAATCTGGGTGCAATAGTGCGTTACCGCAGTTTAATTTTTCCCTTATTTATGGCACCCATACTATCCGGTATAAATTGGCAACGACTAAAAGCAAAGCTAAATTTTTAAATATATATTTTTTATAATATGTAATATTTAAGCCGAATAACCCATAAAATAAACTAACACTTGTATTTTTTTTCAATTTATTTCCTATTATTTCACAATTATGCTATGAATTACAAAATAAAATTTGAATTTATTAAATAATGATGTTTTTTTGTACAAAACACAAAACATATGTCCCTTCGTTTTCAAGCAATTTCCAACATCTCAGCTGCAGAGGATGCAAACCCTGGTAATACGGGTAAGATTACTGCTACGTTTGGCAGTAATGTATTTACTTTAAAAACTGCTCGTGAGTTTTTAAGTGATGAAGCTTATAAAAGCTTAGTTTCTTCTATTAAAAACGGACAAAAAATTGACCGTTTTATGGCTAACCAGATTGCTACAGGTGTTAGAGCCTGGGCCGAAACCAAAGGTGTTACCCACTATACACACTGGTTTCAACCCTTAACCGGAAGTACTGCTGAAAAACACGACTCATTTTTCACCTTAAAAAGTGATGGCACTCCTATTGAGCAATTTGAAGGCGACGCATTAATACAACAAGAACCGGACGCTTCTTCTTTCCCTAATGGTGGCTTACGTGCTACTTTTGAAGCCCGTGGTTATACCGGCTGGGATCCTACTTCCCCACCCTTTATTATTGAAATTGGTGCAGGCAAAACCCTGTGTATACCTACTATATTTATTTCTTACACCGGTGAGTCTTTAGACTATAAAGCTCCATTGTTAAAAGCGATTGATGCACTTAACAAAGCCGCTGTAGATGTATGTCATTATTTTGATAAAAACGTAAGCAAAGTTGCCCCTACATTAGGTTGGGAGCAGGAATACTTCGTTGTTGACGAAGGTTTATTCAATGCCCGTCCTGACCTGGTAATGTGTGGTCGTACCGTATATGGTCATAACTCTGCCCGTAACCAACAATTAGAAGATCATTATTTTGGTTCTATTCCTGAACGTGTGTATGCTTACATGCGTGACTTTGAAAACGAATCATACAAATTAGGTATTCCTTTACGCACCCGTCATAACGAGGTAGCACCTGCACAGTTTGAGTGTGCACCTATTTTTGAAGAAGTAAGTGTGGCCGTTGATCACAACTCTTTATTGATGGACGTGATGGATCGTGTTGCCCGCCGTCACAAATTACGTGTGCTACTACACGAAAAACCATTTGCCGGTATTAACGGTAGTGGTAAACATAATAACTGGAGTATGGCTACCGATACAGGTGTTAACTTATTAGCACCCGGTAAAACGCCAAAAACCAATTTAATGTTCCTTACATTTTTTGTAAACACCATTAAAGCGGTGCATGATTATGCCGATATTTTAAGAGCATCAATCGCTTCAGCTTCTAACGATCATCGTTTAGGTGCTAACGAAGCGCCTCCTGCCATTATCTCAGTATTCATTGGCCAATACTTGAGTAAAGTATTAAACGATGTTAAAGAAAGAGTTGGTGATAATTTTGACGAGCAGGATGAAAGCATGCTGAAGATCGACATTCACAAAAGCATTCCTGAATTATTATTAGATAATACCGACCGTAACAGAACTTCTCCTTTTGCCTTTACGGGTAACAAATTTGAGTTCCGTGCAGTAGGTTCTACAGCCAACTGCGCCAATCCTATGACCGTGTTAAATACGATTATGGCGGCTACCTTAAAACAATTTAAAGCCGATGTGGACGGTTTAATTGAAAAAGGTGAGAAAAAAGAAATCGCTATCATGCACGTTATACGTGAGTATATTGTAGCCAGTGAAAAAATTCTTTTCGAAGGTGATGGTTATAGCGAAAACTGGGAAAAAGAAGCAGAGAAGAGAGGTTTGCCAAACGTAAAAACTACGCCTTTGGCATTAGACGGAATGGTTACTGATAAAGCCAAACAGTTATTCCACAGTTGCGGTATTTACAGCCACTCTGAGTTAGAAGCCCGTCACGAAATTGAATTGGAAAAATACATTAAAAAAATTCAGATTGAAGGACGTTTAATGGGCGAATTGGCAACCAGTCATATCCTGCCTCCTTCTATCCGTTACCAAAATCTTTTAGCCTCTAACATTAAAGGCTTAAAAGAAGCCGGTCTATCAGAAGAAGCTTTCAGCAACCAAAAACAAATTTTAGACAAAATTTCCGAGCATATCAACAAGGCAAGCGATCTGGTAGAAAAAATGATTGAAGCCCGTAAAATATGCAACAACATGGAAGATACCCGCACCAAAGCCATCGCTTACCAATCGCAGGTAAAAGATGCCTTCTTTGATGCCATCCGTTACCACGCCGATAAATTAGAATTATTGGTTGATGACAAAAACTGGTACCTGCCTAAATACCGTGAGTTATTATTCTTAAGATAATGTCTATTGTTTTAGTATGATAAAACCCTGCTTCGGCAGGGTTTTTATTTTTATGACGTCCCACAACCCCTCACAAGGAAAGGCTTAGAGAATTGAGTACGCATATTTTTTGTTAACCAGCGTCCAAACCTTGATTGGACTTTTGTTGCGTCGCACACTTGTGCACCTGTAACACTACTCAACATTATGCAAGGCGCACCCCGACTTGTCGGTGGTACTGCATTAATTCTATGGGGCATTGTGTTGCTAACCCCGAGCTTGGCACAGTGCGTTTGGTTCGAGGCAGTACTCCGTATTTTAGTCGGAGTGCTTGTAACTTTACTCAACATTTCCACAAAGCGGAACAAATAGTGCAAAGTTCATCTAGTTTACCCGACGGTACGTTCTATTCGTTAATCTGTATTTTGTTAATTACAAAATCGTATTGTCCTAACAACAATACAAAATGCATAATGCCAATACGTTGGCTTCCATCATCTAATTTTTGTTGTAAATTGTGTTGCATAACATTAAGAAGGCATAACAGAAATTTTATCAAAACAACAGGTTTGGCGACATGCGGGCTGAAGTGCTAAAACTCAACTTCAGAATTTCTATTCCGCCAATGCTGTGAGTATTGACTTTTTTTGTAATTTATCCAACGGCTCACAGCATTGGCTTCGTACGTGCAAAATTGAAAGTTCTGTTCATTTTTGTCCCATACTATCGCCAAGCCGTTTCCGTTATCAGTAATTGTAACACCCAACAACAACAATATGAACATAGTATATAGTTTTGACAAGAGACCGACAGCAGACCAAATAATTGAACTTTACGACAATTCAGGTTTACCAAGACCAACATACGACAAAGAACGTATTCAAAAAATGTTTGACAATTCAAACCTAATCATTACGGCTTGGGACAACGACCTCTTAGTTGGAGTTTCTCGTTCAATCACAGATTGGGTCTGGGCTTGCTATCTTTCTGACCTTGCTGTTAGACATAGTTATAAAAAAGAAGGAATTGGAAGGCAACTTGTAAACTTGACCAAGGAAAAAGTTGGTGAACAATCAATGGTTTTACTTTTATCTGTTCCTACTGCAATGGAATACTATCCAAAAATAGGTTTTGAAAAACAAGAAAGCAGTTTTATAATAAACCGAGCGGAATGGAGAAAATAATTTTTGCCACTTTCCAAAAATGGTTTGAAGATGAATTTAAATTAACAAAAGAGACTTCCGACCTTTGGGTAAAAAAGATATTAAAATTTTAATTCAATAGCATAAATAAATATGGCAACTGTAAATCCATACATCTACTTCAACGGCAATTGTGAAGAAGCGTTCAATTTTTATAAAACCGTCTTTCAAAAGGACTTCACATATATCGGACGTTACAAAGACGTTCCCAGTACGGACAGACAGATCTTTCGGGAAACAGATGAAAAAATAATGCACGTTTCTTTGCCTATTAGCGAGGAGACCGTTTTAATGGGAGCTGACAACACCGAAGCATATAACGAGTTATTGGCGTATAGCAACTTTTCTCTTATTGTTCATACTGACGAAAAAGAAGAAGCGGATAGACTATTCAAAGAACTCTCCAATGGCGGACAAATAAAAATGCCAATGAACTTAACATTTTGGGGATCATACTACGGTATATGTATTGACAAATTTGGAATTATGTGGAAGCTTACAATTGAGGCTGAGCATTGAGCCGATTTATATAAGTTATGATTTTGCCTTTGTTGGCATTGTGATTTTGCCTGTGCGGCCGCGAAATCACCAACAAAATATAGGGAAACATCATTAAATATTACTGTTGGTCTATTTGCTATGCTACAAATGCCACACAAGACACAACAGCGGCGTGTTGTTTTTAGAAGACCAACCGTAAAGGTTCAAAAGCTATGTACAAAAGTTTGATGTGTACATCTTAATGAAAGTTATAGTTGATATTATTCCTCGAAAAAAAATCCATCAGCTGAAATGTCGAAATCAATTTCAATATTCAATTCGCTCATCCGTTTTAGTTACTCCTTACCAATATGCCCCCCCCCAATTAAAGTATTACCATTGTGAAAAGAAGAATTTACTTGAATATAACCATTGGCAGTGTTTACTAATTTTTCAACACCCGCCTTGTCTTGTTCCAGATAGTTGAGTAATGCAGTTAGTTTATTTTCAAATTCGTCTGCCTCGGGGTTCGGTCTAAATTCAATTGAGCTTTCTTTCCACAATACATCACTATTTGGTCTTTTCTTATCTCCTTTGTTGTTTCCTCCAGTTGACTTTAATATTGTCAATGCAGATAGTTCTTCAAAGGTCAATTGTTCCGAAAAAGCTCTAAATGAAATTGAATGATAGGGAACAGTGTCTGTCCATCTAACAGATACATTCGGCTTTGTGCCTAAGTAAATAGCTAGGAAAAAATTTTGCTTTTCAACAGCAAAGTAAACCACCGCCTCATCTTCTTTTTCAGTGTCAACCCTAACAATTTTTGGTTTATTGTCGGCGTAAACTACGCTATGAACCTTTAAAAATTGTTTTGTTACACC
Organism: Chitinophagaceae bacterium UBA4857; assembly: GCA_002399735.1. Classification (GTDB taxonomy): domain Bacteria; phylum Bacteroidota; class Bacteroidia; order Chitinophagales; family Chitinophagaceae; genus Terrimonas. Next base: position 56,823 of record DHEF01000056.1, read on the forward strand.
GAAAGTTTGTTTCTCAACCTCTTCAATTGCTTTTTCTATAATCAGAGTTTGTGTCATGTAATTGTTTTATAACCATTACAATATAAAAAACAATATTGAACTGAAAAATAGTAGGTATTAGTAGGACAACTTGTTTGATTTGTTGAATAAAGTTATACAGCCCAATGGCTGCCCGATGCAAAGGGTTTAGTGCGAAGTGCAACGTAGCACCGGAGCGAAGCGGAGCCCGTAGCAGCGGGGACTAGAGTTGATTAGTATTACAGCTGTTGACAGCCCCAAATAGTTTGTATTACTGATAATATAGATAAAGCGGTTATGGGTTTATTATTTCTGCAGCCGGCTTAATGTTTCCCGGGATACGCCGAGGTAATGGGCTATCATGGTTTTGGATACCCTCTGGAATAATTCGGGATATTGCTCCAGCAATAACTCGTATTTTTCTTTGGCGGAGTTTTTCATTAAGGAGAGTACTCTTTTTTGTAAAGCTACAAAACCGCCAAATGCTTTGGTAGCATGAAATTGGTACATGGCCGGTACTTGTTGGCACATGTTGTTTTTATTATCCAGCGTTAACTCCAACACTATACAAGGCTCCAATGCCTGCACACAAATTTCGCCGGTGGCTTGTTGTTTGTAAGCGGGATAATCGCTTACCCACCAGTTTTCCATGGCAAACTGAATGATATGTTCTTTACCCTGATCATCGAACATAAAGGCTTTTAATAAACCGCTTACCACCAGGTATTCGGCTTTTACTTTTTTACCGCTGTTGATTAAATAGTCTTTTTTATCAATGGTAATGGGCTTGAAAAAAGTTTGTACTTTATCAAAATCGTCATTGGATAATTTTACTACCTGATTGATATGTTGGCGCAAAAAAGAAACATATTCCATTTTGTAAAAATACAAAATGGAATATGCTGTTACTAAACTTGTTTGGGCATTTCAATTTTTGTATAGCCTACTATGAAAAATTAATTATCATTTATAGCCTAATTGCTACTTGCTTTTACCTTTTAGTAATTGTACCATTGCCTCACCTACTGCTTTTGCCGATTGTGGATTTTGCCCGGTAACTAATCTTGTATCTACTGTTACATGTTGTTGCCATGGCTCCGATTTTTCATAGATACCGCCATGGGATTTTAGTTTATCTTCTAACAAAAAAGGTACGACGTTGGTTAGCTTTACCAAAGCTTCTTCCTCGTTGGTAAAACCGTTTACCTTTTTACCTTTTACCAAATACTCGCCATTACTCAATTGTATATTTACAATGCCTGCCGGGCCATGACAAACAGCTGCTACTACTCCATTGTTTTCGTAAATGTTGGCGCTAATGGCATCGATTGTTTTATTTTGTGGCAAATCCCACATAGCACCATGACCACCGGCATAATATATGGCTGCATAGTCAGCAGCATTTACCTGATTGGGTGTTAGGCTATTTGTAATTTTTTGTTGGTAGTGTTTGTTTTCCCAAAACTTTTTGTTGATGGGATCGGTTAAATCAAACCCGTCAACCGGAGGGTTACCGCCTTTGGGACTTACAAAGTCAATTTCGTAACCGGCATTGATTAGTACTTCCCAGGGATGCGAAACCTCACCTAGGTAATAGCCCGTTTTTTCGCCAGTAGTGCCTTTTGTATCGTGACTGGTGACTACAAATAATATTTTATTTTTCATGGATTGTTTGTTTAAGCTTATATGACTGTTACCTGATTTACAACCAGCAAACAGCATAATGAATAGTAAAAGACAAATGCTGCTATAAATAAATATTTTCTTCATTATATATAATTTAACTAAGTACCCAATCTTGTTTTGGTAATACATTTTTAGCGGTATTAAAGACTGTAGCTAAATGTGTAGTGTAATCCTCCTGATAATGTTGGATACGATTAGGTGTGGCATTTTTTTCTAAATCGTGAAAATGAAAGCCGTTGATGCGTTGCATACCGGTAAAGGCATTCATGCGATGAAAGCCAAACATAACACCGTCATCAACACTTGTTTGATTAAAAAACTCACCGGGTAAGATAAAGGCAGTTTCGGGTGCATTCCAGGTAGTGGTAAGCATATAACTACGCCCATGTAAGGAACCGCCGGTACCATAGTTGATTTCGGGTGTTTCTTTTTTTCGGCCATCGCTGTAATAAATGCCTTTGCGGTGACCGGCAGTAAAAACAACATCCAGATACTCTTTAAATTTGAATGGCAGACCAAACCACCAAACCGGCGTATGGTAAATTACAATATCGGCCCAGACAAATTTGTCTACTTCTTCCTGTAAATCGTAGGGATTATTGATATCGGTAATTTTAAGTTCAAAGCCATTTTGTGGTGTAAAAAACTGTTGGTCCCATTGGGTAAGGGTGTGGTTAAATTTTCCTCCGGAATGTGCAAAATGTTGCCCGCCGTTAATGATGAATACTTTTTTCATACTGTCATTTATTGAATACAAAATTCTTTAAATGATAGCAGAGTAACCTGTGAGGTAGGTCACAAGTTTTAGGATAGACGTTTTTTATAAATTAGATTTTTCAGATGATTTACTTACTAATACTATTAACAATAAACTATCAACCATGATCTATTGATGAAAGGCTGCCCCGCTTAGGCGTAAATGCCCGCCCTTAAAGGCGGGTATTGCAGACGGGCGGGGAACTGCTGATGCCCAAAGAACAGAATGATGACAGCCCCAAACAAAAAAAGCTGCTACCCAAAAAATGGTAGCAGCTTTTTCATGTGGTGTTATGTTGTTATGGTATTAACAAAGCACTGTGTTCTTTTGTACCATCAGGCGAAAGTATGCTTAAGTTGTAAACACCTTTTGCAAGGTTGTTTTGTAAGTTAATATGATGATTGCTGGTACCACCTGTATGGCGGATGATGCTTTGGTAAACGGCTTGTCCGCTTACGCTGTACAACACAACATGATAAGTACCTGCTGTTCTATTTACCAATTGAACTTTTACTGCATTACCTTTTAACGGATTAGGATAAATTAATAATCCGCTGTTATGATGTATGCGTATGTAAGCAATATTGCTGTAATAAAAATTACCGGCTAATCTTACTTCTTTTACGCGGTATGCTAACATACCGTTGCCTGCATTTTCATCTAACCACTTGTAATGCTGGCCGGCATTAAGTTGTACGGTAGCTACTTTAATAAAGTTGATACCATCGGTTGATTTTTCTATTTCGTATGCTTGTGCACCTTGCTGATCAACCGTCTCCCATTGCAGTTGTACGTTTTTACCAAGCTCGGTAAGTTTTAAACTATTGGCACGTATAGGCAATGTAATAATGGCCGCAGAACTGGCAGAGTTTACGGAAGCACAGTTACCACTTTGTACTACTGCTCTGTACTGTGTAGACTGAGCAGGATTGGTAACTACTAATTGCGATTGTGTATGGGCAATATTATTAATTACGGTATTAAAATTATCGGTTGATGATTGCCACCCAATTACATTACCGCTTTGACTGCTTAAAGTAAGTACCGTTGTTTGAGGCTCGGTACCAGGCATTGATGTTACCATACCCGCAGCACTGGCAGGGTTAACCGTAGCAACTACCGGTACCCTTTGCGAGCAACCATCAGCAGCAGCATAGTAGGTAGTTGTAGTAGCAATAGATGGAGTTGTATAATTGTTGTTGTTGGCTAATAAAGATCCACCAGATTCTGCATTATACCAATTTACGGTACCGGAAGTAGCAGTTGCAGATAAATTTAACGTACCGGCACCGCAACGTGTAACCGCTGTAGAAGTAGAGGAAATACCATTTACCGTTAAATTAATAGTACCAGAATTATCACCAGCGCATCCGGCTCCGGGAGAAACAAATAACCTGTAACCAGCAGTTCCTGTAGTTGCCGTATTAGGTATCATAATAGAAGTGTTCTCACCAGGAATATCCTGAAAACTACCCGATGCATTTGTTTGCCATTGGTAAATAAGGTTGGCTCCACCCGTTACTGTTGAGGTAAGTTGCGTAGAAGTGTTTAAACAAACTGTTGTAACACCACTGGTAATAGCAATGTTTACAGCACTTGCTCTTGTACCTGATGCTGCGGCAATGGTGAAAACACCACTTATACCGGCATTACCGTTGCCCACCTCATGTACTGTGGCACGATACTGGCGACCCACTACTGCATTGGCAACCATTAACCGGTGGGTTGTAGCACCTGAATAATTACCACCATTGTTTACGGTGTTCCAGGTTGTACCATTATTGGTAGACTCCTCCCAAACATAACTTAATGCACCACCTGCGGCAGGTGTGCCGATTATTTCAAGGCTGGCAGTACCAGTAGGACAAACTCTTGTAACAGAGGTTTCGGTACTTAATGCTGCATTGGGAGGTAAGTTAATAGATCCTGTATTGTAACCAATAAAAGCATAATCACTATTACCACTTGGTCTTATTCTTAATGCTTTTACCGTATGTGCATTTGATGTGTTAATACCAAAACTAGACAGGTTTAAGCTTACCAGGCGTATATCTCTTGTTGTATTGGTACCATCGTTTGGTACACCATATGGTCGGGCAGCATTGTATGGTACACCTACTGCTAATGAAAATAAGTCAAGAACGTAAGTGCCGAATCTTGGTAAATGTGTCATGTCTTGAATAAAAGCATTACCAACAATATTACCTGTTTCATCTAAAAATGCAAATTCATCATTGGACGAACTGGGAGAAGCAATTTGCGTTAATATCAAATCGGGTTCGGCATCAGACGCCTTTGTTGCATCAATATTATAAATCTGAAAAGTCATGTGGGCTGTGTTAGGAAGGTTGGTTACACCCGTACCCATATCTAAACCATTCGGGCCATCAATAAGTGCTTGTTTAATGGTATAAGCAGAAGCACCCGCAATGTATGCGGTATTTGCAGAACCATCAACCTTTGATGCAAGAGATACATACACGGAACCGCCGGCAGCAAAACCTGCAATGGCTGCTACAGGCAATGCTTTAAATGTAGACGGTACAAAGCTTATACTGTTATTAGTAAGCTTAGCATTATCAACACCTGTTGCATAGGTAACACCGTTATGCGTAAAGCCTAATAAATTATGGCTGTTATCAGGTCTGGTTGATTGCGGATTACGAGCAGTTGCATGCCAAAAACCGCCAAAATCAGTCATGATTGCTGAGGTTGGAACATAAATAAAATTGTTTCTGGATCCGTTCCCCGAAGGCGTAGTTACTACAACTGGCCCCGAAGTAGTGATAGGTATTGTAGCTGTAATTTGGGTTGCCGAATTAACGGTGTAGGTGGCTGTTGTACCACCAATAGTAACATTTGTTGCACCGGTAAAATTTGTACCGGTAATTACTAATGACATACCCGGCGCTCCACTGGCAGGAGCAAAACCGCTAATGGTAGGCTGTGCAATAGCGGCACCTGCTACCAAAAACAAAAAAAATACGAATAAAGACCTCATGATGATTGCTGTTTTTAAAAACCTTCATTGTATATAGCGGTAATTTGTAGCAATAGGTTGTTAGGACAAGACTTAGGATGGAAGGGGCTACGTTTTACTGTTATATGAAATGAATGTTTTAAATTTTAAAATATTGGACTGTTTGAATGAAAGCTTTTTATACGGACATACAATGCCAGTTCGCAGTGTTGATACGAATAATTAAAAATTGAAAATGCCTTACTTTATTTCCTGTTTATATTAAACAAGCATAATAAGTAGAAGATTCTATGATTTTGTAAAATTTAATAGCTGATAAGCTATTGCACCAACCATCACCCGGTTGGTGTGAAGTGTAAATAATTTGTTGCATACTTAATATTGGATTGAGAACCTTAAATAAAAATCAGTTTATGTACAACTGATTTATTACGACGCAAATGTAGAAAAGTTACAGCATACTCAAATGATAAAAAAAGGTAAAATAGTTGACATATGTCATTGAATTTGCAAGTATTAATCAATTTGACAATTATAATTTAAAAGCGCATTGTTTTTTATTGTGTCATCGTCCCTACCCTGATTGAGCTTTGGTTGCGTCGCACACTTGTACAGCATATCGCTAATAAGCAAAAGAAATTCCGAGTGCCCGAATATTGGTGATAGTCGAAAAAAGGTTGGCTTAGCTTGGTACCACAGCGGTAACGGAGTTTTTCATGTAGTTACACTAAGTTTTTGTGCACAGAATATAGCTACGCTGCCTCCCCCTGTGTAAACCCTCTGCGCAACTCTGTGGTACAATGATATAGCTTATATAATAAAACGATGTTGATGGGCGATATGCTGTACAAGTGTAAGTATTTAATTCATTTTCATAGGAAATAAACTAAATACTCGTCCTATCGGATCGCACAAGGGAGGATGAATAGCATTACTGCTGCTGACTAACAAAACAAAAACGAATTATTATAACACGCAACAGTATTTATTAAAAAGAAACGCTGATTAATGTTACCGTAATAGTAACAATAATCAGCGTTTTATAAATGGAAAGGTTGGGTTTATTTATTTTTCTCGAACCGATTTACCATATTGTTTATAGGCTTTAAACTTTTTAAATACGAATATATGGCACCAAGATCGGCCTCGGACATACCTGCATACATTTGCCATGGCATAGGTGTATTTAAATCCTGTATGGTTAAACGTGGCGATTGATAACTGCTATCAGCATATTGTTTAAAACGTTTGATAAAGTTTTCTTTAGTCCATTGTCCGATTCCTGTTTCCATATGTGGTGTAATGTTTGGCGAACGTACAATGCCGCCGGGTTGTCCAAACTCCATACCGCCACCAAACTCGGTACCGGTAACAATTTCGCCTTTGCTTCTTTGACTATGACAATCTACACAGCTTGCCATATTGGTTAAATAACTACCATAGGCCACTACATTTTTTTCATCAGGCTTTTTGGTGAAAGCAGGTTCCTGCGGCATGGTATTAATTAAAAAGTTTACAGGAAAATCTAACTCACGTTTTGGCTGTGTGGCTTGTAATGGTTTCAAGGTTCGTATGTAGGCTATAATACTATGTACATCTTCCGTATCCATTAAGCCATAACGTTGATAAGGCATTACAGAAAACAACGCATCTCCCTCTTTATTTACACCCGCTGTAATGGCCCGGAATATTTCGCCGTCTGTCCAGCTACCAAGATGGTGTGGTGTAATGTTGGCGGAGTAAATATTTCCGGGAAAGCCCATTTCTTTACCAAATTTTTCGCCTCCACCGCCGAGCTCTCCTGCAGGTGGGCCGGAATACAGCGACCAATCACGGGTGCTATGGCAATCCATACAAACGGCAACATGGTGTGCCAGGTAACGGCCACGTTCAACACGTTCAGGTGTTTTTTCAATAGTTATTTCAGGGGCTTTGTTAATGTTGGGCAGGTAAAATTTTAAGTAAGCGCCGGTACAAAGTACAATAACAAGGATAACAGCAAAAATGCTGAGTAAGATAACATAGATCTTTTTCATCAGAATAAAATGTGGTTTATGAATTAAATGGTAATTCCCAGGTAATGTGTGGTGATAGTCAAATGTATTAGCGCTATGGCAATGAAAAGTAAATGAGCAATCAGTTGTTCTCCGGCTTAGGATAATAAATTATTGCATGGCTTATGCTCTAATTATTCGGGAGAAAAGCTACAACAAAACTTTTATATAATTTATTTTATTTACAGCATACCATCAACAGTATTGTCCTCAAACATTAAAATAGTAACTTGTAAGGCTTGGTTTTTGTAGCTAATAAGTACAAAATCAAAAACTTAACATAGGCAACCAAATCCGTTGGTTACTTTTGTATATAGCGTAAAATTATGACACACCACAAGCCGAAAATTATTGCCCGCGATATTAGTTGGTTATCATTTAATGCCCGTGTATTACAGGAAGCAGGTGATAAAACTGTTCCCTTAATTGAACGGATTCGTTTTCTGGGAATTTTTTCCAATAACCTGGATGAGTTTTTCAGAGTTCGTGTAGCTACGCTTAGTCGTATGTTGGCCGTAGGTGCTAAAGCTAATATGCATTTGGAACAAAATCCGCAGGCTATACTGGATCAGATACAGTTAACGGTGTTACAACAGCAGGAAGATTTTAACCGTATCTGGCAGGAGATACAAAAAGACATGCATCGTCAAAAGGTTTTTTTGAAAAACGAAGCCGAGTTGAACGATGTGCAAAAAGAATTTATCAGGGATTATTATGATGAAGAAATAAGTCCGAATGTTATTCCCTTAATGATTGAAAACATAAAGGAGTTTCCTGCACTCAGGGATAAATCTATTTACCTGGCAGTTGTAATGCGTAAAAAAGAAGATGAAAATTCAAAAAAATATGCATTAATAGAAGTACCGAGTAAAATATTAGGTCGTTTTATACAATTGCCATCGCCGGATGGTGAGCACCATATTATGTTGCTGGAAGATGCCATTCGTTTTAACCTACCCGATATTTTTCAATATTTTGGTTTTAACGAGTACCAGGCATACATTTTTAAAATGACCCGTGATGCTGAAATTGATATAGATAATGATGTATCTACCAACATTATTCAAAAACTAAAAAAAGGTTTAAAAAACCGTCGTTTAGGCAAACCTGTCCGTTTTGTGTACGACAGAGAAATTGATACAGGACTGCTTGAATACCTGATCCGCAGACTAAATCTTAGCCGGAAAGATAACCTGATACCTGGTGGAAGAATTCATAATTTCCGCCACTTTATGGATTTCCCTACACAGGTTTTTGCTGTAAAAAATAAACGTAACAAACCTTTTGATCATCCGTTATTTTTAGACAACCGGGTTACGGAAGTAATACATAAACGTGATGTATTATTACACTTCCCCTACCACTCTTTTGCGCCTATTATCGATTTAATAAGAGAAGCAGCATTTGATCCCGATGTTATCACTATAAAAATTACCTGTTATCGTTTAGCCTCACAATCAAAAATTGTAAATGCATTAATTAATGCAGCCCGCAATGGTAAACAGGTAATTGTAATGCTGGAGTTGCGTGCCCGTTTTGATGAAGAAGCCAACCTGGAATGGAAGGACAGACTGGAAGAAGTAGGTGTAAAAGTTTTAATAGAAATACCTAAGCTAAAAGTACATGCCAAATTATGTGTTATAAGCAAAAAAATAAACGGTAAGCTTAAACACTATGGTTTTGTAAGTACAGGTAATATGAACGAAAAAACAGCAAAAATTTATGGAGACCATTGTCTGTTAACAGCTAATACCAAAATAATGGCCGACGCCAACAGAGTATTTAATTATTTATTGGCACCCAAACAAAATGCAGGGGTATTAAAATTATGTACCACCGTAATACCCAGTCCTAATTTTATGCGCCAGGAAATGGTTAAACTGATTGATGAAGAAATAAAACAGGTGCAAAAAAACAAACCGGCTGGCATTTTATTAAAAATGAACTCTCTGTCCGATGAAAAGATGATTGCCAAACTACATGATGCTGCCCGTGCAGGTGTAAAAATACAGTTGATAGTACGTGGCATTTTTTGCTTTGTTACCGAAAATAATAAGTTTAAACACCCTGTTGAAGCCATAAGTATTGTCGATGAGTATTTGGAGCATGCCCGGGTATTTGTATTTCATAATAAAGGTAAACAAAAAGTTTATTTATCTTCGGCCGATTGGATGCGCCGAAATCTTGATCATCGTATAGAAACATGTTGCCCGGTGAACAATGTTTCCTTAAAAAAAGAGTTAATAGATATTTTACAGATTCAGTTAAAAGATAATGTAAAAGCAAGGCGCTTAAACAATGATTTAAACAACGAGTATGTTTCCGGCAGCAAACGCAAATGGCGTTCGCAGGTGGAGACCTACAATTATCTCATTAAAAAAGCGAATATAACAAGTGATACTGGCAGCAATTGATATTGGAAGTAACGCCGCAAGGCTTTTAATTACCGATGTACAAGCCTTTAATCCTACAGCCCCTGTATTTAATAAACTGGCGCTGGTAAGGGTGCCCCTGCGTTTGGGTTTTGATGTTTTTGATACCGGAGAAATAAGCGCCCAAAAAGTAGAAAATATTGTAAAGACTATTCAATCATACAAACTATTGATGGATGTATATGGCGTTAGTCATTTAAAAGCCTGTGCCACATCGGCCATGCGTGATGCCAAAAACGGAGCCGCCATTATTGATAAAGTATATGCCAAAACAGGTGTTAAAATAGAAGTAATTACCGGCCAGCAGGAAGCATCGTTCATCTACGAAAATCACGTGGCCGAAAACATGTCGAAAGACGACTCCTACCTATATATTGACGTTGGTGGTGGTAGTACTGAGCTTACATTCTTCTCCGATGGTAAACTGGTTTTTAAAGAATCATTCAACATAGGAACCATTCGTTTATTAAAGCAACAAGTTGCCGATAAACAATGGGACGATATGAAAGATTTTATTAAGAAAAACACCAAAGGCTATCATAAAGTAACCGCTATCGGTACCGGCGGGAATATTAATAAAGTATTCTCTATGTCCAAACGTAAAGATGGTAAATCATTACCCGTGGATTTGTTGAAGGACTATTACCGTGAGTTCAGTATTTTATCCTTATCTGAAAGAATGCGTTTGTTTAAAATGCGTGAAGACCGGGCCGATGTAATTGTGCCTGCTTTACTTATTTATAATAATGTAATGCGCTGGGCCGATAGCAGCGAAATATTTGTACCTAAAATAGGTTTGGCCGACGGACTGATTCAACATTTATACGATCAGGTAAAATAATACCGATAACACTTACTTTTGCTTTTCATTTATTACAACAACAAACACTGTTATGCAACAAGGTGCTGCCCAACCGGTAAAAAAAGTTACGACCAATACTTTGCAAAAAATGAAAGCCGCCGGAGAAAAAATATCCATGATAACGGCTTACGATTTTTCCTTCGCACAAATTTTTGATCGGGCCGGTATTGATATTATGTTAGTGGGCGACAGTGCCAGCAACGTAATGGCCGGACACACTACTACCCTGCCTATTACCTTAGACCAAATGATTTACCATGCGCAAAGTGTGGTACGTGCCCGTGAAAGATCATTAATTGTTGTTGATATCCCTTTTGGTTATTACCAATCCAACTCCGAAATAGCATTAGCTTCTGCCGTACGTATTATGAAAGAAAGTGGCGCACATACCGTTAAGTTAGAAGGCGGCGAAGAGATAATTGAATCCGTTAAAAAAATTGTGAGTGCCGGTATTCCTGTAATGGGGCACCTGGGTTTAACACCACAATCCATTAATAAATTTGGTACTTATGTAGTACGTGCCACCGAAAAAGCCGAAGCCGATAAACTAAAACGTGATGCGTTATTGTTGCAGGAAGCAGGTGCTTACGCCATTGTATTAGAAAAAATTCCGGCACAGTTAGCCAAAGAAGTTTCTGAGAGTTTGAATATACCTACCATTGGCATTGGCGGTGGTAAATATTGCGATGGTCAGGTTTTGGTAATGCACGATATGTTAGGCATTAACACCGAATTTAAACCACGCTTTCTACGTCAGTATTTAAACCTAAACGAGCAAATTACCGGTGCCGTGCAACAATACATTACCGATGTAAAAAGCAACGACTTTCCCAACGATAACGAGCAGTACGTTTAACTAACGCCTCCCCCTAACTTCGTTACTTCCTTTTCTGGAACCTCCAAAGGAGGGGCTTAGGAAGAGTCTGATACAACCATAAATATTTTTATGTTACGAGCTATGGTGCTACTATCATCGTCTGTTGCGGCACTCTTGTACTGCATTAATTCTATT
>DHEF01000056.1:68815-81487 GCA_002399735.1 Chitinophagaceae bacterium UBA4857
CCCGACTTGTCGGTGGTACTGCAACAACGCGGAGCATCAATGAGGCTTATACAATAACTAATATCGAATTAATTCTATTGGGCAATATATAAGCATCTTTGCTTTTTCGTAAACTCAAATTGTCTAATTAACTAATTATCTAATTGTTTTCGGGAACGTTGCCGGAATTATACAAAGCCCATAGCTTCTATACAAAAAACTTTAGGCTTACATTTGCCCAACTATCATTTAAGTATCATCATTCAAAAAAGTAACGATATGAAAGTCTTGCATCAAGTACACCCCGATGATTTTGTAAACTATACCACCCAACAAATACGAGATAAATTTTTATTGGAGAATTTAGTAAGTGCGGATAAAATTGAATGTGTGTATACCCATTACGATCGCATGATTGTTGGCGCCGCCACACCGGTTAACAGTTCTTTAAAACTGGATACTTACGATAACTTAAAATCAGATTATTTTTTAGAGCGTCGTGAAATTGGCATTATCAATATTGCCGGTAATGGCACCATTACGGTAGATGGCGAAAAATTTGAATTAGAAAAGAAAGACTGTCTATACATTGGAAAAGGCAAACAAGATGTTGTTTTTGCCAGCAATGACGCAGCTAACCCTGCTAAGTATATTTTATTTTCCTGCCCGGCGCATATGGAATACCCTACCCGTTTAATGAAACCATCAGAAGCATTACCTGCCGAGTTAGGTAGCCTGGAAAATAATAACCACCGTGTCATTAATAAATATATTCACCTGGATGGTATTAGAAGTTGCCAGTTGGTATTAGGTGTAACATCGTTTAAAGCAGGTAGCATCTGGAACACCATGCCACCGCATTTACATGACCGTCGCATGGAAAGTTATTTCTACTTTGATTTACCGGAAAACCAACGCATCATTCATTTCATGGGACAGCCACATGAAACACGTCATATTTTTCTGAATAACGAGCAAGCTATTTTATCACCAAGCTGGAGCATACACAGTGGCACAGCTACTGCTAACTATTCGTTTATTTGGGCAATGGCCGGCGAAAATTTAGTGTTTACCGATATGGATCCGGTGCCAACTACGGAGTTACAATAATTTTTAAGTTTCAGAGGTTCAAGAGGTTTAAAAAGTTCCAGAAGTTCAACGTTCAAAAGTTCAAAGCTTTTAATACTATGGTGCGTATTGACTCACCATTTTTTTACCGCAGCATTTAAGGAGTTTTTCACAGAGGTACACGGAGTTTTTTACTTCATTGTCTAATGCTTCCGCAATGCTCCTAAGTTACGGAGTCCGTCATGCCGACTTTAGGAGGCATCTCCTGCTATAAAAAGGTTCGTGTATGTTTAGGAGACCTCTCCTTCGTCGAGGTGACAGCGTAATAGCAATCTTCTGTGTTACTCTGTGAAAAACCTCTATGTTACTCTGTGTTACTAATAAGCTCAACAATTAAATCTTCACCCAAAACTTTAATAGTTCATCCATATACGTTCCTACCACATGGTAATTGCGTGGTACATAAGTATCGTTACCATAAAAAGTAGCCAATCTTGTTCCGGATGGTAGCTTTTCTAATTGACGTAAAATATAAGCCTGGTACTGTTTGTATAAACTTACCGATAGCGTTACCTTCTCATCAATACGTTCGTCAACAGCAATGTTTTCGTAAAAAGAGTTATAGAAATAAAAACTGTCGTAGTTCTTTAATGTAACGGTATTAATATCGCGGGCTTCAAAATGTACATTGGTTAGTTCCAGTTTAGCGGCACAATCTTTTGCAACCTGTACCAGATTTTCCCGAAATTCAATACCATAAAAATCTACATTGGCATGAAACATAGCACCTGTTAAACAAAACTTACCCACGCCACTACCAATATCCAGTATTTTAGTACCGGGCTGTACAGCTAAAAACTCTGCGGCACGGGCAGCTACATGCATGGGTGTCCAATGCCTGCCGGATAAAGCCCTTGCCCAATCCGGGAAAAGTGCCTCTAATTCTTTATCGTTATTTATTATTTTCAATTGGCGTATAGTTGATATTTAATGGACTGGTGACAAGTGACAATGGACAATTAAAAAATTTGTCAACTGTCATTTGTCCATTGTCAATTTAGTCTGCTTCCCTGTTGATTAGCGATATGCTGCTGAACGGAGCGTCGCAAGGGACGATCAATCAGGGCTATACAGCTGGTAACAAAATAAAAATCACCCTACTAAATACGCCGGCAAATTACTCATTTTTAGCAATAGTATTTTATTGTGTAATATTGCTGTTAAACCGGTTACGCCACCCATGAATTGTCGACATATATTTTCCGTCTGCTGCTTTTTATTACTTCACATTTTTGCCATTGGCCAAAAGAAAACGGCTATTGTAAGTGGTGTGGTAATTGACGAAAATGAGCAGCCTGTAAGCGGCGTATCGGTAATTATTCTGGGCCAGCAAGCAGGACAGACTACGAACGATTCAGGCAGTTTTCGTATTACGGCCGTAGCCGATAAAGCCTTTGCACTTGTTTTTAGCCACACCGCTTACCACAGCGTTCAAAAAAACTTTTTGTTAAGTGCCGATGAGCAGGAAACCATCACTATTATTTTAAGCAAGCGTGAAAATGTTTTAAAAGAAGTGGTTATTACCGATCAGCGTGAACGCCGTGAAGCAGGTTTGGTAAAGCTTAATCCCAAAACAGTTATCAATCTTCCATCGGTTACCATGGGGGTTGAAAATATGATTAAGATAATTGTGGGCAGCAATAACGAGCTTACATCGCAATACTCGGTACGTGGTGGCAGCTTTGATGAAAACCTGATTTATGTAAACGACTTTGAAGTTTTTCGTCCGTACCTGATACGCAACGGACAACAAGAAGGATTGAGTTTTATTAATCCGGAGTTGGTACGCAACATTAATTTTTACAACGGTGGTTTTTCCAACAAGTATGGCGATAAAATGAGTAGCGTGCTGGATATACAATATAAGACGCCTAAAAAATTTGGCGGCTCTGCTTATGTTGGTGTGTTGGAGCAAGGTTTACATGTAGAAGGTACCGGCTTAAATAACCGACTTACTTATTTATTTGGTGTACGTAACCGTAGCAACCGTAATTTATTAAGCAGGCAGGAAACGCAGGGTAACTATGTACCATCATCGGCCGACGGGCAATTGTTGTTAAACTATCAGGTATCAAAAAAATGGCAGACAGAATTGTTTACTAATTTTTCCCGTAGCAAGTTTTATTTACAACCGGAATTTAGTCAGTTAACCACATCTGTTTTCTCGCCATACTTTACCGCTAACCTTGGTTTAGATGTTTATTTTGAAGGTCAGGAAAAAGACCAATACACTACTAATATGGTAGGTATATCTGCCACCAATACCGTACATAAAAATCTTCGGTTAAAATGGATGGCCTCCCGTTTTGAAAACGATGAAACTGAAAACATTGATATTGCCGGTGCATACTTATTTGGCGACCGGGATTTTGACCAAACACAACCAACTTTTGGCACTATCGTTAATCCTTTAGGCGCAGGTATTTTTCATAATTATTCCCGCAATACGTTAAACATAAAAAACTGGAATTTTTCGCATAAAGGAAATTATACCCTAAACAACCATGCGGTACAATGGGGTTTGGGTTACGATAAAACTTTTATTAACGATAAAATGAACGAATGGGAATACCAGGATTCTGCCGGTTATTCCCTACCCTATAACCCTAACAGTATTCAGTTATCAAAAGTTATTAATTCACGGGCCTTGTTAGATATAAATAAATTCTCTGGTTACATACAAGACAATATTTTATTTGGCGATTCGCTGCAATCATTCACTTTATCAGGTGGACTTCGTTTTAATTACAACAGTTTAAACAAAGAGTTTTTATTATCGCCACGTTTGGCTGCCAGTTGGAAACCAAACTGGCAAAAAGATATTATCATACGTGCTGCTGCAGGTGCTTATCATCAGCCACCATTTTACCGTGAGTTGCGCCGCTACGATGGTACGGTTAATACCAGTTTAAAAGCACAAAAAAGCTGGCAGGGTGTGTTAGGTTTCGATTACAATTTTACCGGTTGGAGCCGTCCCATGCGTTGGACAGTGGAAGGTTACTACAAACATATGACCGATGTGGTGCCCTACGATATTGACAATGTACGTGTCCGTTACTTTGGCGAAAACATGGCCAAGGCTTATGCGGTGGGAGTTGAATCACGTTTGTATGGCGAGTTAGTTAAAGATGCCGAAAGCTGGATTAGCATTGGCTTTATGCGTACCCGTGAAGATATAAAAGGTGATACTTACAAAAACTATACACTGGACGATAACAATATTCCTATTGACAGTGTAACCGTTAACCAGGGTTGGTTACGCCGCCCTACTGACAGGCTGGTAACCTTTGGTATGTTTTTTCAAGACTACCTGTCCACCAACAAAAATTTTAAAATGTATTTAAACCTGTTGTATGGCAGCAACCTGCCTTACAATATTCCCGGCAGTGTTAAGTACCGCAATGCCATGCAAATACCGCAGTATATACGTGCCGATATTGGTTTTAGTTATCTGTTACTGGATAGTGATCGCAGCAAACGCCGAAGCCATAGTCCGTTTAAAAGCTTCGATAATATTTGGGCAACGCTGGAAGTGTTCAACATCATCGACAGAGACAATACCATCTCCTATTTGTTGATTAAAGATTTTTCCAACACCACTTATTTAATGCCAAACCGATTAACACCACGATTGATTAATTTTAAAATAGTGGCACGCTGGTAACACTTAAAACAGTTAATGGTTAATAGTTCATTGTTAATCGTTTTTTAGCCCATGCCTTTTCTACTTACAACTTATAAGTCAAAACTTATTGGGGGCTGTCGGCAGTAGTAACTGCCGGTCAGCAGCAGTTCCCGCCTTCTGTAGTAGTGCAATGCCATGCTGCAAAGCCCGCACACATATTGCAGCTACTACTGCCAGTCGGGCAGCCTTTGGTTTGTAGAATATATATTGAGCAGTTTGATAAACCGTTAAAACGGTTTAAGTATGGCTTTTCTTCATAGCCCACGATTTAAACCGTGGGCTATAGATTTATTATTTTGCTTAATGAATTTATCCATTTTTTACTCACCCTTATAATAAACCTCAGCATGGATTTTGTTGATTAAATTTGATATTGATTTCATTACTTGACAATCTAATTCCATTGCTACAACAAACATTTATACAACTATTGTCCAGCTATACCAACAATGATACTTTGGTAAATAAACTATGGAATGAAATAGAAGAAAACTATTCCGGTAAAAAAAGACATTACCATACGTTACAACACCTGCAACATTTATTAACACAATTACAAGCAGTACAAGCAAACATAAATAACTGGAACACTATTTTGTTTACGTTATTTTACCACGATGTTATTTATCATGCTTCCAAATCTGACAATGAAGAAAAAAGTGCAGCACTGGCAAAAGAAAGAATGCGGGAAATTGGTGTTGAAAAGCAAATCGTAGATGCATGTATAAACCAGATTTTAGCCACAAAATCGCATACTATTTCCACAAATAGCGACACCAATTATTTTACCGATGCAGATCTTTCTATCTTAGGTCAACCTTGGAAAATTTATGAACAGTATTATAAAAATGTAAGAAAGGAATACAGTATTTATCCCAACATTTTATACAACCCCGGCCGTAAAAAAGTATTGCAGCATTTTTTACAAATGCAGCGAATTTTTAAGACGGATTACTTTTACCAACAGTTTGAAATAAAAGCCCGGCAAAACCTGCAACAGGAAAAGGATTTACTTTAGTAATTTTCTAACAGTACAATGTGAACAAATTGTTTCGTTAGCTGTTGTTGGGCGGCGTTTTTACGAATATCTCCCCTATGCCAAATGCATATTTCTACTTAAAAAAAAATTAACAATTGTGCATAAGTTATACTAGGGAATTACCGACTAAATAAATTAAATTTGGAATCAAAGGGTAAGCTTTAGCAGCAAGCTAAAGACGCTAACTTAAGCCCGGTATACTCTTGCCGGTTTTATAAAAATAAATGCTGTTTTGCGATTAGAAGCAGTATTAAAACTGATACAACATTGACTGACGCAATTATTAACCTGGAAACCGTTAATCCCATTGAATTTTTTGGTGTAAACAACGGAAAACTTGACCTGTTAAAAAGAAAATTCCCATTACTTAAAATTTTATCCCGCGGTACACAATTAAAGTTAAGCGGATCCCCGGAGCAGATTGGAACAGCAAGAGAAAAGATTGAATTAATTGTTTCTTACCTGGAGCGCAACGGCCATATGAGCGACAATTATTTTGAACAGGTATTAGGAGGCGATGATACAGAAGTGGTTGACAATTTTGTTGAACGTAATCCTAATGAAGTATTGGTTTTTGGTCCTAACGGAAAATCAGTTAGGGCACGTACGGCCAACCAGAAAAAAATGGTGGTAGAGGCCGATAAAAATGATATAGTTTTTGCCATTGGTCCTGCCGGTACCGGTAAAACTTACACAGCGGTAGCTTTGGCCGTAAGAGCCTTAAAAAACAAAGCGGTTAAAAAAATTATTTTAACCCGTCCAGCGGTTGAAGCGGGTGAAAGTCTTGGTTTTTTACCCGGTGATTTAAAAGAAAAGATTGACCCGTATTTAAGGCCATTATACGATGCACTGGACGATATGATACCTGCCGATAAATTGGGGTATTATATGACCACCAGAACCATTGAAATTGCGCCGTTGGCCTATATGCGTGGCCGTACATTGGATAATGCATTTATAATTTTGGACGAAGCACAAAATGCGACCGACTTACAATTAAAAATGTTTTTAACCCGTATTGGAGCCAGCGCCAAAGCCATTATTACCGGCGATATGACGCAGGTGGATTTACCCCGCAACCAACGAAGCGGTTTGCAAACTGCGGTACGCATTTTGCGTAATATTGATGGTATTGGTCATATTGAGTTGGATGAGGAAGATGTGGTAAGACATCGTTTGGTAAAACACATCTTAAAAGCTTACAATGCCGAGCATGAAAGAAATACCGATCAAAGGCCTTAAACAAAATAGACTGTAAACTTTTGTTTCATTATACCAAAACGTTTACATAAAAACCGTAGTGCGCAAGTACTACGGTTATTTTTTTGTAATCGACTGAAGTAATACTAATCAACTCTCGTTGCGACGCTCCGTTCATCGTTCCGTTCGCTAATCATCATCGTGTTATGCGACGGTTGTTTCTTTTAACCAGAAATAATAAAGAATAATTACAGACTATAAAATAATTGTAATTTTCCATACCAAAATATCAACACATGCCTTACGACTTTTCTTTTAGAAGAATAGTGATTCTGAACAATCAACAAGCATTAGAAAATAATATTGCATTAGCAATGGAATTGATAAAATCATTTCCAGAAATAAATGATGAAAATTCACCTGACTCAAATTATTATTTTACAAAGACTGTAATTGATCATACTAAGGAATATCCTGAACAACATTTTTATATAAAATCCGAGACTGGTTCATTTTTCTATTACTTTTCTTTTTGGAAAGATAATTTATATGTAGAATTAGGAGCTGGAGATAACGTTATTGAAAGATTCAAACATTTAAAAGACTATTCAAAAGTTATATTAAATCATGGTTTTCAAATAGAAGATCCTTTGGGAAATGAGCTTTTATCAGAAGATGTAGGATTTGAAAAGCATATTGAAGAATATAAAAAATGGGCAGGATTTGTAGAATATGTAAGGGATATTACCAAAGAGGCTTGAGTTGATTTTTCCAAGCCGAGTCTCACTTATAGCTCTGTGCGTTGGCCGTGGACTCAGCGTAACAGGTAATACATTTACGCCGAGTCCCCTGTGGGAGACTCGGCTGGGAAAAAAACGCTCATCGCATAACACGATGATGATTAGCATTACTGCTGTTGAACGGAGCGTCGCAAGGGACGATCAATCAGGGAACAAAAGTTGGTAACATAATAATCTCCCAAATATTAAACGCCTAACTCCCCTTTAGGGGTTGGGGGCTTAGGGAACAAAAGTTGGTAACATAAAAAAACAACTATTGATTTACATTACCCCAAAAACGCTTTATGGATCTTAACGAATGTGTACGTTTACCGGTATCAGTATTTATAATGCCATCTTTATCTATTGTGTCAATACGCACTTTTCCGGCTGCATGAATAATATCGGTAGGACTTAATAAAATACCTACGTGTACAATTTCATGTTTATCATCAAAAAAAGCAAGGTCGCCGGTTACGGCATCTTTCAGTTTTTTAATGGCTTGTCCGCCTTGTGCTTGTTGCCATGCATCACGAGGAATTTTAATGCCCATTTGTTTGTAAATGATTTGTGCAAAACCGCTGCAATCAACACCAAAGGGTGTACGGCCGCCCCACATGTAAGGTACATTTAACCATTTTTTTGAGTAAGCTAATACCAACTCGGCACTGGGTACCGCTGTTGCGGTATTAACAACCGTACCGCTAAAAAACGGAAAACGTTCAGCATCGGGTAAAGCTTCAGGAGCATCAATACGTAAACCGGCACCGGCGGAAATATGCATTTGTATATCCTTTACGGTAATAGCTGCCAATAAATCGGTGCTAACATATTGCACAGGATTTTCGGCAATGCTTTTTTTAACGGGATATATCATGTGATACGTTAACCAGCCTTCGTAATCATCGTACAGGCTTCTAACTTTTATCCATGTACTGTTTTTTGCTTTTAATATTTTTACGGCTTCGCCAAATAATAATTGGTTCACCATTTCGGACTGATGCTTGGGTTTTCTTCTCACGGGTGCTGCCGGCACAGTAACAATTGCATATTCCATTAAAATAATTTGATACAAAAGTATAATTTACATGTTACGCTTATATGAAAAATTAAAAAAATTGCATCATATAGTTATAAACCAACTTAATGTACTAGTTTAGGTACATTAAACTATTTTTGATTTTTTAAAGATGATCATTTGAGTGCAACTGACAAATACCGGCATATAAGCGACCAGGAGTTGTTGGCAAAATTTAATCAGGACCATGATAACGAGTGGCTGGGTATTTTGCTGCAACGTTATACGCTTTTATTATTGGGTGTTTGCATGAAATACCTGCAGGATGAAGATGAGGCGAAGGATGCTGTACAACAGGTTTTTTTGAAAGTAATACAAGAGTTGCACAAGTATAAGGTTGATTATTTTAAATCGTGGTTATACATGGTGGCTAAAAACCACTGTTTAATGAAGCTAAGAGAAAGACAAGGCAAAGCACCGGTGAGTTTAACCGAAAAAGCCGAATTGTTGCAGGATACGGGATCGGATACAGAGGAGTTACAACAAAACGACCTTACGTTGAACCTGATGCAGGAATCTTTAGAAGAATTAAACACTGAACAAAAGCAATGTGTAATTTTGTTTTACCTGGAAAAAAAGAGTTATCAGGAAGTGGCCGATGCAACGGGCTTTAGTTTACTACAGGTAAAAAGTTATATACAAAACGGTAAACGTAATTTAAAAATATTAATAGAAAAGAAACTTAAAGAACAAGCCTACAAATCTTAACATGTCGGAAAATTTAAAAGACATATTATCCAATTTATCTACTGATATTAATCAGGAGCAACTATTGTCATATTTAAACAATAAGTTATCCAAAGATGAAATACATGAACTGGAGGAACAACTTATTGATAATGATTTTGAGAATGAAGCCATGGAAGGCTTGCAGGCCATAAAAAATAAACAGCAAATTAACCATACAGTTGAAATGCTGAATTATGAGTTAAAGAAAAAAACTGCCAGGAAAAAAGCTTTTCGTAAAAAACTGGCTATAAAAGACCAAACATGGCTTTATATTGCCGTATTTCTGGTTTTACTACTGGTAGTTATGGCATATTTTGTTATCCACTACCTTAGAGCCAAAGGACAGTAGTAATATTTGCTAATATTCTTTTTTATCTACTCTTTTTGTCCATTCGTTAAATACAGTTAAAGCCCCTTTAACCGGTACATGTATAAACGGAATTTTTCTGTCATTTAATGGCGCATTTATTTCATTATAAATAAACGCATCGTCAAAAGCAATAGCTGCCGCCTCATTACGGGTGTTAGCATAAATTACACGTCTTGGTCTGGCCCAGTAAATAGCACCTAAACACATGGGGCAAGGTTCGCAACTGGTGTAAATATCACAATCGGTAAGTTGGTAACTGCCTAAATGGTTACAGGCATTGCGTATGGCCACCACTTCGGCATGTGCTGTAGGGTCGTTTAAGGAAGTAACTTTATTATTGCCCTCGCCAATAATCTGGTTATTGTACACTACCACCGAGCCAAAAGGCCCTCCTTCATTATTCAACATTCCCTGTCGTGATAATTCAATGGCCCGGTTTAAAAAACTTTTTTCAATGGGTGTAAGCATTACGTTGAAATTAATACACAAAGGTGAGCTTTTTTAAGCAATGTAGCTTTTAGTGTATATGGCAATGTTATCTTATTATGACCAAATTGTTAAGTTTTACAATTGTGCTAATTAATCCCAACGAAATTCCCAAATTTTACAACCTGAACCGCGACTTATGTTTATTATAAAGGATTGATATTCAAAAATTTATCATACTTTAAACAAACAACCAATAAACATTTTTTGTAAAAACTGATTTGTTATGATCTGGCAAACAATAACTTCTGCTTTTGGTAATTCGGTGTATTCATTGTTAAACAATGGCAAACAATTACTAACATTGGATTTTCACCCTTCATCCAATGCTGCAAGAGTGAGTTTTGAAATGGGCGAAAGACGGGTGTTTTTATTGCGTAAAGAAGGCTTGTTTAAAAACAAGGTTGTTTTACGTGACGAGTATGGTAACACCATTGGACGTATTGGCAACGAAAACAACAGAACCTTTGTATCTGTTGGTGATGCCCGTTATTATGTGAATGCCGAAAACATAAATAACGCCGAAACTGCGGTAAATATTTATAACACTACTGAGCAAACTCCTATTGCCAGTTATAATATTGATAAAACAACAATAACTGCACCTGTTAGAGAAAGTTTATTAATGGTTTTATGCTGGTGTTTATATGCACCTGAAAAAATAAGTGCTGCTTTATAATTTTTCCCAAACCTGTTTGGCAAAAACTTCCAGCGATGGATCTCTGGCTCCCATTAATAACAATACACAATCATCAGTAAAATGTGATTGTAGTTGTTGAACCAGTTCCTCTCTGTTTTCTACAAAGAAGGCGTTTTTACCATTGGTTTTAATGTCGTTAATTAAATCTGCTGCCGAAATATCTTTAGTGGCAGTACCGCCGGCGTAAAATATTTCGCTCATCCATATTTCATCCTGTGGTCGTAATACCTGTGATATTTCGTGCACAAAATCGTTACGTAAAAAACGTGTTGGGCCATAACCATGTGGCTGAAACCAGGCAATTACTTTTGGCGCTACCGGTTGGCATGATGCAATGGCTGCTGCGCATTTCACCGGGTTATGTGCAAAATCATCCACTACCCAAACACCTGCTTTTTTACCTAATACCTGGTTACGGCGGTAAATGCCTTCGTATTTACTCAATGCCTGTGCAGCAATATCCATACTAACACCTAAATGCCCGGCAACCGCTACAGCCGCCAACGCATTTTCCATATTGTGTTTACCGGCAATTTGTAATACAAAAGGATGCTTATTAATGATAAAATTGCTGACAAAACCTTCTTGTGTATAATCACTCGCTATATACCCTGCCTTCTCACCTGTTACCGATACAAAATCATTATTTGTATTAACCGATAATTCTTTTGCATACACATTGCCCCTGTTAACAATAAAAGTATCGCTATTATTTTTAAATGTGTTAAACACATCCATCAACACATCAATTTCTTTATGGTCTTTATCTACATTTAGCAACACACCAATAGCAGGTTTGTATTGCACTATCGATCCGTCACTTTCATCAGCTTCAATCACCAGCCAATCACCTTTTCCCACTTTTGCATTACCAATTTTACCTTGTTTAATAAGGCTTACCAAACCGGCACCACTAATAATGCCCGGGCCTAAACCAGCCGCTTCCAGTATATCAAACAACATAGCACTGGTGGTACTTTTACCACTGGTACCACCTACTGCAATTGTTTTTTTAGTGGCGGCAATCAATGCCAGTAACTCCGATCGCTTAATAATCGGAATATTCATTTGTTTGGCCTTTTGTACTTCGGCCACCGTATCTTCAATAGCGGTCGATACCACAATTAAATCCGTTTTATCCGTAATCCCCGATCCGTCCTGCACAAAACACTGTATACCTTCTTTCTCTAATTTTTGTTGTACATCATTTGCTACACCATGGACAAAAAAACGGTCACTACCCGATACCTGCATATCAATACCCTGTAAGTATTGTGCAATAGCACTCATGCCCGCACCTGCTATACCTATAAAAAAAGGTTGTTTAACAACTGCTAAATCAATATTCATAAAGCAATATTAAGCGAGAAAAATCAGATGCTAAAAAAAGATAGCAATTTTCACTTTTTATCACAGCAATTGTTACTGCTAAGTTTTATTATTTTGTTACCAACGTCCCACCCTTGATTAGGCTTTTGTTGCGTATTCTAAGATATAAA
>DHEF01000008.1:0-21738 GCA_002399735.1 Chitinophagaceae bacterium UBA4857
ATTTTAAAACTTAAACAGTCTCTAAAAGGGGGAACCGCCAAGCTACAAGGCCAACATCGGTGCCGCTACAATCCGGCAGCCCTTCATCAATAGAATATATCAGCAATTGCTACCTTTACTATTAGCAAATACTAACGCAAAAAAACAGAGACTACAATTGAAGCCACTAATTGCCAAAATGACCTTTAAAAATAATTGCAAGTTCTTTTTCCCTTCTGCAATAATACTTCTAGTCGTCATTGTGGTATCAATCTATGGCCATACAACGCAATCTAAAAATCCCGAACAGGTAAACGAGCCTTTTTTCAATGGCGGATTCTTCATTTTACTTTGCATCGTTTTACCGGGCTTGCTATTACATACTCGCTATTACTTGATTGATAAAAGCAAAACGGTTCTGTTTAACAAAAATGAAATTGAAATAACTACAAACAAAATAGTGCAAGTAATCAAATATGCTGATATTTTAAAAGTTGAGCGCCACGAGATTTCCTGGAAAACAAGAATTCCATGGGCGTATTATGATTATACCAAGTTGTTTCTAAAAGATGGTACCACGATTAAATACACTTGCCTTACATTAGATTCAGGCAACAGCCACACTCAGTTTGTTAAACGTGGTGTGGAAATAAATGAGGTTGATGAGTTTTACCCTTGGTAATGTTTGTATATAGTATTGTTTTCAAAAACACCTTGTCAACCCTGCGTCAAGCTCAGGGTGACAGCAAGCAAAAATTTGTCAGGCTGAGCCTGACGAAGCAAAAAATGGAATTTGATTGTGTTAGTGACACCCGCCTCATCTTAACTAAAACTGGTTAGGAGATTTTTCTTATCGTCTTTCAGACTCACGGTCTTCCCGACTTCTCTTGATGATGCACAAAAAACAGAACGATGAAGAGTGCGACGCAACGAAAGCCCAATCAGGGAACTGCAGCTGGTAACAAAATAAATAGTCTGCCCTAAATATCTATTGCACTAACAGTACGTTATAACAACAGTTTAAAGTAATTTTATAGTATGAAAATAAAAGTCCTGTTTGTAGTATTGGTTGTGCTGGCATCTGCCTGTGGTAGTAAGAAAAAGAAAAGGGAAGATGGCGAAAAAAACTTTCCGGTATTGCCTTATATTTTAAGTCAGGTTAAGGACGTAGACACTTCGTTATACAGCATTACAAAAATTGTAACGCTTGACTCAGTTTCGGATACTAGTTTTGTTGCCCGTGAAGACTTTAGAAAACAAGCACAGGATTTTTTAGATATTCCGGATATATCATCGGAAAAATATCAAGACGATTATACCGAAAGTAAATTTTTTGATGAGACGTTGAACCGTGTGGTAATGACGTACACCAAAATACCGGATGCTAAACATGCGGTGCAAAAGCAGGAAATAACGATTAGTCCTAATCAGTTTACCGGCGATAAAATTGTGAGTATATATATTGATTACGCTACCAATACAAAAGATAGTGCTGTACAAAAAAGAATGTTGTGGATGGTAGATAAAAGTTTTCAGGTTACACGTATGGTACAAAAGCCCGGCGGTATCCAAACCACTACCACGACTACCGTTACATGGCATGATTGATGAAGTGAATTTATGACTGCAGAAGAATTTAAACATATTGCGCCTACAATACCGCATCAGCCGGGCATCTATCAATATTTTAATGACGAAGATGTAATTATTTATGTAGGCAAGGCCAAGGACTTGCGTAAAAGAGTAAGCTCGTACTTTAATAAAACCTTTACCTCGTACAAAACGCACGAGTTGGTACAGCGTATTAAACGTATTGCGTTTACCATTGTAAACTCGGAGCATGATGCGTTTTTACTGGAAAACTCATTAATAAAAGAGTTTAAGCCCCGTTATAATATTAACCTGAAGGATGATAAAACCTACCCTTACATTGTTATAAAAAACGAACCTTTCCCAAGGGTTTATTTAACCCGATATGTGATTAATGACAAATCGGAATACTTAGGGCCTTTTACATCAGTACAAAAAGTAAAAGAGTTATTGGAATTTATACGGCAAACGGTGCCGCTAAGAAACTGTACCTTAAACCTGAGTGCGGGTAATATAGCCCGTAATAAATTTAAGGTTTGTCTGGAGTATCACTTAGGTAATTGCAAAGGGCCATGCGAGGGTTTGCAAACCTTACCCGATTATATGGAGGGTATACACCAGATTAAAGACTTATTAAAAGGAAATCTGGCGCCGGTTATCAGGCATTTTAAAGAGGAGATGAAAACTGCAGCAGCCAACCTTGCATTTGAAGATGCAGAGAAAGCTAAAAATAAGATTTCCTATTTAACCAATTACCAGGCAAAATCGGTAGTGGCAGGTACTACAGCCGGCGATAAAGATGTATTTACGCTGATAAAGGAAAAAAACATTGCTTATGTAAACTACCTGATGGTGCGCAATGGCACCATTGTGCAAACACAAACAAGCAAAGTGCTTACACATTTAGATGAAGATGAACCGGAGATTTTAAGTTTTAGTATTGCCCGCTTACGTCAAACTTTTAATAGTGATGCCACGGAGATAATTGTTCCGTTTGAGATTGATTACCCTGAAAAAGATATTACACTTACCATCCCTGTAAGTGGTGATAAAAAAAAGTTACTTGAGCTCTCGCTTAAAAATGTAGACTACTACATTGAAGAAGTGAAAAATAAAGAGCGACTGAAACTATCGGTTAATACGGATAAAATTAAAATACTGGAACAGCTACAACAGGCTTTACAATTAGGCGAATTACCCACGCATATTGAGTGTTTTGATAACTCCAACTTTCAGGGAAGTTTTCCTGTTTCGGCCATGGTATGTTTTAAAATGGGGGTGCCCAGTAAAAAAGATTACCGCCATTTTAATGTAAAAACAGTAGAAGGTATTAACGACTTTGCCACCATGAAAGAAGCGGTTCACAGACGTTATAAGCGATTATCAGAAGAAGAGCAGCCTTTCCCGCAACTGGTTATTATTGATGGCGGTAAAGGGCAATTAAGCTCAGCACATGAAGCAATGACTGAATTAGGGTTAGCTGATAAAACAACCCTTGTAGGGCTGGCAAAAAGAGAGGAAGAAGTGTTTTTTGTTGGCGATAAAGAATCGGTAAAGCTGCCGTATAATAGTGAACCCTTGAAATTATTACGCCAGATCAGGGATGAAGTCCACCGTTTTGGTATTACTTTCCATAGAAACAAACGCAGCAAAGGCACTTTTAAAAACGAACTGGAAAGCATTGGCGGCATTGGCCCCAAAATAGCCGCACAATTGTTACAGCACTTTAAATCGGTAAAAAACGTAAAAGAAAAAACCAAGGCAGAACTGGAAGCGGTGGTGGGGTTACAAAAAGCGACCCTGGTGTACAGTTACTTTCATAAAGACGAGGTTGATTAAAAAAAATGGGGCCAGGATAGAAATCCAGCCCCGTTTTTAAAATCCAATATCCTATGAAAAACCAAGGCGAAAGTACGAAAAATAATTGATTTCGCTCAGTTTATTCTACAATTTTAGCTACTGGTTTTCTACTATTTCTTCAGAGCGGTATTTTCAACTTATATATCATTCTTCAACTAATGTTAACGGCTACCCTTCATAAAAGACTGCTTATCACCCGGATAATAAAACGCTATTGAGGTTATACCTCAAAATGTATAATAATAAAAAAGCCCCGATGAACGGGGCTTTATAAATAGTTACAACTTTATTAGTATGACCAAAGGTCTTGTTCAAAGTTGAATATTTTTTCTTTAATATTTTCGCCTTCTAATAAACGTAGAATAGGGTCATTAATTACCTGACGAATAGTTTTGTTAGCTGCATTATCTAAAGTAGATTTAGTTATGTAGCTGCTGAACATACGGCTTTCAAATAACTCTTCCCAAGTCATACGGCTTTGACCCATATTTTTAGGATTATAAACCTCATTCTTGGCCAAAGTAGCTCTCAAGTCAGGATAATATACCCAAAACATAGGCTGACTACCAAACTCTTGTCCACTTGGCAGATATTTAGTTAATACAGGAGAAACGCCTAAAATTCTACAAAACATACGGCTCGCCTCACGGTCAAAAACCCACTCTTCTTTAATACGAAGCTTTAAGACATTCTTCGCATTGAAAGTCTCGCGTGTAACAACATATTTAACAATCTTATTAATATCATTAGGATCGTATTGTGCTACAGTATCGGCACTACCTAATGTCATTTGATTAATATCATCAACAGTTATAGGGGTTGTAAACCTATCATCAGCAAAAGCTGTCACATCCCCGTTGGTAACAGCGTTTAGTAGTATATTAATAAATACCTGACTGCCGTTATCATCTTCACCTTCATACCTAAAAGTCTGGTTCATTTTTTCACGTAAGTCCAACTCTCGCCATACTTTTTCAGCGTATAAAGCATCATCCCAGCGTAAATGTTCATAATCTAATGGAGTACGTGCATTTAATCCCTTTTTATCAAAGGCATTATCCTGACGTAGTGAAGTTTTTTTAGAGTTACTAGACACACCTGAACTATCTACTTCAATAGGGACACCACCGTAAGGATCATACTTTACAGGAGGTTGATTATTGTTTACCTGCTGTTGTTGATTTTGGGTATTGTTGTTCTGATTCCCTTGATTCTGATTATTGGAATTGTTTCTATTTCTCCCGGTACGTTGCGCACTAACATCCGCTACTAAAACAGCTGCAACCGCTACCAACATGCATTTTTTAAACAAAGAATATTTCATAGCACTAATCTTTAATATATTATTTTAGATAATAAACCAAGGACGGAGCAGAAGTAACCCTTCCATCAGGACCTTGTACTTTTATATCATCAATTGTTATTGTTTTTCCACCTTTCGCATGAGCACGGATATACCCTTGTGCTTGTGAACTGAATAAATTACCTTGACAAGCAGCAGAAGCTATATCTCCATCGTCAGTATCAATAGAGAAAGTAAACGAAACAACTTTATAGCTTAATTCAAAAGGAAAATCTTTAATGCCAGCACCAACACCAGTTTGCGCTCTGAAAGCACCTGCTGCTATTGAAGCACCGCTCTCGTTTCCTCCAATGTAGGCTTGTGCTTTAGGAATAGTACGTACACGGAATTGAGATGCACCTGCTACTTTACCATCAACCGAAACAGTAATACGACAATCATCCGTTACTGTACCTACGCGGGCAATATATTTACCTGCACCTACCTTAGTAATAGAACCACCACCACCAGTGATACTTACTTGTACTCTATCATCTCCACCACCACTTGCTGCAATTGAAACAGGATTGTCAACACCTACATAAAGTACATTCATTTTATCCAATGCAATAGAGGCATTAGCTTGTCCTACAGTGTATGTGATTGTTTTGCTGATAGACTCTTCTTTATTCGTTGTCTGGTTAAAGAACGAAATATTTACCGGTACAGTATGTGTACCTATTGAAGTAGCTGCAGTTTTATAATGTGCAGTACCATCTTCACCAATTGAAAGGCTTGAACCACCAATTGATATTTTTGGTTGTGCGTTTTTACTAAAAGCACCTACACCCGCAGTAATTTCCAATTCCTGACCAGGCATCAGGTAATTTGAGCTTTGTCCAATTACTGCTGCGTATGAGTCAAATATTACTTCTACTTTACCCACTTGCTCGTGAATATGTGAAACAACATTATTCTCTGAAGTTTTGATGTCATTTTGCAGTTTACTTAAAATAGTTAAGCCGGCTACAGTAGGCACCATGTTAAAATTGGCAATATCCCAATCCTTTTTCTTTCCGTCTTTGCCTACAATCTCACTTACATCAATCTGTAAGGTTTTGGCAAATTTTTCATTAACTGACGGATCTATGGCTAAAAGGTTTTTTCTGTAATCATTAAGCATCGTGAAAAGCTTTTTGGCTTCACCATCCCTAACCATTATTCTTGTTACAACCTCCTGACTTCCCTCATTCATTTTCTTTTCAGGGTTATCAGGATTGTTAGGGTCGCCCCCTGCTGCTGTAATTATTTTTGTTTTTAAGCCTTGTATATAATCAAATACCGATTTTGATAAATCAGCAGCTTGTTTAGCTTTAGGATACCAAATATCTGCTCGTTCTTTTGTTTCTGCTTTTTTTGTTTTCTCTTCCAATGAGGCTAAAATAGTAGATGTAGAAGCATTTACAGTAGTATTTGTTTTCTCTAAGCTCTCGTTTACGGTTTTAAAGGCATTAAGAATCTCTGATGAGACATTCAGTGCTAACAGACAGGTTAACACCAGGTACATCAGGTTAATCATCTTTTGCCGCGGCTCTTTAGGTAGTGCCATAACTGGTCAAAAAGTTTATAGTCTTTTATAAAATATTTTTCTTTTACAACTTGGTTTTACAAACAGGATGGTAATTATTTACCCTGCATAGCAGTTAACATATTACCATAAATTCCGTTTAAGCGACCTAAATTAGTAGCCAGGCTACCAATTTGTTCCTGTACTTTTTTAGCATCTTCTGCGCTGTTAATCAAGCTGGCTGAAGTTTCAGAAAGTTTACCATAAAAGCCATTCAGGGCTTTCAGGTGGTTATTGCTTTCCTGTAACTCCAACTCGTAAATTGTATTTAAAGAAGACAGATTTTTAGTTAATACCTGCACCTGATCGTGGAAGCCTTTAGCACCTTCAGTAGCCAGATTAAATGCTCCTACAGAATTTGCCGAGCCAACATAAGCTTCTTTCACTTTGTCTAAAGCGGCAGTTACTTCTTTGGTTTTAGCGGTGTAATCACCGGTAGCAGCAACAACATCACTAATGTTGTTCATATTACCGATTGTTTCGTTTAATTTTTTAAAGTTGTCGCCTAAACGGGTTAATACTTCAGGAGAAACATGTGCATCAATTAACGCCTTATCCATTGCGGCTAATGCACCACCTTTTGCAGGTTTTGATGCACCGGTAGCAACTGTTAATTCTTCTGAATGCGAATTATCAGGTAATGCAGGATAAATAACATATAAAACACCATATAAAGCAAAGATGATAGCTTCCGTTACAAGGCCCACCCACAGCCACATATCGGCATCAGGAGCATGGGTAATTTTTCTTAATGCACCCCATAATACAATTGCTGCTGCAAATGAAACTGCTACGTCAACCCATTTACTAACTTTTGAAGGAATAGCTGCTGCCATAAAATAATGATTTTAAAAAAATAGTTTTTGATGAAGAAGATTTGGAAAATACAACCGGGGTGTGATGTATTTTATTACACCCCGGTATTATAACTTAAAAAGTAATTACAATATTGTATTGCCTGAGGGAAAAACGGCAATTTATTTATCTGCGACCACCTGCTGCCGGTAAGTCAATTACTGAACGGAAGCCAATGTAAGATTTTGCAGAATCCTGGTACTCGTAAGTGCTGGTACCTGTTTGTAAGTAGTAACCTACATCTTTCCAGCTACCGCCACGAATAATTTTACGTTTCATTAATGGAGGATCGCTGTCTTTTGCATTCCAACGAACATCAGGGTTCATATCATGCTGGAAGTTGTTACGTCCTTCGTAGAAGATAGTAGAAGTCCACTCGGCTACATTACCTGACATACAATACAAACCAAAATCATTAGGCCAGTATGCATCGGCACGTACAGTGTAAAAACCACCGTCTTCAGGATAGTTACCACGGCCAGGTTTAAAGTTAGCCATTAAACACCCTTTTTTGTTACGTAAGTAAGGGCCACCCCAAGGGAACATAGATTGTGAACGACCGCCACGGGCCGCATACTCCCATTGTGCTTCAGTAGGCAGACGGAAATCAGACTCCGTTGCTCTTTTTTTGCTTTCCAGGAATGCATTCAGGTAATGTGTTCTCCACTCACAAAAGGCAGTAGCCTGTTTCCAGTTTACACCAACAACCGGGTAGTTGTCAAAAGCCGGGTGAGAGAAATAACGTTTAGTCATTGGTTCGTTGTAAGAATAAGAGAAGTCTCTTATCCAAACCAATGTATCGGGGTAAATAGGAACGTCTTTTTTTATAATAAACTGAGAACGTGATTTTCCTTCGTTTTCTCTTTTGGCATTTTCTTTTAAGTCATGAATCTCAGAGTGGTATTTCAACTCTTTAACATCCAACTCTTTTTTATTGAAAATTCTGTCTTCAGGAGCTAAAATCAACTTAGTACCAGCCAGTTCTTCAATGTTTTTAGGGTCATCCCACTTAAACTTTTTCATGGCATCCCAATCCACCGATTCGCCACCGGTAGCAGGATTTGGTTTTAACTTCTTTAAATGGGTAGCTACAGTTGAGTCACGCACCCAGTTTACAAACTGGCGGTATTCAGCATTGGTTACTTCGGTAGCATCCATCCAGAAGCC
This sequence comes from Chitinophagaceae bacterium UBA4857, assembly GCA_002399735.1. Classification (GTDB taxonomy): domain Bacteria; phylum Bacteroidota; class Bacteroidia; order Chitinophagales; family Chitinophagaceae; genus Terrimonas. The sequence goes on from DHEF01000008.1 coordinate 8,361, forward strand.
ACTAATAGATACAGAACGATTACGGGCACTAAAGGCGTAGGCAGGATCTTCGTCACTGGGCCCCATGTGAAAAGTACCTTGTGGCACATATACCATGCCCACAGGTTTTTTCAGGTTAGAACGTACACCGGCTGATACGCCATGTAACTGGCCATCATTGGGCAGTGAGCCGCCTTTGTTTTTTCCCGAGTTACAGCTTGCAAACACCATCAGGGCTGCAAATGCTAAAAACGCATAATTAGGGTTTCTCATTATCATACACTTAAAGGGTATTGGACAAATATAATATTTTGGTTTGTTCGCAGTCACAAGGATACAATTTATTTTTAAACAATCAAATGGTTTAATACGTCGTAAATTATCTAACGCTGCTTTAAATATTTTATTGCATTTAACAGAAAATTAATTATTTTCACAAATCATTGTTTATCAATGATATAAGTTCTTTTACAGTGCTAACCGGAGCCTTACAGGAAAACTGACGACACAAAAAAATATTTGCATTTCCCGATTTTTTTTTGCCCTTAGCCCACTCAAACCCAGCAGTTGCTTTTTCTGCAGTCAGTAATATTTTAAACGGCAGATACTCATATAGTATTTCAAAATATGTATCCTTATTTGATTCTATTACTACAATTTCCTGCGTTCCGGTATATAATTCCAATAAAATATTGGACCAAACACCAAAAGAGGTGGGGTATTGTTGCACAGACTTGTCTAATTGCTGTAACATCCCAAAACTCCTTTCGGCCCATTTGGACTGACCATAAACGATGGAAAGCTTGTATAAATTGTATGCCATCACACTATTTCCTGACGGCACAGCTCCGTCATACACTTCTTTCTTACGCAACAAAACATCTGTCTGCGCTTTACTGGTATAATAGAAAAACAGCCCCTGTTCGTCGCTAAAATCCTCTTCCACTATCATAACCAACTCATTAGCTTTCTCCATCCAGGTTATATCAGCGGTTATTTCATATAAATGAATCAATGCATCAATTGTACCGGCATAATCATCCAGAAAAGCGGGGTACTTTGCCTGATCATTTTTCCATGTATGCAAAAAACAGCCGTTGTCGGTTTTCAAATGAGCCAACAAAAACTCCATATTATTTATGGCCAGCGTTTTATATGTTTCATTACCTGTTGCCATAAACGCTTTACTGCAAGCGGTATTCATCAAAGCATTCCAACCTAAAATCACCTTATCATCCGTAGCCGGGGCAATACGTGTATAACGGTGATCCAATAAAATACGCCTACAATCCTCCAATGTTTCTTTAACCTCTGCCTCCGTTTTTTTATGCAAAACGGCCATTTCCTCTACCCCGGCCTTCACTTGCAAAATATTCACCTCTTCCCAGTTACCCTTTTCCGTTACATCATAATAATCACAGAATAAAGCAGCTTTATCTCCCAATAAATTTTCTATTTCGGCCTTTGTCCAAACATAATATTTACCTTCTACCCCTTCACTATCGGCATCCAGAGCAGCTAAAAAACCACCCGCCGGATGCATTAAATCTCTTTGCACAAATTTCATTGTCTCCTCAATAGCCTGTTTATAATGTGCATCTCCGGTTAATTGATATGCTTCGCTGATAACAGCAACCAGCAATGCATTATCATACAACATCTTTTCAAAATGCGGTATCAACCATTCATTATCGGTAGCGTAGCGGGCAAAGCCCCCTCCTACCTGGTCATAAACACCACCCCTTATCATTTTATCCAGCGATAAGGTTGCCTGACGCAAACATTCCTCACCCAACTCTTCATCCGTTTCCTGCAACGACTTATTGTAACGCCACAGATAAGCCAAACGCAGTAAAAACTTTATTACAAATGTTTGCGGAAATTTAGGTGCTGCGCCAAATCCACCTGAAACCATATCGGCCTGTTGTAAAACCTGCCTGGCCATGGCAGACAGTTGTTGCGGGTTAATGGCAAACTCATTTACATTCATAGCCGCACCACCAAAGTTGTTGGCCTTACTCAGGTGATCCGTTAAATAATTACTCTGCTCTTCAATCTCCTGCCTGCGTTCTTTATAAGCATTACTAATACCTGTTAAAACCTCTTTCCACGATTGTCTGCCGTATAAGCTTTTTGGTGGGAAATAAGTACCACCGTAAAATGGCTTTTTATCAGGTGTTAAAAAAACATTCAAAGGCCAGCCACCTTGTCCGGTCATAGCCTGTACGGCATCCATATATATATGATCAATATCCGGTCGCTCCTCACGGTCAATTTTTATATTAATAAAATTGTCATTCATAATGGCAGCCACAGTTTCATCTTCAAAACTTTCCCTTTCCATTACATGGCACCAATGACAAGCCGCATACCCAATACTCACCAGTATAGGTTTATCCTCCTCTTTTGCTTTTTGTAATGCCTCCTCACCCCAAGGATACCATTGCACGGGGTTATGTGCATGCTGCAATAAATATAGGCTCGTTTCATTTACTAACTTGTTATTATGTATAGCCATGCCGTAAATTTCGGTTAATAGTTTGGTATAAACCGGTTATGTGGGTAAACACATTGTTACATATAAATTTATCTTTTTGAAGCATCGGCAGCAGTAACTCCGGTCAGCATTAGTATCCCGCTTTTTGCTACTACCCCGTTTTACAAGGCATATTATTACAACGCATATATATTTACGTAGTGCAGGTATCCCTATTTATCAGCCTTGTAAAATGGGGTATACGCGTCAATCGGGGCTATGTTGAGCAGTTGTACAAAGCCCAGCTATTACACCAGAAACAATTTGAAAACTAGATAATGAGGTAATTAAACCTTTCATTTACGCCGAGTCCCCTGCGGGAAACTCGTAATACTATTAAGTTAAGGAGTATAATGTCATCCCTACGGGATTTTTAACATTGAAAAGGTAAAGTAATTATAGAACTGTAGAATAAAATGTATGCAAACTCCGAAGGAGTGACATAATAAAAATTCCATGGTTCTTAACTTATTAACATCCGGGAGACTCGGCTGAGAAGAAAACAATTACAGCATAACACGATGATGACTAGCGGACAGAACGATGAACGGAGCGTCGCAAGTAAAGTTCAATCAGGGCGCTACAGTTGATAACATAAAAAAAGTGTATGTTAAAAAACCTACACTTTCACTATAAAAAATTATTCAACTATTACTTTTTCTGTGCCGCTAAAAAATGATCCAGGGCCGATATCATACTAGGCGCTTTAGGTTGCGGGGCAATAATGCCAGGGGCTAAACCTGCCTCCTCGGCAGCCTTAGTGGTATTGCTGCCAAATGTGCCAATCACAGTACCGTTTTGTTTATACTCAGGTTTATTATCAAATAAACTTTTTATACCACTAGGAGTGAAAAAACAAATAACATCGTAACTGTTTTTGGCTAACATTTCTTTTAAATCGTTGCTTTGGGTACGATATAAAAAGCCCATGGCAAACTCACAATTATTGGCTTTTAGCCAGTTTACTATATCATTATCCTGCTGATTTTCGGAACATACATACAGGAACTTTTCGTTACCCTTATGTTTGTTAATTACATCAAACATACTTTTGTTTGAGCCATCGGCGCCGTAAAACACTTTACGCTTACGGTACAGAATAAATTTTTGCAAATACAAGGCTACAGCCTCGGTAACACAGAAGTATTTTGTATCCTGCGATACGCTTACTTTCATTTCCTCACAAATGCGAAAAAAATGATCAATAGCATTACGACTGGTAAAGATTATTCCGGTGAAAGATGCAATGTCAATTTTCTGACGACGGAATTCTTTAGCAGGAATTCCTTCCAGCCTGATAAAAGATTGAAAGTGCAGGTTTACACCATACTTCCTTTCCAACTCAAAGTACGGAGACTTTTCGCTTTCAGGCCGTGGCTGTGTAATTAAGATGCTTTGGACATCATTGGTTTTTTTTCCAGTAGTTGTAACTCCGTTTTTTACCATGTGATTTTCCGCTAAAGTTGGGCGCAAAGGTACGTGTTTTATTTAAAAATTGTTATTACCAATTTATAAAGTAATAATACAGGTGCTACTTCAAATGCGCAGAAGTACAAAAAGAAATGAAAAACACTCACTTGTACGTAGGTGCGTACAGCCGAAAGGGCTAAAATATAGCGGTACAAAAGCAGTCCGCCTATCACAATCCATGACAAAACCCAGGCGGCATTGGCTACTCCGCTGCTACTGAATGCCAGTAAAAAAAGTACGGGTAATAAAAAAATACCCAGCACTTTATTAATAATAAATACAATAAAAATATAAGTATCGGTTAACGAGCGAATGTTAAACACCCAACCCGTTGCTTTTAGTGTAATATATTTAACCATGTAAACAGCCGCAATACCGGCACAACAATACAAAGCAAGCAACCAGAAATTATCTACCGGAATACTACCCTCCATATAATACAACATAAAAGCTGCATACAAACCACCGGCCACAACAAACAATAAATTAAACAATAAAGAAGGTAACGGCGTTTGGCTTAACTGCTCGGTTAACTGGCGTTGTTTAAGTGTGGTACGAAAAAACAAGCGCCACAAATCGCCTAAATATTTTGTAAAGAGTAATCTTAAAACGGCAAAAAACAACAACAGCCCTACCATTACATAAAACAATACATCCTTATCTGTTTTCTTTTTTAGATGCCCGCCAAAAACTATTGGCTGTTTACCAAAACTAAAAAAAGGCATGTGCGCCAGTATTTGCTGGTGTAATGGCTGGCCGGTAATAGTTTGCCAAACCTTTATTGGCATTACGGGCTTTTTACTGGTAGTGGTACTAGCCGGTGTAGCAGCAGCAATAGAATCGGCCCGCAGTTTAGCCAACGAGTCGGTAACAGATTGTGCCTGCAATCCTTGCAGTAAAAAGAAAAACAAAAAAAAGAAGCCGGCTATTTTTTTCAAGAAAACTAATTGTTTGTCAAAAATAAGCGAACACATTGAAGCTATGAAACCAAAGCGCTTTTATGTGTTTAAAAATAACTAACAAAGCCAAAATGTATTTTTGACTGACGCAGGTTAAACTCAGTATCATTACGTTTACCCAATGCCCAGGCCAGGTTAAAAATACCTACTTTGGTTTCAAAGGCTATACCAAGGCCACCACTTATGTAGGTATAATTTACATTGCTGTATGAACTTTTGTTGCGCCCCCAGCCCCCATCTCCAAAGGCGTAAAAGAAAGAATTTTGTCCTATTAAATACCTGTACTCCAACGTTGCAATGGCATACTGTGACAGGTATTGACTCTCCTCATCAAACCCGCGTAATAATTTATAACCACCCACCTGAAAAAGTTCGTTGCGGTAGATATTTGCACTTTGTATATAACCACCATTGAATCCTGTTTTTACGGTGCTTAACCCTTTACGGCCCAACGGGAAATATTTTGCCACCACCAACTTTGCCTGAAACTGGTAGTTTTTTAGTTTAATGGTATCGTATAAGGATTCATAATTAAAACCCGGATTGTTAGGGTCTTTTAATTCCAATATGCTATTGTTCTTTTTTATTTTCCTTGTACCGGCTTTAGCAATAAACTGTACTTCATTACCACGTACCGGATTAAAACGGTAATTGGTATTATTAAAGTCGTATTGTAAACCCAGGTTAGTGGTAGCCACGTCGGCTGCATCGGGCAAGGTTTTGGTTTGTATCACCCGGTTCATATCTATTCCGTTTAATATGGTTTGGAACCATTGCACAAATATCTTGGCCGATTGCTTGGTACTATGTTGGTAAACCGTACCCAACTGTATATCCACATTTAAAAAAGTACTGTCTTTTCTAAACATATCAAACGCAAAATCCAGCCCAAAAGGTGATTGAAATAGATAAGGATGCTGGTAAAAAATATTAAGTCGCTGCGAGTTTACCTGCAATTGCTGCCAGTTAATACCAATGGTTTCGCCTGCACCTAATGCATTTTTTAAATTAAGATTACCCTCACCCGTTATCAGCATTTTTTTACTGGACAACTGATCGTTATTAGGCAAAAAACCAACAATTAAACTGGCCTGGCTGCTTTTCTTTTGTTTTAAATATAAATCCAATGTAGCGCCGGAAGCCCGCCATACAATTTTCGGCGGGTACTCTTCTTCCACATAAGTCAGTTCTCTTATCCTTCCTGTAACCCGTTGTAGTTTATCTTTATTATAAATAGATCCGTGCCTGATGTCTAAAAAACGCTGTAAGTAATCAGTAGAAACCTTTGCATTACCCTGTACCCTGATACTATCAATGGTGTATAATGGGCCGGGGATTACTTTTAATTGTGCCGTTACTTCATCGCCCTGCATAGTTAAACTATCCAGGTAAACTTTTGCAAATGGATAACCTGTATTTTCCAGGTGATTCAACATGCGTTTTTGCAAATCGGCCACCTGCAAAAAGTCTATCGGCTGGCCCCGGTAAACACTGCTGCGCCAACCCACCGCCTGCAATAAATCCAACGACACTGTACTGGTATTCAATTGCGCCCATTTATATACATCACCAACATACAAAACCATGCGGGCAGAGGTAGAATCGAAGAAAAACGAATCAACCGATGCCGTAATATATCCTTTGGCTTTTAAAACAATGGGAACCGAATCAGCATAACTCCTGCACGCTAACTGATTGCTAAACTGTTGCTGCAATCCTAATGCGGCTATAAAAGAGGAATCTTTATCAACCGGTTGTATGTGCAGGGCATAATTATTTTGAGCCTGTAGTAAGGAACAATGAATAATAATACAAATTACACTTAACAGGTATTGAGCCTTTTTCATGAATAATGTAACAATAATGCGCTAAATTAAGGCATAAGATTTAAGCTATAAGTTATAGGGTAAAATCTGCGTGAGTAATGAATAACTTTAAAATCTCTTCCTTGTCCTTTACCCTCATCCGGCCATTAACGTTTTCCTACGCTGTTTAGTACCCGATTACAGTACCTTTGTTCATTAATTTAAAAAACAACTACCCTGGCAGGCATTTATATTCATATCCCCTTTTGCAAGCAAGCTTGTAATTATTGCAACTTTCATTTTTCTACATCGTTGCGGTACAAACAACCTTTAATTAATGCTATTGTTAAGGAACTGGAAAATCCTGCGGATTTAGTTGAACCCCAGGAACTGATAGAAACTATTTATTTTGGCGGCGGTACGCCCAGTTTATGTACCGAAGAGGAATTAAACAGCATGTTAACCGCTATTCATAAAAACTTTACGGTTGCACCCGATGCAGAAATTACTTTTGAAACAAATCCTGATGATATTACACTTGCGCAATTGAATATGTGGAAACGTAATGGTATTAATCGTTTAAGCATTGGTGTACAAAGTTTTTTTGAAGAAGACCTGCAATGGATGAACCGGGCACACAATGCGCAACAAGCTATTAGCGCTCTGCAATGGGCCATAAGTATGTTTGACAATATTACCATTGACCTTATTTATGGCACACCGGGACTTACACATGAAAAATGGCAACAAAATGTACAGCAGGCGATCGCATTAGGCATTCCGCATTTATCCTGTTATGCATTAACGGTGGAGCCTAAAACACCTTTGGATAAACAGATAAGGTTGCATCAAAAAACAAATGTGAACTTAAGCTTTCAATCGGAGCAGTTTTTATTATTAATGCAATGGAGTAAGGAAGCAGGATTTGAGCACTACGAAATATCAAACTTTGCCAAACCCGGTTTTAGAAGTAAACATAACTCATCCTATTGGCAGGGAAAAACCTATTGGGGCTTCGGTCCCTCGGCACATTCGTTTAATGGAAGCAGCCGCTGGTGGAATATTGCCAACAATACACAATACATACAAGCAATTAATAATCACCAACCGGCATTTGAAATAGAAACCTTGACACCCGAACAACAAGTAAACGAATTTATTATGATTACCTTAAGAACCATTGAAGGACTGTCGCTTAAAGTTGTGGCTGAAAAATGGCCTAGCCTGATGGTTGATAACCAAAATATCCATCCGGCTAATACTATAATAACTGCTGCAAAAGAGCATATTGAAAAAGGTTATATCATTTATGCAAATGATTATTTACAGTTAACCAACCAAGGTAAGCTACTGGCTGATGGTATTACGGCTGATTTGTTTCTATAATATTATTTTTTAGCAATACCTTTTTTGCTCTTCTATTTTTAACCCATACTAAACCGGCTAATACTAACACAACAGCTATAATAGCAATTATAAACTGATAAACAGGTGTTGTTTGCGTTTGAATATGTAACTGTTGCCATGCACCTATATACGACAAACCTGCCCAATAATACGGCAGTTTGACCACAGGTCTGGTTGCCGAATTTTGTAGCCATTGTGTTTTGGTCGTTTGCAATGCAGTTACCGGATTTTGTAAACGAACCATGTTTGTATAAAAATCAGGGATAAGCGCTGCACCTGTTTCGTCGTTAACATTCCATAATGAAGCAATAACTGCTTTTGCACCCGAGGCTGTAAAAAACCGTCCCATACTCATTAACCCCTCACCCTGTTTTAACATACCGGTCGCGCCTTTACAAGCATTTAAGACAATTAATGGCGATTTTACTTGTAAAAACTGCACCTGCCATTGATACAATAAACTATCTGCAAAAACAAGGGCTACATCGCCATTAGACAATTCTTTATTATGTGTACTTACATGCAGAATATTATTACCGGCCAGTTGTTTTTCAAAATTATGTTTGGTAGCCTTTTTATTTAAATACGCTTTGCTTAATGTTTTTTTATTCAGCTCCCGGTATTCGTTTTTAATCTGTGGTAAATCGGGGTAAACATTATTAAATTCCGAAACAAAATACCCGTTAACCCTGGCCGTTGCATTTTTAGCAGTATCGCTTAAGACTTGTTGTTGCCATAAGGAAAGTGAAAAAGCATATCCCACCACGGTTTGATGTAACAAATAAGGCCAGTTACCAGGGTTTGCGGTAGCAGTTGCTTTCGTTTGTAATGCTTCAAAAGGTAATTGGTATAAATATTCGTCGGGTAAAATAATAACCGACTGATAGTTTTTCCAGTTTATTGCAGGCAATAAGGTTTTGTACAAAGTATTTGATTGCCTGCAAAATTCAATCGATGCTTCTTGCATGGCGGCTGGACCATTGTAATAAAACCTTTTTAAATAACCGGCAACACTATCTTTTATTCCCGCTGCATTTTTTAATACATAAATATCTTTTACAGCATCTTTTTCCAATGCGGCTATATACACATCATTATTTCCCACAAAATAGTTTAGCACCAATTGTCCTTTATTAATCAATTGTAGCCATTGTTGTGTGCTATCATTTATTGCTAATCCTGTTGCCAAAAATCGATTTGCCTGCTGTGATTGATTATCGGTTAAAGCCAGTGCGTATTCCAGTTCGGTAATTTTCTGTTTTGTTCTTTTTATATCGGCGCTATCTGTTGTGTGCTCTGCCAACCATTGCCGGTAATACTGAATATTATTAGCTAATCTTTTACGTGTTACCGAAACTGAGTCGTTGAGTATAGTGTACAGCTTGCTGTTTTTTTCCCGGGCTTCAAATAATACCTGTGCTTTACTCCTTTCAATTTGTTCAACAATAGCGTTGCCAATTTGCGCATCTTTTGTTTTGCTCCATTGTGCAACGGCTATTGACAAAATCTTCTCCGTACGTTGACGCGAAAAAACATTCTGATTGTATTTGGCTTGTTCTGTTAAAAATTTTCTTCGAAGTTGCTGTTCTAAGGTAGAGGCCTGCAACATACCTTGTAAAGCCAGGTTAATGTTATTCTTTGCCAATGCACATTCAGCCTTGCCGGAGATAGCTTCAATAATTACATTATCAACTACTGCATCCGACATTTCGGGGTAGAAATTTTCGTTTTTGTAAGCCGGTATTAATTGTACAAAAGCCTTGTTGTAATAGCCTATAGCTTCATTGTATTTCTTTTGTTGTAAAAAATTCTTGCCAATATTTGCCAAGGCCATTCCCTTTTCACGCCTTAACGCATTGGGGAAATACTGCTGTAATATCTGCAATGAAGTTTGGTACGATTGTGCCCCTGCATCTAATGCACCTGTCTGTTCCTGTAAAGTTGCCCGCACCCTGTAACAAGCTGATAAACCTTCTGCTAACCGACTCTTTTCTTCGTTACCTGCTTTACTTAATAATAAAGTATAATTAAGAATGGTTTTATTATTATTGATCCCAGCCTCTTCAGTTTGTTTCAATAGTTGCTGTAGTTCTGCTTTTACTCCCATAAGATAAGTATGTGCATATGTCAGACTATCGTTTATCAGTTTCAATCCATTTTTTATCGCTTTGTAAGCCATGTCCAAACTATCACTCCAGCGATAAGCCACGGCTAAATTACCATATGAGGACGACAGCAAACCCGTATCCTTATTGGTAACTGCATAGTCGATAATTTTTTGATGTGTAAATATGGCACTGTGGAAATCGCCAAGCCTTGTATAAATATTCCCTAACGGCGTTAATAAATAACCGGCTATAAAATCTTCGTCATAGTCTACCAGTTTTTTGTTTTGCTCGTAATACTGTAATGCCTGCTCATATAAAGTCATACTCTCCGGCACCCAACCTTTTACCTTCAACGCATCGTAAGCATATTGAATAAGAAAAGAAAAATAGGCAGAGGCTTCATCACTATTGTTTTGAGGTTTACGTTGTAAGGCATTCGCTACGCCTTCATAGTAAACATATCTTTGCTCAGCGGCATCACCAATAAAAGCCCTTCTTTCGTCTAACCATGCTGCGTAGTCAGTATTTTGACCCGCTGTATCTTTCATGTATAAATCAATACTATCAACCGGTTCACCCTGGGCTACCCCTGCAACTTTTTCCTGTGCCATTAAGTATAAGGCACCACATACAATAAAAAATACTATCAGGCTAAGCCCTCGTCTGTCTCCAATTAATCTAGCCATATTGTCAAATTTACCCATTATTATACAGAAGACCTGAGAAATGAACACCTAACACTGTATCCACCCTACACAATTAGCAAAATATTGTATCTTGTTATATATAATTTTTACAAAATTTTCATCTTGCATGAACCCCATACAACAACTGGAACAATTGATAAGCACACATCATTTATGGGAGGATGAAAAAGTTTTTGCACGCAATAGTTTTTTGGTAACAAAGGGCACCATCAATACACAGGTGTTTTTTATAACGCACGGGACTTGCCGGGTATTTATACAAGATGGTGATGAAGAAAAAACAAGCCGTTTTGGTTATAAAAACTCTTTTATCGTTGCATTAGACTCATACATAAGTAGTAAGCCTACCTTTTTTAACATGCAGGCTATTAAACAATGCCATGTAAAAATAATCAGTAAGGCCAGTCTGGAAGGTTTATTACAACAAAGCTTAACGCATATTCTACTCTGGCAGCAAATATTGCAAGCACTCATTTATCAGCAACTGGAAAGAGAAGTAGATATTCTCACCACCTCACCTCAAGAAAGATATAACCGGGTATTCACCCGCAGTCCGCATTTGTTCCAGGAAATACCGCATAAGTACATAGCCTCCTATTTGCGTATGACACCTGAAACGCTATCCCGATTAAAAAAGTCTTGATTTCAATCAGTATTTTCCGCTAAACTATAACTGAACTTTGCCGAAAATATAACAATGAAAATGTCGTCAACACTTTTACTGGAAAATATTATACACCAGCTACAAAAATATATAGCACAAGCCCAGGCATTAAAAAATCAACCCGTTGCTGTTTTAAACTGGCGGGCAAATGAAACATCGTGGAGTGTATTAGAATGTCTGGAACACTTAAGTTTATACGCCGATTTTTATGTACCCGAAATACAAAAAAGTATTACCAACACCAACCACAAACAACCGGCATCAACTTTTACCAGCAGCTGGCTGGGTAATTATTTTGCCAAAAGTATGTTACCTAAAGAAAAGCTGAACAAAATGAAAACCTTTAAGGATAAAAACCCGATTGGCTCTCAATTAAATTACACTACCATTGACAGGTTCATTAACCTGCATCAACAACTTTTACAATTGTTACAGGCCGCTAAATCTGTAAATATCAACAAAACCAAAACCGGCATTAGTATTACCAAACTGTTACGTTTAAAACTGGGCGACACTTTCCGGTTTGTAGTAAACCATGTAAACCGCCATATGGTACAGGCGCAAAAAACCCTTTCGGCCCAGCAAGCTGCTTAAAGTTTGTTTCTTATCATACATCAATTAGCAGGTTGTGGCATTGTTTTTACTTTGCTGTATTAAATTAATCATTATGAGCAATACAGTAAAAGGCATACATCATATAACCGCTATTGCCGGCGACGCAAAAAGAAACTTTAAGTTTTACACCCAAACACTGGGACAACGTTTTGTAAAGAAAACCGTAAACTTCGATGATCCGCATACTTACCATTTTTATTATGGCGATGAACAAGGTACCCCGGGTTCTATTTTAACGTTTTTTCCTTGGGGAAATGCGGTAAAACAAGGACGTAGAGGTGCAGGTTTAACTACCGAATTTGGCTACAGTATACCTGAAGGAAGTCTTGATTTCTGGCTAAACCGTTTACAGGAAAAAAATGTGATTTATAATAAAACATCAGAAAAATTTGGCGAAAAATATATTACGTTAATCGATCCAGATGGTTTAAAAATTGAATTAACCACCACCGGTAAACCCGACAACCGCGTACCATTTGTAACCAACGATATTAGTACCGATGTTGCCACACGTGGTTTTCATCATGTAACACTTACGTTAAATGATATTAAACCAACCGAGGAAATAATAACCGGTTTATTAGATTATAAATTAGTTGGGCAGGAGGTTAATCGTTATCGTTACATAAACGAAAACATTGACACGGCGAATGTGATAGACCTGGTGTTATTACCAAAAGAAGAAAGAGCTATTAACGCCAACGGTACCATACATCATGTTGCTTTCCGGGTAAACGATGATGCAGCACAAATGGAATTACGCAAAAAAATTGTGGATGCCGGCTTACACATCACCCCACAAATTGACCGTAACTATTTTCACTCATTATACTTCCGCGAACCGGGTGGCGTGTTGTTTGAAATTGCTACCGACAACCCCGGATTTACTGTTGATGAGCCTTTGGCTGAGTTAGGTACTAATTTAAAATTACCTGCACAGTACGAAGCCCAACGCAGCCAGATAGAAAAACATTTGGCCAGGTTGGAAGATTAAACTTTCCCTTTCGTGTGACACAAACCGAGGCGTAACACTTGCAGTTGGTAGTATAATAATTATGTTACCAACTGCATTACTACTATCATCGCCTGTTGTAACCCGATAGGGTTGGGATTTAATTTATTTCCAGT
>DHEF01000008.1:21920-108813 GCA_002399735.1 Chitinophagaceae bacterium UBA4857
TCGAATTAATTCTATTGGCCATTTGCAGTACCCCGTATTTTAATCGGGGTCGTCCGGTAATTCTATTCAGCTTTGTGCAAGTACAAAAGTATGTTTGTAAATAGCATTAGTAAGTAAGCAATCATTTAACAACACAAGAAATCATAACTGGTGAAAAACCTATTATTAATTAACACGGGTGAGGGATTGAAGCGGCATCCTTTTGCGAAGCGTGGGCTAATGGCAGCGTGGGACAAAAGATATAGCGAAAAGCCCGACCCGTAGGGGCACCCCATAATAAAAATTAAAAAATAAATTTTATGAATTATAGTCCTTTAACATACATATACAAAGCATCTGCAACACCCAATGCGCCTACGCTTTTAGTACTACACGGTACTGGTGCCGATGAAACCGATTTAATACCGTTAGCAAAAGAGTTTGGCGAACAGTATAACATTCTTAGTCTGCGTGGTAATGTAAGCGAGCATGGCATGCCACGTTTTTTTAAACGCCTGGGCATGGGCATTTTTGATGAAGCCGATTTAACATTCAGAACAGAAGAGCTGGTACATTTTGTAAAAGAACTGGCGGTTAAAGAAATTTTTGATATAAATAAATTAATTGCGCTCGGCTACTCCAACGGTGCAAATATTGCCGGTAGTATATTGGTACTGTATCCCGACTTTTTACAGGCAGCTATTTTATACCGGCCCATGCAGCCATTTAAACAATTGCCGGACAACTGGAAAACAGAACGTAAAACGCCGGTGTTTGCCAGCAATGGAAAAATGGATAATACAATTGATACAGCCGGTACAAAAAAATATGTTGCTGCATTACAAAAAGCAGGGTTTGCAGTAACGCATCACGAATTTGCGACCGGGCACCAATTGACGCAACAAGATGTTGCAACATCAATTAAATGGTTAGGCGAATTGTACAAATAATGTAAAATTATTGCACTAAGTTTTGGTTGGTTATAATACTGGTATTACTTTTGAGATAACAAGTATTGTAAATGCATAATTAAGCCGGCAAGTACCGGCTTAATTTATAGTATGGCAATAACTTTGTTATACTAACTATATTTATTACACCAAAACCCTTTTTGATGCTACTTAAAACTTTTGTAAGCAGCTTTACACTATGTGCTGCGCTTGTATTAACCTCGTACCAGGCTAGTGCTAAAGCAAAAATCCCCCTAGGTAACCGTGAAGTATTAACCCTTGTTTCTGACCTACCCGACACAGAAGATTATTTACTGGAAAAAGGCTCAAAACTTGTAAACCGCCCGGATCAGTATCTTGATTTAGCTACTCTGCACGAAGAGTTTAACATTGCCTGGATTTTACCACTTTGGATTAACAAGGAACCAAGACTTGTAGGCTACAACAAAGCCAAGGATATGTATTATGACATACCTGAAGAAGAGATGAACGAAATTTTAGCCAAGAACAAACTGGAACGTAAAAATCTGGAGAAAGTAGGTTTTTACACTCGTTACGGTGGCAAACTGGTTGCACTACTTATTATTGCATTTATTATCTGGGGTATGATACCTTCTAAGAAAAAAGCAGAAGATATAAAACCTCAAACCGTATAATTTTTTAAAGCACCGTAATGCGGTGCTTTACTTTTCTTTTAGCACCAACACTTTTCCTAACCTAAAATCACAATTTATGGGCTCTTACGTATTTATTATTATCGGCTTTATTGCCGTATATGCAGGTATTTTTATTTGGTACCGTCGCAAAAAACAACAAAGTGCTGCAGCTTTTAGCCAGTTGAACATGCAACAGGAAGCTGGCAGGGCAGAGCATTACAAAGCTGAATTTTTAAATGGCGATTTTGCTTTTTTAAAAAAACACATTAAGGACAATCCGATTGATGCTTTCACTGTTGCCACACTTGATTATGGCAAAGGCGATATGGCAAAAGATGTGGCCAAAGACGCGTTAAAAAGTATAGCTACTTTAGGTACGGTGAAATACAATACGGTGCAAACACCAAAGTATCTTGTGTTAAGCGGCAGCGATTTACACTTACTGGATACTAATACCGACGGTGATGTAGATAAACATTTAATTTTTGATAATTTCCGTTTACAAAACTCAACCATTGAAGAAATGCCACCGGCTAAGGTGGCTGCCATGCGTATTAATTATGGCGATTATAGTTTAAAAAACTACAAAGTATCGTTACAAACGGATGGTAAAGAAGTAAAACTGGTTATACCAAACGGTATTGTACAGGCAATGGTTGCACAAGCTTCTGCTACCTCTATGTTATCTAACAATGTAGAAAAACAAGTGAAAGAATTTGTATTAGGCAACTACTTTTTAAATAAGTTGGGTGAAAAAGCGCCTAATCTTAAAGTACAAACTTACCTACCTACTCAAAATTAAACATCATGGGAATTGTATCTAAACTATTCAATGCCCTGTTTAACAATGTAAGGTTAAACAATACTAACCCACTAATGGGTGATGCCTTAAAGCAGGTATTAGTAAGTGCTATGTACGCCGAGCAACAATCGGCTTACTTAAACAGCTACGAAACCGGTATTGCCGATAGTGATGCAAAAACCATTTTGCAAGAATACTGGGGTATACATTCAAAAGCTGCTGCAGAAGACACTTTATCGTACCTGTTACGTAAGGGCCATAGCTACTACTTTGATGCTATTTATATGGCACTAACAACAGAAAAAAATAATTATGCCGCTTATTTACAATCAGCTTTTCCACCTGAAGAGTTAGAAAAAGGTATAAGCCTGTTTCGTGGTTTGCGCAGTAATATAGATACATTAGTAAACGATAAAGTAATAACCCGTATTGAAGACCTGCAAACGTATAAGGTATACGGCTGGGATTACGGACGCCTTTCATTTATGACACGCCTGTGTTACGAACACCAGTTAATACCAGAACATGTAATGAAACAATTTTTACGTGAATCGCTGGAGGGCACCAAGCGGGCATATACTAATTGGGGCGATTTTTCAAAAGGTTACATTATTGGCCGTGCTATGTGGGGCGGACAGGATAACTCAGGTATGACAGGTATTGCTAATAGCCTTTTAACCAATAAAAAAAGCCCCTGGCTTAATGTTCCACTATAATAATCAAAAAATATGCTTAAAAAAATGCTTGCTTTTGCCACGGTTGTATTACTGTTTTCATGCGGGCAAAGTGATAGTAAAGAAAAATCGGAAAAAGGAAACTGGTCACAAAAAGACAGAGCGGAATACATGCGTGATTGTATTTCTTCGGCGAGAAAGAGTTTTGAAGCAAGAGGCACACAAGCCGATTCTGCTATCGTAACAACACTTTGCAAATGCTCCGGCGAAATTATTGAAGAAAGATATGCTTATAATGAATCATCAAAGATTCAGGAAGCTGAAGTGATGAGTATTATGCAACAAGCAGCTGAAAAATGTTTAAAAAAATAATGCCCCCCAAAGGTAAGCTTTTCAATATTTTGTATGCTGCTTACGATTAATGCGGTAGCGCAAAACGATGTAAGAAGTATTGGCAATAGCTTTGGAAAAATTTTAGCAGCCGTAGTTATAGTGGTACTGGTTTATACGTTTCTGGTTAAACCGGTAATGAAGAAAAAGTAAACTTTTACTACCTTATTTAGTTAAAACACTTACCCCGCCGGTAGGTGTTTTTTTTATGATACCGTAACATTCTACGCCCCAATAACGTTACACATTGTGGCTATACTAAGTACCGGTTTTTGAAAGCAACGAAAAAGGGAAATGACCTTTGCATAGCACGATGATGATTAGCGAAACGAATTCCCGAAACAAGTTCGGGATGCTGCACAATGCCCAATAGAATTTATGCAGCAGAACGGAACCCTTCGACAAACTCAGGATAAGCTGTAACGAACAATCAATCAAAGGAGTAACGATGATAAAAAATATAATAATGAAGAAAATGAAATGTCTGTCTAGTTTCTCCAATTACGAAACACATCGTAAATTAACATTTCGCTATATACCAGTAACTTTAATAAACCTTATCATTGCGTCCTCTTTAATAAACTCATAAAAATCAAACCAACAATATGCGAACAAAAAGTGTTCTGGCGGCTTGTCTGTTATTGTCAAGTTCAACCGCTATGGCGCAAATCAACGCCAGTCTGTTACGTTACCCCGATGTTTCTAAAACCAGTATTGTGTTTACGTATGCTAATGATATTTGGATTGTACCCAAAACGGGTGGTACGGCAACCCGTTTAACCACACCAAAGGGAGAGGAACGTTATGCCAAATTTTCGCCGGACGGTAAGAACATTGCTTTTTCGGGTAACTATGATGGAAATACAGATGTATATACTATGCCTGTTACCGGCGGAATGCCGAAACGTTTAACAGCACATGGTAGCTCTGACAGGGTGATTGATTGGACGATAGATGGAAAATCAGTTGTATTTGCATCGGGCCGTAATAGTGGTAAAGCCAGGTTTAACCAGTTTTATCAGGTAAGAGCAAGTGGCGGTGCAGTAACAAAAATGCCGTTTGCATATGCAGAGTATGGCTCCTTTAACAGCGATGGCAACAAAATGGCTGTTGTGTTTTTATCGCAAGCCAATCGTACCTGGAAAAGATATAAAGGTGGTATGCAAAGCGGGATTCACATTTATGATTTGAAAAATAACCAGTCTAAAAAAATTACTACTGACTTATATAACGGCCAGGAGTACCCTATGTGGCAGGGTGATAATATTTTTTTTGTTGCCAACCATGGTAAAGATGAAAAAATGAATTTATGGAGCTATAATGTAAGTTCCGGTAAAGTTACACAGTTAACCAATTATAAAGATGATGACATTAGTTTTCCATCTTTAGGTGATGGTGAAATTGTTTACCAAAAAGGAAGCGATTTACACATATATGATATCAATAGCAAAACCGATAAAGTAGTAAAAATTAATATTGTTACCGATTTATCGCATTTAAAGCCCCGTACAGAATCGGTGGCTAACTTTTTACAAAACTTAAGCATTAGTCCGGATGGTAACAGGGTATTGGCCGAAGCAAGAGGTGATATTTTTTCTATACCGGCAAAGGATGGTTTCATAAAAACTATAGCTGCCACATCGGGTGTTGCAGAACGTTATCCGGCCTGGTCACCTAACGGAAAAAATATAGCTTATTGGTCAGATGTAACCGGTGAATATGAATTATACATTAAAGATGCAGTAACTGATGTCGCTAAAAAAATAACCAATATGGGGCCGGGTTATAAACATTCCATTTTTTGGTCGCCTGACAGCAAAAAAATAAGCTTTATTGATAATGATGGTAAAATTTATGTGGTTGATGTAGATAAAAGCACGGTTACAAAAATTGACCAACTGTACCGCTTTATAAGTTATGGTAACTGCGAAGGTTTTGTTGCCAACTGGTCGCCGGATAGTAAATGGATGACTTATAGCCGCGATATACCTAATGCACATACAGCCGTTTTTATTTATGATGTAGAAGGTAAGAGTACCAAACAGGTAACCAGTGGTTTTTACAGTTGCAACAATCCGGTATTTGATACCAAAGGAGAATATTTATACCTTACCACCAACCAGGTGTTTAACCCAACCTATGGCGATTTTGATAATACTTTTGTGTACAATAACTCCACCAAGCTGGCAGCAATTGCTTTACGCAAAGATGTACCGGGCTTATTAAAACCTAAAAACGATACAGTAGCAATAACAGTTACTGAAGAAGCAAAAAAAACGGATAAAAAAGATACTGCAACAGCAAAAAAGGAAACGAAGCCTGCCAAGGGAATTGATTTTGAAAACTTTGAAAGTCGTTTAGAATTGTTATCACCTGCTGCGGGCAATATTGGTCGCCTGTCTTCTATTGAAGGGAAAATTTTATTTCTGCGTAGTCCTAACAGAGGCGAAAGTGGTGGCACTACCGGTTTAAAATATTATGATATTGAAGAAAAAGAAGAGAAAACTATATCAACAGGTATTTACTATTACGAGCTAAGTGCTAATGGTAAAAAATTATTGGTAAACAAAATGGGGGCTTATGGCATTATTAACCCAAGCGAAGGTGCTAAACTTGACGACCCGTTGCGTACCAGTGAATTATATACGACCATTGATCCTAAAAAAGAATGGAAACAAATATTAAACGATGCATGGCGTTTTGAAAGAGATTATTTCTACGATAAAAATTTGCACGGTGTTGATTGGAATAAAGTAAAAACTAAATACCATAAATTATTAGAAGACGCTGTAACCCGCGAAGATGTTAGCTTTTTATTAGGAGAATTGATTGGCGAGTTAAACGCATCTCACACTTATAACGATGAAGGCGATGAGGAAAAAGCAAACTACAAATCAGTTGGTTATTTAGGTGTTGACTGGGCTGCTGATGGCAACTATTACAAAATAGATAAAATAATAAAAGGTGCCGCCTGGGATAACGAAGTAAAATCGTCTTTAATCCAATCAGGTATAGAAGAAGGTAATTACATTCTGGCAATAAATGGCATTCCATTAACTACCGAAACCGAACCATACGAAGCTTTTACAGGCTTAGCCAACAAAACCATTGAAATAACGTATAACACTACCCCCAATTTTAACGGAGCCCAAAAAGCAACTGTTAAAACTTTATCCAGTGAGTATAGGTTACGTAACCTTGCCTGGATAGAAAACATGCGGGCCTATGTTGACAAAGCAACCAATGGCGAAGTAGGCTATGTATATGTGCCCAGCACCGGTGTTGATGGGCAAAATGAACTGATGCGTATGTTTAATGCACAGATGGATAAAAAAGCATTAATTATTGACGAACGTTTTAATGATGGCGGACAAATTCCCGATCGTTTTATTGAAATGTTAGATCGCAAACCTTTGGCTTTTTGGGCAACCCGTGAAGGCCAGGCATGGAACTGGCCTCCTGCAGGTCACTACGGGCCAAAAGTAATGTTGGTAAATGGTTGGAGCGGCTCCGGTGGCGATGCATTTCCCGACTATTTTAAGAAAAGAGGTTTAGGTCCATTGATTGGCACCAGAACATGGGGCGGCTTAATCGGTATTAGCGGCTCACCTTCATTTGTTGATGGAGGAAGCGTTACCGTACCAACTTTCAGAATGTATAATCCTGATGGCACATGGTTTAGAGAAGGTCATGGGGTTGACCCTGATATTGAAGTGGTGGAAGATTTAGGTGCCATGGCTAAAGGCGTAGATGTACAGCTAAACAAAGCCATTGAAGAAATTAAAAAACTATTAAAAACAAACGGATACAATATTCCTAACAGACCTGCTGCTGAAAAAAGATAAAACCCCCCAAACCCCTAAAGGGGCTTAATCTTATAATGGGGATTTTTATTATGGTATCATCGTCCCTCCAATGATTGAGCGTCTGTTGCGTCGCACTCTTCAACTGTAGTACTTCTATTGAGCATTGTGCAAACAACATCTGTTAAAGAGTATTACATTAAATGTAAGAGCAAAAAAGCACTCAGGTTAATGAGTGCTTTTTTGTTTAAAGAATGTATATTATCTTAACAACCAAACTAAAAAATTACAATTTCATTAAACTGCTTTTAAATTTTTACTTTTTAATTATTTATGCATGCCCGATAAACCAATTATATTTAAAAGCCTGAGTAATATTGAAGAAATTGAACAAATTGCTGAGCAATTAGCACAACATAACATTGCTTATGAAATTGAAAGTCCGCCACAATTATTAGACAAAAATTTTATTGGCGAACTGGCCATGCCCGATCATTACCTTAAAATAAAAGCCGCCGATTTTAGCAAGGCTAACAATATTGTAGATGAGTTATATAAAAACATTGCCGCAACCATTGACAAAGAATATTTTTTATTTGACTTTACCGAAGAACAACTTTTACAAGTGGTAAATAACAAAAACGATTGGGGCGATTTAAATTATCACATTGCACTGGAATTAATACGACGTATGGGCATTACTTATAACCATCAATTAACAAACGAATTAGAAGCAGAAGCTGCAGCCATAGCACCAAAAACAGTAAACCCAATTTACTTGTTTATAACTTATGCTTTACTGCTGATGTCTTTTATATTACCTATTCCATACTTATCCATTGGTGCATTAATCATCGGATTGTTTTTATATGGTGCAACAAAAACTTTAAGAACAGGAATTAAAGTCAATTATTACGATGACGGTAGCCGAAAAAACGGAATCGCAATTATAGTTATCGCTTGTCTGTCGATTATATGGCTTTTGTATAAAATATTTAGTCTGGCTTCTGATAATTAAATATCATCACCAATCTTTTATAAAAAAGTCCTCTCACATTGAAAAGACTTTTACAAATTTATTGTACACCTGCACATTGCTGAATAGAATTACTGAACGTTGAAGAGTGCGACGCAACTAAAGTTCAATCAAGGCAAGAACGCTGGTAACATAAAACAATTATGTTTACTCAAACTTTAAAATCCCTTTAGGGATTTAGGCTTGATAGTAGCGCTACGGCCGGTAACAAAATTATTTTAGTAACGCTGTTATAGCTGCATTTACTTTTTCAAAAGGAAAACTATTTACCACCGCATCCATTTGTTGTTTTATTTGTGCAGTACCCAAGTTACCAATGCTGCCTTCGTGGGTGTGTTGCACTTTAGTATCGTAAGTAAATTGGCCAGCTTCAATATCCAATCCAATTTTTTTATACGCATCACGGAAAGGCAAGCCTTGTAATACCAATTTGTTTACTTCTTCTACACTAAATAAATATTTATACTTTTCGTCTACAAGTATATTGTCTTTAATGGCAATATTGTTCAACATTAAACCTGCCATTTGTAAACAATTCTTTAATGTTGTAAACGCCGGAAATAAATGTTCTTTCAGCAATTGCAAATCACGATGATAACCCGATGGCAGGTTAGTTGTCATCATAGTTATTTCGTTAGGCAATGCTTTTATACGGTTGCAATGGCTACGAATTAACTCAAACACATCGGGATTTTTTTTGTGCGGCATAATGCTACTACCCGTTGTTAACTCCTGCGGAAAACTAATAAAATCAAAATTTTGGTTCAGGTACAAACACATGTCCATACTCAACCTTGATAGTGTATCCGCAACATTGGCCATAGCTTGCGCAACAATGCGCTCTGCTTTTCCACGACCCATTTGTGCATACACTACATTGTAATTTAAATCAGCAAAGCCCAACAACTGTGTAGTAAGGGTGCGGTTAATAGGGAACGATGAGCCATAACCCGCCGCCGAACCCAATGGGTTTTTATTCACCACTTCGTAAGCGGCTTTAATGGTGTGTACATCATCTATCAGGCCTTCGGCGTAAGCGCCAAACCATAACCCGAAGGAAGATGGCATAGCAATTTGCAAATGTGTGTAACCGGGCAACAAATGATTTTTATATTTTTCGCTTTGTGTTTGCAGTAAAGTAAAAAATTCTTGTATCGCATTAACCAAACTTTCCAGCTCACTACGTAAAAACAATTTCACATCTACCAACACCTGATCGTTGCGGCTGCGGGCACTGTGAATTTTTTTTCCGGCATCGCCTAATTTTTGTGTTAGCAATAATTCTACCTGTGAGTGAATATCTTCTACATCATCTTGCAATTGAAATTTACCCTCAACAATTGTTTGGTAAATATCTTTTAAAGCAGCATGAATTTGTTCCAACTCATCTTTAGTCAATAAGCCAATTGTTTCCAACATGGCAGTATGCGCCAATGAACCTTGCACATCAAAAGCAGCAAGGTACATGTCCATTTCACGATCGAGGCCAACTGTAAAATTTTCTACCTCTTTTAATGATGCTGTATCTTTTTGCCAAAGCTTCATTTGCAAATTTTTTGTAGAATAGTAATATAATCCTGTACTCCTTGGTTAATTTCTTCTATGTATATAAACTCATCTGCCGTGTGGCTGCGTGCCGAATCGCCGGGGCCCATTTTTAAGGCTTGAAAATTCATCAGCGCTTTATCGGATGTAGTAGGTGAGCCGTAATAAGTTTTATTCATCTGCATACCGGCTTGCACCAATGCATGATCTAAACTTATACTGGTAGAACGTAATCTTGTACTGCGTGGTTTTATTTCGCAATCAACATTTGCTTTTATAATTGACAGTGCTTCTTCAAAGCTGTACAATTCATTAATACGGGTATCTACCACAAACTTACAAACAGCAGGCACTACATTGTGTTGTTTATTTTCGGTTTCAATAACCGTAACATTCATGCGTGACGGACCTAACAAGTCAGATACTTTATCAAATGTAAACTGGTTAAACCATGTTATATCTTTCAATGCTTTATAAATAGCATTTTCGCCTTCACCCCTGGCAGCATGTCCGGCTTTACCATGGCTTATACAATCCAACACCATCAGGCCTCTTTCTGCAACGGCCATTTGTAACAAAGTAGGTTCTCCAACAATGGCTGTCCAGTTATGATAAGCATTTTCTTTTGTTTGTGCTGTTGCTGCTAAAAAATCAGGATGCTGTAATAGCAACTCCACACCACCGGTTCCGGAAATTTCTTCCTCGGCTGTTGCAGCCAATACAATATTATAAGCCAAACTTTCCTGCTCGTAGAAATAACAAAAAGCGGCAATTAATGAAACTAAACATCCACCTGCATCATTACTACCTAAACCAAAAAGCTTTCCATCTTCTACCAAAGGTTCAAACGGATCTTTAGTGTATTGCGGATTAGGTTTTACCGTATCGTGGTGCGAGTTTAATAATACTACCGGCTTGGCAGCATCAAAATATTTGTTAACTGCAAAAATATTATTGTTAATCCTTTGTACAGATACCCCATTTTGTTGTAAGTAATTAAAAATGATTGCAGCTGTTTTATCTTCTTCCTTACTAAAAGATGGCGTTGCAATTAATTGTTGCAGTAACGCAATAGCCTCTTGTTGTAATATGTCTATATCCTTACTCATGCAATAATCGTTGTTCCTGCTTTTGCTTGCAGTAATAATGGCAATTGTTCGGCTTTGCCAATAATTACTTTTGTAACACCGCTGTTAATGGCCGCAAAAGCATTATCTAATTTAGGTAACATGCCGGCAAATATTTTGCCTTCGTTTTTTAATTCGTTGTAATAAGCCGGGTTGATTTCATTAATTACCGTATCATCATCATTCGCATCCAATAAAACACCGGATTTTTCAAAACTATAAATCAAAGAAACATCATAAGTTTCGCTTAATCCTTTTGCAATTTCCTGTGCAATAGTATCGGCGTTGGTGTTTAATAATAATCCGTTTTTATCGTGTGTAATAGGGGCAAGCACAACCGCTAAATTTTGTTCCAGCAAAACGCTTATCAATGAAGCGTTCACCGCATCAACATCGCCTACAAATCCATAATCAATGCTTGCATGTTTACGCTTGTGTGCCGTAATAGCATCACCATCTGCACCGGATAAGCCAATGGCATTACAACCATTAGCTTGTAATGCCGCCACTACATTTTTGTTAATATAACCGGCATACACCATGGTTACAATCTTCAATGTTTCGGCATCAGTAATCCTCCTACCATCTACCATTTTCTGTTGCACACCCATCGTTTCAGCAAGCCGGGTTGCTAATTTACCGCCACCGTGTACTAATATTTTCTTTCCCTCAATAGCCGCAAAATCCTTTAAGAACGAAGCCAGTTTTTGCTCGTCATCAATAATATTACCACCGATTTTTATAACTGTGAGTTTTGCCATGCCCCCATCCCCTAAAGGGGGGCTTGTAAGTTGTTCTATTGTTTGTGAAATCTTTTCTAACACTAAAGAAATATTTTTAAAAATTTCTGTATTGCTAAATCGCAATACTGTTATACCAAAATCATGCAGATGTTTCTCTCGTACAATATCATTATTTCGCACTTCGTCTACATCGTGTATACTACCATCCAGCTCTATTACTAATTTTACTTTATGGCAATAAAAATCTGCTATATATTGCCAAATGGGATGTTGTCTTCTAAATTTCAACTTCCATTCATTAATATGCAGATGCTTCCACAAAATCGCTTCGGCTGATGTCATTCTATTGCGCAACTCTTCAGCTCTTTGAAAAATATGGGACCCCGCACCATAGTACATATTTTCTTTCATAAGGTTAGTATTTGAGTCTCTCCAAATAAGGATTGTCTTCAAATATAAGAAACCTTAGAACTCCCCTTTAGGGGTTGGGGCTAAAATTGCCTTTAAAACAGATTGTGCTGCCCAAACCCTGTTGGATGCTTCCTGCGTTACTAAACTATTTGCACCGTCTAATATTTCATCACTCAACTCCACGTTTCTGCGAACAGGTAAACAGTGCATCACTTTTGCATTGTTAGTGTTTTTTAATTTATCATTTACCAGCATCCACTTAGGATCACTTTCGTAAATTTTGCCATAGTCTTTAAAAGTGCTCCAGTTTTTTATATATACAAAATCAGCTCCGGCTAATGCTTCATCTTGATTAGTAGTTATAGTCGCACCTTTAGTAAACTCTTCACTTAATTCATAATCTTCCGGATGTGTGATTACAAAATCTGCTTTACCCCAGGCATTTACCCATTGCGCAAAACTATTGGCCACACATTGGGGCAATGGTTTTACATGTGGTGCCCAACTTAAAACTATTTTAGGTTTACGCCCTACAATAGGATTTTGTTTTAACTGTTCTTCAATGGTTATAATATCCGTTAAACTTTGCAGCGGATGTAATGTTGAGCTCTCTAAACTCACCACTGGAATACCGGCATATTTAATAAACTGTTTTATGTATAACTCGCTGTAATCATCATCCCTGTTTTTTAAAGATGGGAAAGTGCGTATAGCCAGTATATCAAAATATTTTCCAAAAATAGGTGCCGCATCTTTCACATGTTCAACTGTATTTCCGCTCATGATGGCTTCTTCTTCAAATTCCAAAGCCCAACCTTCGCTACCCACATTAAAAACAATAGCTTCCATACCCAAATTTTGAGCCGCTATTTGTGTACTTAAACGGGTACGCATACTGGGGTTTAAAAACAAACAACCAATGCGCTTGCCTTGTCCTAGTGCTTTGTCAATAAAAGGGTTTGCTTTGTAAGTCAATGCTTGTTGCACCAATGCATCAATATTGTTTACATCATGAACAGAAATAAAATTTTTCATTTTTTTTGCTAAATGCATAATGCCGAATGCTTAACGCCAAGAGTACTTGATTGTTAACCTTTGCATTATATTGTTATACCATATTTATCGTCTAATACTTTTTATCAGATTTATCAGCTTCGCCTTTACTTCATTCAAGTAGATATCTAATTTAGTCTTCGCTTTTTTAGTTATAAACTCTAAATCCATCGCCAACAAACAAGCATATTCTAACTCATGAACAGAACCCAATGCTATATCCAAAAACCTACAAAAATCTTTATCTGAACTTCGTCCACAACCTTCTACTATATTCAATGGAATTGAATATGCCGCTCTTTTGATTTGAGAAGCTAAATCAAACTGACTACTTTTTGGCATTACATCTACAACTTCTTTATAAACAAAAAGTGTTAAAAGATGAGATCGTTGCCAAACTTCATAATTTTTATAATTTCTCATTGGGTGTTTATTTATAGGTTTATCCTAAAAATAAACAAACTATGTTATAAGAAGCTCAAGCATTCAGCTTTAAGCATTAGGCATTAAGCCTTTAACGCTACAATTTCTTTTTTAACTGCCTCCAAAAACACATCCGCATCAGCTTTTGTTAAAGCAAGCGATGGTAACAAACGAATAACATTTGGTTTTGCTTCGCCGGTAAAAATTTTGTGTTTCCACAATAGGTTTTTCTTTAAGTCTTTAATAGCATCCGGCACATCAAAACCAATCATTAACCCACGACCACGAACGTTTTCTATTTCACTTATCTTTTTCAACTCAGCAGCAAGGTACTCACCTATTTCGTTGGCATTGTTAATTAATTGTTCTTTTTCTATTACTTCTAACACAGCTAAAGCCGCTGCACAAGCTACATGGTTACCTCCAAAAGTTGTTCCTAACTGAAAATGTTTAGGTTTAATATGCGGGGCTACAATAATGGCTGCTAACGGAAAACCATTGCCAATACCTTTAGCCATACTGTAAATATCTGCATTTACACCTGCATAGTCGTGGCTAAAAAACTTTCCACTACGGCCGTAACCACATTGCACGCTATCGCCAATATACAATGCACCATATTGATCGCACAGGCTTCTTATTTTTTGTAAAAAACTTTCTGTAGCTACATTAATACCGCCCACACCTTGTATGCCTTCAATTATCACCGATGATATTTCGTTGCCATACAATGCAAAATGTGCTTCCAGCGCAGCTTCATCATTAAATGGTAAAAAGGTAACATTATCATTTTCGTTAACCGGAGCAACATAGTTTTTATTATCTGTTACGGCTACGGCTAAGGAAGTACGGCCATGAAAGGCTTTATTAAATGCTACTATCTTTTTACGCCCGTTATGAAAGGATGCTAATTTCAACGCATTCTCATTTGCTTCGGCTCCGCTATTACAAAGAAATAATTGATAATCTTCCTTACCGGAAACCTTACCCAACTTTTCGGCCAATTCAGTTTGTAGCGGAATAATAACAGAGTTAGAATAAAAAGCAATTTGTTCCAACTGCTCTTCAATTCGTTTTACCCAGTGCGGGTGTGTATGTCCAATACTAATTACGGCATGTCCGCCATATAAGTCTAAATATTCTTGTCCTTTATCATCCCATACTCTTGAGCCGGACGCTTTGGTAATGGCAATGTTGTTAAGGGGGTAAACGTCGAAAAGATTCATTTTTTGCGCTTAAAGCGTAAAGCATAAAGCTTAAAGCTATGTGCTTCACATCGTTAATAATATTATTTTCTAATAGTTTTTATCAAATTAATAAGCATTGCTTTCGCATCATTAATTCTTCTTAAAAGCTCTTTGTATTTTTCTTCAGTTATATATTTTAAATCACAAGCAAGCAGAGAACAATACTCCGTTTCGTGAATTGAGCCTAAGGCTATGTCTAAAAATCGTAGAAAGTCTTTATCAGTTGACCTCCCACAACCTTCCACAATATTAAGCGGTACCGAATAACAGCATCGCCTTAATTGCATCGCAAGTGCATACTTCTCTTCGTCAGGAAACTGGGCTACTACCTCTTTGTAAACATATAAACAGAGCTCGTGTGACTTTTTCCAAACATCGTACTTTTTATAATCTCGCATAAGTTAGCTTTTGATAATAAAAGTACGATTTATAGCTTTCGGCTTTATGCTTTTAGCTTTCAGCTGTAATTAGAAACCTAATGATTTCAATCGCAATCCTTCCATTTCATTTAACCCCAACATCAAATTCATATTCTGCACAGCCTGTCCGCTGGCACCTTTTAGTAAATTATCGATGGCGGAGTGAACTACCAGTTTATTGCCTACTTTTTCTAACTGTACAATAGCTTTATTGGTATTAACAACTTGCTTTAAAAATATAGGTTCGTCTGATACATGTGTGAAAGCAGCATCTGCATAAAAATCTTTATACAACTTGCTTAGTTCTTGCAGACTTAAGTCGCTGTTTAATTGAGAGCTGATGAAAATACCACGGGTAAAATCGCCACGCCATGGAACAAAGTTGATACCGCCGTTGTCAGAAACGTTAGATAACTGATTTACCGATTGTACTATTTCGCCTAAGTGCTGGTGCGTTAAAGTTTTATAGGCTTGTATATTATTTGCCCTCCAACTAAAATGTGAAGTAGCCGATAAACTTTGTCCTGCACCTGTTGAACCGGTAATGCCCGTTGTATATACTTCGCCTAACAAACCAGTTTTGGCTAATGGCAATAAACCAACCTGAATGGCCGTTGCAAAACAACCGGGATTAGCAATATTTTTTGCTTGCTGTATTGCGGCTTTGTTTAACTCCGGTAACCCATACACAAATGTTCTGTTACCAATATTTGCATTGGCCTGCAAACGAAAATCATTTGCCAGATCAATAATTTTAATATTGTCGTGAATTACATTCTCTGCTACAAATTTTTGCGATTCGCCGTGGCCTAAACATAAAAACAATACATCAATAGCACCGCTGGTTAATGCAGATAAGTCATCGGTAAATTGTAAATCGGTATCGCCTAATAAATCCTGGTGCGTTGCAGCAACAGGTTTACCTATTTGACTACGGCTATGTATAAAACTTACCGTTACCTGCGGATGATGAATTAACAACCTGATTAATTCGCCACCGGTATAACCTGCACCACCAATAATGCCTACTTGTATATTTTTTGTACTCATGATATGGAAGTAAAAAGTGAAAATTAAAAAAGCAAAAAACTGAAAGCTGTTGTGTTCCTTGCTTTCAGCTTTTTGCCTTAGGCTTTTAGCTTTATGTTGAATAGCGAACGGAACGATGGAGAGTGCGACGCAACAGACGATGATAATAGTACTGCAGCTGACGCAACAAAACTATCGTCGTTCTTTTTTATCGTTCTCCGATTTTACCAAATGATACATCATAGTTTGGTTGCCAAAAATGCGGCTGAAACCTTTTACATCATCGCCGGTAAAACCTGTATTCATTTCGCCGTATTTACCAAACTTACTGTTCATTAAATCGTACGGACTTTCAATGCCAATTATCTGAAAACGATAAGGCAACAATTGTACAAATACTTCACCGGTAACATTGCGTTGACTGCTTTCCAAAAAGTTTTCAATGTCACGCATAATAGGATCCAGAATTTGTCCTTCGTGCAACCAGTTACCATAAAACTGCGCTAACTGATCTTTCCAGTTTAACTGCCATTTGGTAAGCACATGTTTTTCCAATGCATGGTGTGCTTTTAAAATAACCATTGGCGCCGCTGCTTCAAAACCCACACGGCCTTTTATACCAATGATAGTATCGCCAACATGTATATCGCGGCCAATACCAAAAGGACCAGCCAATGTTTGCAAATATTGAATTGCTTTTGCCGGATGATCGAAGGCTTTGTTGTTTACGCCAATCAATTCGCCTTGTTCGAAAGTTAGTTTAACTTCTTCGGCAGCAGATTTTGTTACCTGAGTTGGCCATGCTTCTTCGGGCAAAATGCCTTTAGATGATAATGTTTCTCTGCCTCCAACACTGGTACCCCATAAGCCTTTGTTGATAGAGTATGCCGCTTTTTCAAAATTCATATCAACACCCTTACTTTTCAGGTAGGCTATTTCTTCTTCGCGGCTTAATTTTAAATCACGGATGGGTGTAATAATTTCTACACCGGGTATCATGATATTAAAAACCATATCGAAACGAACCTGATCGTTACCGGCACCGGTACTGCCATGTGCTACGGCATCGGCTCCGATTTCCTCGGCATAAGATGCAATGTGTAAAGCCTGACTTAAACGCTCGGCTGATACACTTAGCGGATAAGTATTGTTTTTTAATACATTGCCGTAAATGAGAAACTTAATAATGCTATCGTAATAACTTTTAACCGCATCTACCGCTTTGTGCGATTTTACACCTAAACGATACGCATGTTTTTCTATCTGTTGTAACTCATCGGCAGTAAAACCACCGGTGTTCACTATAATGCTATGTACTTCGTAACCTAATTCTTCGGTAAAATATTTAACGCAATAAGATGTATCTAATCCGCCACTAAAACCTAAAACAATTTTTTTACTCATGTCAGTTTAAAAAAATTAAAAATTGAAAACAAAATGTAATAATGATTTTAATTTGCTACCGCTACCCGGCTTGTTATCTTTTTTACGAAAAGGTTTTAACAACTTCCATTGTTTAAACCGCAATAAACGTTCAAAGCTTTTTTTATTTTCTTCAAAATAAGCCTTGGTTTCTTCGGGCTCGTAATGGTCTTTAGGATCAAATAACATGGCCGTACACATGCAGTTTTTACGCTCTTTGCTCATCAAAATCTGGTAGTTAACACAGCTTTTACAACCAGCCCAAAAAGCTTCGTCTTGTGTAAGTTCCGAGTAAGTTACGGGTTCGTAGCCAAGATCGCTGTTAATTTTCATAACCGCTAAACCGGTAGTTAAGCCAAATATTTTAGCGTTGGGGTATTTTTTGCGACTAAGCTCAAATATCTTTTCCTTAATACGTTTGGCAACACCTGTTTTGCGGTAAGCCGGAGCTACAATTAAACCCGAGTTGGCAACATATTGCTCATGGCTCCAGGTTTCAATATAACAAAAGCCTACCCAATCGCCTTTATCCGTAAAAGCAATAACGGCCTTGCCTTCATCCATTTTGGTAGCTACATATTCCGGCGAACGTTTGGCAATACCTGTACCACGGGCTGCGGCAGAGGAAGCCATTTCATCGGTTATGATGGTAGCAAATAATTTGTCGTCGGGGTTAGCAACCCGAACAACGATTGCTTGATTATCCACTTTGAAAAAGAATTAAAGATAGTAGGGATTACCAGTCCTATTAGGTTTTCGGAGATTTTTCACTGACAGGGACCTGGGTAAATGGTTCGTCCTGTCAGGATATGCGTCGGCACTGGGGGCGGCAATACATAAATACATCATACCCTACGGCATAAACTCCCGTAGTAATGGCTGCATGAAAAGCAACTTGTTTTGTATGTGTAAGAATATTGCTCATTTGTTTAATTACTTCATGTAATTTCGGGTACAAATGTATAAACAAATTTGAGTAATCAGCATAAATTTTTTGTTATAAATATTTTATCATGGAAACAGCGCAAACCAGCGGCAAATCAAGGTTTAGTGGTTTTAAAAAAATCTTGCTAACGTTTGTTATTTTATTGGTGTTAATATTGGCCGGTTATGTGTACTGGAAATTTTATTATCCGCTAACCAGCGAGGGTGTAAAATCGGGTTACCTGAACTTTGCGGTTAAAAAAGGGCAAATATTTAAAACCTACGAAGGCAAGTTAATTCAGGAGGGTATACGTAGTAAAACTGCCGGTGCTATACAAAGCAACGAGTTTGAATTTTCGATAAAAGACAAGCGCATTTACGACATACTTAAATTAAACAGCGGCAAGTATTTTGATTTGCGCTATAAAGAATACAATGGCGTACTACCCTGGCGTGGCAATACTGTTTACATTGTGGATAGTATTATGGGTATGCGTGATGTGGAAAGAGGCAGTTTACCTTAATAGGAAATAGGTATTTGTTTACCAGCTGCAGTGCCCTGATTGAGCTTTACTTGCGACGCTCCGTTCTGCTGCATTAACGCTAGGCATCAATGCGGCTAATCCAATAACTAATATCAAATTAATTCTATTGGGCATTTCGCAGCATCCCGAATTTATTTCGGGAAACAAGTAGTACTATTGAACAATAGGCGCAGTAATACTTTAAGTCAAAACATTTTATAAAACGAACGCCGACTATAAAGTCGGTGTTCGTTTTTATTGATTGTAAATAAAACGTTTATGCTTTTTATTTAACCTGCGCCAAGGCTTCGGCAATAGTTGTTGCCGCGGGTGTAGTAGGTGTACCTATTAAGCTAGATAATTGGTGTCCATTATCAAATAAATCTCCCTTTTCAGTGCCTATATGAAAACCTGCTACAAATTGGGCAACACCAGCTGGCAATCCTGCTTGTTCCAATATATTAGCATATTCACTATTTGATACGTTGTGATAAGGAATATTGTTTCCTGTTTGTTTAGAAATTTCGGCAGCGTATTCTGCTAGGGTATAAGCCTCATCACCGGCTAATTCGTACGTGTTATTTTTGTGATTGTCGCTTAATAAAACGGCTACAGCAGCTTTAGCATAATCTTCACGAGAAGCAGAAGCTGTTTTTCCTTCGCCGGCACTGCCATATACTGCGCCTGCTGCCAACACACCCGCAATACTTGCAGTGTAATTTTCCGTATACCAGCCATTCCTTAAAATTGTATAATCAAGGCCAGAAGCTTTTAATATATTTTCTGTTTCCAAATGCTCTGGTGCTAAAGAAAGTGAGGAAGTGTCAGCTTTTAATAAACTTGTGTAAACAATAGTTTTTACACCCGCTTTTTTTGCAGCTTCAATAACATGTTGGTGCTGCTGCGTACGCTTGCCTACCTCGTTTCCTGATATTAAAAGCACTTTATCTACTCCTTGTAAACTTTGCACTAATGTTTCTGGTGAATCATAATCAAAAACTCTTGCTTCAACACCAAACCCTGCTGCCTTTGCGGGGTTACGTACAAGGGCTATTATATTTCCCGCATCAGTTTTTGATTTTAATACATTAACTACTATTTGTCCTAACTGTCCGGTTGCACCGGTAATTGCAAGTTTCATGATTTGTTACTCTTTATTATGTTATTAATATATTTAAGTTACTTTTGTGTAGTAACTAACTTTTAGTAAGTCAAAGATAAAAAGTAAGTTACTGTAAAACAAGAGGGTACGTTACAGTGTTTAACTTACCAAAAAGTTAGTAATATTAAAAATGAGCGTTTTATGAGCCAGAAAAAAAAGGAATTTTATTTTGCTACTGATAATTGTCCGGTTCGGGATGTATTAGATCGCATTGGCGACAAATGGTCGATGCTTGTATTACTGGTTTTAGAAGATGCCGGTGTTATGCGCTTTAACGAGTTGCATGGTGCTATAGAAAACATTTCTCAAAAAATGTTAACCGTAACGTTAAAAAGCCTGGAAGCTGACGGATTAATTAAACGTACGGTATATGCGCAAATACCGCCAAAAGTAGAATATGCATTAACCGTAAGAGGAGAGTCATTAATGCCTCACTTACATAGTTTGGTAGGTTGGGCTAAAAAAAACCTGACAAAGATTGTGGTTGCCAGGGAACAGTTTGCAAAAGAGAATGCAGCTTAAATATTATAATCATTGGATGTGATGTATAAATTTTATCAAAGCGTTTATTTCACAATACTCCAAGCCAATAATAATATTGCAAACGTTATTATAACTGTTCCGGTGTATAAATAAATGGGGTATTTATAAAACTGTTTTATCTCATTATAAGTCTTAATATATTTATCCGAAAAAGGAAGATCAGCCCTTTTAAGATCACATTTACTACAAATAAGTGTCACCTCTTTCGCGGTTGGAAAAATTGGTATGTAGTACATATGAAAATAACAAACAGAAACTAATATGTCTACCTCCTTATCAGCTTCGCAAGCTGGGCACCTGTTTAGTATTGTATCAGTGCCTAAATAAACCCTATCAATACCTCCTTTTGGGAAGAACATCATAAACAAAAATTTCTTTTTTACTCATCATCATCACCCATAAACCCATCCAGATCTCGTCTTTCTTTTTTTGTAGGTCGGCCAATTTTACTCAGTCGTTTACCGGTATGAAAACTGGCTGCCTGAAACTGCATTCTTTCCAATTCTTCCGGCGGGGTTTTATCTTCGTAATATTTTATGGCTTCGCTATATGCCTGACGGGTATGTAGTAGGCCAGTTACTCTTATACGCCAGCGTTTGGCTTCGGTTTTTACTTCATACTCATCGCCTACCTGCACGGTACGGGCAGCTTTTGCAGGTGCATCGTTAAATTTTACTTTATTGCTATCGCATGCCGCAGCCGCAGCCGATCGGGTTTTAAACAACCTGATGCTCCACAAATATTTATCTAAACGAAGTTTTTCTTTCTCTGCCATATACTTTAAATAACAGCACAAAGTTAACTATTGTTGTCTATTGCTGTATTGCGCCATTATAACAAAGGCCGGCTAAATGCCGGCCTTTGTTATAATCAATCAATTTATTGTGGCACTTCAACTACTGTCCAGTTCTGTGTACGCCTGTTAAACATGACGGTATAATCTGTTCCGTGTTGTAATTTAAATACTCTAAAGCCATTATAATACGGCAGTTTTAAATAACCATAATTATAAATCTCAAATTTTATAAACTGGGGTTTACCTGCTTCAATTACTAACGATTCGTATTTTTTTCCATCGTCGCTTAACTGAAGCGTTTCGTTTTTATTACTTACTACTGATAATAATATCCAACTGGCATCTGTTTGTGGATTAGTATTGGTTCCTGTGTTACCACCTGTATTGGTTGGCGGCGTGGTTGGCTTGGGATAAGTTGGTTGCGGATTGGTTGGCGTTGTGGGCGTAGTAGGCTTGGGTGTGCTTGGCGTAGTAGGCTGTACTGCAGCTTCGCCTTTTGCCTGATTCCAGCCGCGGGTAATGGCATTAACCCTATCTTTTTTTGCGGGGTGCGTACTGGTTTGCCTATCGGTACCAATAGCTTGCATAGCAGCAGTTGCTTCCTGTAAGGTAGAGCCTAATTTGTATAAGGTATAGCCCGTAAAAAAATCTGCTTCCAATTCTTTAGGCACGGTACTACCTGTGCTACTTACCACGTGGTTGTAATAGTGATGGCCAACCTCATGCGCCAATACACTGATAGAAGCCCACTTAGTTGCAGCATAAGCATCAATATCCTCTAAAAAAACATTATCGTACACAATCCAGCGTACTTTGTTAATAATGGTAGCATACGCATTGCGAATACCATTCTGCTCTCTAACGCTAAAGTTTTCGCCCCATTTAATACTATCGGCTATACCGGCTATAATACTTTTTGCTTCGTAAACCGATGCAAATGATGTACGCAAGGAACGTGGTGGAACTTTAAAACCGCAGCCGGTAGTTTTTTGCGCAAAGGAAATGTTTGTTATACCCAACAGGGCTAACAAGAAAAGAAAGAAAATGCCTTTTTTCATGTATAAGGTGTTTAAGTTGTTTGGTTGGCTTAGTTGGGCGTGTAAAGGTATAGCGGGAGTTGGCAGAAAGTAAATAAGATGCTGCATATTTTTTTTACAGCTTAACACCAATAACTTATTGCATTGTAAAACAGAATATTAGTGCTATAGGAAATGATGACCAGGGAACAGAACCCTGAACGGAGCGTCGCAACGTCAGCTCAATCAGGGCTCTGCTGTTGGTCAACATAAAAAATTATTCGGCAAAAAACTTATGGAAATAAGGAATGGTTTCTATGCCTTTGTAATAGTTTTCAATATTATATTTTTCGTTAGGACTGTGCAGGTTGTCGTTATCTAAACCAAAGCCCATGAAAATAATTTTAATACCTAATTCTTTTTCTAACAAAGAACAAATAGGAATACTACCGCCACCACGTACAGGTATTGGCGTTTTGCCAAAAGTTGTTTCCAACGCTTTGGATGCTGCCTTGTATCCTTTGCTGTCAATCGGCGTCATGTAAGGTTCGCCGCCATGGTGTAACTCGGCTTTTACCTCAACACTTGCCGGTGCAATACTGCGGAAATAGTTTAACAATTTTTCAGTAATTTTTTCTGAGCTTTGGTTAGGCACTAACCTTGCCGATACTTTGGCAAATGCTTTTGAAGGCAATACAGTTTTTGCACCTTCGCCAGTGTAGCCGCCCCAAATTCCATTTACTTCAATGGTTGGACGAATGCCGGTACGTTCGTAAGTACTGTACCCTTTTTCTCCCCATAATTCTTTTACACCTAACTCATCTTTATACTCCTGATCATTATAAGGTGCTTTGTTAATCAACGCTCTTTCTTCATCACTGGCAACCACAACATCATCATAAAAACCGGGGATGGTGATATGGTTATTTTCGTCGTGACAACTGGCTATCATTTTAGCTAAAATGGTAATAGGGTTTGCCACTGCTCCACCATAGGTACCGCTATGTAAATCGCGGTTGGCACCGGTTACCTCAATTTCAATATAACTTAAACCACGTACACCAGTATCAAGGGAAGGGTTCTCCATACTTAACAAAGAACTGTCGCTAATTAAAATAACATCGGCCTTTAACAGCTCCTTATTGGCAGCAACAAATTTGCCTAAGTTTGGCGATCCTACTTCTTCCTCACCTTCAATTAAAAACTTAATATTGGTGGTCATGGTATTGGTTTTTACCAATGTTTCCAATGCTTTTACATGCATGTAAAACTGACCTTTATCATCGGCACTTCCACGGGCAAATACTTTACCGTCTTTAATGGTGGGATCAAACGGATCGTTATGCCACAACTCCAACGGCTCGGCAGGTTGCACATCGTAGTGGCCATATACCAACACAGTTGGTTTGGCAGGATCAATAATTTTTTCGCCATACACAACGGGGTGACCATCTGTTGCCATCACTGCTGCTTTGCCCGCACCGGCAGCCAGCAGACTGTCTTTCACCGCCTCGGCACAACGTTGCATTTCATTTTTATACTCCGATTTTGCACTAATAGACGGAATACGTAACAAGTCCAGCATTTCATTTAAAAAACGTTCCTTGTTTTCTTCCTGGTATTTTTTCCAATCTTGTGACATAATATTTACTGATTTGAAATGTAAAAAGATAGGCTGCGAAGATACAGCGTTTTTACAGTTACTACCGAACGTTGATTTATTATAGTTGATAGAAAGTTAGTAAAGACCGAATCGGGTATTTTTATTTGTTAGTCGGCTGCATTGCTACTATGCCCCGAGCCTCTAAAGGGGAATTTGGTTGCGCACTCTTCATCGTCCAGTAATTCTATTGGGTATTATGTAAGTTTTCCTACACTATTGGAAAACCTCATTGCCAAATTTTCAAATTAACTAATTGTCAAATTGTTTTCTGTTGTGTCACTCCTTTCATCGTTCAGTAATTCTATTCAGCATTATGGAAGTGTCTTATTTTCCACGGCAAACCCAATCATCTAATTTTCAAATTGTTTCATTATCAAATTACCCCAATATACCCACCAGCACTGATGCCTTTACCTGCCTTAAAAACTACTTTAGCTTTTTATTTCAAGTGCCAAAAATCTTGTTTATGAAACAGTTAGTAATTTTCATTTTTGCTGTAATAGGTTATGTAAATTATAGCCATAGTCAAACATTATACAATGGTACATCGTATGGTAATGGGCTTACAACCGTTTTTAAAACAGTATATTCAGGAAGCAGCTCGATTACCAGCTATGGTATAAAGGAGGATAAAACAGGAGATATTTTATTACCGGTTGAATACGATTTTATTACAGCCAGTGGCGCATTTACCCTTTTAAATGTAAAAACCAAAAGCGGACGTTACAAGCTATTCAGTGCTAAAACAAAATCATTCATTACCCCTGAAGAGTACAACAGTATTGGCGCCTTTTCGGATGGACTTGCCATTGTATCAAAAGACTCAAGTTATAACAACAGGCGTTATGGCGCTATTGACACTACAGGTAAAATAGTTATCCCTATTTCATACCCCGTTTTACGCACTTATCAGGAAGGATTAATGGCATTTACACAAAAAAATTTAATGGGATTTATTAATGCCAACAACCAAGTTATTATTGAGCCTACCTATTATTATGTAAGCAATTTTTCCAATGGTCTTGCCTGTGCAAAAGCACCAAAAGATTCCGTTTATGGTTACATAAACAAAAGCAACAAATGGGCAATTACGCCTCAATTCAAATTTGCCGAAGAATTTAAAGATGGTTACGCCACTGTTAGCCAAAGAACCGGCCCTACCAATAAAGCGCAATATGGCACCATTAATACAAAAGGTAAAATAGTAGTACCTGTAATTTATGACAATATAACTGCAAGACGTAGTGGCGGAACTTTTGTATATACTTTGGGAAAGGAGTACGGAATTATTGATAGCACCGGAAATATTTTAACTGAAAAAAACAGCAGGTTTATCCCTTCTTATAACGGCGATTTAATTACCATAAAATATGACACTTTGAGTGGCATAATAAATAACAGGGGCAAATGGTTGTACAAGCCGGAATATAAAGCTATTGTTTTTAGCATATTATCGGGTGCCGCCTATTTACAAAAGGGCGATACTTATACCGTAATTAATAAATTGGGAAACACTGTTTTAAAACCTGTAGAAGCCAACAAAATAGAGCTAAGAAAAAACAGGTTTATGGTAGTTTATAACGATAAAATAACCGTTCACGACAATACAGGCAAGTTATTACAAACTATTAACTATGCCAATATTGATGCACAGTACACTACCATGAATATAAAGGAGGACTCTGTGAAAATTTCTTATAAAAAATCAACTTCTATTTACAACTTATCAAATAATACCAACACGCCACTTAACATCACCGACGCTTATGATTTTACAGAAGAAGGTTATTTTTTGGCAAAAAACAGTCAGTCAAAATATGACTTTTTTGACATTAACGGACAAGCAAAGACCAACAAAAAGTACAGTGCGGCAACAAGTTTTAGCAAAGGTTATGCGGTAACACAAACAAAAACCGGCGATACTGCTGTACTCATTGATGCAAACTTTAAAGAGATAAAAAAATCTGCTTTTTTAAATGGCTATGCCGGTATTTTTTCCGAAGGCTTGGCCCAAACTATATTAACAAAAGGTGTTAAATATGCTTTTATTGATACAAAAGGTGATGAGGTGTTCAGCATTGCAGCTATGGATGTTGGCGATTGTATTGAAGGACGTATATGGATTAAAAAAAACAACACCAGCATTATTTATGTAACCAATGAAGGTATAGCCATTAATAAAGATACTTACACGGATGTACGACAGTTTAACGAGGGGGTTGCCCCTGTAAAAAAGAATGGAAAGTGGGCTGTTATTAACCGGGCCGGCGAGTATGTATTAGAACCCAACTACGATAATATGTCTGCTTTTTTGAAAGGCGTTGCCATTGTTCAAGCCGGTAATGACTACTATCTTGTAAACAAAGAAGGTAAACGCATAGATAATAATAATTACACAAGTGCCGGAGCTCCGGAAAACGGATATGTTCAAGTAAAAAAAGGAGACAAAGCCGGAATTATTGATACAAACGGAAATCTAATTATTTCGTTTGATTATGACTTTACTTATATACCTTATGAAGGAGTTGCATGGGTACAAAAAGGCAAAAAAATAGGTGCTGTAGATTTAAGTAATAAAGTTATTATCCCATTTGAATACGACAATGTTTCTAACTTTAAAGATGGATATGCTCATGTTGTTGTTAATAACAATTACGGTTTAATAAACAAACAAGGCAAAGTACTTTTACCCCTGGTTTTTGAAACGCTGGGTGTGCCTTTTAAAAACCGGGTGCTTGCTATAAAAAAATCAGGGTTTGAAATGCACAAAATAAAATAGCTTACTTACGAAT
This sequence comes from Chitinophagaceae bacterium UBA4857, assembly GCA_002399735.1. Classification (GTDB taxonomy): domain Bacteria; phylum Bacteroidota; class Bacteroidia; order Chitinophagales; family Chitinophagaceae; genus Terrimonas. The sequence continues at coordinate 49,050 of DHEF01000008.1, forward strand.
AGTAACTTTGGTGCCTACTTTGGTGTAATTGTACAATTCGGTTACCTCCGCGTTTTTCATGGATATACAACCTAAAGTCCAGTTTTTGTATTTATCTATCACAAAATCTTCTTTAGGCCACACACCATGAATACCAATACTACCGCCTATTTTGGCATTGGCCGGTATTTGCCCACTGGCTTTACGTTGTTTAAATTTTTCATAACTGTCAGCTGTAGGGTAATCAATTGCTAAAAACTTGCACCATTTTTCATGTACACGTTTAGCGTTAATGGTAAAAGTGCCTTCAGGTGTATTTTTATCACCTTCCATTTTTTTATCGGCCAGAGTATTGTTGCCAAATACTACCGGATAAGTCGCATACCAGCCTTTTTCATCGTAAACAGAAAGCTCATAATCCGATTTATCAATAACAATACTTACCACACCAACCGGACCGGCCACTGGTGTGGTTGCGTATCGTTTTACAGTACGTTCTGCAGCACTATGTTTATGCGTACCCGATGTACTTACAAAAACACTTGTGCCAATAAAAGTAGTAAATAGAAGGGCTAAACTTTTCATGTTGTAATCAATCAGCGTTTACAGTAACGCCATTTACAATATGCATATTATCCGTTAATATTTTTTTAACGATGCATTTACAAGATATTGTTTCATATCATCTCCCGCAACGAAAAATCCCGCCGGATTTTCCGGCGGGATTTTTCGCAGATTTCAGTATTTATTCCTGTTTACTAATCTTAGTAACTAAATCTTACACCTACTGTGTATGGTGTCATATCCAGGCCTTTGTTATACATACTTTTAAAGGCGTACGAACCATAAAATTTAATAAAGCCTAATGACAATTCGCCTACATACGCTAACTTCCAACGGTTTAAGTCAAAATCATCTTTTACTTTTTGTTTACCACTTTCCGATGTTTTAGTTACGTGGCGTGAGTTGTACAAAACACTGGCACTAACACCTGCACTAAAGCCAAACTCACGTTCATTGTGTGGCGTAAAGTTAAAGTTTAACATTAATGGCACTGTAATATAGTCGGCCGACAATCTGCTTTTTTTAAAGTTCCTTGTTTCATCTAATTCTACAACCGGGCTACCTGTATTGGCACCTGTTATTTTATTATAAACAATAGGTGATTTAAAGCGGTAGTTATTCAACTCGATACCAGCTGCATACTTTAAGTTTACATAGTGTTTAACTAAGTTTACTTTTTGCATGGCTAACCAAACGTTTACATTAATGGAGTTACCAAATTTTGTTTTAAACCAATCTTCGTTGCTGCCTGGTGCATAAGCGTTGGCAGGTGTTCCTACACCATATTGGGTATTGTCAATAAAGTTTGAGAAACCAAGATCCAGTACAAACCAATTAGTAGTCAAATTTTTGGGCTTGTTCATTTTTTTACGTAACAGTTTCGACTCTGCATCGTTACCGCGAATGATTACCATGCCGCCAACAATTAATGTATCATTTGAGCCGCCCAATGGTAAATCTTTTTTAGGTAAGGTATCGTTTTGGGCATAAGCGCTTAGTAATGTGCATACAGTTGCACATAGTAGTAATATTTTTTTCATCGTTAAGTTGTTTGAAATTTTTATGGATTACATTTTGAAAGCAAAACCGGCCACCAACAACTGATCGTCACCATTTGTCATGTCAATACTGGTTTGCTTTTGAAAATTGCGGGTTACTTTGCGGAAAAACCCACGAAGCTTATTCTTCTTATTATCTGGTTCTTCTACTTCTATTACCTCATCAAACGAAAATTGATTATTAGATGCAAATGACGCTTGATTATTATTTTTTACCTGTGGTACAATCATATTATTTGTACCGGTATTATTGTTTAAAGGTTTTACATCCGGCGTATTATTAGCTAAGCCGCCATCATTTGCCGGGGTAAAATCAATATTGTGGGCACGTGTAGGTAAATTATTAGTTCCTTTATTATTTTCACCACTACCAGCTACAGCTGTTTGTACACCATTATCAACTGTTTTATTTGTCGGTTTAATGGTTTGCGTAGTGCTACTGTTTGTATAATGTACTGAATTAGTATTATTAATAGCCGTTTCTCCAACCTGAGCTAAAGTTTGTTCTTCAACCGGTGTTTCATTCACTGTCCCGGTAGTTACAGGACTAATAGTTTGTGGCGTAACAACAGGTAGTTCTATAGTTGTTCCTGCTAATCCGTTATTATCTATCTCTTTTGGATTGTTTAACCATTTAAAACCACCCACTCCCAAGGTTAATAAAAGTGCTGCTGCCACACCCATACGCAACCAGTACATAGGTACAATGCGGCGTTTTGTTTCTTCTTCTTTATATAACAATGCTTTGTCAGGAAAAACCTCTGCCGCCTGTGCCTTTAATTTTGTTTTAGCAAATAAGGCCAGTTGTTGCTGCAATTCGGGGCTAACCGCCAGTTTATGTTCAAATGCTTTTTTATCGGTTTCAGTTAACTCGGCATCTATGTACATTATTATTTCACTATCCTGGGCCGACACTTCATTTTCTGATGTTTGCTGTAATAATTTACCTGCAAATAATAAGTCTTTGTCCGGAAACACTACGGTTTCATCTACACTAAGCTTGGTGCCGGATAACATATCCAACTCGGCCTGCAGGTCCGTATTTTGTTGAAGAAACTGCTTTAACTCCTGCTGTTGAGCAGTATTAAGCTCATTATCCAGATAAAGGATAAAGTATTCTTCGTAATTATTTCGGGTTATATTGTTCATGAGGCGTTTAACTTAATTGTGTTTTGTTTGGGTTTAGCTATATCAGGTTTTCCACTTTTACCAAGTATTCTTTCATTTGTACCCTTGCTCTGTGCAGGTAAACCTTTACCTGGCTGTCACTTAATCCGGTAATTTTTCCAATCTCTTCGTAACTATATCCTTCGTAGTCTTTTAATAATATTAAAGACCTTTGTGTTTCGCTTAATTTGCTCAGCGCCTGCTCCAGTACTTTTTTAAGGTTGTTTTGTGTGCCTTGTTGTACCAGTGCATTTTCTTTAAACTCTTCTTGTAATGATACTCTTTTCACTTTTCTTATATGGTCAATCATTTGGTGATAGGCCACGGTAAATAAATACGATTTGCTTTTGGCTGCATCTATTTCCTCTCTGTGTATCCATAATTTTTCAAATGCCGTTTGTACCACATCTTTTGCATCCTCTTCATGGCGCAGGTTTTTTAATATAAACCTGTACACGTTGTCGGCATACTGTGTTACACATTCATTATAATCTCTCTCTGTCATAAGCTGTTGCTAAACTCCGGCAAATTTACCGATCAATTGTTATTTATAAAAGTATTACGTACAACGAAAAGTTTTTGTTACAGTTTACTGAACAAATATTTATTTTTTATGGCACTTTAAAAGTATTTAATACATAAATAATTGATAATCAATAATAATTAATTTATTGATTCAGCTGCGGAATAAATGGTATCGCCCCTTGCAATCAGGTGATTGTTCGCAATCCGTTTTTTCATAGAAAGAACGGATGAGAGCCTCCGTTTATCGTTCGGTTCTTTGGGCATCATCGTGTTGAGGCTTACGAGACTTATTATTTCTTAGGATTCCTCGTCATCTAAAATACAGGAGAGGTTTGCCTGATAGAAATAGTTTTTAATAAATGCTGGAGATGCCTCCTTAGTCGGCATGATGAACTCCGAGTAAGTAGGAGTTACTGCAAATGCTCAATAGAATTACCGAACGATGCAGGGAGTGACAAACAGGCGATGATAGTAGCAATGCCGCTGACCCCAAAAAATAAAAAAGCCCCTCTTTTGAAGGGGCTTTGTATAAAACGTATTTAATTATCTTTTTGAACGTTTGGTTGGAAACTGGTTACCGGTTTTACGAACATTTTTACCGTTGGCAGCACCGCCCATGCTGTTCATCGCACAACGGAAACCAAGAGTGCTTAATGCCTGATCCTCTTCCAGGAAGCGGCGTGTACCCGGAGAAAGCCAGTACGCACGGTCGTTCCAGCTACCACCTTTGTATACACGAGAATGATCGCTTACCAAAGTAGTGGTACCATAACCATAAGATGCCTGAGAAGCAGTATCACCATCCAGGTAGTTGATTACATTACCACGTTGGTAGTTACGGCGGTTTTTGCTTTCTTCGTCAGTTACATCACGCATTACTACACGTCCGGTGGTATCATTTACCTGCGCTTCACCTGTACTAGGATCTTTTACAATAGTCTGGAATTTATTACCACGGGTTGGTGCTGGCATATCGTCAAAGTCAAGTGTTGACATTGGACGGAATACATCATGTACCCACTCGTTTACGTTACCGGCCATATTATATAAACCAAAAGCGTTAGGATAAAAACTTTTTACATCGGCAGTATAAAAGGCGTTGTCATTTAAACCACCGGCTACACCGGCGTTGTCACCAGAGCCACGTTTAAAGTTAGCCAAAAACTGGCCTTGCCAACTACCATGACGTTGCTCTCTTAAACTGCTAGGATTGCTTGCATTTTGTGCCCAAGGATAAACCTGTTTGTTTTGAATTAACTCTTCACCACGTTTTTTCTTGGTACTAACACGAGGGTTTTGGTCTATTAAACCATACGCTGCATATTCCCATTCAGCTTCAAAAGGCAGACGGTAGTCGGGTAACATTAAACCATCTTCCATGGTTACAGTGGTACGAGGCTGGCCCTGAGGCGTTTTTAAAGGATTCTTTTTAGAAGTAGCCCCTTTGCCTGGAGGTGGTTGGTAACCTACACCCAATAAATAAGACTTAGTGGTAAAGTTATCGGCACCTTGTTGGCCGTTTAATGACTGTTTGTTAATAAACCCTTTTTGTAGTAAAATACCTTCGTTTACACGATCACCGCGCCACAAACAAAAGTCGTTTGCCTGTTTCCAGCTTACACCCACTACCGGGTAGTAGTTAAAGCCCGGATGACGCAGGTAGTACTCTACCATCGGCTCATTATAACTCAACTCGCTTCTCCAAGATAAAGTATCAGGTAAAGCACCTTCTACAATAGGCAGGTTTTGCGGGTCAGTTGGATCAAATACTTTATTTAACCAATATAGGTATTCGCGGTAGTGAATGTTGGCCACTTCAGTACGGTCAATATAAAAAGAAGGAACAGAAACACGACGCGGAATATTATTCCAGTCGCCCATTACATCTTCTTCTGTCTGACCCATAGTAAAGGTACCGCCTTCAACAAATACCAAACCGGGACCGGTTTTCTGGTCGGTAGCTTTGGCTACCTGAAAGCCACCCATGTTTTTGTCGTTGTAATTCCAGCCGGTTACGCTGGATTTGCCGCTCTTGTTCTTGTTACAAGAAATGGCCAGCACACTTAAGGATAAAAGGATTGCTAAGTTTTTCATGTTCATAATGTATTGCATAAGCCTACGAATTGGATAAAATTAACGCTTAGTTAAACATAATTATTGCGTTAGCCGTTAAAATTTAATTCAGACGGCCTGCGAATATATATACTTTGCGAGATAGTACTAAGCGGAAAATTACTTTTTTTGTGATGTTTTTTTACGAATAACCTATCCCTAACGCATTAACCTGCAAACATTTGAATATTGTTATAATAATTATCAATTTCTTACACTACACAAACAATAAACATAATAATTAAACGTTCCTTAGGGCAATAAAAAGTATCTTACTTATAGGCTGTTTTTTATGCAACAAAAACAATTGCAATTATTTATACAGGTTTTTGCGGCTAATTAAATCCCAATAATTTAAGTAACACCTTTTTATATATAATTTATATTTGCCTCCTACATATTAAAAATTAGCTAATGAGATCAAGATCCTTAAAACTAACTGCTGCGCTTTTTTTTGCCTCTGCCTTAACGGCAACTACGTATGCCCAAAATAGAATTAACGTAGTAACAACCGCTGTTCCTTTTTTACGTGTAGCCCCCGATGCCCGCTCTAGCGGTATGGGAGATATTGGCCTTGCCACTTCTCCGGATGCATCTGCAGGCTTTTGGAACATTGGTAAAGTAGCCTTTAATGAGTCAAAAGGTGGTTTAGTTGCCACTTATTCTCCATGGTTAAAAGACATTGTAAACGACGTTTTTCTTGCGTCACTTTCCGGCTATTATAAAATTGACGAAAACTCGGCTCTAAACCTGGGCTTCCGTTACTTTAATTTAGGCGATATTCAGTTTACCGATGACAACTCTAACAGCATTGGTAATGGTCGTCCTCGTGAATTTGGCCTGGACGTAGGTTATTCTCGTCGTCTTTCTTCAAAATTAGGTTTAGGTATCAGCTTACGTTATATCAACTCCGACCTTGCTGCCGGTGTAGGTTCTGGCGGCTACACTTACAAAGTAGGTAGTGCTGTTGCCGGTGATATTGGTGTGTTTTACGATAACAAAAACGAAGCCGGTAACGGATTTGCTTTTGGTGCGCAGGTAAGTAACCTGGGTACTAAAATAGCTTACACTGATAATGCTGACGCTAAAGATTACATCCCTGCCAACTTAGGTATTGGTGCTACTTATACTAAAAACTTTGATGATAAAAACAAAATCGTTTTTGGTATTGACGCTAATAAATTATTAGTACCAACACCTCCTGAAAACTTAAGCGATCCTGCTGCTTTAAACGATTACAGAAGCAAAGCTGTAGTAGGTAGCTGGTTTAGCTCATTTGGTGATGCACCGGGTGGCTTTGGCGAAGAAATGAGAGAGTTTCAACTTTCTGCTGGAGCAGAATACTGGTACAACAACCAGTTTGCTTTACGTGCCGGTTATTTTTACGAAGACAAAAGCAAAGGTAACCGCCGTTATTTTACTGCCGGTTTAGGTTTAAAATACAACATTTTCGGTATCAATTTCTCTTATCTTGCCCCAACAGGTAGCGGAGTTACCCGTATTCCACTATCAAACACTATCCGTTTATCGGTAGCGTTCGATTTTGGAAATGCAGGAGAGTAATTTGTTACAATATTATACAACTAAAGCCCCTGCAAAGGGGCTTTTTTATTTAGCCGCATATAGAAGCCGTAACCGCAGTGTATATTTGCCTGCAACAACAGCCCCTTTTAAGGTATTAGGAAAAAGGTTAAGGGTTTAGGCTTGATTCACATAATCACCTTTTACCTTATTGCTTACGCCTTTCACCTTTACGGTTGAAACTTATTGTAGTAAGTCAGTTTAATTTAAAAAACTAAAAATAGTAATTATGTCATTTCGCATAGGTTCAGGAATAGATTTTCACCAGTTAGTACCCGGTCGTGATTTATGGATAGGCGGTGTTAAAATACCACACCATAAAGGAGCATTAGGCCATAGCGACGCCGATGTGTTGTTACATGCTATTTGCGATGCGCTGTTAGGCGCTTTAGCCTTGGGGGATATTGGCGTACATTTTCCTGATACCAGCAATGAATTTAAAGATATTGATAGTAAAATTTTACTACGCAAAACCATCGAAATGATACATACCGAAGGTTATAAAGTGGTAAACATCGACTCTTCTTTATGCCTGGAGGCACCGAAAATAAAACCCCATGTACCTGCCATGCAACAAACCATTGCTGATATTGCTGCTGTTACTATTAAAGATGTATCGATTAAAGCCACCACCTCCGAAAAGATGGGTTTTGTAGGTCGTGAAGAAGGGCTGGTTGCTTACGCAACGGTGTTGCTGGAGAAGATATAAATTATACTGGAAAGAGCATTTTGCGGTGTTGGTGTTTTATAACATCCGAGCAGGAACGGAAATACTGTAGAATTAATAGTAGTGATGTTAAAAACAAAACTGAATAGAATTCTGTTTAGCCGAGCCACTGATGAAAAAAATAAAAAGATTAAGATTTATTCGTCAGCCAGTTAGAAGCGACCCGCATGTTGTCTGCTATATATTTTTAAAATAGCTTAACCCCAATTGCTAAACTCAATGAACCAAAATCCTCATTTATTGCCTTTGTTCGATTAAAAATATTTATGTAAGATACTTTTCCAACCCACCTTTTATTTTTTGAAAAGTAAAAACCAAATGATGGCTTGATGCCAAATAAAGTCTGCCCACTAATGAAACTGGGGCCACCGACAAGAGACATAAAAATGCCTTTTGCCGGATGAAATGATGAGCCAGCAAATAAATTTACCATGCTGCTCACACTATTGTCTTTATTCGGTATGATGCCGTCAGGGTTCGAGCGGAAAACTTTATCGTCTTCTAAATATATGTCACCGGTAAGTTCTATCGTTGGTTTGAACTTCGTTTTGTTATTGTAAAAAGCCTCAAGTCCTAGCCCGATACCCCAAGGATTGTTTCCTTTGGTATAGTCATATAAGGTACTATTATATTGTGTCAATAAATAAGTTGATACTCGTCTTTGGGGTTGTCCAAAAACATGTGTAAAAGTGAAAAGGGTCAAAAATAGCGTAAGTAGTTTTGGCATGGGAGAGTTTATATATGTCTGACAAACAACAAAAGATTAACGTTGCTTTTCCATTGCAGGCAACACAAATACTTTAGCAAAGTTTCGTGCTGATTAATATTCTACAGTTTAAAGGCTGCGCTGCTTAGGCGAAAATACTTTTGTGAGGCACGAACAAAAGATTGTAGCCGGGCAGCGGACTGAAGTTGATGAGCGATATGCTGCTGACAGCCCAATATTTCCTAAAAAATTATCTTCTGCTGGCGATTAATAAATTAAGATCGGTGTATTTTAAATCGAAACGCTGGCTTAAATAAAAATTAGTGAGTGACCCTTTAAATAAATAAAAACTGTTGCGTAAATGCAGTTTATGCCAAACCAGTTTTTCAAAACCACCTTCTTCGCCGGCTTCTAAAATTAAGGGCATTAAAACATTGCTAATAGCCTGCGATGCGGTACGGGCAAAACCCGAAGGAATATTGGGCACGCAATAATGTATTACCCCGTACTTCATAAAAATGGGGTGTTCGTGACTGGTAATTTCGCTGGTTTCAAAACAACCACCGCGGTCAATACTCACATCCAGTATTACCGATCCTGGACGCATATTGCTCACCATTTCTTCCGTTACCACCATGGGTGTACGGCCGGTATGCGAGCCTAAAGCCCCAACTGCTACTTCGCAGGTTTTAAGTTGTTTGGCTAACAAACGTGGCTCAATTACAGAGGTCCACATACGCTGGCCAATATTATTTTGTAAACGTTTTAAACGGGATACACTATTGTCAAACACTTTTACTGATGCGCCTAATGCCAGTGCTGCACGGGCGGCATATTCACCAACAATGCCTGCACCTATAATAATAACCTTAGTTGGTGCAATGCCGGATATACCACCTAACAAAACACCTTTACCATGATTGGCCGAGCTTAAATATTGTGCGGCTATCAGCATTACGGCACTACCGGCAATTTCGCTCATGCTGCGTACAATGGGGTACGACTCAGTTTCATCCATCAGGTTTTCGAAAGAGATGGCCGTGATACGTTTTTCCATCATACTGGCTAGTATCTCCGTTTTTAAAACCGATAAATGTATAGGAGAAATAATTACCTGGTTAAATTGCAGCAGCGGCAAATCGTCCTCAATAACAGGGGCACTTTTTACCAGTATAGGTGCTTTAAAAACCTCGGCACGGTCGTACACAATTTTTGCCCCTGCTTCGCTGTAATCTTTATCTCTGAAATGCGAGGCATCACCAGCGTTATGTTCAATCATTACCTGATGACCATTACTCACCAATACACTCACTGCATCAGGAGTTAAAGCAATCCTGTTTTCCTGAAAAGCTATTTCTTTGGGTATACCAATCATAACGCCCTCGGCTTTAGGTTTTATATCTAAAGTTTCCTCAAGCGTTTCATAGCTAAACGATGTGCTGATAAAAGGTTTCTGCTGACTCATGTAGTAATTTAACAATCGTAATGAATTGCTGGGCAAAATTACTTAATTCTGCGTTATACTACACCTGCGGGTATCCGCATTTATTCTTTCCAGATAAACATGCACGGTATCCGGCGGAAATAAACCGGGTGCTTTTTCGGGCCATTCAGCAAAACAAATACTGCCGCTGTACAAAACATCTTCCACACCGGCCTGTATGGCCTCCTCCTCATCACGCAGGCGGTACAAATCCATATGATACATAATGCGCTTAGTACCGCTGCAATCGTAGCCATATTCGTTAATGATGGAAAAAGTTGGACTGCTGATAGTTGAATAAACGCCTTTGGCTATGCATAACTGTTGTATAAAAGTTGTTTTGCCTGCACCCATTTCGCCATGAAAAGCAAAAACTTTTGCATCACCGGCCTGCTGCCAAAAATTGTCAACCGCTTGTTGTATAGTATCCAATGTAAATTCAAAACTCATACTGCAAAAATAGTTGTAATAGCGTTTGCCGGTTTGTAAAATCATTGTCCTTTGTGCTGGTTGATATTTTTGTTACCAGCGCCCCTCCCTTGATTGGACTAATGTTGCGACGCTCCGTTCTGCTGCATCAACGCGGAGTATCAATGAGGCTACTCCAATAACTAATATCGAATTAATTCTATTGGGCAATTTGCAGCACCCCGAACTTGTTTCGGGGATTCTGTTCTTTGTGCATCATCGTGTTATAATACGGCCCATTACAGTAGCAAAAACAGCCAGATTGTATATTAATGAGGAATTTATTAGCAACGTTGTTGCTTTTATATTCCCTGCATAGTAAATAAAGGCTGGCTTTAGTTTTTACCTTTGTCAAAGCTTACCAGTTATTTAATAATCATAACAATAGCTATTTACTAAACCTATACGAATGCCAATTGTTTTATTAACAGAATAGTTGATTTTATGGCTACAGATACTGAACAAAAAGAATCCGGATATAAAAAAATACAATGGAAGGTGGATGGTATGGACTGTGCCAACTGCGCCTTAACCATTAATAAATACTTAGAAAAAAAAGGGAGCAAAAACGTTAAGGTTAATTACGCCACCGGCGATGTAATTTTTGATGCTACAGAAACCGTAAACGAGCAACAATTAACCAAAGGCTTACACGAGTTGGGTTACAACGTTGTATCCGATTCGCATGACCCACATGCAGGGCATAACCATCCACATGGTAAAAAAGGTTGGACACATTTACGCCGCTTTTGGGTTTGCCTACCTTTTACACTGGTGTTAATGTTACACATGATACCCGGTGTACATATACACTTTTTAATGAACCCCTTGGTGCAATTAGTACTTTGTTTGCCTGTTTTCATAATAGGTATGAGCTTTTACGGACCCAGCGCCTGGAAAAGTATCCGTAATGGCATACCTAACATGAATGTGTTAATTGCCATTGGTGCAACAGCTGCTTTTGGTTATAGCCTGGTAGGTACCATTTTAAATTTAGGTGCCGGTTATATGTATTACGAAACCGCTGCTACCATTATTACATTGGTATTTTTGGGTAATTACATGGAGGATTCCACCGTGCAATCAACACAAAAATCGTTGGACGCATTGGTAAAATCGCAAAAGGTAACGGCCAACATGATTGCCTTTGACGATAAATATGAAGAACAGGTTTTCCCCGTGGACAGTGACAGCCTGCGTGTAGGTGATTTGTTACTAATAAAAAATGGCGAACAGGTACCGGCAGATTGTAAAATATTATGGGGCGATGTACAGGTAAGCGAAGCCCTGTTAACCGGAGAAAGCGAACCGATACATAAAAAAGCAAAAGATATTTTAGTAGGCGGCAGCTTAGTAATAGAAGGTACAGTACGGGCACAGGTTACGGCTGCAGGCAACGAAACTGTTTTATCCAATATATTAAACCTGGTAAAACAAGCACAAGGCGAAAAACCTCCTGTACAACAAATGGCCGATAAAATAAGCGCCGTATTTGTACCGGTTGTGTTGGGTATTGCGGCACTAACTTTTATTGGCAACTGGATTTATTTAAAAGATGTATCACCCGCTTTAATGAATGCCATTGCCGTATTGGTTATTGCTTGTCCATGTGCAATGGGTCTGGCTACGCCTGCCGCTATTGCCGTAGGTTTGGGCCGTGGTACACGCAACGGCATTTTGTTTCGTAATGCTAAAAGCCTGGAGTTATTTAAAAATATTAAACAGGTCGTGTTTGATAAAACAGGCACCCTTACCACCGGCAATTTTACTTTAGCCGAGTACAAAGTAACCGGCAACACCAGCGAAGAAGAATTTAAAAATATTGCCTTTTCCATAGAAAAATACTCCAACCACCCTATTGCAAAAACCATTGCAACAGATTGGAAAACCAACACGGCCATTCGCTGGCAAAAAATTGAAGAGCTAAAAGGTCTGGGTATGCAAGCCGAGGATATGCAAGGCAACCAATATGTAGCAGGTTCTTACAAAGTAGCAGTTACACTTACTACCGACCATACCCACAATGTGTACATTGTAAAAAACAACGAACTATTGGGCTGGATTGATGTAACCGACGAACTTAGACCCGAAGCAAAAGAAGTTGTAAGTTATTTACAAAACAAAGGGATTAAGACTATTTTGTTAAGTGGCGACAGGCAACAGAAAGCGGATGATTTAGCCAACCAGGTAGGCATTAACAATGTAATTGCCGAGCAAACACCTGAACAAAAACTTGCCTACATAACCGAGCAAAGTGCCCATACGCCAACCGTAATGGTCGGTGACGGTATTAACGATGCACCGGCTTTAGCCAAAGCAACCATTGGGGTTTCTATGAGTGACGCTTCGCAGGTGGCGATGCAAACTGCTTCGGTGGTATTAATGAACAATGGATTAAAAAACCTGCCCATGGCATTGGGTTTGGGTAAACATACTTTTATAACCATTAAAGAAAACTTGTTCTGGGCTTTCTCGTACAACATTGTAGCTATACCTATTGCAGCTTTTGGTTTGCTGGGTGTTTACGGCCCTACCTATGGTGCGTTAATTATGGCGTTGAGTGATGTGGTGTTGGCTATTAATAGTGCCCGATTGTTTGTAAAAAAAGTGAAGTAAAATCTTTATCGAAATAAAAACGGTTAGCAAATGCTAACCGTTTTTATTATAGTTCTTTTAAAAATATCACGATTGCTGTAAAGCCTGATCAATATCTGCAATAATATCATCAATATGCTCTAACCCAACCGATACACGAATTAAACCCGGTGTTATACCCACCGATTGTCTTTCTGCTTCGCTTAGTTTGGAATGGGTAGTGCTAGCTGGATGCGAGGCAATACTGCGGCTATCGCCCAGGTTATTGGTCATGCTTAACATTTGTAAAGCATTTAAAAATTTACGGCCACTGTCAATACCGCCTTTAACCTCAAAGCTTACAATACCACCACCATTGTTCATTTGTTTAATAGCAATGGCATGTTGCGGGTGCGATGGCAGGAAAGGATATTTTACCCGGCTTACTTTTGCATGACCTTCTAAGTGTTTGGCTAATGCTAAAGCACTGGCAGCATGCGCATCCATGCGTATAAATAATGTTTCCAGACTTTTAGATAAAGTCCAGGCGTTAAACGCACTTAAAGATGGCCCGGTATTGCGGATAAATAAATACAACTGATATACTAAATCTTTAGGGCCAACAACTACACCGCCTAACACACGACCCTGCCCGTCAATAAATTTTGTGGCAGAGTGTAATACTAAATGCGCACCGTATTTAATAGGTTGTTGTACGGCAGGTGTGGCAAAACAATTGTCTACTACAAATAAAATATTATGCTTGCGGCAAATATCGCCTACCAATTGCAGGTCAATAATATCTAACCCGGGATTGCTGGGTGTTTCCAAATACAACATTTTGGTATTTGGTTTAATCAGCGCTTCTATTTCTTCGGGTTTGGTCATGTCGAAATAGCTAAACGTAATGCCCCATTTTGGTAAGTACTTGGTTAAAATGGAGTGGGTACTACCAAACACTGCCGATGCAGAAATAACATGATCACCGGCACTTAAAAAAGTCATGAAGGAAGCAAATACAGCGGCCATACCGGTGGCAGTAGCTACGCCATCTTCGGCACCTTCCAAATGCACTATTTTATTTACAAACTCATCAACAGTGGGGTTTTTAAAACGACTGTAAATATTTACATCTAAAGTATCATCTTCAAAAGCGGCGGCCATGTCTTCGGCCTTATCGTACACAAAACTGCTGGTTAAAAACAACGGTGTTGCATGCTCTTTTTGTGCGGTACGTTCTGTTTGCAAGCGTATAGCCTGCGTCCGGGGATGTTGTGCCATGATATTAAAAAGGCTTTATGATAAAGGAGTGCAAAGATAAGTAGTAAGTTTTAAGTTTTGTTTAAAGCTGAAAGCATAAAGCTTAATGCTTAAAGCCGGAGCTTCACGTTTGATTAACTCTTACGTATTTTTGAGATTGTCAGGCTAAGCCTGACGAAGTTTTTCTTCAGTTATACAACCACTGCCGCATAACACGATGATGAACAAAGAACAGAAAGCACAAGAGTGCGACGCAAGGGACGATGATTAGAATTCCTGCAGCTGGTAACATAATAAAAAGTATGCAGTACAAAGTATTTAGTATTAAGAAAAGCAGCCCGCCCATACACGATAACCTTGAACCCTTGAACTTTTGAACCTTTGGAACTTTTACTCACGACAACATTGAACCCTTGAACTTTGAACTTCTGAAACCCCTGAATCCTCTGGAACTTCTTAAACCTGCTTTTACCCTATACTTTAAAAACTTATCTTTGCGGCCTTATGCAGCAACTGTTACAACAAATTGACGCTTATAAACAAGAAATGACCGCTTTTGCGGCCACCACAGCGCAGGAGGTAGAGGATTTCAGGATTAAATACCTGGGTACAAAGGGTATTGTAAAAGCTATTATGGGCGAAATGAAAAACGTGGCGCCCGAGCAAAAAAAGGAAGCCGGTTTATTGTTAAACGAGTTTAAACAATTTGCCGAAGCTACTTTTGAAAACCTGCAACAAGCCGTTACGCCAGCCGCTACTAATGCCGCTGCGGGTATTGATTTAAGTTTACCCGGCGACCCTATACCCATGGGCGGCCGCCACCCTATTACGTTAATGCGTAACCGCATTGTATCTATTTTTCAGCGTTTGGGTTTTGCCGTTGCCGAGGGACCGGAAATTGAGGACGACTGGCACAACTTTGGCGCCCTTAACCTACCTGAGCATCACCCTGCACGTGATATGCAGGATACATTTTACATTCAGCAAAACCCCGATTGGGTATTGCGTACGCATACCAGCAGTGTGCAAATACGGGAGATGGAAAAAGGCAAACTACCTATTCGTATGTTAATGCCCGGCCGTGTGTACCGCAATGAAACTGTTAGTGCCCGCAGCCATTGCTTTTTTCATCAGGTAGAAGGTTTGTATATTGACGAGAATGTATCTTTTGCCGACCTGAAACAAACCCTGTACTTTTTTGTAAAGGAAATGTATGGCAAGGATGTTAAAGTACGTTTTCGCCCCTCTTACTTTCCGTTTACCGAGCCTAGTGCCGAGATGGATGTAAGCTGTTTTATCTGCGGCGGATGCGGTTGTAATATATGTAAAAAAACGGGTTGGGTAGAAATTTTAGGTTGTGGCATGGTACACCCGAATGTATTAACCAACTGTGGTATTGACCCTAATAAATACACGGGCTTTGCTTTTGGTATGGGTATTGAAAGACCCGCCATGTTAAAGTACGGCATCAACGATATTCGTTTATTTAGCGAAAACGATTTACGCTTTTTACAACAGTTTAGCAGCGCCATCTGACGACGCTAACGGTTTAATTATATTTTTTACAAAGGATGGCTTTTTAGCCATCCTTTTTTTATTTAGGGCTGTCATCGTTCTGTTCTTTGTTCAGCAGCAGTCCCCGCTTTCCGCTGTACCTACAGCCGCTTGGGCGGCTTTCGGTGCCGCTGCAATCGGGCAGCTTTTGGGCTGAGGAATGTTTGTTGAGCAGAAGGGAGGTAATAGATGCTAGTCGTTTTTATTATATTGTGGGAGTAATAATGAATATCTTATTATGAGAGTTTCTGTTCCTGATTATTTATTGTTTGACACAAAGGCAAAGACTGATTTTTCGGTTTTAAAAATACTTTTTAGCTACAAACTAATTGAATGTATTAAGAAGCCAGACTATATTAGACATACGTATCGTAATAGATGGCGAAGAAGAAAAATTGTTATCGAAAATCAGACTTCTCCTGTTGATTACGGATTTAGCATCAGCGTTTATAATCTTTGGACGAAAGAATATTTTATCATTTATAATACTCCGTGGGAAAAGCAAGATACCCAATGTGAATTTATGATACGAGCCAAGAACAAAATTTTTAATAATGATTACTTGAAAAACTTAATCAGGGGTAAAACATGGAAATTAAAAAGAGGTGAATTTACCTTTGAGTAACCTTGCGGGTAATTTGAGTATTTTTCACACCCTTATACTGTATGGCAAAAATCAATGTAAAAGACACTGCAATCACTGTTATATCTGTTGAGGATCGAGATTATATATCACTTACTGATATGGCCAATGCTAAAGAAAGTGTAAGTAAGGCTGCCGATATAATAAAAAACTGGATACGAAACCGTTACACGCTTGAGTTTCTGGGAACCTGGGAGCAAATAAACAATCCCAATTTTAAAGTGGTGGAATTTGACCACTTTAAAAAGCCCACAAAATTACCATTCAACAAATAAGTATACTGGATGAAGTAAACAAACGAAAATTACTGAATAGATAAACGTTAACTTATATATAGTTTCCGGAATTGGCGAATTTATAGCGGGAGTTTTTGATTAAGCTGAACATCTCAACTAAAACACATGAAAAATATTTTATTATTTATCTTACTACTTTCAGCATCCTGTACCAATAATAATGTAAACAAGAATAATGAGGAAGTATCATTGAAGCGTCTTGAAACTCCTAAAGATAGTATCACCCATGTTGATATTTGCTTTTACCCTTCCTTTACCAATAGCGCTGTATTACAGTTAAACAGGACTTCAGACCAAGGAACTTTCATAGTAGATACTACAATCTCTTTCAAATATGGAAGACCTGGCTCCTTAACTTTTCCTATAAGTGATTTAAAATTTAGTATAAACATTGACTCCTTATTAAAACCATCATTTATATACTCCCTTCGTCAAGATAGTACTATGAGAGGTTGGACGGATGGAATGGCCGTGTGGATTAGATTTACTAACAATCAATTGATAGACTCCGTCTATCTTGGTAATGTCTTTACAAAAAAAGTAAGCTCCATATTACTAAAACAAATTCAATACTTAGAAAGGAAGAGTGGCAATGCAGCAATGCAAACTTATCTCAACCAATTAAGAAACTACCTGTAAATCAATTTTTATAATAGTTCTTGGTTATTTCATTAATTGTTGTTGTATTATTAATATAATTATCAAAAAGAAAATGCTTCTTCATTAAACCCTATATGCTCAAATTCAACAAATTCTATTTCATCGCATTTATCTTACTTTTTATAACAGAAGTATTCATTGCAGCTTTTTTAAACGACCCTATCATCCGACCATACGTTGGCGACTTGCTAGTGGTTATTTTAATGTATTGTTTTATTAAAGCCTTTTTTAAAGTACGCATATTACCGGCTGCTGTTGGCGTATTAATTTTTGCCTATTTAGTGGAGTGGTCGCAATACCTTAAGCTAATTAAATTGTTGGGTTGGCAGCAGTATCGTTTGGCTCATCTTATTCTTGGTAATTCCTTCGAATGGATTGATATGATTGCTTATACGCTGGGATTTTTTGTAGTACTTTTGGTTGAGAAGTTTGTGAATGGCAAATCAATTCTAAGTGAATAGTTCCGGTTTAAAAGTTTTCGCTTTTCTATATTCATCTACCCAAAAACCTACTTCCCTGCAATAATTTTAAGGCGGTGTTTATTGCCCCATTTTTCCATGGCTAATAAAACTTCGTTTAAAGTTTTACTATAATCGGTTAATTCATATTGCACCGTAACCGGTTTTGTATTGCACACTTCGCGGCTAACCAAACCATTCATTTCTAACTCATGTAATTCTTTGGATAAAATACGTGGTGAAATGCCGGCTTCTCGGGACAGTTCGTTAAATCCCTTTTTGCCGCTTCGTAACACCGTAATTAAAACCAGTTTCCATTTTCCACCTACTACATCCATGGTATCACGTATAGCTAATTTGGCTTTGCTGCAACTTTCTACTGTATGTTTTACCATATACTATCCTTTTTGTAAGTACTATCCTTTTTGTAACAGATAACAAAAGTATAGTATTTATGTGGAGATTTGCACCAGCAATAAAAACAAAAATTATGTCGCAAAAAACAATCAACATTATTGGCTGGGTACTAACCACTATTTTAGGGTTACTTTTTGGCATGAGTGCCTTTATAAAAATTAGCCAGAACCCGGAAGCCGTTGCACAAGCTGCAGCAATTGGCATAAATGCAGGCACCTATCAGGTAATTGGTATTATAGAAATCCTAGCCTTGATATTGTTTATTATACCAAGAACCGCCATTATAGGATCGCTTTTATTAGTAGCCTATATGGGTGGTGCCATTGTTACACACTTGCAACACCAACAACCTATCCTAATGGCTGTACTAGTTCAAATTACCGTATGGGTTACTGCGTTTATTCGCTTTCCTGAACTTAAACAAAGATTACTCTTAGCAAAAAATTAAACAACTATGTTACAAAGAACAATAGCAAACGTTACGCAAACAAAATTCCATCAGGGCTTTTTAGGAAAGGGACATAGCGCTGCGGCAGTGTTGGAAGGTTTGCCTTACCAATACACCGACCCTTTTATTGTATTTATGGATGACAGACTTGACTTGCCCGGCGGAGAACCCGTAGGTGGAGCCCATCCACATGCAGGATTTGAAACACTTACGTTGGTATTAAAAGGCAACGAAGAAGATTGGCCAACCGGTAGTTTTGAAATAATGACTGCAGGCAAAGGCATTGTGCATACCGAGGAAATTTCTACGGAGCAAAATATACATATTTTGCAGGTATGGCTTGCTTTACCACCCAACCAAAGATGGGTAACACCTAGCTGGCAAAAAATTTTATTGGAAGATGTGCCGGCAATAAAAACCGATAACTATGAAATAGTGGTGTACAGCGGATCGAGCAATGGTTTGGTTTCGCCGCTAAAAAATTATACACCGCTTACATTGGTTGACTTTAAGATTAAGAACAATCAACAAGTGGTGCAGCAACTGCCTGCTAATTATAACGGATTAGTTTATGTACTAAAAGGATCGGTTACAATAGCAAACGAAACAATTGTAGCAGGACAATCAGGTTGGTTAAATAAGTCAACAGAAAATGTAGCGAGTGAAATTGAGTTTCTATCCTCCGCTAATGATACACATTTTGTATTGTATGCTGCTCAATCGCACCATGTTCCGATAGTTTCTCACGGACCATTTATTGGCGATTCAACGGAAGATATTACAAGACTTTACAGAGAATACCGGAACGGTGAAATGCCCCACTTGAATGATATACCGGCTAATCAAAAAACTGTTTACAGCCCGCAAGATGTTTAAACGTACTAAAAGTACTTTCATTAAATTGAAACCATTCATCCTATATTTTAATACAAAGCCCAAGCTTAACGCTTGGGCTTTGTATTAATAGTCGGACAATAAATAGTGTAACATCTGGCGGGGGGGCAAAAGCTTTTATCTTGTTATTTCTGTCCGTTGAAAAAATTCCACATGTAATCGTTAATGTCAATTTCTTTTGTGGTTAATCCAATAGGTAGGCCTACATTAAAATCATCGGCACCCGGCCAAGTATGCCCTCCGTTTTCAATAGAAACCAAGACTACCGATTTTTTCCCAAAAGATGACTGTAGGATTTTTACATGAGTACTATCATGTTTGATCTTATTGATTGTACTGGAACTTTCGCTAGTAAATTTATCCTTCTTCCAGTACTTATAAGTGTTTAATGCCGAAGCGTAGCCGCCTGCTTTCCCATTGTAATTAACTACTTTATCTGCTGTACCATTAACAATCAAAACGCCAATCTCACTTTCTGATTTATTGTAATACGCTACCGAATCGGGTAATGAGGCACCAATACTTGCTACAGCCGAAAATCGGTGAGGCAATTCGGCTGCAATTCTATGACAGAAAAAACCACCGCGGGACAAGCCTGTTGCAAAAACTTTTGTTGGTGCTATTTTATAATCTTTCTCAATCTGATTTAACAAAGCTTCCGTAAACCCTATATCATCAGTTCCATTTTTATAAGACATTCCAAAGCCAACATTCCAATCTTCATTAATCCCTTTGGGATAAACAGCAATAAAACCATACTTATCTGCCGCCTGATTAAATTTAGTGTACAACATTTGTTCGGCAGGCGTCATACCGCCACCATGAAAATTAAAAATTACCGGATAATATTTCATAGAATCGTATCCATTAGGCGTATAGACGATATACCTTCTTTTAACATCATTATGCTTTATCACTTTTGTTTGTGCGACAAGTGAACTACATAATATGGTTAGGGCAATTACTAATACTGATTTCATTATAAATTATTTATGTTAGCTAAAAACGTTGCTGACTTTTGTAATAACTGTTTGTTTTTTGTAGTCATTCTTTTAAGATAAAGAGGCTTTACTACCACCCATATAACCAAAAGAAAAACTACTAATAATATGGATGCTATAATAAGATATAGAGACGAAGCAATTAGATTATCTAAAAAATGAAGGAATATTGCTATTGCAAAAAGAGTACTACAAATACAGGTTATAAGAACTTTTTTATACCGCCTTTTAACCTCATTATCTTGTATATTTTTTACAAAATCAACATTGTGCAACATGTATTCTTTCTGTTGATGCTTAATCGTCTTCCGTGCATTATAGAACAGGAATATTGACGTAAACAGAAGTATAAACTCCGCAATACTTTCGCTTACACTATTTAATTCATCAGTATACAGCACATACCAGATAACAAGTATTGAAAAAGCAATAACACCGGTATACCACAGTAACACTTGTTTATTTTTTCTCTTTCTGATGTTTGAGATTTCGGTTTGTACTTTTTCTACATCAGGAAACAAACCTTTATCTACTGAAAGCCAGGTGGTTTTTAGTTTATCAAAATTATCACTCATGCATTTTCATTTTTTTTGATAAAATTTCTTTTATCCTGTGTACCCTAACCCTAACGTTTGCGTGACTCAGGCCTACAATCTCCGCTATCTTATCCTGATTCAAATCTTCCAGGTATAAGCCTATAATAATCCTATCAAGTTCATTCAATTCATTTATATATTGCCACAGTCTTAAATAAGCTTCTTCCGGCACAGCGGCTTCTTTGTCTTCCATGTTTGAAAAATCGTAATCAGGGAGTAGTTCATTTCGTTTTTCATTCTGCAGTTGTCGCAAGCATTTATTAGTAGCAATTCTGTAAATCCATCCTGCAATATTATCCTTGTTTTTTAAGCTGCTTAAACACTCGAACACAACAATAAATGTTTCCTGGGTTACATCTTTTGCCTTTTCGGCATCGTTAAAATAACCCAGACAAACCCTGAATATTTTTGGAGAATATATTTTGTATATACTTTCGAAACTCATTTAAAATATAAATACACCAGATGAAGAAATGTTACAGAAATATTTAAAATAATTTGTAGCAAGCAGCTATTAATGTAGTTTATAAAAAACCACTTACGCAATACTTGCTAAAAGTACTGGTAGATAATAGAAAACAATTTGAAAATTTGAAAATGAGGGTTTCACAAAAGAGTAGAGAGGTGTACACATTGCCCAATAGAATTAATACAGTACCACCGACAAGTCCTATCGTGTGTACACATTTTTTAATAATAAACTTTTATGCTTTCAAGTTTGTCTTTACAACTGTATAGCACGTAAAAGGCATAAAAATTAGCAGGCGTTGGTTTTGTTTACAGTAGTTTAATCACTTGTATATCGGCTACTAAAATCACATTCGACTCCTACGGAGTCGTGTTAGCTGTTGTAGCTACTGTTATTAACATGCGATACCTTCGGTATCGAAAGCTATAAAACAAGCATTACTGATAAAAAAGGCAACTGTTGCTCCATCCCAAAGGGATGGTATGTTAATAGAAAAAGAACAGCAAAAAGGGTTTACGACCCCGAAGTGGGTCGAATGTTTATATTTTATGGCTAAGAAGAAATATCAGGCATCATTATTAAACACAAAACCCTGCTTTTTAAATTTGGCTAAAGCCATTTTCATACCTAACCAAATCCACCAGCTAAAGCTGGAGGCAATTGACAAGGGAGGCGTTATAACTTAAAAAATGTGTACACACGATAGGATCGGATCGGGATGCAACTTGCAAAGTGGTGAGTAAAGTTACAATCACTCCGATTAAAATGCGGAGTACTGCCCCGAATCAAACGCACTGTGCCAAACTCGGGGTTAGAAACATAATGCCCAATAGAATTAATTCGATATTAGTTATTGGATTAGCCTCATTGATGCTTCGCGTTAATGCAGTACCACCGACGAGTCTGGGTACCCCTTGCACTACTTGTTCCGCTTTGCGGAAATGCTGAGTAAAGTTACAGGTGCACAAGTGTGCGACGCAAGGGACGATAAATCAGGGAACCGAAGCTGGTAAACAAAAATATATACTCCTAATTCTTCACCAGCCATGTTTTCATTGCATATATAATTATTAATACTGAGTTTTGAGGGGATTGTTTGGTGCAATATGTTCAATAATAATTAAGAACATATTGCACCATTTTAAATCTTTAGGCATTTCAATTATAAATAAGCATTTAACAAACATGCCATGCCGGACAATTGACAGACAATTGAAAATTTTAACCCTAAAAGAATTATTTAGCTTTTATTAATTTTTCGGAAAACACTTCGCCATTTGTAGTAATAATATGAATATGATACATTCCTTTTAGCAGGTTTTCCAACGTTATTGTAATAGATCTATTGGAAGCCTTTAATGTTTTTACTACACGGCCTGTTATATCTAAGAGCCTGATAGTTTCATTACCTGCCAATCCGTTAACAGTTACCAATTGATTAGCAGGATTGGGATAAATACTTATAGTATTGTTAGTATTGAAAGCTACTTGTTTAATATAAGAGTATTCAGATTTCCCATCTAAATCAACTTGCTTTAAACGATAGTAGTTGATGCCTTTGAGTGGTGCCTGGTCGACGAAGGAATAGTCTGTTTTTTGATTACTGTTAGACACTTTACTATTCTCAAATGCCAAATTTGTCCAGTTATTCGAATCGTCACTTCGTTGTATGTAAAACCCGTTGTTATTGTTTTCGCTTGTGGTTGACCATTGCAGCAAAGTTTTGTTGCCATTTTTTATTGCATCAAAATTTGCCAGTGTAACGGGTAATGGGAAGTAATAACGTACATAAAAATCTTCTACTTCTCCGTTGGTTAAACTCGCCCCGCCATCCATTCCTTTAACTAAAATATGGTCTTCTGCCGTTGCAACTACCCTAATGCCACCTGTATTTGCACCAACAGCAGTACCGGTTACCGGAATGGTAACATCAAAACTGGCTGTAGCGGCTGAACCATTGTGAATGACAGTGCCTGTGTAAAAAACGTCTTCGTCATCAATAAACCTTCCATTACCATCTACATCATACCAAACAGCCCAATACACAGGTTTAGCTACACCGGTACCGTTAACAGTTACCTGAAAACTATAGGTTTGCGCCCCTTTTACAATAAACGGATTAGATAAAGTTCCGTCACCACTTACTGGTGATCCGGCCGAATAAATTTTTAACCCATCCGCACCGTCATTAGTGTTAGTAGCACATTCTACAGTAGGGAAATCATTACCCAACCAAGCCTGATTATTGGCTGCAGTTGTGGCTGAAGCTGGCGTCCATCGAGCGGGATTTAAGTTTCCAAAGTCATGTTGTTGCATGGTAATATCAGCACTTGAAATACATCCATCCACATTTAAAGTATAACGTGCTGTTACAGGACCTGGGCCAGTAACGGATGTTATGGTACCGGAACTGTTGATAATAGCATTGCTACTTAATATACTAAAGGAACCTACATTATTATTGGTAAGTAAAGTAATTGGGGCGGCAGCGCATATTATGTCAGGAGTATTTAAAATATTTGCCCTGGCGGGAGCTGAACAAAGGTCTAAAGCAGCAGTTGAAAAACTGTAAGAAGGAACAGTAAGGTCTCCAGTAGCCCCATCTCCCATACTGCCATTAACTTTATGTCCTACATAGCCGTAATTACCCGTACACTGTTTTACCAGAATAGTGGTATGCCCGCCGCTTTCTACTGCCATTATTTTATCCACTTCATTAATACCTGATGGGTGAGGAGTAGGATCATTATAGAAGGTACTGCCTAAGCCCAACATGTTTAAGGCATTAACACCCCAGCTATATACCTTTCCGTCAAACGTTAAAGTGTTAATAGCTGCATAATAGCCATCATGCTCCTGCGGGCTTATCCATGCAACATTAGTAAGAAAATCGCCGGATGTAGCTGACTTTTGAACCTGAACCCAGTTTTTTTGTTCGGCAAATGGTGTAGTTGTATGGCTAAGAAATGCACCTAGCTCCTTGCTTCTGTTACTACCAAGGGAGTAAACCCTCCCTGTGGTAGTTAGCATATAATAGGTTACAGTGTGTTTATCAATATTGGTGTTTTCCCTTCGGTCATAGCTTTGTGTCATGCCTATCATTTTAGGTGTGCCGGGTAGGTTTTGCATTGGTGTAGCATAAGTCAGAGGTGCCATATCTGAGCCATTACCCAAATAACATCTTTCACCCCAGGTCCAAACAGTACCGTCACTTTTTAAGGCCATTAAAGAATAGGAGCTTCCTCTTACTGCTACCACATCAGACAAAAATGGATTTCCGGTTTGATTAGTTTTTACCCGATGCCAGTAGGTATGCTGGGAAGCCTGATCATCTGTGCCGTCACCATTTTTTAGTCCTATTGTTGAGAGTACCCAAACTTCGCCGTTGCAAGTAACAAGTACCAAGGTTTTATAGCTACCAAAAAGCATTTTTACATTGCCTGGCAACACCCCTGTAGGAAGACCTGTAGCATTACCGCTAATATTTAAACGTGTCATTGTATTTGTGCTTTTTATGTCAGATGAAACCAGTATACCCGGAGTACCCCATACATAAAGACCATTAGTAGTGAGAACACAATGTTGAACATTGTTCATATCCCGTGACCCGGCAGTAAAGCGTAAAATATCACCCACTAAAGGATACCTAATATTATTTAATTCTACTGGTGTGCGAACGTTATCTAATCCATTATAATTCATCCGTTCGCCCCAAACTAATACCTTACCATTTGCCTGACGAGCCATGGTACTATGAAAAGTAGACACCATGTTATCATACTCTATGGTGTTAGGATTACTACTATTTAAAAATGAATTACTAAAGTCAGTGTTAGCACACCCGACCGGAGGAGGTGTGCAGTTTTGTGCTGATACTGATTTGTGTAGTAATAATGTCACACTTATACAGACAATGAATAAGATATGTGTATTTACTTTTGTCATCTTGATTTTGGTATTAATATTTGGTTAGCACTGCTTACTTAAAGTATTACATGCAGTATGTTTTATTTTTATAGATTAGTAAGTTTCTTTGTTAAAAGATTTTTGCCCAACTAATTCAGCCTATTAAGCAACAATATTGTTTATAAAACCCTCTACAACGTCTGTTATAAATAAAAAGTAAAAGATTGGACAATAAGAATATTATCCAATTCTTGATTTTCCTTAACCGTTTAAACAATAATTAAGAAGGTGTTGCTTTTCATGATGAATATTGAGAGTTTTTACCTTTTTTTTCAATGAGGTTTGATATAAAGTTTTATTTATTAAGTTTTATTATAAATTGACAATGCAAAATTTTACAATTTTGTATATTTAAATTGTAGTTACTTTTTTAAACTTTGTGGCTTTTTAGCTACAAAAGCAATACCCAGTACCAAAAAATATATATTGCTCATTGATAGAATAAGTTATGAAATTGAAAAGCTGTTTATCAATCGCTTTCTGGTTTAACACCCTAAACGTATGCATTGGCCAAACTTTTGATTACAGGGTTACTAACTATAATACTGAGAATGGGCTACCACAGAACAGTGTAAAGGATATTAAAATTGACAAAGCAGGTTATTGCTGGTTATCTACAGAAATGGGATTGGTACGTTATGATGGTAGAAGTTTTCAAATTTTTACATCTTCTGATATTGAAGGACTAAATACCGATAGGATACAGTCATTGTTTTACACCATCGATGGAACTTTATTAGCAAAGGGAGAAAATCGTCAGATTATTGAAATACATAAGCTATCACAACATGAAGCGCCCATTCCGAGGGTTAATAAAAACCAAAGTATAATACCTATACATGCTGGTTACGCTATATATAAAAAATCAACCGACCAACTAATAAAAGAACTTGGTAAAAAAAATCACTCGGTTAATTTTTCCTATATCTATACAACCGACCATGGTGTATATGTAACTGTAAAAAATCATCTTTTTTATATTGCTAATGAAAAGATTAATGTTGTAGATACTATACACGCAAAAGAATATGAAAGAACGACTTTAGTAGAAGACATGGTTATTGCCATACAACCTAAACGTAAATTGATTGCCTGGCATAAAGGACGCTTATTACCAAATATTACGAAGATTGAAGGCGATATTATGGAGGAGTCCGGTATCCAAGAAAATTTATTACGTGTAACGTGGGGCTCAGAAGGAACTTATTTATACACAGGTAAAAATATTTACCGACTTTATATAAAAAATGGATTAATATACAGTGAAAGGGTAATAAAAAACATTGAAATTCAAGGCTTTTCAGCTATACATTACCTCAAGAAAGAAAATAAGTATTTGATAGGCTCCAATACACACGGCCTTTTTATTGTTCAACCCTCGGTATTTGATTATCCTTTTGTTCCCGACTACCAGTATGATAATAGCTTTTATACACAACTAAAACTGAATGAGCAAGAATTACTAACCAGAAATCTTTGTTATAATAGCTCTAATAGTTTACCTAAAATATATCCATTAAATATAAAACCTAACCGTGCTGCCTTTATGGATAAAAGTGGTTTTATTTATACTGATGTAGACTATAATCTTTGTAAGTACAATATAAAAACTAAAAGAAACGATTCAATAATTATACTTGACAGTAGATTAAGGGCAATTTTCCCTGACCATAAAACCGATGATATATATTTTATTACCCGTTATTTTTTTGGAACGCTTAAAAAAAACAATACGGTTATGATGAAGAAATTACCTGACAGCATTTCTGTGACAACAGGTTTGCAACTTGATGATGACTTGTTTCTTTTAGGTACTAATCAGGGGCTTAAGTGGTACAATTATTCAACCAACACTTTTTCACATCATATTTTAGACTCTATCAATATCTGGTCATTACATAAAGACAATAACAATCGAGTTTGGATAGGCAGTTATGGGAAAGGTTTTTTTTTATACAATAAGCGTAAATTATCTGCATTTCCATTTGGACCTAGAAATTCATTAAAAACCGTACATTCTTTTATTGACGACGGAAGAGGAAACTTCTGGTTGCCTACTAATAATGGCCTTTTTAAAGTAGCGCATTCTGCATTATTAGCTTATGCAGCTGGCAATACTGAAGATGTTTATTTTTATATGTACCACAAGGATGACGGCTTACGAAGCAACGAGTTTAATGGAGGTTGTACACCATCCTATATATGGTTTGGAGATAGTATACTTTCACTTCCATCTATTAACGGTTTGGTATGGTTTTATCCGCAAAAAACATCACCCGTCTTTGCCAGTAATGATATTTATATTGATAATCTTATTTTAAATGGCAACAAGGCATCTCTTAATACAATTGCAAAACTCCAACCCGGAAGTCATTTGTTGGAAATAACTATAAGTTGTCCATACTATGGAAATAAAGAAAATCTTTCTATTGATTACAGGATAGAAGGGACAGGCTCGTCCTGGCAAAAATTAAATGAAGATAACAGAGTGATTATTCAGAATTTACCTTTTGGAAATTATAATCTGGTGTTTAGAAAAGTTGAAGAGAATAATCATTCCAAATATTATTACCTTAAAGTTCCAATATTAATAGACCCTTTTTTTTATAACACCTGGTGGTTTTATTCATTACTTATATTAACACTCATTAGTGGGTTGTATTTGTTTACACAATGGCGTACAAAAAAGTTAAAAATACGTGCACATAGTTTGGAACAAAAAATTCAGGAAAGAACAGATGAATTAAGTAAGACCGTTTTTGAGCTTACCCAATCAAAATTGCAATTACAGGAAAGTAATAGTATGAAAGACAGGATGGTTTCAATGGTATTACACGATTTGAGATCGCCTTTAAGGTTTTTAGAAATGTTGAGTACACGGCTTGCAAAAAACCATAAAGCACTTACTGAACAATCCGTTTCAGAACGTTTAGCTGAGATTAAAAACAGTGCCAGTTCAATATACGGTTACACGAATCAATTTCTTGCCTGGACAAGTACCCAAAATGGTTTATACAAGTTAAGAATAGAAAATGTGGATTTGAATACAATTTTTTTAAACATCCAGGAACTTTATTTGGAGATAGCCCGTTATCAGAAAAACACATTAACTATTACGCCAACTAAGTTAATGTGCAAAACCGATCCAGAATTATTAACAGCCATTTTACGTAACCTGGTTGATAACTCTATAAAATACACATACAATGGCAATATTCATATGCTTGCAAACATGAGCGAAGAGAATATTTATATATCTGTAACAGATACCGGTACCGGTATGAGCCAAGAATTAATTGATACTTTTACAGGAAATAAAGAGGCCGGCAAAGCTGGCATTGGTAGTACATTAATACAAGATTTATTAAACAAAATTGGAGGGAGATTATTTTTAGAAAGCGAGATAGGTAAAGGAACAGTTTTTACGATACAGCTCCCCCGTTATTTTCAGCAAGACCATATAATTGAGCCATTCGGCTAACCTCAATTAGGTTTGAAACTTCTAATTTTTCAAAAATTCTGGCTTTTAAAGAACTAGCCGTAGAAGCACTGATATTAAGTTCATTGGCAATTTCTAACGGTCCATTACCTTTTAAGAGTAATAAAAGCACTTCCATTTCTCTTGTTGAAAGTTTTTCGAATGGATTATTAATTTGGCTATCGCTGCCAACTAGTAAGGATATATCTTGTAATTGGGTGGAAGAAATATACTTCTTCCCTAATGAAATATTACGGATCGCTTTTACCATATCATCATCAGAAGCATCCTTCTGAAGGTATCCATACACTCCTGATGCTAATAAACGTCTGGCAAAAACAGCTTCCGGATTTACGCTAATTACCAGTATGCGTAGTTTAGGTTGTAAAGAAAGCGCCTGTGGAATTAACTGCATGATATTTACTCCAGGCATATTGAGGTCGGTAATCATCATATGGTAAGTTTCCTGTTTAAGCTTTTCAAACAGATCTATACCGTTGGTTGCAAAACTAATATTACACTTACCCAACACGTCTTCTGTAAGCATTTTTATCCCAAATCGAACGGGCAAATGATCATCGGCAATTAAAACACTTAGCAAGTCTTAAGTATTTGGTTTAATAATAATCAAAAGTAGGAAATAAGAAACAGAATAGAATCTATTTTAAGTGTGCAGAAAATTTACCTGCTGCTATTTGAGTTTTACCAATATGCATTAAAACGGGTGAGGGATAGCAGCGGCATCCTTTTGCGAAGCGTGGCAATTGTGTTATTGGGGCAAAAGATATAGCGAATAGCCCGACCCGAGGAACGAGGGGCACCCCATAAAACCATTCTATTTACTAATAAAAAAAGCGCTTAGGTTTTATAACTAAGCGCTTTTCATTATTAAGTTGTAAACAATTATTATTTGTTCATATTTTGTTTTGCCTCGATGCTTAAAGTAGCATGTGGCACGGCACGTAAACGGGCTTTATCGATTAACTTACCTGTAACGCGGCAAATACCATAGGTTTTGTTTTCGATACGCATGATGGCTTTTTCCAGGTGATCGATGAAAGTGATTTGACGGCTGGCCATTTGGCTTAGCTGCTCACGTTCCATACTTACACTACCATCTTCCATTGTCATGTAACGGGCTTCGTCCATATCGCCACCTTCATCGCGGCGGGTAATAAGCCCTTGCAGATATGCCAGCTCTTTTTTAGCGGCATCCAGTTTGCGCATAATAATTTCTCTAAACTCGGCCAGGTCGGCATCTGAATAACGGATAATATTTCCTGTTTGTTCCTGCATGGGGTCTAATACTGATTTTGTGAATTCGGGTTCATATCTAACCGCAGTACGGGTTGCTATTTTAGGCATAACAACTTTTGCGGGTTTTGGCGGTGCCTTTTTTACGACTGGTGTTGGCTTGGGTTTTACCGATACCAATGATTCAAATTCGTGTTCGGGCTTTTTGGGGGCTTCTTTTTTTGGAGCCGCTTCCTTTTTTGCTACAGCTGGTTCGGCTGCTTTTGCTACCGGTTTAGGAGCAGGTTTTGCTACTGCTTTTTCGGCCGGTTTAGCTACTGCCTTTTTAGGCGCAGGCTTGGGAGCTGGCTTTGCCGCTACTACTTTTTTAGGAGCGGGTTTGGGTGCTGCTTTTTTAGGCGCTGCTTTGGGGGCAGGCTTTGCTGCTGCTTTTTTAACTACAGGTTTTGCCGCTGCCTTTTTGGGCGCAGGCTTAGGAGCCGCTTTTTTAGCTACAGGTTTTACCGCTGCTTTTTTAGGAGCGGGTTTTGTTGCCTTTTTGGCGGCGGGTTTTGCCGCCGGCTTCTTTACTGCAGGTTTTTTCTTAGTTGCCATACAATTAGCCTTCTTTTTTTAAAACAATCGTTTTGAAGGAGATATCATTGACTTCAATGTCAGTACCTCCGTTTATTTCAGCCTCCAATTCCAGCTCATCTGCTAAAACTTCGGCGCAAATATACTCTTTAAACAATGTTAACGAAGTTTGTAGCGCTCCAGCCCCGCTTACCTTTACTATCACTCTGTCTGTCAGGTCAAAGTTATTGTCCTTACGTATTTTTTGAATACGGTTAACAAACTCTCTGGCATTACCTTCCTGCTCTAATTCGGGTGTAATGTTAATGTCAAGTGCTACGGTTAAACTGCCTTTATTCGCTACAGTCCAGCCCGGGATATCCTCACTACTGATATCAACTTCGTTTATCTGTAATATTACGTGTTCGTTATCAATTAACAAACTATATTTTCCTTCTTTTTCAAATTGGGTAATATCATTTTGCCCAAATTGTGATAAAGCTGTGGATACTGCCTTCATTTTGGCACCCAGTTTTTTACCAAGGGCCACAAAATTGGGTTTTATCTTTTTGCTGATAAAACCGTCTGTATCGCTCAGGTATTCAATTTCTTTTACGTTTACCTCCGATTTGATGATATCTTCTACCTGTTGTAAATGCTGTTTCATAGTAGCACTTAATACCGGTATTAATACTTTTTGTAAGGGCTGACGTACTTTAATGTTTACCTTTTTGCGTAATGATAATATTAAAGAACTTGCATCTTGTGCCAGTTGCATTCTGTCTTCCAAGGCTTGGTTTATAACAGCCTCATCAGCCACCGGGTACAATACATGGTGTACCGACTCCTCTGTAAACCTTTGAGAAACAGCATTTAAGTTACGGAAAACGGTATCGCTAAAGAATGGTGCTGTAGGTGCAATCAAACGTACAATGGTTTCCAAACACTCATACAAAGTTTGGTAAGCGCATATTTTGTCATGCTCATACTCCCCTTTCCAGAAACGTCTTCTGCATAATCTAACATACCAGTTACTTAAATGTTCATCAACAAAATCCTCTATTAAACGGCCGGCTTGTGTAGGTTCGTAATCATCCATAGCCGTAGTTACTTTTTTAACCAGACTATTTAGGCTGGAAAGTATCCATTGGTCAATTTCCGGACGATCTTTTACCGGTACATACGCTTCTTTAAACGAAAAACCGTCCACATTGGCGTATAAACCAAAAAACTGGTAAGTATTATATAAGGTACCAAAAAACTTACGTTGTACTTCTTTAATACCTTCAATGTCAAATTTCAGGTTATCCCATGGCGATGCGTTGGTAATTAAATACCAGCGGGTAGCATCGGCCCCATACTTTTCAATGGTCGTAAACGGATCTACCACATTGCCCAGGCGTTTGCTCATTTTGTTGCCGTTTTTATCCAGCACCAAACCGTTACTTACTACGTTTTTGTAAGCAACAGAATCAAACACCAATGAAGCAATAGCATGCAGGGTGTAAAACCACCCACGAGTCTGATCAACGCCTTCGCAAATAAAGTCGGCAGGAAAAGCACCGTCAAAATTATTTTTAAATGGTTTAGGGTCGCCGGCCTTTAGTTTTTCGTAATCCAAACCCCATTGCGCATAAGGCATGGCGCCACTGTCAAACCAAACGTCAATTAAATCCGGTACACGTTTCATGGGCTTGCCGGTTGGGCTCACCAGTATTATATCATCCACATAAGGTTTATGTAAATCCAATATACCTTCGTGTAAATAATTTTTGTTTACATCGCCACCCAGTACTTCGTTCGCTTTTTTAATTTCCTCGTTTAACTGTGCAATAGTGGCTATACAAATTTGCTCACCGCCTTCTTTCTCGTCAATGTATTTACCATCGCTGTCAACCGATTTCCAGATAGGCAACGGTGTGCCCCAAAAACGGCTGCGGCTCAGGTTCCAATCCACCATATTTTCCAGCCAGTTACCAAAACGGCCTTCGCCGGTACTTTTAGGTTTCCAGTTAATGGTTTTGTTCATCTCCACCATTCTTTCCTTAATAGCCGAGGTTTTTATAAACCATGCTTCTAATGGATAGTATAAAATGGGTTTATCTGTACGCCAGCAATGCGGGTAATTGTGTTCGTATTTTTCTACCTTAAAGGCACGATTTTCTTTTTTCAGTTTTACGGCTATATCAACATTTACGTCCACATAGTTTGCATCGTCTTTGTAGTTTTTTACATAACGGCTGCTAAACTCACCTAAACCTTCTAAAAACTTACCTTGTTTGTCGACTAAGGTTAAAATACCAATATTGTATTTTTTACCCACTTTATAGTCATCTGCACCAAAAGCAGGCGCCGTATGTACTATACCGGTACCATCTTCGGTAGTTACAAAGCTATCCGCCATTATACGGAAAGGCTCCGCACCTGGAGTTATTTCGTGTATCGCAGTTAATGAGTTGGCCTCGTAAGGTAATAATTGCTCGTATTGTAAGCCTTCTAATTGACTGCCTTTGAATTCAGTAACAACTTTCCAGGGTAATAATTTTGTGTCGGCCGTGTAGCCATCAAAATCCCCATTCTCGCCTTCGGGTTTAAAAAACTTACCCAATAAAGGTTTGGCCAGTACTACGTTTACAGCATTATGCAAATAAGGATTAAACGTTTTTACCAATACATAATCAATGTTTGGCCCAACCGTTAAACCCAGGTTACTGGGTAAAGTCCATGGCGTAGTAGTCCATGCCATGTAAAACAGTTCTTCCCCGTTTGATGCATCAAACAAAAACTGCGATTTATCATTTTGTACCGCCTTAAACATAGCCACGGCACTGGTATCTTTTACATCTTTGTAAGTACCTGGTTGATTTAATTCATGCGAGCTTAAACCCGTACCGGCCGCCGGTGAATAGGGTTGTATACTTACACTTTCGTACAACAACCCTTTTTTGTACAACTCACTCAGCAACCACCACAAGGTTTCAATGTACTCGTTTTTAAACGTAATGTAAGGATCATTCAAATCAACCCAATAACCCATTTTACGGGTAATATCGTCCCATTTATCTTTATAACGTAATACGGCTTCACGGCATTTTTGGTTATACTCTTCTACCGTAATTTTTTTACCAATATCTTCTTTGGTTATACCCAATTCTTTCTCCACGCCTAATTCAATAGGCAAGCCATGTGTGTCCCAACCCCCTTTACGTTTTACCTGAAAACCCTGCATGGTTTTATAACGGCAAACCAAATCTTTTAACGTACGGGAAATAACGTGGTGAATACCGGGCATACCGTTGGCACTTGGCGGACCTTCATAAAAAACAAAAGGAGTTGCGCCATCACGTATAGTTACACTTTTTTCAAAACTTAGCTCATCTGTCCATTGGGCTAATTGCTCCTGCTCCATAGCAGGTAAGTTAAGCCCCTGATATTCTCTGTATTTATTTGCCATAATGCTGTACCGGCCTCATTTTTAAGTGTGCAAAGTTACAAAATAGCGTGCAGATATTTGGGGGTAATTATAAAACCCATGTAGCATTACAATTAATTAATAAACAGTAGCTTACAGCTAAACTATTGTATTGGCTGGCCAAAGCGCAACAAATTGCCACTATCGTCCAATATATGAAACTCCCGCATACCCCAGGGCTTGTTACTAAGGGTAGAGTTCGGATGCTGCCAGGGTTTATACTTTTCGTACAATGCATCAATATTTTGCACCCTTATGTACACACTGCTGCTTTCTACAATGGTTTTGTCGCTGCATTTCCAAAAATGAAGTTCCTGTCCGTTAATAGTAAACAACAATAAATCGGGATACTCTCCAATGATTGTAAACCCTAGATTTTGTATATATAATTCTTTTGTGGCCTCAAAATTCAGCGATGGCAATTGAGGTACTATTGATAAAATTTCCTGCATGGCATTTATTTTAAAGATAAAAATAGTTTGCAACTGAACTTATAAAATAAAAAAGGTACATAGTTTATTTTTTTGTTACTATCGTCCCACCCCTGATTAAGCTTTGGTTGCGTCGCACACTTGTGCACCTTCAACTTAACTCACCACTTTGCAAGGTGCACCCCGATTCTATCGGTGGTACTGCATTAACGCGAAGCATCAATGAGGCTAATCCAATAACTAATATCGAATTAATTCTATTGGGCATTATGTTTCTAACCCCGAGTTTGGCACAGTGCGTTTGATTCGGGGCAGTACTCCGCATTTTAATCGGAGTGCATATCGTTCATCATCATTGTGTTATTCCAAATATATTGTTGGCTTATTACAGATTAATTCGGGCCGGTTCCTAACTAATTATTCTCCTACAGCTAAAGCTGGAGGCTATTATTAAAACATAGCCCACGGGTTAAACCGTGTGCTATGAAGTCCACAAACAATGTTAGTGATGGCTTAAACCATTTTAAATGCAACAGCTTTTATAATTGCTGAATAGCGATATGCAGTACAAAAGTGCGACGCAAGTAAAGTTCAATCAAAGGAGGAACGATGATAACAAAATTAATAGTATGAAGGATGAGGGCACGCTGATATATTGAAGCAATTTTGAGTTTTAACATTAAAGTAATTGAACCATGACTACTTACAAAAAAAAGAAAAGGAGCTTAGAAAAGCCCCCTTTCAGCGCACATGAGAAAAAAAATTTAATAGATAATGTGTAATTATTTTTAATTTCCTGCAGTAAGGTTGGGATTTAATGCTGTTTTAATTCGACCTTGCATATCTTTCAAATGAAACAAGCTTATATTATCGTCGGCATTAGTAATTGCCTTGGAAATTTTCTCCTGTAAGGTTTCCAGTTCAAATTTAACCAACGAGGCAACATCTGTTTCAGTATAAATGCCATCTTTAAGCATCAGATAATCGGTAAGTGAGCCTAGATATGCTTTTTGCATATTGCGCTCGTACATATCAACCTTAATTTTTGAACCGCCTGAAACAGGTTTCCATATCTGGCTATGCAATACTTGAAAATAGTCTGTCAACGACAACGCATCGCTATTAAACTGCGCTTGATTTGCCTGTAGTTTTAATAACAGGTCTTTATCTAACAAGGTATTAATCATACGTACCTGTAAGTCTTCTACAATATTTGCACCTTCAGGAAAAACAACTTTGTCCAATACTTTTTTATTTAACAACCAAAGAGGGGTAGTGAACAATTCTTTATTAAAAAATGCCAAGGCCTCCAATTGTTTTGCTTTGTCGGT
Source organism: Chitinophagaceae bacterium UBA4857 (assembly GCA_002399735.1). Classification (GTDB taxonomy): domain Bacteria; phylum Bacteroidota; class Bacteroidia; order Chitinophagales; family Chitinophagaceae; genus Terrimonas. The sequence goes on from DHEF01000008.1 coordinate 85,174, forward strand.
TACGGTATATAAAGCCCCTCCTGCGGCCTCACTTTTTACAGTATAATGTACGCCACCTACATTTTTTAATACATGCATTAAATAACGGGTAAATTGATCTTTTACCTGTTTGTACATATTGCTTAACCCTTCGTTTAACTTGTCAGCTTCATAAGTCCACTCAGGTAGATTAGGGAGTATTCGTTGTAGATTTTTTATACCATATGCACTTGCGATCATGGCGTTATCGCCCAGGTCTTCTGTTTGACAGTCAGGATCAAATCTTTTAACCTCTCCGTCTCCAAACCACAACAATGGGTTATCTGCAATCCGTTTATCTATCCAACTGTTTACAATTTTTTTGTCGGCCTCGGGGTTGGGTGCGTTAATAAATTTATACCCCCATTCAATAGCCCATTTATCGTAAGCACCTATACGTGGAAAAAGTAACTCTTGGGGGATTTTATCTTCGGGTTGAGCCACATAATTAAAGCGAGCATAGTCCATTATACTGGCAGTATGTCCATGTTTTTCCAAATATTTTTTATCCCTTAAACTTTCTACCGGTGTGCGGCTGCTACTACCAAAGTTGTGACGCAAACCAAGTGTATGTCCAACTTCGTGGCTGGATACAAACCTAATTAATTCACCCATTAATTTATTGTCAAACTTTGCCTTGCGGGCAGCAGGATCAACAGCACTTGCCTGTACCATATACCAGTTGTGCAACAACTCCATTACATTATGATACCAGCCTATATGGGTTTGTATTATTTCACCGCTACGCGGGTCGTGAACATTTGGCCCGTAAGCATTAGCTACATCGGATGGCAGATAATTTATAAAAGAATAGCGGGCATCTTCCATAAACATAGTGGTATCATTTTCGGGCCATTCTTTACCTATAATAGCATTTTTAAATCCGGCTTGTTCAAATGCTTTTTGCCAATCGTTAACCCCAGCAATTAAGAACGGACGCCATTGTTTTGGCGTTGCTGGATCAATATAAATAACAATTGGTTTTAAAGGTTCTACCAGTTCGCCTCTTTTCCATTTAGCCATATCCTCCGGCTTTGGTTCTAAACGCCAACGTACAATAAAATTGCGCAGCTCGGTTTTTTGTTGGCCATCAGCAAACTCATAAATCATATCGGCAAAGTAGCCCACCCTTGGATCATAAAACCTGCGCTGCATAGGCTGCCTAGGTAATGCGATAAAAGAAGTATTCGTCTCAACAGTAGCAGGAGTACCTGCCGGCAACAAGGAAGATCTTGATTCCATCGTTTTACTAATAGCAATCTCCACATTTATAGGGTAAACTCTGATAGACTCAATGTTAAAGTCTTTCATACTTGTAACATTTGTATTCTTACCCAATTCTGTATTAAGGTCTATACTGTTAATAAAATTTCGTTCCTTTAAATATTTTGACATATCAATTACTGCAGATTGCGTACCATAAGCCAAAATTGGAAAAATAGCTACAACCGGATTGTTGCTTGCTTTAGTTACCGCCTTAAAAATATCGCTATTAGCATCGGCTTCATTAATAACCAGATTAAAACGAATACGGATAGAAGAGTCTTTTGACTTTTCAAAAAAAATTGTTCTTTCGTCTACCTGTTCACCGGAATACATTTTATGCGCACCCGGCACTTTTAACAAGCGGTTAATAACCATAATATCCTGACCCAAAATTGAATCGGGAATTTCGAAATAAATTTTGTCCTGAAACTGGTGTACTGTAAACAACCCTTTTTTTGTATTAAACGCTTTTGTTACAACTTCTTTGTATGGCTTTATTGCTGTACGAGATGAGATAACCGGTTTAACAGTATCAACTTTTTCAGGCTGTGGTGCACCTAATCCAATTTGTATTTGCGCATTACTTTGTATCCATATAAAAAAAGCGATGGCCAAAGCTGATCTTTTAATACTTCTAGTATACTTCATTATTTTACTTTAATCCTTTATTCGATGTTTAAAAGTTCTTTACTTGTGATATTATAATTTAACAATAGTTAATCCCGGCACGTCTTTTAAATATGACATAAAATTTGATGCTCTTACAGATGAACCCATATCCCAACGAAACATAATCGTTATAGAAAACGCTTCGGCCTTAGTTATTACGTATTGCGCCTGCGAAGCGGAACCTTTTTGATTATTCCTAAGGTCAATTATTACAGTCTTGTGTCCTTCTTTCGCCCAATTGTCCAGCAGTAAAGATGCTAATGGTTTATACTCCTGTACCAAGGAGAGGATGAGAGCATCATGCTCGGCTGTTGGCAATGGCACCGACAAACATGTAGTAGAATTTCCATTAAGCATTACTTCATCCTGAGAAGTAGAAAAACTAAGCTTCTCTAAATTATTTGCTTTGCTTTTAAAATAGTAATCCGACTCAAACTGCCCAGCCGTTAAATAGCCCGGCATTTTTTTTCTTGCTGGTGCTTGGCTGGTAGTACATGCCGTTTGCAATAGGGCAAAAAGAATTACTATACCCGCTTGGGGTAAACCTTTTTTATAAAACATGATTTTACTTTTAGATAATTAAAGAATTATTGTTCGCCGTTGCCTATACGTTGTAAGTTGATGTTATAATTATTCTTATAGTAATTAACAATAATCTGATATTTGGCACGAATAAGGCCAGTGGGGTCTTTTACCGGTGTAAGAATTCCCTTAGGAGTAGCATCTTCTGAAGTAATGCCGGTTGCATCGGATAAGTATGAATACGGGTTTTGTACAATAGCCTGTATGTAGTTTTGCCAATCAAGCTGTTGGGCCGGATGTGGCCACCCACCAACCAAAAAGCCACGTTTATATCTCTCGGTTTGTACATTAGCAAAAGGTAATGCGGTGGTATAATCTGAAAGAATAGTAAACTCAACCGGCCTTGGAATTTTGTTGTTAACATCGGCTGCACGTAAAAATGCATAGTTAACATTCCCTCTGAAAATAACGGCAGAATCTTTTACTCCATTTATATGTTGGATACGGCTGCTGCCCCAGTTAATAGGAAAATTTTGATACACAAAGGTATAAGTACTGTTATTTAAATAATAGCAATCTACCTGGGTATTGTAGTTATTAGTAGCCTGATGTTTTAGAGAACTACAAAGCAACATTTTTGTCGGCAGATATTTGCGTAAAGTAGAATCGGTATAATATCTGAAAAAAGTTGAGTCTAACAAGTCTAATTGATTATTGATATAAGCAGGTTCGGCGGGTGTTAACTTGTAGGAGGTATCCCATGATGTAATGGACCAATGTGCGTCTTTGTTGGAAAATTTGTACAATAAATAAGAACCAAAACGATTGTAATAATTTAAAATACGCTGATCATAATCGTTATTACCTTGAGGTAATATAAACGTCATCTCATCAATAGTTGACGGCTGTAATGTGGCTTCTTTTTTTGAACAGGACGTGATTACGATACATGTAAATAGCAAAAAAAGGAGGGGTGTTATAATATGTTTCATTATTAATTAAGCTTTTACAATTAAAAACATGTTTTAATTATGGATTAGGCGCTAATTTGGCATTTCTCTCCAATACAACTTTAGGAATAGGTAAAGTATAACGGTTACTACCTTGTGGCAATGTAAATGTTTCGCCGGACCCGGCAGTTTCTGCATATTGATGAATTAACTCGGGCATACCATAACGTCTTAAGTCAAACCATCTATGCTCACCATCAAAAGGGAACTCCCTTCGTCTTTCATTTCGGCAAAATGTAAGTAAAGTTGCACCATTGGTTATATTTACTAGCTCATAAGCCTTGCGTATATCATAACGATGAGTACGAAGCTTGTTTAAATCCTGTAATGCTTCATCCCTTAATGTGGCATTGCCCGTTGCAATAAATTTTTGGATTTTTGCTTCTGCCCTGTTTAAATAAACTTCCGAAGTACGAATACCGCTTCCGCCCACTCCATTGCTGCCCGGTATAAATTTAAACCCATATGTAATCGTAGGAAAGAAGCTCGCAAAATACAAGGATGTATTTACATATATTCTTGACCTAAGATCGCCTAAATAAATAGCCGTATCTGTCATTGGTGCCGATTCGTAAAGCCCTAACAACGCATCAGAAACACTATAAGGCGGGTTGTTATTATTATCGTAACCGGGGCTTATGACTGTTGGAAATACTTCATCTGAACTCCCTCCGGTTCCTATACCAACAGGGCGATACATCCATAAAATTTCTTTGCTCAATACCGGGTCGTATATACGATTAGCGTTATCTACTACTCCATTATTGTACATATAATAGCCGCCCGGAGCTCTTTGTTTATAGGTATTTAGATTGGTAAGCGTAGGCTTTACTGTAATAACTTTATCGGCATATACAATCGCTTCATCCCATTTTTCCTGGTATAAATACAAACGTGAGAGCATGGCATAAGCAGCCCATGGCGTAAACTTATACAAGGTCTGGTTTTGTACATTGTTTTCCATCAACAGAGCCCCTTCTTTTAAATCAGTTTCCATTTGGCGATAAACCGCCGCAACAGAGTTTCTGGAAAATAATGAGTCGGTTACTTCCATGTTTAATTTCAAAGGAACACCTAAACTACTTTCTGGATTCACACCCGGTGCATTGTAAGGTTTACCAAAAAAGTTAACCAGCATAAAATAATAATAGGCTCGCATACATAATGCTTCACCCTTGAGATGTTGTTTAACATTATCGCTTCCGATTACTTTATTAATATTTGCCAATACCGTATTGCACCCGGCAATTTTTGTATAAAGTGTTTGCCAAATATTGACAGCGGTTGAATTAATTAGACCAGTAGACAGTGTAAGATCTTCAAACATTGTTGGAGACCACCCAAATGCGCTTTTGCCTTTTATTGCCACAGCTCTGAAGCTCTCCAAACCCGGACCTACATTACTTTGTATATCATCGGTAAGCAGGTTTAACGCAGGAAACATAGCCGTTCTGTACGGATATCCCTCGCCAGTCATTAGGGCAACAAGGTCCTGAATGGTAGAAGGTCTTATTTCACTCTGACTTTGTTCTTCTAAAAATTTTTTGCACCCAATTGTACTTAACAATAAAATGAATAATACAAAAATGTATATATGATGAGTTGTTTTTTTCATTTTCATTTTTTAAAATGCTACTGAAATATTAAATGAATGTGTCCTGGATAAAGGCTGACTACCTGATGCCACTTCAGGATCAATGCCTTTATAATCTTTGCTAACAAACGTGTGAACATTTCCCATAGAGTAAGCAATGCTCAAACTTTTGGATGCGATTTTTTTAGCCCATAATTGCGGTAAAGTATAGCTGACATTAATGTTATTAATGCGGAGATATGAAGCGTTAACCACCCTCGCATCGCTAAAGTTATACAGCAGGTAAGGTGACTCAAAACCGGTTTGCAGTTGATTACCAAATGCAATTGATCCGGAAGGAATTTCTACCGTGGGAACACGCCAGAATGGTAGCCCAGGAATATCTGTTAATATATGATCGCCTGGTTTGCGCCAACGATTTACCAAATCTTTTGATAAGTTATTATACTCATTGGGAGTACTGTTCACAATATCTGGAGTAAACAAAGGTGCCAGAATTTTATGTGCGCCTAAAGAAAGATAAGCATTAGACGAAAGGGTAAACCCCTTGTATCTAATAGAAGAATTAAAACCACCATTAAAATCAGCATTTAACTTTCCTCCATATTTCATAAAAGCGACAGCATCATATTTTCCGGAAGGATCTTGTGTTGTATTGGGAATATTAAAGGCGGGCACACCTGTGGTAACATCCGGACCGGTATAATCAAATACCCAAAAAGACGATACGGCATAGCCTTTTACATGATATTCTCCGGAACGGGCAGTATTCCACGTAGGGTTTTGCTGCTGCCTGTTGGTAATTTTATTAAAATTTTTCCCGGCATTAAAGCCTACCGACCATGAGAAATCTGTAGTTCTAATTGCAAATAAATTAACTGATATATCAATACCGGAGTTATATAGAGTACCGGCATTCATTGGCATTTGCAATACACCATTTTCATAAGCTACATCCTTTAATACTATTAAATCCTTACTTCGTTTATTGTAATAATCAACGACTAAACCCACCTTTCCTTTAAACATACTCAGGTCAAGACCCAAGTTAATTGTCTGTGTTTTCTCCCAACGCAAATTCGTGTAGGGCAAACTACCAATACGTAGAATTGGCTCCCCTGTTAGTGTATTAATGCCATCTTCGCCGTTCGGAATTCTTGCAATTAAATCAGGTCCATAATTTTCTGCAACATTTCCCTGATAACCATAAGAAGCCCTCAGACTTAATTCATTCATCCAACTTTTTCGGTTAAAGAAAGATTCATTTGCAACATTCCAACGGCCGCCTATGGCCCAAATAGGTTTAAACCTGCTTCTAGTATCTTGACCAAACCGGTTAGAAGCGTCGCCACGTATTGACAAGTTTGCAGAATAACGATTGTCGTAAGTATAATTGCCGGTAGCATAGTAAGAAACATAATTTGCCCTGGTATCTACTATGGTCATAGGGCTGGTATTTATACTGTAAAGAGGGTTGGCTATTAGCCCACCAACAGCATTTTGTATTGTTGCAGGGGGCGAAATAATGCTTTTACCCCTATCGGGCATATACCCAAATAAGTTTTGTGTATTGCCGTTATAACTGTTGCTTCGTATTTCATACCCCACCGTACTACTGATAGTATGTAACCCCTTTATATTTTTTGCATAATTAACACTGTTTCGCCAGGTATAGTTAAAGTTACGATTAGCCATTATAGCTAACTCACCGCCTATGGGAAGCTGCGACATCTTATATTGAGATGTTGTTGGGCCATATTGCCCATATTCATACAATCTTTTCTGTGAGGCTATGCGATGAGTACGTTCAGATGCATACGATTCACCATGAACATTAGACAAATTTGTTCCGAATACAGATTCTAATGTAAAGCCATTGCCTATACGATACCTCAGGTTGATATTTGCATTCAAACTGGTTTTATAATTTACGTTTCCTGTGTTTCCTAATTCATTTAACACATTATAACGATATCCCCCTCTTTGATAATAACTTAAAGAACCATCTTGCTTATATGCAGGTATAACACGAGTAGTTTGCGCAGCATAAGTATATGGTTCTACACTATAAAAACCTTTTGTTTTTGTATAATCACCGGCTATTTTAGCCGATATAGTGAGGCGGTTATTAACATTACTATTAAAATTTATGCTCCCCTGATAACTGGTTTGGCTGTTACCAATAGCTTGTCCTTGTTTTGAATTATAACCGAAAGAACCGTAGTAACTATTATTACTACTACCTCCGCTTACACTTATATTGTGTGAAGTACTTAATGGCCGCTGGAATAAAATATCAAACCAATCTGTGTTATTCACTTCCAATTGCTTTACACCGGCAGTAAATTCATCCCCGGATATTTTTTCAGCCAGATATTGTTGCAGAAGGCCCTGATAACCAACATTATCCAAAGAGGCTGAGGAGATGAGCCCCCGCTGATAAATTTCGCGGGAAACATCTACACGCTCTTTTGAGTTCATCAAATTCATACGGTTATAGGTCAACTTTGATTCGGTTGAAAAACCGCCGTTATAATTAATTACCGGTGCACTGCCGGTTTTACCCCTCTTGGTAGTAATAATAATAACCCCATTAGCAGCTTTAACACCATAAATTGCGGTTGAAGCAGCATCTTTTAGGGCTACCACTTCCTCAATATCATAAGGGTTAAGCCATGATATAGTACTGCCAATAAAATTTTTCAGTAATTCTGAATTTGAAGGCTCCTGATTAAACCTGTTTAACTCTTTTGCCTGAAATGGTAAAGGGTCTTCCTGTATAATTCCATCAACAACCCATACAGGCTCCTGATTACCAAACAACGTTGATACTCCTCGTACCCGTACTGTTTGACGGGTTCCAATCATACCGGATCTGTTGATAACTTCTACCCCGGCCAATTTACCCTGAAGCATTTGTTCGACAGTAGTGGTGCTATTTATAATTAAATCTTCGGCTTTAACCTTTGACATAGCACCAGCCATATTAGATTTACGTATTGTCTGATAACCATTAGCCACATACTCATCCATGTTTTTTTCAACAGGTTCCATTTCAACAAAAATGTTGTTTTTAGATGTCACCTGTAATTGCTTGTGTTTAAAACTAATATGCGTAAATATTAATTGGTCGCCAACATTTGCCTCAATTTGAAATGTTCCGTCATCGGCAGTAGTACTTCCCTTTCTGGAAGTATTATTATAAACCGACACTTTGGCAATGGGTATCCCTTCGGCAGTTATTACTTTACCGGTAAACATTGCAACCGCTGGCACTTCCGTTATTGTAGCAGCAGCATCCTCAACAGGTTTTAAGACTATCCTTTTAAAAACAATAGTTCTGTTTTCTATAACAAACTCTATAGGTAAATCTTTTAATGACAGTTTTAGCACTTCTTGTACGGATGTATTTTGTACAGTGAAGCTTATTTTATTTGTATTGTTTAAAAGGGATTGCTCCGCAATAATATTATACCCTGTTTTAAGTTGTATTTGTTTGAGTATTTCGGTTAGCGTTGCATTTTTAACCGAAAGACTTATAGTTTGTCCATTTGTACGGGCAGTTACCTGCATACAAAAAGCTAACATTAGCAAGGACATTAATCTCATAATTAATAGCATTTGGCGAGGCATTTGCCACGGGTGGTTTCTGCCATTTTGTTGAATAGCACTACATTGCATACATTCGCAGTTGATTTGGGTTTACAAATAAAGGTTTAGTCGCTTTTAATATGTTTTACCTAATCGCTTAGGCTTCTGTTCGTAGCAGAGGCCTTTTTGTTAAAACATATTAATGTTAATTGGTTAAATACTCATAAGTTTTCAGTATAAAAATTGTTGGTTTTAGTTATTTAATAATCAGCCTTTTTGCATTTATCTCAAATCTTACATTGCTGGACTGTAACGATTTCAGTACCTCGCTTAACGGAACATCTCTGTTAACTATCATAAAAAACTGTTTATCTTTCATACTTTCATTTCCCTCATAAATTACATCAACATCATACCAGCGTGAAAACTCTTTTAGTATGGTTTCTAATTTTGCATTTTCAAAATAAAATTTGCCTCTGCGCCAAGCCATCACCTGATCTATGTCTGGAGCTGTGTTTAGTACCATACCACTTTCCTTAACTACCGCCTGTTGGCCCGGTGTTAAATACATTTCCTGATTGGGGGCAGTAGTTTGAGTAGGTAACATTTTGATTTTAATTTTCCCCTCCAGTAAAGTTGTTTTTTGTAATAAATCGTCCGGATAGGCATTAATATTAAAATGTGTCCCCAGCACTTCTACCTGTTCCTTATTGTTAATAATCACTAAAAAGGGCTTTTCTATATTGGGGGCCACCTCAAAATACGCCTCTCCTGTTAACTGTACGCTTCTTTCCTTTCCGTTAAAGGCAACAGGATATGCTAGTGAAGACTCTGCATTTAGCCAAACTTTAGTTCCATCAGCAAGCGTAACTTGATATTGACCGCCACGTGGTGTTGTAATTATATTAGATAAATTTTCAGTTGCTGTTCCCTGATAAACCAGCCTGCCATTTGCAGCATAGATCCCAACATCACCTTGGCTGGTTAGCATACCATTACTCAGCGTATCTAATAGCACAATACTACCATCGGCCAACCTTAACGAGGCTTTGTTGGTTGCCGGATTAGCATCTAGCGCCAAAGTAGTTGCTGTATTGTTAAGGTTTTTTTTGGTATACATATAAATACCTGTTGTGAAAACAAGTAATAATATAGCAGCCGCAGCCCAGGCAATTTTGTTTTTGTAGAAGGGGATACTATAGGAGGAGTTTTGCTTCTTTTGTTTTACATGTGCAAACATTTCGGCACTTAACTTTTGCACGGAACCTGCATCCATTGTTTCTACAATATTATCCTCCCTATCAAAAAAATGATAGTAATCATCCAAAAATTGCTCTTCATCTTTAGAGGCGGTACCCCTGAGATACTTTTGAATAATTTTTTTAAGATAGTTTCGTGATTTATGCTGCAACAATATTGTATGTTTTTGTATATGTGTCGCATATTGCCAAAACTCCCAAAGAAAATAATACTTTTTTTATCTTAAGAAACTGCTGTTTTTATTTGAAGCATCAATACAATAACAGGCACCACTTGTTTATAGAAGCTATCAGATGCTAAGCCCAGCTGGTTTTGAACCGTTTTTTGAGAAATATTCAACTGTTGGGCTATCTCTTTCGTACTTAAATTATCAATATAGTGTAGTTTAAATATTTTTCTTCTTTTTTCGGGCAATGTTTGTAACCACGCCTGAGCCAGCTTAGACAATTCTTTCTCAATAATCACATTGTCCGCACTACCGGCAGGCCTGAGCATGGCTTCAAAAGTGTCAAAGAAGTGAGTATTTACCTTTGCCCTGGCTAAAGTCTTATAAACCTTGTACCTGACAGCAGTACTTAAATATGCGGGCAGGTTTTCAATATTTAGCGTATTACGCCTAACCCACAGATCTGTAAAAACATCCTGTACTATATCGCGGCACTGGTCCTCATCTTTCAGGCGTTTGTAGGCGGTATTGTATGCCAGCTTCCAATAACGGCTCCATAACTCCTCAAATGCCTGCTCGTTATCCTGAGATATTAGCTGTATTAAATGATGGTCGTTATGTGCTGATACCGGGAACAAATAGATATTAAAATGTGGTTAATAAAAAAATAACAAAAAACAAAATTATACTCTTTTGTTGTATATGACCAAAATAGAATTTACAAATAAAGTAATGCCAATAATAAAGATGTTTAACACAATAGGACGATGTCGAAATTGGATGATTATATATGTACAACCGGTATAACGGTCAAAACCACTTATCCCGGCGTTACTTACCTGCAGCTTTAATGTTACCATTCCCGTAACAGGCACAGCTACCGGAGCAAGTACAGGTGTCATCAGGGTAGTAGCAACCGCTCAAAACACCACTTTTACTAAAGCAATGAACGGTACAACAAGTTTAACCAACGGTGAGGTTGAAGATTTTTATGTAAACTATTACTTCCCTTTACCAGCTACACTAACAAGTTTTGATGCCATAAAACAAAACAGCAAAACATTACTGCAATGGTCAACCGCAGGCGAACAAAACAACAAAGGGTTTGAAATTGAAAGAAGCACAGATAGCCGCAACTGGGGCAGTATAGGCTTTGTCAGCAGCAAAGCCACCGGTGGTAGTAGCAGTACACAGCTCAGCTACAGCTTTGTGGATAACACTCCTGCCAGCGGTCGCAATTTTTACCGCCTTAAGCAAACAGACTTTGATGGTAAATATGAATACTCTCATATCCGCCAGGTATCATTTAACAACAGGAAAATAAACATTTACCCCAACCCCGCTAAAACATTTATAACCGTTACAGGCTTGTCGGGCAACGAAACCATTAACCTATGCGACATAACCGGCAAAACACTTAACACAATTCCCGTTGCTGACAGAACAACCACAATTACATTGGAAAACCTGGTCGCAGGCATGTACATGTTAAAAATTCTAATACCTAATGAAAAAACGATTACCGAGAAGGTTGTGATAGTAAAGTAATGTAGGCTAGTCCCTTCCATAAAAGGTCTATTGGTTTTTACTAGTGGGCCTTTTTACTTTTCCCGGCAACAGGCCAGTCACCAGTTCCAATAATCATCAACAATTGGCATGGTTAATAATAACCGGGGCTCTCATCGTCCCGTTCTTTAATCAGCTGCAGTTCCCGCCTTTGGCAGTAGTACAACGGCCACACATATTGGCCAACACACGGTTGCTGCTACTGCTACCAGTCAGGCAGCCCATCGGCTTTGGAATTTCTGATTTAGGATTTAGGATTTAATCTATGATCTCAGATTTTTTGATCTAAGATTTAATAGTTCGGGTGTATTATTTTTCTAGTCATCTGCAATTTTTGCAAATCACAAACTCACTATTGACTATTCACTACTCACATCCTAACTTTCTAACTTTTGGTCTTTCCGTCTTCCCGACTTTCCTCTGCTCATTAGCGAACAGAAAGTACAAGTGTGCGACGCAAGGGACGATGATAGAGCCACAGCCGGTAATAAAAAAAATCTACTACCATAATAAATGTAGCCGTAGATTTTTATAAACAATAAACCCATTACTTTTTAGGAATAATAAACCTAACACCAATATATCCTTCGCGGCCACGTGTTGGGCCCCATACAAATGAGGTATCAAAATACGGACTAAAAGGATCTTGCCAACCAAGTATGGGCTGCCGCTGACGAAAGTTGAAAACGTTTTCGCAACCTGCATATACTTCTACTTTTTTAAAGTTGTATGTTACCTGTGCATTTAGGGTTGTGTAGCTGTCAGAAAAATCTGGCCGCTGATACAACACCGGATTTGATTTGGTATCCGGTAAACGTTGCTGCCCGTACCAATGAATATTTACATCGGCATGAAACTTATTGTTGATGGTTTTATAACTAAATGTGCTTAACACTTTATGCCGCGGATTAAATGGCAATAATTGTTTGGCATTGTTCACCATTTGGTACACATCTAAAAATGTATATCCGGCCTTTACTTCAAAACGCTGCCAAATGTTTAACATTAACTCTGTTTGAAAACCATTGCTTACACTTTTACCGGTAAAGTTTTTAATATAAGCTTTAGTTGGGTCGGTATCATAATCAGGAAAAACCTGGTTTTGAAAACGGGTATGGTAAAAATCCAGACTTAATGTTCCAGAGAAATTATCGCTGTTATTGGCTTTAAATTTTTGTGTAAAATTTATGCCGGTGTTAAGTGCTTTTTCAGGATTTAAATTTTCAGTAAACACAACATCTCGTGAACTGGCTAACAGGTTAATGTTTTCGCTAAAAAGGTTTACTGTTCGCCAACCGGTACCAATATTTGCACGTACTACGGTATTGGGTGTAAAGTCGTACTTAACCAATGTACGTGGTGTAAACATAACGCCGTGTTGGTTATGGTAATCGCCTCTTACACCTGCAATCCAGGTTAGTTTATTATCAAAAAAACGCATGGTGTTTTCGGTAAACAAACCGGGAATATTTTCCAAACGTTTGTGTGTGCCGGCGTAAGTTCTTCCTAAGCTATTTTCAGTAAATACAATTTGCTCATTCAAATTCAAATGGCGGTAACTGATGCCCGTTTTAAGGTCGTGGTTTTTATAGTTTAACTCATGCTGAATATTAGCATACACATTTGTTTGTTTTGCTTTGTAATGTAGCGTACCAAAATAAGTATTTTGGTTGTGGTTAAACGTGGATACATGTAAAACAATATGCTGTTGATCGTTAAATCTGTAACCTGTTTTTACCATTAGCTCAGGTTGGTTAATACGCACCGCTTGTCCGTACACGGTGTTGCTACCCTTATCGCTGCCGGCTTTAAAATCAGTTTGTCCGCCAATGCGTTGCTCATGTAAAAAGCGTACACCAATACTGCTATGCCAACCCCATTCTTTTTCATTACCATAGCGCCATTTATTTGCTAACATATACCGGGTAAGTAAGGGTAAATCTAAAAAGCCATCTTTATCCCCATCAGTACGGTTAGCAGGTTGTACGGTTTGAAAAGCAGTAAGGTTACTCCATTTACCCACCTTAAATGTATAGTTAACATTCAGGTGTTTTTCCATAAAACTGTTCATGTATGCATTTACCAATATTTTGTCGGTATGTTCGGGCTTTTTAGTTTCTACATTTATTTGCCCGCTTATACTTTCATAACCTTGTATTACACTATTGGCACCCTTGGATACGTAGATATTATCTACCAATGTACCCGGCACACTGCTAATACCATACGTGTATGACAAGCCTTGTATCAGGGGTAAACCGTCAATTAAAATCTGGTTATATACACCGGATAAACCAAGAATACGTAACTCTTTGGAATTGGTTATAACATTGGTGGTTTGTGGTTGTACGGTTAACTGGGTTTCGAAACAACCGGCTAAATCGCAACAGGCCGATTTACGTAATTCCAATTGAGTTATTTGTTCGGTTTTAACTGCACTACGATTGGACACATTAATACCGTCTTTTTTTGCATTTACTATAACCTCATTCAGTTTTAGTTTTTCTTTTAGCTTAAACAATAGAAAAGCCTGTGAAGAAACTATAATGGTATCGGGTTGGCAGCCTGTATAATTGGCAACCAGTTTGTGATGCGAACCGGTTGACGGTATTGTTATGGCAAATATGCCTTCCTCGTTAGTAATGCTATTGTGTGTATTACCCAGCCAATATATATTGGCACCGGTTAAGGGTTCATTTTTATCGTTGGTTACTTTTCCGGAAATCATTTGTGCATGCAGCACAGCCGAACACAGTAAACCAACAATGAATAAAAATATTTTCATTGATTTTAAGTTATAAGCGTACAACAATGCAATGACTGTTTTGCACAGGCATACATATAGCTTTACAACATATTGCTTTTGCATTGTTGTACACTTTTATAAAGCAGGGCTAGCCTGCTTTTACAATAAAGTTTACTGTTTTACTTTGTAAGGTCTGTCTTTAGGGTCTTTGCAACCTTCGGTATCTTCTATGGCTGCATAAATTTGCTTTTCGGTAACTACAGCGGGATCATACTTTACATCAAATTTTGTAGTTGCTCCCGGCTTTTCGGCTACACAACTAACTACGCCTTCTAACTTTTCTACATTACCAGCAATGGTTTTTAAATCGCCTGAGCAGGTTACGCCTTTTACTTTAATGCTGGCCGATTTAATTTGTTTGTTATTTGTTGTTTGTGAAAATGCTGTATTTGATATGAAAAATAAGGCGCACACTACCGCTAATAATTTTACTAGTTTCATTGTAAATGATTTTATAAATGTTTAATAATAAATAGGGTTACCGTGCATGATGCAAGCAACCAACTGTTTTAATTATTAAACCAAGCGGGGAGGTTGCCAAAAATCGGGGCTATAGTTAATAGCAAATGAAGATTGATATTGCCCGAATATTTTTGATGTTGGCATTTCAGGACGAGCCAATAACTCGAAATGGCGCATTTCGCACAGGGATACATAAGTACAACATGCCTGAAAGGGATTGCAGGTATTTTGGTTGTTGTTTTCGGGTTG
The DNA here is from genome assembly GCA_002399735.1 of Chitinophagaceae bacterium UBA4857. Lineage (GTDB taxonomy): Bacteria > Bacteroidota > Bacteroidia > Chitinophagales > Chitinophagaceae > Terrimonas. The sequence continues at coordinate 100,353 of DHEF01000008.1, forward strand.
GTCTTGTTTTTCTTCTTTCTCGTCGGAAGAAGGCGTGCAAGAACCACCACAACAACCTTGTTCGGCTGTTTGTAATGAAATAACGGCTATACCGGGCTTTACTGCCAGGAATAACATAAACGTAGCCAATATAAATGCTATGATTTTCATTACAGACTGTAAAAATAAAGATAATTCGGCCAAAACCAAATAGGCCAAGGTTTGATTGGGCATTGGTTCGAAAAAAGCCCGGAAGCCCGAGAGGAACTTTTAAAATAAATCTATCCTTCTGCCAGACTTATGAACTCACCGTCTTTCGGACTTCTCCTGATGATTAGTGATATGCAGTTGAAGAGTGCGACGCAACAAAAGCTGATAGTAATACTACTGCCGGTAACATAAAAATAAAAACTAACAAACAGGATGATTGTAACTTATGTAGTAAAACAGCATGATAACCCGCATTTTTAAAATAACTTTATGGCATTGACAAATTTGTAATTTAAAGCATTATGATAAAAACAGGTATTGCATCGTTTGGTATGAGTGGTAAAGTTTTTCATGCCCCGTTTATTGATAATCATCCACAGTTTGAGTTAAGTGCTATAGTGGAAAGAAATAATAACGACTCCCGTGAAAAATATGGTAACAGTAAATTGTATCGATCGTTTGAGGAAATGATTGCCGATGAAAGCTTGGTATTAATTGTGGTAAATACACCGGCACCATTACATTACGATTTTGCCAAACAGGCTTTGGCAGCCGGTAAAAATGTAATTGTGGAGAAACCTTTTACTATTGATGCCAAGGAAGCTATTGCATTAGATAAACTGGCTAAAGAAAAAGAATTATTGTTAACCGTTTACCAAAACCGCCGCTACGATGGCGATTTTGCTGCTGTTAAAAATATTATTAGCAGCGGCTTGTTGGGCAAGGTAAAAGAAGTAGAAATTAAATTTGACCGCTACCGCCCTACACCGGGAAACAGCGCACATAAAGACGGACAGGTGCCGGGAGCCGGTGTATTGCATAATTTAGGGCCGCATACAATTGATCAGGTAATTGAACTGTTTGATATGCCACAGGCTATTTATGCCGATGTACGCATTTTACGTGATGGCGCACAGGTGAACGATTATTTTGAAATATTATGTTACTACGAAGGGTTTGTGGTACGCATAAAATCGAGCATGTTGGTATTGGAGGCTACCCCGGCTTATATTATACATGGTACTAAGGGTAGTTTTTTTCAACACCGTACCGATTTGCAGGAAACTAACCTTGTAGCAGGAGCAATACCCTCGCTTGCGCCTTGGTGCCCACCACCGGCCAGCCCCGACGGTTTTTTGTATGTTGCTGAAAACGGTGTAACTGCTAAAACCGAACAAACCAGTGTACCCGGTAACTACATGTTGTTTTACGATGATGTGTACAAAGCCTTAACCGGATTGGCACCCAACCCTGTACCGGCCACTGATGCCATAAAAACCATGACTATTATTGATGCGGCATTTGAAAGCGACAGAACAGGAAAAAGAATTGTACTATAAAATATTGTAGTGATGAAACAAAAACTATTGCTTGCCTTTTTAAGTAGCAGCTTGTTGTTGTTACAAGCCTGCTCCACCCAAAAAAAGTTAAGTAAGTTAAAAGATAATATTTTACTTACCGATAGTGCGATGACTACGGCACATATTGGTATAAGTATTTATGATCCGGCAACGGGTAAGTATTTATACAATTATCAGGCAGATAAATATTTTGTGCCTGCCAGTAATACCAAAATACCAACCTGTTATTTAGGTATGAAGTATTTGGGTGATAGCCTGACGGGATTGTTGTATGGTGTGCCGGAAGAAACGAGATTTAAAAGTATAATAGCCATCCGCCCTACCGGTGACCCGACTTTTTTACACACAGATTTTAAAAAGCAACCCGTTTTTGATTTTTTGTGGCAACAGTTTAAACAAAGGAGCAAAACACCTGCTACTTTTTACAATGACGGATCAAATGTAGAACGATGGGGTAATGGCTGGAGCTGGAACGATTACCAATCTTACTATATGGCAGAAAGAAACACTTTCCCCATATTTGGTAATGTAGCTACAGTACAAATACTGACTACCGGGAACAGAGAAGTAACAGATACTTTGCGTCCGTATACGTCACCGGTAAAGCTTTTTGAAACCGGCAATCGTTGGTTAAACCGAATGGTAAACAATACCATTGATCCGCCAGCCGAATGGACAATTGATTCTATTCCTAAAATTTCATTAAAACGGGATATTAGTAGTAATAAATTTAACACAGGAGCATCTTTTTCTTCATTTGCTACTACTGAAATTCCTTTTGTAACCAATTACACAAATACTACTACGGCTATACTTGAGGATACACTACACATACCTTTTCAATATTATCTTGAAAAGAGTACTGACTCACAAAAATTCGACCTCCTTTACAAACCGTTTACCAGCCGGGCATCTGTCACTATAAAACAATGGTACCCCATTCACTCGCAACCCACCGACAGCATGTTGCAACGCATGATGTACCGCAGCGATAATTTTTACGCAGAACAAACTTTATTAATGGCCAGTTTTGCTTTGCTGGACAAAATGGATCACCGGAAAATGATTGATACTATTTTAAAAACCGATTTTAAAGACCTGCCACAAAAACCAGCCTGGGCGGATGGGTCGGGATTGAGTCGTTATAACTTATTTACCCCGCAAGACTTTGTGCATATTCTACAAAAAATGAAATCGGAATTTGGGATGGAACGTATTAAAGGCATTTTTCCCACTGGCGGCAAGGGTACTTTAAGCAGTTATTATAACGATGCGCCGGAACCTTATCTGTTTGCTAAAACAGGTACATTATCAGGCGTGGTAGCATTAAGCGGATTTATTTACACTAAAAGCGGTAAGGAATTAATTTTTTCTGTACTGGTAAACAATCACCAAACTTCGGCAGTACATGTACGCCGCACAGTAGAAAGCTTTTTAAAAGAGATTAGGAATAAGTACTAAACAGATTATTTTTTGTGCAACAAATTGCCGTCTTTATTCTGCGTAATTATATTTTCTGATATCAGAAAACGTAACACTTCGTTCAGGTGTTTTTTGTTAGTCTTTTTAAGTGCCTGCGTTAAAGCTGCCGGTGAAATGGGAGCAGTTTGTACTACACTCAAAATACTTTGTTGTATTTGTTGAAACAAAATATTATCCAAGGCCGTTTCTTTTTTAGCCAGGCATACATCACAAATACGACAATCGGTAATGGCATCGTCGCCAAAATAATTGCCGATTACTTTAGCCCTGCAAATTTTTGTGTTTTCTACAAACGATACCATTTGTTCTACCCTGCTTTTAAACAGTTTTTTTCGTTTATCATATGCCACCATATCAATGGTTAATTCATTAACAGATATACGGTTACGCAGCCAATATACTTGCGGCACCTCCTTCTGAGGTTGGTATTGTATTATTTTATAGTTGTGCAATTGTGTTAATTGCTCCTTCACTTTTTCCGGAGTACTACGCACTAAGTAAGCTACTGTTTTTTCGGAAATATTCACCTGCCTGTCAAATATACCTTCATATGCACGTAATAAACTTTTAATCACCGGTTCTGACTCCGGATGTTTTTCTTCAAAAGCATACAAATACTGTTTGGTACAATTAAAAGCTACCGTAGATGGTTTAAAAACGGATTCGCTGAGTACAAACCAACCATCACTTTGTATGGCTTGTAATGCGTAGTAAGCGTTATGCGGATGTACGTTAAACTTTTTGGTAAACTCGGTTATATTAAAATCATAGCTTTCATCTTTACCGCCACCCGTAGGTACTTGTAAATAGTTTACCAAACTTTGGTACACTTGTTTTATATCTGCCAGAGAAGGATAACGTATATCCGGCATTGCCAAAAGCTGGTCCGTTTCTTTTGCGTTGGTTAACAATACGGCGTAGGCTTTTTTACCATCACGTCCTGCCCGTCCTGCTTCCTGATAATAGTTTTCTAAACAATCCGGCACACCCGCATGTATCACCAATCGTACATCAGGCTTGTCAATACCCATACCAAAGGCATTGGTACAAACAATTACTTTCACCTTGTTATTAATCCATGCTTCTTGTTTGGTATTTCTTTCCTCCTGTGTTAAACCGGCATGGTAATAATCTGCCGAAATTTGCTGCAACTGTAGCTGATCACTTATTTCACGGGTTTGTTTGCGGGTGCGGCAATACACAATCGCCGTGCCTTGTACTTTGCTAAGTATGTCTACAATTTTTGTAATAAAAATTGCTTCGTTAAATAAACTATACGATAAATTGGTCCTTTCAAATGACTGTTTAAAAACCGACCACGCTGTTTTTTTTGCATCGGCAATTTGTAGTTTATCGCAAATATCCACCTGCACTTCCGGCGTTGCAGAGGCTGTTAAAGCCAGTACCGGCACATTAGCCAACTCTTCTCTTAACTTGGCTATACGCAAATAAGGTGGCCTGAAATCGTAACCCCATTGCGATATACAATGGGCTTCATCAACTGCAATTAAGTTTACGTTCAGGGCAGGCAAATATTCTTGAAACAACCTCGTTTCTAGTCTTTCAGGCGATACATATAAAAACTTACAATTACTATTCCCCGCTGTTTGCAAAGTCTGCTCCACTTCTTTGCGGCTCATGCCGGTATAAATAGCGTAGGCTGTAATATTTTTCTTACGCAGGTTTTCTACCTGGTCTTTCATTAAAGCAATCAATGGCGATATTACCAAACATACACCCGGCCTGCACAATGCCGGTACCTGATAACACAATGATTTGCCGCCGCCGGTTGGCATTAAGGCCAGTGTATCTTTATTGGCCAGTACTGCTTCTATAATATCCTGCTGTAAAGGCCTGAAAGTATTAAAACCCCAATATTGCTGTAGTATTTTTGTTGGTGAAGTCATGTGTAAACTGCTCGCATGATACAACAAATTGTTATAACTCGCGGCGGAAAATAATTATTTCTACCCTACGGTTAGCGGCCCTGCCTGCTGCTGTTGTATTTGTAGCTACCGGTCTGGATTTTCCAAAAGCCTGTGTAGTTATTTTATCAGGCACAATAATATTTAACTTTCGCAGCCATTGGGCTACGCTATTACTGCGTTGTAAACTTAATTCGTTATTTCTTTCGGCTGTACCAACCGAATCGGTATGGCCCTGCACCATAATACTGTCAATATTTTCCAGTTCGGTTTTTGAGAAAAAGGCCGACAATACATTCTCCGCCTCTGCTTTTAAATCGGCTTTATTAAAATCAAATAATACATCGCCTAAACGTAAAGTATCAGTAAGCGGTTCTTTTACGGGTGTAATAGTTGTGGCTTGTAATTCACCTGCATCTCCTGTAAACACAATTGGTAATTTACCTTTTGCATACAAAGTGTTATCTAACATTTTATGCCGGAAATTATAATTGTAAATAGCTCTTTTTTGTTGTGTAAAAGCATCGCAAACACCTTCGGTTGGGTCTGCTGGTGTAAGCGAAAAATTATCCATCACCAACTCAATGGTTTCTTTCTTGTTCACTATCCTTTTGCCGGTAATTGCATCCTCTTTTACATAGGCACCAAAAGTTAAATAGGTTTCGTTGCCGGTAGCAATAAAACTGTATTCAAAAGCATAAAAGCGGGAATCGGGTACAGGTGTTAATTGCAAAATAGAATCAGGTTGCATAGGTTTTGCAAAAGGCCTATTAGGTACGTAATAGTATTCGCCTGTAACCACACCCGGTACAAATACCAGTTTAGGATTTAACTTAGCGCTTAACAACCCGCTAAATGTGTACTTGTTTCCTTTTTTTAAATTACAAGGTAAAATTGTACCAATGATTGGGGCAAAGCCGGTATAGTCTATCCAATCATAAAAAATAGCGTAAGAGTTTGTACCCAGGTTTAAAGTACCTTCTTCCTGGGAATACATCTGGGCCTTTACATCACGTAAATAAAACCAGCCTTCTACTCCACACTCGGAGTTGTATTCCGTGCAAGTATTAATATCTTCAAAACCTCCGTTTAATAATAAGTTGGTTTGCGCAAAGGAAACACTGCTGCCAAAACAGCAAAGAAAAAGGAGACAATAATATTTATATCTGGCTTTAATAGGGTACAAGGTAAAAATTAAACAACAAAAAACTAAACCATTTCTTTTAACGTTTTTTCTTCTGTTTTATTTTTTCCAGTTGTTGTAATGTAGCTCTTAAGTCTTTTGGTGCTTCGGCAACAAAAGTTTGTTTTTTCCCATCAGGCAACACTATTCCCAAGCTGGATGCATGTAAAGCCAACCTACCTAAAATGGGTTGCTCCTCGGCATATTTAGCTAATTTGAATTTTGCTTTTAATGCCGATAATAAAATTGGCTTACCATCGCCATACAATTCATCAGCAACCAGGGGATGCCCAATTTCTTTCATGTGAATACGTATCTGGTGGGTGCGTCCGGTATGAATTCTAAATTCCATCCAGGAATAAACACCAAAACTTTCCAGCACTTTATAATCCGTCAGTGCTTGTTTACCACTTCTGTGAATACTCATCATACCGGGTTTTACCGGATGTGGAGCAATAGAAGCAGAAACTGAACCTGCTTCTGGAAATGGCTCGCCAATTACCATTCCATTGTATAATTTTTCTGTTTGCCGGTCTTCAAACTGTTGCGATAAAAATTTATGCGCCACATCGTTTTTGGCAAATACAATTACACCACTGGTATCTTTATCTAAACGGTGTACCGTAAATATTTGTCCAAACTCCTGCTGTAGTAAGGCTTTCAACGATACCTCCTTCCCTTCTCTGTCAGGTATTGACAACAACCCTGAAGGTTTATTAATTACAATAAGATCGTTGTTTTCAAAAATTGTATGTTGACTTAATTTCATTTTTTATTTTTTGCTACCAGCGTCCCTCCCTTGATTGGGCTTCCGTTGTGTCACTCACTTGTGCTGCAACAACGCTATGCATCAATGAGGCTAATCCAATAACTAATATCGAATTAATTCTATTGGTCATTTTGCAATACCCCGTATTTTAATCGGGGTCGTCCGGTAATTCTACTCAGCAATATGCAGGTATCACTATATAATTTACGCTTACCTGTTATAGACAACTTCGGTTCTTGAGACACGAACCGAGGCTTTTGAGACACCATGCTGGCGTCTCAACATAATTCACGATTAACCATGAACAATTAACCATGAACTATCAACTACTTCCCTTTCTTAAAATATTTTAAATCTCTTACTTCTTTCTCGGTTAAGAAACGGTATTTACCACGTTCTACATTCTTTTTGGTAAGGCCGGCAAATACCACCCTGTCAAGGTTTTTTACATCGTAACCCAGCGATTCAAATATGCGGCGTACAATACGGTTGCGGCCGCTGTGAATTTCAACACCAATCTGTGTTTTGTCTTTTATATCGGCATAAGCCAATACATCCACATTGGCAGGACCATCTTCCAGTACCACACCTTTTAAAATCTGTTCAAAATGACCTTTTTCCAATGCCTTATTTAAGGTAACGTGGTACACTTTTTTAATCTGGTTGCTGGGGTGTGTCAATTTTTGCGATAATTCACCATCGTTGGTTAATAACAAAACGCCACTGGTGTTTCTGTCTAAACGGCCTACAGGGTACACTCTTTCAGGTGTTGCCTTGCCTATAATATCTAAAACAGTTTTGCGCTTTTGGGGATCGCTGGTTGTAGTTATAAAATCTTTGGGTTTGTTTAGTAAAATGTATACCAGATTTTTAGCCAGAAACACTCTTTTACCGTTTACACTTACTTCATCCGTATGCGATACTTTAAAACCAGGTTCGTTTACCACGGCTTTATTCACTTTTACCAGGCCTTGTTTCACCATTTCGGCCGCTTCGCGACGACCACAAATACCGGCATGCGCAATAAATTTGTTCAAGGGCATTTTATCATCGGTAACAGTACGCTCAATAGTTACGGGGTTGGTAATTACGGTTTCTTTACCCTTTCCTTTGCCAGTTTTTGAAACAATGGGTTGGCCGGTTTTGGCACGTTGTTCCGCTTTTTGTTGGTCAAAAAAAGCAGCTCTTTCTTTTTTGTAGGCTCTTTTTTCTTGTTTAAAGCCTTCTTTTATAGCGGCATTACTTTTCTTTTTGGCAAATTTATCAAATTGCCCTGCTGTACTTTTTTTCATGTTGTAGTAGTTTGCTGTTTTGCAACAGTAGATGAGGGGCAAAGTTACGCTAATTCGGGTTCAAAAGGTTCAATGTTCAAGAGGTTCCAGAAGTTGGAGGGTTAACATGTTGTTTTAGGTTTAATGTTGGGGAGTATTCTGCTTTAAGCTTTCTGCTTTCGGCATTAAGCGTTTAGCATTAAGCTTTGGGCTTTCTGCTGATTAGCGAACAGAACGTACAAGAGTGCGACCTTTAGATTTGTTTTTTTATGTATAAGGTT
>DHEF01000034.1:0-30026 GCA_002399735.1 Chitinophagaceae bacterium UBA4857
ATATAATATGTCATTGGCAGCAAGTCGAGGGAACTCCTCAATAAAAAACGACTACAAAAAATAAAAAAAAACTTCCACAATGCCCAATAGCATTACCGAACGATGCAGTGAGTGACACAACCGCAGTTGATAGTAGCAATGCAGCTGACAAACAAATATTCATCACTCATCATTTACAATTCCTAATTCACTTCCGTTAAAATCGCTGTCCATCCACCACCAGAAGCCATATCAATTTTCAACAACTCATCACCCGATATAGTCGTTTCTACAATCTGGTAATCAGATGCATGTTTATCGCTGTTGATGCCATCTTTAAAAATAACCGCTTTATACTTTTTACCTTTTGCAAATGGTAAATCCACTTGTAAACTACGTTGTTTCCAATTGGTCATTGCCCCAATATACCAGCTGTTACCGTGCTTGCGAGCCATAACTGCATACTCAGCTATTTTGCCATCTAACGCATGACTTTCATCCCAAACCGTAGGAATTTTAGTGATATAATTTGTAGTAACAGATTCCTTCAAAAGATTGGAAGGATTATCGGCCAGCATTTGCAAAGGACTTTCATATAACACATACATAGCCACTTGATGTGCACGGGTACCCATACTCATGGGTTGCGTAAACACCACATTAAAATTGGTTGCCGTAGCATTTATCATAGCACCCGGCGTATAATCCATCGGGCCCGGAACCATGCGGGTAAACGGCAACGTAACATTGTGTTTTGGGGTAATTGTTTTTTCCCACTTATTATTTTCTAAACCACGTACACCTTCGTACGTTAATACATTGGGATACTGATAATGTAAACCAACCGGTTTGTATGCACCGTGTAAATCCACCATCAGCTTACGTTGCATACATGCTTTGGCTACACGCTCGTAATAGTTAACCATGTATTGCTCAGCACGGGCCATAAAATCAACCTTAATACCTTTAGCACCCCATGCTACATACTGATCCAGAATTTTATCCATGTCTTTATCCAACGGCTCCCATAAACACCATAACCATACACCTACATTTTTTGTAGTGCCATAATCAATTAGTGCCTTCACATCAATGTTGGGGTTCATGTTCATCAAATCGGTGGTTGTTCTTGTCCAACCCTCATCCAGCATAATATAATCGATACCAAACTTTGCAGCAAAGTCAATGTAATATTTGTAGGTTTCGGTATTAATACCCGATTTAAAATTTACACCATAAATGTTATTGGCATTCCACCAATCCCATGCTACCTGCCCGGGTTTAATCCAATCGTAGTTGCCGGTTGGCGGAGGTGTAGCCAATTTATAATTTAGCTGATTAACGAGTAAATCTTTATCCTGCGTTGCTACCACTACTGTACGCCAGGGAAATTTTCGGGGGCTTGTAGTGGCCGCAATATAGTCGTGCGTTTTTATGATGCGGATATCCCTGTCACGAACGGGTTTACTTTCGGCAATAGGCTTTGGGAAAGCAGATTTTAACCCGCCATAGCCGTCAGCAGCTAAAAACAAATTGGGATAATCATACAAATCCGTTTCACTGAATAATAAGTTGACACCATCTTTGTTTTGTACCAATAAAGGCATAGCCGCATAATCATTAGCTTTAATAGCACTCATGGTGCTATCAGGATACAGGTTCTCGTAATGCGATTGAAACGTAGGACTTTTTTCGCCTGACCAAAACACTCTGTAATCAGCAGGAAAATTATAAGATACTTTTTCGTCGAGAATGGTGATGCCGTTTTGTTTAATATTTGTAATAAAACGATAAGCCACCCCATCATTATATGCACGGAAAATAATTGAATAGTCATCTTTAAAACTTAACACCAATTCATTGTACACATCATCAATTTTTTTTTGTTTGATAGGCACAACGGCAGTAATGGTTTTGTGGTAAGCCGTAATTTTTTGCGATTGTAATTTAGGTGCAAGCCCCAGAATATTACCATTACCCAACTTTAGCCAAATGGCACCAGGGTTTAATAACTGCTCACCATTTACCTGCAAGGACCATCTTACGGTGTCGGCAATTTCCACTTTTACCTGTATTTTTTTGTCAGGCGATAAAAGCACAATGTCCTTTGCCTGAGCAAAAGACATTGTTAAAACGAAAACGTAAAAGAGAAAAATTTTTTGATATGAAATCTGCTTCATCTACTACACTTAATTATTATTTATTACTATTTAAAATTATTTTCTTCATTAGCCTATCAGCATATTCACTAATTGGCTAATTAAAATATCTCCTTTTGCCCATCCCATACCGGAGGATTAACACCTAGTAAATGTTTTACAAAAAAGTCGTGTGTTTTACGTACACCATAAGCACCGCCATTGGAGTGGCCCATACCCGGCACCATAATAAACTCATGGTCTTTCTTGGCTTTGATTAACGCATTTACAAACTGATAGGTGGATGAAGGATCAACATTATCATCCATCTCACCTACAATTAACATTAACTTACCTTCTAACTTATGTGCATTAACGATATTGGAACACTCGGCATACTCCGGGCCGATAGGATAACCCATCCATTGCTCGTTCCACCACATTTTATCCATACGATTATCGTGACAACCACAAGCAGCTACTGCCACTTTATAAAACTCCGGATGGAATAATACAGCACCGCCAGCATTTTGTCCACCGGCCGATGTACCAAATATGCCGACACGATTAATGTCCATATATGGATATTTTTTAGCCGCTTCTTTCATCCATAATATTCTATCAGGAAAGCCTGCATCTTTCAGGTTTTTCCAAGCCACATCATGAAATGCTTTAGAACGATTAGATGTTCCCATGCCATCAATTTGTACGACGATAAAACCTAACTCAGCCAATGTATTTAAACCCGAAGGATTGGTGCTGAAAGTTTTGGGAACAAATGAACCTTGCGGGCCGGCATAGATATATTCGATGACAGGGTATTTTTTATTAGGATCAAAATTAGAGGGACGTGCAATAATGCCCCAGATGTCGGTAACACCATCACGGGCTTTTGCAGTAAAAACTTCAGTTTGTTTCCACTGCGTTTTTTGTAAAGCACTGATGTCGGCTTTTTCCAACTCCATGATAACTTTACCATCAATAGCACTACGCAATACCTTTACAGGTGGCATGTCCACACGGGAATAAGTATCTACAAACTTGCTGTAATCAGTAGAGAAAACAGCACTATGGCTCCCGTTTTCTGATGTTAATGCGGTAAAACCTTTACCATCAAAATTCACCCGATAGTATTGAATCAGGTATGGATCCTGCCCTGCTTCGCGGCCACTGCCTTCAATAATTAAATATCTTTTTTCTTCATCTACATGCACCACTTTACGCACCACCCAATTACCCTTTGTAATCTGGTTTTTTACTTTGCCGGTTTCGCCATCAATTAAATACAAATGATTCCAGCCATCTCTTTCCGATGCCCAGATCATTTCTTTCCCATCATTAATATCTTTCCTATATTTTTTACCACTGTACTCCACAAATGTTTTGCTGCGCTCATCCACCAATGTTTTTGTAACACCGGTATTCGCATCTACACTGTAAACGGCATATTGCTGGTGGCCACGTTGGTTATACTCAAAAGTAAAAGCACGGCTATCCTTGCGCCATTGTATCCAGGATACATCATACTGGCTTGGAATTAAAGCCGGGTCGACCATATACATTTTTTTTGTTTGCGGAATAAACAACACCGGTTGTTTTTGTGGCAATGCATCGCCGGGTTTTAAATAATCTCTTGTTTGCAGTTTGGGTTGCAACTGATCTGTTGGTGATGACTCAATAAAATATACAGTTCGTGGCGTATTGGGACGTATTTTATGTGTAGCCAGTTTTTTTGAATCAGGAGACCATGATAAATAAGCTGAATAATACTCACCGGGAGAACCATCAAAACTCAACTGTACTTCTTCTGCCGGTTTACCTTTGGGAGAAACAAATACGTTGTTGTTTTTAACGTATGCCGACCAAACACTGTCGGGAGAAGTAATCGGTTGCCCCTGGGTATCATCACGTCTTTGTCCCCAATAACCGCCACGTCCACCACGTCGTTCTTCATCAGCAGCGCCTTTATTTTGTACGGTATAATCATTCAAATTTAATGACCACTTTTTCCTTAAAGACACAAACTCAATATTGTTACCTTTAAAGTTTAAACCACTTAATGATAAACTATCGGCATAAACTTTCTCGTCACTGGCTTTTGCTAAAGCTTCCGCCAATCTTGCATGATCAAATGCTTTTTCTTTTTTAGCACTATTAGCATCTACAACAATATACTCTCTGCCCTTTGAGGTATTATTAACATACCAAAGTCTTTGTTCTTTTTCAATCCACTGAACAGTGAAAGGATTGTTGATTACTTTATCAGCGACCATTTTGCCATAATCGGCGGAGCGTTTGTAGTCGGTTGCGGTGCCTTGAGAAAAAGCCGCTGCAGTTACCAAAATTCCTGTACTAACCAATACGAAAGAAAGTTTATTCATTATAATTATTTTAAACTATATAAAGTACGTTAAAATCCATTTGTAAAAGTATTCTTACAAATACAAATGCATGGCTCTAATTAAAGCCATGCATTTACATTTTTTATTAAACATTAATTTGTCCTTAGCATATCAGTTAATTGTACGGTAACGACATATGTCCCTTCCATTTTAAGTTGGAACTCAACAACTGGGTTTGCATTGTGATTTGCCATACCATCAATAGCAACAAACTGACTTGGAATACGGTAATATAGTAAATAGCCCCAATCTGTTGCAGGAGTAATATATCTTGCTAAAGGGAAAGGCGCCACTTCAAAGTCACAAATCATTGCTGTATCAGTATATTGAACAGGATTAAACTTTGCATATGTTTCAAAAAATGGTCTATCTCCTCTTTTTACAATTTGACCCTGCGCAGGATTAAACGCTCTTCCATTTTTATCAACATATTTTAAAATAACTCTTGCCCCGTCATTAGAAACCTTTTGAGCAGTAACGCGGGGGGCTTTCGCAGTTGTAAAAACTTCAGAAGCATTTGAACCTGTGGCAGCAGTATATTTCAATTCAAATAAATCCTGAGTAGTAGGCTCAATAACATGTAATTCGGCAAAGGCGGGATAATTTTTTGTTCCCCAAACATTTGATGCATCTAAATCAAACGTATATATACCCACAGGCAAGTTTGCTGATGCTCTATTAAAACTTAACTGACCACTTATTTCGTTAAACCGCATGGGCAACATTTTTTTTGTTTCCCGCTTTTTATTTAAAAGCTCTACAGTTGTATCAGTTTCAGGATCAAAAACGCTTCCATCCTTAAACACTAAAACATCATACTCTGTAAAAAACTCCTGAGGAGCCGGAGTACCAGTTGCTAATTCACGTAAATTATTTAGTTTGTAAGTTATAGGAGGAGTAGAACCATCAGAATTAATACGGTCAGACTGAGTTAATGCCATGCCTTTCTTAGCGTACAAAACTCTGTCTTTATAACGGATGGTATCGCTTAAAAAACCTTCCCTAATTTTTGAGCAGCCATATAATATGCCAATTGCTGCAATTGTATAAAAGATATATTTTTTTGTCATAACAATTTAGGTTGTTGTGTAAACAATTAGTTTTAGTTTATGGCAGGTCTTCGTTGTTAAAAAACAAACGGTGGAAATTACTTAAGACATGAAGCGTACCTGTTGTTGTAATGATGCCTGTTGTTTGGCAGGTTGCCGTTTTGTCCCTTTCGTTAATTGGAATATTCTCATATACAGGTTCGTCTTCATCCAAAGTACCTATTACTTTGCAAAAAGACATTAAATCAACAACACCTACATAGTTACTGTAGTTTTGGGTACGAAACATTCTAACATACATTTTAGTATCATTAGCCATAGCGCCATAAAAACTTTCATACTCCTTTCCCCTAAGGGTTAAATTACTTCTATTAATATTTTCCGAAAACATATATGTTTTTAAGGAATCTCTTAAAGTATATACATCTAAATCCTTTAAGTAAAATTCAACATTTTCATTTCCAGTTTCAATTATCTTAAGTTGCCTTTTTGCCTGTACATAGTCATTAACACCCCAATCTGGTACTGCAAAAAAGGTTTTACTATTGTTCACCATGTCTTTCAATCCGGCCATATCTATTATGGCAATTAATGAATCGAAAGAACCATGTTGTTTTAAGTAATCATAAGTAGTCATATTCACATTAGGTGAATGAATACCTCCGTCATTTCTATATTTGTCTTTTTTACACGCTACAAAACCAAGAGTTATTAGCAAGAGTAAAAACGTATATTTTAATGTTATTTTCATTCTTTTATGAAGTTTATAAACCAGAAATTAAATTTTACCTCTCCAGTATTGTGTTTGTACCAAGAACTTATTTTCTCTGAATAATGCAGGGGATACAGGCCAATAAAAACCTTCATTTCTTAATCTTTCAAATAACCACCCTACTCTATCAATTCCTACTCGAGTTCTTATTAAATCATAAAATATATGCCCTTCTAAATAAAGTTCTTTATAACGCTCATCTATATATGCATTCATTGTAGTGCTTTTTGAAGCATTTAATGGCAAATATTGAGAAGGATCAGCATTATTCCGTTTCATAGATTCGTTAATGATAGTTATAGCCTCAGGTACCTGATTTCTATAAAGCGCAATTTCTGCCTTGAGTAATTTAATATCTGCTAAACGAAAAATAGGCATATTGTTACTAATTCTATGATCCAACTTTTGACTAGGGTTTCTATATTTAACATTATTATATTTTACACATAAATCAACGCCTTCACGGGAAACTGTAAAATTTTTGCGCACCCTTATATCACTGTTATCAAAAGCTCTGGTTATTTCTTCACGCCAAACCCATTGTCCTGGAGGATCCCAAAACCAGTCCCACCTTGATGTAAGTTTATAAAAATGGCTTGATAGATAACTAGCGTTAACTCTATAAAAAGGATTTGTGTTATTATAGTTATTAATTTGTTCTCTGGTTAAAAACAAATTGGCTATATGTTGATTAGTTCCTTCCAGCGTATTATCATCTTTATTAATTTCAAAAATGCTTTCCGATGATCTTCCAATAAAAGTCTCATAGTAATTGGCAGTATCTTGTAAAACATAACCTCCGCGGGATTCAATTTCAAAAATTGCATCCGCCGCCTTATTTACGTCACTTAAAATGGGATTATCAGTGGTAACATCTGATACTGTGGCACGCCATAAATACAGGTGTGCTAAAAGAGCATTAACAGCACCTTTATTTGCCGTAACAGCCCTATCACCTGTGGTGTAATAATTCCATCCTAAATAATTAAGGGCTTCTTTACAATCCGCTTCAATTTGAGCCATTACTTCCAACTTGGGAGTACGGCCCAAATGAGGAGCTTTTAGAGGATCATCATATGCCTCGATAACTAGTGGCACATCACCCCATGTACGAACTAACATAAAATAGGTCAAGGCCCGGATAAACAATGCCTGTCCCATTACGTTATTACGATACTTTTCGGGATCATCATGAAAGGCTAATATTTCAATAGGCACTGCACTAATTTGCTTTAATATAATATTTGATAAAGCAATAGTTTTATAATAGCCAGTCCAATCTCCTAAGGATGCTGCTACATAATTATGCGCAAAATTTCCGTTTTGAATATCAATATTGCCTTGGCCATCATTGCCAACAAATAGTGTATATCCAATATTAGCCGCTGTTTCCCCATAAGCATAATACCTATTATATGAACCATATAAACCTGTTGACAATGTATTACGTAAGGATGCATAATTACCTGATACAGCTGCTAACCCTGCATTAGGATCTTTCCAAAAAACCTCAGCATAAGTGGAATTTCTTGGCTCCTGTTCTAATATTTTTTTACATGATACAGACAATATGGAAAGCAATCCAATGCCTGCAAACAGTATAATATTTTTATTTATTTTCATAAACTAATTTTCAAGAATTAAAATTGAAGTTGAATACCGATGGTATATTTTTTAGGGATAGGATAACCACCGCCAGAATACACTCCGTACCCGTCAACTGCTTCAGCATCAGGCAATCTTTTTGAAGCCTGAAACATATGTACATTATCCATAACACCATAAAACCTAACTTGTCCCAGTTTCCATCTACTAATCAACTTTTGTGATAAATCATAAGAAAAGTTGATACTCTTGATACGAACATAATTTCCATTTTCCAACCAGAAAGTTTGCCCTCGTACAAAATAATAACGATAACTGCTCATGGGATATGCAGGAAAATCTGCTCTGTCACCAGGTTTACGCCACATATTTATTTTAGAGAAGTCAGGTGTAGATAAGCTGGCGAAATATGCCATATCACCTGAACCCGATAGATTTTCAAACATATCAGCATCAAACGTATTTAATACATCTCTTCCGAAAGTAAATGTTGTAAAAATGCCCAGGTTAAAGTTTTTGTAGGAAAAATTATTTGTCCAGCCACCGGTAAACCTAGGATTAGGATCACCATAAGGTAATTTGTCAGGATTAACATCGGTTTCAAAAGGATTTATCAAGTAGTCTCCATCCAAATCCATAAACCACATATCACCGGGTTTGTAACCATTTGTTCCTCCCACCCCGATTCTTTCACCTGTAAGTGGATTGACTGGTATGTCATTCACTGTAGAGAAAACGCCATTTGTTTTATACATATAAAATGTATTGATAGGTCTTCCTACACTTAAGATATGTGTTTTATCAAATGAGCCTACCTCGAAAATAATATCACGACCAGAGTTAGGTAAGGACATTACGGTATTTTTATTATAGGATACATTCAACCTGCTAAACCAGTTTACCGGACCGTCACGCTTTAAAGGAGTAGCCGCAATTACTAATTCTGCACCCGCGTTTCGTACACTGTTGGTGTTGGTTTTAGCTAATGTATATCCGGTGGTTAATGGCAACAACACATCCATCATAATACTAGAGCCTTCACGATTATAAATATCAAACATTACCTGGTATTTACCATTTAAAAACTCCGTTTCTAAACCCACATTCCATTCTTTAGAACGTTCCCAGCTAATATCGGGCTGTGCTACCCCATTGTTAAAATTGGGCATAATAGCCGGCAACCCATTATAGGATACTGCATTACTTCCAAAATATCCACCCGCATTTACATTGTAAAGGTTATACGACAAATAATTCATGTTGGGTAACTTACCAGCCGTACCATAACTACCTCTCAACTTTAAAAGTGTTAAAGCCGATGTATTATTTTTCATGAATGATTCCTCACTAATTAACCATGCTGCAGAGGCAGAAGGAAAGCTACCCCACTTATTATTTGGACCATAACGTGAGGAGCCATCACTTCTTAAAACTGCGGATAATATATAGCGGCTATCATAATCATAAACCAAACGACCATAATAAGAAACCAAACTATGAGCCTGATAATCTGAATAAGCACTCATATTTTGTTGTGTAAAGCCCCCTACCGTTTGTATTTGATCAGAGACCCCTCCCCAACCTGAAGCAGACAGTGGTTTAAACTGATTATACTCAACATCCATACCTACCATTGACATGATATTATGTTTGTTAAAGCTATTATTATAGGTTAAAAAGTTAGAGGTTCGGGAATTTAAGGTAACATCCGCAAAAGAACTGGATGAGTTACCACCATAACCATTTAACTCACTTGGCCTGCTTTGATCTCGCCGGCTATTTTTTATTAAATAAGAGGATTGCGAAGAAAGAACTAAGTGTTTAGTAAATTCATACGAAAGGTTAAGATTAACAGTGAACCTTCCATCCTGATTTTCATCTAAATTAGAATTGTAACGACCTAACATAAACTCTTTTCGAGCAGGATCTAAATTATACAAAGAGGAAGGCATAGTTGTAGCAGACAAACCTACCGCACCTCCGGCACCTCTTGCTCTATCAGTTCTTGAGTAGGCGATAATTGGGTTAATAGTTAGCTTTTGGTTTAACGCTTTAGCAGATAAATTCAACATTAATGAATAACGTGTAAAACCTGTGGCTTTTACAATACCTTCTTCATTATAATAACCGGTACTAAAACGATAAGTCATACCCCCTTGACCACCGCCACTTAAGCTTAAATCAGCATTATTAATTCGACCAACACGATAAAACATTTCCTGCCAATCAGTATTACCATTAAATGCCGGATTAAGGCTATCCGTTAATAAAATAGGCATATTACGCATTTGATCACGTGATAAACGTTCTGTTGCGTATAAATCGTTTAACAAATCCATTTTTTGCCTTCTTTCCGTTACACCCAAAGTTGTATTACGTAATTCCGGACGCTGTGTAAATCCTGTATAAAATGATAAATTAACCCGAGGTTCAGTGTTTTGACCGCGTTTGGTAGTAATGAGAATTACGCCATTTGCTGCACGAGAACCATAAATAGCGGCTGCCGATGCATCCCTTAATACATCGATACTTTCGATATCCTGAGGATTAATACCGGCAATAAAATTGGTACCCGTACCTTGGCCCGGAGTATAATTATCTTGCGCAGGTTGAGGTATACCATCCACAACATATAACGGCTGGTTAGTAACCATGTAACCGTCATATTCTCTACTCATAGTGGTAGTACCACGTACCTGTACTGAAGGAGCCGCACCAGGCTCTCCCGTAAAGTTTTGTACGTTAACACCGGCTAAACGGCCTTGCATTAACTGATCAAAACTGGCAGCAGGTAAGTTAGCAATTTCCTTTCCGGAAATACTGGAAACCGCAGCCGTATTTTTTTTACGAATTACTTTTTGGTAACCAATAACCACCACTTCATCCATACGGCTTTCTGTAGCAGTAAGTGATATGGTTAAATCGGTTTGATTGTTAACAGAAACAGTTTTTGTTTCGTAACCCACATTCGATATTTCAAGTATAGCAGTAGCTACAGCTACTATGCTAAACTTTCCTTTGTCATTAGTAAAAGTAGAAACCTTTGTTCCCTTCACTGTTACGGTAACCCCGTCCAGTGGCAGCCCCTTTTCATCATTTACCGTTCCTGTTACAGTTTGCGCAACGGCTGTAACGGTAAAAAGGAAACTGATGAGAGATAGCAGTAAAAATCTCATAAGCTTTTTTGTAGTTAGTGAATAAATGTTGGTATTAAAAAATAAATAAAGGCTCTGTGGCCCGTGTTATACAGTTGTTTTTTTACTTTACGAGTAAGGCATTTTAATTTTTTGGTTTGTTTAAAAGGTTGTTCTTATATGAATATTTTCATTGTTCTATATGACATCAACAGCTACCTTATTCTCGAAACCGTGCTAACCCCTGTTTTTCCTGCAAACAAATAAACTATCAAGACTTTCATATGACCGAAACAAATATAGAACCCCTTTTAACACACCATTAACCGTATTTTGCCAAGTAAAGAGCAAAAATTAACTGTTAATTAAACATTTATTCACATTGAAATAAAGTATGCCAATCGTGCATCTTTTTTACAAAACTCCCCTTAACTTTATTTTACTATAGACATCAAACCTACATCAACTCTATTTCGGGAAACTATCAAGAAATGACTCATACATTTAAAAATGTGTGTGCTATTTTTACTTTCATACATTATTGATGATAATATAATCTGCAGCTGAAAGGCTGCCGGATGTTGAGGGCAGCGACTACAGGGAGCTGGTGCGAAGCAAAGCGTAGCACGGTACCCCATAACAGCCGGAACAGAAGCTGAATAATGTTATACAGCTGATAACCCATAATAAAAAAACAATGTTTATATATACTTTGTTAGCATATAAAATTTGAATACGACTACATTATGATAAGAAAAAAAATAAAACCCGTTTATGGGTTAGGAGGTGTGTTATTATTATCACTGCTAAAAATAAATTCGCCGGTAATGGCGCAACAGCAACAGTCGCCATGGGATCGTATTGCTTCAAGGCCATCAACGTTAGGATTAGACAAAGGCACAACAGAATACAGTAATGGCGGGTTGACATTAAAGCTGGTGAATGCATCGCAAACAGTTGCAGGGCTTGTATTAAACAATGAAAAAGATTTTGATTACACGCCATCAGACAGATTAAAAGGCCGCGACAAAGATGGTTTATACCACCTAGGTGATATTAACCTGCGTGTAAGAGAGGCAGGCAGTAACGAATGGATAAAATTATCGACTGCAAAAAAAAGAAACCCGGTACAAGTTTTAAGCAGTAACAATAATATTATTGCAGCGGCTAACCTGGCTGCTACTATTGATGAAAAAAGCCCGGTAACAATTATTCGTTATTGGGAAAAAATCAATAGCGGTTTACAGTTGCGTTTTGAAATAGTAAATAAATCGGACAAAAATATTGAGATTGGAGCATTGGGTATACCGATGATTTTTAATAATATACTGGAAGGTAAAACACTGGACCAGGCACATAAACACAATGTGTTTTTTGACCCTTATATTGGTAAAGATGCCGGTTACCTGCAAGTTAACCGCCTGCATGGTAAAGGTGTAAGTTTATTGGTTTTACCGGGAGAAAATGCATCGTTTGAAGCATACAATCCCTTAAACGATGACCCAAGCCCAAGAGGAATTGTGTTTGAAGGTTTTCATGAATGGATGATACACAGTAAGGCTTATGCAGATAATGAATGGAAAACAGTGCAACACTGGAACCAGCCTACTACTGCTACACTTAAGCCAGGTGAAAAAAAATCATATGCATTAAAATTTTTATTATCGCCATCCATTAAAGAAATTGAAAAAACTTTATTGGCCCAAAACAGACCTGTTGCTGTAGGCCTACCGGGTTATGTAGTGCCGGTAAATTCCGAAGCTAAACTGCAATTAAAATATGGTAAATCGATAAAACAAATTACAGTTGAACCGACTAATGCTTTGCAAATTATCAAAGGTAAAACTACACCTAACGGTTGGGCAACTTACCATGTTAAAGGCAATAACTGGGGCCGTGCAAGAATTACAGTTACTTATGCGGATGGACTGGTACAAACCATTAACTATAAAGTAATAAAAACGGAAGCTGAAACGGTTAGCGATTTGGGAAATTTTTTAACAACCGAACAATGGTATGATGATAAAAACGATCTGTTTAAAAGAGGACCATCGGTTATTACTTACGACTATGCTAAAAAAGAAAAAGTTACACAGGAAAACCGTGCATGGTTTGCAGGCTTAAGCGATGAAGCCGGTGCTGCTAGCTGGTTAGCGGCTATGATGAAACAATACCTGCAACCCAACCCAGCCGAAATAGGTAAACTAAAACAATTTGTTCACCAAACCATCAGCGGTAAAATACAGCTAACTGAGGGGCCTAAAAAATATGGTGTAGTGAAAAGTTTGTTTTACTACGAGCCCGACTCCATGCCTAAGGGCACTTATGATACCAGCATTAACTGGAAGACATGGTCTGCATGGCCTAAAAAAGAAGCTGATAATGTTGGACGTTCTTATAACTATCCGCATGTGGCCGCAGCGCATTGGGTTATGTATCGCCTGGCCAGAAATTATAAAGGTTTGGTAACAGAACATGAGTGGAAAAAGTATTTAGAAGATGCGTTTAACACTGCCATTGCAATGGTTAGATTGGCACCATACTATGCGCAGTTCGGACAAATGGAAGGATCCATCTTTGTATTTATTTTACAGGATTTAAAACGTGAAGGACTTACCTATCTTGCGAGTGAATTAGAAACCGCTATGCGTAAACGTGCTGATCATTGGCGTGGTTTAAATTATCCTTTTGGTAGCGAAATGCCTTGGGATTCTACCGGTCAGGAAGAAGTTTATTTATGGTCGCGTTATTTTGGTTTTGATGATAAAGCTGATGTAACCTTGAATGCAATTTTAGCTTACATGCCTACCCTGCCGCATTGGGGCTACAACGGAAGTGCCCGTCGTTACTGGGACTTTGTGTATGGCGGTAAACTCTCTCGTATAGAAAGACAGTTGCACCATTACGGATCGGCATTGAATGCTATACCGGTTATTACAGCGTATAAGGACAACCCAACAGATTTATATTTGTTACGTACCGGCCATGCAGGAACCTTAGGTGCATTGGCTAACATAACGCAGGAAGGCTTTGGCCCTGCTGCATTTCACTCCTATCCATCAACTTTAGCTATTGATAGTATTACGGGTGATTATGGTTCAGGTTTTTATGGTTATGCTGTAAATGCTGCAACTTTTATTACAAAACATCCTGAGTTTGGATGGTTAGCTTTTAGCGGCAACCTTACCGAAAAAGGCAATTGGGTAAATACAAAAGTTACTACCGCCGGAAAAGCAAAAGTGTTTATTGCCCCCGCCGGTGTTTGGTTAGAACTGGAAGCAGGAAATTTTGACGAGGTAATGTACAACACAAAAACAGGGGAAATAAAAGCTACCTTGTTACCTGCTAACAACTATACCCCTACTGCATTTTTACGTGTAGAAAACAGTAAAGGTGAAGCATCTGCTTACAAAGTAAATAATTATACAAAAGATAGCCGAGGCGCATATTCCATTGCACTGGCTAACAACAACACAACAGTTACGTTAAACAAATAATCAAATTCGTTTTACAAAAAATTAGCCCTTTCTTTTGAGAGGGCTTTTTATGTTATCAACTGTAGTGCTACTATCATCGTCCCTTGCGTCGCACTCTTCAACAGCATAAATTCTGTTCAGCAATTACACGGTAAGCAAAATTTTTGGCTTAACGTATATCAAAATAGGGTAACTAATAGCCAATATCGGTGGTTAAAAGTATAATCAATACTGATAGATTTGTCGTGCTTGTTTCAATATTAAAAAACAGAAAACCAAAATTAACTTACATGAAGTCAGTACTTTTATTAACAGCACTATTTTTTACGTTAGTTGCTTGCAAAAAAGACAAAGAAACCACAGCCCCCCCTCCACCAACTGTAGAACCAGAAGTGGTTGCCAGTAAATATGATTTTACCAAAGAAGGCGGAATGACGCTTGCGGTACATAAAGATGAGGCCCGCAGAGGTGTAAATGCAACTTTAGGAATACGGGCCATAAAAGAAAGTATGGCTGTATTTCAAGCTACTGTCAGCGCGGAAACTTTAGCCAAATTCAGTAAAGATACCATCTGGGTAGAAGATCATGGCCTTTCAATAAAATTTATAGAAGATGCTGCTGCTAAACACAATGGTTCAATTGTAATTGGTAATGTTGTTACATTTTACGATAGTTTAAAAAATAACCAACCGGCTTTATTGCTAAACTATATTGCCCGCCAATATTATGGTAAATATATGACCGCTACAGCTAAAACTAACCTTACTACACATTTTGAAACAGTTGCCAATAAATATAAAGAGGTATATAGTACAAACGGTGTAAAACTGGTTCGTAATAAAGTTTCAGACGCATCAAAAAGTGTTGTTGATTATTTTGCAGAAAATGCAGAAGCTTATTTACAAATAAATAATTTTTATCCGTTTGACTACCATGAATTAGAAAGACATGATGTTACTGCTTTCAACGCACAAAAAGATGCATGGGGAACAAGAACATTCACGCCTAATACACATGGCATTATACTTCCACCGGCCAGTTTAAAACAATCATTAAACTACCAAATATCTAATTTGGATGTTTACTATCGTAAATACATTGATGCTGATGGTTTTCCTATTGTAGCGTCTCGCTTTGTAGCAGACTCAGCACTGGTACAAACAAAAAAAATTGTGACGCTTATGTTAACCAGAATACCTGACGCTAAAGCTGCTATGCTTGCTGCTAACTTTAGAGTAGGGGTAATTGGTGCTTACGAAAACGTAACCGATATGCCAGAGAACAGAAAAATGAACGAATGGTGGCCTGGTACTGACTGGGATGCAAGAGGACGTGGTTATGGTGCAACAGAGTTTTTGCCATTAATGTCATGCGGAGAAGAAAACATTATTAAAATACCCGGTTATACAGAACGTTATCCGTTTGAAAGTATTATGGTGCATGAGTTTGCACATAATGTAGATTTTGGTTTACGTAAAGCCCGTGCAGGTTTTACTGCTGAACTATTAGATGCCTTTAACTATGCCAAAACAAATGGCTTATGGGCGGGTACATACTCCATGGAAAACGATGCAGAATATTTTGCAGAAGGCGTACAAGCATGGTTTGATACCTGCAATATGTACGTAATGATAAATGGCGTAAGTACTAAACTAAAAACCAGAGCACAACTACGTACTTATGATACCAAATTGTATGATTTGTTAAGTAAAATAATGCCAACAGAAAAATTAACCGGATATCATTTTACGTTTGAATAAATGTAAAAACAGTAAACAATTAAAAAAGCCCCAACTAAAACAATTGGGGCTTTTTTAATTTTCAAAACTATAATAAATTTAAAAACAAACTTTGCATAACACGATGATGCCCAAAGAACGGAGTTCCCGAAATAAATTCGGGATGCCGCATCTTGGCCAATAGAATTGATGCAGCAGAACGGAGCGTCGCAAGGGACGATCAATAATGTTACTGCTGATGATAAAATAATACTGGTTCTAAAATTTATTTATTGTTTATCCCACCAAACCCTATCCGTTAGTTTAGCTGATTGCTGTGGCTGTGGATTTGAGTTACGTTCGGATTGTGGATAGAGTAATCTTCTGGGAATATCTGACAACGCATTTGACGGCTTTTGTAAAACAGGAAAACCGGTACGGCGCCAATCGTTCCAATTTTCTGTAGAAAGGAAATTTGCAATTACTTTTTCTTCAATTATACGTTGCAATGCATTGGCGGTGGTAAGTGTGCCACGGGCTGCAAAATATGGCGCACTGGCAGCGGTGCTAATACCTAATTTTTCCATATGTGATGTTATTGCTGCTGTGTAAAAAGGTTGCGCAGCGGCTGCATTGATTTTTATTAATGTTGCTTCTGCTTTTATAAACAACGCTTCGGAATAGTTAACAATATAATTAGGCGCATCATCGCTTCTATAAAAATCACCGGGTACGGAGTAGTCTTGTAAATTACCTACATCAACGGTTCCTATTTTTCTACCGTTGTATTGTCCTGTGTTTTTTGCTTTTGCAACCATTACAGGCAAGCGAGGATCGTTTCTTACTTTTAATGTATCTACAAAAGTTGAAGACAATACCAGGGTTGCAACAGGATCGAATGACCAATACCATTGTACTTCTCCACCTGATCCGCCGGGGTAAGTATATTTTAAATCATCGTTATTAGAAGTCATGCCTTTATCCAACGCCTGTAAAGCAAGATCGGCCTGGGCGGTGGCAGTATAGCCGGGAGCCTTGGTTAGGTGCATGTAATATCGGGCTTTTAATGTGTACGCCAATTTGCGCCATTTATCCATATCGCCGCCATAAAAATTATCATCATTGCCCGGTACTTTGCCTTCGTTTTTAGCAATGTCGGCTATACCTTCATCTAATAAAGATTGAACGGTTTTATAAATATCTTCCTGAGAATCGTATGCCGGTGTAAAATCATCACCGCCTTTTAATGCTTCTGTATAAGGCACATCGCCCCACCAATCTGTTGTAGTAGCTAATGAAAACGCCATGAGTATTTTAGCAATGCCTGTGTAATTATAATTACCATTTGCCTTTGCTGTTTCGATTAACACTTTAAGGTTATTCATGCTCTTTACATAAAGTGCTGTCCAGTCGCCATCAACTTGCGAGTTAACCAACAAGAATGTACCATCGTTAGGAGTGGGTTGGTTTAAGCATACTACCTGCATGTAATGCTGTGCTAATATAGGTGCTAAACCTTCGGCGCCTGACACTACGCGGTGAGAAATAACCAGCTCGGCAGGTGCTAACATTAATGCCTCTTGTACTTTTATTGGTCTGTTAGGATCGTTATTAACATCTATAAATTTTTTACAGCCCGCAGTAATGATAAACACTACCAAAGCAACTGTATATACTATTTTTTTCATAATGATTGTTTTGGGTGTTATAGTTAAAAACCAACTCTAAGTGTAAAATTGATGGAACGTGATGTAGGTGTAGAAAATGAGTATAAACCTTGTGACCCATTGGATGAACCAAAAGAACTTACTTCCGGATCGGCACCGGTGAAATGGGGACTGTATATCCACAAGTTTCTACCTGTTACCACCAACGCAGCAGAACGTATAAAGGTGTTACCAAAAAAGGATTTTGGTAACTCATACCCCAGACTTAGGTTGCGTAATTTAATGTAGGTACCGTCTTGTATGACAGATTCAAGGATACTATTTAACCTGCGGAAATAATCTTGTCCGGTGGTGGTTACATCATTTGGTCTGCCATCTGCATCTTTTACACCTGATACAATTCTATCTTCTCTATTTTCAGTTGCCTTTGGTGTACCATAAAAATAACCGTAGCCATCAACATTGTTTTCAATGTCGCCGCCCTTTTTCATATCAAATGCAAAACTTAATGTTATGCCGCCATAACGAAGGGTACTGTTTAAACCAGCCAACCAGTCGGGAGTTATATTGCCTACTATGCCATCCACTTCATCACGAAGTGGTAAACCTGTATCGTCAATTACCCATTGACCATTGTCAGATCTTTTAAACCTGCCGCCAAATTTTACGCCATAAGGTTGGCCAACAATTACCTGACTAAATCCATTTCCCAGTTGTTGTAAATCGCCATAAATAGCTAATACTTTATTATTAATTTTTGTGAAGTTTACGCCAACATCCCAACTAAATTTTCCTGATCTCATGACCGTTGCATTTAACAAAGCCTCTACTCCTCTATTTTCCATTTCGGCAGAGTTTACAGTTGTACCGGTAAACCCGGTTGAAGGTGCTATGGATACACCGGGAATTAATCCATTCGTTGTTTTCTTTTTAAAATAAGAAACTTCTAACCCTACCCGATTATTAAATAACCTTGACTCAAGGCCTAGCTCAAACTCACCTATATTTTCATTTTTTAAATGTGGGTTGCCCAATGTTTGACTTAAGAAAAATCCTGACTGAGAATTAAATGGATAGGTAATATTACCAACTGTAGCAATTTCAAAAGGTGTAAGTAAAGAATAAGCATCTACCCCGTCATTACCTACCACCGCATAAGATGCTCTTAATTTAGCAAAACTTACAACCTTACGGATGGAAGGTGATAACAACTCGGAAAACACAAAACCAAGCGCAGCTGAACCATAAGGATAAAAACTGTTTTCTTTAGCTAACACAGAACTACCATCGTACCTACCGGTTAGAGATAATATTAACAGGCGGTTGTAATCAAGATTTGCCTGTACATAAAAACCTATTTTACGGGTGAGATAGTTGTTTTCGGTAGAAGTAATAAGAGAGGCAGAACTTACATTATCAAACCCATCAATGGTTAGTCCTCTGCCTGTTATTTGATAAGCCTGGTCATAACGGGAATAGATATTATTACCCACCATTACATCCAGATTAAACTTTCCAAACTCCCGGTGTGCACTAATCATTAAGTCGTGATTAAACTGACGAAAATTACTGTTGCGTTCAATGATTCTTCCATCCGGTAACGCAGCCGAACCTACGTTTTCTTTATACTTTGCTTGCTCGGTGTAAATATCAACGCCAATTCTTTCGGTAATGGTTAACCAACTTAACGGATTATAGTTAAACGTTAATACAGGTATAAACCTGTTTACCGTTGATCGGTTATAAATATTATCTAATACCCAGTAGGGATTGTTTCTGGAAAAACGGAAAAGCCGTTGTGTGCCATCCTGATTTAAGTAAGGTTGCAAATTATAACTTACAGGAGCTGTTAACACCGTCCACAGCGGACTTTCTAAAACATAGCCCTCCGGTTGCCTGTCATTCTCGGAGTTTATATAGTTAAACTGAAATGTGCTATTGAAGTTTTTAGTAATTTTTGTAGAATACTTTGCAAAAACAGAATGCCTTTTATACTCGGTAGTAGGTACTGTGCCTTTTTGGTTAAGGTAGGAATAAGAAAGAAAATAACCTGAACTGGCACCACCACCCGATACACTTAAAGTACTGTTACTGGTAACACCGGTTCTAAAAAAATCTTCACCCGGTTTATAACGCTTAGCGGGTTGTCCGTTTATTTTAAGCGTGTCCATCAATGGGCCCCAGACAGCACTGGTTTTACGAATATCTCCATCATAAAACACACCTCTTTCTCCTTGTCCGTACTTTGTTTGTATTTCCGGTAAAAGTGGTTTTTCAAAAGATAAATCCTGTGAAAAATTAAACTCAGGTTTTCTATTTTCCTTACCATCTTTTGTAGTAATAATAATAACCCCTCTGGCACCTGACGAACCATACAATGCAGTGGCTGCTGCACCTTTTAATATATTCATACTTTCAACAATGGAAGGATCAATATCTGCAAGCCTGTTTGTACCCGGACCTGAATTTAAATTCCCCGTTTCATCATTATTAATAGGTATACCATCCAGCACAATTAAGGCTTGGTTGTTACCAAAAATAGAAGAGTTACCTCTTATTACTATTCTTGAAGAGCTGCCGGGTGAGCCTGAGGAGCTGGTAATTTGCACACCGGAAACCTTACCTGCAAGTGCGTTTACAAGATTGGGCTCTTTGGTTTTTAATAGCTCATCACCTTTTACTTCCTGCGTGCTGTAGGTAAGGTTTCGTTTATCCTTTTTTACACCCAACGCAGTTACCACTACCTCGGTAAGTGAATTATCAACTATTGAAAGTTGAACAGCTAATGAAGTTTTTCCGTTTACCGGAAGCTCCTGTGTTAAAAAACCCAAATGAGAAAAAATTAAAATAGCATTTGATGGTGCAGTAATAGTAAAAGCTCCCTCATTATCGGAGCTTACCCCTGAATTATTTTTGCCTTTTACGCTTATGCTAACCCCAGGCAATCCCACGCCGGCAGCATCAGTTACTTTTCCGGTAATTGCCTGCTGTTGGGCATCAGTTTTGTTAAAAAACAAAAACACAGCAACTAAAACAACAATAAAGTGTCGGTGCATAATAGTTAGTTTTTTTTGAAGTAGAAAATAGATAAAAACGAAGAATGAGATTAACTCTTTAGCCTGTGTATTATTATAAAATAATACTTATTTAAAATTGCCACTAAAAAGTTACTACAATTTTAAATCCAGTAAAACACTTGATACTTTACAATTTTTAGCAACCTATAGCATTATTTTATCCGTTTTAGATAAATGCATACCAGATACGAACGATAAGCGTATAAACACCGTATGTTAGAAAAGAAAAAAGCGAGTTGGAAATATGGTAGTAGTAAATGTAGAAACTATGAAAATATGGTTTAAATGAAAAACTTCCACGCAACATTGCCTACAACAAGTTGAGTAAGTTTAGCACAAAAAAAAGGATTAAAATGAATCTAGCTTTCACTTTAATCCTTTCGTATATTGAACATCAAAAAAAATCTTATTTCAATAACCCCTTTAGAATAGTTTGTTGAGAAGTAGTAGGATTTTCTAACTGAAGCAAGGTAGCCTTTGTTATTGTTTCACCCTTCTGATTTTTATCTTCTGAAAAACTAATCGTTAACCCTGCTTTGGTTAAATACTTATTATAGTCAACTTCCTTTAGGGTATAAATGTAGTCAAACAGCTCATCCAGTTTTGTACCGGCCATTTGTTCGCAGGCAGCTTTTACTTCTGCTTCGGTAAAGCCACGTCCGCCAGATTTATAATAGGTGTTGTACAAATAACGCATTACATCATCCAATGATTTTTTATTGTTAGAGGCTGAACGAATTTCAATATCCAATAATAAGCCTACAATCGGACCTTTTTCGTAAAACGAAATAGTTTCGCCACGTTTACCAAAAGGGCCATCCTCCCAGGTATTAGCGCTTGATTGTGCCAGCGTTTGTTTCTTACGTCCTGCATTATTCTCAAAGCCTTGTATAGTGCCCCGCCAGCCGTCTATAACATCTTGTTTGTTTATGATGCCCGCTCTATTCAAAATAATACTTTCGTAATAAACGGTTAAACCCTCGCCTACCCATAAAGAGTTGGTACGGTTTGGTTTTGAATAATCAAACGGCCCTAACTCAATTGGCCTGATGCGTTTAATATTGTAGTGATGAAAATATTCATGCGCCAAAAAGCTCAACATGCGGTTTCGAGATCCTGTATTATTTAATCCTTCGCCAGAAAAACCAATAGCCGTTGAGTTTAACTGCTCAATACCACCTGCACCCGGCCCCATGGCAATAAAAGTATAATGATCATAGGGTATATCGCCAATTAAATTACTGGCGGTAGTTACAATTTTTTCAAGGTCTTTCATTAAACCGCCACCATCAAAATTGCCCATTTTAAAACCAATAAAACGGTGCATTTTTCCTTTTACTTTAAACGATGGCAGTTCCTGTAAATCGCCAACCAATATGGGACAATCGTATAGTATATCAAAATCCTTCGCTACATATTTTCCTTTAGCAATAGAATCTAATCCCGTTGCAATTCTTGTCCAGCCGTTTTCTAATGGAACTGTAACTACTGCCGGTAAATGCAAAGCTCCTTCTACACCCAAAAAAGTAGCGGTAGGTTTAATAAAAGCTCTCTCCTCGTTTATATAACTGGTAGCAACAAAAGAACGTTCCGTTTGTATTTCATAATTCAACTGTACCTGCTTAACACCTTTGGTAGCAATACGCCATGTATCCGTTCCCATTTGTTGCCAGGAAAGACTTTTACCATCATTGGTAGCGGCTTTAAACTCCTTCACTGTTTTACCATAGTTCATCAATTGGTAATAACCCGGCGACCAGACAGGCATTTTTACATCAACAATATCTTTACCTCCGGTTTTAAAAGTCATGCTAACCCCAATTTTATTAGCCTTTGCATTGGTAGTATTCACTTTAAAATACACCGTATCTTTTTGGGCAAAGCCTACCTGCGTAAATAAAACCGCAGCCGCAAAAATTATTTTTCGCATAACAGTCTTTATTTAATTTCAGATTTTTTGGATTTAATAAGATAGTAAACCGGTATACCCAAGGCCGCAATAATAATTCCCGGCCATGTATAATTGGGTTTGTACATTACCATTAATACGCAAAATGCTATACCCATTACAATATATAAAAACGGTAATACCGGGTAACCAAATGCTTTGTAAGGCCTTGGTAAATCAGGTCTTGTTTTACGTAATTTAAAAATACCAATAATGGCCAGCACATAAAATATTACTACTACTATTGAAATCATATCCAGCAAGTCGCCATACTTTCCACTCAAGCTCCATAAGGCTGCTATCACACACTGTATCCACAATGCTACAGCCGGTACTGCTTTGTTATTTAGTGTTCCCACTTTTTTAAAAAACATACCATCTTTTGCCATTGTGTAATACACCCTTGCTCCCGACATAATTAATCCGTTATTACAACCAAATGTTGATACCATTATCATGATGGCAATAATGATAATACCAACCGGACCAAAAATTACTTGTGCTGCCGTTATAGCTACACGGTCTTTTTCGGCCGATGCCATTTGTGGCATAGTTAGTACACTGGTGTACATAACATTTGCCAATACATAAACAACCGTAACCAATATAGTACCCAACGCTAAACTAAGTGCTACGTTGCGTTGCGGGTTTTTTATTTCACCGGCTACAGCGGTTGAGCTATGCCACGAGTCGCTACTAAAAATAGAGCCTACCATTGCCGCAGCTACTGCACCTAATGCCGCCAACATGGTGTAGTTGCTTGTTGTACCATCTGCATTTAACCTAAACAAACTCCAGGTTTCTGCCGATAGCCAGTTAGCACGCCATACATCGCTTTTAAACGCAACAAAACCAAATACAATTAATGCGGCTAAACTTAATAGTTTGGCCAGGGTTATAACAGTTTGTACGGCCTTACCACTACTCACCCCTCGTGTATTTATTAGTGTGAGTAAAAGTATTACACCAATTGATACTACCTGTGCCGATGATATATTAAAACTGCCTAAACTTAATGCCACCACATCCTCATCCCATGCGGGTATTAGGTAAGCGGTAAATTTTGCAAATGCCACACCAACTGCAGCAATAGTAGCAGTTTGTATAACAGTAAAAAATGTCCAGCCAAATACAAAACCCACTAACGGATTATAGGCTTCTTTTAAGTAAACGTATTGCCCACCTGCTTTAGGAAACATACTGCTTAACTCTCCATAACTTAATGCAGCCGTAAGTGTCATAAAACCAGTTATTACCCATACCAGTAACAACCAACCTGCACCGCCTACATTGCGGGCAATATCGGCACTCACAATAAATATACCCGATCCTATCATACTGCCCGCTACTAACATGGTAGCATCTATTAATCGTAGGGATGGTTTGAAACCTGTTTTCTCTTCGTTCATAAAAAATTATAAAATGTTTTGGTATATCTTTTTTATTATGGCGTGCCCCTTTGTTGTTAAACTGCGGTTCGTACCTCACCTTGTTTCCCAACAAAGGGTCGGGCTGCTACGGGGTACGCTTCGCTTCCGTGCTACGTTTTACTTCGCACCGGCTCGTTCCTCGCCGCCCTTCGTATCCCTCACGCAGAACAATGTGCCAATTAGTTAATTAAAAAATTTGCCAATGCAAGTTTTTGAATAACACAGGAAACTTACATAATGCCCAATAGACTTGTTGCTGCACAAGTGTGCGACGCAAGGGACGATGATAGTAGCACTATAGTTGACTAACAAAAAATAAAACTATTTAAAATCGTAAAACTTCCATTGCGTTTGGTAGTCTCTGTCAATTTTTTGATTTAATAAAGTGGCACGTAACATTTCCATAGGTAAATGATTTTCTTTAATCACCGCATCATGAAATTGTACATTGGTCATTTTACCACTATCCACTAATTCTTTATGAATGCTGAACAATTGCAAACCACCTACCAAATACGCCAGTTGATACAATGCACCATAGTTGGCTTCGAAAGAACGTTTAACCTCGCCGTGTGCATTGGCATACTCATGTCCCACTTCGTTTACCAAATAATCAACACATTGTTTTGGTGTCCACTCGCCAATATGAAACTTAATAGAAAAAGTTATACGAGCACAACGGTGCATGCGCCAGAACAGCATACCAATACGCTCTTCAGGCGTTTTAGCAAAGCCTTCACGGTACAACAACAACTCCCAATACAATGTCCAGCCCTCGGTAGTAAACGGTGTATTAAACGCCGACTGACGATAGTTTTTGTAACGGCTGTTCATGTAAAATTGTAAGTGATGACCGGGCACCAACTCATGCTGCACCGTACCTCTTGAAAAATAGGGATTGTTACCACGCATGCTCATTAACTTATCATCATGCGACATGGTGTTGGTGGGATAAGAAATACTTATTTCACGACCACCGGTAAAAAAAGGATTAACCAATTGGCGTTCCGGACTCATCATAATCATACCCCAGGTTTCCTCGGCTAATGGCGGTAGGTTCATCAATTTTTTCTGGTTAATAAAATTAACCGCATCATCATTAAGTTTAATAATTAACTCGGGTTGTTTACCAGCAGGTACATAACTGTTTTTTACTTTTTCCTGTGCTGCTCGCCAGTCATCGCCAAAGCCCATTTCACGGGATGCTTTTAATAATTCTTTACGGCACCACTCCATTTCCTGATCGGCAAGGCGTAATAAATCATCCACATTGTAGGCAATCATTTCTGTTTTTAGTAAACGATTCATTTCCTGTTTGCCAATAGGATTGCCGCCAATATTACTACCATCATTAAAAATCTTTTTATCAGATTTTGAACGGATTGTTTTACTGTAATCATCTATACCCGCAGCTAATGCCTCGTATGATTTTGGAGCCCACCAGGTAAACATAGGATCGTAACCATTGTAAAAATCAAATGCACTTTTTAAGCGAGATTTAATATCATCAATTTGCGAAGCAATAGCCTGCGCTTTTAATTCAGGTATTTTACCACCGGCTTCTGCTGTAGCTTTTGATTTTTTTACCAAGGACAACATCTTGTGCATCATACCTGCCACCTGCTCACCATCTATGCCTGTACCTCTTCTTCTTTTTTGTTCAAATGCATAAATAGAATCGGCAAAGGGAACATAAGCTGCATTTGCTTTTTGTTCTTTTTGCTCTTCCAACAAAGCTGATTGTGCGTTCTCAATTTTTTGACGCAACAATACATAATCGGCCTTGCCGTAAATACTCATTTTATTAAAATCAGCTTTCTTTAAAGTAGACAAGTACTCGCTGTTTAATTTTATATGGCGGTTAATTTGTTCAGGTGATTTTGCACCACCGCCGCCGCCCCAACGACCACCACCGGACATAGGACCATAGAAATAATCGATAGCCCTTACATCCTGCATATACTGGATAATATAGCCGGAGGCTTCGGTTGCCTGCTCGTACATACTGGCAGGTGCTTGCGCAAAAATATTACCGATAAAAAATTGCGTAACTAAAAGCAATGGAAGTTTAAAACAGTTGTTCATTTTATACTTTTGAAAGAGGAATAAATACCAAAAGAGACTGCGTAATACAGTCTCTCTCAAAAATAACCAAAGCATAACGGTTCCGGTTATCACATATTAACCAGAACTTGCCTCATTTGAACATTAAAAAAAGTAACCTAAGAGGGTTTGTTTTGTGAGTACACCAATAGTGCGGCGGCCAAATCTTCCACCGCTAATCCGGCCGATTTAAACAAAGTAATTTCTTCATCGGTAGTACGGCCTTGGTGTTTTTTTAAACACAATTCTTTTATATCGGCTTTTACATTATCGGGGTTAAACACCCCGGTTTTAATTGGTATAGCAAGATCACCGGTTTCGTGTAAAGCACCTTCGCGGGTATCTACAAAAACGCTGCTGCGGGTAATAGCCGTATCATCCGTTTCTCTGGTATCGGGCTTGTGCGAACCTATTAAATCCAGATGGGTTCCGGGTTTTAACCACTCCCCTTTTATAATGGGTGTTGGCGATAAAGTAGCTGTAGAAATAACATCGGCATTGCGGGCAGCCGTTTCTATATCAGTAGCCGCTTGTACATGTATGCCATCGGCTTGTAACTGTGCAACAAAATTTTCCAGTTTGGTTTTATCCCGCATCCACACCTGAATATTGGTGTATGGCCTTACAACGCTATGCGCTTGCACCAAATGACGGGCTACTTTGCCACCGCCTACTACCAATAAGTTTTTTGCATTTTGGGGTGCAAGGTATTTTGCTGCTAATGCAGATGTACAGGCCGTACGTCGTGATGTAAGTTCAGCCGCATTCATCATAGCCAGTTGCTGGCCGGTAACGGCATTCCATAATGTGTACACCGCATGTATAGCGGGCAGGTTTACCTGGTTATTACGTGGTGCTACAATTACTTGTTTTACACCCAGGTATTCTTCATTCCATACCGGCATTAATATCAGCGCATTTTCGTCCTGCGCTGCTGTTTTATAAAAATGATGATGACGAACAGGCAACTGATAGTTAGAACAAAACATTTGCTCCAATGCATCAATCAACACCGCATAATCTAACGCGGCTATTACTTTATCATCAGGTATAATCAACATGGAAAACTATTGAAAACGTTCAGGATTATAAATATCAATACCTACTGCAGTTTTTTGTTCTTGTACAATATCTGCCACCACTTTACCAGTAGCCGGGCCAAGGCTTAAACCCATCATACCCAAACCACCTGCTACTACTAAGTTTTTTACTTTAGTTGATTGCCCAAGATATGGTAACCCATCAGCAGAGCAAGGTCGGAAACCATGCCATACTTCATTTGCCGGTGGTACCGGTAATGTATAATCAGTATAATATTTTGGTACAGATTCAACAATACCCTGTAAACGTTTTGTATTAATGGTATGATTGATAGCAGCTAACTCCATAGTGCCACCAATTCTTACTTTGCCTCCCATAGGTGTTAAGGCAACACGGGCTTCTAATAACAGGGCCGGATGTTGTACTTTACCTTCAAAAGCATTGGTTAAAAAAGAATAACCTTTACCCGGCATTAACGGAATATTTAAGCCTGCTTTCTTCGCCAGATTTTTTAACCAGGCACCACCTGTCATTACAAACTTATCGGCGGTGTATGTTTTTCCTCCTGCTAATACCGATTTTATTTTTTCGCCGCTAATTTCTATATCCGTTACGCCGGCATGTTTTATTAATTGTACACCCATTTTTTCCAGCTTGCTTAACAAGCCCTGCATTAAAGCACGGGGATATAAATGGCTATCACAACGATAATGCACTGCACCTAATACATCTAGTTTTACATTAGGTTCTAATGCCTGCACTTGTGCTGCATCCAGTATATCAATATCCAATCCCATTTGTTTGGCAGTATGTGCCAGTTCAATTTCTTCTTCCTGTGTTTTATGCGTTTTATATAGCATTAAAATGCCTTTGCGGTGCAGGTCAATATCTGTTTCTAAATCGGTGGCTAAATCACTGTACAAAGCACTACTGTATAAATTAAGATCACGTAGGTAAGGTGAGGCTCTATCCACATGTTTTTGATTAGCATGTTTCATAAACTTTAAACCCCAAGATATAAGCGACCAACTTAAAGATGGTTTTACATAAAACGGACTCTTACTATCAAACATCCATTTAATGCCTTGCGCAATAATACCCGGTGCAGCCATGGGTGTAAAATGACTGGGAACAATCATACCGGCATTACCATAGGAACAGTTATCGGTAAAATCTTCTTTATCCAATACGGTTACCTGCCAGCCTGCTTTACTTAAATAATATGCACTGCAAAGTCCGGCAATTCCGCCACCAATAACTACTACAGTACCACCACCTTTATTCATGTTAATTCGTAATCTTAATTTTAAAAAAACTAGTAAGAGTCACTTCTCTTGCCTTCGTCAGGCTCAGGCTGACAAAATACTTCAACTTATATCACCTGAAAACCGTGTGCATACGGATCATCATCATCAATTATAATAGTATTGTAACCTGTAACCATTGCCCAGCCTTCAATACCCGGAACAATAGCCGTTTTACCATCGCCAAAAGCATTAGGCACTTCTTCTTCTATGGTACCAATAAATTGCGAGCCTATAATACTTTCGTGTATAAATTGATCGCCTTTTTTTAGTTTACCTTTTGCATACCATTGCGCCATACGTGCCGATGTTCCGGTACCGCATGGTGAACGGTCAATGGCTTTATCGCCATAAAAAACTGCGTTACGTGCTGTTGCATTATCATTGATAGTTGCTCCCGTCCATTGCACATGACTTAAACCATTTATGTTAGCATCCTGCGGATGTACAAACGTATATTTTTCGTTCATACGCTTGCGTACCACACGGCTCCAGCTAATCAATTGATCTGCGGTATAATGTTCAATACCTTTAAAATTTTCTTGTGGATCAATAATGGCATAAAAGTTACCGCCATAAGCTACATCTAAAGTAAGTGTGCCTAAGTCCGGACTTTCTATAGTTAAGTTTTCTGAATGTAAAAACGATTTTACATTAGTTAATTTAACCGATTTTACTTTTTTACCTTCCTGCACATAATCAATCAACACTAGCCCGGCAGGTGTTTCTAAACGTAACTTACCCGGCACTTTTGGTATTACCAATCCTTCTTCAATAGCAATGGTAACGGTGCCAATAGTACCATGTCCGCACATAGGTAAGCAACCGCTTGTTTCAATATACAAAACACCAATATCGTTGGCTTCGTCAATAGGTGGATATAAAATACTCCCACTCATCATATCATGTCCACGTGGTTCAAACATCAGCCCTTTCCTTATCCAATCAAACTCCGCTAAAAAATGTAAGCGACGTTCCATCATACTATTGCCACGCAACAACGGACCACCACCGGCAACAACACGTACCGGATTACCACAGGTATGTGCATCAATACAAGAAAAAGTTTTTTTCATTTATGCTTAATAAATTATGAACGATGAAATGAATTATGAACTATGAATTATAAATGATGAATAGAATTACTGCTGTTGAACGGTAAGTATTTAATTCATTTCCACTG
>DHEF01000034.1:30143-82086 GCA_002399735.1 Chitinophagaceae bacterium UBA4857
GGAAATAAATTAAATCCCGATCCTATTGGATCGCAAGGGACGATCAATCAGGGCTATACAGCTGGTAACATAAACCCCAAACCCCTAAAGGGGCTTTAGAGTCTAATTAAGCATAATTATTTTTTTGTTACCAGCGTCCCACCCTTGATTGGACTTTCGTTGTGTCACTCACTTGTACGTTCGGTAATTCTATTCACCACTATGTAAGTTTCTACATTTTTTCAAGAAACCCAATTAGCATATCAGCACATTAGCGAATTAGCTAATTATAAATTGTCCTTCGTTAACTCGCCATTAACCGTGCGCCAAATGCCTAATGTATTTTCATTTTTTAATTCCTCAGGCAACACAGCATCGGGCCAGTTTTGATAACTAACCGGACGTGCAAAACGTTTAATAGCATCAGGGCCAACTGCTGTAAAACGACTATCGCTACAAGCAGGATAAGGACCACTATGCTGCATAGCATAACAAACCTCTACACCCGTTGGAAAATTATTAAATAACAAACGACCGCATTTAACAGTTACTGCATTAATCAATGCGCTGTTAGCAGCCAGTTCATCTTCTTCGCCTAGTATAGAAATAGTTAATTGTCCTTCAATGGCTTTAGCAATAGCAATCGCTTCATCGGCCGACTTGTAAGTAACCAATAAACCAAAAGGACCAAACACTTCCTGGGCCATTTGT
This sequence comes from Chitinophagaceae bacterium UBA4857, assembly GCA_002399735.1. Lineage (GTDB taxonomy): Bacteria > Bacteroidota > Bacteroidia > Chitinophagales > Chitinophagaceae > Terrimonas. Next base: position 30,834 of record DHEF01000034.1, read on the forward strand.
TTGTTGGCTAAAAACGCTTCTGCAGTTGTCATAGCAATAGCAGCGTTACCTGTACCTTCAGCACCTTCGGTTGCTTGTGCAACAGCTTCTACATTAGGTTGCGTTAATACGCTTGACTTATTGGTATGGTATGCTTTTGCAATGCCTTTGTGTAACATAGCGGCAGCAGGCGTTGCAGCAATTTGCTCAGCCAATGTATTAATGAATGTGGCTAAAGCCGGCGAATCGGGTGCAATAAAAATTCCCGGATTGGTACAAAATTGTCCCACACCTAAAGTAAGTGATGCGGCATATTGTTTAGCCACTTCCTCGGCAGCATTGTTTAATTTTTTCTCCAATAAAAACACCGGGTTAACACTACCCATTTCGGCGAAAACCGGGATAGGTTCTTCACGTTTATTAGACAAATCTATTAATGCTTTTCCACCACCATAAGAGCCGGTAAAACCAACTGCTTTTACGGTATGATGAGAAACAAGATAAGTTCCGTTTTCGAATGAATTGCTGTACACATGACCAAACAAACCTTCAGGCAAACCTGCATCGGCAATGGCTTTTGTAATAGCACCGGCCATAATACCCGATGTTTTTGGATGTGCCGAATGTGCTTTAACAATAACCGGGCAACCTGCTGCTATGGCAGAAGCAGTATCGCCACCGGCAGTAGAAAATGCAAAAGGAAAATTGCTGGCACAAAAAACAACTACAGGACCTAATGGTGTATAAGTTTTTCTGATGGATGGTCTTGGTAAAGGTGTTCTGTCAGGCAAAGCCGAATCGATACGTACAGGTAACACTATGCCACTAGCTAATGCATCGGCATAACCACGCCATTGAGAAATGGTACGGCCTTTCTCACCTTGCAATCTTGCAACAGGTAAATTTGTTTCGGCATTTGCGGTAGTAATTAACTCATCGCCTAATGCTTCAATAGCATCGGCAATTTTGTGCATAGCTGCTGCACGTTGTTTTACGGTATAATTCTTAAATATAAAAAAAGCCTCCTGGGCTTTCGCCAGGAGGTTATCTATCTCTTGAATACTAGTATTATCAGTCATCGTATGTTGTAAAAAATTTTGCTACAAAAGTAGCCATGAAAATTACTATTATCAATAAATACAAATGAATGCTTTTTGATAGAAACAAAAAGCATTCATTTATTTTAAAACCCAAATATATTTTAAGCTAACACTTCTTCATTAGCCGGAACCAGGTCAAGGTATTCCGGTAACTCAGGTCTGTTGGCACGGGCAGTATCAATTATTTTTTGAATACGGGCTCTTTCCTCGCCTTCAATAGTTAAACGTGGTGCTCTTACATATTCATTGCTGATACCTTCGGCAACTGCTGCCAATTTAATGTATTGTACCAGTTTAGGATGAATATCTAACTCCAACAATGGCATAAACCAACGATAGATTTTTAATGCTTCATCTACACGTCCGGCTTTAGCCAGGTTAAAAATAGCTACTGTTTCTTTCGGAAAAGCATCTACTAAACCGGCAACCGATCCTACTGCACCCACCAGTTGCGATTCTAATGAAATAGTATCAACACCACCTAAGATTTTAAATCGGTCACCAAAACGGTTAATCATTCGGGTGATGTTGGTTAAATCACGGGTTGATTCTTTAACCGCCTGTATAGTTGGGTAAGCTTCTAACGCTGCAAACATTTCTAATGTTACATGTATAGCATAGTCAACCGGGTTGTTGTAAATAAGTATAGGTAATGAGCTTGCACTTGCTACCGCCTGAAAATAAGTTACCACTTCTTTATCAGAAGCTTTATAACGCATAGGTGGTAATAACATTAAACCATCAGCACCTAAACTTTCCGCTTTTTTAGCAATGTCAACTGCTACGGCAGTTGCTTGCTCAGCTATGTTTAATAAAACAGGTATATGTGCAGGTACATGCTTTTTAGCAAAAACCAATAAGTCAAATTTTTCCTGAGCAGTTAATGTACTGGCCTCACCTAAAGTACCGGCCAATATAAAACCAGACACACCTGCTTCCAGTTGTGCATTCAGGTTTTTTAAAAACATATCATAATCTACTTCCTCGTTTTTCTTAAATGGTGTTAACAAAGCCGGATACACACCGTACCAAAGTGCATTTTTACTCATGATGATTTGTAGTTTAATTAGTCAAAATTTTACTCCGCTGCCCATAATTAAAAGGCTTCGGCTTACAGGCAAATATCGCTCAGCAATATTTTATTTAACGCCTGATTATTAGTAAACAATGTGCAAATATTAACCTGTAAACAGGTTAATAGTGGTTAAGATAGGTTTTTTTTGTATTTATCCAGATATTCTTTAGGCGAAGTACCCGCAATTGATTTAAAAACTCGGTTAAAATTAGTAATGCTATTAAAGCCACTATTGTAAGCAACTGATGAAATACTATTGTACCGTCCAACAGTAAGTTGTTTACATGCTTCGCTAATACGCATTTGATTTAAAAATGTAACAAAGGTTACACCTGTATGTTTTTTAAAGTAACGACAAAAAGCCTGCGATGTCATGTGCGCTTCTGCTGCAACTTCTTCTAATGTTACATCACGATGATAATGTAACATGATGTAATTATAAATATGCTCCATTCTTACACCTTCTCTTTCGCCAGTTTTTTCATACGTTGGTGTGGCCGATAATACTTGTGGACGTGGACTCATTTTACAGAATACCCGCAACAGTGATAAAAAATGAAAGATCTGATCCATGTGATTGGCATCTTTCATCAATTTTATTCTCTGTGATACTAACCTGAAATAAGGTGGTGCTAATTTAAAGCCACCTTTATATTCTTTTAAAAAACCGTTCAATTGTACTAACTCCGGCAACTCCAACAACTTGCTTAAATTACCATTAGGATCGTAAAAAACAGAAATAGTATGTATGGTGTCATCTGTAGCATCGGGCATATCCGACTCGCTACCTTTAAATACATGCGCCTGATTGGGTGCTATTAAAAATATATCTCCTGCTTCAAATAAATGCATCGTATTGTCGGCAATTAAAGTACCATGCCCCTTAACTATCCATACTAACTGTGCCTCTTTATGCTTATGCAGATGCGGATAAAAATGAGGTATTTTATCTTCTTGAACCATGATGGTTTTTTCGGCCGTAACCGGAACGGTAAATTGGAGGGGTTTCATTTTCTATAGCTGTTGTTATACCCGTAAACTACATTATTTTATCATTTAGCAATCATTTAGTAATAAAACAGGTTAAAATATGACTATAACTAGTTCATCTTGCCTTATTTTTTATCTAAAACAATTGTTGGAATTACACTTTATTCCTATTAAATGGTTTTTCTAGAGGAAACGGTTGGTGCTTTAGTAGTTACACTTAGCGTAAATAAAGCGTATGGCAATAAGTCTGTAAACTATACTTACAGAATTTTAGCGATATACAGTATTATTTTAGCAAATCCTATGTTTTCATACACTTGTATCAATATTTAATCTTCAATTATATAGTACTATATTTGTAGTTTTCTTAGATTTGAAACAATTCTGCTTGAATGACATCATATAAGAACCAAAAAAAACTGCTGGCTGCTGTTGATTGTATCATCTTCGGGTTTTACCAACAAACCCTTAAGGTATTACTAATACAGAGAGGATTTACACCCGAGAAAGGTAAATGGAGTTTAATGGGCGGTTTTATTCAACCAACTGAAGGACCGGATCAAGCAGCTAATCGGGTATTACTTGGATTAACTGGCTTACAAGGAGTTTACCTGGAGCAACTCCATACTTTCGGCGATCCCAACAGGGATCCGTATGAAAGAACCCTTACTACTGCTTATTTTTCTTTAATAGATATACATCAATACGAAAAACAGATTACCGAAGAGTACCATGCAGAATGGTTTGCGTTAAACGAACTACCGGAATTAATATTTGACCATAAAGACATGCTCACTATGGCATTGGAAAAGTTGCGTTATAAAGCAGCGCTCCACCCGCTTTTGTTCGAGCTACTTCCTACCAAGTTTACTATTCCGCAATTACACGGCTTATATGAATCGTTATATAATACTACCCTGGACAAAAGAAATTTTAACCGAAAAGTATTATCAACCAACCTGTTAGTTAAACAAAGCGATAAAGAAAAACTTAGTTCAAAAAAAGGCGCTTATTACTATAAGCTTAATAAAAAAAGCTATAAAAACAATTTCCAGGCTTTTTTAACCATGATACCAGTGCCGGTTTCTTTTAAAACCATGTAGGCTTAATTTTTTTAATCAAATTAATAAGTGTTATTTTTACAATTATTAACTTGTCATCATGAACAAATATGTTTTCGGAATAGATTATGGTACTGACTCAGTAAGAGCTGTACTGGTAAACACTGCTAATGGCGAAGAACTTGCCACATCAGTTTTTTATTATCCCCGATGGAAAAAAGGATTGTATTGTAATGCTGCGTTGCATCAATTCAGGCAACATCCCTTAGATTATGTTGAAGGATTGGAATACACTATTAAAGATTGTTTACAAAAAGTAGATGTGACCATTGCACAACAGGTAGTAGGCCTATCTATTGATACAACCGGTTCGACACCGGTTGCGGTAAACGAAGCAGGTACTCCCCTTGCTTTGTTACCCGAGTTTGAAAACGAACCCGATGCCATGTTTGTGTTGTGGAAAGATCATATGGCCACAAAAGAAGCAGCAGAAATAAACCAACACGCCGAAAAATTTGATACCAACTATTTACAATTTGTTGGCGGCATTTACAGCAGCGAATGGTATTGGGCTAAATTGTTACGTTTATTACGCAACAACGAAACTATAAGACCGCATGTATTTTCATTTGTAGAACATTGCGATTGGATACCTTTTTTATTAACCGGTGGCAGCAGTTTTTCCGATTTAAAAAGAGGTGTTTGTAGTGCCGGTCATAAAACTTTATGGGCCGAAGAATTTGGTGGTGTACCACCCGAAGATTTTTTTACTTCGTTAGACCCATTACTAACTGGTTACAGTAGCAAGAACTTTACACATACTTATACCGCTGCCGAAGCAGTGGGCAACCTATCAACCGAATGGGCAAATAAACTGGGGCTTACCACCGATGTAAAAATTGGTATTGGTGCTTTTGATTGCCATATGGGTGCTGTTGGCGGACAAATAGAACCTTACTACCTGAGTAAAGTAATTGGTACATCTACCTGCGATATGATGGTGATACCAACCCATGAAATGAACGATATTATTGTTAAAGGTATTTGCGGACAAGTTGATGGTTCTATTATTCCAAACATGATTGGTTTAGAAGCCGGTCAATCGGCCTTTGGCGATGTGTATGCATGGTTTAAAAACTTATTAGCATGGCCTTTACAATTTATAGAAGACGAGGAAACAAAAAATAAAATTTCTGATCAAATCATTGCCCAACTTTCGCAAGCAGCAGCAGCGTTGCCGGTGAATGAAAAAGATGAGTTAGCTATTGATTGGTTAAATGGCCGCCGTACACCCGATGCCAACCAATTATTAAAAGGTGCCATTAACGGTATTAACTTAGCTTCCGATGCGCCACGTATTTTTAAAGCCTTGGTAGAAGCCACCTGCTTTGGTGCCAAAGCCATTGCCGATAGATTTGTAACCGAAGGCATAGCCATTAAAGGTATTATTGCCATGGGTGGTGTAGCAAAAAAATCGCCTTACATTATGCAAACCATGGCCAACATTTTAGGTATGCCAATACGTGTGCATAAAAGCGAACAAACCTGTGCCGTTGGTGCCGCTATGTTTGCCGCTACCGTTGCAGGCGTATTTACAAAAGTAGAGGATGCCATGCAGGTAATGGGCCAGGGTTTTGATACTACTTATTACCCCGACGAAAACCTGACAAATATTTACAACACACGTTACACACAATACACACAATTAGGAAACTTTATTGAACATGGGAAAATATAGTCACATACAACAAGAGGCTTACGAGGCAAATATGCAACTGCCGGTATTAGGTTTGGTGTTGTACACTTTTGGTAATGTAAGCGCATTGGACCGAAGTCTTGGTGTGTTTGCCATTAAACCAAGTGGCGTACCGTACAACGAACTTACACCCGATAAAATGGTGATTGTTGATTTAGATAGTAATGTAGTAGAAGGCACACTACGTCCATCATCTGATACAAAAACACATGCCGTGTTGTATAAAGAATGGGACAGTATTGGCGGTGTATGCCACACCCACTCTACCTATGCAACAGCATGGGCACAATCGCAATTAGATATACCAATTTTTGGTACCACACATGCCGATCATAATACAGTTGATATACCTTGTGCCCCACCCATGGATGATGAAATGATAAAAGGTAATTACGAACACGAAACCGGTTACCAGATTATCAATTGCCTGAACCAGAAAAAAATGGACTACAAAGAAGTGGAAATGATTTTGGTAGGCAATCATGCGCCATTTACCTGGGGAAAAAATGCAGCAAAATCTGTTTACAACAGTGCGGTATTAGAAAGCATTGCAAAAATGGCTTTGTTAACACAGCAAATAAATCCATCAGCGCCAAGGTTAAAAAATTCATTAATTAAAAAACATTTCGAACGTAAACACGGACCTGATTCTTATTACGGTCAATCATAAAATAAAGAGTTCTTTTAAAATTTTTATGGGGTGCCCCTACGGGTCGGGCTTTACGCTATTACTCCGGCACAAAGCCAACACACAAGGCTTCACCGGGGTAACCGCTGCAATCCCTCACCCGCTTACGCCGGTTGATAATTAATAATTAGTAATTAACAATTAATAATAAGCGGAGTATTGCACAATGCCCAATAGAATTAATGCAGTTGAAGAGTGCGACGCAAGTAAAGCTCAATCAGGGGAGGAACGATGGTAACAAAATAACATTGTCCCTTACTCAGAGTATAAAGCCCCTTTAGGGGTTTGGGGTTGATAGTAGTACTGAAGTTGACTAACAAAAAATAAATCAAATAAAAAACGATTGTACATGATAAAAAAAATTACATCCTTAGCATTAATAGCTGCCATACTATTAACTGCCTGTAACAATAACACCAACGAGCCAACAGCCACTGGTGATGCCGCTGAAAAGCAAGCCCACAAACCCATTGCAGAAATTTTTTACGGTTTACATGGTGCCGATACTATTACCCGTTACACACTTACCAACGCAAATAATGTACAGGTAAGCATTATAAACTACGGTGGTACTATTACCGATATTATTACGCCTGATAAAGAAGGTAAAAGCGGAAATGTAGTTTTAGGTTTTGATTCATTAAGTGGTTTTACACAAAAAGGAAATCCGTTTTTTGGTGCCTTAATTGGTCGCTTTGGTAACCGTATTGCTAATGCAAAATTCAGTTTAAACGGACAGGAATATAAATTAGCTGCTAACGACAATGGTAATACGTTGCACGGTGGTGCAAAAGGTTATGATAAAGTTGTTTGGACGGCCACTAAACAACCGGGCGACAGTTCATTATTATTAACCTACCTAAGTAAAGATGGTGAAGAAGGTTATCCGGGTAATGTAAATATTCAGGTAACTTATACTTTAACCAACAATAACGAGGTTAAAATAGACTATACCGCAACTACTGATAAAGCAACGCCTTTAAACCTTACCAATCATGCTTACTTTAATTTATCGGCAGGTAGAGACGCAACTATATTAAACCATCATTTATGGATTAATGCTGATAGCTACACTGCGGTAAATGATAAATTAATTCCAACAGGCGATTTAACTCCGGTAAAAGGCAATGGTATGGATTTTACCACGGCTAAATTAATAGGCAGAGATATTGCTCAAATTGCAGGCGGTTACGATCATAACTGGGTATTAAATAAAAAAGGAAATAACCTGGAAAAAATTGCTGAACTATCGGATAGTGTTAGTGGTCGTAAAATGGAAGTTTGGACAACCGAACCTGGCATACAATTTTACTCAGGCAACTTTTTAGATGGTACATTAACCAATACCCGTGGTGGTGTTAAGTATGTAAAACATGCAGGTTTGTGTTTAGAAACACAACACTTTCCTGATAGTCCTAACCAACCTAATTTCCCCAACACCATTTTACAACCGGGAGAAACTTACAAACAAACTACTATCTATAAATTTGATGTAGTTAAATAAACAAAAAGAAAGGTCACACATATATAAACAGAAAAATAATGCAAAAACATTTTAACGAACTGGAGCTGTGGTTTATAACCGGTAGTCAAAATTTATACGGTGAAGAAACTTTAAAACAAGTTGCCAATAACTCACAAACCATAACAAAGGCTTTACACGAGTCAGCAGATATGCCGATAAACATTGTGTTTAAGCCAATTGCTAAATCAACAGAAGAAATTACAGCACTTTGTGCTGAAGCTAATAACAGTACAAAATGTATTGGTATCATTACCTGGATGCATACATTTTCTCCTGCTAAAATGTGGATCAATGGTTTAAAGAAATTACAAAAACCATTGTTGCATTTACATACACAATTTAACCGTGATATTCCATGGAGCGATATTGATATGGACTTCATGAACCTGAACCAGTCGGCACATGGCGACCGTGAGTTTGGTTTTATGGTATCACGTATGCGTTTAGAAAGAAAAGTAGTGGTTGGCCATTGGCAAGACCCAAAAGTAATTTTACAAATTGCAAAATGGGCTCGTGTAGCCGCCGGTTGGAACGATTGGCAAACCGGACGTTTTGTTCGCTTTGGCGACAATATGCGTTACGTTGCGGTTACTGATGGTGATAAAGTAGAAGCTGAATTAAAATTTGGCTTTTCTTGCAACACCCATGGCATTGGCGATTTAGTTAGCGTAATAAAACAAACTACCGATGCTGAAATTGATACCTTAATTCAAGAGTATGAAGATAGCTACCGTGTAATGGAAAGTTTGCGTAAAGGTGGTAATCAACACAGCTCCTTACGTGAAGCTGCCCGTATTGAAATAGGTATGCGTCGTTTTTTACAGGATGGTAATTACAAAGGTTTTTCTGATACGTTTGAAGACCTGTATGGTATGGAACAATTACCGGGCATTGCCGTACAACGTTTAATGAACGAAGGTTATGGTTTTGCAGGCGAAGGCGATTGGAAAACTGCTGCCTTAGTACGTGCCATGAAAGTAATGGCAACAGGTTTACAAGGTGGTAACTCGTTTATGGAAGATTATACTTACCACTTTGAACCAAATGACGAAATGGTATTAGGTTCGCACATGCTGGAAATCTGTCCAAGTATTGCCGATAATAAACCTTCTTGCGAAATACATCCTTTAGGTATTGGTGGCAAAGCCGATCCGGTACGTTTGGTATTTAATGTAGCCGGTGGTGCAGCTTTAAATGCATCGTTAATTGATATGGGCAACCGTTTCCGTTTATTGGTTAATACCGTTACCGCTGTTTCTCCAAAAAGAGATTTGCCTAAACTACCTGTAGCAAGAGTATTATGGAAACCACATCCTAATTTAAACGATGCTTTAGCAGCATGGATTTATGCCGGTGGTGCACATCATACAGGTTACAGCCAAAATCTTACTGCCGATCAGTTTGAAGATTTTGCAGCTATGGCCGGTATTGAGTACGTACAAATTGATAACACCACTCGTTTATCCGAATTAAAAAATCAATTACGCTGGAGCGAAGTTTATTACAAATAAAATTACTCAGGCATAAATATATACGAGGCTGTCATCAAAATTAGACAGCCTCTTTTTATTTCAGTCATTTGAAATCTTATATTTGTTTACCTCAAACTATAAACATGAAAAAAAATTATAGCATTCTGCTAGGTCTCTTGTTCTTCAGCCTCACCATTTTTGCCCAAAACAATACCGATAAACTATACCAACAAACCAGCGAAATACATGACATCATGGTTAGGTATAATGCCGATAAAGGAAGCATTACCAGATTTTATGGTGTTAGCAGGGGCGAATGGGGTCGTGGTGGCGGAGGCGGTTATAATATACCGGAACGCAGAGAACGTTTACAAACTTTAATTACTACTTACTTAAAGGAATTAGACAAAACCGATTTTGACAAAACCAGCATAAACGGTAAAGCAGATTTTATTTTGTTTAAGAGCAAACTGGAAGATGAGCAATACCAGTTAAATCAGGAAGCACAATTATACAAACAGGTAACAAAATACCTTGGTTTTTCCGATAGAATTTTTGCTTTGGAAAAACCACGCAGAAGAGGTATTTCCGTAAAAGGTGAAGAAGTAGCCAAAGAAATGAACAGCATTATTAAGGATGTAGAGAAAGCTGCTGAGGTTTTAAAAAAAGAACCGGATATAGAATTATCCCAAGCACAAATGGCAAGCGCTGCTGTTAAGGCATTACAAGGTGTATTAAAAAATTACTTTGATTTTTATAATGGTTACGACCCAATGTTTACATGGTGGGTACCAAAAACATATACTGAGCTTGATGCACAGTTAAATAAATACGCCGAAGCATTAGCCAAAAAAAGAAAACAAGTAAGCTCACAAAAAGATGATGGCAGTGGTATTATTGGCAACCCTATTGGCCGTGATGAATTAATTCGTCAATTGAAATTGGAGTTTATTCCCTACTCACCTGAAGAATTAGTTGATATTGCCAACAAAGAATTTGCCTGGTGCGATGCAGAATTATTAAAAGCATCTAAAGAAATGGGCTTTGGTACCGATTGGCGTGCTGCACAGGAAAAAGTAAAAAACAGTTATGTAGCACCGGGTCAACAACCGGAAGCTATGTTAGATTTATACAACCAATCCGTAGCATTTTTAAAGAAACATGATTTACTTACCATACCTGCATTGGCCGAAGAAAGCTGGCGCATTTACATGATGAGCCCGGAAAGACAATTAGTAAGTCCCTTCTTTTTAGGTGGAGAATCGTTGATTGTTTCTTATCCCACTAACACCATGTCATACGAAGATAAGTTGATGAGCATGCGTGGTAACAACCCACATTTTTCCCGTGCTACGGTGCATCATGAATTAATAGCAGGTCATCACTTACAAGGTTACATGAACAACCGTGCAAAAACTTACCGCAATTTTAGAACACCATTTTGGATAGAAGGCAATGCCTTGTACTGGGAGTTGGTATTATGGGACATGAATTTCCCTCGTTCGCCTGAAGACCGCATTGGCATGTTGTTCTGGCGTATGCACCGTTGTGCCCGTATTATTTTTTCGCTTAACTATCATTTAAACAAATGGACTCCGCAACAATGTATCGATTTTTTAGTAGATCGTGTTGGACATGAAAGAGCGAATGCCGAAGGCGAAGTTCGTCGCTCTTTTACCGGTGGTTACGGACCATTGTACCAAATTGCTTACATGATTGGTGGTTTACAATTTTATGCGTTAAAAAAAGAACTGGTAGACACTAAAAAAATGACATACAAACAATACCACGATGCTATTTTAAAAGAAAATAATATTCCTATCGAAATGTTACGTGCCATTTTAACCAACCAGCCATTGAAAAAGAATTTCACTACCAACTGGCGGTTTTATGGTAAATAAGTACCGTAATCTTATTCCGGCTTTTATTATGTCAATATCGGTACAGTAAAAGTCAAATATCATACATAGCAATACCTGTAGTAAGCATAGCTTTGAAATGTTACAATAGGTATTGCTTTTTTTATGCAAAAATTACAGGTTGTATTGTGTGATTGAATATGTTTTTTGCATACCCAAATTTTCATTTTCTCATAGCGTATAGTGTAAGCAGTGCTTTTCCAGGTACTGCTTTTTATTTATTGGGGGGTGCCCCTACGGGTCGGGCTTTACGCTATTACTCCGGCACAATGTAAGGTATAGGGCACAGGCTTTAAGGTTAAAAGTTTATTGGAAAGTAAGCATCACTCCTTTCCCCTTATACCTTACGCCTTTCAACAGCCCTCACAGGGGTAACCGCTGCAACGGCGAAGCCCTCATTGACGCTAATAACAATGAGGTCAATACTCCCTCACCCATTATATACCTTAATGCATTATACACTATCTCAAACCCTAAACCTTATAACTTTTATCCCTAAAAGTATAAGCGGCAACAAAAAGTAAATAATAATAAATAAATTGCATACCGGCACACATGAAAGTAGTACAATTTACCATACCGGTTTCACGAGATAATACTGTGGTAGCACAGCAGGAAACATTACCACATTTTTATAATTACCTGCATCGCCATAACGAGGTACAATTAACCTGGATTATTGATGGCAACGGCACGCTAATAGCCGGTAATTACATGCAGGCTTTTCATTCCGGCGATATTTATATTATAGGTTCTAACCAACCGCATATATTTAAAAACGACGCCAGCTATTTTGAAAAGAAAAGTAAAAAAACAATTACTGCGTTAACCATATTTTTTAATCCGGTAGGGCCGTTAAAAAATTTATTGTTACTACCCGAAATGGATACGGTTAATAAATTTGTAATGGCCATGCACACTGGTATGCAAGTACCGGTAGATAAGCAAAATATGGTTGCAGCCGCCATGCAAAAAGTGTACGACAGTAAACAATCTAACCGCATTAGCAGTTTTATTGATTTATTACACCAACTGGCAGAAATTACTGATATTGAAATACTATCCACCATTCGCACCGACCATCATTTTACAGAACAGGAAGGTTTACGTATGAATGATGTGTATCAATACACAATGGATAATTATGCCGCGGAAATTAATTTAAAAAAAGTAGCATCCATTGCGCATTTAACGCCCCAGGCATTTTGCCGGTATTTTAAAAAACATACCCGTAAAACATATATTACTTTTTTAAATGAAATAAGAATTAACGCTGCATCTAAGAAACTTATTTCCGGTAATTATGATTCAATAGCCACACTTGCTTACGATGCAGGCTTTAGTAGCATAGTAAGTTTTAACCGTGTTTTTAAAAAAAATACGGGTATGTCGCCAAGGCAGTACCAGAAGGAATATGCACAAAAAACCGGATGAGACAATAATTTGACAATTAGATAATTTGAAAATGATAGCGCCTCAGTCCATGTCTCACGAAGCGAAATAAGAAAAGATAAATTTTAAAGTCGAGTCCTATAGAAAGACTCGGTTAAGAAAAAGAAAACCTGCACAATGCCCAATAGAATTACCGGACGTACAAGTGATAGTCTTTAATTCATTTCCACTGAAAATAAATTAAATCCCGATCCTATCGGATCACAACAGACGATGATAGTAGTACTGCTGCTGGGTTCATGAAAAACAACCTTTACTAAACCTTACCTGAGTTAATTATTGGCTAATACAAGATAATATTTGACAGGTTGCCCAGATGAAGAAAAGATACATTTGACAATATCTAACAGTTTTTATACATACATTTTATGGTTACAAAATTTATTTCGCTCTGTTTAACCGCCTTACTATTGTCATTAGGATTAGTGGCACAAAATAGTACAACATTTACCCGTGCTGATACTTTACGCGGCAGCTTGTTACCAACCCGTACCTGGTGGGATGTACAACATTATGACCTAACAGTTAAGCCGGATTACAACAGCAAAACTATTATTGGTAAAAATATTATCAGTTATAAAGTTGTACAGCCATCGGCCGGTAAAACCATGCAGATTGATTTGCAAAATCCATTACAGATTGACAGTATTATTTTAAATGGTAAAAATAGTTTGCCATTTAAAAAAGATGGAAATGCATGGCATGTAACGGTGCCCAATCAAATGGTAAACAGTACGCATACTATTGCTATTTATTATCAGGGAAAAGTGCATGAAGCCATACGGCCCCCCTGGGATGGTGGATGGATTTGGGCCAAAGATTCATTAGGCCGCCCATGGATGACGGTGGCTTGTCAGGGTTTGGGGGCATCTATCTGGTTTCCTTGTAAAGATCATCAAAGTGATGAACCAAACAAAGGTGCAAGGCTGACGATGATTGTACCTGATACCTTGGTGGCGATTGGTAATGGTCGTTTACAATCGAAAAAGAACAATGGCGATGGTACGGCAACTTTTATTTGGGCTGTAAACAATCCGATTAATAACTATTGCATTATACCATACATTGGCAAGTACGAAAGTTTTACAGAAAAATATAATGGTGAAAAAGGTGTGCTTGACCTGACTTATTGGGTATTGGATTATAACAAAAACATTGGGAAAAGTTATTTACCAAAAGAAGTACACAATACCTTAAAAGCATTTGAACACTGGTTTGGCCCCTACCCGTTTTATGAAGATGGTTTTCAAATGATAGAAACATCGCATACCGGTATGGAACATCAAAGTGCTGTATCGTACGGTAACTGGTTTAAGCCGGGCTACCGTGGCCGTGATGGTAGTGGTACAGGTTGGGGTATGAAATGGGATTTTATTGTGATACACGAAAGTGGCCATGAGTGGTTTGGTAATAATATTACTACGGTTGATTTAGCTGATATGTGGGTGCATGAAGGTTTTACCAATTACAGCGAAACTTTGTTTGTAGAATATCACTTTGGAAAAGATGCGGGTAATGAATATAACCGTGGTGTACGTAATGGTATACGCAACGACAAAACAGTTATTCCTGCGTATAATGTAAATGCACAAGGCAGTGGCGACATGTACCCGAAACCTAGTAATATGTTACACAGCATAAGACATGGTTTAAATGACGATGTATTATTCCGTAATATTTTAAGAGGGTTGAATAAAGATTTTTATCACCAGATGGTAACCAGTAGACAGATAGAAAATTATATCAATCAGAAAACTAAATTTAACTACAACAAAGTATTTGACCAGTATTTACGTACCACACAAATACCCAGTTTTGAGTTTTATGTAGCGGCTGATAAAAAATCGGTTACTTACCGTTATACTACTTGTGTAAAGGGCTTTAATTTACCCATTACTTTAACTGATAAAGAAAATACATTAAAACTATTACCAACCGATAATTGGAAAACAACAAAAATTTCTACTGCTCAGGCTAATTTGTTAACGGTTAAAGACATTGATTTTATGTATTATGTTAAACCGGTTTTATTAACTGAAGTGCCATCTAAGTAAATATTTTAACAACACAATATACGATCATGCGACAGCTTGTTTTTTTCTGTGCTTTATTTTTTATAAGTATACCTGGGGTATTATTAGCCCAACGTGGTATGAAATGGAATACCGACGGCACTGCTTACTTTACCAACGAAAGAGGAACTATTGTAAGTTATGCCTTACCCGGCTTTACTAAAACAGAAATTATAAAACCTGAGTTATTAACGCCGCAAGGTGATACAAAACCATTACAGGTTCGTGATTTTAGTTTTAGTAATGATGGTAACCTGGTTTTGATTTACACCAATACCAAACGTGTTTGGCGTATGGATACCCGTGGCGATTACTGGATTTTAAATTTGCAAACAAAGAGCCTGCGTCAGTTAGGAAAAGACAAACCTGCATCATCTTTAATGTTTGCAAAAATGTCACCAGATAATACCAAAGTGGCCTATGTAAGCAAACACAATATTTATGTGGAAGATATTGCCAGTGGTAACATAACTGCATTAACCACCGATGGTACCGACCGTTTAATTAACGGCACATTTGACTGGGTGTACGAAGAAGAATTTAGCTGCCGTGATGGTTTTAGATGGAGCCCTGACAGCAAAAAAATTGCTTACTGGCAAATTGATGCCCGTCAGATAAGGAATTTTTTAATGATTAATAATACGGATTCTTTATACTCGTTTACCATTCCGGTTGAATATCCTAAAGTTGGCGAAGCGCCATCACCTTATAAAGTGGGTGTAGTAAATATTAGTCAACCTAATCAAACAACCTGGTTAAATATTCCGGGTGATCCACGTCAGCATTATGTACCGGCAATGGAATGGATGAATGACGGCAATACCGTTATACTACAACAACTAACCCGTAAACAAAACGAGAGCAACCTGTATTTGGCTAATGCTGCCACAGGTGTTGTAAACAGTATTTACAACGAGAAAAATAATTCATGGATTGATGTTATACCTACAGATGGTAATGGTTGGAAATGGATTAATAATGGTAAAGAGTTTTTGTTATTATCAGAAAAAGATGGCTGGCGCCATTTATACCGCATACAAAGCGATGGTAAAAAAGAAACATTAGTAACAAACGGCGATTATGATATTATTAGCCTGAAAGCGATAAACGAGAAAGAAGGTTATGTGTATTTTATGGCTTCGCCTAAAAATGCTACACAGGAATACTTATACCGTACTGCATTAAACGGAAAAGGTAAACCGGAATTATTATCACCTGCCGATCAGCAAGGAACACATAGTTACAACTTATCACCAAACGGAAAATTTTCTACGCATAATTTTTCTAATCACAAAAACCAGCATGTAAACGAGTGGGTTTCTTTTCCGGGGCATAAAACAATTAAAGAAACTTCTAAGAACATGACACCAAGTGGTAATGTAGAAATGATACAGGTTACTACTGCCGATAATGTAACCTTAGATGGCTGGATGATTAAACCTACCAATTTTGACAGCACAAAAAAATATCCGGTGGTATTTTATGTATATGCTGAACCAGCTTCTACCACTGTTAATGATGCTGCAGGTAGCGCCGGTACACGTTTATATGCCGGTGATATGGCTGCTGATGGTTACATACAAATTAGTTTAGATAGCCGCGGTACACCGGCACCCAAAGGTGCTGCATGGCGTAAAGCTATTTACCAAAACATTGGTATTATCAATATTCGTGATCAGGCAATGGCTGCTAGAAAAATATTAGAGTGGCCTTATGTTGATAGTGAACGTATTGCCGTACATGGTTGGAGCGGTGGTGGTTCAACAACTTTAAACCTCTTGTTTCAATATCCTGATATTTTTAAAACCGGTATTGCTATAGCATCGGTACCTGATCAATTATTGTACGACAATATTTACCAGGAACGTTACATGGGTTTACCGCAAGAGAACAAAGAGCCATTTATACAAGGATCGCCTATTACCCATGCAAAAAATTTGAAAGGCAATTTATTGTTGGTACATGGTACCGGCGATGATAATGTACACTACCAGGGAGCAGAAAGACTAATTAATGAATTAGTAAAACAAGGCAAACAGTTTCAAATGATGAGTTACCCCAACCGTTCGCATAGCATTAGCGAAGGACCTGGAACCTCGGCACATTTATCAAAATTGTTTACCAACTTTTTAAGAACGCATTGCCCAGGTGGCGGTAGATAAATAATACAAGTTAGTAATACAAAACCCCTTCAATTGAAGGGGTTTTGAGTTTAAAAAAAACAACACGTCATTTACTCATGTGTACTTTCTTCTTTGTATTGAAGCACTAACTATTGTAGCTTGATTCTGTAATAATCCTGTGGTAACTTTTACAGTTGGGGCTACTTTATGTAACTCAATATTAATTTCGTTACCTGTTTTAATTTTTACTTCCCGTTTTTCATAGCCATCCAATTGAAAAACGATGACTGAATCGGTAGGCTTTACTTTGATGTAATAAATGCCATCGGCCTGAGTACCTGAACTACTGGCAGAACCTTTGATAAAAATACTTACACCTTCCAAAGGAGCATCATCATCGCTATTGGTAACAATACCTGTTAAGGTGCGACTATTATTTTGTGCATAACTATTGGTTGTTATAAACAACACTAGAAAAAAGGATATAAATAGTTTAATCATGCCTGAAGTTTTATGCTAATTATTTAGCCGTTAATTTTATTTTAAGTGTCTGTCCCGCCTGTTTAAGTTGTGTTTTATACAAGGTAAACTTAGGGTGAAAAGCCTGCAACTCAACCGGCAACTCCTGCCAGGTTTCTATTCTAAAAAAACCTTTTTTATCCGTCACTGCTTCTATTTCACCTGCACGAGTGTACACCAATACATTTACAATAGGCTCGCCGGTAACATTATCCAACACCCTACCACTAATGGTAACTTTTGGAGTAGCGGGAGTATATGCTGTTAAAAAAAATGTCATTGTTAGTAATGCTGCTACACAGCCAATAAGTTTTACACGCATAACGTTTGGTTTACAAAACAGGTTATAAGCAAAAAATAATAATTGATAACACAATATTAAATGGAATTTATTAGTCTACCAAATTAATAGACTAATATTTTACAAACTGCTAAATTCCCAAAAAAGGCCTTAACTATTATGCATGTAAATAATTACTTAGCATTACTTACTTAACAACTTTTCAAACTTTTGTAACTCAGTTAATTCTGATGCGGTAAGAGGTTGATTATTATCCACTTTGGCTTTAAAAAAAAGTACTCGTTTGTGTTGGGGATATTTTTGAAGAATTTTTTCAATGATGGTATCAGCCACTTCGTCTTTGGTATATAAAGGCGTTATGGGCGGTAATACTGATTTTTCCTTTGTATGCTTACGCATAATAATTGCTTCCAGCGTACTTAATTTATTCTGGGGTATGGTTTCAATTTTACTGGCTTTCCCATGTAACCCTTCCAACTGTTTTTTACTCAGCCCCCCCCTTTCACGGTATTGTTGTAATATACTTTGCACAAAGCCATCGTTAGGCCTTGCCGCCTGCACGGCCTCCAATACATCTAATACAATATCAACCTCAGGTTTTAAGCGATGTTTCATAGCTGCAATATTAAATAAGTTTTACCCAGCAATTGTTTTCCTTTACAAAGCCCATTACTTTTAAAAAGGCAATATGTTTATTATTAGGCATTTGTTTGTAGATAATTTTATGAACTCCTTTGCTACGTAAATACTCTTTTTCCTGTTTAAAAATATAACGTCCAACTTTATAATCACGAAACTTTTCTACGGTAAAATTTATATGTACTTCGGCTTCGCCATTGTTAGTTATAGTTGCGCTGAAGATATTAGCTATGACCATATCCCGCAACACAAAAAAATTAATACACTTATCGTTGGTTATTTGTGCTTGTTTAAAATGAGGAAAATAATCATGAATACCTTTTTGGTAATAGTCGATAAATTTATGGGCTATTAAATCTTCGGCCCTGAAATGTAGTAAATCAAACTTTTCGCTATAGCGGTAAATACTGGCCAAATAATAAATATTAATAGCCAACAAAATACTGTTGGTTAATAATACGGGTATGGCATTTAACATAGCGCCGTAAATAATAAAAAACATACAACCCGCTGCATTTAACCACCTAAACTTTAAACTGTTGGTAACCAGCAATGATAAAATTAAAAAAAAGGAGGCCGCATAGCCCATCCATTCTGCAAGCATAGTATAACGTTAAGGCGATAAATATAAGACAGTTGGTAATTAATAATTAAAAATTAGTAATTAATAATAAAGACAGGAAACTTACACAATGCTCAATAGAATTACCGAACGTACAAGTGAGTGACACAACAGTCGATGCTAGTAGTAATGCAGCTGACTAAATAACAGGTATACCGTATTTAGATATTAGTATTTAGACAGGATTAGCCGCTACTACAATTATTAATTACTAATTATTCTTACAGTACCATTAAACTACAGCCGCGTATATCGCTGTTATCTAAGCGCCCCATTACACGAAAGCTACCATCGTTATGCAGTTGTCCGGCATCGTCGGTTGCAATAAAACTGCAGGAGTGTATGTTGGCTAAATCAATAATATTTATGGCACCGCTTACCGGCTTTTGCGCGGCTTTTACAGCACTATGTATTGTTAAAGGATCTTCTTCTTCTCTGATAAAAATTTTCATCCAAGACGGGCAGTTAAACACACCGTTACCATTGCTATAAGCCTGGGATAACAACTCTGTCATACCATACTCGGCATGAACAGCTGATATACCAAAAGCTTGTTGCAATATTTCATGTACTTGTGGTCTAATCAATTCTTCTCGACGGCCTTTCATACCGCCGGTTTCCATAATAATGGTATTGTGTAAAGGCGTAGGATTTTGTTGCGCAAAATCGAGCAGCGCAAAGGTTACGCCTATGAGTAAAACTTTTTGGTTCTGTTGCTCCAACTGTTGCAATACTTGTTGTAACGTATTAAAATTGTACAAATAAAAGCCGCTTTGCGGATGTTGGCTGTTTTTTACCAGGCTATCCACCATGTACACCAACGACGAACCCTGACGTTCTAAATACGAAGGCAGCAAGCCTATAATGCACCAGTCATTAATAGCACCATAAAACTGTTGAAAAGCTTTGGTAAAACTTTCCTCATACACGGTTACATCTTTTATTAAATGTTTGCTGTTGATGCTGCCGGTGGTGCCGCTGCTTTCAAAAATATGCTCCGGAACAAAATTATTGTTGGTAACGGTATGACTTTTAAAGAACCGGATAGGCAAAAATGGAATTTGCGAAACCTGCTTTACCAGCTGCGGTTGCACCTGCAAAGCCTGCACATATTGCCGGTAAACGGCGTTATTTTGGTACTGAAAATGAAAGATTTCCAGTGCTAGCCGGTCAAATCCGGCCTCGGTTACAGTAAAAATTTTATCATTCCATTGGGTATTCATCCTATCTCCAATATCAAATTATGGGTTATATTTGTTATATACAGTTACAATATGAAGGCAAATTATTACCTATATACATTCCTGTTTGTTTTTTTAATAACATCTTGCAGCAAAGATAAGTTTGAAACTGCGCCAACGCTTGAGATAGTAGAGTATAACACTAAATTTTTACAACCTATCCCATCCAGCGGTGAGTCGTTTTTAAGAATTGTACTTAAATACACGGATAAAGAAGGGGATATAAATGAAGGTGAATTATTTGTTACACGTATTAGAACTAACCAACGCCCCTTACCACCTAATAGTAAACCGGATACGATACCTATGTCTTTTCCAATTGAAAAAGATATAATTCAGGATAAACGTACTTCAGGTGAACTACTTTTCAGAATATCACATGACGCTTTAAAATATAACCAGATTGAAAATGATTCAATAAAGTTTCATATTTGGTTTTTAGATGCAGCAAAAAACTCAAGCGATACGCTTGAAAGCGATATAATTATTGTTGAAAGAGACTAATTGTTATCACTTTTAAAAAAAATATGCTCCTTTTTTGTTTATAGCAACTTGTTTATTTGTTGCTGTGCGACTATTATGGCCTGGCATAGTGTGGCATTATTTTCCGCTATAGACTTAAGTTATACATTTTACAGTTTTCTCTTTTTTTCTACACTTAGCAGTTATAGTTTTCACTGGTATTTTACCGAGGCGGTGCCACCTTTTACCGGCCGTAACTTATGGCTAAAACAAAATAAACCGCTACACCTTGTTTTATTTTTTATAGGTGTTTGTGCCGCTATTTACTTTTTTAGTTTTTTATTGTCTATTTGGTATTGGTTAATTCCGGCCGGTGTTATGACTTTTTTATACTCTGCCCCAAAAATTCCCTTACCCGCTTTTAAAGAGTTACGCAAAATAGCCATTGGAAAAACCGCCTTTTTAGCTTTTATCTGGACCTACGCCACCACTGCCCTGCCGCTGATTGCCACACAACAGCCCTTTACCGGACAAATGTTATTTTTTACTTTTAGCAGGTTTTGTATTTTATATGCTATTTGTATTTTGTTCGATTACCGCGACCGTAACTACGATATTGAAAACGGCATCCGCAGTTTAATTACCTGGCTATCGCCTAAAAAAGTATTTCAGTTATTCTGGTTTTCGCTGGCACTTTCTGTGTTTTTTACCAGTTTGCTGTTTTTAGGACCTATTTCTCCATTATCATTTATCATACTAATTATTCCGGTTGTATTAACCGGAGTTTTAAAAAACCGATCCATCCAGGCTCCTACCGATGCCCTTTATTACTTTGTTTTAGATGGAGTTATGGCAGTTTCGGCAGTTTTGTATGCCATTTATAGCTTGTTTTAAGCCTAAAAGTCATGTGCATAAAAAATTAAGGTTTTAATAGCTTTTTTAGCATAAAAATTGATGTAACATTGCTTTCAACTTCATGTAAAAACGCTTATGCACATAAATTTTTCAAAAATTGTACACTTCACTCGTTTAATAAAAGCTGGTGGCAGACTTCGTGAGTTTAATTTTCGTAAAGTAACAGTAGATGGTGAGGCTGTTTTTAATGCCGATACTGTTGATGACCGTGGAAACAGAATTCTATTTAAAATGCAAAAAAACGATGGTAAATGGATACTATCTCCTTTGCAAATTTTACCGCAGTGGATTACCGAAAACGAAGAAAAATTTAATTCGGAAATTGAAATTGGTATAGAAGAAAATTAATTACTTGGGTAATTATATTTCCAACTTACATTTCTCTGTTCCATCTTTAAAAATTAAGGATACTCCATAAAGCTGATCATTTTTTGCCTTGGCAAAATTGGTCAGCTTTATTTATTGAATCAGTATAAATTTGCAGTTAACTTATTGCATATTTATACATGAAAAAATCTTTCCTTACAATATTTGTTATTACCTGTTTATGGGTAATAGCGTGTAGCCCAAAAGTACAAACCAGGGGTGCTGCAAAAACTGCCTCTAACGTAGTTATAGATGGCAAATTATGGTCATCTCTTTTTCAACAAAAATCGGCTGAATACCAGGCACTTTGTTTACAGGCTTTTAATATTGCACAACTAAGGGTTGATGAAGCCATTAAACAGCCGCGTAATAAACCCTTAGCCATTGTTACCGATATTGATGAAACTTTTTTAGACAATAGCCCCTATGCTGTACACCGTGCATTACAAGGCAAAGATTACTCACCCGACACCTGGTACCAGTGGACCGCCAAAGGCATGGCCGATACATTAACCGGCGGTTTACAATTTTTTAAATATGCAGCCTCAAAAAATATTACCATCTTTTACATCACCAATCGCGACGAGCAGGAACGCTCCGGCACCTTGGCCAACCTGCAACGTTTTGGTTTTCCGAATGCTGATAACCAGCATTTAATACTACGCCAGGGCAGCAGTAGTAAAGAAAGCCGCCGTATGCAGGTAGCACAAACACACGAAATTATTTTACTAATGGGCGATAACCTCTCCGACTTTAGCATGTTGTTTGATAAACAAAGTACAGCACAACGAGCCGCCAATGTACAGCAACTGAAAAACGAATTTGGAAAAAAGTTTATCGTATTTCCAAATGCCAATTACGGTGGCTGGGAAGATGCTGTTTACGGCAACACCCATAACTTAACACCAGCACAAAAAGACTCGGCTATTAAAGCCAATTTAAGCGGGTATTAATTGGGGGCTGTCAGCAATAGTAACTCCGGTCAGCAGCAGTTCCCCGCCCAGCTTCAATCTTTGCTGTGCCAACACACATTAACCAACACTGCCAGCAAAGGATTTACGCCTAAGCGGGGCAGCCTTTGGGCCGTAAAATAATGTTTGATATTGGTTGTTATCAGAATTATGAATGATGAATAACAACTCGTAGCATTACTTACGATGCTGATTTGCGAACGGGACCATGAAGAGTGCGATGCAAGGAACGATCATCTGTGTTACTGAAGCTGGTAAAATAGAAAAAGTATGTAGCATTTAGTAAATAGAAATTATAAAGGGCTATCTGAAATAGCACGACAACATTGAACTTTTGAACATTGAGCCTTTGAACTTCTGGAACATTGAACTTGTTAAACCACTGAAACATTTAAACTACAAAAAATGAGTATAAAACTTTCGGTAAATATTAATAAAATTGCTACGCTGCGCAACTCTCGTGGTGGTAATAACCCTGATGTTGTTAAAACAGCCGTTGATGTTCAACATTTTGGTGCTGATGGCGTAACCGTACATCCCCGCCCCGACGAAAGACATATACGTTATAATGATGTGCGTGAAATAAAAAAAATAATTGCCACCGAGTTTAATATTGAAGGTAATTGCTCCGAACAAAAGTTTGTTGACCTGGTTTTAGAAACCCGCCCGGATCAGGTAACATTGGTACCCGATGTACTGAGTCAGCTAACATCGGACCACGGATGGGATACCATTAAACATAAAGATTACCTGACGGATATGATTAAGGTTTTTAAAGATGCCGGCATACGCGTAAGCATTTTTGTGGACCCTGATGAAAAAATGGTAATTGGTGCTGCCGAAACCGGTACCGACCGCATTGAATTATACACCGAACAATACGCCAGATTATTTGCAAAAGGCAAACAAAAGGAAGCGATTGAACCTTATATAGCTGCTGCAAAAAAAGCGAAAGAATTAGGCATTGGCTTAAACGCAGGCCACGATTTGGATTTACAAAACCTGGCATATTTTGCCGATAATATTCCGTGGTTAGATGAAGTAAGTATTGGTCACGCTTTAATTACCGATGCGTTAACTTACGGATTACAAAATACCGTGCAGCTATATAAACGTTTATTGGTTCCTATGCCCAAATACTAAAACCCTGTTAACAAAAAATGATAACGGGCTTACTGCAAACTTTTTCACCTCTTTTACCGTCTCAAAAATAAACGGGTATGTACTATGCATAAATTTTTACTTATAGTTTTTATTTCTGTATTGGGTAAGGGGGCTTTTGCACAAAAAGTAGACAGTATTTATTTCCACTTGTACACTGATAGTTTAAAAAAAGGTACACATAATTATATAAATGTTGATGCAAAATTATCAAACGGGAGGTGGCAGCCTTTAACCGCAAAGGACTTAACGTTTACTACCGATTATGGTCATTTTTCCGGTAACGATTTAGTATTGCCCGAAAACCCTACTGTAAAAAAAGTAACCGTTAAAGCAGTGCTTAAATCAAACACGGAGCTTTGGTTAGAACGCACTATTTGGATAAAAACTATACCCAATCCTGATGTTTTACCTACTACTGATGAGGTATTAAAACCAAGAAAAAAGAAAAGTTAATGGACTGAGCATGGTGCCACAGAGGTACGTACACAAAATGTTTTCGCAGAATAACGCATAGGATTAGTCTGTAAAGTTTACCAGTTACAAAAGATATGCGCTGTAAAAAATCGTGACTTAGAAATATGTTACAAACAATTACTTAATTCTTACAAGTTTCTTTATCAATCATTTATTTAATTAACGCCGTTCCCTTATCTTTGCCGCCGGCAGGTCTTACACGACCAGCTCCTGCAGAAACTCCCCAGGGCCGGAAGGCAGCAAGGATATGTGGTTGAGCGGTGCGATGTGAGTAGCCTGCCTTTTTTTATTTTTCTTTTCACCCCGTTACGGGGCTTTTTTATTACTATTCGTGAAAAATTGTATAGCCTACATTAGGTTTAAAGACATATAATTCCTATATTTTTGCGTTTGTAAATATTTAATCACATTAAATCTTAAATATTATCTATTAAAATAAAAGAAATTATGAAATTTTTTATCGACACGGCCAATCTGGCTCAAATTAAAGAAGCAAACGATTTAGGAATATTAGACGGTGTTACCACTAACCCATCATTGATGGCGAAAGAAGGTATCTCTGGTCAGGAAGCAATTATAAACCACTATAAAGCTATTTGTGATATTGTTGACGGTGATATTAGTGCTGAAGTTTTAAGTACAGATTTTGACGGTATTATTGAGGAAGGAAAAAAACTGGCTGCTATTCACCCGAATATTATTGTAAAAGTACCCATGATTAAAGATGGTATTAAAGCCATTAAATGGTTTACCGATAACGGTATTAGTACAAACTGTACGTTGGTATTCTCAGCAGGTCAGGCTATTTTATGTGCTAAAGCAGGTGCAAAATATGTATCGCCATTTATTGGCCGTGTAGATGACAGCGGTTGGGATGGTATTCAATTGGTAGAACAAATTGCAAATATTTATGCTATACAAGGTTTTAAAACACAGGTATTGGCAGCTTCTATCCGCAATGCAAACCACATCATCCGTTGTGCCGAAGTAGGTGCCGATGTTTGTACTTGTCCCTTAGATTCTATATTAGCTTTATTAAAACACCCGCTTACCGATATTGGTTTAGCTAAGTTTTTAGAAGATGCTAAAAAATTGTAATAAACAGTTTACAGCTATATAAAGAAATAGGGCAATTGTACAAGTGCCCTATTTCTTTTTTAATAAGTATTATAGAATACTAACGTCCGGCAATTGAGTTTACCGTTGTAAAACCAACCAACTCATCTGATCTAGCACCAAAAGGACGGAAATACACCAGTACCATATACGTGTTTTCTGCGGCCCAAAAATTACCTTCAAGGTTTTCAGTAGCTGTTGCGCCGGCTTTAGCCTGTGCTGCAGTTTGTGCTACATATGAATAGTTATAATAGCCTTGTTTTAAAAATAATGTTTTTTGGTAAACACCTTCGGCTTCGTTAAAAACCATTTTGTTTTGTTCATTGGTTTGGTATTGGGTCAGTTCCCCAAAAATATATACATCTTTACCCGGTATGGCCTGCCTGCTGGCGGGTACATAGGTAAAATGTACATAAGCATAATCGCTTTGCCAGTATGGGTTATTACCATCCTGGTTTTCTAAAGTATACAAACCGTTTATATCGTTAAACGAAAAATAGATTTGTTTACTCTGATCAGCATCCGGCTTTAAATACACTTGTATTTGTCCATCTACTTTATCATCAATCTTTACCATTCTATCGGTTAACAACCGGAATGAGTTTAAATAGGCCCAACGAAACTCACGACCAGCAGGAAAAGTAAGCGCATCATCGCTATACTCAAAGTAGTTACCACGAAAAATAGTAGGCCTTGTTTGTAAAACCGATTGGTTCCAGTTAAAATTTTGTACCACGGTTAACTTTATATCCTGTGGCGATAAAATATTTATTTTGTTATTATTAGCGGTATTAATAGTTGCCTGTATACGCTGATGTGTTTGAAACAATTGTCCGTTTAACGGCTGTTTAATCTGTGCCGCCAGTTGCAGTTTTGTATCTACCACTAAAAAACGTTTGGTAAAAGCAAGTTTAGAAGTATCGTTACTTAAAAATACTTTTAAAATATAGTTACCGGATCTGGTAGGTACCGAGTTACGTTCCGGCAAAGTGGCTGTATAATGTGTGTACTTGGTTTCGGAAATAGAAGATATGCGATAGGTACCAATACGGGTAGTTTGAAAACCTTTTATATAATCAAAAGGTACTAGATTGGCCACTGTCCAATCGGCATCGCATAAAACAAAACTGTAAAAATAGTTTTTTACATCGCCGTCCATATCGTCAAAATGCAGTTCCAGTTTATCGGTACCATTTAAAGTAAGTATGGGGTAAGCTACCTGGTTATTACCTTTAAATAGTTTTACCGATTTAATATTATCGTGAAAAACCTTATCGGGGCTTTGTGCTTTTATTACAGTACATGCAAACAACAAAACAAGCAACAATAATTTATTCATGCCGGTATTTTAGTTAATAATCTACGTGTTATACGCTATAAAAGTAAGTATGTTTTTTTTAACAGGGTTTATACCAAATATTACCGCTACAAGTGCGTAAATGTTTTATTCAGGCGGTTAACCTTACTTTATCATTATAATAACCTGAAAGCGCTTAATTTTGAAGCTAAGACAAATTTTATCAATTGAAGGTTGCAGGTTTTATAGCGCACAGAATTGCATTTAATCAACAACGGTCTATTTCCAGGTTTATTATTCGTTTATCAATAATTGCAACGGTAATAAGTGTGGCTGTAATGATTGTTACGCTGGCTTTTGCCAACGGTTTTCAGCGTACCGTAAGCGAAAAAGTTTTTAGCTTTTGGGGCCATGTACGTATACAAGAAAAACAGCCCTACAAAGCTTTAATTGCTGAAGAAATCCCCATTGAAGCCTATCCGCAACTGGTGCAACAAATTAAACAGAACCCCGCAGTAAAAACAATTGCCCCCTTTGCTACCAAATATGCCATTTTAAAATCGGGTGATGAAATTGAAGGCGTACTATTAAAAGGCATTGACAAAAACTACGACTTTGAAAACCTTTCAGGTTTTATGCAACAAGGACGTAGCATAAATTTTAAAGACAGTACTTACAGCCGCGAAATAATGATATCGGCTTACACAGCCGAGCAATTACACCTTAAAGTAAATGATGCGCTGTTAATTTACTTTATTAAACCCGATGGTAATATTCGCCCCGATAAACTTACCATTACCGGCATTTATAAAACCGGTATTGAAGACTACGATAAAACATTTGCCATTGGCGATTTAAAATTAATACAACGCCTGAACGAATGGGATACGGCACAAATTGGCGGGTATGAAATTTTTACCACTAACTATAAAAATGCCGAAACTATTGCCGACGACATTTATAGTCTGAACGATTTTCCTGCCACCTGGGAATCAGAAAGTACAAAAACTGTTTCGCCCAATATATTTGATTGGTTAAACATGCAGGACACTACCCGTAATGTACTCATTGGTTTTATGGTAGTGGTAGCCGTTATTAATTTAATTACCTGTTTAATTATATTGGTGCTGGAACGTGTACGTATGATTGGTGTGTTAAAAGCATTAGGTGCTACGGATTGGACCATTCAAAAAATATTTTTACGCCACTCGCTTATTATAACTTTTGCCGGTATTATTATTGGTGCCATTGTAGGTTTAGGCATTTTATATTTACAAATGTACACAGGGTTTATATCCTTACCCGAAGATGCCTATTACATGGACAAAGCCGCTGTACATATTATTTGGTGGCAGGTTGGTGCCATATGTTTAGCCACTTTAATTGTATGTATGTTAATATTAATGATTCCTTCCTTAATTGTACGCAAAGTGCAGCCGGTAAGGGCTATTCAGTTTAGATAGTAGTTAATAGTTCATTGTTAATGGTTTTATACTTAGATACGATAAACATTTAACCAATAACCATTAACCAAACTGTTCAATAGAATTACTTCAGTTCAACGGAGCGTCGCAAGGGACGATCAATCAGGGATATGTAGCCGGTTCAATAAAAAACAGCAAACAAACCTATCGCTTACTCCTAAATATTTTTAAGGCTAGTTATTTTTTATTTTGTTAGTCAGCAGCAGTAATACTAATCATCGTTCCTTGCGTCGCACACTGCATCGTTCCGTTCGCTAATCAGCAGCAGACTCTTTACCTTCCTCCTTCTACCCTATTTCCTTAACCCTACATAGTTACATGCGATAAAATAATACCTGTTGCTACGGCAGCATTTAACGATTCGGCCAAACCTATACGTGGAATTGTAATGCGCACATTCACAAGATCCATTACCGGCGCACTAATTCCCTTTGATTCGTTACCAATGACCAGTAAACCACCCGCAAGTTTACCCAATTTTTGCACGGACATACCATCTAAAGCGGCCGCATAAATTTGCGTTTGTTTATTGGCCATTAAAAAATCAACCAGATTGGTATAATAAAAACCAACTCTTGCTATACTACCCATTGTTGACTGTACCACTTTAGGATTGTACCTGTCGGCACATTCGTGGCTGCAAATTATTTGTTGTATGCCAAACCAATCGGCAATGCGAATAATGGTGCCTAAATTGCCCGGATCCTGAATCGTATCTAACACCAATGCCAATTGCGACGTATTAATAGTAGCTATCAAAGGCTGCTGTTTAACCACAGCCAGCACTTTATTGGGGGTGGTTAATTGTGATATTTTTGCTAAAGAAATATTATCAATAGTATGCACAACCACCGATGATGGTAAATTTTTTAACAACTGCTCATTGGCTGTAACCCAATCCAGTAGCGCATATAGCTCGGTTACTTGTAACAGTTTTTCGCTTAAAATCTCCGCCACCATTTTAGGCCCCTCCACTACAAATAAATCTGCCTCGTCTCTAAGTTTTTTATGGCCTAAACTTTGAATATATTTGAGCTTTGATTTAGCAATCATATTTTAATATTAATCTTATTAACGAACGGAACAAAATTATGCGCTTTCGGCTTTTCCTGAGTACTCTTGGGGGCATTATTGCCATATTTATGCTCCATTCGTGCAACGTACTGGAACCGTATGTTAAACAATACCCGCCTAATAAACCGTTTGTTTATAAAACGGATGTACAGGTAAACGGTAAAACCAGCAAGGATAGTTTGCAAAATATTACTGCCGAACTGGAAAACCAATTGGATGACAGCCTACAGATAAAACTAAGCAGAAAATCATTGGGAGAGGTAATTAACTACCCTTTTGGTGCTTTAATAAAAAAACCTTCGCAATTTGATAGTAGCAGTGTAAGTAAGTCGTTACAGTTTATGCGTTACTACCTAAATTCGATTGGTTACTTTACCGATACTATTTCGTTTACAACTACGGTTGATACGGTAAAGAAAGACCAGCTAAGAACCAATGTTGTTTTTAATGTAACGCTGGGTAAACAAGTTAAGCTTGACTCAGTAGGTTATCTTTTAAAAGATAGTACACTACAAAAAATTACCAATCAAAATAAAAAGGACGCTGTTATAAAAAAAGGGGATCCTTTTGCACAAGGTAATATTTCTGCCGAGTTGGACCGCCTAGTTTCGCTATACCGTAACAATGGTTATTTACGTTTTAACCGTGACGATTTATTTGGCTTATGGGATACTTTAGATGTATCATTATTACAACCCAACCTGGACCCTTTTGAACAATTTTTAGCCTTAGAAAAATTGAGAGAAAGAAGAAACAACCCAACCGCCAATTTAGAAATAAGACGACACCCGTTGAATGATAGTACCAAACACTGGCAATATACCGTACGTAACATAACACTATACCCAAACTACAACTTAGATACAGTTGGGAAAAGCCCCCATGTAAGTTTGGTAAACGGAGTAAAAGTGATACAGTATGATTACAAATTTAAACCAAAAATTTTCCCGGGTTATGTATACCTGAAAAGAGATAGCTTGTTCCGCCAACGCAATTACGACCGAACAATTAATCGTTTCAACGGACTGGATGCTTGGGGTGCAGTAAATGTAGAACCTGTTTATAAAAAAGGTTCTGATACGGTTGATTTTATAATAAGACTAACGCCCAAAAAGAAATATTCCTTTTCTACCAATTTTGAAAGTAGTGTTAACCAAAGCACAGCCTGGGGAAGCTTGTTTGGCCTTGGTATTACTGCTGGTGTACAGAATAGAAATTTTTTAAAGGGTGCTAATATTACCAGTACTAATTTACGTTATGGTGTTGAGTTGGGCGACTTGGGCCAAGGTCAATTTATACAAACCCAGCAAGTAGGTCTTACACATCAAATTTACTTTTCACGTTTTCTTGCTCCTAATATCGGTTTTATAAAAAGTATTAAAGATAGGTTCAGGGGTAATATAAGAAGTGTATTTACAGGAAGTTTGGGTAATACAGAACGATTTAACTTATTTAGACAGGTTGCTGTAAACGGCTCATGGGGTTACGAGTTTCAACGCCGCAATTGGTTAATGAATATTAAACTACCTAATATTGAGTATTCCAACCTGACCAGACTAGCACAATTAAACGAAATGATTGTACAAAACCCCAGCCTGGCCAATGTATTTTCCGATGGTTTTATTTCATCCGTAGTAGCCAACTTTACTTTATCGGGTAGCGATAATACAAAACTTAACCGTGTGTTTAAAGTTAATATAGAGCAGGCAGGTGTATTAACCGGTTTAATCAAAAACAAATTTTTAGATTCTAATTTATACCGCTATATAAAAGTAGACATGGACCTAGCTCGCCTGTTTACTTTTGGTAAAACATCACTTGTATTACGTGGCTTTGTTGGTGTTGGTTACGAGTTTGATTTTACGGCTGACGAAACAAAACGTTACAACCTTCCGTTCTTTAAACAGTTTGTGGCAGGTGGCCCCAGCAGCATGCGTGCATGGCAATTGCGCCGTTTAGGGCCGGGCTCAACCGTTAAAGATTTTATTGGTGTAGGCAGTACTCCCGATAGGTTTGGTGATATACAGATTGAAGCCAATATAGAATACCGTTTTCCGGTAGCAAAACCATTTGGCATTCCGGTAAACGGAGCCTTATTTACTGATATTGGTAATGTTTGGTACCTGAAAAATGCACCTAACCGGCCAGCGGAAGAAGTGTTTAAATTTTCACGTTTGCCGCAGGATATAGCCATTGGTGCCGGTGCAGGTTTACGTATAGATTTTAGCTTTTTTGTGATCCGTTTTGACTATGCATATAAAATAAAAGACCCAAGCCCAGAGCCTAAATTTTCTGCCTATAAAAATAAATTTTTTGGTTATTCCTTTTTTCAGGGCGATCAGTTCCAGCTTGGGGTAAACTATCCTTTTATATTTTAGTTGTTGCTTGCAAACTCCTCTACAGTGGTTACAAACTGTTCTATTGTACTGGCATCTTTCACCCAAAACTCACCAATTCTTGTACGGCATAAACTACTTAAATAACCGCCACATCCTAAAATTTCGCCTATATCATTTGCCAAACTTCTAATATAAGTTCCGGTGGAACACACTATCCTGAAATGCACTACCGGTAACTCAACCTTTACTATTTCAAATTCATGAATGGTTATTTTTCTGGGATCCAGTTGTACTTCTTTACCCTGACGGGCCAGTTCATATACCCGCACACCATCTTTTTTTATGGCCGAATGTGCCGGTGGTACCTGCATAATTTCACCCGTTAATTGTGCCGCCGCTTTTTGTATAGTAGCTACATCAATACCATCAATTGATTTATGATTTTCGGGTTTGCTTTCCAAATCGTAAGTAGGCGTAGTAGCCCCCAACACAAAAGTACCGGTGTACTCTTTTTCCTTAGCCATGTACTCATTAATACGTTTGGTAAATTTTCCGGTACAAACAATTAGTAAGCCTGTTGCCAACGGATCTAAGGTACCGGCATGGCCCACTTTTTTAATACGAATAAGATTACGTATTTTTCTAACTGCATCAAAAGATGTCCAATGTAGCGGCTTATCAATCAGTAATACTTTGCCTTCTGTAAACGCTTCCTGTAAAGGTGTTAACGGTTTCACTGTCATAAGCAGCAAAATTACTGCTAATAGTTGATAAAGAAAGTACTTCTGCTATCGGTTAGTTCTTTAAAAAGTAATGATTTTATATTAACAGCTTAGGTTACCTGATTAAGCTTTTGTTGTACCCTGATAGGAGTTGTATTTAATTTATTTCCAGTGGAAATAAATTAAATACAACTCCTTATACTATTCAACCATTCTCTACTGATTCATCACTCTAAATGCTCTTCCTTTTCGTTTTTAAAACTCATACCTAAATTATACATAACAAAACTCCAGGTATCCGCTGCTTCGGCAATTTGTTTATCGGTTGGTTTACCTGCTCCATGTCCTGCATTGGTTTCTATACGTATTAAAACAGGGTTGTTACCAATATGATATTCCTGTAAACGGGCTGCAAACTTAAATGAGTGTGCAGGTACTACCCTATCATCATGATCGGCAGTGGTTATTAAAGTAGCAGGATAAGTTGTTCCTCTTTTTAAATTATGATACGGAGAATACTTATACAAAAAAGGAAAATGAGCGGCAGTATCGGCACTGCCGTATTCCACTACCCAACCCCAGCCTACAGTAAATTTATGGTAACGCAACATATCCAACACGCCTACAGCAGGTAAAGCTACTGTAAACAAATCCGGACGTTGTACCATTGCAGCACCTACTAACAAGCCACCATTACTACCACCACGTATTGCTATTTTACCTTGCGATGTGTATTTAAGTCTTATCAGGTCTTCTGCTGCGGCAATAAAGTCGTCAAATACATTTTGCTTTTTCTCCAACATACCGGCTTTATGCCAGGCTTCGCCATACTCACTACCACCTCTTAAGTTTACCACCGCATAAATGCCACCTTGTTCCATAAAAAAAGCGTTACTTACACTAAAGCCCGGTGTAATGGGAACATTAAAACCACCATAGCCGTATAACAAAACAGGATTACTGCCATCTTTTACCAACCCTTTTTTGTACGATAAAAATACCGGCACTTTTGTTCCATCTTTACTGGTAATAAAAATCTGTTCTGTTGTAAACTGGTTTTCATCCAATTTAACTTCTGTACGTCTGAATAAAGTAGATACACCGGAAGCAATATTGTATTGGTAAATAGTAGGTGGTGTTGCAAAAGATGAGTACGTGTAAAAAAGTTCCACATCCTCTTTTTCTGCACTAAAACCTGCCACACTACCAACTCCGGGTAGTTTTATTTCACGTACCAATTTACCATCATAAGTATATTGATAAATTTTAGAGGCCGCATCTTTTAAGTAAGACAAGAATAAATATTTACCTGCTGTGCTAACCCCCTGCAACGCTTCTTTTGCTTCGGGTATTATTATTTTCCAGTTTTTCTTAGCGGGGTTATTGGGGTCAATTAAAACCACTTTATAATTAGGAGCGCCATCATTGGTACGTACTAAAATTTTATCGTCGCTGTTATCAATTACATCAGGTTCTGTTTTAAAACCCGCTATAAGTAATTTAAAAGTATTTTGTGCGGGTTGTTTTAAATCTCTGAACCATATTTCGCTGCCACTGGTTCCTTCGCTGATGGTTAGGAATAAAAATCTTTTATCCTCCGACAATCCAACGCTATGGTAACGTAAAGGATTTTTAGTATCCTCATAAATTAACTGATCGTCCTTTTGTCCTGTACCTAATTTGTGATAAAATACTTTATGGAATTCATTCTTGCCACTTAATCTTGTAGCGGAATCGGGTTTGCTGTATGCACTGTAATAAAAACCATCATCCCCATTCCAACTGGCACCGCTAAATTTGGACCACTCAATTTTATCGGTCAATATTTTTTTTGACTCGGTTTCCATTACATAAATCTCTTGCCAATCGCTACCGGCAACAGCAACAGAATAAGCCATGTATTTACCGCTTTTATTAAAATACACACCACCTAAAGCCACAATACCATCATTGCTTAATGTATTAGGATTTAAAAACTCTTCAGGCATACTCTGCAAACCAATCTGGCGATACATAACAGACTGGTTTTGTAAACCGTCGTTTTTAAAAAAGTAGTAGTAGTTACCTTTTTTAAATGGAGAACCATATTTAGGGTAGTTCCATAATGTTTCTAAACGTCTGTAAACTTGTCTTCTAAAAGGTATTTCATCTAAGTAATCCTGTGTTACATTATTTTGTTCTGTTACCCAGTTTTTTGTAGCTGCACTATTATCATCTTCCAGCCACCGGTATGGATCTTCTACTACGGTACCATGATAATTATCGGTAACGGATTGCTTCTGCGTTTGCGGATATTTAATTTGCGCTTGTGCACTAATAACACTGCTCATAATTGCAATAAAAAAAACTTTTTTCATATAGTTTCTCTCCATAATTAAAGATAGGTAAAACAATTTTGCACTTCTACCTTATGCAACGGTAATTCTCTCAACTTGGTCAAAAAAGTAAAACTATAACAAAATGAAAGTATTCCTTTATATATCCCTCATGTTCATAGTGTTTGGCTGTAAAAAAGAAATGTCTAAAACCGCAATAGTCATTGTGGATTGCACTGGTACTTATTTAAGTTGGAACGGAAAAGATTACAAGATTTGTAACCTTGAAAAAGTTTCTTCGTTTGCTAACGGTTCAACAGTTGAGGTAAGTTTTAAAAAGCTAACTGAATGTAATGGTTCGGGGAACTTTTTTGTTACTTGCTATATGAACCATGAATACGATAGTTGGATAGAAGTGGAAACAATTAACTAATATGCTAATAGGCTACTGTGCAAATTTTAGTTTACCAAAAAAAACTGAAACCTACACAATGGCCAATAGAATTGTTGCAGTACCGCCGATAACTGGGGGTGCACCTTGCACAATGTTGAGTAAAGTTACAGATGCACAAGAGTGCGACGCAACAGACGATGATAGTAGCAATACAGCCGACTAACTAATAATTAAAAAGGAGAAAGCAAAAATTAAAAAAGAATAGGAAAACAAAACCCCTCTTACGAGGAGCTTGTTATTTTATTTTTCAAGACTGAATAAACTGTCAACAAATTCGTGTTTATCAAACACCAGGAGGTCTTCCATTTTTTCGCCTACACCTATAAATTTAACCGGTATTTTAAACTGGTTAGCAATGGCTAATACCACACCACCTTTTGCGGTGCCATCTAGTTTTGTAATAGCCAATGCCGACACATCGGTAGCTGCAGTAAAGTGTTTGGCTTGCTCCAATGCATTTTGGCCGGTGCTGCCATCTAACACCAACAATACTTCATGGGGTGCATCGGGAATTACTTTTTGAATTACACGTTTAATTTTAGAAAGCTCGTCCATTAAATGTGCTTTGTTGTGTAAGCGGCCTGCTGTGTCAATTAACACTACATCGCTTTGTTTGGCTACGGCACTTTGTGCGGTATCAAAGGCAACAGCTGCGGGATCGCTACCCATATCCTGTTTAACAATGGGTACACCTACTCTGTCGCTCCAGATAGTTAATTGGTCTACGGCCGCAGCACGGAAAGTATCGGCAGCCCCTAATAATACATTTTTACCGGCCTTTTTAAAATTATAAGCCAATTTGCCAATGGTGGTGGTTTTGCCCACTCCATTAACACCTACTACTAAAATAATATATGGCTTTGCAGGTAAATCGCTGGTAAAAGCGTAACTATTACTTTCGGGAGCGTTAACCAATAGTTGCTCCATTTCGTCCTGCAACATTTTGTTTAACTCGGAAGCATTCAGGTATTTGTCCTTGGCTACACGTTTTTCAATACGGTTAATTATTTCTACCGTGGTTTCAATACCCACATCGGCACTTACCAGGGCTTCTTCCAGGTTGTCCAACACCTCTTCATCCACCGTGCTTTTACCGGCTATGGCCTTGGTAATTTTTGCAAAAAAACCTTCTTTGGTTTTTTGCAGGCCCTGATCCAGACTTTCTTTCTCTTTTTTACCGAATAACTTATTAAAAAATCCCATAGTAGTAATAATTAATGATACAGGTACGTAAACAACAAAAGCCATTCGCTAAAAACGAACAGCTTTTAAATATATCACCAACTCAGCATTATTTCTGAGCTAAAAAGTCTTTTACTTTTTCTTTGTGAACGATTTGCTCTTTAAAAGTATAAGCGCCGGTTTTAGGGCTGCGTACGGCTCTAATAACCTTAGTCCAGTTTTTAGATTCTGCTGCTGCTTTAGCGTCTTTTACTTTAGCGTTCTTTGAAGCTGCTTTTGCCATTGTAAATTATTTGAAAAGTTATGTCAGGATGCATTGTTGTAAGTAACAACAACCGTCTTGCTTTAATTATTTAATTTCTTTATGAACAGTCACTTTTTTAAGAATAGGGTTAAATTTCTTTAACTCTAAACGCTCAGGGTTGTTCTTTTTGTTTTTTACCGTGATATAACGACTGGTACCTGGCTGACCACTTGTTTTGTGCTCAGTACATTCCAATATAACTTGTACACGGTTTCCTTTCTTTGCCATTGTTGTTTATTTGAAAAGGTGAGAATTTGGTTTCCGGTTTTACCGCCGGACTACAAATCAAACTTATATTTTTTCTCCTTTAGCTCTTAAGTCTTTAACTACACTAAGCAAACCTTGTTTGTTAATGGTACGCATTGCGTCTGTGGTTAACTTAAGTGTTATCCATTTGTCTTCTTCAACAAGGTAAAACCTCTTTTTTTGCAAATTGGGCAAAAAACGACGTTTTGTCTTAATATTAGAGTGAGAAACTTTGTTTCCACCTATTGGGGTTTTACCTGTAACCTGACATACTCTTGCCATGACTGTTCTAAATTTTGGACGGCAAAAGTAAGGATATTTTATGGAAAACCCGGCATTAAATAATAAAAATTCGGTCTTTTTTTAAAAATAACTTTGTAAAAGTACCGATTTCAAGGGTTTACCCACCCAAAATGCACTTTTTAGTTGCTGGCCCGCTGTATTTCGTCGGCTGCCGAGCCGGAAGATGTTCGGGCAACTTTGAATATTTTACCAAATTTATACGTAAAAGTAAGGGTGGCTACACGGGTATCGTATTTCAGTTTAAAAAACTCCTCTGATTTATTAAAATAGGTGTTACCCTGCATACGCTGTGTATAAAATATATCGCGGAAGGAGAATCTTACACTGCCCTTATCTTTTAACACCTGTTTGGACAAGCCCATGGAAACCTGACCGTTTGGGTCTAAAACCTCCTGTAAATCGTTTTGACTACGACTGATGTAAAAACCATTTAACTCGGCAGCCCAGCCCTTTTTAAAGTTAAACTGGCTGCTCAGGTTAAACTGCACCTGATTAATACTCGGATTGTAATTGGTGGTTTGAACCCTACCCTTAATTTCTTTATAATTATAGTTTACCTCGCCTACTATAAACCACCAGGGCTTAATATCTTTTTGTACACTAACCGATGCACCAAAATTGTGCATATGGCCAATATTACCATCGGTGTACACAACAATGCCAGTAACAGGATCTAAGGTAAATACTTGCGAAAAATAATCGTTGGTATAATTATAACTTACCGAAGTGTTTAAAAAGTTTTTAAACAAGTGAGCCAGTTCAACATTCCAAGTGTATTGCGGAACCAGATAAGGGTTACCACTTTGGTAAGTATATTTATTAATGATATACAAAAAAGGGTTCAGCTTTTGAAAAGCCGGCCTGTCAATACGGCGACCAGCCCTTAATGTGAAGGAGTTTAATGTATCTGCCTCGTAGGTTATAAAAGCTGTTGGAAACAGGCTATTATAATTACGGTTAAAAGAAGAATCCAGACTTACTCCGTTGCCTAACTGATTTGCTTTGTAATCTGTTAACTCGTAGCGTAAACCGCCCTGCAAGTTCCAACGTCCGGCACGTTTTTGTACACTGGTATAAAGTGCATGTATATTTTCGTTATACAAAAAATGATTACTTCGGGCTAAGTCATCCTGCCAGTTACCGTTATTATTACTATAAAACTCAGATTCGTTATCTGTTTTAATAATAGAAGACTTCCACCCTGTTTCCCAAACCAGGCTGTTTTTGGTGTAACTATAATCGGCCTTGGCCGAATAAATGGTGATATTGGAAGGAATATCTGCACGAGCCTGATCGGGCATGCCCAATACCGCCGGCATTGTTTTTTGATTACGGAAATATTGTGTACCAAAAAGGTCGTAGACAATAACGTCCGCATCTACCGAAAGCTCGTTATATTCATTAAACTTATGCCGCGCATAAACATTTACACTACCTTGCTTTTGCCTGTTTGTATTACGGCTGTTAGTGGCAATAACAGAGTCACGCACCATACTGCCATCATACCAGATTGCTTCGCTACGGCCATTATTCCTGCGCTGATTGTGCATGCCAGATAAGGTAGCACCAATATTTGTTTTTTCTGATATTTTATAATCTAAACCAGTTGACACCCGATGTGTTTGATTAACTGAAGTGGTATAAAAAGGTTGTTGCACTTGCAGTATTACATCATCATTGACATCATAATATTTACGATGGGCATATAAATCGGTAAAATTTTTATTGGCAAAAGCACCATAAGTTAAAAACAGGTACAACTTATTTTTTCTAAAGTTAAGTTGCAGGCCATTGTTGTTTTTATAATACTTACCCTGTCCATAACTGGTATTTATACTACCATTAAAACCAACCTGTTTAATACGTTTGGTAACAATATTAATAATACCCGCATTACCTGCAGCATCATACTTGGCCGGTGGGTTTTCCATTAACTCAATTTTTTCAATAGTAGCCGCATTAATACCACTTAGTAATTGTTGCAACTCCTGCCCTGCCATTTGTGTGGGCTTACCATCTAACATTACTAAAACTGATGAACGGCCTTTCAAACTAATATTACCGGAACGATCTACAAATACACCGGGTGACCGTTCCAGCACTTCCAATATAGATGAACCGCTACTTAAAATAGATGCCTCTACATTTACAACCGTTTTATCCGGCAACATCTGAATTAGTGGCGTTTTGGCCGTTATTTCTATATGCTGTAAAGTGTTGTCCGTATTAAATAAGGTAATTAAATAGGGTGTGCCTGTAACTACTGATCCAGCGTTTACTTCTTTGTAAATACTTATAAAACCTAAAGCAGAAACTTTAAATAATAATAGACTGTCCTTAATCACGGAGAAATCAACATTCCCCGCCTCGTTGGTAACATTTATTTTGTTAACCGTTGAATCGGAGTATAATAAAGATACCGTGCCGCCGGAAATACCGTTACCGGCAGAATCAGCAATTTTGATGGTAATTTGACGGGAAGAATTTGACTGTTGCCCATACAAAAAACTGTTGGCAATGACGATGATGATTAATAGTATTGGTTTAATGTACCAGGTACGAAACATGCAGTTAAATTGGCCAACAAGATAAAAAAGATTGCGATTTGTGTAAACAAATTAGCCTATAAAAACGCAAAATAGCGCAAAAAAAACGTAACACATTAAAAGTCAATATAATGTAAAATAGTAATTTTACTAGGTAAATACACAAAGAACAATCGAAAATCAACTATTCAATTTTCCGTTTCTAATTTTTTGTAAAAATGTTGTTGTCAATTATCAATAACCAGAACATAAAATAACTACTACATCGTCAGTTCCTCCCAGGCACTATGCAGTTCACCATAAGCATGGCGTTCATTTAGTTTTTTAGCAATGGCCATTCCGGTTTCATAAATAGTTATAGCCTTATCGGTATTGCCCAATTTTTCTTGCAACTTGGCCAAATGATAATAGCTACCTACATAATCAGGATTTTTTTCCAGCAACCCTTCAAAGGTTTGCAAAGCCATATCATCCTGCGCCAATTTCAAGTATTCTAACGCCAACGCATGCGTTAAAAATGAGTCATTCGCATTATCCTGCAACATTGCTAACAGTTTTTCCACCCTACTCATAACTAACAAAAAAAATTCCTTATTTAATAATCATTACAATAACACAAACCTTATCTTTGTTTAGTTGCATAAACAACCTTTTTAAACTTTCCAAAGCTTAGTATTATAGCAAATAACGGAATAAAACAAGTTGTATGAAAATATTAGTTTGTATTAGTAAAACGCCGGATACAACGGCAAAAATTGCTTTCACCGACAGTAACACAAAATTTGATACCAATGGTGTGCAATGGATAATTAACCCGTCAGACGAATGGTATGCACTGGTACGTGCAGTAGAATTAAAAGAAAAAGATCCTTCGACCGTATTACACCTTATTTCAGTAGGACAAGCAGATACTGACCCTATTATACGTAAAGCATTAGCGCTGGGTGGCGATGAAGCCATACGTGTAAATGCCGATAGCCACGACAGTTTTTATATTGCTTCGCAAATTGCAGCAGTAGCTAAAGAAGGTGGTTACGATTTAGTATTTACCGGTAAAGAAACCATCGACTACAACGGATCATCTATTGGCGGTATGGTTG
The DNA here is from genome assembly GCA_002399735.1 of Chitinophagaceae bacterium UBA4857. GTDB lineage: Bacteria > Bacteroidota > Bacteroidia > Chitinophagales > Chitinophagaceae > Terrimonas. The sequence continues at coordinate 72,202 of DHEF01000034.1, forward strand.
CCGAATTATTAGACCAGCCTTACATTGCCCTGGCAACAAAATTTGAATTGAACGGTGTACAGGCTTCTATTTCCCGTGAAATAGAAGGCGGCGAAGAAGTAGCAGAAGTTACTTTACCATTGGTATTAAGCGCATCTAAAGGTTTGGCCGAGCAACGTATTCCTAATATGAAAGGTATTATGGGTGCCCGTACAAAACCATTAAAAGTTGTAGAACCAGTGGCAGTTGATACACTTACTACCATCTCCAGCTTTGGTTTACCGCCAGCAAAAGCCGGTGTTAAACTGGTAGATGCAGACAATGTAGACGAACTGGTTCGTTTATTACACGAAGAAGCAAAAGCTATTTAATTCAACTTTTAACATTACAATCATGAGCGTTTTAATATTTATAGATCACGCAGAAGAACAAATAAAAAAAGCATCGTTAGAAGCTATTAGCTACGGTGTAAAAATAGCACAGCAAACAGGCACCACTGCCGAAGGTATTGTATTAGGTAACCTAACAGATGATCTTGCTGTACTAGGCAAATATGGTGTGCAAAAAATTCACCATGCGGCTGATGCCAACCTTGACCATTTAGATGCACAACAATACACGGCCGCTATTGCACAACTAGCACAAAGCATTAATGCCGATGTAATTGTTTTTTCAAACAACACAACCGGTAAAGCTATTGCCCCACGCTTATCGGCAAAACTTAAAGCAGGGCTTGTATCAGGTGCCGTTGCACTGCCCGATACCACCAATGGATTTACTGTTAAAAAGAATGTTTTTTCGGGTAAAGCATTTGCCAATATTACCATTACCACGCCGGTAAAAATTATTGCGCTTAGTCCCAATGCTTATAAAATTGAAGAAGTGGGTGGCAGCACCGAATTAGTGACGTATACTCCTACCCTTGCTGCATCTAAAGTAAAAGTAATCAGCAGCACCAAAGCATCAGGCGAAATTCCATTAGCCGAAGCAGAGATTGTAGTAAGCGGTGGTCGCGGATTAAAAGGCCCTGAAAACTGGGGTATTGTTGAAGACCTGGCCAAGGTTTTACATGCAGGCCTTGCTTGTAGCCGTCCGGTGGCAGATGCACACTGGCGTCCGCATAACGAACACGTAGGACAAACCGGTGGTGCCATTGCGCCAAACCTGTATATTGCCATTGGTATATCAGGTGCCATACAGCACCTTGCCGGTGTAAACCGCAGTAAAGTAATTGTTGTCATTAATAAAGATGCCGAAGCGCCTTTCTTTAAAGCAGCAGATTACGGTATTGTAGGCGATGCGTTTGAAGTAGTGCCTAAACTTACTGCCGCCATCAATAAACTTAAAGGAGCTTAATTAAACAACTCATCATCATACTAAGTCCGTCAGCATAATGTGTCTGGCGGACTTTTTTTATAACTTAAAACTTATAACCCACAACTTATAACTTATTAGGGGCTGTCATCGTCCCGTTCTTTGTTCAGCTACAGTCCACCGCCCGGCTACAATCTACCGGCTTTAAGGCCGGTAGTATTTTCGCCTAAGCGGTGCAGCCCATCATCTGTAGAATTACTAATGTCCAATTTCTGATTTGTTAATTTCTGATTTATTGACCTAACATAAATAGTATTGAGTATTTAGAAGGAAGACGCTTTAATAAATCACGATAACTTTGAACCTTTGAACTTCTGGAACCTCTTGAACTCCTTGAACCTTTTGAACATTAAACCCTAAACTCCAAACCTTAAACCTTTGCCCCTAAACCCTACTATTAACTTTATTAAAACAGGCTATGTTTTTTTAGTTAAAAACATTAGTTTCGTGTTCCTAATTATGAAGAAAATAGAATTGGAAATAGTGGCATTATCACACAGTATTACGCAAACGCATTCGTATGCCGTAGTACTGGGTGAAATAAATGGATTAAGAAGATTACCTATCGTAATTGGTGGATTTGAGGCACAAGCGATTGCTGTTGCATTGGAAAAAATGCAACCCAGCAGACCGCTTACGCACGATTTGATGAAGAATTTTTTACAGTCTTTTGCCATTGAGTTACACGAAATAATTATTTGCGATTTACAGGAAGGCATTTTCTTTTCAAAGCTTATCTGTTCATCTGCCAATGATACCATTGAAATAGATTCCCGCACTTCTGATGCCATTGCATTAGCAGTACGTTTTGGTTGCCCCATTTATACTTACGAAAATATTTTAGAAAACGCAGGTATATTAATGGACGAAACTGGTGCCGAACAAGGGAAAAAAACAAGTGAAGAAAGCTTTGAAGAAAGTGCTGAACATGAAACAGATGAGAACTTAAAAAATTTGAGTCTGGATGAACTAAACCAATTGTTAAACGAAGTATTAGAAAACGAAGATTACATAAAAGCCATTACTATACGCGACGAAATTAATAGTCGTAAAAAGAAGTAAAATCCACCAATAACGATCACTGATTTACATTATCCTAAAACCAATTTCAATCGTGATTCTATTTTCAAATTGTAAAATCAATCTTGGACTACACATTACGGGAAAACGGAAAGATGCATACCACGATTTAGAGACAGTGTTTTTTCCTGTACCAATAAACGATGTACTGGAAATAATGACCGGCTCTGATAGCAGAAGTGGTGGCTCGGTAAACCTTAGTTTAACCGGCATACCTGTACCCGGAACAATTACCGGAAACCTTGTGGTAGTAGCTTACAAACTTTTAAAGAAAGATTTTCCAAACTTACCACCTGTTCATTTTCATTTACACAAAATGTTACCGCCCGGTGCAGGCTTGGGTGCCGGCAGCGCAAACGGAGCATTTGCTATAAAAGGTTTAAACGATAAATATAAGCTTGGTTTAACCGAAGAACAACTGATTGGTTATGCAGCACAAATAGGCAGCGATACACCCTTTTTTATTATAAACGAACCCTGTTATGCAACCGGACGTGGCGAAAAACTGGAAAGAATACAACTTGATTTATCGGATTATACATTAATGATTGTCAACCCGGGTATTGAAGTATCAACAGCCTGGGCTTTTGCATATGTTACGCCTATGCAACCCGAGAAATCTTTGAAAGATATTATTGCGCAGCCCATATCAACCTGGCGTAATGAATTGTACAATGATTTTGAATCCACGGTTTTTCGCAGCTACCCGCAGATAGAAAAAATCAAGAATGATTTATATGATACCGGTGCTGTATATGCATCTATGAGTGGATCGGGAAGTACCGTGTACGGCTTATTTCATAAGGATAATGTACCCGATATTAAATTTCCTGATAACTATTTTCACAAAACCGTATCATTGGCTAAGGCTTCGGTTTAAAACTAAAACAGTACCTTCGTCATCTAATTAAGCAATTATTAAAGTTACAGCTACTATAACATTGTTTTTAAGCAACAATTTAGATTTACTCAACCACTGAGTATCGTTTGCTTATGGTGAAACCTCTTCGCCATAGTATTATTTTATTGCTATATCTTCTTTTTTACTTTTTTAAAACAATGTTTTATGTACACAGCTAGTGCAACTTCTCAATTATATATTGATCTGGAAAATGATTTTGGTGCGCACAACTATCACCCTTTACCTGTTGTACTAAAAAAAGGTGAAGGCATTTGGTTATGGGATGTAGATGATAAAAAATATATCGATTTTTTAAGCGGTTACTCCGCCGTAAACCAAGGCCACTGTCACCCCGCTATTGTAGCAGCTTTTTTACAACAGGCCCAAACACTTACGTTAACCAGCAGGGCTTTTTACAGCAATACCCTGGGCGAATACGAAAAATATATTACCAATTATTTCGGTTACGATAAAGTATTACCCATGAACACCGGTGTAGAAGCCGTTGAAACAGGTATTAAACTTTGCCGCAAATGGGGGTACGAAGTAAAAGGTATTGCTAAAGAACAGGCAAAGACTATTGTATGTAACGGTAACTTTCATGGCCGCACTTCTACGGTTATATCATTTAGCAGCGACCCTACTGCAAAAAACAATTACGGGCCTTTTGCACCTGGCTTTATTAATATTCCTTATAATGATATAGCGGCACTGGAACAAGCTTTACAAGATAAAACAGTAGCCGGATTTTTAGTAGAGCCTATACAAGGTGAAGCCGGTGTGTTGGTACCGGAAGAGGGGTACTTACAAAAGGCAAAAGCATTGTGTGCTGCGGCCAATGTTTTATTTATTGCCGACGAAATACAAACAGGGCTTTGCCGCACCGGCAAATTATTAGCCTGCGACCACGAAGATGTTAAGCCTGATATTCTTTTATTAGGAAAAGCCTTAAGCGGAGGTATGTTACCGGTAAGTGCGGTACTAGCCAATAATGAAATAATGCTAACCATTAAACCCGGCGAACACGGTTCTACCTATGGCGGAAACCCTTTAGCCTGTAAAACAGCCATTGCTGCACTGGAAGTTTTAAAAAAAGAGCAACTGGCGCAGAATGCTGAAAATATGGGACAAATCTTGCGTGATGGTATTACAGCCATTCAATCAAAATATATTAAACAGGTACGTGGCAAAGGTTTATTAAATGCTATTGTCATTGATAACCCCAATAAAGAAGCTGCCTGGCTATTATGTACCGAACTAATGAAAAACGGTTTACTGGCTAAACCTACACACGGTGATAAAATAAGGTTTGCGCCACCATTAGTTATTAATGAAGAGGAGATTAAACTATCCGTAGAAATTATAAAAAAATCTTTGAGCTGCTTAGCAGTATAACCGCATTGTCATATTATTCTTTTTTCAGTTTTTTTTCCCAAACAATGGCCTAATTTGCAGGCCTAAAAAATATCTATTGCAACAACAATCACAACAAAAAGTAAATAATACAGCACCACCGGTTTTATTAGGTGCCAGCGATGGCATTATTATCTTGCTTTGCCTGCTGGCAATTATGACGGCTTTTAACAGCCAAAGCAGTACTATTATTACCGTTACGCTTATTGCTACCTTCTTAGTTGGTTTTACCATTTTTTTTGCTGCAAAAGGCGAAGCAACCCTCGAAAACGAGATATATAACGACGCAAAAATTAAGGATACAACAAAGACCATTGGCTTTACCAAATCCAAAGCATTTTATGCCAACCTTGGTTTTAGCAGTGAGTTACAGGAAAAAGTGATTGAAGATGAGCTGAGAGAGAAAAAAATATGGCGTGACGCCTTAGATACAGAAACCAGCGAAACAGATAAAGAGCGGGTAAAAAACCCGCTGCAATACGGTTTTTGGGTTAGTGTATCTTACATACTTGGTGCTCTTATTACAGTATTACCTTTTTACCTATATCCCGGAGAAAGTTTTACTTTTTTAACATCGGCTATTATAGGGCATATTATATTGCTGGTAATTGGTTTTTTAAAAGCCCGGTCAATGGGCACCAATGCATTATTAGGCGGTTTAGCATTGGCCCTGGTTGGTGCAGCCTGTACCAGTGCTGTTTACTTTGTCAGTAGCTTTATACAATAAAAAAGCGGATAAGCTATACATTAAGCTTACCCGCTATCTCAACTTCACGGTTTATAAAATATTTTACTGATCTATCCTTAAAAAATTACCCTGCTTATCAAACACCAACTCTATATTATTAGATAGTGTAACTTCCTGTGTGGTACGATCTAATTCCCATTTTCTAATATACTCTGCCGGGTAATTAGCCTTTACATAACTTACAATTAAAGCAGGTAATGCCGACTCCGGCAAAGCACTATTTCCTGCTATTTCTTCTATCTCACCTTTGTGGTTAAACTCAAGTTTTGTACCATTACTCAAATAAACATCATATTGCCAGTTTGTATCGTCCCATTCACGAACTGACTGTGAAATAGTAAGGCCAGAAAAATGGGCAGCAATAAAATCTCTTGCCTCTCGTGGTAAATCATTATCATCAATTACCTTTTCTTTTTTACAAGCGCTTAGTAACAAAACAGGAACTGCTAATAACACTAACAACTTCTTCATATAACCAATTTTTATATTTAAATATTCATTTAAGGCTTAACATAAATTATACCATAAAATGTTGTGGAAAGCTGAAATAATCCATTTGTTCTGGCCCTTAAACAGATATTTTATAACTAAAAATGCTTTTCCGCTTTGCTTAATGCAATAGGCTTGTATATTTGCGGTAATTATAGCCATGGCTATTACCATCAATAATTTGTAACTAACTATAAAAGAACGCAGTATGGCTGAAAAAACAAATTTTTTTGCTAAGTTTTCACTGATTAGTAAAACTGCATTAAAAGACGCATTTGAGATGAACACCTGGACTGCCAGCCGTGCCGGCGGTGGTAACTACGACCTTAAGAACGAATGGTCTAACTTGTTTTTAGAAGGTGATGATATTAAACCCATTATAACCGGTTATATCAATTACGAAAAAGAAAACTTACGCATTTTACACAATATTATTGACAGGGTGCAATTAGAATACAGCTATGAGTTGTATGATGATGATGACAACCTGGTATTGGAAAAAGAACGTAAACTGGAGCCAATTGACGATGAAGAAGATGACGAAGAAGAAGCTGCTCCGCAAGCATAAATTTTAAAAACCGACTTAAATTTAAGTCGGTTTTTTTTATGCATAAAATGTATCCAACTTACTATTTTGCTTTTACATAATGCCCAATAGCATTACCGAACGTTGAAGAGTGCGACAGACGATGATAGTAGTAATAAAGATGGGAACAAAAAATATAAAGTATTTAGTATATAGACAAGCAAGTGTAAATAGTCTAAATACTACATACTAATATCTACATACTATTCCCCCTTCTTCTCCCGTAAATATTTTTTCCTGATTACATCCTGCACATTAATATTGTAGATTTTACTTTCCAGCCAGGAAATAACATCCAGATAGGCAAAAGCACGGGTTTCTAACGGATTGCCTTCGTATTTTTTAAGTTTATTCAACAGTTTTTCAAACTCGGGTTTGATGGAGTGAGCACCTACTTTAAAAGAGCGGCGTAAGAAGGTAAACATTTCTTCCTCTACCTTACTTAAACTTTCCATCTTGGCCATGTAGCGGTACACCGATTTACTCAGGTATTCCAGTAAATCAAAATTACCTAATTCATAATGTGCAATCAGGTTTAACAGGCGGGCATAACTTTGTAAGTCGGTACGCAAATCATCTTTCTGGTTAATGATGCGGTTTAAATAATCAATGGCTTTTTCGTTATTACCACTACCAAAATATAAACAGGCAATTTTATAGTAAAACACCATCACCCGGTGCCGGTCTAAATACAGGCCATACTCCACCAGCATCTCTTCTAAAAATGGTACAAGCTTGGTTCCTTTTTCAAAGGTGCCTTCTAAAAAATGCAGGTTAATACGTGCCGTATACAAATACACATAAGTAAGTATGCGGTTATTCTCATTATCTTCTATCAATTTGGTTTGTGCAAAAGTTTTAAAAATCTTAATGCACTCTACCAGTTTATCGTGATTCAACAGATCAAAATGGGCACTCATTAAATTGTGCATGCCCTTAATATAATTGGCTGTTTCTACCGCCAGCATTTCTGGGTATTGTTCAAATAAATCAACCCAGCGCTGACAATATTTATAATACAGTAAAAAATCATGTTTAATAAAAGAGTACCAGGCAAAACTCTGGTAATAATAAAGTCTTTCGTAAAACCCCTTACTCAAGGCGGCCTCTTTGGGCATGCTGGTTTCAAAAAAAAGTCTTACACTCTTTATATCGTTTTCGTTGCGGGCATGACCATGCTGTATATACCAGCTGTATAACTGTAAGGATAAATTAGATAACCGGCTTACAAGCGTTAAGCGGTCATTAATCTCATCTGATTGGTTCGACAACTCATCGGCCCGGCCCTGCATACTGCGGGTTATAAATAAAGCCTCTATCTTTTTTTCAAAAAACAAAGCTTGTTGAACATAAGTGTATTGTTGATACTGCGTAGCAAGGTCTTTTAATTTATCCAATGCTTTTAATGCCTGCAGGTACAAACCTTTGTTGTATAAAATACGGGCATAATCCATTTGCTCATGTAAACGCAAATCAATATTATCTTCATCGCGGATAATGCGCAAACTGGAAAGTATTTGTTTGTACAAAGCCGCCTTTAAATTGGATAATTGTTGTTTAGATATGGACTTGTTTTTTTGCAGTATGGCCTTCTCATCATAGTCTGCTGATTTATCCAGCGCATCAAACAATTGCGTGGTTTTCAGGCTGTCGCTGGCCGTGTTACGGGTAACATACAGCTTAAAATTGCGTTTTTCGCTCTTGGTTAACGACTTTATAAGCTGGAATAATGTATCGGTTGACCTGTTGGGCATTGTAATTCAAAAACTTTAAAACTCTTTACTGTACTGCATTTCAGACAAAAACACCCCTTTTCAGGTGCGTAATTCTACTTAAACTTTGGTTTCCTTACACCTAATGTTGTAGGTAATTTAGTAAGCTAATATACGGCTTGCATCAACCTAATGTTTAAAAGAGCTTGCAAATTATGCCGATAGTTTTATAAAACAATTTAAAAACTAATCATGAGCGACGGAAAAATTCACATTTTTGATACCACACTAAGAGATGGAGAACAAGTACCCGGTTGTAAATTAAATACCGAGGAAAAAGTAAAACTGGCCATAGAGCTGGAAAATCTTGGTGTTGATATCATCGAAGCAGGTTTCCCTGTTTCTTCTCCCGGCGATTTTGAATCAGTAAATCAAATTGCAAAAACATTAAAACGTACAACTGTTTGTGGTTTAACCCGTGCAGTGGAAAACGATATTCGTGTAGCTGCCGAGGCTTTAAAGCCCGCTGCTTTACCACGTATTCATACAGGTATAGGTTCATCGGATAACCACATAAAATACAAGTTTAATACAACCCGCGAAAACATTATTGAACGTGCCGTTGCTGCTACTAAACTTGCCCGCAACTTTGTACCCGATGTTGAGTTTTATGCCGAAGACGCCGGCCGTGCCGATCTTACTTTTTTAGCACAATTAATTGAAGCCGTAATTGCTGCCGGTGCAACCGTGGTTAACATTCCTGATACAACTGGTTTTTGTTTACCCCATCAATATGCCGAAAAAATTAGCTACCTGGTTAACAACGTAAAAAATATTGACAAGGCCATTATCTCTTGTCATTGCCATAACGATCTTGGATTGGCTACTGCCAATTCCATAGCAGGAGCCATTGCTGGTGCTCGTCAAATTGAGTGTACCATTAATGGTATTGGCGAACGTGCCGGCAACACCTCGTTAGAAGAAGTAGTAATGACCATTAAAAAACACCCGGAGTTAAATTTGTATACCGGTGTTAACCCAAAAGAACTTACCCGCATCAGCAAGCTGGTTTCAGAAACTATGCGTATGATTGTGCAACCCAACAAAGCTATTGTTGGCGATAATGCCTTCTCACATTCATCAGGTATTCACCAGGATGGATTTTTAAAAGAAGCCACTACTTACGAAATTATTGCGCCGGAAGAAGTAGGTGCCGATACCTCTAAAATTGTTTTAACAGCCCGTAGCGGTCGTAGTGCCTTGGCTTTCCGATTTAAAAAATTGGGTTACGATTTTACCCGTGACGAAGTAGATACTTTGTACCAACAATTTTTACAAGTTGCCGATGCTAAAAAAGAAGTGTTTGACGAAGACCTTAAACTATTAGCAGAAGCCGTTGCAACAGTAGTGTAATAATTAGGTTACCGGCTGCAGTAACACAGATGATCGTCCCTTGCGTCGCACTCTTGTACTGCATAACGTTATTCGACAGGCTTAAAGCAGAAAGCTAAAAGCCGAACGCTGAATGCCGATTGGAATGTAACTGCCGCAATGCCCAATAGAATTACAGAACGTACAAATGATAGTCTTTAATTCATTTCCA
>DHEF01000034.1:82201-134673 GCA_002399735.1 Chitinophagaceae bacterium UBA4857
GGAAATAAATTAAATCCCGATCCTATCGGATCACAACGGACGATGATAGTAGCAACACAGTTGACTAACAAAGAAAACATTATATAAAAGAACTAAACTCCCCTTTAGGGGTTGGGGGCTGAAAAAATGAGCGAACAACAACATAAAAAAGGATTGACACTGTTTGAAAAAATTTGGAACAAACATGTGGTAAAAACAATTGAAGGCGGCCCTTCAGTGTTATACATTGATACACATTTTATACATGAAGTAACCAGCCCGCAAGCATTTGGCGGATTAAAGAAAAGAGGCATTGGTGTATTTCGTCCGCAACAAATTGTTGCTACCGCCGATCATAATGTACCTACCTTAAATCAACACCTTCCTATTAAAGAAGAGTTGTCTCGTGTACAAGTAGAAACATTAAAAAATAACTGTGACGAGTTTGGTATTGAGTTATATGGTTTAGGCCATCCTTACCAAGGTATTGTGCATGTTATTGGCCCGGAGTTAGGCGTTACCAAGCCGGGTATGACCATGGTTTGCGGCGATAGCCACACCAGTACACATGGTGCATTTGGTAGCATTGCTTTTGGTATTGGTACCAGCGAAGTAGAAATGGTAATGGCTACACAATGTTTAATGCAAAGCAAACCCAAGTTAATGCGTATTAACGTGGAAGGCACATTAAACAAAGGCGTGGTGAGTAAGGATATTGTGTTATACATATTGTCTGTAATATCAGCTAGTGGTGCAACCGGCTATGCTGTTGAGTTTGCAGGTAGCGCTATACGTAGTTTAAGTATGGAAGCCCGCATGACTATTTGTAACATGAGTATTGAAATGGGTGCCCGTTGTGGTATGATTGCCCCTGACCAGATTACATTTGATTATATGAAAGGCCGCAAGTTTATGTACACCGGTGCTGAGTGGGATAAACACTTGGCTTACTGGCAAACATTATACAGCGATGCTGATGCAACATTTGATAGCGAAGTAAATATTAAAGCAGAAGATATTACACCAATGATTACCTACGGTACTAATCCGGGTATGGGTATTGGTGTTTGTGGTCATGTACCAGCATTAAGCGAGATTGATGAAAAAGAAAAACCTTCTTTTGAAAAATCAATTGCTTATATGGGCTTAGAAGCCGGTGCAGATATTAAAGGCAAAAAAGTGGATTATGTTTTTATAGGCAGTTGCACCAACTCACGCATTGAAGACCTGCGTATGGTAGCTGATTTTGTAAAAGGTAAACACAAGGCCGATGATGTAGAAGTATGGATTGTGCCGGGTAGCAAACAAGTAGAAGCACAAGCAAAAGAAGAAGGCATTGATAAAATATTTGAAGAAGCCGGTTTTGTATTACGTCAACCAGGTTGCAGTGCTTGTTTAGGTATGAACGAAGACAAAATACCTGCAGGCAAATATTGCATTAGCACCAGCAACAGAAACTTTGAAGGTCGCCAAGGACCAAATGCCCGTACCTTTTTAGCCAGTCCATTAACAGCAGCATTAGCAGCTGTTACCGGAACAGTGGGTGATATTAGAGAACATTTATCGTAACATACTATGATAAAGTGGAATGCTGATTTATACGACAACAAACACAGTTTTGTTGCTAAATATGGCGAAGACTTGTTGAGTTGGTTAGATGCTAAAGAGCATGAAACCATATTGGATTTAGGTTGTGGCACCGGACAACTAACCCATGAGATAACAAAAACCGGTGCAATAGTTACAGGCATGGATGCTTCGGCCGAGATGATTGAAAAAGCAACAGCAGCTTATCCTGAAACAAAGTTCTTTGTAGGCGATGCGACAAGTTTTGAAGTAGCCACACCGTATGATGCTGTTTTTTCAAATGCTACACTGCATTGGATAAACAATCAGGATGCGGCATTAAGTAATATTAATAAAGCATTGAAAACCGGTGGCAGATTGGTGTTGGAAATGGGTGGCAAAAACAATATTAAAAGTATTGCAGATGCAGTGTTGAATACTTTACAAGAACAACAACTGACAGATGGCAAACCTTTTCAATTTTGGTATTTTCCATCGGTAGCTACTTATACCACTTTGTTAGAGCAACATGGTTTTACGGTAGAAAGTGTTTTATACTTTAACCGGCCTACTCCATTAAGCGGTGAAGATGGTATGAAAAACTGGATAGATATGTTTGGTAGTTTTTTATACAAAAACATTGATACAGCTAAAGCAGCCGATATTACCAAAGAAGCCGTAGAAAAATTAAGACCAACCAATTACATTAATGGCACCTGGTATGCCGATTATGTAAGACTAAGAATTAAAGCAATTAAAAATTAAACAATGAGCAAGCAAATAAATATAATTACTTCATCGGCCGTACCGGTAAATATTGAAAATACCGATACCGACCAGATTATACCGGCCCGTTTTTTAAAGGCAACCAGCCGTGATGGTTTTGGTAAAAACCTTTTTCGTGACTGGCGTTATGAAAACGATGATGAAAACCAACCCAAAAAAGATTTTCCGTTAAACGATAGTCGTTACAGTGGTAACATTTTGGTTGCTGCCAAAAACTTTGGTTGTGGTTCATCTCGTGAGCATGCGGCCTGGGCTATTAAGGATGCCGGTTTTGATGTAGTAGTGAGCAGCTTTTTTGCCGATATTTTTAAGAACAACTCATTAAACAACTTTTTGTTACCGGTTACCGTAAGCGAAGTTTTTTTACAACAAATTTTTGAAGCTATTGAAAAAAAGCCAACCACTACTATTGAAGTAAACTTACAGGAACAAACCATTACGGTTACTGATGCTGATTTTACCGGCAGCATTAAACAAGAAAGTTTTGAAATAAACAATTATAAAAAAACATGTTTGTTAAATGGCTATGATGATATAGACTACTTAATAAATATGAAACAGGAAATAGAACAATACGAAGCCAACAGAACCATATAAGTGGCAACGATAAGTGAAGCATGAAGCAAGCAAGTATTATAGTAAACAACATTACAGCAACGCAGTTTGGTAAACAGGTATTAAACAATATCAGTTTTACTATTAACCAACAGGAACAGTTAGCCATTGTTGGCCCCGGCGGCAGCGGCAAAACTTCTTTAGCTAAAGCTATTGCTGGTTTATTATTTACTTCCGGTACGGTGCAGTTTTTAAATAACAACACACCGTACAAACCTTTAATAGCTTATGTTTCGCAATTAGAAACATTAAAAAACCTTTCTAACGTTACTGACTTTTATTACCAGCAACGTTTTAACAGTACCGAAAATGAAGACAGTTTAACTTTATTACAAGAGTTAAGCCGTGACAACCACAATCAAACTGATATACAATATTGGTTAGATACTTTTTCATTAGGCCATCGTACTAATTCTCCATTATTACAATTATCCAACGGCGAATTAAAAAAAATGCAATTGATAAAGCATTTATTAAAACGCCCCGATGTATTAATATTAGATAATGCTTTTGTTGGCCTTGATGTACAAAGTCGTGAACAACTGGAACAACAATTAACCAACCTAGCACAAAAAGGGTTAAACATTATCAGCATTTGCAGCGAGCATCAAATACCCGCTTATGTTACGCATGTAGCCGTAATAAAAGACGGAAGCTTGCAACAACTGATTAGCAAAAACAAATTTGTTCCTTCGCAAACCAAAAACCATTTTAGTGCAACAGGCCTACCCGCTTTACAAAAAGTAAAGTTTGATGGTGCCGTAATTGAAATGCACAATGTATCTATCCGTTACGGACAAGTACAAATATTACAACAAATAAACTGGAAGGTTAAAAGTGGTGAGTGTTGGGCATTAAAAGGTGCAAACGGTGCCGGTAAATCAACCTTATTAAGTTTGGTTACGGCCGATAATCCACAAGCCTACTCACAAAATATTTCTTTGTTTGGTAAACGCCGCGGTACCGGTGAAAGCATCTGGGATATAAAAAGTAAAATAGGTTTTGTATCACCGGAGTTACATAAATATTTTGATATAACTACTACAGCTTACAATGCCATTGGCTCCGGTTTTTTTGATACCATGGGATTGTTCAGACAATTAAATACCGAACAACACCAGGCGGTTACAGCCTGGTTAAAATATTTTAATCTTTCAGGCGTACAACATAAATCACTGTCCTTATTATCAGCCAGCGAGCAAAGGCTTATTTTAATTGCCAGAGCATTGGTAAAAAATCCGGTACTACTTGTATTGGATGAGCCAACACAAGGTTTAGATGATGAACAGGTGGCCAGGTTAATCAACCTGATTAATACTATACATGCAAAAACAAAAGTAAGTATAGTATTTACCAGCCATTACGCCACCGAAACACCAGCTTGTGTGTCGCATGTAATTGAACTAAAAAGCGGTAAAGCATACTCGTACCGGGTAACAACCGAAAGTAAACAACATGAACTATTAACAGAACATATACCAACCTATTAACGTAAACACAGAAACATTTTTTATGCATAAGAATATAGCCATCATTGAAGGAGACGGAATTGGACCGGAAGTAACCAAACAATCTATCAGGGTATTAAATGCTATTGCCGAAACATTTAACCACACATTTGAGTACACATATACTTTAATGGGTGCCGATGCTATCGACAAAACAGGCTCACCCCTACCCGATGAAACCTTAGAGGTTTGTTTAAAAAGTGATGGTATTTTATTCGGAGCCATTGGCCATCCTAAATATGATAATGACCCAACGGCTAAAGTGCGTCCCGAGCAAGGCTTATTAAAACTTAGAAAATCATTAGGCTTATTCGCCAATATTCGTCCGGTTACAACCTACCCGGCATTACATCATTTATCGCCTTTAAAAACAAAAAATATCGAAGATGTTGATTTCATCATCTATCGTGAATTAACCGGTGGTATTTACTTTGGTAATAAAGTAACTAACGAAGCAGGTACTCAAGCTTCTGACGACTGTATGTATACTGCTGATGAAATTACCCGCATTACGCACCTTGCATTTAAAGCAGCGCAAAAAAGAAGAAAAAAGTTAACACTGGTAGATAAAGCAAACGTATTGGAGACATCACGTTTGTGGCGTAAAGTGGTGAAAGAAATTGCAACCGAATATCCTGATGTGGCACTCGACTTTTTATTTGTTGACAATGCCGCTATGCAAATAATTTTAAATCCTAAACAGTTTGATGTTGTATTAACAGAAAATATGTTTGGCGATATTATTAGTGACGAAGCCAGTGTTATCAGTGGTTCTTTAGGTTTATTGCCTTCTGCATCGGTTGGTAATGGTGTGGCATTGTTCGAGCCTATTCATGGTTCGTATCCGCAAGCAACCGGATTAGATATTGCCAACCCGATCGGCTCTATTCTTTCTGCGGCTATGTTGTTAGATCATTTTAATTTAAACGAAGAAGCAAACCTTGTACGTGAAGCCGTAACCTGGACTTTACAAAGTGGTTTTGTTACAAAAGATATTGACCCTGTTAATTCTTATTTCACCTCCACCATTGGCGAGTTAATCAGCGATTTTGTTTCAGGTAAAATTCCCGGCTCGGCAATGACAGAAAATATTGAGTTGCGTAAATCAACGATTATTTAATAGTATGTAGTATTAAGTATATAGTATTTAGACTACACTATCATTAGTTCTTTTTTTGTTATCAGCTGCATTACTACTAGCATCGTCTGTTGCGTCGCACTCTTCAACAGTCGTAATTCTATTGGGCATTATGCAAGTGTCATTTTGCAATTGCAAGTTTACAGCATTAAGCATTTTGCATTCAGCATTAAGCCTGTTGATTAGCGAACAGAAAGATGAACGGAGCGTCGCAAGTAAAGCTCCATCAGGGCTCCACAGCTGGTCAACAAACAACCATTAGTTCTTTAAAAAATTTGCCCAAGTCAAAAGAAAAATTTTGACAAGTTATATGGCAGGTGTATATTCGTTTTATACACGCTTCAAATGCAAAACAAGAAATCATATATCACAAACGTAATGGCCGCCTTAGTCATTATTATTGTCGTGATTATTATTCCTGCGTTGCAAGGAGGCGGATAAGTTATAGTTTTAAACCAAAACAAACATACATACCCGCCCTGTAAGGCGGGTTTTTTATGTAAATACAAAAACCGTTACAAACGGATAAATAAATAATTTATGTGTGAATTAAATAAGTATTCCAAAACATTAACACAGGATGAAACCCAACCTGCTGCACAGGCTATGTACTATGCTATCGGTTTTAAAGAAGAAGATTTTGCAAAAGCACAAGTAGGTATTGCCAGCATGGGTTGGGATGGTAACCCTTGTAATATGCACCTGAATGATTTGGCTACACAGGTTCGTACAAGTATTAATAAAACTGAGGGACTGTTAGGTTTACGTTTTCATACAATTGGTGTGAGTGATGGTATTAGTATGGGTACCGACGGTATGCGTTATAGCCTGGTAAGCCGCGATGTAATTGCAGACAGTATTGAAACCAATGCCGGGGCACAATATTATGACGGGTTGATTTGCATACCGGGTTGCGATAAAAATATGCCCGGTTCTGTAATGGCGATGGGCCGTTTAAACAGACCATCTATTATGTTGTATGGCGGCACCATTGCCCCGGGACATTATCAAGGGCAAAACGATTTAAACATTGTAAGTGCCTTTGAAGCATTGGGACAAAAAATTGCCGGTAACTTAAGTGAAGGCGATTTTAAAGGTATTATTAAAAACTCCTGCCCCGGTGCCGGTGCCTGTGGCGGTATGTACACGGCTAATACAATGGCCAGTGCTATTGAAGCAATGGGCATGAGTTTACCTTACTCCTCCTCTAACCCTGCATTAAGCAAAGAAAAACAGAAAGAATGTGATGCAGCAGGCGAAGCCATAAAATTATTGCTGGAAAAAGATATCAAACCCCGTGATATCATGACACGGGAAGCATTTGAAAATGCCATCACGGTGATTATGGTCTTAGGTGGCAGCACCAATGCTGTTTTGCATCTGATTGCCATTGCAAAAAGTGTGGATGTTAAATTAACACAAGACGATTTTCAGGCAATCAGCAATCGTGTACCCGTACTAGCCGATTTTAAACCAAGCGGTAAATATTTGATGGAAGACTTACACCAATATGGTGGTGTACCTGCCGTAATGAAATATTTATTAAGCAAGGGCTTATTACATGGTAACTGTTTAACCGTAACAGGAAAAACAGTTGCCGAAAACTTAACCGAAGCACCTGATTTAGATTTTGACCAACAGAAAATAATTATGCCTTTAGAAACACCGTTAAAAGCTACAGGGCATTTACAAATATTATATGGTAACCTTGCCGAGAAAGGAAGTGTGGCAAAAATAAGCGGTAAGGAAGGTGAACGTTTTGAAGGAACAGCCCGTGTGTTTGATGGCGAACAGGAATTGATAAAAGGTATATCAACCGGACGAGTGCATGCAGGCGATGTAGTAGTAATTAGAAACATTGGTCCAAAAGGTGCACCAGGTATGCCTGAAATGTTAAAGCCTACCGGAGCCATTATTGGGGCAGGATTAGGCAAGTCGGTGGCGTTAATTACCGATGGACGTTTTAGTGGTGGTACACATGGTTTTGTGGTGGGACATATTACACCTGAAGCAGTTGAGGGTGGTTTAATTGGCCTGGTAAACGACAATGACATTATAGAAATTGATGCGGTTAACAATACGCTTACACTAAAAGTAAGTGATGAAGAAATTGCCAAACGTAAAGCAGCATGGGTAAAGCCCGCACCTAAAGCCACTAAAGGTGTATTGTTTAAATACGCACGCAGTGTAAAAGACGCCAGTGAAGGTTGCGTAACGGATGAAGATTAAAATAGAATAATAAACAGAGAGTTGTCAATAAAATAAATCCTACATCATGGATACGATCATTGAAACAAAAAAAGATACACAAACAACTGAGCTAGCAGCAAGTAAAAAAACAACTATTTCCGGATCGGTAGCGGTATTGGAAGCGTTTATTGCTGAAGGGGTCAGCACCATCTTTGGTTATCCGGGTGGAGCCATCATGCCTATTTATGATGCCTTATACGACTATAACGAAAAGTTGCAACATATACTTGTTCGCCATGAGCAAGGTGCTATACACGCAGCGCAAGGTTATGCACGTGTAAGTGGAAAAACGGGTATAGTGTTTGCCACCAGTGGGCCAGGTGCTACTAACCTGGTTACAGGATTAGCCGATGCCATGATTGACTCAACTCCACTTGTATGTGTAACCGGTCAGGTATTTGCACACTTATTAGGCACTGATGCTTTTCAGGAAACTGATGTAATTAATATTACTACTCCGGTTACCAAATGGAACTATCAGGTAACAGATGCAACTGAAATTCCGGCTGTATTGGCGAAAGCTTTTTTTATAGCCGCCAGTGGTCGTCCTGGACCAGTGTTGATTGATATAACCAAGAACGCACAAATGCAGTTGTTCGAGTATGAGGGCTATAAAAAATGTAATCATATTCGTAGCTACAGGCCCAACCCGATTATCAGAAAAGAATATATTGAAGAAGCCGCACAATTAATTAACGCCGCTAAAAAACCTTTCGTTGTTTTTGGGCAAGGCGTAATACTTGGTAAAGCTGAAACTGAGTTTAAAGCTTTTATTGAAAAAGCGGGTTTACCTGCGGCATGGACTATCATGGGTATGAGCGCCATACCAACTGACCACCCATTAGGTGTAGGTATGTTGGGTATGCATGGTAATTATGGACCCAATGTTTTAACCAACGAATGCGATTTATTAATCGCCATTGGTATGCGTTTTGACGACCGTGTTACCGGACGCCTGGATAAATATGCCAAACAAGCTAAAGTAATTCACTTAGATATAGACCCGGCAGAGATTGACAAAAACGTAAAAGCCGATGTTGGTGTTTGGGGCGATTGTAAAGAGACGCTACCCTTACTTACACAACTGGTAGATAAAAAAGAACATACCGAATGGTTACAGTTATTTAAAGATTATGCCCAGCAGGAAAAGTCAAAAGTTATTGATGCAGAACTAAACCCAAGTACCGATGTAATGACAATGGGTGAAGTAATTAAAACGTTAAACGAACTTACCAAAGGTGATGCCATCATTGTAACGGATGTTGGTCAGCACCAGATGGTAGCCTGCCGTTATGCACAGTTTACCAAAAGTAAAAGTAACGTAACCAGTGGTGGTTTAGGTACCATGGGCTTTGCATTACCCGCAGCCATTGGCACAGCCTTCGGTGATCCTTCACGCCATACAGTAGCTATTATTGGTGATGGTGGTTTTCAAATGACATTGCAGGAATTAGGAACCATCATGCAGTTTAACCCACATGTAAAAATTATTATTCTTAATAATAGTTTCCTGGGGATGGTGCGTCAATGGCAGCAACTATTCCACGAAAAAAGATATTCGTTTGTAAATATTACCAGCCCCGATTTTGTACAGGTAGCAAAAGGTTTTGGTATTGCCGGTAAAAAAATCAGCGAACGTAATGATTTGAAACAATCCTTACAGGAAATGTTAGACCATAACGGCAGTTATCTATTGGAAGTGGTGGTAGGAAAAGAGAATAACGTATTCCCAATGGTGCCGCAAGGAAGAGGTGTTGCAGAGATTGTTCTTTCATCAGATGAGATATAATATAAGTAAAAAGTCAAAATTAAAAAGTCAAAAATGGAACCTGATGATTTTTTAACGGTTGAAGAAGGGCAGCCTGTTTATAATATCAGGCACAGAGCTTTTTACTTTTCAAAAGACGTAATAAAGTTTATAAGCGAACAACAATACGAAAAAATTTATAGCTCTTTATTTGAACAGTTAATACGCAGCGCTACCTCAATAGGAGCCAACTTGGTAGAAGGTGCCGCAGGTTCATCAACAAAAGATTTTATAAAGTTTTATGTCATAGCATTAAAGTCGGCAAATGAAACAAAATACTGGCTTTATCTTATTAAAGAAACCTTATTACAAAACAAGGAACAAACAGAGCAATTAATAAATGAAGTAAATGAAATATCAAAAGTAATCGGAGCCATTATTGTTAACACAAAAAAGAATCAACAATAAATAGTGCCCCTTTTAACTTTTAAATTTTTACTTTTTAATTCAACAATATGCAAAAGCAGGATTTCACCATAACCGTATATACCGAAAACCAAATTGGTATTATACCACGTATTGCTATTATTTTCTCACGCAGAAAAATAAATATAGAAACCTTAAATACATCGCCCAGTGAAATTGAAGGTATTCATCGTTTTACCATCGTTATTAATGAAACGGAAGAAGTAGTACGTAAACTTATCCGCCAGATAGAAAAACAAGTTGATATTTTAAGAGCTTTTTATAATACCAACGACGAGATTACCTGGCAGGAAATGGGCTTGTTTAAACTGTCTACCAATGAAGTAATTGATAAAATAAAAGTAGAACGCCTGTTACGTGAGTACGGAGCAAGAGTTGTTGCCATCCGTAAAGATTATACTGTTTTCGAAACCACCGGTCATGGTGAAGAAATTGATCGCCTGGTAAAAAAATTAGGTAATCACGGACTGATAGAATTTGTACGCAGTGCCCGTATTGCTATTATTAATAACAGCGAAGGTTTCCACAAACGTTTAAAAGAATTTGAATACCGTGAACCGGGAACAGAGCTGGTAGAAAACGAATTTCTGAACGATAATGAGAAAGTATTTACCATGTAATTATGAACAGCGTTTTTGATTATACACGACAAACAAGAAACATCATGTTGAACCTGTTAGAAGGTTTAACAACAGCACAATTAAACAAAATTCCGGCAGGCTTTAATAATAACATTGCCTGGAACCTGGGTCATTTAGTAGTAAGCACACCCACATTGTGTTATTTACGCAGCAGTGTGCAGCCCCAATTTGAAATACCTTTTTTAGAAAAATACATGAAAGGTACTAAGCCGGAATACAACGTAAGTGAAGAGGAAATTAACGTGCTGAAAGATGAGTTACTTAAAAGCATTGACAGGATAGAACAGGATTATCAGGCAAAAGCATTTGAGAAATTTGTACCATTTGCTACTGCTACTTACAAGTACACCGTTCAAAATATTGATGAAATGTTATTATGCTGCCTGGCACACGATAATATGCATACCGGACAAGTAAGTGCATTACGTAAACTGGTTATAACAAAGTCTTAAACAAACAAACAAACAATAAACAAAGTTTTTAATCATTAAAAAGATAACAATGGCAAAATTAAACTTCGGGGGCGTAGAAGAAAACGTGGTAACCCGTGACGAATTTCCGCTTAGTAAAGCGCAACAGGTTTTAAGCAACGAAACTGTTGCTGTTATTGGTTACGGTGTGCAAGGCCCTGGACAGGCATTAAACCAAAAAGACAATGGCATTAATGTTATTGTTGGTCAACGTAAAAACTCTAAAACATGGGATAAAGCAATTGCCGACGGTTTTGTACCCGGCGAAACTTTATTTGAAATTGAAGAAGCTTTACAACGTGGTACCATCATTTGTTATTTATTAAGTGATGCTGCACAAATTGCATTATGGCCTACTGTGCAAAAACATTTAACTCCGGGGAAAGCATTATATTTCTCTCATGGTTTTGGTATTACATTTAATGAGCAAACCGGCATCGTTCCTCCAAAAGATGTTGACGTATTTTTAGTAGCACCAAAAGGTAGTGGTACATCTTTACGTCGTATGTTTTTACAAGGCCGTGGTTTAAATAGCTCCTATGCTATTTTCCAGGATGCAACCGGTAAAGCAAAAGAAAGAGTAGTTGCCTTAGGTATTGCCGTAGGTAGCGGTTATTTGTTTGAAACTAATTTTAAAAAAGAAGTTTACTCCGATTTAACCGGCGAACGTGGTACTTTAATGGGTGCTATCCAAGGTATTTTTGCTGCACAATACCAGGTGTTGCGTGATGCTGGTCACACACCTTCCGAAGCTTTCAACGAAACTGTTGAAGAGTTAACGCAATCATTAATGCCATTAGTTGCAGAAAATGGTATGGACTGGATGTATGCCAACTGCTCAACCACTGCTCAACGTGGTGCATTAGATTGGTGGAAAAAATTCAGAGATGCAACTGCACCTGTATTTAAAGAATTATACGAAAGCGTTGCAACCGGTCAGGAGTCTCAACGTTCAATTGACAGCAACTCACAAGTTGATTACCGTGAGAAGTTAGATGCTGAGTTAAAAGAATTGAGAGAAAGTGAAATGTGGCAGGCTGGTAAAACCGTACGTAGCTTACGTCCGGAAAACCAGGCACCAAAAGCAGCCGAAGTTGGCGGCGATTCTACTAAAGATGTATTTGATCAATTGACGCAAAAAACTGAGTCGGTAGGTTAATATAATATTTTAAATAAGCCGTTACCTTTTGTAGCGGCTTATTTAAAATCATTTTTTCTCTTTTGTTATCAACTGCATTACTACTAGCAACTTTGGTTGTGTCACTCACTTCATCGTCCTGTAATTCTATTGGACATTGTGTAAGTTACTTTACAATCGGTATTATGCATTCAGCGTTAGCTTTTTGCTTTAAGCAGTTGAATAATGATATGCAGTACAAGAGTGCGACGCAACAAAAGCTGATCAGGGATATACTGCCGGCATCAAAAAAATGTATTCAATTTTTACAACTTACACATGGAAGCATTAACTACATATTGGGATACTTTACAAATAGATGCTGCAGCAGACAGGCTAAGAGGTATTGTAAACAAAACCGCGTTGCAGTATAATGCTAACTTATCACGCAGGCACCAATGTCATGTGTATTTAAAAAGAGAAGACCTGCAAATTGTACGCTCCTACAAATTACGTGGTGCTTACAATATGATGAGCAGCTTACCCAAAGAAGAACTACAAAAAGGTGTGGTATGCGCCAGTGCAGGCAACCATGCACAGGGTTTTGCTTATAGCTGTAAAAGTTTACAGGTAAAAGGCGTAGTATTTATGCCGGTTATTACACCAAAACAAAAAGTGCGTCAAACACAAATGTTTGGCGATGGAAGCATAGAAATAAAACTGGTTGGTGATACTTTTGATGATTGTGCCGTTGCTGCTAAAAAATATACCGAAGAAAACGGAATGACTTTTATTCCGCCATTTGATGACTTACGCATTATAGAAGGACAAGCTTCGGTAGCAAAAGAAATTTTAGATGATTTAACCAATGTAAACATTAGTGTTGATTATTTATTTGTACCCATTGGTGGTGGTGGTTTAGCTGCCGGCACCGGTACATATTTTAAACAGGTATCGCCGCATACAAAAATTATTGGTGTAGAGCCAGCTGGTGCACCATCCATGACGGCCGCACTGGAAGCCGGCCACCCGGTAACATTAGATACCATCGAACGTTTTGTTGATGGTGCCGCTGTAAAACGTATTGGCGATTTAACTTTTGATATTTGTAAGGATGTAGTGGACAAAGTACAATTGGTACCCGAAGGAAAAGTTTGCACTACTATTTTAAAATTGTACAACGAAGATGCGATTGTTGCCGAACCTGCCGGTGCATTATCCATTGCATCACTTGATTTTTTTGCCGAAGAAATTAAAGGTAAGACCGTAGTTTGTATTGTAAGCGGCAGTAATAATGATATTGACCGTATGCAGGAAATAAAAGAACGTAGCCTGCAATACGAAGGATTAAAACATTACTTTTTAATCAACTTTGCACAACGCCCAGGTGCATTAAAAGAATTTGTGAATAATGTATTAGGACCTAATGATGATATTACACGCTTTGAATACATTCACAAAACAAATAAAGAAAACGGACCCGCCCTTGTAGGTATTGAACTACAACGAAAAGAAGACTATACTATATTCCTTGAAAAGCTAAATGCCTTTGCTATTAATTATACTGAGCTAAACAAAAACGATACGTTGTTTAGTTACTTAGTATAACGATTGCAATAACAAGCGTTTGTATCAAACTTTTTTGAAAAAACCGACGGCAACATGATGGTTTTATTGAAAAAGATTTGTAATTTAGACTGTTTGCCTGCCAATTTTTCCAACCTTTTATGAGGTTTATTATAATTTATTCAAAACAACTTTGTTTATGGTTCGTGCTACCGGATTATATGACCCGTCGTTTGAACATGATGCTTGCGGGATAGGGTTTGTTGCTAACATTAAAGGCAATAAAAATCACCAGACAATTGCTGATGCGTTAACGATATTGGAAAACATGGAGCACCGTGGTGCTTGCGGGTCGGAAGTAAATACAGGTGATGGTGCCGGTATTATGATACAGATACCGCATGAGTTTTTCTTTGACGAATGCCTTAAGTCGGGTATACCATTACCCCGCTTTGAACGCTATGGTGTGGGCATGGTATTTTTTCCAAAGGAATTAAGATTGCGTGAAGAATGCCGCGAAATTTTTGTACGTGCAGCCGAAAAACTTCGACTTGAAGTTTTATGTTGGCGCAAGGTGCCGGTTAACAAATCGGAAATTGGCCCTACTGCACTCAGTGTAGAACCGGAAATTGAACAGGTATTTATTGCCTGCCCCGATCATATTACGAACGCACTTGAATTTGAAAGAAAATTATTTGTGTTGCGTAACTATGCTACCCATATAATTAATAATACTGTTAAAAAAGATGAGATAGGATTTTACCTTGCCTCATTATCATATAAAACCATTGTTTACAAAGGTCAGTTAACCAGTAACCAGGTTCGTAATTACTTTAGTGATTTAACCAACAAACGTGTAGTAAGTGCATTTGGTTTGGTACACTCTCGTTTTGCTACCAACACCTTTCCATCGTGGAAGTTGGCTCAACCTTTCCGTTACATTGCACACAATGGCGAGATTAATACTTTACAAGGAAACTTAAACTGGCTTAAAACAAGTGAACCTGGTTTTGAAACTCCATACTTCAGCAAAGAAGAAATGGATATGTTATTACCACTTGTTACCAGTAACCAAAGTGACTCGGCTTGTTTAGATAACATGATTGAGTTGCTTACCTTAACAGGCCGCTCATTACCACATGTAATGATGATGTTAATACCGGAAGCATGGGATGGTAATGAAGATATGGATCCGGTAAAAAAAGCTTTCTATGAGTTTCATGCCTGTTTAATGGAACCATGGGACGGACCTGCTTCAATTTCCTTTACCGATGGAAAAATTATTGGTGCTACATTGGATCGTAATGGACTGCGTCCTTCACGTTATTGCGTTACCACTGATGACCGTGTAATTATGGCTTCTGAAACCGGTGCATTGCCGATTGACCAAAAACTGATTAAAGAAAAAGGCCGTTTACAACCCGGTAAAATGTTTATTGTTGATATGGAGCAAGGCCGTATCATCAGTGATCAGGAAGTAAAAGAAACCATCTGCTCACAAAAGCCTTACGATGAGTGGTTGAATAAATATAAAATTCGCTTAAACGAATTACCGCCACCACGCATTATGTTCACTCATTTAGAACATGATCAGGTTTTTAAATACCAAAAAGCATTTGGTTACAGTACCGAAGATTTAGAACAAATTGTTTTACCCATGGCCATTGATGGTAAAGAACCTATTGGCTCTATGGGTACCGATACACCGTTAGCTATATTAAGCGATCAGCCGCAGCATTTATCGTCTTACTTTAAACAGTTATTTGCACAGGTTACTAACCCGCCTATTGACCCTATTCGTGAAAAACGAGTAATGTCGTTGGTAACATTTGTGGGTAATAACGGTAGCCTGTTGGTGGAAGATGAGCTGGATTGCCACGTAGTAGGCTTAAAACATCCGGTTTTAACCAATAAAGAATTAGAAACCCTGCGCAGTATTGATACCGGTATTTTCCAGGCTAAAACTTTACAATGTTATTTTTTAGCCGATGGTAAACCCGGAAATTTAAAAAGAGGTATTGAACGTCTTTGCCGTTATGCAGAGGATGCCGTACGTGATGGCTTTGAAGTATTGATTTTACAAGACAGAGCCATCGATAGCGACCATGCTCCTATCCCATCTTTACTGGCAACATCGGCTGTACACCACCACTTAATACGTAAAGGTTTACGTGGTCAGGTTGGTATTGTGGTGGAAGCAGGTGATGTTTGGGAAGTACATCACTTTGCTTGTTTGTTAGGTTTTGGTGCAACAGCTATCAATCCTTACCTAGCGCTTTCATCTATTCGTGATATGAAAGAAAGTGGTAAACTACAATCGGCATTAAGCGAAGATGATTTAAAGAAAAATTATATCAAGGCTGTTAATGAAGGGTTGTTGAAAGTGTTCTCCAAAATGGGTATCAGTACCCTGCAATCATATCAGGGAGCACAAATTTTTGAAATCATTGGTATCAGCCGTTCGGTTGTTGATGCTTACTTTACCGGAGCCACTTCACGTATTGAAGGTTTGGGCTTAGATGAAATTGCGAAAGAAGCATTGGCTAAACATTTCTTTGCCTTTAGTAAAAAAGATATACCGGTGGATCGTTTACCCGTTGGTGGTATTTACCAATGGAAACGTAAGGGTGAAGCGCATTTGTTTAACCCGGAAAGTATTCACCTGTTGCAATACGCAACACGTATGAACGACTATAGTATTTTTAAAAAATATACTAAATCAATCAACGACCAACAGGACAGAGCTATTACCTTAAGAAGTCTATTAGATTTTAAACGCAATCGTCCTTCTATTTCTATTGACGAAGTAGAACCTGCAGAAAATATATACAAACGTTTTGCTACCGGTGCCATGAGCTTTGGTAGTATTAGCTGGGAAGCACATACTACTTTAGCCGTTGCCATGAACCGTTTAGGCGGTAAAAGTAACACCGGCGAAGGTGGCGAAGATGAACAACGTTACAAACCACTAGCAAATGGCGATAGCATGCGTAGTGCTATTAAACAAGTTGCCAGTGCCCGCTTTGGTGTAACCAGTATTTATTTAACCGAGGCCGACGAGATACAGATTAAAATGGCTCAGGGTGCCAAGCCCGGCGAAGGTGGTCAATTACCCGGACATAAAGTGGATGAGTGGATTGGTAAAACACGTCACTCCACTCCCGGTGTGGGTTTAATATCGCCACCGCCGCATCATGATATTTATTCTATTGAAGATTTAGCCCAATTAATTTACGATTTAAAAAATGCAAATCGTAAAGCCCGTATAAATGTTAAACTGGTAAGTAAAGCAGGTGTTGGCACGATTGCTACCGGTGTTACCAAAGCAAAAGCCGATGTAGTGTTAATCGCAGGCTTTGATGGAGGCACAGGTGCATCACCCATGAGCTCTATTAAACATGCAGGTTTACCATGGGAGCTTGGTCTTGCCGAAACACACCAGACTCTTGTAAAAAATAAATTACGCAGCCGTGTTGTAGTACAAACTGATGGACAAATAAGAACAGGCCGTGATATTGTTATTGCCGCTTTATTAGGTGCCGAAGAATGGGGCATTGCAACAGCGGCCTTGGTAGTAGAAGGTTGTATTTTAATGCGCAAATGCCATTTAAATACCTGCCCTGTTGGTGTAGCAACGCAAGATGCTGAATTAAGAAAACGTTTTACCGGTGATGCTGATTATGTGGTTAACTTCTTTAAGTTTATTACACAGGATTTACGTGAAATAATGGCGGAGCTTGGTTTCCGTACGGTGAATGAAATGATTGGCCAGGTAGATACTTTACAGGTAAGAGAAAATATTACACACTGGAAGTACAGCAAGTTAGACCTGTCGCCATTATTACATAAAGAAGAAGCTCCTGAATGGGTTGGCTTGTACAATACCGAAGCACAGGATCATGGTTTGGAAAATATTTTAGACTGGAAGTTTTTAGAAGCGGCGAAAACGGCATTAAGTAATAAAGAAAAAGTGAGAGCCGAATTTAATATCATTAATACAGACCGTGCAGCCGGTACTTTATTATCAAACGAGATAACAAAAATATATGGTGCCGAAGGATTACCGGAAGACACCATTCGTTTAAAATTAAAAGGCACAGCCGGACAGAGTTTAGGTGCTTTCAGCACCAAGGGTATTACGTTCGAACTGGAAGGTGATGCCAACGACTATTTTGGTAAAGGCTTAAGCGGTTCTACATTGATTGTTTACCCTGATAAAGAAGCAACCTTTAAACCCGAAGAAAATATTATTATTGGTAACACCGCATTTTATGGTGCTACGCAAGGTAATGCTTACATACGTGGTAAAGCCGGCGAACGTTTTGCGGTACGTAATTCAGGAGCCAGTGTAGTGGTAGAAGGTATTGGCGACCATGGTTGCGAATACATGACCGGCGGTACCGTTGTAGTGTTAGGCGAAACGGGACCAAACTTTGCCGCAGGTATGAGTGGTGGTATTGCTTACATATACGATGTAAACAACAGCTTTGCCAATAAGTGTAATATGGAAATGGTTGATCTTGATCCGGTAGATGAAGATGATAGCTGTACGTTAAAGTATATGATTAACCAGCATGCAATAAATACCAACAGTACAGTTGCAAAATTCATTTTAAGCGATTTTGAAAACCAAACGAAAAACTTTATCAAAGTATTTCCAAGAGACTACAAAAAGGTTTTACAAAGTCGTGCAGCGGTAACTGTAAATAAGTAGTATACCCCAACCCCTAAAGGGGCTTGAGTGTATGAATGGGCATGATGATTTTTTTCAGTCATCGTCCAAGCCTTGCTTGAACTTTACTTGCGACGCTCCGTTCAACAGTAGTAATGCTATTGAGCAATGTGCAAGTCTCATTTTGCAATAGCAGGTTTACCGCATTGGGCATTAAGCCTGTTGAATAGCGAACAGAAAGTACAAGAGTGGCTCTCATTCTTTCACTGAAAGAATGAATTGCGAACAATCACCTAATTGCAACAAAAGCTGATCAGAGAACTGAAGCTGGTAACAAAAAATAAAAAGCTAACAAACTAAGAAGTTAAAAAAGAAGAGCAGGGGTAACAACACTTTTCATTTTTACTTTTTACTTTTTAATTAAATAAAAATGGGCAAACCAACAGGATTTTTAGAATTCACCCGTGAAGCACCTGAAAAACAAAAGGTGCAGGAAAGATTACAACACTACAGTGAGTTTGTAAGCAGCTTTCCGGAAAATAAATTAAACGAGCAATCGGCCAGGTGCATGAATTGTGGTATTCCTTTTTGCCATAGTGGTTGTCCTTTGGGTAATGTAATACCTGAGTTTAATGATGCCGTGTATCATAAAAATTACGAGGAAGCTTATCACATACTGGCATCTACCAATAACTTCCCTGAGTTTACGGGTCGTATTTGTCCCGCACCCTGCGAGAGTGCATGTGTATTGGGTATTAATCAGCCGCCTGTTGCTATTGAAGAAATTGAAAAACATATTATTGAAATAGCTTTTGAAAAAGGTTATGTAAAAGCAAAAAAACCAAACCTGCGTACAGGTAAAAAAGTAGCTGTAATTGGTAGCGGCCCGGCGGGATTGGCAGCAGCAGCACAATTAAATTATGCCGGTCATACGGTACATGTGTACGAACGTGATGATGCTGCCGGTGGTTTGTTACGTTATGGTATTCCTGATTTTAAATTAGATAAATGGGTTATTGACAGACGTATTGCATTACTGGAAGAAGAAGGTGTAACATTTCATTACCATGCAAATGTTGGTGTTAACATTAGCATTAATGATTTGTTGCGTGAAAACCACGCTATAGTAATGGCAGGTGGCAGTACTGCTCCGCGCAATTTATTTATTCCCGGTCGTGAGTTAAATGGTGTGCATTTTGCAATGGACTTTTTAAAACAAAATAACAAACGTGTAGCGGGCAAAGATGTATTAGCCAACCCGCATATTGAAAGTAATATTTTACCACATGAGGTAATGGCAACCGACAAACATGTGGTTGTAATTGGTGGTGGCGATACGGGCAGTGATTGTGTAGGAACGAGTAACCGTCATGGCGCAGCATCGGTAACACAGTTTGAGTTAATGCCAAAGCCTACTGTTGACCGCACCGACTACATGCCCTGGCCAACCTACCCCATGATATTAAAAACCACTACATCACATGAAGAAGGTGCAACACGTGAGTGGGCCATAGGTACCAAAGAATTTATTGGTGATGCAGACGGGAAATTGAAAGCTTTAAAAATAGTTAACCTGCAATGGACAGCATCGAAAGATGGCCGCCCTGCACAGTTTACCGAAATACCCGGCAGCGAAAGAGAAATACCATGCGACCTTGCCTTGTTAGCGATGGGTTTTGTTCATCCACAACATGTAGGTTTTATTGAAGAGCTGGGCGTGGAATTGGATGCCCGTGGTAATGTAAAAGCAGGTGAAAAAACGTTTAAAACCAATATTGCTAAAGTATTTGCAACAGGTGATATGCGCCGTGGGCAAAGCCTGGTAGTATGGGCCATAAGCGAAGGCCGTGAGTGCGCCAGAAAGGTAGATGAGTTTTTAATGGGTACTTCTATTTTAGAAACAAAAGAAGCGTCTATATTAGCTTCCTTTTAATAAATGTTTTATTGAGTTTAAGTTGTGTAACAAAAACCTTCTGTCGTATGGCAGGAGGTTTTGTTTTTTTTAGATAAAAAAAATTGCTTGCCAAAACCATGTTTTAAAACATGGTTTTGGCAAGCAATAAAATATAAGTACTATAATATAATTAACTACGCCGAGTTTCTTCCCGCATTAATAATACCAAACGAACAACGCATTACTAATTTCTCATACACATCTGCTATAGGTGTACGGGCTACCTGCTCTTCCATTTCACGTATACGGGTAAGTGCATATTGCTGTATAGTAACCAGCGGCATTACAATTTTTTCCCGCATTTGAATAGATAATCTGTCTACCGGATAATCGCCCATTAACTCCGTACGACCGGAAAGTTTAAAAATGTATTCTTTGGTTAGTAGATATTCCTGATAAATCATTTGCCATATTTCGCCGTACTCTTTATGTTTAGCCAAATAACTGGTTAAAGGGAAAAACGATTTTGACATAGCCATCTCACAGTTATCTAACAAGGTTTTAAAGAACAAAGAGTTTTTATATAAATCCATGATGGCCGGTAACTTTCCTTTTTCATCCATGGCCTTTAATGCTGTACCTACACCGAAGAAACCGGTAACGTTTTGTTTTAACTGACTCCACGAACCGGCATAAGGTATAGCCCGTAAGTCTTTTAATGAAATACCGGAAGCCTGGCCACGTTTTGCAGGGCGGCTACCAATATTTGTTTCACCATAAAACCGCAACGGACTGGCATGTACCAGGTAAGCCGTTAAGTACGGATGATTTTTTAATTGCTTGTATGAGTCATAACTAATAGCAGATAATTGTTCCAATAAAGATTCCTGGTCTTTATCCAATGTAACATCCTTATTAGAGAACAATGCATTGGATAAGCCGGCGTTTAACAATTGTCCAATATTATAACCCGCCGAATCTACAGTACCAAAATTGGAACTAACGGTTTGCCCCTGTATGGTAAGTTGAATTTCTTTATTGGAAATGTTTTTTCCCATAGAGGCATAAAAGCGGTGTGTTTTACCACCACCTCTTGATGGCGGGCCTCCCCTGCCATCAAAGAAAATAACATCTATATCGTACTTACGGGAAATAGCTGTTAATCTTTCCTTCGCTTTGTAAATACCCCAGTTAGCCATTAAGTAACCACCATCTTTTGTACCATCAGAAAAACCAAGCATGATGGTTTGAAAATTATCACGACGCTTTAGATGGTTGCGATAAGCTGGTGTATTGTATAATTTTTCCATTACGCCTGCAGCATTCTCCAGGTCATCAATGGTTTCAAATAAAGGAACAATGTCAGCTTCTATCTGTTCTTCCTGCCAGCCACCCAACTTAAATAACGTATATACTTCTATTGCATTTAAAGCACTGTTACATTGGCTTATAATGTAGCGGTTACAACCATCTGCACCATTAAATTTCTGAATGGTTTTAATAGCATCCACACATTGTAACGTATCCTTGTGTACATCTTCGGTAAATACATCGGTAGTGATGGTACTATTAACGTTTAATAAGGCAGCAATTTTTTCATCTTCTGAAAACTGCGGATAGTTACTATCTAACACCTCACTATTCTCTGCAATGCGATTAAACATATTGCCATGTGTTACACTGTCCTGTCTTATATCCAACGATGCAAAGTGTAAACCAAAAATATCTATCTTATTAATCAGGCTTTCTACCAGGTGTAAAAACAATCCATTATGCTGATGAATAATAATTTGTTTTACTTCTTCCAAAGTTTCAATTAATTCTTCTTTGGTTAACTGCGTTTTATAACCAGGTACAAAAAGATTATTGTATAGTTTGGTTTCCAAATCAAATAACAAAGTTTCCAACCCCCGGAAGGTTAACCTGCGGCGCAGCTTACGCACATCCATGTAGTAACACTTTAATATACTGCCGCGTAATGCATCGGCAACTTTTAAGGTTATTTCTGTTGTTACAAAAGGGTTTCCATCTCTATCACCACCCGGCCAAAATCCCATTTGAAAAATAGGGTTACTTCTGGTTACTGCATCCGGGAAACGTTTTTTTAACGAGGCTATAATATTACCACCCGCCTGATAAAATACATTCTCCATGTACCATATTAAACTAACGGCCTCATCGTAAGGTGTGGGTTTTATTTTTTTCAAAAACGGTGTACGGCCTAATTGTTGTTGCAGTTCGTTTACCAAACTGGTTTTATTAGTAGCCAATGCCTTGGCCAAATCATTAATAATACCCAAAACCGGCCCCGGATAAAACTGTGTAGGATGGGCCGTTAATACCAAACGTACGGTAAACACTTTTAACTGCTCAGCAAGGTCATCTTGCTTCCCCGCTTGTATTACTTCCGACTCTAAGTGTTTTAAGGTGCCAACGCCGTTTATATCATGCACTTTATTAAATGCAGCATCTTCCAGTGCATCAAATAACACAACCTGCCTTTCAGCGTATTGCACAAACCTGAAAAGCATATCCAGCTTTTCCTGCTCGGTCAAGGAGGCTGTTTGTTTACTAAAAAAATCATCAATAATACGAATAGGACTTAAGCCCTTCATATAACCTTCTTCGCAGTTACTGGATAGTAACGACAACAGAATACCTGTCTTTTCAATTTTATGAAAAGGTAATGATGTAAATAAACTATTATAAAGTTGAAACCTGATACCAACCTCATTTCTAAACTGCTCTAAAGCATTTACAAATTGATCCATAATTTTTTAATAATTATAACCGTAAATAATTAAGCAGCAAGCATCGTGTAAAGGCCTTGAAGATAAAACAATTTAATGATTTGAATGGGCAAGTAAAAAGTGAAAATAAAAAAGTAAAAAACAACTGTTAGTAATTAAGTCAATTGCTCAAACTATAAGTGAGTAATTTTTTTATGCTACAGGCTGTATATCCCTGATCAGCTTTTGTTGCAATTAGGTGATTATTCGCAATTCATTCTTTCAGTGAAAGAATGAATGAGAGCCACTCTTGTACTTTCTGTTCGCTAATCAACATCGTGTTGTATTGTCTTTTCCTATAGATAATAAGTAACTCCTATAGCAGGCGTTATCTCCCGTGGGTGCCAATGACAGATTTACAACAAGTTGATTTTTAATACCATTTTCTGTCACTGTAGAATTGATTTTGGGACACCAAATAAACCAGTCGAAATGACGGAGTCCTACAATACCAACGACCTTCATCCCGAGCAAAGCGAGGTAACTCCTCAATAAAAAATTGTTACAAAAAGTAAGAATACTGCCGCATTGCTCAATAGAATTACTGGACGCACAAGTGAGTGACACAACAGACGATGATAGTAGTAATGCAGCTGGTAATATAAAAAAAAGCCCCTGCAAATGCAAGGGCTTTAGTACTGATATTAAACACTGGTTACTCAGCTGTTTTTTCTTCTTTAGCTTCTTCTGCAGGAGCAGTTGTAGCTTCAACAGGCGCAGCGGCTTCAGTAGCTTCTGCTTTCTTTTTAGCACCACCCGCACGACGCGTACGTTTAGTAGTAGCTTTTGCTTCGTCAGCAACTTTACCGTAAACCTCGTTAAAGTCAACTAACTCAATCATTGCTTTTTCGGCAGCGTCACCAGGACGGATACCTAATTTAATGATACGAGTGTAACCACCAGGACGACCACCTACTTTTTCAGCAATTACATCAAAAAGTTCTTTGATAGCTTCTTTGTCCTGTAAGTAGCTGAATACAACACGACGTTGGTGTGTAGTATTGTCTTTACCTTTTGTAATTAAAGGCTCAACAAATACACGTAATGCTTTAGCTTTTGCTAAAGTAGTTACAATACGTTTGTGTTGAATAAGCTGGATAGCTAAGTTGCTCAATAAGGCTTCGCGGTGTGCTTTTTTGCGGCCTAAATTGTTGATTTTGTCTCCGTGACGCATGACGTTTTTAATTTGTCAATTAGTTAATTCGGCAATTTGCCAATTAACTGAATTATTGTTATAAAATTTCGGTTACACCGTGTCAGGAATTGTAACCTACTATTACACTGGTTTGTAACTCACTTTCTTCATTGCCAAATTATCAAATTGACTAATTGGCAAATTGAATTAAAGTTCGTCTTTATCTACACCTAACTTTTGTAAGTCCATGCCAAAGCCAAGGCCTCTTTCGCTTAATACTTGTTCAATTTCAGCTAAAGATTTTTGACCAAAGTTGCGGAACTTCATCAGGTCTTCCTGCTCGTACTGTACCAACTCGCTTAGTGAGTTAATTTTAGCTGCTTTTAAGCAGTTAAAGGCACGTACAGAAAGGTCAAGATCTTCTAAAGGAGTTTTCAATACTTTACGTAATTGTAAAGTTTGCTCATCAACAAGATCTTCTTTTTTCTCTTCTTTGTTATCGAAGGTGATGTTCTCGTCGGTGATAATCATTAAGTGTTGAATCAAAATTCTTGACGCTTGCTTAACTGCCTCTTCAGGATGAATAGTACCATCGGTAGATACTTCCATAATCAGTTTTTCAAAGTCAGTTCTTTGCTCCACACGGGTATTTTCAATACTGTACTTTACATTCTTAATCGGCGTGTAAATAGCATCGATAGGAATATAACCGATTGGTGCATCTTTTACTTTGTTATCTTCTGCAGGAACATAACCACGGCCTTTGCCAATAGTTAATTCAATATCCATACGTGCAGATGAATCCAAAGTACAAATTAATAGCTCAGGGTTCATAATTTGGAAAGAGTGTGTACCATCGCCAATATCACCAGCTAAAAATTCAGTTTTATTTTTAAGTGACAAAACGATTTTTTCGTTTGCAACTTCGTGATCAACTACTTTCTTAAAACGTACTTGTTTTAAGTTTAAGAATATTTCCACCACGTCTTCGCTAATACCTTTCATGGTAGCAAATTCGTGATCTACACCCTCAATTTTTACACCTACAATGGCATAACCTTCTAACGAGCTTAATAATACACGACGTAGTGCATTACCAATAGTTACACCAAAGCCTGGCTCCAATGGACGAAACTCGAACTGAGCTTCAAAATCGGTGGCCTTTTGCAGAATGATTTTATCAGGTTTCTGGAAATTTAAGATAGCCATATTTAATTTGTCTTTAGGTTTTTAATGATTGTGTTACCATAGCTGGCAGGAGTTTACACTCGTTTACCGGCCTACAGTAAATCTTTTCTAAGTTGTTATTGGGCTTTTGTTTAAAAGTTAACCAGGTTAAACCAATTAACCATTAATTAATCACCTTTAACTATTACTTAGAGTACAACTCAACGATCAGTTGCTCCTTAATGTTTTCAGGAACACTTTCCCTTTCAGGATAAGTAATGAAAGTACCCGTAAATGTAGTTTCGTTAAAATCAATCCAACCAAACTTAGGGTTCTTAGCACGAACAACGCTTGAAATAGAAGAGTTTTCTTTGCTTGCTTCTTTAATAGTGATAACATCACCAGTCTTTAACTGGTAAGAAGGTATGTTTACTACTTCACCATTAACTTCAATGTGTTTGTGACTTACTAACTGACGTGCAGCAGGACGTGAAGGAGCAATACCCATACGGAATACAGTGTTATCCAAACGAGCTTCCAACAACTTAATTAAGTTTTCACCGGTTACGCCTTTACGACGAGCAGCTTCTTCAAAAGTTTT
This sequence comes from Chitinophagaceae bacterium UBA4857, assembly GCA_002399735.1. GTDB lineage: Bacteria > Bacteroidota > Bacteroidia > Chitinophagales > Chitinophagaceae > Terrimonas. Next base: position 108,329 of record DHEF01000034.1, read on the forward strand.
GCGGAATTGTTTTTCTAAAATACCGTAAGTGTATTTTGCTTTTTGTTTTTCACGTAATTGCAAAGCGTATTCACCTAAAGTTTTACGTTTGCGTTTTTCACCGTGCTGACCTGGAGGGTTGCTGTTTTTACCCAACCATTTACCATTGCCAAGAATAGGCTCTCCAAAAATACGAGAGATTTTGGTCTTAGGACCATTGTAACGTGCCATAATATACTTTCATTTAAGCTTTTTTAGAATGCGGTACGTCGATCAGTAAAAAGCTTTGAAAAAAATTAATCGTGTACCCTTTTTAAAAATGAAACCGAAATGGCTCAAAAATATATATCTAGTCAGAAAGACAGAAGTCCGCAAGACCGAGAGTAATAACTTTCCGACTCCCGGACTTACCGACTTTCCGACAAAAAAATTAAACTCTTCTTTTCTTAGGAGGACGACATCCGTTGTGAGGTAAAGGCGTAACGTCTTTAATCATCACAATTTCAATACCACTTTGAGATAAAGAACGGATAGCACCTTCACGACCAGAACCTGGTCCTTTTACGTATACGTCCACTCTTTTCAAACCAGCGTCTAATGCAACTTTAGCAGCATCAGCGGCAGCCATTTGTGCGGCATATGGCGTGTTCTTTTTAGAACCACGGAAACCCATTTTACCAGCACTGCTCCAGGAAATAACCTGGCCGGTTTTGTTGGTTAAACTAACAATAATGTTGTTAAATGTAGCAGAAATATGAGCGTCGCCATAAGCGTCCACTTTCACAATTCTTTTCTTCGCAGCAGCTTTAGCGCTGTTTTGTTGTGCTTTTGCCATGTTGTGAGGTAGTCAAAAAATGTTTAAAAAAATATTCCGATTTACCGGAACCGAACCTGATTCTACTGCCGGCTTACGAGGCCATCCGAAGCGGGTTCATGTCTTTATAAGCCTTTGTATATAAACAAATCAGACATCTGTTGCCAGACGTCTGATTTATATTATTATTTTTTAGCTGCTTTCTTTTTACCTGCAACTGTTTTACGCTTACCTTTTCTGGTACGGCTGTTTGTTTTAGTACGCTGACCACGTACAGGTAAACCTTTACGGTGACGTAAACCGCGGTAACAAGCAATATCCAATAAACGTTTAATGCTCATTTGTACTTCCGAACGTAACTGTCCTTCCACTTTCAACTCTTCAGTAATAGTAGTACGAATAGCGTTCAAATCTTCGTCATTCCACTGATTAACCTTTTTGTTACGGTCAATGTTATTCTTGTCAAGAATATATTGGGCTGTTGAAGGGCCAATACCGTAAATATAGGTAAGTCCTATTTCGCCTCTTTTGTTTTTTGGTAAGTCAACACCGGCAATACGAGCCATAGTCTTTGTTTATTGTTTGTTAGTTATCGCTTTAAAAAAAGTTTGTTTCATGCACAAGGCAGGGTTAAAATTAACCTTGACGTTGCTTGAAGCGAGGGTTCTTTTTGTTAATAATATATAACCTGCCCTTGCGACGTACAATTTTGCAGTCAGCGCTACGCTTCTTAATAGATGCTCTTACTTTCATGAGTATTTGTTTTACTGCTCATAGCCCGTAGCATAGGGCTTTCGCTATTATTATTTATATCTAAAATTAATTCTCCCTCTTGTTAAATCATATGGCGACAACTCAACACCAACTTTATCTCCGGGTAATATTCTGATGTAGTGCATACGCATTTTACCAGATATAGTAGCCAATATTTCGTGGCCATTTTCAAGCTTTACCCTGAACATTGCGTTGGATAAGGCTTCCAGAATTACACCGTCTTGTTTTATTAGCGCCTGTTTTGACATATTATTTTTAGGGGTGCAAAGATAGGATTAAGTAGCTAAAAAAAGAAAAAAGCTTCTTTTTTTTTCCTAAATTCTCACCGAAGGCGCAAAAGTAAGTAAAAATGAGGAGGTTATGAATGGGAAATTAAAAATTAAAAAGCTAAAAGTAAAAAAAGTTATAGCCCCCAAGCCTTTTTAAGTTTTCTTCACTAGCACATTAGCAAATCAGCTCATTAGCAAATTAATCTGTGGCTATCTGCAGTAGTAACTCCGGTCAGCTTCAGTTCCGACACAGCTACGCTGGTAACTTACATAAAAGCAACTTTTTGTCGCTTTTATTTAGTTATGCTACAAGTCCTCACCCCTCCTGCGTCGGGGCTGTGGGCTTTTCACTGCAATCCGGCAGCCCGGCACCGATATTACTTCTATTGAGAGAAACAAAACCACAGAGTTAAAGGAGTTTTTCACAGAGTAGCACGGAGTTTTGTACAATCCAATTTAACTATAATACCAACCGTTTAATACCTTTCTTTAAAGAAGTTGTTTTAAAGTTTAATAACAATCCTACTTTACATCCGCTTAATTGCATATAGGTTAACACCTGCGCAATATGCACATCATTAAAAGTTTCTACTGTTTTCACCTCAATAATTACTTTGTTTTCAACCAATAAATCAATTCTATATCCAAGGTCTAATTGTACTTCTTTATAAAACAGAGGCATAGCTTTTTCCTTCTGTACATTTAAGCCTACCTGTCTTAAATCGTAAAATAAACATTCTTTATAAGCCGATTCTAATAATCCTGGCCCCAAAGCAGTATGAACATGAAAAGCCTTTTGTAGAATCACTTCTGTAATTTCATCTTCAATCATGGTGTTTTTAAAATTTGGTGTAACACTGGCAGCATTAGCTTTTAAACAAATAAATAATACCCACAGAGATAAAAAATTTCTCTGTGTCACTCTGTGAAAAAAACTCTGTGTTACTCTGTGGTACTACTTTTAAATCTTTTAATCATGTATCATCCCAACCGGTTCTAGGTGCACTTTAGTCATATCCAAATAAAGATTTTGTAAAGTATGCGCCATTAACGAACTATGAAAACTTCTTCTGTCTTCACGGTACCACAGGTCAATTTTTGTAAAATCATAATTATCTTTTATTACCAGCCTGAAAGCATCTTTTTTGTATTTAACCATGCCGTCATGTACTTCTTTTTCAAAACCCAGCTTTTTCATCATTACATCATCGGTTAGCGGAATACCGGATATATTTTCCTTTGAATACCAAAACTCCTGTACCCCATTATCAATATGCGCTTTGTGGTCGGTATTATTTACTTCGGTTACTACACCTTCACGGGTAACACCTTCTTCAGTAACCAATACTAAGTCGCCAAATTTTAGTTCAGATAATTTAAGCATAGCAAATCGTTTTTGTTTACTGTAATGTAACGAAAAAACACCTGAACATAAAATAGTGTTATAGCCTGGTAAAAATCAGTAATACTTTAAAAATTGTTAAAATATGGTTATCAATTGATTATGTTATTATTAAGCGGCTATACCTTTGCGCCATTAAATTTAAAAACTTTATGAAACGATTATTTATCAGTGCCCTGGCTTTAGGAATGACCAGCTTTGCATTTGCGCAGAAAGGAACAGTTTTAGTAGGTGGTGACTTAGGTTTTAATTTTGAAAACAACAAAAACACTGAAGTAAAAACAAGTTCAATAAGCTTTAACCCGATGGTTGGTTACCAGTTTACTGACAAGTGGACTGCGGGTGTTATTGGAGTATCTACTTTTGGACAAACTGAAGACGTTAACGGCAATACAACCGTAACTAATAAGAACAATGAATTAGGTGGTGGTCTATTTGTTCGTTACACACAACCTTTGTCTTCACTTTTTAGTTTGTATGTGCAAGCACAAGGTTTTACCAGTGTAACAAAAACTGAAACTGAAACAGAAATTGGCAACAGTTCTATCACTACAAAAGGTAATGACCTGAACAAATTTGGTGTTAACATTTTCCCTGCTGTATTTGTAAACTTAAAAAACAACTTTGGTTTAAACTTTAACTTTGGTGGTTTAAACATGAACAGCTCAAAAGTGGATACTGATGGAGCTAAAGCAATTACCAATGCAGGTTTTAACTTTGGTAAAACAGTAAACATTGGTGTTACTAAAAACTTCTAATTTTATTTTAGCGGTATAAAACAAAGCCTGTCGATTGACAGGCTTTGTTGTTTATATAATGTTGCTTGCACAATGCTGAATAAAATTACTGAACGATGCAGTGAGTGACACAACAGACGATGATAGTAGTAATGCAGCTGGTAACAAAATTTACTCCGCCCAACTCATTACATAATTGTTGTTTTCAATTTCAAGTGCCTGTTTGGTTAACATTAACGGATGGAAGGTATCGACCATTACGGCCAACTCCTTTGTTTCTTTAGCACCAATACTTTTTTGTACCGTACCGGGGTGTGGACCATGCGGAATACCAGCTGGATGTAAGGTAATCATACCACGTGTTACATTTTTGCGACTCATAAAATCGCCATCAACATAATACAATACTTCGTCGCTATCAATATTACTGTGGTTGTATGGCGCAGGTATGGCTTGCGGATGATAATCGTACAAACGTGGCACAAAGGAACATACCACAAAATTGTGCGCCTCAAAAGTTTGGTGCACCGGTGGTGGCTGGTGTACACGTCCGGTAATGGGTTCAAAATCGTGAATGGAAAATGCATAAGGATAACAACAACCATCCCACCCTATTACATCAAAAGGATGTGTGCCGTAATGCAAACCATATAACATGCCCTTCTTTTTTGCTTTGATGAGGAAGTCGCCTTTTTCATCAAAAGTGGGCAGGTTTTGTGGCCCACGAATATCACGTTCGCAATAAGGTGAATGCTCTAACAACTGTCCGTATTTACTATGGTAACGTTTGGGATAACGTATGGGACTAAACGATTCTACAATAAACAAACGGTTATGACTATCGTTAAAATGTATTTGGTAAATAGTACCACGGGGAATAATTAAATAATCGCCATAACTAAATGGCAACTCACCATACATGGTACGCAACACACCTTGTCCTTCGTGAATAAAAATCATTTCATCGGCATCGGTGTTTTTGTAAAAATAATCCGTCATGCTTTGTTGCGGCGCAGCTAATACAATATGGCAATCGTTATTTACCAATACGGGAACACGGCTTTGCAAATAATCGGCCACAGGCTTTACACTAAAGCCTTCCAGACTACGATGCTTGAGCATTTTTTCTTCGGCTATTTGCGGCGACACATCTACCTGCGGCTCGGTTTTTATAATTTGTGTTGGCGGGTGCACATGGTACAACAATGAATAATCGTTACTAAAACCTTCGGTAGAAAATAACTGCTCGGAATATAAACCACCATCGGGTTTATAAAATTGTGTATGGCGTTTATGCGGAACCTGTCCTAATTTTTGATAATGAGGCATGACTAATTAGCTAATTTGATGATTTGGAAATTTGGTAATGAAGTTAATACAACATTACCTTGGACGATTGCGCAAGCGAAGAAAGCAGGAAACAGTATTTCCACTTTCGTTTATCTATCCAATAGGTAAAATTTCTGAAGTAAAGCATAATTGCCAATCGTTAGGGTAAAGTTACGGAAATCTATTCTTTAACAAAGTGATACTATTACACTGTATTAATGCTACTAAAACAAATAAATGTAAATTTGCTTTTATCGTATGCAAAATAAAACTTCTGATATAAAGGTAGCGGTTGACGCCATTGTTTTTGGATATTCTAAAAAAGAAGGCGTTTCTATTTTATTAATACAACGTAAATATGAGCCTTACAAAAACAGTTGGGCCATACCCGGCGGCTTTGTATTGCCCGATGAATCTTTAGAAAACGCCGTAATACGTGAGTTGCAAGAGGAAACCGGCATTACGGTTAATTATCTGGAACAGTTGTACAGTTTTGGTGAGCCCGACCGTGACCCCAGGCAAAGAGTAATATCTATCGCCTATTTTGGCATGGTTAAAACATCGCAGTTTCAGGAGTTAAAAGCCAGTACCGATGCGGAGAATGCCGCTTGGTTTTCCATAAAAAAATTACCTGTATTAGCTTTCGATCATAAACAAATTATTAAGCAAGCCGTTGAAAGATTACAAAGCAAAATACGTTACCAGCCTATTGGCTTTGAATTGCTGGATAAAAAATTTCCCTTCTCAGATCTGGAAAAATTATATGCCGCTTTACTGGACAAAGAGATTAACCGTCGCAATTTTAGTAAAAAAATATTGTCCTTCGATTTTTTAGAAGAAACCGGCGAACTATCCAAACCAGATGGCAAGGGACGCCCCAGCAAAATGTACCGCTTTAACCAAAAACGCTATAAGGAATTATTGAAAGAAGGTTTTCATTTTGAGATATAATTTTTTGTTGACCAGCGTCCCACCCCTGATTGAACTTTTGTTGCGTCGCACTCTTCAACTGCAATAATTCTATTGAGCATTTGGCAATACAAGCGTAATAAGAAAAAGTCAATTGTCAATAGTTAGTAGTGAATTTGTAAACTCATTACTCACTGTTTTTCGGACTTCCTGACTCATCGACTTCCCTCTGTTGATTAGCGAACAGAACGATGAACGGAGCGTCGCAACATCAGCTCAATCACGGAACTAAAGCTGGTAACAAAAAAATAGAATAAATATTGATTAATAAATAACATCAGTAGATATAATACTATATTGCATATCTTAAAAATTTGCTATGCCCGTTTCACATTTTTTACAACATGTATTTACTACAAAAGATTTTACTGAATCTGAACAGGAAGAAATTATTTCACAGTTCAGGCAAGTATCGTTTGCTAAAAACGATTACCTGATTAAAGAAGGAAATACGGCTTATAAATACTGGTTTGTTGAAAGTGGATTTGTTCGTGGTTATGTAATTGATGTACAGGGTAATGATATAAGTACAAATTTTTATTCAGTTGGTGATTTAATTATTGATTGGATTTCTTTTTTTCAGCATACGCCTGCAAAAGAAAATATACAAGCTATGACCGATTGTGTGGCTTGGGAAATTGATTTTGATAAGTTTCAAAAACTGTATCATGGCATTAAAGCCTTTAATGAACATGGACGCAGTACTATGGTGCAAGGTTATTTTACCTTAAAGCAACATAGCATTGCTATGCTTACGGATCATGCGAAAGAACGTTATGTAAAATTGCTGGAAGAAAAACCGCATATTATACAAAACGTATCGCTAAAACATATTGCTACTTACCTAGGAATTACCGATACATCATTAAGCAGAATACGAAAAGAGTTATTGAGTGAATAAAACAGGTTAAAAATTTAAAGTGATTGTCATATTTAGCCCGACAAAATATTAACAATCACTTTAAATGCCTTCGTCAAGCTCAGGCTGACAAAGTATTATTATTTATGCATTTTCTAAAGTGGCAATATCCAATTTATTCATCTTTAAAATTTGTTGCATTACTCTTTGTGCTCTTTCAGGGTTACTCATTAAAGTTGATAATACTTTGGGGATAATTTGCCAGGAAACACCAAATTGATCTTTACACCAGCCGCACCTACTCTCCTCCCCTTCCTTTGTAAAACCATTCCAATAATAATCAATCTCGTCTTGTGTTTCACATTCAAGTACTAATGATATACCTTCGGTAAAACTAAAGGTTTGTGGCACGCCACTATCCATTGCCATTACTACATAATCATTCAACGTAAACTGTGCGTGTTGCACCTGGCCTTCTGTTGGGCCAAATCCATATTCCATAATACCTGCTAAAGAAGATTGTTTAAACAAATCAGTATAAAACTGAATAGCTTGTTTGGCTTTACCTTGTTGCTCTTGAGCAAACATCAGCGTTGGCACAATTTTTTGTCCTACTTCGCTTATATCGCCTTTATAAATTTGCCAGCTAATACCAAATTTATCCTGCACCCAACCATATCGTTCGCTCCAATCATATTTATCAAGTGGCATTAATATGGTTCCGCCTTCGGCTAATTTATGCCAACAGTTAGCCGTTTCTTCGGTAGTGGCACAAATAACCATAAATGATATACTGGCATTAGGCGTAAACATCGGACCGCCATTTAAACCCATAAATAATTGTCCGCATAATTCAGCGTTAACAACCATGGGTGTATCAGTAACAATTTTTGAGTCGGGAAAAATATCACAATAAAATTGCATGGCATCTTTTGCATTGCCATTAAACCAAAGGCAGGGATAAATTGAATTACTCATAAAAATGTTTTAAGCTGTTTTCAAAACTTCATCAAGGTTTTCGTGGCACATAGCAAAGCCTTCTTTAAAACCCATTTCTACTAACTTGTTTTTATCCTCTTCTGTAGCAAAAGTTAATGTTACCACTACTTTAGTACTACCAGCTCCATTATCATTAAATTGTACATTCCAATGCGAGTTTCCAAAATCACTACTTATATTTCCATCAGCATCGCAAAAATTATCTGTGCCGGTAAACGATTTATTGGGTTCTACTGATTCATATTTCACAATTGCCCAATGCTCCTCACCTTCAGGCCCTTGCATAGCATATAACCAATCGCCACCTGGTTTAAAACTAAAACGTTTGGTTTTTGCTTTCCAGGGCTTAGGTGCCCACCATGTATCTAGTATTTCACTGTTTGTCCATGCATTCCAAACCTTTGTTACGGGTGCATCAAATACTCTTGTAACAATAATGGCTTTACCATCGCTTTGATCTTCATAGGTTGTTTTCATGTTTATATATTTTAGATTATTATTTATTATCTTTTAACAACATTACCGTTCCTGCAGGATCTTTTATCCAATGCATATTTTCCGGAATTGCTTCCAATTCATCAAAAGTTCGGGTACCATTGCTCTTTAAATAATCTGTTGCAGCTTGTACATCGGGTGTAGTTATTTGTAACCAGAGGGAAGAATTATCAATACCTTCCATACAATCGAGCCATAGCGTAAATGCGCCAAATTTCACTTTATAGGCTTTTAACACCGTGGGGTGTTTAATGGGTGTATCCTCCATTTCCAGCAATAATACATCGCGGTAAAATTGCACTGTAGCCTCATACTGGTGTACTGGTATTTTCATCGCAATATTTGTGCCTGCTTCAAATTTCATTATGGTAATATTTATTAAATAAAGATTAGCTGCTTAAATTTCAATAATAAAATTAATACTACCCGTACTTAAAACTCTTGGCATATGGCAAGAAAATATAATTACCATTAAACTTTTATTTTGCTTCATTTTAAAGCATTATTTGTTTATTTCAGAAAAGCGATATACTTTTGCTTTATAATTAAGCAAAATGAAAACAATAAACTGTTATTTTGTATAAAAATGTAAGTTGGCAACAAGAAAAAGAAAGTGCCTTGCAGACTGTTTTTTAAAATGGTAAATTAGTAAAAGAATTTTCTCTACAGGAAATAAGAGAAACTTTATGGCACAAATAATTTTTTGTTAACCAGCTGCAGTAACACAGATCATCGTCCCTAGTTTTTAACCCCGAGTTGGCTTTGTGCGTTTGGTTCGGTGCGACGCTCCGTTCAACTGGAGTAATACTAATGAACATTGCAGCGTCGCGGTAAAAAAAATGAAAAGAAATGAAAACAATTAAATACGTAAAAGGAGATGCAACAACTCCGACAGGAACTGGAAATAAAATTATTACCCATATATGTAATGATATTGGCGGATGGGGAAAAGGATTTGTATTAGCAATTTCTAATCGCTGGTCGCAGCCTGAAAAAATGTATAGAGAATGGTATAAATCAGAGAACAACGTTGCTTTAGGACAAATTCAAATAGTTAATGTTGAACCAGAAATTTGGATAGCCAACATGATTGGTCAACATGGAGTAACAAAATCAAAAACCGGTAATCCCCCAATACGTTACGATGCTACAGAAGAATGTTTAGTAAAGGTTGCCCTTGAAGCAATTAATAAAAATGCTTCGGTACACATGCCCCGAATTGGAGCAGGATTAGCCGGAGGTAAATGGGAGATAATAGAATCAATAATTATAAAACAATTATGTGAACAAGAAATAGATGTAACGGTTTATGAATTAGCATAGAATTTTAGAACAAAAGAAAATGAAAACTGAAAAATATACTGACCAGATAAAACGATTACCCAAAGATGGGAAACAAATAATTGGCAGTACAGATAACGACAACATAATCGTTTACCAAGCTTTTAATTCAAACATTGCAAATTATGCGATAGCCAATCAAAAGTTTGGAGGAGCACATTATAGCTTTAACAGAATGACCTGGATTAAGCCTGGATTTTTATGGATGATGTACAGAGCCGGTTGGGCAAAAAAAGAACATCAACAAAGAATATTAGCTATTACTTTACCAATAGTACACTTTAAAGCAATCTTGCAAGAAGCAACTATTACTTCATACGATGAAACGCTATTTGCAACACACGACCAATGGAAAAACGAACTGGCTAAAACGGAAGTACGTTTACAATGGGATCCTGATCATGACCCATACGGAAATAAACAAGAACGTAAGGCTATACAAATAGGATTAAAAGGAGGTATTCAAAAACTTTTCTGTACAGAATGGATTAAAAAGATTGATGACATTACAGAGTTTGTTCATCAACAATATCAGTTTGTTGAAAAGGGTGAAAATGATAATATACAAACCCCATACGAAGAGGTAATTACTCTAGGTAACGCAGAAATTGAACAAAGGATTGGAACAACCAATCACTAAACACTAATAATGGAAAAAGAACATAAATATTTAAGCAAATTCCTAAGCTACACACTTAGGCATCATCCCGAAAAGATTGGACTTACATTAGACAACCAAGGTTGGGCAGATGTAAGTACACTTATTGCAAAAATGAATGAAAAAAATGCTAGTATTACAATAGAAATATTGGAAAGCATTGTTGCAGAAAATGATAAAAAACGTTTTGCATTTAATGCAGATAAAACAAGAATAAGAGCCAGTCAGGGACATAGCATTACTATTGACCTTAACTTACAACCTACTAAACCACCGGCTACACTTTTTCATGGCACTGCCATCAATAATTTGGAAAGCATTCGTGAAAATGGATTGGTAAAACAAAGTCGCCAACATGTACACCTGAGTGCAACTAAAGAAACAGCTACCCAGGTAGGTAGCAGACATGGCAAAGTAGTTGTGTTAGTTGTTCAGTCATTAAAGATGCACCAGGACGGCTATGCGTTTTATTTATCAGAAAACAATGTTTGGCTAACGGATCATGTTCCGGAAAAATATATTGACAAATAAAAATTAAAAAGTCAAAACTTAATAAGTGTAAATGAATAGTTATATAACTTGTAATCTCATTTTAAATTTTGACTTTTTAATTTCACCTTGAACTGAATGAACACATTTGTTATCGGCGATATACACGGAGGATTAAGAGCTTTACAACAGGTTTTGCAGTTAGCAAAAGTTACACCGGAAGATCGTTTAATTTTTTTAGGCGATTATGTGGATGGCTGGAGCGAATCGGCACAAACCATTTCGTTTCTTATTAACCTGGCCGAAAAGCAGGAATGTATTTTTATAAAAGGCAATCATGATGTTTGGTGTGAAGGCTGGTTAAAAAATGGTTTAGCTCCGCAACTATGGTTAACACATGGTGGCAAAGCAACGGTTGATAGCTATGCAAATATTGATGAAGCAACCAGACTTACGCACCTGAACTGGTTGGAACGCATGCCTTATTATGTAATTGATGAACAAAACCGTTTGTTTATACATGCAGGTTTTACCTCTATGCATGGACCTGAAAAAGAATTTCATTCCTCTAATTTTAGCTGGGACAGGACTTTATGGGAAATGGCCATTACCATGGATAGGCGCATCAAAAAAGATTCGTTATTTTATCCCAAACGCTTAAAATTATACAGCGAAATATTTATTGGCCACACCCCTACCCTTTATTTTGATGTAACTACACCCATGCAAGGTTGTAATGTATGGAATATTGATACCGGTGCTGCTTTTAAAGGTCGTTTGAGCATTATGAATGTTAATACCAAACAGTTTTGGCAAAGCAATCCGCTATGGCAACTGTACCCCAACGAACATGGACGAAATGGTGCATAGTTATTGTACCTTTATTACATGGCCGCTACAACTTTTGCTAAACAAATTATTCAGTTTTATTCTCCCCTACATATTTCGGCAAAGCTGCCCAAAGCAATAAGTGTACTGCACCCGCAAGCGGAGTTACAAACGCAAAACGTTATAAAAACATTTTTTACAAAGTATTATTCCGACAAAAAACCAAGAGCCTTGTTATTTGGTATAAACCCAGGACGTTTTGGTGCTGGTGTAACCGGCATAAATTTTACTGCCCCCAAACAATTACTTAACAATTGTGGCATAGCACATCCATTCGGCACACAGTCCGAGCTTTCGGCGGAATTTATTTATGAAGTAATTGAAGCCTATGGTGGTGCAGCAGCATTTTATAGCCAATACTTTTTAAGTTCAGTTTGTCCCTTAGGTTTTACCAAAGAAAACAAAAACCTAAACTATTATGACGATGAAGTGTTGCAAAAAAAAGTAACACCTTTTATTACCGATTGTCTGCAAACCCAAACAGCCTGGAATGTGTACCGCAAAAAATGTATTTGTATTGGCGGCGAAAAAAATTATAATTATTTAACCGCACTTAATAACAAACATCAGTGGTTTGATGAAATTATTCCCCTACCACACCCACGATTTATTATGCAATACAAAAGAAAAGACAAGCTTTTGTATATTGATAAATACCTGAATGCCTTACAAAATATTTTTTTATAATAAAGATTAAAATTTACTAATTACCTGCTTAAACATCTAATTAAGAACTATAAGCAAGTAATATAATGTTAATTTCAACTTTTGGAGTGCTTATTGCAGGTTAATAGTATTAATATTGCTTTAAAGCCCATAAACAAATGACATGAAAGTTTACATAACCCGTATGATTCCCGAAGCCGGCTTACATGTTTTGCGACAGGCAGGCGTGGAAATAATACAATACTCAGGTAAAACAAATATTGAATCGGCAGCATTAATAAAAAACTGTCAAGCAGTTGATGCCTTATTAAGCGTTGGCCCCAATAAGTTAGATGCTGATTTTTTGCAAGCCTGCCCCAATTTAAAAGGCATCGCCTTAATGAGTGCCGGCTACGATCAAATAAATTTACAAGCAGCTACCGAGCAAAATATTCCGGTAAGTAATACCCCCGATGTGTTAAGCAACGCCACAGCCGATGTGGCTTTTTTATTAATGCTTGCCGTATCACGCAATGCATTTTATATGCATAAAACTATTGGTAAAAGTGAGTGGAGTTTTTTTGAACCAACAGCTAATTTAGGTATAGAACTAAATGGCAAAACATTGGGCATATTGGGTTTGGGCCGCATTGGTATGTCGCTGGCACAAAAATGCACCGCCGCATACAATATGCAATTAATTTACCACAACAGAAATAGAAACACAACTGCCGAAAGAACTTTTGGTGCAAAGTATGTTTCCTTTGAACGTTTGTTAGAGGAAAGCGATGTTTTATCGGTACATGCTAACTTAACCGATGAAACAAAAAACATGTTTAATAAAAAAGCTTTTACACAAATGAAACCCACTGCTATTTTTATTAATACGGCTCGTGGTGGTTTACATAACGAAACTGATTTAATTGAAGCATTAGAAAATGAAACTATTTGGGGTGCAGGATTAGATGTTACAAACCCTGAACCTATGTCTTCAGATAATCCATTATTACATATGCGCAACGCATGTGTATTGCCACATATAGGATCGGCAACGCAAGAAACCCGTAGTAAGATGGCGGTTGTTGCTGCTAATAATATTGTAGCACTGCTGCAAGGCAGACAAATGCCACAGGTTTTAAATCCGGAAGTGTACCCAAAATAATTTGTAAAAAAATTACAATAAAGCCTTATAGTGAGTATTCATTGTAAGGCTTTCTTTTTTATGTTACCAGCTGCATAGCCCTGATTGAGCTGACGTTGCGACGCTCCGTTCATCGTTCTGTTCTTTGTGCATCATCTTGATAGTTTGTCGTTTTCTACAATCAATGACTGACTATAGTTTCAGGAGTTTTCTCCCGTTGATCGAAATGACAGAGTCCTACAATTTAAACGACCGTCATCCCAAGCAAAGCGAGGAAACTCCTCAATAAATATCCATTACAAAAAACAAGGATAACTTCCACAATGGCCAATAGAATTACTACAGTACAAGAGTGCGACGCAAGGAACGATGCTCAGGGAACTACAGTTGGGAACATAAAAATAATTGTTTGTAAAATTGTGATACCACAAAAAAGAGTTGACACTTTTATACGGTGTCAACTCTTTTAATTTATTTACAAGATGCTTACTGTAGTAAATGTTTCTTTTCTCTGTAAGTTTTCCATAAAAATTCACCAAAAATTGTGTTAGTCCATGCAAACCATTCTCTGGTAAATTTGCTTACATCATCTTTATGTGCCGACTCGTGCATAAAACCTGTACCGGCATGAGATTTTTGTAATTGTTGTAAACATTGTTTTATTTCGGTCTCGTTATTTGTTGTAAGACCACGCATAATGATACTCATGGGCCACACCATATCTAAACCAATATGCGGGCCACCAATACCTTCTAACTGTTTGCCTTTAAAAAAGAAAGGATTGTCTTTAGACCAAATATACCTGCGTGTATTTTGATACACTTTATCGTTAAGAGAAATGCCACTGAGGTATGGCAACGATAATAAAGATGGAATATTTGCATCGTCCATTAAATTATAACTACCAAATCCATTTACTTCGAAAGCATAGATAGGACCATATTTCGGATGCGGATAAATGGCTTCTTTTTTTAATGCATTTTGAACCACGTTTGCTAATGCAATAGCTTCGGCAGCTAATGCTTCGTTGCCTTTTTTTAACCTCAACAACTCGGCCATTTGTTTTAGAGAAGTAACGGCGAAAAAATTGCTGGGAATTAAATAACTATACACGGTTGCATCATCACTTGGCCGAAAGCTGGAACAAATTAATCCGTTAGGCCTTGCAGGATAACCATAGCCACCCATTGGCACGCCATCGGTTGCCCATGATGTTACACGTTCAAATTTATAAGGGCCTAAATCATCAAAGCGTTGTTGTTCTTTAAAAGTTTTTACTACCAACTTCATGGCATTAACCCATTCGTCATCAAACGCAGTTGCATCGCCGGTTGCTTTCCAATATCCATGCGCCAAACGTATAGGATAACAAAGTGAATCTATTTCCCATTTACGTTCATGAATACCGGTCTTCATATCCGTTTTATCGGACTCCATCCATTTGCTTACTTTATTTTCATCTTTATAAAAAGCATTGGCATAGGGATCTTTAGTAATGCAATATACCTGACGGTTGATAACACCTTTTATTAACTGTTGTAAGTTTTTGTCTTGTTTACAAAGTAACAAATATGGCCACACTTGCGCAGAACTATCTCGAAGCCACATGGCATCAATATCGCCGGTGATAACATAAGTATCGGGCTTACCATTGATGGTTTCAAAATAAACAGTTGTGTCAAGCGTGTTAGGAAAACAGTTTTCAAACAGCCAGGCCAGTTCATTATTGCCTGTATTTTTTTTAAAGTTTGCTATTAAATCTTCCACCGCTTTACTGGTAAAATGTCTTTTATCGGCAGCCAGACGCACTACCGGAAATTCGCTATTCAATGTGGATGCCGTGCCCGAACCTCCAAAACTACTTTTTGCAACCAGTACACCTGCTGCAGCCAATACAGACTGCTGTAAAAATTGTTTACGTTCCATATAATTACTTTTAATTTTGGATGGCCGAAAGCCTGTTTAATATTTCTAACATACCTGCCTGATTTACTAAATTTTCAGTTTTATTTTTATTTGCAAACAGGCCGCTTTCTAATTGTTTTTCTTTCATTTCATTATCAATACATTTTTTAAATGCATTGATGTAATCAGGAGTCTTATCGTGCTGTAATAAATGCTGATACCCTCTTAACAAAACGGCATTAAACCAAAATGCATCTCTAAGTTTAGCATTACCATAAAAATATTCGGCAGCCGATTTTGCAGTTTTTTTTGCTTGTTCGAGGTATTGTTTCTCGCCTGTAATTTCGTACAAGTATATAGCAGACTGTAACATGGTACCCGTATTGTAAGAGTAACGTATGGTATCTACTTTACCGGATGGATAACCAACATTATCCCAATACAATCCTGATTCATCTTTAAGGTTTTTATTTACCCAATTATATATTTGTAAAGCAGTATCTAAAAAAGGTTTTTCCCCTGTTGCTTTATATAATTGTAAGGCCAATAAAACACCGGGGCCATTGGAGCAGGTGTTTTTAGAAGGAACGCCTTCTTCCCAATATAAACCACCGCCACCTACTGTATCGTAAGCAGTCATCATAAAATCATAAATTGATTTACTTATATCCAGGTACGCTTGTTTTTTATTCACTTTCCAGGCATCCATTAAGGCAATACCAATCCATTGGTTGTCATCATAAAATCTATCGCCACCACCTAATGCAGGAGGATAAGAAGCATAACCCGGTTTAGGTGCTCTGGGATCATAATACTTTTTTATAATTTCCAGCGTATGATCTACCCTATTGTTTGTTTTTAATAATACTTGCTCCGTTTCATCGGCTTGTATCAGGGCACAAAGCGGCCATAAGTAACTGGCTGGTTTTTGATTACGTTCCTTTTCTGCATGCTCGGTATAATAATTGGTTGCCGTATCGTAAAAGTTATCCTGTATAGCCTGCCGCAATTTTTTTGCAGCGTCCTGATAATTATTCGTCTTTTTTGAGGGTTGAGTACAGGCAATATGATTCAGGCTGAGCATTGTTGTTACAATAATCAGTATTGATAATTTAACCATTCCGTTTGTTTAAAATAAATTGTTTTTGTTTAACAAGGCGGCAGCTTCCATTAACATGGCACCGCTTAACTGCGTTGTTAAATCAGTTTCATTTGCGGGTTTGTTTTTCCAATAGGTACCAAACAGTACGGTTTGTTTGTTAGTACCATTAAACCATAACCATTCTGCATTGTGTTTAAGAAAAGCAGCAAATCTTTTTTTATAAGCCTCCGAAAGATCAGGGTGTAAAATCAATTGAGTAAAATATCTGATGAATATTCCTTTAAACAAACCACCATCACCATTACCTTCATCACGTAACAACCTGTCTACAGAATTGGTGTAAGTATTATCAGAAAGTGTATAGTTGGCGGCTTTAATCGCATCATTTAAGTAAACAGTGTTTTTAGTAATATTATACAACTCTAAAGCGGCACCAATAAAAACACCTTGGTTATACGTAAACTTCCAATTATCTATAGTGCCATTACCATCTCGGTTTATACCATCATACACCAGACCTGTACCTGTTTCATAAAGATTATTTTTTACCCAGTCGTATATTTTAACCGCCCATTCCAAATCGGCAGGATTGTTAGATTGTTTGTATATGCGTGAAGCAAGGATAGATGCAGGGGCATTAGCCGGTGTATTTTTATAACCGGGTTGCGCTTTGCGCCAACTAATACCTCCACCCATTGTTTCATTCCATCCGGTTTTTATATCAACCCAAAGTTGATCAACCACGGTTTTAAAAGTAGCGTTACGTGTTATATCATATGCTCTTAAGGAAGCTAAACCTATCCACTCCATATCATCGTAATACTCGTTAAGCCAGGTGTTACCGTTTTTAACCCGTACACCTTCTAACCATTGTTGTATAGTATTACCATATTGTTGTTTAGGATTACGTTGATAAGCATCCAGTACTACATCTAAAGCGTGAGCCTGTGGCCAGTAATGAAACTCGGGATTGCTGAGGTTATTTTTATTAAAATATTTATCCTGTACATTCCAGAAAAGTGTAACTACTGACATGGCACTACTATCTGCAGCAGCATCCCAGTCAACATTATATTTTTGTAACGCTGATTGACCACTACCAATAATAACATCATCATAATTTTTGGTACAAGACAATAAAGAAAGACCACATATGGCTATAATTAATTTGAATTGCATTATGCGTATTTTAAATTAACGAACATCAATTTTATGTGTGTATGGTCCGGCTGCTGACATGATAACGCTAAAATCTGAAGGAGCGCCATCTACTTCGGTTTTAAACTTGAAGCAATAATTCCACTGATCGTTATTGTTGATAGGAATTAAATACCAAAAGCTGGCAGGTGTATTAGCATCGGGACGTGAATTATCATTATTTACACTTCCCATCCACTCGCTGGCATCCTGACCATCTTTATTTACCGTAAACTTGAACTTGTATCTTTCATCACGCCCCCAGCCTTCCTGTTTAAAATCAACTTTTACATTTTCGGCTTTAAATACGCTGTTACCTGCATAAGGCAATGCAAATTTTATTGCATTATCGGGAGCAAACCATAACTCAACTTTTTTCACTTCTGTAAAACTCACCGCAATATTGTTAAAGTCCAGTACTATACGGTACACTTTTGTTGCACCTGTTACTGTTGTTTCACCATCTACTCTAATTACAGGCCCATCAATATAATAAACAACAGGCGTTCCGGTTTTTTTATCTGTTAATTGATACTTACCTTCTTTTAAAGACGTGTATAACTCAAATACACCATTAGCCGTTTGTTTAAATGCAATGGCATTGGCTATATCATCGCCGGCTTCAGTAGCAGTTCCTTTTAAATACAAATCTGTTGGAATTTCTGAAAATCCGGCAGGACGCTCTAATTCGATTGTATGTACAATGGCAGATTGTACGGTATTAATACCTCTGGATGAAAACACCGTCCATTGTAATTTGCCTTTTTCCAAAGACTCAATGCCTGCTAAATTAGCGATAGAGTTTAATTGTTTATGCGAAACAGTTGCTTTGTTAAACAAGCCATTATTATCTGATAACAATTTGTAAACAGGTTTTGTAAAATCACCGCCTTCGGCAACAAAAGCGACTTCGTATAGTATTACGCCACCATCTTCTGCTTTCGCTTGCTCCCACTCAAACTCAACACTAGCCGAGGTTGTAGGAACCAGTTTTACAAATCTGTTGTTCTCCGGTGTAAAGAAGTTTGTTACAGCAGTAACGCCGGTATTTTCTAAGTTTTTATTTTTATCGCAGGAACTTAATAGAAACATTAGTGCGCCTGCTTTTAAAATAGTGTTGATTATTTTTTTCATATACATTCGTTTATATATTTTTTATATTACCAGCCATTGTTTTGAGAAAGATTTGTATTACGGTTACGTTCCTCTCTTGGGATTGGCCACAAATAATGTTTATTAGGATCAAAACTTCTTTGATTAACTCTTATGTAGCCATTATCAATAGTAGGCTCGCCAAACCTGGCACCATGTACCCAGCCATTAAGTACTGTTTCAGCAATACGCCAGCGGCGAATATCAAAGATGCGCAAACCCTCCATAGCCAATTCAGTTCTGCGTTCTCTACGTATAACATCACGTAACTGTGTCTGAGAAAGTGTACTGTTAAATTGTAAAGCAGCGGCATCAGTAAATCCTGCTCTTTGTCTTAATGCTTTGATGGTTTGATCCCATGCCATACTGTTAAATCCTGTAGTTTCATTAAGTGCTTCTGCATGCATTAACAAAATATCTGCATATCGAATAAGAATTAAGTTTAAGCCTGAATTAAAATTACCAACTGAGGTAGGATCATAATACTTACGTATATAATAACCGGTAGGACTACTTACACCACCCGGCGCATATTCATCAACTTTGTTTTGCGCATCAGGATCGGTACCCGGTTTGGTATAAATGGTACGGGTTGATCCGCTAGGCAATTTCCACTGATAGCCATGATACACGATAGTATATTGTAATCTGGGGTCACGTCTTGTATAAGGATCATCTTCAACATACTCAGAACCTGAATCCCTGATGCCTTTACCATTCAACATAATATAATCATCCACTAACTCCTGCGTAGGTGCTAAAGCATTTAACCTTGCCCCAACAGCCAAAGGTGCCATATCAAAAAAGTTATTATAAGTTCTAACCTCCGGTATATAAGCATGGTCAAAAATCACTTCCTGATTATACTCGTTTTGTGGTAAAAACAACCCTTCGTAACTAGGAAAAAGACTATAAGTACCGTACTGATTGGTTTCTAAAAAGTTTTTAGTAATAGCCAGTACTTCAGGCCACCTGCTTTCATACAGTAATACTCTTGCTCTTAAAGCAGCCGCAGCTCCTTTGGTTATACGACCTCTATCCGCAACACTATATTGTGTATTCGTGGGTAATATACTTTCTATGGCAACCAATTCATCTAAAACAAAACTTATCACATTCGTTTTACTTGTTCTACTGAGTGTTTTAGATTCGTCCACCGATATATCGGCCGTAAATAAAGGCACATCGCCAAACCAGGTATACAACTGGAAATACTGAAAGGCCCTGATAAACCTGGCTTCCGCTTTCATTCTATTCTTTACTTCGTCAGTCATATTGGGAACCCGATCAATATTCTCCAAAAAAATATGCGTAGTTTTTATACAACTGTACTGGTTATTCCACTGGCCCGAGAACCTTCCCAACGAAGGATCGGCCAGCCCTGCTGAAATACTCATAACTCCTTCAATATCACCTCTACCGTTGTAAGCATTATCTGACAATGCTTCATTATAAAAAAACTGAGTAGAGTTAAACATATTGGAATAAGCAGTGTTCAACACAGTTTGTGCTCTATCCTGGCTTGTCCAATAATTAGCATCAGTAAATCTATTTGTTGGTGCCAGGTCAAGCTTTTTACAGGAAGCCGCCAGCATTACCACCAAGCCAACAATCAGCGTATTATTAAAAAATATTTTTCTCATAATTAAGACTATTTAAATGTTACATCTAAACCTATACCATAAAAAACCGGCGTTGGATAAGAACGTCCGCTATTAGCTCCTGCATTGGTTAAATTACCATTGAACTCCGATGCTTCAGGATCTAAAAATGTCATTTTGGAAATAGTGAATAGGTTTTGCCCTACTGCATATAATCGTATTTTTTGTAACCCGGCTTTTTGTACCCAGTTACCAGCAAAGTTGTAACCCAGTTGTATATTTTTTAATCGCAAATAAGCCGCATTAAAAAGATATAAATCAGATCCTCTTCTGAAATTATTTGTGTTAGATGCACTTCCACTTGCGGCAAGGCGGGGATATCGGGCATCCTGATTTAACGGCGTCCAATAATCCAATTGATGCTGATACATTACTTGTCCATAATTAAAATGGAAAGGTTCTACCAATTCTCCTCTTAAAAACATATCTCTTTTGCCTACACCCTGAATAAAGAAACTGATATCAAAGTTTTTAAAACTCGCACCATAATTAAATCCATAAGTAAAGCGAGGAAAAGGATGGCCTAAAACAAATCTATCTTCATCGTTGATGATACCATCTTTATTACGGTCTACATATCGTATATCACCAGGTTGTACATCTACACCAATTGGGCGGGGGTCATTAATTACCTGATCCAAATTTTGGAAGTAACCATTTGTTTTTAACCCTATATAACTATTAAAAGGCAATCCTTCTTTTAAAATAAACTGCATTTCATCTGCGCCGCTTATTCTTTCGTTTCCTTCATAGTAAACTACCTCGTTGTGTGCATCGCCAATATTAAATCCTACATTATGCTTAAACAAATGACTCCCCGGCAGGCGATAATTTATATTTAACTCCCATCCCCTATTACGCACTTTACCTGCATTATAATCGGATATAGTAGCTCCGTATAAACCGGGAATAGCAGGAGGAATAAGAATATCGGTAGTAAGTTTATCAAAGTAATCAAAACTTACCTGAAGAGCATTATTGAACACCCCCGCATCAACACCTATATTAAATGTTGCGGCACGCTCCCAACGCAAATCGGGATTAGCAAAGGAAAAATTAGTACCCGATACCGGTACATTATTAAACCCATAGGCATTATTGTAATTTTCGTAAGTGGTTTGAAACTGATAATTACGAACATTCTGATTACCCAAAACACCATAAGACCCTCTCAACTTCAGGGTATTTATTTTGTTTTGTAAACCGCTGAAAAAATCTTCTTCCGAAATCATCCAGCCTGCAGAAACAGAAGGGAAAAATCCCCACCGGTTATTTTTATTAAATTTCGATGATCCGTCTACTCTGAAATTTACTTCCGTAAAATATTTATCCTTGTAGTTATACCCTACACGCCCAAATAATGAATTTAAACTCGTTTCATCTGTACCGTCTATAGAGTTGATAGTACCCGGATCAATCACTGTTCCTGTAGTTGGCGTACCAAGATCATTATCTACATACTTTTTCTTAACCTCTGTACGTTGATTATTTACCGACTCGTTAGCTACACCTACCAATGCATTAATACGATGATCTTTGATCGTTGTATTATAATCTAACATTAACTGGGTATTCAAAAACAGATTTTTATCCGTGCGGTCGTTGGCATTTCTGTCTACGCCGTACACACCTCGTGGGAAATAGTCTACTTGCCTGCGATGTTCAAACATATGATTAGAAGCAAGCGTTCCACCTACAACACCACGTAATTTCAAACCTTTAAACAAGCTCAGGTCAGCGCTAATATTACCAAACAAATTATCATCATCATACTTGCGGGACCCACCTTGCTCTAAAATTCCTAATGGGTTATACTCGGCTAAAACATCGTTGGTTAAATAGCGTCCTTGTTCGTCTTTTAATTTATAATAAGTTGGTACCCTTCCGGCATCAACAATTAAAGTTTGGGTAGAAGTGCTGTGTTCCTTAATCTGATTACGAGCATAAGCAATTGTGCTGGTTATTTTTAAACGACCAACATCGCTGCTTAGGTTTACCCTGAAATTATAACGATTCATCCCATAACCCGGACCTACTAAATTGTTTCGCTGGTTTACATAGCCACCGGAAATCATATAAGTCGTATTAGCATTACCGCCTGATACACTAATGTTATGATTCTGCTGCATGGCAGGTTGTAAAATTTCATCTAAAAACCAGGGTTCACTTCCGTTCTGATGAAATGTTCTTATTTGATCCGGTGTGTAAATAGGTTGTAATCCCGCGTTTACATTTGCTTCATTTCTAAGCGTGGCATTTTCATAACTCTCCACCGGTTTGTACCAAACTTTTGGTTGTTGCACGCCAACAATACCATTGTAGTTAACCTGCATGCCTTCATTCTTCTTACCTTTTTTAGTGGTAATTAAAAGCACCCCATTGGCCGAACGTGAACCATAAATAGCTGCACTTCCTGCATCTTTTAAAACTGAAATGGATTCAATATCCGAGGGATTAAGTAGGTTTAAATCTCCACCGGCTATACCATCTATCACCACCAACGGATCGTTATTACCCATGGTACCAATGCCTCTAATATTCATAGAGGGTCTGGCACCGGGCTCGGCATTGGTTTGTTGAATTACTAAATTTGGCGAAGCACCTTGCAACGATTGTGTTAAAAAACCGCTAGCCCTACCTTCCAATGCAGCAGGTTTAATTTGATCAATCGCACCCGTAAGGTTTGATTTACGCTGTGTACCATACCCCACCACAACTACTTCATTCATTCTGTTATCAGAAAGTGTCAGCACTACATTAATGTCACCTTCAGTAATTGTTACTTCCTTGGTAATAAAACCAACATAGCTTATTACTAATATACCACTGGGTGTATTGGATAAAATAAGAAAATTACCATTAACATTCGTTTTAACCGTTGTATTGGTCCCTTTAATGTTAACAGATGCTCCTTCCACAGGATTACCCAATTCATCAGTTACCCTTCCTTTAATTTCTGTTTGTAGTAAGTTAGTAATAGTGGTTGCTTGCTTTACAGCTGTACCACGATTGCCATTGCGGGAATAGAGTAAAATATTTTTCCCGTTATACTCGTACACAATATTTAAGGGCTCAAATATTTTTGCTAATGCTTCATTTAAGCCTGTGTTTTTTATACGAACCGAAACTTTTCTTTCCGGCTTCAATTCATCATCAGAATAAACAAAATCAAGCTTGGACTGCTCCTCTAACTGTTTTATTACCCAACGCAGTTCCTTCTCTTTACAAACTACACTTACCTTTTTATCTTGTAGTTTATGTAAATTATCAGGCACATCATTATTAGCCCGGCTAACCTGAACCAACAATACCTGTAATAAAAAGAAAGCGAGATAACGTAATGGAGGATGTTTTCTTACAGGCTTAACCCTTGTAAGTTTTAGTTGATAATTATTCATATGCGGCAATGTTTTGATTTTAAAAATGTTACTTAATTACCAATGTAAATGGTACTGTCAGTAACCTTAAACGGAAACTTTTTCGTTCGTGTTAACATTTCTAATATTTCTGATTGAGATTGATTGTAAAAAGAACCTGTATAACGAAACTTTTTATACTGCGGATTTGTAAACTGAACCGACTTACCAAAATGACGTTGTAATGCAGTGGCAATTTTGCCTAAACTATCAGCACTAAATGATATTCTGCCACTTGTCCATGCCCAATCGGCCTCTTCTACAACATCCGTTACCAACAATGTTTTTAAGTTATTATTATAGGTAGATTTTTGCCCCGGTAGTAATAAAACAACCGAATCTTTTTGTGGCGATGTATAACTAACTTTTCCAGTTGCTACGGCAGTAATCACTTCTTTATCGGCCTCGTATGCCGATACATTAAACGAAGTACCCAATACCTTTACTTCGCCATAATTTGTGTGTACAATAAATGGTTTTAACGTGTCACGTTGCACTTCAAAAAAAGCCTGACCATCTAAATAAACGTTTCTGTTTTGTTCGGAAAATGTAGCGGCATATTTTATTTTACTAGCGCCGGCTAATATAACTTTTGTACCGTCCGGTAATGTTAAGGTTGATTGTACCCCGGCTTTATTAGCAGTCTCCATAAAATCAGCATCGGTATTGTTTGCTTTATTTAACCAAAACCAGGTTAACCCTACGCAGCAAAATAATACTACGGCTACAGCTATTTTCATCCATAACCTTTGTGAGCGGCGGCTTTCAGCAATATCAATTATGGTAGCAGTTTGGGTATGGGCAATTGCATTTTCTTCGTTTTTAATTCTTACCCATAATTTATCCAAAGCATTTTCTATAGATGAATGCTCCTTTGTAAAACTTGTGTTCCAATGTTTTTGGTATAGTTCGAAAACATTTTTAAGCGATGGGTTAATTTCCATCTCCTTACGTATGCTGCTTTCTTCCTCCGGCGTGGCTTCGCCGGAAAATACTTTTGCTGCGATAAACAGAAAGTAATCTTTATTCATATGCTGCAATTGTTTGGCTTGCAGTATTAGGACACGAATAAATTGACAATTACTTACAACTACTAAAAAAATATTTTTCAGGAAAATAACAGCAAATACATAAGTGCTTTGCTTCCAAAGCTTTTTGTATTGGATTTTGCAGCATCTTTTTCGCTATCGGGCAGTAAAATTTTTCTAATCTTTTTTATGGCCCTAAACAATTGGGTTTCTACCGTACGTGGAGATATGTTTAAAATTTCGGCTACTTCTTTATATTTTAAGCCATCATCTTTTACTAATTTATACACTTGCCTGCATTGCTCTGGCAAGGCTTCAATGGCTTTATGCAACTGTAATTGCAGCTCCCTAAACATAATATCATCTTCGGGGCTATTGCCGTAAACCAGGGTACCAATATTGTTATCTGATAACTCGGTTGTCCAGGGCGAAAACTTACGCAAATAATTATAGGAATGATTTTTTACGGCCACAAAAAGGTAAACCCTTAATTTATCTACTTCTAATAACAACTCACGTTGTTGCCATATTTTCATCAGCACATCGGCCACAATTTCTTCGGCCTGCGATTTTGTATGTACTATATCGGTTGAAAAATGTACTAACGATGGATACAGGCTACGAAACAGCTTATTAAAAGCCTGCTCATCACCCATAGCAATTTTTTCTTGCCAGGCTCGTATCTCAAAGTCAGTAGTATCGGCCATATACAATTAAAAAAATGTTCACAAGTAGCAACAATTTACTTGTAGTGTAAATGCAATCGTTAGATAACGAATGTAAAACTTTTATTGTAAGAGCAAATTTTTATTTAAACACATAGCTTTTAATTATTAGCAAAACAAGCCTGCTATAATAAAAATTATTGTTGTAGGGTTTCGGACAGGGATAGCAGCGAATACCCCGGTGAGGCCTTGTGTGCTGGCTTTGTGCCGGAGTAGCAGCGTATAGCCCGGCCCACGAAGCATGGCAGGGTGCGTGGCGGTGGGGCCCGCATAATAAAAAAGCTAGTAACTAATATTTTTTTTTTTCCCATCTGCATTACTACTATCACCGTCTGTTGTGATCCGATAGGATCGGGATTTAATTTATTTCC
>DHEF01000034.1:134778-187522 GCA_002399735.1 Chitinophagaceae bacterium UBA4857
TTCCAGTGGAAATGAATTAAAGATTATCACTTCAACGTCCGGTAATTCTATTGGGCATTTGGCAAATAAAAACTATGGATTGTTAGCTTTAAACTTTTTGCAATAAAAAAAGGTAATTACAAATTGTAATTACCCGTAAAAAACATAGGTAGGTTAATGGCTACAGTTTTTGTGTGGCCCTTACGGATTGAATTAGAGAACCTAAAACAATGTGATGAAAAAGAGATAAAAAAGCCACAATCTTGAAAGATGTGGCTTAAAAAAATCAATAAAATATTTATTGATCCGTCCAAGCGTTTATATATGTTAAGAACTATAATTTAAAAATAAAGGGGTTGGAATAGACATTCTGCCCCGTTTCAAAATCCAATATCCTATGAAAAACCAGTACAAACCTAACCCGTAAAACCGGGCAAATTGGCCAAAGTAGACCAACATAGCATTTTTGTAGGTTAAAGTATGTTTTGAGTATATAAACGGAAGAAATCCCGGATTGAAGTTTAAACTTTTATTTAAATTTGTTAGATGGCCCTCACCTACATGATAGCCGACGATGATATTATTTATCGGGAGCTAATGCTACAGCATTTAAATACGATGCCCGAACTGGTATGTTTAGCAGTTTGTGATAATGCTATTGAGGTACGCAAAAAACTACAGGCCCAAGCTGCCGACCTGCTTATTTTAGATGTGGAAATGCCGGGTTTATCGGGCATTGATTTGGTGCAAAGCCTTGCACAACAACCCATGATAATTTTTATATCATCGCACAGTAGTTACGCCATTGATGCTTTTAATGTAGATGCGATTGATTTTTTGGTGAAACCATCGCCCCTGCCGCGTATTATGCGGGCCATAAATAAAGCCTTGCAATTACACGAGCTTAAAAAAAATACACTACCCGCTGAAGGTTTTAAACCGGTGGACGATAATTCATTTTTTATAAAGGATAAAGGCAGTTTTGTAAAGATTACTTATGCGCAGGTGATGTACATAGAATCGTTAGGGGATTTTGTAGATATACATTTGGAAGACGGTACAAAAAAAATTGCACTGGTAAATATGAAAAGCCTGGAACAACAATTACCACCATCGTTGTTTTTGCGCATTTCCAGAAACTACATGATTAATAAAACAAAAGTAACTGCGGTTGATAGTAACAACGTAGTTTTAAATAAATTACAACTACCCATTGGTAAAACATATACCAATGTGCTGGAATCTATTTTAGGCAACAACATTATTAAAAGACATATCTGAACCAATATGATGAGAGTTTTTTTTCTCTTAGCCAGCTTCTTCTTTTTTACTACCACTTTTAGCCAAAACAACAAATATGTTGACAGCCTTTTAAAAGAAATTAATAAACATCCGCATGATACGGTATTGGTTGTTTTATACGACCAGATTGGTCAGGCCATTACGCAAAGTAACGGTGCAAAAGCCATTGAATATTTTGAACGAGGAAGAGAGGTGGCAAAAAAAGCAAACCTGATGAAAGAGTATGCTAACTTTTGGTATAGCATTGGCTTTAACCACCGGATTAGATCAAAATTTGATAAAGCTATTTACAGTTATCAGCAAACATTGCCGGTGTATGAAAAACTAACCGATACTTTCCGTTTGGCAAATGCTTTATTATCTATTCAGGCTACTTATTATGAAATGAATGATTTAGAAAAAGCAAAAGAATATATGGCCAAAGCGGCCCCTTATGTTTATGCAGAGAACTATCCGCCGCAGGTAGCCAATTTGTATGAAGCCACTGCCATTATTAACAGCAAAGAAAACAAACTTGATTCCGCGTTATTTTATTACGAAAAAGTAATTAAAGAATATAAAGATTTCAACGACCCTATTGGCATGTCCATAGCACAAATGAATAAGGGTATAACACTCAAAAAAACAGGGAATTATCAACAGGCTTTACAACTTTTTGACACCAGTCTTTTTTTGCTGAAAGGCATGGAGCAGGTGGATGATATTTATGCCAGTATTCAAAATAATATAGGTGCTACTTATGCAGCCATGGGCCAAACCGATAAAGCTTTGGTAGCATTTAATACCAGCATTAAATATGCAAAAGATGCAGGCCTTATAAAAAACGAAATGGAAAACTATCGCAATATGGCTGATATGTTTTTAAAACAAAATGACTATAAAAAACATTCTGACTATTTACAAAAATATTATACTTTAAAGGACAGCATTTATACCATTGATAGCAAAAACCAGGTTACCCAACTGGAAGCTGATTATGCCATAAGCCAGAAAAATAATGAGATACTTTTAAAAGAAACGGAATTAACAAGAAGTAAAACCGTACGTAATACTTTTATTATTTTAAGTATTGCAGCCTTATTGTTTTTAGCTACCCTTGGCTTTTTATACTCACGCATTAAAAAAGCAAACAAACTACTTAACCAGCAAAATATTTTAATTAACGAACAGAAAAATGAATTACTAACTTTAAACCGTGTTAAGGACAGGTTATTTAGTATTATAAGTCACGATTTACGACAACCGCTGCAAACATTAAAATCGTTTTTATTACTTAGCGACAACCCTAATGTAGCAGAAGAAAAGAAAAAAGAATTTAAGATTTTAACCTTTAACGCAGTGCTTAATACCAGCGATATGCTGGACAATTTATTAGCCTGGGCCAATATTCAATTAAAAAATAGCACGCCACCTATTACTGCTATATCAGTTGAAGATAGTATTTGGGATGTAACCGAAAGTGTAAAACCACAAAGCATACAAAAAGGAATAACGCTGGCACAAAATATTCAGTCGCCTACTGCCATGGGCAATTATGATATATTGCAAATTGCTATTCGCAACATAGTTACCAACGCCATTAAATTTAGCCCGGCTAATAGCGTTATTACCATCAGCTCATTTAAAGATGGTGATAAAGTATCATTAACCGTTACCGATCAGGGAATTGGTATGACGGCAGAACAAATTGCCCAGATAGAAGCAAAAGAAATAAGCAGTACCAAAGGCACTGCCGGTGAACGTGGCAGCGGTTTAGGTTTATTTTTGGTAAAAGAATTACTGGAAAAAATAAATGGTCGCATTCTTATTAACAGCGAAACAGGAAAAGGGTCTACCTTTAGTATTGTACTTGATGCTTAACCAAGTTTACAATTTGTTACACAAAACAGTTTAACATGGCATTTAATACCCAACCTGTTTTAGAAACCGATACAGTAATACTATACCCATTGCGCTCCGAAGATTTTGAAGCACTGTACCAAACTGCTGCCGACCCCAAAATATGGGAACAACACCCTAATAAAGACCGTTGGCGAAAAGAAGTATTTAAAACTTTTTTTGATGGTGCTATGGCCAGTAAAGGAGCTTTTAAAATTGTAGATAAAAACACCAATGACATTATTGGGAGTACACGTTTTTACGATTATGACGCAACCAATAATAACATTTTTATTGGCTACACATTTTATGCTACAGCCTATTGGGGCAAAGGCATTAATAAGAATGTAAAAAAAATAATGTTGGCTTACGCTTTTGAAGAAGTGCAAGAAGTATTGTTCCATATTGGTGCACAAAACCTACGATCGCAAATAGCCATTGAAAGAATAGGTGCAAAAAAAATTGGCGAAGAAGTGGTAGCTTATTTTGGCGAACCTACCCGGCAAAATTTTGTTTATAGTATTACCAAAGATGATTGGATAAATTTTAATACAAACGCTAATGGAAATTTTAGCCAACCTGCATGATATTGAAGAACGCATACGCAAAGCCTGTTTAGCTGCCAACCGACGACCTAGTGAAGTAAAATTATTGCTGGCTACTAAAACGGTTACTGCCGAAAATATAAAAATTGCTATTAGTGCCGGCCAAACTTTAATTGGCGAAAATAAAGTACAGGAAATAAAAGAAAAATACGAAGCATTAATTACTACCCCACACCAAAAACATTATATAGGTCACTTACAAACCAATAAAATAAAAGACATTTTAAAGTACGGTGTTACCTGTGTACAATCTTTAGACAGATTAGACCTTGCTGAAAAACTACACCAACGTTTATTACAAGAGAACAAAACTTTAGAAGTTTTTATACAGGTTAATACTTCCGGCGAAGAAAGTAAATTTGGTATTGCTCCTGATAAAGCGATTGAACTGGTACAGCAGGTTGCAGCCTTTACTACCCTAAAAATAAAAGGACTTATGACCATTGGCCTTTTTAGTGCCGATAATGACGCCGTGAGAAACTGTTTTCGCTTGCTGAAAAATATTCAACAACAAATTATTGCGCTACACATGGATAATGTTGATATGCATGAATTATCTATGGGCATGAGTGGTGATTTAGAAACTGCCATTGAAGAAGGCGCAACCATTGTACGTGTAGGCACCGCCATTTTTGGTAAACGCATTTATCCGGATAGTTACTATTGGAACGAAACAAAACCTGTATTGTAAAAAATAAAAGTGAGCAAATAATTACTCACTTTTATTTACGATTATGTTACTATTTAATTAAATGCCTGTGCATATTCTTTCGCAAAATCTTCCAGTTTGGTTTTACCGGCAATTGCAGCACCAGTTTGTACAAAATGGGCTTGAATTTTACCGGCACGTAAACCCGCACCCATATCTGTATACAGTTGTGCAATTTCAGCCGGTACACCCGCCTGTGTCATACCTTGTAACGCTTGTTCATCGGTAAACTCCACCCAAGGCAATTCAGGTTTGCCAATAGCTGCACCAAATAGTTTTGCAATATCAGCGGCTGAACGATAATCACTAACAATGTAACGAATTTTATCACCTGCGCTTTTTTGTAATTCTTCGCTTGCAGCTACAGCTATATCCTGTGGATGCACCAAGGGTATTAAAGTGGTAGCCGGTAAGTTTGAGCCAATAATACCTGCACCTTTTATTACCGGAACATCATTATAATAATTGCTATAAAAATAACCTGCACGTAAAAAAGTAATATTAATACCTTCCAGTTGGTTATAAATTTGCTCAATATGGTATAAGCCTTCAATAGGGCCATTACCATTTGGCAAATCGGCACCAATACTACTTAACATTACCACACGTTTTACATTGGCTGCTTTAAATGCCGTTGCAAAAGCCTTACCTGCTTCGGTAGTGTTTGCCACAACGTTTGCTCCGCCTAAGTTGGGTGGTGTCATGGCAAATACCGCATCAGCACCTGTAAATGCTTTGGTTAAAAACCCGGCATGACTTACTGATCCTACTATTGCTGTTGCACCTAAGGCCTCAATATCGCTTTTACGATTCTCGTTGCTGGTCACTACGGTTACGGTTTGTCCTGCCGCTACTAAATTTGTTACTAAATTTTTACCAATGTTTCCTAAAGAACCTGTTACTGTAATTTTCATTATATATATTTTTTTATTTCTTCCAGCAAAGATATCTTTGTACTTACTTTTATACAAGTACTTACCCTAAAGTATGTATCATGACAGCAATTAAAAAAACATCTACCATTCAGGAAAATAAACAGTACGCACTGGACTTATGCCCGGTTACTTATGTAATGGAAAAGATTGGTGGTTATTGGAAGCCTATTATCCTTTATCATCTTTCTACCAGCACCAAACGTTACAGTGAGTTAAAACGTGCCATTCCCGCCATTACAGAAAAAGTATTAATTCAACATTTAAAACAATTGGAAGCGGACGGATTAATCATCCGGGAATCAAAACCCGTTGTACCACCACATGTTATTTACAAGTTGAGTACAGCCGGCAAAGGTTTGTTACCAGTAATTAATGCGATGGCTAAATGGGCTATTAAAGAAAGAGAAGGTGTGTTTGCTTAATTTTTAATGACAATAAAAATCTGTCAGGCTGAGCTTGACGAAGCCCGCGAAGAATTTTAATGATACGCTCCATTCACTATTCACTATTGACTATTCACTGCTGACTTCCTCTGCTGATTAGCGAACAGAACCCTGAAGAGTGCGACGCAACAACTGTTGATAGTAGCACTACAGCTGGGTTCATAAATATTAAACTTTGTTTTAAGTAACTATTTAGCAGCAGAAGGTATCAACACTTCTTTACCAATAACCACATCGTTAAATACAATATTATCAGTATTAGTTAAGCTGATGGCAGTGGCACATGAATCAACTTTTACATTGGTTAGAAAAACATCCGTGACTTTTTTAGTGGGATAACCTTGTATTACCAACCCTGCATGACTAGCGGTTTTAAATTGCAGGTTTTCAAAAAATATATTTTTGATTTCGGTTTCAAAACCTTTGCCTTCGCCATGGTAATATGCCGTAATAAAAATAGCATCTTCCACATCGCCAAACTCCACATCGTTCACATAAATATCTTTAATAAATCCACCACGATCGGGATTAGATTTTAAATAAATACCACGCTTGCAATAACCGCCATAGGTACAGTTTTCTACAAATACATTTTGTACACCGGCCGACATTTCGCTACCAATTACCACACCATGCAACCCTTTAAAACGACTATTGCGCACAATAATATTTTCGGATGTAATGGCCGTCTTTCTACCTTCATAATCCCTACCCGCTTTAATGGCCACATTATCATCGGCGTTGTTAAAATCAATATCTTCTATCAAAATATTTTTCGAATACTCCGGATCAAAACCATCATTATTTTTATTAAACGCATCAAACTTTACTTTGCGTGCCGTAATGTTTTCGCTTTGCAAAAAATGTACACACCAAAAAGGCGAGTTAGTAATGGTTACCCCTTCAATCAAAATATTTTTACACTCGTAAAATTGTATTAGTTGTGGCCGTAAAAAATGTCCTGCACCAAACACACGATCTTTTACCGGCGTTCCTTCATGATTCATCTTTCTGCTTAGTTGTTGTGCGGGCTTTTGTTGGTCGTACCATTTACTAAAGCCTTCCCTGCCATTACCATCAATGATTCCTTCGCCAATAATAGCTACGTTATTTACTTTGTAAGCATATATCAGTGGGCTGTAATTGTACAAAAAAGTTCCTTCCCAACTGGTAGGCACAACGGGCAAATAATCAGCCTCATTGGTACCAAAAACCAGTTTCGCATTCTTTTGTAATTCAATACTACTATTGTCCACCAAATGTATTGGCCCATTAACAATGTATATACCGCTAGGTACAATTATTTTCCCACCATTCTTTTCTTTGCAAGCTTTCAAGGCCTTATCAAAAGCAGGTTTTGCATCGGTTAACGAATCGCCTTTTGCACCAAAGTCTGTTAACAAAAAATGATTATCAGATATTTTTGGCGGAACAATATTTTTTAAAACAGCATCACGTTTTTCGGTTCTGGATAAATCTTTAGTAGCTGAAGAAGTACAGGCGGACATGCTTATAAATATTAAAAAAAGAAGGCTGTAAAATTTCATGATTTTTGTTAATCAAGTAATTATATCAATACGATTTGTTGCGAATAAAATTAGCCAAATTTTACCTACACCGGTTATGTTATTTATGATGGCGTGCCCCTGTTGCATTTTTGCTAACGCACCATTTGGCCTTGCACAAAATGCAACCGGGTCGGGCTATACGCTACAAGTCCTCATTACGCTACGTTGCACTTCGCTTCATTCCGGGCTTTCCGCTGCTATCCCTCACGCAAATACATAAAGCTTCATACAATCAATACAGAAAAAAGTTTAGTAGATTTTACAAGATCATCTCACTTATTATCAACAATCTAAAAAACTGTTTTTTTGTACAATTTTTCTAACCCCGTACCGCTTTACCTTTGCTCCATCATTAAATGATAAAAAAAATTATGGAAACAATAAATGTAAAAGCATTTGGTACGACAGCACCAGACGTTGATTTGGCAGCCATGTCAATTGAGCGAAGGGTAATTACTCCCAAAGATGTAGAAATTGAAATTTTATATTGCGGTGTTTGTCACTCCGATTTACACACGGCACGTAACGACTGGGGTGGTACAAAATACCCTTCTGTACCAGGACATGAAATTGTAGGCAAGGTTACCAAAGTTGGAAATGAAGTAACAAAATATAAGGCACGCGACTTAGTAGCCGTAGGCTGTATGGTAGATAGTTGTAAAACCTGTAGCAGTTGCCAACAGGGTTTTGAACAATATTGTTTAAATGGCATGGTAGGCACTTACAATGGAAAAGACAAACATTCAGGTGGTCATACTTTTGGTGGTTACTCAGAAAAAGTGGTAGTAGACGAAAGCTTTGTTTTATCTGTACCAGCTAATCTTGATTTGGCAGCAGCAGCACCTTTATTATGCGCCGGTATTACTACATGGTCGCCATTACGCCATTGGAACGTAAAAGAAGGCAGCCGAGTTGCGGTTGTAGGTTTAGGTGGTTTAGGACATATGGCTATTAAATTAGCAAAAGGTTTAGGCGCCAGCGTTTCATTATTTTCCCGCACACCCGGTAAAACGGATGATGCAAAAGCATTGGGGGCGGATGAAGTAATTATTTCCACCGATGAAGCCCAGATGAAAGCGGCCAAAGGCAAGTTTGATTTAATTATTGATACTGTTCCTTATGTGCATGATGTAAACCCTTATGTAGCCACCTTAAATATTAATGGTACATTGGTATTAGTGGGCTACTTAGGACCATTGGAGCCTATGTTACATACAGTACCCATGATTATGGGACGTAAATCGGTAGCCGGTTCTGTTATTGGCGGTATTGCCGAAACTCAGGAAATGCTGGACTTCTGCGGTAAACACAATATCGTTTCGGATATAGAAATCATCAATATGCAAAACATTAATGATGCTTACGAAAGAATGTTAAAGAGTGATGTGAAATACAGATTTGTGATTGATATGCAGAGTTTGAAAGGATAAGAGAGATTGAAAATAATCAAGAAAGGCGATAGATATCTATCGCCTTTCTTGATTCTAAAATCGTTTTACTACTTCTGCATTTGCTCATAAGTAGGCCCATACAAGCCCGGTACTTTATTACCGCTGGCACGCAGGTGTGCAATCATTTCGCCACGATGATGATACAAGTGGTTGTATAAAAATCCACGGATAGCTTGTACTTTAGGCATGGGGCCAATAAATACCTGTTCACCGCTTTTCATTGTCCAGTCGTTTAAGTAAGTGGCTTCATCCGATGCTTCAATGGAATTTTTTGCTTTAATAAAATTCTCTTCAAACTTGGCTACAATGTTAGCTGCTTTGCTAATATCTTCTCTTTCGTAATGAAAACTGGCAAAATCAAAAACATCTACACTAAAAACACCTTCGTACCAAGCGTAGATAGAGGAAATATGTGAAGCCAACTGCGCTACCGACCAAAGTTGGGGTTGCGGTCGGTAATCCAATGCGGTATCCGGTATGGCTTGTAATAGTTTTCTGGTATTCTCGGCTTCGTATAAAAATTCGCCAAGTAATGCTTGTTTAATCATAACAATGTTGTTTTATTACCGGTAAAATTAGTATAAATCAAACGATATCAATTGGCCAAAACAATAGCTAACAAACCAATTAACAAACACAATGGGGTATAAAATTTTGTGTCCTGCTGGGCAAATTTTGTAGACTTTATTTTCTTGAAAAAACCAACATAGTTAAAATCACCTATGGCTCGTACGATAAATATGCCGGCTAAAATATACAACCCATAATTGTTGAACCAGGCTGGTAAAACTATATTGATAAGTCGAGCTTTTACCAATACAAATAAGGCAAATAAAAATAAACCTGCAGCTACTATTAAAGTAGGTAATACTCCGGGCATTGCCACTTTAGTATGATTATCTTTTGTAGGAATAACAGAGCCACTACCCCATTTACCACCAAAAGCCCAATAGACATGTATAATGGAAATAAATAAAAAAATTACTGCTAATATTAATGCAATTATTGTTTTCATCACTATGTAAAAACTTTTTCTTTATTCGTCCAAGGTACTCATAATTGATAAACCCTATTATACAAAGTAGGTTTAACTTACTGCCATCCTTTTTGCTTATATTTATCAAGTGGTTTTAAACTGGTAATCAAAGCCCCTTTAGGTTCCTGAGTGAAACGAAAGGAAGGAGCAAAGCTCGAAGGGTTATCGGTTCCACCATTATTTTATGCTATAATATTTTGATCCACATGAAGCAGGAACACTCACGGCGTTTTTTCTTAAAAACATCGTCGGTACTGGCAGCGTTTGCCATGATACCACGAACCGCCAAAGCATTTTACGAAGAAGTAAAAAACTTTTTTGTTCCCAACAAAGAAGTGCTGCCGTTAACGGTAAGCATTAACAAAAAAAAGTACAGCATTAAAGCCGATACACGCACCACCTTACTGGATTTGTTGCGGGAAGATTTACACCTGACCGGCACAAAAAAAGGTTGCGACCACGGACAATGCGGCGCCTGCACCGTACATGTAAATGGCGAAAGGGTATTGAGTTGTTTAACACTGGCCGCCATGGTGTCGGGTAAGGAAGTGACAACGATTGAGGGATTAGCGAATGAGGACAAATTACACCCGATGCAACAGGCCTTTATTGAATGCGATGGATTTCAATGTGGCTATTGCACACCGGGACAAATCATGTCGGCGGTGGCTTGTGTAAACGAAGGCCATACCGGATCGGTGGCAGAAATAAAAGAATTTATGAGCGGTAATTTGTGCCGTTGCGGAGCGTATAACGGTATTGTTCAATCCATTCAAAAAGTTGCACCATGAGACCATTTATATTCAGCAAATCATCGGCATTGAGTCAGGCATTGTCGAAAAAAAATAATACTACGCAGTTTATTGCGGGTGGTACTAATTTGGTTGACCTGATGAAAAAAAATATTGCGCAGCCGGAAAGCCTGGTTGATATTACTACGGTGTTGCCTGATAAAATAACCACGAATACCAAAAGCATACAAATTGGTGCCATGGTGCGCAACACCGCCATCACCAACAATGCTACGGTTAAAGCAAAATATCCTTTGCTTGCAAAAGCCATACTGGCGGGGGCTTCGCCGCAAATCAGGAATATGGCTTCTACCGGCGGTAACTTATTGCAACGTACCCGTTGTCCGTATTTTTATGATATTACTACACCTTGCAACAAACGAAAACCCGGTACCGGTTGCAGTGCTATGCAGGGGCAAAACCGTATGAACGCCATTGTTGGTTATAGCGATCAATGTGTGGCGGTGCACCCTTCGGATATGTGTGTGGCGCTGGCTGCTCTGGATGCAACGGTTACCCTTACAACAAAAAATAACAAACAAGAAAATATTGCCTTCACCAATTTTCATCGCCTGCCTGAAAATTTACCGGAACGTGATAATAATTTACCGGCTAACGCATTGATACATTCAATTAGCATCAACGAAAATCCTTTTAACAAAAATTATGCGTATGTAAAATTGCGTGACCGTGATAGTTATGCATTTGCATTGGTATCTGTGGCGGCGGCTTTGCAGTTAAGCGGTAATACCATTGTACAGGCAAGGTTAGCATCCGGTGGTGTGGCGCATAAGCCCTGGCGCTGGACGGAAGCAGAGCAATATTTAAAAGGTAAAGCAGCAACAGCAACTACTTTCAGCGAAGCAGCAACGATGATTACGAAAGGTTTGAAACCCTTGTCACATAACGGTTTTAAAGTACCGCTGTTACATGGCGCTGTAGAAACTGCTTTGCAAAATTGTTTAGTGGCATCGCAGTAATTTTTTTATGTTACCGGCTGCAGTGCTACTAACATCTTTACTTGCGTCGCACTCTTCAGCTGTAGTAATTCTATTCAGCATTATGTAAGCTGTTGAACTGTTAGTAAAAACATAATTTCCAAATAATCAAATTATACGCCATGGGCTTTTTTGATGAACCATACGATTTTGTAGCACCGCCGGATGATGGTCGTGTAGAAGGTATTTATAAAGTAACGGGTAAAGGAAAATATTCCGCAGAATATAAAGTGGATAATATTTGTTATGCCGTGATGGTAGGCAGCACCGTTGCAGCAGGTAGTATTAAAAGTTTCAACCTAAGCAACGCAAAACAAGTTGCCGGTGTGTTGGATATTATTACGCACCAGCATAAACCAGTAGTGCCGGGTTTAGCAGATGAAGCCAAGATAGCCTCAGCCAGATTTGGCTTACCGGTTTTTCATACCGATAAGATTTATTTTAAAGGTCAACCAATTGCATTGGTGATTGCGGAAACGCTGGAGGATGCTACTTATGCTGCTTCGCTGGTGGAAGCACAATACGATACCGAAAGTTTTGCTGTTGACTTTGATAAAGCACAAGCGGCCGTTGCATTAACCGCAACAGGAAAAGAAAGAGGTACCATGGATGCATGGAGTAATGCACCATTTAAAGTAGAAGCCGAATACAATATAAAAGCCGAAGTGCATCACCCGATGGAAATGCATGCGACCATTGCGGAATGGACAGCCACCGATAAATTAAAACTATACGATAAAAACCAGGGTGTAAATAATGTGCAACGGACTTTTGCACGCTTGTTTGCCATACCGGAAAAAAATATAGAAGTAATTAGTGAATATGTTGGTGGTGGTTTTGGTTCCGGTCTTAGAATATGGCCACATGCTTTAGCCGCTATTATGGCTGCCAAGCAAGTAAATCGTCCGGTAAAACTAATGTTAACCAGACCGCAGATGTTTTATTCTGTTGGTTATCGTCCGGCATCCTGGCAAAAAGTACAATTGGGTGCTAATGCCGAGGGTAAGTTGTTAGGCATTTTACACCAATCAAAAAACGGCACATCCAAGTACGAAAATTTTAACGAAGGCATTACCCGTGTTACCCGGTTGATTTACAATTTTGAAAACCTGAAAACAGAAGCTGCTGTTGTAGCACTTAATTTAAGTACTCCTACCTGGATGCGTGGCCCCGGAGATTGTACCGGAGACTTTGCTGTAGAAAGTGCCATTGATGAAATTAGTTATCAACTAAAAATGGATCCGGTGGCTTTGCGTTTAAAAAATATTGCCACTGAAAAAAATCCGGAAACAGGTTTACCTTGGTCAACTAATTTTTTAAATGAATGTATAGCAAAAGGTGCGGCTATGATTAATTGGCAGGACCGGAAACCTTTACCCATGCAGGATATAAATGGTGACTGGAGTACCGGTTATGGTATGGCAGTGGGTATGTGGAATGCAGGAAGAGGTAACGCCAGTGCTGCTATTGAAATGAAAAAAGATGGTAGCATTACGGTACAAACGGCAATGACAGATATTGGTACCGGCACTGGAACATCTATGCAAAACATTGCGCATGATGTTACCGGTATCTCAAAAACTAAAATAAAAATTGAATTAGGTAATTCTAATTTACCGGCTGCTCCCAGTCAGGGAGGTAGTAATGGTTTATCTTCTATTAGTGGTGCGGTAGTAGCTGTAAGTAATTTGCTAAAACAAAAATTAGCGGAGTATGCCGCTACAGAAAACGAAGTGTATAAAAATGCTAAACCGACTGATATATTATTATCAGATACCGGTATATCATTTCAAACTGCCAATAACCAGTTTGTCAGTTATACCAGCATTTGGGATAAAAGTAAACTGACGGTATTAGAAGTAGAAGCCAGTTCGGGACCGGGTGCAGAAAGACAACAATATTCTTTTTGCTCTTCGGCGGCACATTTTTGTAAACTAAAAGTAAACCGTAAAACCGGTAAAGTAAAAATAGAAAAAATGGTGGCGGTAGCTGATGGTGGTAAGATTGTGAGTGAGAAAGCGGCCGCTAATCAAATGTCCGGTGCTGCGGTAGGCGGCATTGGTATGGCTTTGTTAGAAGAGATGACTACCGATGAACGTTTAGGCGGATTGGTGGGTGATGATTTAGCCGGCTATCACTTTGCCGTAAATGCAGATGCACCTATTATTGATGTAGCTTTTATTGGCAAGCCTGACCCCAATATTAACCCCACCGGATCGAAGGGATTAGGTGAAGTAGGTATTATTGGTGTTGCCGCTGCTATTAGCAATGCGATATACAATGCTACGGGTAAACGTTTAAGAGATTTACCTATTACTCCGGATAAAGTGTTAGGCTGGTAAACCTTCAACTTGATGAAAGCGAGATCATCAACATCTAAATATGCGTTTGATATGCAGGAGATGCATCCCAACGTCGGCATGACGTACTCCTTAACTTAATCGCATTGATAACCGCCGTATGGGTAAACAGGCGTAAGTTGCGTGAGGTGGACGGAGGGTGCGAACGCAGTGAGCAGTGCGAAGTACAAGTGAGGAAAACGCAACTAAATGTTGCGT
Source organism: Chitinophagaceae bacterium UBA4857 (assembly GCA_002399735.1). GTDB lineage: Bacteria > Bacteroidota > Bacteroidia > Chitinophagales > Chitinophagaceae > Terrimonas. Next base: position 149,032 of record DHEF01000034.1, read on the forward strand.
TTAACGAAACTTGCGTGCAAAGCACAAGCACCGGAGCGAAGCGGAGCCCGTAGGAGACCGACCCCCGGTTGTTATAAAACAAGGCGAGGTACGAGCCGTAGTTTTTATAATAACCGGGGCGCACGCCATAAAATAAAAAATCAATTATTTTAAAATAAATACACAATTTTGCAGGCTATTAAAACAACCTAAAAAAAACATACACCATGTTTACCATTGAAGCTATTAAAGCGGCACATGCCAAAGTAAAATCGGGAGCAGATTTTCCGAACTATATACAAGACCTTATACAATTAGGTGTAACTGGATATGCAACTTTTGTAGAGGACGGACACACGGATTATTACGGTGCAAATGATTTTACAATATCGAAGATGGCCGTGTATGATAAATTACATATTGCGGCTACGAGTGATGCGGATACATTTAAAGCAGATTTAAAATTGCATCAACAAGGGAAAACAGACTACCCTACTTTTTGTAATGATTGTGCTAAAAGCGGCATTGAAAAATGGGTGATGGATATGGAACAATTCACTTGTGCCTATTACGATTTACAAGGAAATGAAATATTAGTAGAAGTTATACCGCATTAGTAGTTGCTGTTACTAAAATAATAAAGGGCTGTATGAAAAGTTGTGATGCTTTTATACAGCCCTTAGTGTTTAATAAAAGGTTGCTAAGGTTAATGCGATACAGTGCTATAGTTTAACAACAGCCAGGTTTATTAATAGCCGGAAAATTGTCCTTCGGTTATAGTTATATTATCACCGGCTGAAGGCCCACGCAATACCCCCGAAAATGTACCCCGTATTTTTTTACTACTTCCTGACCCGCTTACACCTGTTATATTTACCGTAAACGATGCACCGGATGTAGTGCCTGTCATTAAATATGTTTTACCATTTACTTTGGTTACGGATGCACCATCACCAGAAGTTGTAAAATTGTAAGTGCCGGTTGTAATATCGGCATCACGGGAAAAAATGATAGATAAGGAAGATGCTTCGGCACCAAAATCATCATCGCGACCAAAAATGGTAACATTGTAAGTACCGCCGGCATTGGAAGTTCCGGCTACTACATTTTTATCGTCGTGCCATGCCATTCCATTTACTTTCATAGTTATAGAAGGTTTACCGCCACCATCATTTTTATCTTTTTTGCAAGCACTTGACAGCAACACAAAACTTACTACCGCACCTAAGAGAATAAAACGTTTCATAATTATTGTTTTCGTTAAAAAAGCGTACAGATTTATATTGGTAAATTTTAAAACTGGTTACGGTTAAATTCCTCTATCATATCTTCATACTCTTCTGCCACACCTTTATAATCATAATCCCAACTATTGGCATCAGCACCTTTTTTAATTTTATCAATGGCCGATCTAATATTGGTTAATAAACTCTTGGCATCGCTACCAAAAGAAGAGAAACTTGTACCGGCCCTGAAAAACTTTTTCTTATTCTCTTCGGAAGTGCTTTGTTCAGCAGTATTGTATGCGCTGATTAATTCCTGAAACTTGCTTGTCTGGGTCATTACGGCGTCTAATTCCGGTGTAGCAGTTACTGGACCTTCGTTGGGAATAGCCGAATAAAAATTATCTTTTATCAGCTCGGCCTCATTCATAAGATGGTTGGCGGCTAGACGAATTACATCACCCTTTTTTTGCAGTTTAGCCAGGTATTTAACGTTACCATCTTTATAATATTTATCGTATGCATCAGCAACCTGTAATGCTGTGGCTTTAAAATCGGTTAATGCAGCTACATAATCTTTGTGTAAGGCTTTGCCCTTGGCTCCATTATCCATCAAATTTTCTTTTGCACTATAGTAAGCTGCTAATTGGTTATGCAAAGCCAATGCAGCTTTTGCTTTGGTCACATATGCGGCAGCATATTGGTCAATATCGGCCTTAGGTTCAGTTTGAGCTGCTTTTTCTACTGCAGCTAATTTGGCATCAAGATTTCTGATTTCTGATAAAAAGGAAATACTAACGCCCTTCTTGCGCTCTTCGCCAGTTTCGACATCTGCAAACTTTAAGTAATGCGCATAGCCCTTGTTTATAGGTTTACTAACGCTGTTAATAACATCTACATACGGAGTCATTTTTGTTTGCATGGCTTTATCATCGGCCTCATCATCGGCACTTACTTCGGTACCCGCTGTATTAGGTGCGCCTTTGTTTTCGCCGCAGGAAGTAAAAACTGTAATGGTTATAGCCAAAGCAATGCCTGCCAACAGGCTTAAAGGATAAGTTTTCATTTTATAGAAAGTTTGGTTTTATTTATACGCAAGGGAATACCGGCTAACAGATACAATCCTGCATAAACGCCGGTAACAATGAGCAATATTTTAATTAGCGAATAATTCATCCATACCTGATTATTTTGTGCATTACCAAACATGCCGATACCTGCAAATAACACCAGGCATAAAATACCCAATACAATAATCTTAAATCGGGTAATTTGCCATTCGGCTATATTGCGTAATACTTTTTCGTACTCTTTTTGTTGCAAATGAAAAGGTTGTTGATAAGCAGGTAGTTGTCTTAAATACGCTACCTCCTCCTGCAACTCTTTTTCGCTGATTGACCATATTTTGGTAGAAGTAGACATACATTAAATTTCACCTTGCAAACAAGTATTATTAAGTTGGAGTATTTGTTGCGGGGACGTAACAAGTCCCTTAGCATTGGCTGCATGTAGTTTGAATTTCATAATAATTAAAATAAGGTGATGAATTGCTTTACGCCATAAAAGTCCGAAGCCTGAAAAACAAAAACAATAGCATTATGATGCGTACGGGGTGTTATACAATTTTTTCCCGGATGGCTTTGGCCACCGCTTCATTCATGGAATGAACCTGTAGTTTTTCGTAAATGCGGCGTATATATTGGCGTACGGTGTTTATGGAGATGTTTAAGTCCACACCAATCATTTTATAACTATTACCGGCCACCAGCGAGCTTAAAATATCCTGCTCACGGTTGGTTAGTTGATAATCCTGGTTTTTAGGATGCTGGTTTAAAGAAAAGGATAACAACACATTACGGGCAATACCGGCACTTAATGGCGACCCACCGGCAACGGTATCCTGTATGGCTTCAATAATTTTATTAGGGGGTGTTTTTTTAAGTAAATAACCTTTGGCACCGTAACAAATACTGTTAAACACATGCACATCATCTTCAAAAATGGTAAGCATAATTACCAGAATATCAGGAAACTGACTGGTGATAATTTTTAAACTTTCTAACCCATCCACCACGGGCATGTTAATGTCCATTAACACCACATCGGGACGATAGTGCTCCATTATTTTTGCTACCTGTTCGCCGTTTTCCCAACTACCCACACAATCAATCCCTTCGGCAGTTTGTAAAAAAGCGGTTAGGCTGTTACGTAGTAAATCGTTGTCTTCAAACAAGGCTACTTTAATCATGCAAGGTATTTTAAAATGCAAAAATCAGTTTCCTATTTGGTTTATACTATAACATTATTATGCGTACGGTAAATGAAGGGTAATGGTACTGCCCTGCCCTATTGCTGTATTTACTAAAATATTACCGCCATGTTTTTCGGCCCTTTGGCGCATGTTACGTAAGCCATTTCCTTCCGATGCTACAGTGGCATCAAACCCTTTACCATTGTCTTTAATTATTAACTTCAACTGATCATTGCTTTTTTGCAAATTAATTTTTACCGTAGTTGCTTGTGCATACTTCGCTACATTATTAATGGCTTCTTTAAAAATCAGGTAAAAGTCGCGGCGTTTTTCGCTGCTTAAGGTTAAAGCCAACACATTTTCCTCCACCTGCATATCATAACTTGTATCTACGGCTTCTAATATTTCACCACAAAAGTTTTTCATGCGGGCTATAATGTGGGGCATCTGGTCGTTTTCCGGATGCATACTCCAAACAATATCACTAATGGTTTCCATTACTTTTGCCGAGTTACTATTAATGGAAGACAGATAATCCTGCGCCTGTTGTTGATTATCGGTCTTGGTATGCATAGCTGCATGTGACATTAAATTGATAGCGCTTAAAGAGCTTCCTACTTCATCATGCAACTCCGATGAAATTCTATTTCTCTCCGCTAACAACAAATTTTTACGTTCCAGTTTTTTACGATAATTATAGCGGCTAAACAACAACAAGCCTACCAGTAAGCCCATCACTAATAACGATACTACAATGTTATAATACAACCGTTGTTGCGCTTTTTCTAATTTAGACGATTCTATCTGTGCATTCTTTTTTTCCGTTTCATATTGTACTTCCAATAATGCTACTTGTTTTTTAACATCATCGTTTAACAAAGAATCCCGGTAAGTAATATACTTTTCATAATTTTCAAATGCATTTTTAAAATCGCCAACTGATTTAAAATAATTCATTCGTGTGGCATAGTAATCACGAAACTGCATTTTATTATTATTGGCTACAATTAAGGTGTAGGCCGAGTCGTAGTACAAGTTCATTTCAGGTATTCTTTTCATCTTACCCAAGAACAATGCATTCATCCTATAAAAATTAGCCAAGTTAGGGTGGTTGATTTCCTTTGCAATTTGTATGGCATTTTTCATTTGCGTAAAAGCTTCTTCAAATCTTTTACCGGCATGGTTAATCATAGCCAGGTTAACATAGGAATCTGTTATTGTTTTTTTCTTGCCCGATTGTTTTGCATAAAAAATATATTGTTCCTGATAATGATTAACAGAATCCATATTACCCATATTTAAATACATGCGGGTAATATTGCCCAATACAATAGCAATACCTTCTTTATCGCCGGTTTGTTTACGTATAGCAACTGATTGTTGTGCATAATCAATGGCCTTAGGTAATTCACCTAAATTAAAATATACAATTGCCAGGTTACCCAATGTATTAGCCAGTCCGCTTTTTCCATCAACTTTTTCAAAAATGCGAATAGCTTTAATATACCAGTTTGCTGCTTCTAATAAATTATTTTGTGCCTCTTCCAAATACCCACAGTCATTATAAAAATAGGCCACGACTAAATCGTCGCCTAAAGGCACATATATTTCGGCTACTTTTTTATATAATGCCCGGGCTTCTTCATATTTCTGATTATAAACTAATTGTCGTCCCTTTATGTTCCACAAATTTGCCAGCGACATTTTATCATTTTTGGCTGTAGCAATTTCCAATCCTCTGTTATACCATTCATCAATATTAATAGCATTCTCCTGTTCAATTTTAACGGATATCAAGTTAACAAGGTACTTGGCTTCTTCTGATTCAAACCCTTTTTTACGGGTTATAGCAATAGCCTCCACTATAAACTTTTCTGCTTTATCCAACTCGCCAATATCAATGGCACTATCAGCACGGTTAATCAATGCTTCAGCATCTTTAACCGTTTGCGCAATAGCTTGCTGTACTATAAAAAAAAATGTAAGTAAAAATAACAGAGGAGTACGGGGCAAATAATATTTGCAAGTTAAACGGGTGCTTATCATTGCAGCATTTTTATAAGGTTTAGGTCAAGTTGCATTACAAGTTAATAAACTCGTGACAAAAATAAAATTTCTTTTATAATAATTGGGGGCTGTCAGCAGTAGTAACTCCGGTCAGCTTTTGTTCACGCCTTCTGTAGTAGTGCACCGCCTGCGCAGCCCCCTAACCCCCTAAGGGGGAACCGCTAACGCACAGTTGCAGCTACTACTGCCAGTCGTGCAGCCCATCAGCTTTAGATTTCTGATTTGCTGATTTCTGATGTCTGATTTAATCTAAGATCCAAGATTTTTTGATCTGTGATTTTATTATCCTTGTTTTAAAAAACTCCACTGATCTTTTTCGCATCGCAAACTCACTATTGACTATTCACTACTCACAATCTTTTCCACTTCCTGACTTCCGGACTTTCCGACTCTCGGACTTTCCGTCTTCCGGACTTCCCTCTGCTGATTAACGATATACAGTTGAAGAGTGGCTCTCATCTTTTCTTTCACTGAAAGAAAAGATTGCGAACAATCACCTGATTGCAAGGGACGATCATCTGTGTTACTACAGCCGGTAACCAAATAAAAATTTACTTAATAATAAACTCATGATTTCCTGAATTAATTACATGCATTTTAGGATCATTTATTTTTTTATTTTCATAATAAACAGCTTTACCCTTTACCTCAGGAAAGGTAATAGTGGCCGATGAATTAGCAGGAATAGTTACCTGATAAATAATATTTTTACCCACACGTTTCCACGATGAAATAATATTACCATGTGGCCCATTATGTGTTGCAGTAAAATGTTGTAAAGATTGTATAAAGGCAGGCGTTAGTTTAACGTGTTTAAATCCGGGATTTGTTTCATCGGGTTTTATACCACCAATGCCTTTAAAAAACCATGCACCTATTTCGCCAAACATAATATGGTTAAGCGACAGGTCACGGTCTAAAGTAATATTCCAGTTTTCATACAAAGTGGTAGCGCCGTTCATAATCCAGTAACCCCATGATGGAAACTCTTTTTGTGCGGCTAATTTATAGGCAGTTTCGGTCTGACCATTATCGCTTAATGCCGACAAAATGGCTTTAGCACCCAATATACCAACATCTAAAAAGTATTTATTTTTCGCAACGGAGTCGGCCAGGTTAGCGGCTACTCTGGCTTTTAGCGTATCGGGTACAATACCCCAATACAAAGGCACACTTAATTCGGTTTGGTAACCGGTGCCATAGATAGCTTTTACAGGATCTAAATACTTTGCATTAATAGCGTCTTTTATTTTTTTTGCCAAGGCTGTATAAGTTATATAGTCATCCTGTTTGTTTAAAAGTTTAGCAATTTTTGCCAGTATATCTGCATCAACATAATAATAAATGGATGAGGTTAATTCCACCGGGCTTTTTGATTTTAACGGAGCCCAATCGCCCAAGCCCCAATTGGTTAAACCATCCGGATAACGTTGTGTTATAAGATTTACATACCTCTTTATATTTTCATAATTGTCCCGTAATATTTTAGTATCACCATTAAACAAGTAAACATTCCATGGTATAATGGCAATGGTACTTGTCCAATCGGGGCCATTACCCCATTCGTAACCCCAACCACCGGTAGGAATAATAGATGGCAACACACCATTAGGTTGCTGTTCGTCTCTATGATCATCTAACCATTTTTCGTAAACAGTAATACCTTCAAAATTATACAAACCCATATCGCTGGCAATATGTGCATCGCCTGTCCAGCCATTTTTTTCACGTTGCGGACAATCCGTTGGATAACCTAATAAATTAGATAAGTACGCTGCATTAGTAGCGGCATATATTTTGTCCAATAACTGGTTAGAAGTTTTAATACTACCAACGGGAGGCACATCGCTATGCATAAAATAAGCAACAATATTTTCTGTTGTAAACTTAATGGGTTTGTTACTTACCACTTGCGCATATTGAAAGCCCTTATAGTCAAATTTTGGTACAAAGGTTTGTGAACCTTTTCCGTTAAGCCAATAAATATCGGTAGCAAAAGGATCTGTTGCGATTGTTGCTTTTGATAAAAAATAATCAACATTTGATTGATCAATTTTACCTTGTTTATCTAAACGCTCTGCATGAATTACACGCACTTTGGTATTGCTATCGCCATCCAATGTAATTTGTGTAACACCGGAAATATTTTTACCAAAATCAATTATCCAACTTGTATCGGATGTTTGTTTTACACTTACCGGTGAAAGCTTTTGTACATGCCTGATGGGTTGTAATACTTGCGCTACTATATTTTCAGATGGCGCTTTACGGTTAATTACCCTATCCCATTTTGTATCATCAAAATTAATCGTATTCCATCCCGGTTGTTCTTTACGGGCATCGTAATGTTGGCCGGTGTAAATGCTGTTGTAAACAACTGGGCTTAGTGCTGTTTTCCAGCTTTTATCGCTGGTGATAGTTTCAGTTGTGCCATCATCATACGTTACCCGTATATCTAAACAAAAGGCAGGTCGGTTGCGCCAGGGTGCCCGCTCAAAATCCCATACGGCTAATGACTGATGATTGTACCAACCATTACCTAATATAACACCTATAGCGTTTTGTCCTTGTTGTAATGCGCCAGTAACATCATAGGTTACATACAAATTACGGGTATCAAAACGAGTGTACATGGGATTTAATTTTTGATCGCCTATTTCTTTCCCATTTATATACAGCTCATACAATCCGGCTGCCACAATATAGGCTCTTGCTGATTTTATTTTTTTATTGGCAGTAAATACTTTTCTGAAATATGGTGCAGGTTTTTCATCAATGCCTTTTGTATCACTAATCCATGTGCCTTTCCAATTACTTATTTGCATCATTCCTGTTTCAAAACTAGCCAAGGGAGATACAATTACTTCACTATGGTTATTCCATACCCTTACCCGCCAGTAATACTTTGTAAATGGTTGTAATGCCGGACCATTATACTGTATCAAATTTGCATCAGTATCAACTTTATTAGCCTTGTTAATATTACTTAGATTATTTAATACTTGTAATGAATCGGTACCAATTACTAATTCGTAAGCAATTTGATTAGTTGCCATTCTGCTATCAGATAACTTCCAGTTTAAACGGGGTTGGGCATTATCAATACCAATTGGATTAATGAGGTAATCACATTTTAAATCATAAACGGATGTTTGAGTGAAAGAAAATTTAGTCAATAAAATACTGACACAAAACAACAGATAACGATACATAAGCAAGAGGATTAGAGCCACTGAAATAATAGAGGCAGTAAAATACAGAAAACAGTCAATAGAGCCTTTATTATTATAAAGCTATTTTAGCTAAAAAGAAAATTGATGTATAACACGCTATTGATTAGCGAACAAGATTCCCCCAATTAATTCGGTATGCTGCAAAAAGCTCATGCTTACATATATGCGACATCTTCATCTACGGTACTAATAAATAATGCTTAATGCATTTATAAAATGCAAAAAGCCTACAAGTGTGCACTTACAGGCTTTTATTATTTTTCCTAAGTATTAATGTAGGATGCGGAGAGCGAGGGATTCGAACCCCCGGACCTGTTACAGTCAACAGTTTTCAAGACTGCCGCAATCGACCACTCTGCCAGCTCTCCGCGGCAAAAGTAAGTGCCTGAGAGTTAACAGCAAAATAGTTAGCAATTATTTTTTTCTTTTTTAATGAAGTACTACTTCTGCCTGAAAAACATGTTCTTTTTGCAGCGTTGAAGTATCGCCTTTTTCATCCAGTAAAGCAAACAACATCTCGGTTGCTTTTTCTGCCTGCTCGTACGGAAACTGTTCTACCGATGCTACCAACCCCTGTTCCAGGTAAGTAGTTATGGGCAGGTTGGCATAACTTACAAAACTTACATCCTCATTTATTTTTAAACCTTGTTCACGGGTAAATTTAATGGCTTCAAGCGCCACATAATCGTTAAAAGCTATAATAGCTGTAGGGCGGTCTTTTTTATCCAATAATTTTTTAATGGCATTATTGGTTTGTTCCTTGGTCATATCTGTTGATACTACCGAAATATCTTTATCGTTTAACTGATGCTTTTTTACACTTTCCATAAAGCCATCGGCACGTTCTTTAAAAGAGGCCATGCTTTCGGGGCCATTTATAAAGCCAATTCGTTTATGTTTTTGTTCTACCAGCAAATCTACCAGTTGACCGGTAGCCTTGCTTAAATCACAGCTTACTTTGTACGCATCAAAGGATTGTGGTATACGGTCAAAAAAAACAACGGGTATACCGCTGGCCATTAATTGTTCAAAAGGTGCAAAATCGGTTGTGTTTTTTGATAAAGAAACCAATACACCATCTACCCTGTGCTTTTGCATGGTGGCCACGTAAGTTTTTTCTCTTTCCACATTATCCAGACTTTGGCCGGTTAGTACAGTATAACCATTACTTTGGGCCATATCTTCAATAGCGGTAATAGCAATGGAGAAAAAGTCTTCGCTAAAGTTAGGTAATATAACACCGATGGTTTTTGTTTTACCTTGCTTAAAAGAAATAGCAGCCTGATTAGGCACATAATTTAATTCGGTAGCAATTTGCTGTACACGCATTTTGGTACGCAATCCAATACCGGGATGATCGTGTAATGCACGTGATACAGTAGAAATTGAAACGTTCAGACGTTTGGCAATTTCTTTAATGGTAGCAGGTTTTTGTATCATAGCCTTAGGGGTAGTTTAAGCAGTGTTTTGAATGATAACAGTTGTAAAGAAAAGTATGGCAGTATTTATTATTAAAATATTGCTATTACAATATTATGCATTTTAGCACTAAATACCTTTAAAAGGCTTTAATAAAAGCTAGGAACGGCGTATAAATTCTTACTCAATGGTTTGCGTAGCGGTTGAATTGGCAACAAAAGATTTATTGGCATACGCACTGCTTTGCTCAATACCTTCCATTATCTGTGCCATAATTGTTTCCGCCGGAGCGTTGTAATCAATATCTAACGGAGCTTTAAATCTTACTTTTAAACGTGTGCCCCGTTTAAGTGTTTTCAATCCTGTTTTGTCAAATGCGGTTGAAAATCCTTCTATTACAACAGGTATTACCACGGGTTTTGTATAACGTATAATAACGGCAGTGCCTTTACGGCCGGCAGCATAAGGTGTAGTAGTACCTTGAGGGAAAGTAATTACCCAGTTTTTTTCTAAAGCCCGGGCTATTTTGCGTGTGTCCGATGGATCCAGGCCTTTACGTACTTCGTTGCTGTTACTGTTCCAGGTACGTTTCACCACTACCCCGCCTGCTAAGCGAAAAAAACGGGCCACCCAGGTGTTCTTCATCGTTTCGGCAGCAGCTATATACCGGGCATTGGTAAAGGGATTTAAAATATAATAAGGTAACCCCAGTCTTGTTTTTTTACCCCACTTTACTGCAGAGAAAATAGAAAGAAAAGTTATTACATCAACAAAATAGGTTTGATGGTTGCTGACAAACAACACATTTTTTTTTGGCAGGTTTTTAAAATGTTCAGTGCCTTCAAAACGCAGTTTATTAAAAATGGCTAAACGCGGATAAAATACTATACCAACAATGGCATGTACAATTTTGCGCACCAAACTATATTTTACTAATCGTTCCCACATGATTTATTACGCTATAAGCAAAATGCCGAAAGCTAAAAGCTGGTACGCCTTGCTTATGTAAAGTGTTGTTTTAATGTTTGGCGTTTAAATATGTTATTATACTTTGACAATACCTAAACGTTACAAGATTTTATACGGCTAAAAGCTGATTAGCATTACTACTGTTGAAGAGTGCGACGCAAGGGACGATCATCTGTGTTACTACAGCCGGTAACATAAAAAACTTAAAGCCTAACCTAAACAGAAATGTTGATTTACATTTTTGCGTTGTGCAACATAGCTTTTTTATTTTATGTAGTAAAATAAAAAACTGCCGCAGCACAGGGCTACGGCAGTTGTATATGGTATAAGTTTAAAACTTATTCGCCTTTTGAAGCTTCGTCATCCAGTTTTTTCTTCAAGTCAGCTAAAACACCTAAGTCACCTAAGGTTGCTTTTTCTACTTTGCTTTGGATGTTTTTAACGGCAGATTTTGTTTTCTCTGACTCAACTCTTGCTTCTTTTTTAGCAGCTTCTTTCTCTTCTATCTGGCCTTGTTCCCAGATACGGCTGTGAGAAAGAACGATGCGTTTTTCGTTACGATCGAATTCGATAACAACAAACTGTGCAGTTTCGTCGGCACCAATGCTCTTACCATCTTCTTTGTTCAAGTGACGGTTAGGAGCAAATCCTTCTAAACCATAAGGCAACTGTACTACAGCACCTTTATCGTCGCGACGGATTACGGTCCCTTCGTGTTGGGTACCAATGGCGAAGGTATCCTGTAAAGCGTTCCAAGGATCTTCTTCTAATTGTTTGTGACCTAACTGTAGTTTGCGGTTTTCTTTGTCAATACCTAAGATAATAACGTCGATTTGCTCGCCAACTTTGGTGTACTCACCAGGGTGGTTAAAGCGTTTCAACCAGCTAAGATCCGAGATATGAATCATACCACCAATACCAGATGCCAACTCAACAAATACACCGTAGTTGGTAATGTTTTTCACCGTACCGGCGTGTTTGCTACCTTCAGCAAAACGGCTTTCAATATCGCTCCAAGGATCTTCAGTTAACTGTTTGATAGATAAACTCATTTTGCGAGTTTCTTTATCAAGGGTAACAATTTTAGCTTCGTACTCGTCGCCAAGTTTGAAGAATTCTTTAGCGTTGATTGGTGTGTTAGCCCATGTAATTTCACTTACGTGTACTAAACCTTCAACACCTGGAAGTATTTCTAAGAAAGCACCATAGTCTTCAATATTAACTACTTTACCTTTTACTAAATTACCTTCAACAATTGCTTCTGGTAATACGTCCCAAGGATGTGGCGTTAATTGTTTTAAACCAAGGCTAATGCGTTTTTTCTCGTCATCAAAGTCAAGAACAACCACATTAATTTTCTGATCCATTTTCAACACCTCAGCAGGGTGTGAGATACGACCCCATGAAATATCGGTAATGTACAATAAGCCGTCTAAGCCACCAAGATCCATGAAAGCACCAAAGTCAGTAATGTTTTTCACAGTACCTTCTAATACTTGCCCTTTCTCTAGTTTGCTCATTATTTCAGCACGTTGTGCTTCAATATCGCTTTCAATTAATGCTTTGTGAGATACAACGGCATTCTTAATAGTTTCGTTAATCTTAACTACTTTAAACTCCATTGTTTTACCAACAAACTGATCGTAGTCGGTAACAGGTTTAACGTCAATTTGAGAACCTGGTAAGAAAGTTTCCATACCAAATACGTCAACAATTAAACCACCTTTAGTTTTAGAGGTAACAGCACCGGTAATAACTTCACCAGTTTTGTGTACTTCCACAATTCTTTCCCAGGCACGTGTAATACGGGCTTGTTTGCGGCTTAAGTTAAGGTGTCCGTCGCGGTCTTCTTTTTCAACAATCATTACCTCAACTTCATCACCAACTTTTAAACCTTGTAAGTCGCGGAACTCGTTTAAAGAAATTAAACCATCGCTTTTAAAACCAATGTTTAAAACCACATCAGTTTTAGTTAAACCTACAATAAGACCAGTGATTAATTCACCGTCGTTTAATTGTACGAAAGTGTTGTCATAAACAGTATCGTATTTTTCTTTCTCTTCTTTAGAGTAAGAAGTTACGTTACGTTTGTCAACGTTCCAGTCAAAATCATCATGAGCAGTTTCTACAACCGGCTCAGCCACAGGTGCAGTTGTTGTCGCTGTAGTAGCAGCTTCAGTAGCAGGTACTTCTACCTCACCACCAGCGCTATCCTGTGCATCAGCGTTTAAGTGTTTGTTAATAAACATGTTGTTTGTCCCCGAGGGTTTAAAAATTCGGGGGTGCAAAGATACGTTTTTTAAAGGCTTTATTGCATAAACAGCCGCAAAATTATTGGCAAAATACAAACTTATAAACTACATAATAATCAACGCTTTATAAACTATTTTTCATTTTCAAATTATGTAATCAACAAATTATCTAATTAATCAGGGGCTCTCAGCAGCAGTAACACCCATCAACAGCAGTTCCCCGCCCGTCTTCAATCTTTGCTGTGGCCAACACACATTAACCATGCTGCCAGCAAAGGATTTACGCCTAAGAGACTGTTTAAGTTTTTAATAAAAATTTCACCCGCAGATTACGCAGAGGAAAACATCGCAGATTTTCGCAAATGAGACGCTGATTTGCGAAAATCTGCACATCAAATCAGCACCATCTGCGGGTAAAAAAAGAGAAAACAAGGTTGTTTTAAGAAACTTAAACAGTCTCTAAGCGGGGCAGCCCTTCATCTTTAGTTCATCGTTGATAGTTCAGAGTAATAAACTACTTTACTATTAACCTTTTTCATCAACACATTAGCAAATTGGCACATTAGCTAATTAGTAAATTATTCCTACATTCACGCAAAATTTAGAATCCCCTTGTTATACGCAATTTTAAAAACCTACGTAAGGCTGGGCATGTTCATTTTTGCCCGTAAAATAAAAGTGAGCCATCCAAAACTATTACAATCAGATGCGCCATTTATGTTGGCGATGAACCACCCCAACTCTTTTTTAGATGCCATATTAATGGATATACTGTTTAAAGTACCCATTTGGTCGCTGGCACGTGGTGATGTGTTTAAGGGCAAAAGAGTTATACAATTTTTAACTGCGGTACGCATATTACCGGTTTATCGCAGTAGCGAAGGCAACGATAACCTGGGCGAAAACTATAAAACCTTTGATAGTTGTATTACAAAATTCAGACAAGGCGAGGCTGTTTTAATTTTTAGCGAAGGGCTGTGTATTAACGAGTGGCATTTACGTCCGTTAAAAAAAGGTACTGCACGTTTAGCCACGAAAGCCTGGGACGAAAACGTCCCCATGTATGTACTACCAGTTGGTATTAACTACAACTCATTCCGTTTATTTGGTAAAAATGTTTTTATCAATATTGGTAATCCTATACATAAAAATTTGATAGAAGTTTACGATACCGATGGCAAAAAAAACATGGTATTTAACCAGGCATTAAAAGCCGAATTAAACCAATTGGTATTTGAAATTGATGCTAACGACACAGCCAAAAAACAGGAAATGTTAACCGTTCCTGTACCTGTTTGGAAAAAAATACTTTTAGCAATACCTGCCTTATTAGGACTTATTATTCATGCACCATTTTTTATTCCGGTAAAAAATTTTGTTACTAAAAAAGCCGGTAAAACCGATCACTACGATTCAGTGTTTTTAGGTATTTCGCTTATCACCTACCCGTTGTATGTTTTGCTACTTACTATTATTTTAGTATTGGCTTTTTCTTGCAGCTGGTTTTGGTTGGCATTATTACTAATACCATTTACCGCTTTTAGTTATGTACAACTAAGTAAACAATTAGATTAATGGCAGGTACTTTTTTACAAGCAGAATGGCGTAAACTGGCAATGGTTAATTACCAGATTAACCCTGACTTGCTTGCAAAATATTTACCAGCTAAAACCGAAATTGATTTATGGAATAATACCTGTTATGTAAGCCTCGTAGGTTTTATGTTTATAAACACAAAACTGAAAGGCTTTAAAATTCCTTTTCATGTAAACTTTGAAGAAGTAAACCTGCGGTTTTATGTTCGCTACAACGATAATGGCGAATGGAAACGTGGTGTAGTTTTTATTAAAGAAATAGTACCTAAACCAGCATTAACTTTTGTAGCCAACGCAGTGTACAAAGAAAATTATCAAACCATGCCCATGGCACATTCCTGGGTAAAAACTGATAATGATTTAACGGTTGAATATAAATGGAAAAAGAAAAACTGGAATAGTTTAAGTGTTACAGCTGATACAACACCGGTGCCCATAAACAAAGACAGCGAAGAAGAATTTATTACAGAACATTACTGGGGTTATGCAAAAATTTCCGATAATAAAACTTCTGAATACCAGGTACAACATCCAAGATGGGAAGTATATCCTGTAAAAAGCTACGCTGTTGATGTTGACTTTGCAAACATTTATGGTGCTGAATTTGATTTTTTGAAAAACGAAAAATCAGTATCTGTTTTCTTAGCTGAAGGCTCAGCTATCAGTGTGATGCAGGGTAGAAAGATTTAAACCATTATTTATTACGACTTACCGGATTTGTTTAATATGAAACTTGTAAACACCATTTTTATTTGTATTAGTATTGTTGTTCTTACAGCTTGTACTTCGCAACAACAATTACCCAAGCAAACCTACCGTCAGTTTACGCATCATAAAACTTATAGTTACCAAAACGATACCTTAACGGTTATTATTGATAATTCTTTAATGAGCCCTATCAGGGTAAATGCTATTTCCAACAATAGCCAATTGCAAGACTTTGTAAGGTTGATGGATACTATTACCATCCCACAACAAAAAGATACTATTTTACATTTTTATCTGCCTGCAAAACAAAATCCTATTCTGGGTTTATATACCAACTTAGGCGATGTACATCTACCAGTAAATCCTTCACCTCTCGCCTACCCTTTCTTAAAAGGAAAAACCTATACCATTATTCAAGGTTATACAGGTCGCTATTCACATACATCTGCCTATAGTCAATATGCTATTGATTTTAATTTAAGCATTGGTGATACTGTTTGCAGTGCTGATGATGGTTATGTAGTGGGTGTAATAAAAGATTATAAATATGGCGGCGACACGGAAGCATGGCGCAATAATGATAAGAGTAATTTTATCACTATTTATCATCCCCACTCTGGTTTATTTACGCAGTATGTACATTTAAAATACCAAGGTGCATTTATGAAAGTAGGCGATATAGTAAGTAAAGGTCAGGCTATTGGTTTAAGCGGCATGACGGGTTTTACTGATGTGGCACATTTGCACTTTAATGTATTACAACCAAAAGCGGGTGAATCCTTAGTTTCTGTTCCTGCAATTTTTGAAGATGGTACCCACGGCAATAACTTAACCAAAGGTGCAAAAGTGAAGCATTAACTAGTAGCAAGTTTGGCAATACTATTTGCTGCTATCCATCCGGTTGTCCATGCATATTGAAAATTATAACCGCCTGTAATACCATCCACATCCGTTATTTCGCCGGCAAAATATAAATTGGGTATTAGCTTACTCATCATGGTATTTGCATCTACCTCCTGAATATTAATGCCCCCTGCTGTAACAAACTCTTCCTTATAAGTTGTTTTGCCACTTACCTGCATGGTGTAGTTATTTAAAATAACAATCAGCTTGTTTAACAACTTAAGCGGTACATCGGCCCATTTCAGATCCGGGTTAATACCCGATTGCGCAACAAAAAAATCCCATAATCTGTTAGGCAATTCAAATGCATTTTTACCGGTTACTTTTTGTTGTTTATGCTCTTCTTTTATATTCAGTAAAACAGTTCTTAATTCAGGTTCTTTATAAGCAGGTAACCAGTTAATATTTACCTCGTACTGCCAGTTTTTATCATGTAATTCTCTGGCTCCCCATGCACTTAGTTTTAAAACGGCCGGGCCACTTAGGCCCCAGTGTGTAACCAACACCGGACCTTGTTGTTCCAGCTTTGTTCCGGCAATTTTAACTTTTACATCAGGCACACTTACACCCATTAATTCAGTAATAGGATGTTTGGGGATATTAAATGTAAATAATGAAGGTACGGGGTTAGCTATGCTATGTCCGGTTTGTGTCAACCATTCAAACATGGCAGATTTGGGATAACCACCGGCAGCCACACAAATATAATCTGCTGTAATTTTTTCGCCATTACGGGTTGTACAAATAACTTGTTCGCCTTGTTGTTCAACATGCGTAACATCTACACTCATTCTAATATCTACTTGATATTTATTGGCTTCTTTTAATAAACAATCAATAATGGTTTGCGATGAATCGGTTACAGGAAACATGCGTCCGTCTCTCTCGGCTTTAATGGCTACTCCTCTTTCTTTAAACCAGGCAATGGTATCGGTAGTAAAAAACTGATGGAATATTTTCTTTACAAAATTTTTTCCTCGGGGATAACGGTTACTCATTTCTCCCACTTCAAAACAAGCGTGGGTTACATTGCACCTGCCGCCACCACTTATTTTTACCTTGGATAGTAGCTTACTTGTTTTTTCGAGGATAACAACCTTCATATCGGGCCTTAACCGGGCAAGATTAACAGCACAAAAAAAACCTGCTGCACCACCGCCTATTATGATAGTTGTTTTTGATTTCAAGAGAGAATAGAGTTGAGATTTGAGAATTGAGATGTCAGATGCGAGATTGCTTTCTTTAAATGTTAAGACCTATAAGGTTTTAAAAACCTTATAGGTCTACTTCACAATTGATAAACTATTAACAATGAACTATTAACCTTGTTCAATAGTATTACTGCAGTACAAGAGTGCGACGCAAGGGACGATCATCTGTGTTACTGCAGCTGGTCAACAACAAAATTAAACGACAGCTACCTTTTTACGAACTGTAAATAAGTTAGGGTTATTTGCTTCAGCTTCTTCTATTGGTGCATAGTTGGAAAGTATATCGGCCTTATCAGTACCCACACATACATCATGCTCAAAATGCACAGAAGGTTTGCCGTCTTTGGTACGTATTGTCCAGCCATCTTCTTCGGTATACACTTCTTTTTTACCCATGTTAATCATTGGTTCAATGGCCAGTACCATACCGGCTTTTAGTTTGGTGCCCGAACCACGTTTACCGTAATTAGGTACCTGCGGATCTTCGTGCATACTACGACCCAGACCATGACCTACTAACTCACGCACAACACCATAACCATATTTTCTTTCGGTAGCATCTTGTATAGCAAAAGCAATGTCGCCAACACGATTACCTGCAACGGCTTTTTCAATGCCTTTGTACAAAGAGGCTTTAGTAGCTTCGATTAATTGCATGGTAGCTTCGCCAGGATCGCCAATGGCGAATGTGTACGCATGATCGCCATGCCAGCCGTTCAGGTAAGCGCCAATATCAATGGAAATAATATCGCCTTCTTTTAGTTCTATTTTATTAGGGAAACCATGAACCACCACATCGTTAACCGACATGCAGGTATTAAACGGATAACCGTGAAAATTTAAAAATGAAGGGGTGGCTTTGTGATCGGCCAAAAACTCAGCAGCCATTTTATCAAGCGATAAAGTGGTGATGCCGGGCTTTAATATTTTAGCCAATTCGGTAAGTGTGGCACTTACTAACAATGCGCTTTTGCGCATTTCTTCAATCTCTTCTTTGTTTTTCAAAAAAATCATACGCAAATATCGTAAAAAAAAGCCGGTAATTAATTACCGGCTTTATAATGACTTGTAAAATAGTTATTAAATCTGAACAGCAGATGTTGTTTGACGTCCTTGTACACGGCCGCTTTTCATTAAGCCATCGTATTGACGCATTAACAACTGTGTTTCAATTTGCTGCAATGTATCTAAAATTACACCTACCATAATAAGTAAAGATGTACCACCAAAGAAAGTAGAAAAACCTTGCTGCATACCGAAGATAAGTTCGATAATACCAGGCAGAATACCTAACAGGGCTAATAATATAGCACCTGGCAAAGTGATTCTGTCCATGATGGTACCAATATAATCGGCAGTTGGCTGACCTGGTGCTACACCCGGTACAAAACCATTGTTTTGCTTAAGGTTATCAGATATCTGACGAGGATTGAATATTAAAGCAGTGTAAAGGAAAGTAAATCCGATTACTACTACCGAGTAAATAACCATGTACCAGATATTCTTATGATCGGTAAATGCTTTACCAATAGATGAAGTACTACCTAAAGTAAACAAAGTTGGTAAAAACATAATTGCCTGAGCAAATATGATAGGCATTACACCTGCACCGTTAACTTTTAAAGGTAAAAACTGACGGGCACCGCCAAATTGTTTGTTACCGGTAAGTTGTTTGGCATAGTTAACAGGCACTTTTCGTACCCCTTGCACTAACAATATACAGCCTAAGATAATGGCAATTAATACAGCTATCTCAACAATAAAAATCAAGATGTCACCCGCACGTACTGAACGGCTGGTAAGTTCTTGAAAGAATGATTGTGGAAGACGAGCCAGAATACCCACCATGATAATTAGTGAAGTACCGTTACCTAAACCTTTATCTGTAATCTTTTCACCCATCCACATTACTAACATGGTTCCTGCAGTAAGTGTAAGGATGGTAGAAATAGTGAAGAACGCTGTACCAAAACCAGGCATAATAGCCGGGCCTGAAGTTTGACGTAAATAACTAACGTAAGCAAAAGCCTGAACAATTGTTACGGCTACAGTTAAATAACGAGTGTACTGGTTGATTTTTTTACGTCCGCTTTCACCATCTTTCTGCATTTTTTGGAAAGTTGGTACTAATACCGTCATTAACTGCATAAAGATAGAAGCAGAAATGTAAGGCATAATACCTAACGCAAAAATAGATGCCATGTTAAAGGCACCACCGGCAAATGTATTAATCAGGTCAAGTATACCATTGCTAGCGTTGTTTTTATTCAACTCTTCTAAAACAATAGGATCGATACCCGGTAACACAATGTGCGAACCAATACGATAAATAACAATAAGCATTAAAGTGAAAAGAATTTTCTTTCTTAACTCTTCTATGCTCCAAATATTCTTAAGTGTCTGGATGAACTTTTTCACGAAATGTAATCAGTTTTTTAAGGCCAAAAAAGCAAAAGACGCACTATGTGCGTCGATGCAAATTAGTGAAAATTACTTAACAATTTCTACTGTACCGCCTGCAGCTTCAATAATACTGATAGCTTTAGCGCTGGCTGCGTTTACTTTTACAGTAAACTTACCTTTTAATTCACCGTTTCCTAACAACTTAAGTTTGTCGTTTTGACCAATCAGGTTGTTAATGTATAAATTTTCCAAAGAAAACTCGGTAAAACCATATTTTTCAGCATATTGATCTAACTGACCAACATTGATTACTTTGTATTCAACACGGTGTGGGTTTTTAAAACCTCTTTTGGGCACACGACGCTGAAGAGGCATCTGACCACCTTCGTGACCTAATTTACGTTTGTAACCTGTACGGGCCTGAGCACCTTTTGTACCTTTTGTAGAAGTACCACCATGTCCTGATGCTTCACCACGACCAATTCTTTTTTCTTTGTGAGTTGCGCCTTTTGCAGGTCTTAATTCATGTAGTTTCATTGTATTGCTTTTATTTTTTACTTAGCGCTCCAAAAGCAGTTGGAGCTCGCTTATATGAACGAAAAAGTTTGCAATGTTACGAAAACATTGCAAACCTTACTATTTTATTTTAATTAAGCTTCTTCAACCTTAACCAGGTGCTCTACTTTACGCACCATACCTAAAACTTGAGGAGTAGCTTCAACTTCTTTAACAGAGTTGGTTTTGTTAAGTCCTAAAGCTTTTAATGTAAGCTTTTGACGCTCTGGGCGGTCAATAGGACTTTTAACTAACGTAATTTTTATCTTTTTCATGATATGTATAAGTTAATAGTTAAAGGTTAATAGTTATTGGTCAAACATTCGATTAACTAATAACGATTAACAATTAACATTTATCCGTTAAATACTTTCTTTAATCCCAGTGTTCTGGTTTTAGCTATGCTAACCGGCTCACGTAATAAAGCCAAAGCTTTAAAAGTTGCTTTTACCACGTTGTGTGGGTTGGCCGAACCTAAAGATTTTGCTAATACGTCAGTAACACCAGCGCTTTCTAACACAGCACGCATACTACCACCCGCAATTACACCCGTACCATGAGCAGCAGGTTTAATTAATACTTTAGCAGCACCTTCTTTAGCCCATTGGTCATGAGGGATAGTACCTTTCATTACCGGAACTTTAATCAGGTTTTTCTTAGCGTCTTCAATACCTTTTGTAATAGCTTCCTGAACTTCTTTAGCTTTACCTAAGCCATGACCTACTACACCTGCTTCGTTACCAACCACTACTAGTGCAGAAAAGCTAAAAGCACGACCACCTTTGGTAGTTTTAACCACACGGTTAATGGCAACTACTTTGTCTTTTAATTCAAGGTCACCTGCTTTTACTTTGTTTAAATTTGCTTTTGACATTATTTCAGTTTTGAAACTTGCGTTGTTGAAAATTAGAATTGTAAACCACCTTCTCTTGCACCTTCGGCTACTGCTTTAACACGGCCATGGTATAAGTTACCACCACGGTCAAATACAACAGCTTTTACACCTAACTCACCGGCTTTGCGTGCTACAGCTGCACCAACTAACTTACTTTTTTCAGTTTTGGTACCTGCTTGTGCTTTAATATCCTTGTCTTTAGATGATGCGGCAGCAATGGTAACACCGTTAGTGTCATCAATTAACTGTGCATAAATATCAGTGTTACTTCTAAAAATTGCCAATCTTGGCTTTTCTGATGTTCCACTAATCTTCTGACGAATACTGTAGCGGATTTTTTGCCTTCTAAGAGATTTTACGTTTGACATCTTCTTTTATTTAATATCCTGATTCTGCCAGGACTTTATTCAATATTATTTGTACTTACAACTTGCTAAGCCTGCTTAAATTATTTACCAGCAGATTTACCAGCTTTTTTACGTACCACTTCACCCATATAACGAACACCTTTTCCTTTGTACGGCTCAGGCTTACGTAAGCTGCGTAATTTAGCCGCAACCTGTCCTATTAATTGTTTGTCAATACCGTTTAAAGTAATGATGGGGTTTTGACCTTTTTCCTGTTGTGTAGCAACAGTTAATTCTTTAGGAATTTCAATAATAAAATTGTGAGAATAACCTAAAGCCAGATCTAACAAGTTACCTTGGTTAGTAGCTTTAAAACCTACACCAATTAATTCCAGTTTACGCTCATAACCATCAGTAACCCCTTTAACAAGGTTAGCAATAAGTGCACGATATAAACCATGTAAAGCACGGTGTCTGATTTGGTCAGTAGGACGAGAGAAAGTAACTTCTCCGTCTTTTACTTCTACAGTAATATCGCGGTCAATAGCTTCTTTCAATTCGCCTTTAGGACCTTTAACAGTAATAACATTGTCTTTGCCAACTGTAACAGTTACACCGGCAGGAACAACAACGGGTTTTTTACCTATACGAGACATAATTCAGTATTAATATTTTTAAGAAATTTTGACAAGGTGTGTTTAACGTGGTCAGTTTCCGTATAGAGAACTTATATTATCGCTTAACACTTTTTTTATCAGGCCGCCATTGTCATCATGCCCGATAGTCTATTAATATATGTAGCAAAGAACCTCGCCACCTACATTTTGAGCTTTCGCTTCTTTATCGGTCATTACACCTTTAGAAGTAGAAATAATAGCTACACCCAAACCGTTTTTAACACGTCTGAACTCAGCAGGTGAAGCATATTGACGCAAACCCGGACGGCTTACTCTTTCCAGACTTTGAATAGCGGGCTGTTTGTTGGCAGCATCGTATTTCAAAGCTATTTTAATAAGGCCTTGTTTGTTATCGTCTTCAAATTTATATTTCAGAATATAGCCCTGATTGTATAAAATTTCAGTCATGCGCTTTTTAAGGTTAGAAGCAGGTATTTCTACAATACGGTGCCCCGCCATTTGTGCATTCCTAATTCTGGTCAGGAAGTCTGCTATAGGATCAGTTACCATCTTTAAGTAAATTGTGAATTGTTATTTGTAAAATTGTTTCTGTCTGCCAGCAACTTTATAAAAAAATTGTTGACCAACTTTTGTTACTACCAGCTTGCTTTTTTAACACCTGGTATTTTACCATTCAGTGCCATGTCGCGCAAAGCAACCCTTGAAATACCAAAGTAACGTACATAACCTTTCGGACGACCGGTTATACCACAACGGTTTTTTAAACGTACTTTAGATGAGTTCTTAGGAAGTGCGTCCAAAGCTGTCCAATCACCTGCTTTTTTTAGCTCTTCTCTTTTAGCTGCATACTGCTCTACCAGTTTTTCCCTTTTGCGTTGACGGGCTGATACCGAAGTTTTTGCCATATTATTATTTTATTTTAAAATCTGGTTAGTTCAGCACCGCTGCTTAACCAAATACCTTTACTTAATTAGTAGTTTCTTTCTTAGCGTTTTTAAACGGCATTCCCAATTCTTTCAATAACTCGTATGCTTCTTCATCAGTAGTAGCAGTGGTTACAAAAGTGATATCCAAACCGGTAATTTTATTTACTTTGTCAATATCAATCTCAGGGAAAATAATTTGCTCAGTAACACCCAGGGTATAGTTACCACGGCCGTCAAAAGCTTTTTCGTTAATGCCTTTAAAATCACGTACACGAGGTAAAGACACAGCAATTAAACGATCTAAAAACTCATACATCTTCTCACCACGTAACGTAACACGTGCACCAATAGGCATGTTTTTACGTAACTTAAAGTTCGAAATATCTTTTTTAGATATTGTTGCTACTGCTTTCTGACCAGTTATTGTAGTTAACTCATCAATAGCAATGTCTACCAATTTTTTATCACCCACAGCACCGTTAACACCACGGTTCAGGCAAATTTTTTCCAAACGTGGAGCCTGCATTACAGATTTGTAAGCAAACTTCTTAACTAAAGCCGGAACCACTTCTTTAGTGTATTTGTCCGACAATCTTGGGGTATATTTTGTAGTACTCATTTTCTAATGCTTTTAATACTGCTAAGAGATTATATAGTTTCTCCTGATTTCTTTGACACACGCACAGTTTTCTTACCTTCCTCACGTACACGTTTAACCTTTGTAGGTGCCTTAGCTTTAGCATCCCACAACATAACGTTGCTAATTTGTATAGGCATTTCTTTTTTAACAATGCCACCTTGCGTGTTTTGTGCCGAAGGTTTAGTGTGTTTAGACACTACATTAACACCTTCAACAATTACTTTACCGGCCTCAACCAGTACCTCTTTAACTACACGAGGTTTATACTCTAGCTTACCGTTATCATCTTTTCTGGGTTTAGCTGCTCCGGTAATAACAATTACCAAATCACCCTTCCTGATGTTGTATTTAGGTTTAAATCTGTTGCTCATTTTACTTATTTTCTCTTTATGAGATATTTTTATTTAGTTTACCAGCTAAGGTAATTCTGTTCAACTTTGCTTGCGACGCTCCGTTCATCGTTCCGTTCGCTTATCAGCATCGTACAAAGGTAAAAAAACCTTTTGTAATGCTTAAAGCACTTCAGGGGCTAACGATACAATTTTCATGTATCCTTTATCACGCAATTCACGGGCAACCGGCCCAAAAATACGTGTGCCTCTTGGCTCGTCCGATGCGTTTAATATAACAACTGCATTATCGTCAAAACGAATATAAGAACCATCCTTACGACGCAGTTTGTTAGTTGTTCGTACAATTACCGCTTTTGCTACGGTACCTTTTTTAATACCACCGGCAGGTATTGCATCCTTAACAGTAACCACAATTTTATCACCAATTCTGGCGTAACGCTGACCGCTATTACCCAAAACACGGATACACAACACCTCTTTTGCGCCACTATTATCGGCTACGTTTAACCGGCTTTCTTGCTGTATCATCTTGTTAGATTTTTAATAGAGTACTTCGCTTTTAGTACTTAGTACTTAAAATATTATAAAACTATTTTACTTAATACTGACTACGCAGTACCCTTATCTTATTTAACTTTTTCTACCACTTCCACCAGTCTCCAACGCTTAGTTTTACTTAGCGGACGAGTTTCCATGATTTTAACTACATCACCAATGCTGCATTCGTCTTTTTCGTCATGCGCATGAAATTTGGTAGTTTTTTTAAGGAACTTACCGTAGATAGGGTGTTTTACTTTACGCTCAACCGCAACCGTAATGGTTTTAGTCATTTTATTGCTGGTAACAACACCAATCCTCGTTTTTCTTAAATTTCTTTCAGACATCTTTATCTAATTTGAATATTATCTTAAGCTTCAGCTTGTTTTTGTTTCACTGCAGTTTGAATACGTGCAACGTCTTTACGCAGGCTACGAATACTCATTGGGTTTTCCAATGGAGATATAGCGTGGGCAAACTCCAATTTCTTCAAACGAAGTTTATCTTCCTCCAGGCGTGCCTGCAAATCAGCAAGGCTCAAACCCTGGATACTTTTATTGAAATCTACTTTTTTTGACATCTTTATTTATTTGAAAGTTTGAACTGAGTTATTATGCGGTAACTAAATCACGACGCATGATAAATTTGGTTTTGATAGGTAACTTACCGGAAGCAAGGCCTAATGCAGCACGAGCAACTTTTTCGTCAACACCATCAATTTCAAAAATAATACGACCTGGTTTTACTACAGCAGCCCAGTACTCCAAGTTACCCTTACCTTTACCCATACGAACCTCAGCAGGTTTAGCAGTAATTGGCTTGTCAGGGAAAATACGGATCCATACATTACCCTCTCTTTTCATTTCACGGGTAAGTGCCTGACGAGCTGCTTCAATCTGACGATCGGTAATCCAATGATCGTCAAGTGCTTTCAGTGCATAAGATCCAAAAGAAATAGTAGTACCTCTTTTTGCATCACCCTTCATGCGGCCTTTCTGCACTTTCCTATGTTTCGTTCTTTTCGGTTGTAACATCTTAATTCAGTTTGATAATGTTATAATTTGCTAATGTGTAAGTTGCTATCTCATCAGCAAATCATCACATCGACTAATTAGCTTTATTAATTATTTTCTATCACCACGGCCACCGCCTCTTCTATCACCTCTTCTGTCATCTCTTCTATCACCACCTCTTCTTTCACCACCGGTGTTATTACCACCTTCGTTTTTACCGCCGGCAATAATGTTAGGGTTAAGGTCACGCTTAGCTAAAACCTCTCCTTTACAAATCCATACTTTAATACCAATTTTACCATACACAGTTTGTGCAAATACGTTGGCATAATCAATATCCATACGGAAAGTGTGCAAAGGTACACGTCCTTGTTTAAATTCTTCGCTACGAGCAATCTCTGCACCACCTAAACGACCGCTTAATTTAACTTTAATTCCTTCGGCACCCATACGTAATGCAGAAGCAATAGCCATTTTAGTAGCTCTTTTAAAGTTGATACGGTTTTCAATCTGGCGGGCAATGGTATCACCTACAATCATCGCATCCAATTCAGGACGACGAATTTCCAGAATGTTTATTTGTACATCATCTTTGCCTGTAAGCTTTTTCAACTCCTCTTTAATACGATCTACTTCTCCACCGCCTTTACCAATGATAATACCAGGTTTAGATGTGTGGATGGTAACAATTAGTTTACCAAGCGTACGCTCAATAACAATTTTAGAAATACCGCCTTTATTGATACGTGCATTCAGGTAAGTCCTGATTTTGTGGTCCTCTATCAATTTGCCGGCATAGTCTTTTTTGCTGCCATACCAGTTAGATTCCCATCCACGGATGATGCCTAACCTGTTACCAATCGGATTTGCTTTCTGACCCATGTTTTTATTTTGACAATGTGATAATTTGAACGTTTGAATTTAGGTTCAAACAGTCTATAATCTTTTATTTAATCATCAGGAATATGTTACTGTTTTCCAATAAACACATCCAAATTTTTACTTAATTACTTAGCGTCAACTATTACAGTTACGTGGTTGCTTCTTTTTCTTACGCGGTATCCACGACCCTGCGGTGCAGGACGCATGCGTTTTAAAGTTCTGCCACCATCAACAAAAATGGTTTTAACGTAAAGTTGTCCTTCGTCGCCACCTTCGTTCTTTTGTTTCCAGTTGCTGATAGCACTTAAAACCAGTTTACGTAAAGGCACTGCCGGGTGTTTAGCGTTATGCTCCAATTCCGCCAATACTTTTTCTACTTTCTGACCACGAATAAGATCAGCAAGCAAACGCATCTTACGAGGCGACGTTGGGTAATTTTTTAATTTAGCTACTGCTTCCATTTTTACTATGTTTATGGTTAAACATTTTCCGGTTATGTACCGGTTAATATTTTACCTTCTTTAGTTTATCTGTTAACCGAAGATTACTCTTCGTACAACTTTTAAAAATTAGTCTTTCTTAGAGTGACCTTTGAAGTTTCTGGTTGGAGCAAACTCACCAAGTTTGTGGCCTACCATAAACTCTGTTACATATACCGGTATAAATTTGTTACCGTTATGCACAGCAAAAGTGTGTCCTACAAAATCAGGAGAAATAGTTGATCTACGGCTCCAGGTTTTAATTACACCTTTTTTGGCTTTACCTTCATTTACAGCAAATACCTTTTTTTCAAGGTGAGCAGCTATGTAAGGACCTTTTTTAATCGAACGTGCCATATCTTATTTTATCTGTTTGAAAATTTGAACAAGTTCAAATTTTGATGTTAGTACTTTTGTTGCCATTTGTACTGCTGTTGAACGGAGCGTCGCAAGGGACGATGACCAAAGTTTCTACAGCCGGTAAACAAATTTTATTTAGCTAATTTTTTACCGTTCTTTCTTTGAATGATTAGCTTATCGCTTCCTTTACCTTTAGTACGGGTTTTTAAACCTCTTGAGTACTGACCGGTTCTGCTGCGAGGTTGACCTCCGGAAGCTCTACCTTCACCACCACCCATCGGGTGATCTACAGGGTTCATTGCTACACCTCTGGTTCTTGGTTTAATACCTTTCCAACGGTTACGGCCGGCTTTACCCATGCTTTGTAAACTGTGATCGCTGTTGCTTACCACACCTACAGTGGCATATCCGTTAACCAATACTTTTCTTAACTCGCCAGAAGGCATTTTTAATACAGCGTATTTTTCTTCTTTGTTGGTTAACTGAGCTGATGAACCGGCGCTACGAGCCAATTTACCACCCTGACCAGGCTGCATTTCAATATTGTGAATGTTGGTACCTAATGGTATATTTTTCATTACCAATGCATTACCAATTTCAGGAGCTACAGTGTCGCCGCTTATTACAGTTGCACCTACTGCTAAACCTTGCGGGGCAATGATGTAACGTTTTTCACCATCGGTATAGTTTAATAAAGCGATGAATGCTGTACGGTTTGGATCGTACTCGATAGATACAACTGTTGCAGCCATATCTTTTTTATCACGCTTAAAGTCAACTATACGATATTTCTTTTTATGTCCACCGCCTCTGTAGCGCATTGATAAACGACCAGAAGAGTTACGGCCACCAGATCTTTGCTTAGGCTCTACTAAGGATTTCTCTGGTACATTAGTGGTTACTTCAGCGTATGCGTTACCTATTCTCCAACGTGTGCCTGCTGTAACCGGTTTAAATTTTCTTAATGCCATTTTATTCTTTTTTTGCCTTTTTGGTTATTAGGCGTTTCAACTTTTGCGGTAGTTGATCTACCATTCTGTTTACAAATTGTTTTGCTTACTTAGCGCTTACAATTAAATGTTAGCGTATAAGTCAATTGTTTCGTTTTCTGCAACAGTTACGTAAGCTTTTTTAAATGAAGGCTTACGACCAGAGATAAAACCTGCTTTGGTAAAACGGGTTTTATTTTTTGCAGGAGAAACTACAGTGTTTACATTAATTACGTTTACACCGTAAAAAGCTTCAACGGCTTTTTTAATTTCCAGTTTGTTAGCGTTTTTTGCTACTTTGAAAGTATAACGACGCAATTTATCTTGCTGTGCATTTGCTTTCTCTGTTAAAACCGGTTTTATTAATACTTCAGAAAGTTTCATCTTCCTTAATTTTTAAAAATCAAAATTTGTTTTTGTCCCTACCCTTCTATTGCTTACGCTTCTTTCAGGTCTTCGTTAATCTGGTTAACGGCAGCTTCTGTTAATACAACTAAACCTGAGTTTACAATATCATACGTGTTCATATTGTTGAAAGTGTATCCCAATACGTTTGGTATGTTTCTGTAAGAAAGGAATAGGTTGTCATTGTTCTCGTTTGCATCGGCAGTAAGGAACAATACTTTTTTGTTGTCAGCTTTTAAGTTTTTTAAAATAGCTGCAAACTCTTTAGTTTGAGGTTGCTCTAATTTAAAATCTTCAACAACTAAAAGGTTACTCTCTTTTACTTTGTAAGAAAGTGCAGAGAACTTAGCCAAAGCTTTTACATTACGATTTAATTTAATATCGTAAGCGTGAGGTTTTGGACCAAAGATGGTACCACCACCTTTATATAAAGGGTTACGGATATTACCTTTACGGCTACCACCAGTACCTTTTTGTTTGTGTAATTTGCGGCTGGCACCTTGTACTTCGGCACGGGTTTTAACTTTATGTGTACCCTGACGTTGTGCTGCCAGATATTGTTTAACGGCCAAGTACATTACGTGATTGTTTGGCTCAATTCCAAAAATTTCTTCCGGAAGTTCTACCGAGCGACCTGTACTGGCACCTTTACTATTTAATACTTCAACTTTCATTTTCTTGTTTTTTTAGTAGCCCTGGGCTAACTGTTTTTGTTGGGTTTACACCTTTACAAAAGGCTGTGCTTATTTTTGAATAAGAACGATAGAACCGTTATGACCTGGAATTGAACCGCTGATAAGGATGTAGTTTTTTTCAGCAAATACTTTTACTACTTTCAATCCTTTCATTTTAACACGGTCACCACCATCACGGCCGGCCATACGCATACCTTTCATTACACGGCTGGCGTCAGATGAGTTACCCAGAGAACCCGGAGCTCTTTGACGGTCGTGCTGACCATGCGATTGTTCACCCACACCGGAGAAACCATGGCGTTTTACAACACCTTGGAAACCTTTACCTTTTGTGGTACCAACAACTTCAACTTTTTCGCCTTCTGCGAAAATGTCAACAGTTACTGATTCACCAATATTTTTTTCAAGAGAATAATTACGGAATTCTTTAGAGAATTTCTTTGGAGCTGTACTAGCTTTTGCGAAGTGATTTTTTTCGGCTTTAGTGGCACGTTTTTCTTTTTTCTCGCCGAAAGAAAGTTGCAGGGCATTGTAGCCGTCTGTTTCTGTAGTTTTTACTTGTGTAACTACGTTAGGAGTAGCCTCGATAATCGTGCAGGCTGTTTGTTTGCCCGAAGGATCAAAGATGCTCGTCATCCCGATTTTTTTCCCAATAATACCTATCATGGTTATGTTCAAATTTATGCCTTACAGGATTATTGGGACAACATCATAGTCTAATAGTATGTGGGTACATACAATCAGGATGCTTCAATCCCCGTTTGCCACCGACCTTTTCCTTTATGGGGAAGTACCGGCAGTAAACAAACCCTGAACGGCTTGTTTTATGTAATATTCCAGAGCTCTTTTGGCCTCGCCTAAGCGTGATTTGAGAGATGGTAAAAATTTAATTTTAAAAAGAACTAAGTTTCCCTAAAGCTTGCGATCAACGC
Organism: Chitinophagaceae bacterium UBA4857; assembly: GCA_002399735.1. GTDB lineage: Bacteria > Bacteroidota > Bacteroidia > Chitinophagales > Chitinophagaceae > Terrimonas. The sequence continues at coordinate 179,891 of DHEF01000034.1, forward strand.
AGGTTAGGCTTTAATCTCAACTTCAACACCGCTTGGTAAGTCTAACTTACTTAAAGCATCAACAGTACGTGAAGAAGAAGTATAAATATCCAATAAGCGTTTGTGGGTGGCTAACTGAAACTGCTCACGGCTTTTTTTGTTAACGTGAGGTGAACGTAACACAGTAAAAATTTTCTTACGAGTAGGCAACGGAATTGGTCCTGTTACTACTGCCCCTGTACTGCGTACTGTTTTTACGATTTTCTCTGCTGATTTATCAACTAAGTTATGATCGTAAGACTGTAATTTTATTCTAATTCGCTGTGACATGTGTTGAACCCGCTTTTCTTTTTGGGAGTGCAAAGGTAAGGGGATAGTTATTAAAGGGCAAAAAATAAATGAACTTTTTTAAAAAATAATTGTGTTTTGGGTTAAAATGGCCGCAAATCTAAACTTTTTAGCACATAAAGCTCGCCCCTTCCACTTTTTTTAGCATCCTTTCAGCGGCTTTTGTAACAGCGATAATCTCTCCTTCTGAAATGAAAATTGTTAGTGGCAAAAAACATCATCCTGTTATTATTAGGGACTGTCAGCTTTTATACCTCCGGTCAGCAGCAGTTCCCCGCCCGGCTGCAATCTTTACCCGCCCCTCGCAAGGCCTGGCTACAGGCAAAGTATTTACGCCTAAGCGGGGCAGCCCTTCAGCCATATAACCTTGTTAAACAATCCATTAAAATTAACTCATGGGCATAAAAAAAGGCTCAAGACTGAGCCCTTAACCTAGTTTGGTGTTTCACATACATACTTAAGAAAATGTTGTTCAGGGATAATGAATACAAAAGTTTTACTTAAGATATTTTGCGGTTTGTTTCAAATGATATTTGGAAAACGGGCATTTACATAGAACTACTATTCTAAAAACGGGGCGTGTTCCATGCAAAAAAACGCAAAATCGGTGCCACAAATCCCCCAAACGGTTGATTTATGTCATCAAATTCCGCATTTTAAATAAATTATATGATTTTAAACTAGTAAAACTATTTTATTATAGGTGCTTACTCTTACATAAATCAAATAATGTACCAAACTAACAATGCGGTATTTTGCATGGATAACACACTATTTAACAAACTTATATGTGACTATTTTAGTGTTACTTGTTATTCCCTTTATTACATAAATACCGTTTGGTAAATAGGCTACCGGTAATTGCGATTGGTTCGTTCCATTAACCAAATTCTCCTTCATTGTTACCACAGCCTTTCCTTCTATATTATAAATTGTCCAAGTTATTTCCATACCGGTTGTTACATGGCTGGTAATAACCAGGTAGTTAGCCGGATTAAGCGTTGGGTACACTTTTACAATTTCTAAAGATTGATGGTCACCATCGACCCTAAGGGTATTGCTGTAAACAGTGCTGCCCTCCTCATTTTTAAAAGCTAAACGATAATAAGTAGTCTCTGTCACACCTTCATCCAGATAAGTGGCATACAAGTTGTTCTCCATATTTTTTCGGGTAATGGTTACAAAAGGGCCATCAGGTTTAGCCGCTTTTTGTATGTCAACCATTTTATTGTCTTTCAGTTGTTCAGCCAAACGCCAGCTCAGTTGCACCGCATGTTGGTTACTCTTCTTACCTGTAAAGCTTATTAATTTAACGGGTAACGGGTTCATGGCGAAGGCTTCTGTAGTAGCCAGCGTAAAATAGCGTCCCCTGTCTATAGGGATAGACAAATTATTTGAATAGGTACCAGTTACATAACCGCTACCCAAAGTAGAAAAGCCTCCACCGGCATAACCCCTGTTTTTCCAAATTGGGTCAACCCCATCATTTTGTGCTAATAAAAGAGTAGCGTTATTTCTGGCAAAACTGTACTCATGTACGCTTACTGTTATATTACTCCTAACTGCGGTAGTTGAGGGCATATCCAGTGTCCAATACTCAACGTAACTTATATGATTAATTGGTGCTTCGTAAGTATTGCTAATGGTATTATGTGGGTTAATACGATGGTACTCGGCGGTAAACTCATCAGTTACCGTTCCACCAGCTGGTATATGAATAGGAGATAGAATTTCTCCTTTACCTACGGGGAAAATAAAAGCGTTATTCCCGATTTTTTTCATGGGGCCTGCTACAAAACTTGATGAGGAGAAGTTATAAGCATTAAAACCACTTTTAATTGTTAATAAACCATTTGTAGTAATTACATTTCCGTTATCTAAAAATATATGTCCGGGGAATGTTATATCACTTAATAAGGTAAGGTGGTTTGTAGGCTTATTAACAACAAATTTTATATTACTTCCTGTTAACTGACCAGTTTGTGTAAAAGATTGTGCAGCATCGCCATTTATTATAAAATCATTGATAGTTCCGGATGTCCCCTCTGTAGATATAGTACCATCATTAATAATGTCACCCTTAACAACTAAAGTTCCTCCAAAGCCACTTGATACTGTACTTGTTGCTAATTTTATACGAGAGTTACTACTAACCGATAAATTACCATTAACAATTATACTGTATGATGTCAATGAGGTTCCTGTTTTAATTTTAATCTCGCCATGTAAATGTGAGCTATTCGTATTTAGAAGATTTAGGTTATTTACTTCAAGATTATGGTCTCCGTTATTAAGCGAACTAGTTAAATTAGGTATGTTTATCTCCACGTTACCATATTGTGTACCATTAAATAACGGCAATGCGGTCCCCGTTAAATTAGTAAGTTTTGCCAATGAGTTTGGAGCCCAGTTTCCTGTTGGAAAGGAGCCACCTGTCTTTTCGATTGCATAGGTCGAGCCATTTTCCATAGTTAGATAATTACCTGATCCAGGAGAAGTATTACCAGTATTAGGCAAATAGCAAATTATACCACCACTTTTCACCTTTAAGTCTGCATAGTTATCAACACCAGTTTGCAACCGGAGTGATGCAAAATCAGCTCCGCCAGAACCTTTAAAATTGAGCTCACCAAATATTTCTCCAGTAACACCGTTTGTTCCTGTTAAAGATAGTCTAAGGTTTAAACTACCACTTAAGGCATTAGCCTCAATATTTAAAACCGCACCAGCAGTAATATCCAATCCAACATTAGTAACACTGTTACTGTTAATCTGTAAAACCCGCTCTCCACCGGTAGCTTGCGTTCTTTTTAATGTTACATTCGAGCTATTAAGTATATGCAATGAATTGATTTGAAAAGTGGTTGCACTTAGCACATCCATATCAACTACACCATTAAAACCATTATCAAAAAAAACATCGTTTGTTGTTACAGGATACGATGCACCTCCCGCTCCTCCACTAGTTGCCGCCCAGTTGGCATTTGCTGACCACAAGCCCCCACTTACCCCTACCCAATAACGATTTTGTGCATTAAGAACCGATGCAAACTGTGTTGCAAGAAGAAGTAGCAATAATAAAATTACCCTCATAGCTTAAATTTTGGTTAGCAGTGTATGAGGTATAGAGGGTGTTTAGTGATACAATTTACAACATTTACTTATTAAAATATAGGTGTAAACAATTAGATTATAAATAAATTGATGCAGAATAAGTAAATGATGAAGGGCTGCCCGATTGTAGCGAAAAGCCCACAGGGCCGACGCAGGAGGACCGAGGACTTGTAGCATAACTAAATAAAAGCGACAAAAAGTTGCTTTTATGTAAGTTACCAGCGTAGCTGTGCCGGAACTGCTGCTGACCGGAGTTACTAAAGCTGACAGCCCCCGATTAAAAATAACCGGGGGCTGCATATATTTTTATTTACAACATTTACTTTTTACGGAAAAACAGACGAACGGGTACGCCACTTAAATCGAAGTTTTGACGCAACTGGTTTTCCAGATAGTTTTTGTAAGGTTGCTTAACATCGTCAGGAAAGTTACAGAAGAATGCAAACGAAGGAACCGCTGTTGGTATTTGTGTTACAAACTTAATTTTAATGGCATGGCCACGTACCACCGGCGCATGATAGTTTTCCACAGCACGTAACATTACCTCGTTTAACTTAGATGTAGAAACCCTGCGACGGCGATTTTCCACCACCTGCAAAGCCGTTTCGATGGCTTTGAAAATGCGGGTTTTTTCTAAGGCTGAAATAAATAAAATAGGAACATCGTTAAACGGAGCTAATTTTTTCTTCAGTGTGTTTTCGTAATCGCGGGCCGAGTTGGTTTCTTTATTCTGTATCAGGTCCCATTTGTTAACCAATACTACTAACCCTTTTCCTTTACGGGCTGCCAAACTGTAAATATTTAAATCCTGTGCGGTAATACCTTTTTCGGCATCTAAAAGCAGCATACAAACATCGGCTTCATCTACGGCTTTAATGGCCCGGATGACGGAATAAAATTCAAGATCTTCCTGTACTTTATTTTTACGGCGAATACCGGCTGTATCAATTAACACAAACTCTTTTTGGAAAAGGTTGTAATGTGTATGTATGGTGTCGCGAGTGGTACCGGCTATATCGCTTACAATGGTACGCTCCTGACCAATTAACGCGTTTAGCAAAGAGGATTTACCTACATTGGGCTGACCAATGATAGCAAACTTAGGTACTTCGTACACTTTTTCTTTTTCAGCACCTTCCTCACCTTCCAATAACTCCTCATCGCTGACAGGTTTTTCCTTTATTTGCTCAGGCATAATTTCGGTAAGCGCATCTAACAATTCACCACTACCGCTACCGCTTGCGGCTGCCATAAAAAACACCTTATCAAAGCCCATGCTGTAAAACTCACTGGCTTCCATTAACCGGTCGTTATTATCAACCTTATTAACGGTTAAAAATACAGGCTTGGTGCTGCGGCGTAATACATTGGCCATTGCTTCATCCAAATCGGTAAGGCCGGTATGCGCATCTACCATAAATACAATGGCGTTGGCTTCGTCCACCGCAATTAATACCTGCTTGGCAATTTCTTTTTCAAACACATCGGAACTGCCACTAACAAAACCGCCGGTATCAATTACATTAAACGATTTACCGTTCCAATCACTTTCGCCGTACTGACGATCGCGGGTTACACCGCTAACATCATCAACAATAGCTTTGCGTTGCTCCAACAAACGGTTGAAGAAGGTACTTTTTCCTACGTTGGGACGACCAACTATTGCGACTGTAAAGCTCATGATATATTAAAAATTAAAAAGTAAAAAATAAAAACTCGGGAGTAATTAATAGCCGTATTCCCGAAGTTGCAAATCGTTTTCACGCCATTTGGGTTTAACCTTAACAAACAGCTCTAAAAAAACTTTTTGTTGTATAAAAGCTTCTATATCGGCACGGGCAAGCATTCCTACTTTTTTTATCATGCTTCCCTTTTCGCCAATAATAATAGCTTTTTGGGTTTCCCGGTGAACAATAATATCGGCTACAATTTTTACCAAGGTTTGTTTTTCTTTATACTCCCGTATTAAAACAGCAGTATGATAAGGTAATTCATCAGAAAAAAGTTCGTACACTTTTTCCCTTATCATTTCGCTTACAAAAAACTTGGTTGGTAAATCGCTGATATCATCTTCATTGTAAAACGGTTCACCTTCCGGCAACAATTCTATAATAGGATTTATTAAAAGTGCAGTATCAAAAGGCTTTGTTGCTGCTATGGTAACAGTATCCTTACAATACTTTTTTTCTTTAAAAAAGGTAATAGCTTCCTGTATTTTATCTTTTTTAGCACGGTCAATTTTATTAATAATAACAATGGCCGGTACTCTTAGCCTAAGGGCAGAAAACATCTGATCCGATTCTTCCCAATTATCATTTACATCAACAATTAACAAAGCCACATCAGCATCTTCCAGCGAGCTTTTTACAGCCTGCATCATTTTCTCGTGTAGTTTATATTTGGGCTCAATAATACCGGGTGTATCAGAAAAAATAACCTGGTAATCATCGCCGGTCATAATAGCTTTAATGCGGTGGCGTGTGGTTTGTACCTTGTGCGATACAATGGCCAGTTTTTCGCCCATTAGCGCATTTAATAATGTGCTTTTTCCTGCATTAGGCTTACCAAATATGTTTACAAAACCTACTTTCAAAATTACCTTTAATTAACTGTTAAGTTGTTATTGGGGGCGCAAAGGTACTCTATTTTAGCCGTTTAAACTTTTATTTAAAACAAATACACCGTTTCACAATACATATTAAGTTAGGCTTTTTCCGCTACAAGTTGGTGGTTATTATCTTTACCTGCATGCATTTTTGTAGCCAAGTACCTGATATCGCCTGAGTTAGGCTGTTCGTAGGTTTCTAAATCAAAATAAGGAACCGCAGCCAGAATATGGTCAAAAATATCGGCCATTACATGCTCGTACTTAACCCACTTGGTGTCTTTGGTAAAAACATACAACTCCAGTGGAATGCCGTGCATGGTAGGTGCCAGTTGCCGGGTCATAGATGTCATTTCTTTATGCAACTGTTTATGTTGTTGTATATACGTTTCCACATAGTACCTGTACACACCCAAATTGGTTAACCGCCGGCCATTTACAGGATGAGCTTCATCCACTTTATCATGCCGGTTGGTTTTGGCAATATCTTCTTTTGCAAAATCCAGATAATTAGTTAACAATTGAATTTTCCGCAGTTCTGCTATATCCGTTTCGTTTAAATATTTAATACTGGATACTTTTATATGCACCGATCTTTTTATGCGCCGGCCACCCACTGCATGCATACCCCGCCAGTTTTTAAACGAATCGGATATTAAATAGTACGTGGGAATAGTAGTGATTGTTTTATCAAAATTCTGCACTTTTACCGTGGTCAGGTTTATTTCAATTACATCGCCATCGGCACCGTACTTATCCATGGTTATCCAATCGCCAATACGCACCATATCATTTACAGATACCTGTATACTAGCCACAAAACCAAGAATAGAATCTTTAAAAATTAATAACAATATAGCCGATGCTGCACCTGTTGCAGCCAGCAAGGCACCAACCGATTTGCCCGTAATGATGGAAAAAACAACAATAGCGGCAATAAAGTAAGAAAATATAACCAACACCTGTATCATACTATCTACCGGTTTGTCTTTGTAAGCATCTTTGGTTTTTAAAAAATCACGAACGCTATGTAAAAAAGAACGCAGCAACCATATTACCCATAACGCAAAATACACGTCGGCAATTGTATATAAAATTTTTGCAAAACTGGGTATAGCATACGATACAACCGGTATTAATTTATACGCAACTATAAATGGTACCAAGCGTGATAAATAATTAATTACTTTATTCTTTAAAAGTATATCATCAAACTGTGTAGTAGTTCTGCTGGCCAGTTTTTGAAAGGCCGATACACTAATAGTTTTTGTTATCCAGGCTATACACAAAGTAATTATTACAGCACTTGTAAATAATATTAAAACCTGGAGGTAAGGGAGCAAATCATCATTGATATGCCAGTTGTTTAGCAGGTTGGTTAACCAGTCATTAAACGACTTTATCATTATCAAAGCATTTAAAAGTGAATAAAGCCGCAAAGGTTCATCATTAAGCCCGGAAGGCAAAGGATATATCTTACTCTATTGTTAAACTTTCCTACTTGAACTATTATTATTATGTTATCAACTGCATTACTACTATCATCGTCCCTTGCGATCCGTAGGATCGGGATTTAATTTATTTCC
>DHEF01000034.1:187636-190120 GCA_002399735.1 Chitinophagaceae bacterium UBA4857
AATTAAATACTCACTCTTCAACGCTCTCTAATTCTATTCAACAATTTGCATAGTGCTAACCCTTTTATTAATATTCTTAAAGGTTTAGCTATCTGGCATCATCTTTTATTGATTAACTTGTGGTATGAGAATTTTTATAACAACAATCATCTGCATTACTATGTCGGTACTTAATGCACAAAATACAAAACTATTGGTAGGCACTTACACTAATAACAGTAAAAGTGAAGGCATTTATGTATTTAACTTTGATAGCAAAACAGGTAAAGCTACTTTAGCCAATAGTGTTGCTGCCGATGATCCTTCTTTTTTAACTGTATCGCCTGATAAAAAATTTGTGTATGCCGTTAACGAATTAGGTAATGATAAAGGCGGCGGAACTGTTAGCTCATTTAGTTTTGACAACAGTAACGGTAAACTGCAATTAATAAATAAACAAGCTACACAAGGCGAACATCCTTGTTACGTATCCATTGATAAATCAGGCAAAAATGTTTTTACCGGTAATTATAGTGGTGGTAATTTTTCCAGCTTTGGTGTAAATGATGATGGCGGATTAACTGCTGCAAAAACTACTATTAAACATACCGGTAGTGGACCTAATAAAGACAGACAGGAAAGTCCGCATGTGCATTGCACTATTTTATCGCCGGATAACCGCTGGTTATTTGTTACCGATTTAGGTACCGATAAAATTATCACCTACCCTTTTGATGCGACAACAGGAACATTAGAAAATAAAGCATATACTGAAACACCATCACCTGCCGGTGCCGGACCAAGACATATCGCCTTTAATAAAACAGGTACACATGTATACTTAATTGAAGAACTAAATGGTGCGGTAATAGTATATGACCATAAAGACGGTAAATTAACTGCCACACAAACCATTCATAGTTTGCCTGAAGAAAAACAGTCACCTGCTAATAGTGCTGATATTCATTTATCGCCGGACGAAAAGTTTTTGTATGCTACACACCGCATTAACAATACCATTGCTATTTTTTCGGTTAATGCCACAAACGGTAAACTAAAACATATTGAAACAGTGCCTACTAATGGTAATGGCCCACGTAATTTTAGTATAGATCCGACAGGTAACTTTTTATTGGTAGCGCATCAAAACAGCGACAATATTGTTGTTTTTAAACGTAATAAAAAGACAGGTAAACTAACCGATACAAAAAATAATATTGCAGTAGCTAAACCGGTTTGTTTGGTGTGGAATAAGTAATTAACTGTAGATTATTAATTATTTATCGCTTGAGGATCTGTAGTTTTTACTACTAACTGTTGGCTTGCTGGCTTTTCAGAAGCCATAATTTTTAAGCCGGCCTTTTGTGCAGATGACATGAGGGAACCATTAACCTTACCCATTTTCTGGGTTTCAGATTGTGCGATGGTAAATACTACCAGTACAAGTATAAAAAGAAGCACCACAAGGCTCTTCTCTGAAAAATACTTTCTCATAATTCCTAATTGGGCGCAAGTTAACGCTTTTCGCCTTAGTATCACCTACATTATTAGCTATAAAGTGGTTGAATATTGAAATTTTATGTAAAATAACCATTTACTTAGCCCAAACCACTTATAAAGCCGGCGGATTTGCGTGATACTCCATATTAATATCGGCTATATAATCCAGTATTTCCTCTTTCCCGGTTTTGTCAATAGCCGAAGTAATGAAAAATGGAGGCAGCTCCTCCCAGGTTTTCTGTAACTCGTCTAAAAATGCTTTGGCGTTGCGGTTGGTTGCACCGGGTTTATTCTTGTCAGCTTTGGTAAATACAATAACAAAGGGAATTTGCCACTCGCCCAATTGGTGAACAAAGTTTAAATCAATGGTTTGTGGCGCATGCCTACTGTCAATAAGTAGGAAAATGCAGCCAAGATTAGGGCGTTTTCTAATGTAGGATTCAATCATATTAGCCCAGTTGTTACGCGACTTTTGGGATGTAACGGCATAACCGTAACCGGGTAAATCGACCAGATACCAGGGTTTGTTCTGGCCTTTTTTCTTACCATCGTTAGAAACCACCTCAAAGTGATTGATTAATTGGGTTTTACCGGGTGTAGCAGATGTTTTGGCCAGGCCACGTTGGTTACACAACATATTGATTAATGAAGACTTACCTACGTTACTCCGTCCAATAAAACCATACTCCGGTTTATCGGGTTCGGGGCATTGCTTATACGTTGCACTACTAATAATATACTTGGCCGATACAATTTCCATTTGGCAAAGATAGGTTCATAGTTTCAGAAGTTGAAGATGTTGAAGAAGTTCAAGAAGTTCCAAAGGTTCAATGTTCAAATTAATGATGAATGATGAATGATGAGTTATGAATGATGAATATTGGACACTACTTTGACCCTTATTATTTTAATATAAAAAGGAAACCATTGCATAACACGATGATGAATAGAATTACTACAGTAAAAGAGTGCGACCTTTAGATTTGTTTTTTTATGTATAAGGTT
>DHEF01000002.1:0-15850 GCA_002399735.1 Chitinophagaceae bacterium UBA4857
TTAGCTAAATGACATTGGGCTGCACGACTGGTCCCGAATAACCAAAACTACGGCTCACTTTGTTTGCCTTGTTTTGTAACTCGGGACTTAGTTTTATTGTATCGCTGAAAGGCTGCACGACTGGCAGTAGTAGCTGCAATGGTGCGTTAGCGGTTCCCCCTTTGGGGGTTAGGGGGCAGCGTGGCTATTGCACTACTACAGAAGGCGTGGACTGCTGCTGACCGGAGTTACTACTGCTGATAGCCCCCGATAAAAAAGCTTATAAATTACTATGCTGTGATGGGTAAAAATTTCCGTACTTCGTGCATGTAAAATAATTGGTTACTTGTAAAACTGTTTTTATGCCTTCATTTGATATAGTAAGTAAAGTTGATGCCCAGGCTTTGGATAATGCCGTGAATGTGGTTACAAAGGAAATTACAAACCGCTTTGATTTTAAGGGTGCGCATGTAGTGATTGACCTTGATAAAAAAACTTTTTTAATAAAACTGGAAACGGATGATGATATGCAGATGCGACAGTTGTTGGATGTGCTGGTAAGCCGGGCACACAAACAGGGCATTGCACCGGAAGCTTTTGATTTAAGCAAGGATGGCAGCCAGGTAGGCAAAGCCTGGAAGAAAGAAGTACAGGTAAAAAATGGTTTGAAACAGGAAGATGCTAAAAAAGTGGTGAAGTTTATTAAAGAAGCCGGATTGAAAGTACAGGCATCTATTAATGATGATTTGGTAAGGGTAACCGGTAAAAAAATTGATGATCTGCAAACGGTAATACAAGCTGCAAAAGGCTGGGATATTGGTGTTCCGCTACAATTTGAAAATATGCGTTCATAAACTGTGCATAAACCCCCATTTTACGGGGTTTTACGGTGCATAACCTGGTGCAAAACAAGTGCATACTAAAACCGGTAAAAATTTGGAAAAGGGTATGTTGAAAACGTATCTTAGATATATAATCATTACAGGAAAATCTACAGTAGCGAAATTGGGTAATAATCTATTGTTTATCAATAAGTTTTAGCCAAGTTAAAGTAACTACGATAGTTAACTGTAGTGCGGATAAAACGAACTTTTAATAAAGAATGTTTTATTCACGAAGCATCGGGTTTAGTATGTTTTTTATTACGATAAAAGATATATAAAACTTGATGCTTTTTTTATGTGCATAATATAACAAAGCCTGTATTGTTGATACAGGCTTTGTTATTGAGGCTTGATCTGTTTGTTATTCGTCGGCAGTATTTTTTAATTGAGCAAGAATACTATAGGCGTTATTGGTAACAATAATAGTTCCGGCCGGTAAATTGTTGTCGGTAATTTCTGTAACACCATTATGTGTAATACCTGTTTTAATGGCTACCAGTTTAAAACTATTATTGGTTAATGATTGTAAAATATATTGTTGTCCGCCATGACGTACAATAGCAGCTTCGGGTACGGCTATCCTTTCTTTTGGGTTAACATGCACGCCTGCCTGTACAAACATACCCGGCAGCAGGTTAGGTGTGGAGCCACTGAAATGACAATGTACTTCTGCGTTACGGCTATCATTAATGCTGGTATTAACAAGCTTCACGGTCGCTTTGTATTTTGTTTCGGGGTCGTTTACGGCAACAATATCTACTGACTGACCTTGTTGTATATTTTTTACATCTTTTTCATATACCGACAGGGTAGCATGAATATCTTCCGGATTTACCAGCTCAAACAAAATATCAGATGCGGTAACATACTTGCCAATGTTTACATTCACCTTGTTTACATAACCTGTTAAGGGAGCAATAAGTGCTACGGTGCGAGAAATATTATGCTCATTTAGTGATGAGGGATTAATGCCAATAAGCCTTAATTTTTCATCGTAAGCCTTTAGCAATATTTGCTGCGTTTTAAGTTCGTTAGCTGCTTGCTGGTATACCTTTTCGGCATTAGCGTTGTTTTCCTGTAAGGTTTTCTGACGTTGATGATCCTGTTCCAGGTATATTAATCTTGTTTTAGTAATCAGGTAATCCTGTTGCAATTGTATGATGGCATTATCTTCCATAATAGCCAGTACTTCACCTTTTCTAACCTTCATACCCGGTATGAGTTTAGTACTTTTTAAAAAGCTGTTGTATGGAAAGCTTACTGATACTATGTTTTGGGGAGGTACTTCAATTTGACCATTTACATTTATCAGGTTACTTAACTGTTGCAGTCTAACAGTATCGGTTTGAATGCCGGCTTGTTTTATTTGTTGCGGTGTTAAGGTTACTTCGTCTTTAACGTGTTTTTCTTCTGCTGGCTGCGCTTCTTTATTGGATGAGCAGCTTATGAATAAACAGATGAAAATGTATGTTATAAAATATTTCATGTTGTATACGTTACGGTGTTACAATTAATTTGAGTTTAAATATTCTAATTGAATAATGCTGTGATTATAAGTTTTTACAGCATTGAGGTATTGAATTTTTGTATGAATGGCATTGTTAACCAGTGTGCTCCATTCCACATAGTTAATATTACCGGCTGCATAATTTTTTTGTGCATAGCTTAATACCTGATCGGCCTGTGTTAAACCCGTTTGTTCATATTGGTCAATAATTTTTTTATTTATTTCATATTGTTCTTGTGCAGACTGTAGGGTTAATTTTAATTCATTGGCTACAGCTTGGGTTTGTTTTTGCTGGGCGGTTTCTTTTGCTTTAGCCGCTTTTATGCGTGCTTTTGTTGCTGCATTAAAAATGGGGATACCTAGTGTAAGGTTTACCGTATGAAAGCGATGACCGGCATCATAATATTTCTGGTTAACCGCATCAATACTTTGATAGCCGATTATGGACTGGTTGCCATACCCTAAACTAATATCAGGCGTTAAACTGGCTTGCTCTTTTAGTATGGATGCTTTGGCGACAACTTCATTGCTTTTTGTGTAGGCTAATAAACTATGTGTGCTCTCACTTGAAGTATTTATAAAATCGGGAGTCTTGTTGGCTAGACGATAATCAGGCAAAAAAATATTGCTGCTGTTGCTTAACTGCTGTAGATAAAGTTGCAGACTTAGTTTATCTTTTTGTAGCTCCTGTTGTTGCAGGTTAAACTGCAATATTTGCATATTAATGGCGCTAATATCCAGTATATCTGTTTCACCGGTTTTGTATCTTATATCGGCAACCTGTAACAACTTTTTATAAGTACTATCCAGTTGATGTAACAGTTTTTCCGTTTCCAATACATGAACAAGATTATAGAAGCTAAGTTTTACTTCTTTGTCTAACTCTGTTTCTTTCCAACGTGTAAAATGTTGCTGCGCCGCAAGCTGGGCTTGATAATATTTCTTTTGGCTACTATACACTACAGGCATACCTATGGTTTGTGAAAGAAAAAAACGGCTATCGCCTTTGGCGCTGCTGATGCCGCCATATTCTGCTCCCAGTTCTGTTTTGGGCGGATCAAATGTAGCACTGGCAAGCGATTGCCAATAATTATTATTTTCTTTAACGGCTTGTAACGAAAGGTTTTGCCTGCGCGCCTGTTGTATAACGCTGTCGAGTGTTATTTTTTTCTGTGCACTAATAGTGCTACTTACAAATAAAAGCGGGAGTAATAGTTTAGCAACTACCGGTACTTTTTTGCGAGATGATTTTTTCTCCATCAGGTTATAAATAATCGGCAGTATGATTAAGGTTAAAATTGTCGCACTAATCAAGCCACCGATTACAACCGTTGCCAAGGGCCTTTGTACTTCGGCACCGGCACCCTGGCTTAATGCCATGGGTAAAAAACCCAGCGAAGCAACGGCAGCAGTCATTAACACAGGTCTTAATCTTACCAATGTTCCTTGCATAATAATATTTTTTAAATCCAGCTTTTCCTGTTTTAGTTTATTAAACTCGGCTATAAGTACTATGCCATTCAATACGGCCACACCAAATAATGCAATAAAACCAACACCGGCAGAAATACTAAAAGGCATACCTCTTAACCATAACGCAAATACACCACCAATAGCAGATAATGGAATGGCAGAAAAAATAAGTATGCTGTATTTGATAGAGGAAAAGGCGAAGTATAACATAACCAGTATTAATAGCAAAGCTGCCGGCACTGCTATGGATAAAGTGGCCTTTGCTTTTTCCAGATTTTCAAATTGCCCGCCGTATTTTATAAAGTATCCTGGTGGTAATTGTAAGTCCTGTTTCACTTTTTTGTCGAGTTCGTTTACAACTGATTCTACATCGCGGTTGCGTACATTAAACCCGACCATAATCCTGCGTTGGGCATCTTCACGTTGTATTTGGTTGGGGCCTTCTTTTACAGATACATCTGCTACCAGGTATAAAGGGATCTGGTCACCCGATGGCGTAGCAATTAAAAGATTTTGTACATCCTCCAGGCTTTTATCTTTCTGCTCATCCATTCTAACTACAAGGTCGTAGCGGCGTTCGTTTTCATATACAATACCTGCTACATCGCCGGCAAAAGCAGATCGGATTAATCTATTCACTTCTGCTATACTTAATCGGTATTGTGATAGCCATTCACGTTTATATTTTACCACAATTTGTGGTAAACCAGTAACTGTTTCAATGTAAATATCTTTAGCACCGTCTACACTGTTTACAATGCTGCCCAATTTGGCAGCAGTGGCAGCAAGGCTATCCAGGTCTTCGCCAAATATTTTACAAACCACGTCTTGTTTGGCACCTGATATTAATTCATTAAACCGCATTTGCACGGGAAACTGGAAACCACTGGTAAGTCCCGGTACTACTTTCATGGCTTCACTCATTTTGTTTGCCAGTTCTTCAAAACTTTTGGCCGATGTCCATTCACTTTTTGGTTTCAGGCTTATCATTATATCCGTCATTTCCAAAGGCATGGGGTCGGTGGGTATTTCACTGGCACCAATACGGGTTACTATTTTTTCAACTTCCGGAAATTTGTTTTGTAATATATGAACAGCCTGCTGCGTAACTTTTACCGTTTCGGTTAATGAACTGCCGGTTAACAAGCGGGCATCTACGGCAAAATCACCTTCTTCCATTTCGGGTATAAATTCGCCACCTAAGCGGCTCATTACAAACAAGGCTAAAGCAAATAATGCAATAGTGCCAATGATAATGGTTTTAGGAAACTGCAAAGCTTTGGTTAGTACAGGCCGGTATAAATTTTTCAACCGGTTCATTAACTTATCCGAAAAGTTTTCTTTTTGTATAACCTTTCGAGAAAGCACCACCGATGCAATCATGGGTACATAGGTTAACGATAAAATAAATGCACCAATTAACGCAAACGCTACTGTTTGCGCCATGGGCTTAAACATTTTACCTTCAATGCCTGTAAGTGTAAGAATAGGCAGGTAAACAATTAAAATGATTATTTGCCCAAACACAGCGGCGTTCATCATTTTACCGGCAGCTTTTTCCACTTCAGTATTTAATTGATCTTTACTTATTTTATTGGTACCCAGTAATAATTTGTTATGTGCTAAACGGTGTAGTACCGCTTCAATAATAATAACGGCACCATCTACAATTAAACCAAAGTCCAATGCTCCCAAACTCATCAGATTCCCTGATACTCCAAAAAAGTTCATCATAATAATGGCAAACAGCATGGCTAGTGGAATAACCGAAGCCACAATAAAACCTGCCCGCCAATTACCCAGAAATAGTATTAATACCAGTAATACAATAATGGCTCCTTCAATAAGATTGGTTTTTACTGTTTTAATAGCACGGTCAACCATTTTGGTGCGGTCATAAAACGTTTCTAGAGCTACACCCTCGGGTAGCGTATGTTTTATTTGTTCAATCCTGTTTTTAACCTGCTCAATTACCTGCGATGCATTGGCATTTTTTAACATCAGTACTACGGCTCCGGCTACTTCCCCCTGATCTTTATAGGTCATAGCGCCATATCTTTTTGCATGACCGGTGTTTACGGTAGCTACGTCTTTTATAAAAATAGGTGTACCTGTTGGTGTATGTTTAACCAGTGTGTTTTCTATGTCGGTAATAGTTGCCGCCAGGCCTTCAGTTTTAATAAATAGTGCCGTTGGTCCTTTTTCAATATAGGCACCACCTGCATTCTGGTTATTATTTTCTAACGCATTAAAAATCTCACCAACTGTGGTGTTCATACTTTTTAAACGTGCCGGAATAATGGCTACTTCGTATTGTTTTAAATAACCACCAAAGCTGCTTACATCGGCTACTCCGGGTGTACCCAATAACTGTCGGCGTACTATCCAGTCTTGTATAGATCGTAGTTCGGCCAGATCGTATTTGCCTTCGTAACCTTTTTCGGGTTTTAAAATGTATTGATAAATTTCACCAATACCGGTTGTGGGGGGTGCTAACTCAGGTGTGCCGGCTTCAGGCGGAATATTTTCTTTTGCCATCATTAACCTTTCGGTTACCTGTTGCCTTGCCCAATACACATCAGTATCATCGTTAAAAACAATGGTTAATACCGATAGGCCAAAACGAGATATAGAACGCATTTCCGTAATGCCCGGAATGTTAGCACATGCTTGTTCTAACGGAAAAGTTACCAGCCTTTCTATCTCAGGCGAAGCCAATGCCGGTGATACTGTAATTACTTGTACCTGATTACTGGTAATATCAGGTAACGCATCTATTGGAAGTTGTTTAAGATTGATAATGCCTGCAACCAACAGGCCCAATGTACATAAACCAACAACCAGCTTGTTCCTTACGGAAAAGCGGATAATTGCATTTAACATGTATAAATGATTTACGCCGTAAAAAAATAAGAGGACTAGTTATGCAGCGGCGTATCGGGGTGGTTGAAAAAGATCGAAGCTTTTATGCTCGGGTATTTGAACGATATGTGTAGAATAATTTTTCTCGGTAGTAAACTCGGGTGATTTTATTTCAACCGAAGCAGGAGTGGCGCAGCAAAATGATGCAAACAAGGTGTTTGCATCCACCGTACGGAAAGGCAATTGCTGGTCTTGCTGAAAATCATCATCTACGGCAATTGGTTGCAGGTAGTGGATTTTTATAAATTTAGTAAAAGCCATTTCAGGGTCGTTTTGCTGATGCATTTTGAAATGGTCTAACAGGTAAGGAATACGCAACAATTGATGCCCTTCGCCATAAGCAGAAAGGTAAATTATGAAAAATAGTATGGAGAAAAAGTGCCTCACCGCTGCGAAAGTACAAAAAACCAGCAGAACACAAAACGGAAGGTATAATTAGCCTATTGTAGCTGTATGATTATTTTGTTATAAGCTGCATAGCCCTGAGCAACGTCCCTTGCGTCGCACTCTTCGTCGTTCTGTTCTTTGTGCATCATCGTGTTTATATACAGTAATCTTATAAAACTTTGAATGGTTTTAACACCCAGCAAATTGAAATAATTGACATCTTTCAATTGCTCCAATTGATTAAATATAATTTCTGTTATAGAATATATGTGTTTTGCTATACATAGAAACAAAACAAAAGTTGTTATTAGCTATAGTTTTAATCTTTATCTACAATCAGTTTTAAAATAGGCTAAAAGACAAGGAATACTTTACATTATTTACATAGTATTATTTAAAATATTATACGTCAATAATTAAATATTAAAAAAAAAATATATAAATGTGAAAATATGTTTTTAAAAAACTATATAAATAGTTTACGAATGCCTTTGGATAGTCTTTTTTAATAAATTATTGCCTCTTTATTTAAAATTAAATGAATGTGCTATTCATTCTAAAAAACACAACATAGATTGGACGCATTGGTGAATTATTATAATAATACTTATATGTTGTAAAAATGATAACGGTTTGATTTTTGTAAAGGATACTGTGTTTTATTAATATTATTAAATGCTGACAATAATATAAGTTTATAAACAAACATACTATTAAAAAAAAATATGAATATTAGAAGAAAGCTGATTTTAACAAGTGTTACATGGGTGTTGATAGGTATTTCCTGTATAACGCTATTACTCCAATCTTGTCAAAGGGAACGAGATCCTTTAGATAGTACCAACCCTGAATGGGATAATACAAAAGATCATTTTCCTGTATATACGATAGGAGATGCAACCTATATTGTAAAAGAAGATGGTAGCCTTTGGGCCAGAGGCCATGTATTCAGTAGCTTTCCCGGAACAAATGCCAAGGGCTATACGCTAATAGAAGATGGTGTAAAAAAAATTGCAAATGGAAATATTAGTAATCGCCTGTATGTGCTTAAAAAAGACAACTCGGTATGGCGCTCACCAATTATATCCTACTCAGAAGAAGCAGATTTTTTTCAACAAAAAACAACAGAAAAAATAACAGATAACGCAAAAGATGTACTTACCGGACGAAATTTTGCAGTAATACTAAAATTAGATGGCACCGTTTGGGCAATTGGTCAAGACACGTATGGGCAGTTTGGATTAGGAGTAACAACAAATCAAGAACTGCCTCTTATACAAATCGCAATTGATGTGAAACAAATTGCTGCAGGGTATAGTAATATTTATCTTTTAAAAAATGATAATAGTTTATGGTCGGCAGGTAACAATATCTACGGAAAATTAGGTTACCCTTCTACAGAATACCAACTTACCTTCAAAAAAGTAATGGACGATGTTAAAATAGTACGTGCGACAGAAAACAATGTAATGTTAGTAAAAACCGATGGGTCTGCCTGGTCATTTGGTAGTAATGCTAATGGAAATCAGGGGATTAATGAATCTTCGCAAAACCCAACATACCCCCATACGATTGCGGATGGCGTAAAAGATGTGTTTCCTATGGGGTTTACATCTTTTTACCTTAAAGATGATGGTACACTTTGGGCATGCGGTTCTAACAGCTACGGCCAAATGGGAGTAGCATTACCCCAAAGGAGTTTACAATTTATTCAAATTGCAGAACGTGTAGATTATATGTCAACACTTTCTTTCTGTACCCATATTATTATACTACAGGATAAAAAATATAGAATGGCCGGTCGCAACCGGTATAAAGAACTACAACAGTCCGATATAGAGAGTTTTAAAACATTTACAGACTTTGTAATGCCTTAATATCAGCCTTGTCCAAAGTTTCATCAATCTTTAACATGTATAAATTAATATGTTTTTTGTAATTAATAACATTCAACAAGCAGTTTATAATACTCTTGAACTTCAAAACCCTAAAAAAGCTGATAATCCAATGTCGTTTAGGGTTTACAGGCGTTTAACACGTACTGCTTTATTTAGTGTACATTCAAAAAAGGCATTTGGTGAATTTAGAGATGAAGTGGAAGGGAAGAATATTTCTACTCGTTTTTGGACTCAACAAATGAAGGCTTTTGCTGCAGAAAAAGTAAGTGAAATAGTAAAATTACCCTATATTTTTAAATTCACCATTTTGGGTTGGATTTTTTGTGTACTGGTAGTAGCTGTATTTACGATGCTTATTTATAACGAAACAAAGCCGCCAGTAAAAAAGCCTGCGGAATATTTAGCCATGGAAGCAAGCCCTTTACCTGGCGACATTTACTTTGGTCATTTTGAAGCCTTTAATGAACCGGGCAAAACAATTGCTTCAAATATTGGTTTTGGCTGGTTTATTATTGTCAATAAAGATGGCGATAACTATTATGTTTCAAAATCTACGCAAATGAACAAAACGTATAGACCAAAAGAAGAGTTGAATAACACAGACTTTGAAAGTGAACATACATCGTTTAAGATTATTGAACAAACGGGGTTTCTGATAAATATGAAATCTGTTGACGGTAAAACAACCTTGTATATAACTGATAAAAAATAAGACGACAAGCATGAAAACTATCGGAATTATTTTATTGGTAATAATTGGAGGTATTGGTTTGTTTATATGTTTACTATATGCAACTGTTAAAGCAAAGACCACCAGTCTTAACCAATATCAGCCTTTTAACGAATGGATAGGAAAAACCGTTAAGTTGAATAAAGAAGTGGTTTTGTTTAAAGATAAAATTTCGACGAATAAAAATTATGATTATCCGTTTATTATGTTGGATAGTTTGCATCCGAAATGGAAGTATGTAGAAGAGCGTACGACTATGGCAGAACCGGATTTGGAAATGATTGTTAAACTTTCGGTAGGAACAATATTAAAGTTTGATAAAGCGATACAATATACAAACGGAGTATCCGGTTCATCTTATCCCACGATATTTGGAATCATAACAACTAAGAGTAGGGAGTATAAAATTGGTTATCAATGGGGGAATATAGATATTGGCAAAAAATACGATAAAGTGGAAAAATGCTGGCACTTTCATCAGGCTCCCTGGCAGGAGAAACAGGACACAGCTTTTTATGCTTTGCCTATAGCAAATTTTTGGTAAACACATTGGGATATGGTATTGCCCTAGTAATAAAATTCACTAAAGTCCCTGTAGTATATTATTGGTACTTATACAAAATTTAATAATTATAAAAACAGTGCAGCAGGAATAACGGGCTGCACTGTTATGTATCAATTGCTTAATAGTATTACTGCAGTTGAACGGAGCGTCGCAAGGGATGATCCATCAGGGAACTGCAGCTGGTAACAAAAAATTAAAATCCTTTTGCCGGTTTAGTTTTGTTTTCAGCAGGTGGATTTTTTACATACTTCTCCAACCATTCAAATTGCTCGGCCAAGGTATGCATAATGCTTTCTTTTGCCTGGTAACCATGGCTTTCAAATGGCAGACTTACAAATTTTACCGTACCACCATGGCCTTTAATGGCATTAAACATACGTTCACTTTGAATAGGGTAGGTGCCGGTGTTGTTATCGGCATCGCCATGTATTAACAACAACGGTGTTTTAATTTTATCGGCATAACTAAACGGACTCATACCGTTATATAATTCAGGTGCTTGCCAGTAAGTACGGTCTTCGTTTTGAAAGCCAAATGGGGTAAGTGTACGATTGTACGCACCACTGCGGGCAATACCACCTTTAAATAAATTGGTATGCGCTAATAAATTGGCCGTCATAAATGCACCGTAACTATGTCCGCCAACGGCTACGCGGTTAGCATCGCCAACACCTAATGATGATAATTTTTTAATAGCCGCTTCGGCATTCATGCGTAATTGATCAACAAAATTATCATTAGGCTTTTTAGCAGTGTCAGTAGCCACAATGGGCATTTCGGCATTGTTTAATACAGCATAACCCTGGGTTACATAGTATATTGGCGAACCCCAACTTAATAAAGTAAAGCGGTGTTTACTACCACGTATTTGTGCAGCATCCGCAGCAGAATTATATTCGGCAGGGTAGGCCCATATTACCACCGGTAATGGCCCGTCACGTTTTGCATCGTAACCTTTTGGTAAATACAAATCGCCGGTAAGTGTTACACCATCTTCACGTTGATAAGAAATTTTTTCTTTGCTCACACCATCTAATTGTCGGTAGGGATTTGTAAACTGCGTTAATTGAATATCGGCCACACGTAAGCGTAAGTTTTTAAGCCAGTAATTAGGTACTTCGCTTTCCGTTTCTTTACGGGTAATAATGGTTAGTTTGTTGGGATCTAATACACGGGTTATAGATTCAAAACTACCTTCTTTGCTACGCCAGAGTGTATCTGCTTTTTTAGTATGCAGGTCAAACGATAATAGGAAAGGCAAATCGCCTTTTGGTGAACTACCCGTTGTATTGTTAAACAAAATTTTATTGCCATTATCAATAGTAACAGCAACATTACGTCCGTATTGATTAGGCACTGTAACCACAAAGCCGGGGTTGCTGTAAGCGTCGGTTGTGTTGCGGGTAATAATAGCTTCTAAGTCACCGGTAACCGTAAAGTAGCGGTCAATTTGTGTTACTTGTTTACTGCGTAAACCTTCGGTTACTAAGGCGTTTTCACCATCGCTCCAGGTAATGCCCATGTAGCGCATTTTTGTTTTAAACAATTCTTCGCTTGTACCTGTAAAGGGTGCTTTTAATTGATACACAGCATCACGAAACTCAGCCTTGTTTTTAATTAAACCACTATCCAATGCCTGACACCATAACAAGGTTGCGGGTTCGTTGCTGCGCCAGGTATAATTGCGGGGGCCTGTTTGTACATTATCGTTACCACCCGGTGCCGTTTCACTGGATGGTAGTTTGGCAATATGTTTTACCAACTTGCCGCTTGCATCTAACACATCTAGTGATGAATTAAAGCCTGACGCAGGTACTAAATAAGAAAAAGGTTTAACCAATGTACGCGCCAGAAAATACTTTTTATCGGGTGATGCATTAACGGAAGTATAAATGCCGGGCTGGCCAATCTTCGTTTCAACACCATTGGTGTTTTTTACAAATTGTGCGGTAGCATAAAAGGCAAACAATTCTTCGTCGTAAGGCGATTTAATCATGTCCTGATAAGTAGGACGGGGTGAAGCTTTGCCATAGTTTTCCTGCACGGTTGGCCCTTTTGGTGCCAACGGTTTAGCTGGTGCTGCACTAACTGGTTTTACAATTACTTGATAAACTAAGGTGTTATTGTCCAACCATTCAATGCCATTCATAATAAGGTTAACCGGCTGTTTATTTACTTTGAAGGCTTTACGGGTGGCAATATCAATAACATACACATCATTGCCGGTATTGGTGGTATGGGTAAGCGCAATTTTTTTACTGTTATCGCTCCAGCTAATGTTTGATGCAGCTAATGGATTGGGTAGGCCTGTTATTTTAAGTTCTTGCCCGCCTTTTATACTTTTTAAATAGAGGTTGTTAATATAGGTTTGCCGACTGGGCGAAAAGTTGCGTGGGTTAATACGTAAGCCGGCAATTTTTAATTCCGGTTGAGCCAGCTCTTCAATAGAAGGATAACTGTTTCTGTCTAAGAAAAGTATCCATTCGCCATTTTCGCTAATACTAACCGATGGGGTAGGTTTAGTGGATACAAGGTCAGCTATATCCTTTGGTGGTGTTTTATAACCTACATCGTCTTGTGCTATTGTATAATTAGCCGAGGTTAATAATAAAAAGGCAAAAAGGCTTTGTTTTATCATACTGGGTTGTTTTGATGAGTAGATTGCAATTTAAAACATTAAACTAATAGTTTTATATAGGTAATATAACAATAGTATTAAACAAGTAAAAACAAAAAAGGCAGTTGAGTACTTCAACTGCCTTTTTTATAAAAAAAATAAACTTAGGGATAAACTCCTTCAAACTCACCATTTGTAATAACTACATTGTTTCCATCGTCATCTTTTGCGGTTCCTGAAAAAGTTCCTTTAATTGTTTTTGTTGTAGTGTTATGACTGGTTACTTTAATAGTCATATTAGAGCCAGTTACGGAGAAATCTGCTACATAATTAGCATCTGGTTCATCTATTAAATACATAAATGTTGCTAAATTACCTGTTGCTACATTTGTTTTGTATTCTTCATTATTATTTATAGTGCCATTTCCGTCAGTTATATCTATTCGTATGCTTTCTCCACCAGCGGTATTATTACCTATATACTCAAAATGAGCAAAGGTAAAGCCTCCTACAGAAGTAGTTTGGTAATCTGTATAATAAGTTGAGCCTTGATACTCTTTAGTTCCTATTTTAAATTTCCAGTTTATTACCGGAGGCCCTGAAACAACAATATCACCCGTACAGGTTTCTCCATTAACACCAGTAATAGTTATTGTTTTATTACCTGCAGTTGCCGGTTTGCCGGTACCATTTAAGGTTATATCATTAGCACCAATGGCGCTTATTTGACCAGAACCTGAAAAGCTCATCCCGTCGGCAGTATTGGTGGTAATGCTGTATGGGCCTACAGTAGTAGCATTTACAGTTATTTTAATAGTATTGGCAGAACCTAATTGTGTATTTGCAGCATATACACCGTTAACAACAATTGAGTTGCAATCAAAAGTATATTCAGCAGGGCCAACAACAGTCACGCCAAAAGTGCATGAGTTAGGCCCGGCAATAGGAATATCAAAAGCACCTACTGCTACAGGTGTTCCGCTACCATTTAATGTAATGGTGGTTGGTCCCGGGTCAATTAATGCACCAGTGCCTTTAAAAGTTATACCGTTAGTGGTAGTAGTGGTAATATCATAAACGCCAATGGCGGTAACATTTACTTTTAATGTAACCGTGTTGCTATTGTTTAAGGCAATTCCCAGGCCATAAACACCATCTACAATAGCATCTGCACAAGCATTTGGTGCTCCAACTAAATCAAAAGCGGCAGGGCCACTTGCCCCTTCGGGTAATACACTTACTGCTATATTGCATTCTGTGTCTTTGTAACGTACGGTAAAGTTACTGATTGCCTTAGTTTGTGGCGTTCCATTACTTAATAGTTTCACCGTGTTTATCCCTGCTTCGGTAAAATAGCCTTGTGCTTTAAATGAAAAACCATTAACGGTATCGGTAACAATGGTATAAGATCCGGGTGTAGTTACTTCTACATCTACTTCTATATAATTGTCGGCGGTTAAGGCCACAGTAGCTTCATAAATGCCCACAACGTTTTTAGGCAAACAGTCGCCCGAACTTTCACTTTGTAAAGAACCATCGGAAGGGCCAAAACCTGTTTCAAAACTTTTTTCCTTTGCACAGCCCACAAATAGTAATGTAAAACATGCCAAACTTAAAAATGCCAGTACTTGTTTTCTCATATAAGGGTTTAAATAATTACTACGAAAATATATAAATATTTACTCTAAACTGGTTTTTTAGGGATGCAGGATTATGAACACTGGAAAGAACTGATTACTTTACAACTTTATTGTACAACATGGGTAAATATTACAAAATAATAGCACTATTTCTGGTTATAATTGGTAGTCAGCAGTTAATTGGCCAAAAATTGAACATTGAGGTGTTAACTACCGGTACAAAAACCAGTTTACGCGGACTTAGCGTGGTAAACGATAATGTGCTTTGGGTAAGTGGTAGTCAGGGCAAAGTGGGTCGAAGCACTAATGGCGGTAAAAACTGGAAATGGATGACTGTTCCCGGTTTTGAAAAGGCCGAGTTTCGTGATATTGAAGCTTTTGGACCAAATTCTGCCATTATTATGGCTTCAGGCGACTCAGCCTACATTTTAAAAACTACCGACGGCGGCGATAGCTGGCGCATTGTATATCAAAACTTTACAAAAGGAATGTTTCTGGATGCCATGGATTTTGATACGCCCCAGCACGGTATGGTAGTAGGCGACCCTATTAATAACCGTTTTTTTATTGCGGAAACAAAAGATTTTGGTGAAACCTGGACAGAACTTAATTTAAACCACGCTGGCGCTGTTGCCGACTCCGGCGAAGCTTTTTATGCTGCCAGTGGCACCAATATTCGCCTATTTCCCGGCGGAAATTTTTATCTGGCCAGCGGTGGCAAAACTTCAAGATTAATTACCCGAAACACAGTAACCAACCTGCCCTTGGTACAAAACACACCTGCTTCGGGGGCATATTCTGTAGCAGTGTATAAAAAAAGACCTACCTCTAAAAAAAGCTACATTATTGTTGTGGGGGGCGATTATACCCGCGACACCGTAAGCACCCAAAACTGTGTGTATAGTTTTAATAATGGCAAAACCTGGAACACACCCAAAAAGCCCCCTTTTGGTTTTAAAAGCTGTGTAGAATTTTTAACCGACGAAGATGTAATTACCTGCGGTACAAGCGGTGTAGATATGTCTTACGATACCGGCCGTAGCTGGTTTAATATATCCCGCCAGAGTTTTAATGTTTGCCGCGGAGCTAAATTTGGCGGCGCAGTTTTTTTAGCGGGCAATAACGGAACCATTGCCAAGTTGGTATGGGCCAGTAAAATGAGTAAATAATTTTTGTTAGCCATCTGCATTGTTACTATCATCACTTGTTGTGTCACTCACTTGTGCTGCACCAACGCGAAGCATCAAT
>DHEF01000002.1:15977-159885 GCA_002399735.1 Chitinophagaceae bacterium UBA4857
TCGAATTAATTCTATTGGGCAATGTGCAATACCCCGTTTCTAAACTCGCTGTTCGGGGTATATTAATCGAGGCGTCCGTAATGCTATAGGGCATTATGCTGCAAGGTATCACTTGTTTCTAATAATCTGTATTTATAAGCGTATTGTAGTTAATCTTTGGTTAAGGAGTTCCTTACTGATAATTGCCTTATTTCAGCTTCTTCAATAACTCATCAATCTCCGGTCTTTTTTTGTAATCGTTTTGAAAAAAGCGATAGATAACTGTGTTTTCTTTGTCAATAATATAAGTGGCAGTTATAGGCAGGTGAAAACCGTTTTTGCCATTTATTTCATCCAGGTTAATATTGGTACGCTTGTATTGGGTAACCGTGTTTTGGGGTACTTCATAATCAACATCGTAGGCCTTGGATATTTTTAACTCCTCATCATAAATAACCGGAAAAGCGGCACCGGTTTTTTCCACCGTCTTGGCTATGTTTTCAGGTAATTCCGGCGATACGGCAATTACCGTTGTTTTTTTAGCCGTAAACGCATCCAATGAATCCTGTAATTGTTTCAAATGGCGGGTGCAATGTACCGACCAGTTACCACGGTAAAATACCAAAACAACAGGTCCTTTTTTTACTAAGTCTTTTAAGCGTAAGCTATTGCCATTTTGGTCAGTGCCTTTAAAGTCTTTGGCTTTTGAGTTTAAAAACATGCCTTCGGGTGTGGCTTGTGCAAAAGCAACGGCACTTATAAAAAATATTGAAAGGAGTAATGCAAATTGTTTCATAGCTTGATAATTACGTTGGTGTAGATGCTTTGAATGTTGTAAACGTTGTATTATTCAAATATCCTGTAAATAAAATAAATAAAAACTTAAAATAAAAGTGGAAGGCTTAAAGCAGAAAGCTTAAAGCTGAATGCCTTTTTGCAAAAGAGCAACAGTTTGCGCATTGCCAAATAGAATTACAGAACGATGCAGTGAGTGACACAACAGACGATGATAGTAGTAATGCAGATGGTCAAATAAAAGTATACAGTATTAAGTATATAGTATGTAGATAGAAGAGGCTTAGTATTGAAACGATTTGTCACTTGTCCATTATCACTTGTCCATTGCCTATGCAAGCGCTTCCCTTAATAACCTCACTTCCTCCGCATCAATATAATTGTTGGAATAACTTTCTTTATCGTTGGCAAAAGAAGGGTGTACAAATTGCGAGGTAGAAGGTTGTGTACTACGCAAAGAGGTATGAAACTCGGTACAGCCCGACAGTTGGGCCAGTTGGGCAATATTTTCTTTACGTACACCGCTGCCTGGCATAATAATAATGCGGTCGTTGGCGGTTTGTTGTAATTGCGTAATAAGTTCAATGCCATCCAGTGCATGGGGTTGCTGGCCCGAGGTAAGTATACGTTCGCAACCAATATTTATTATTTGTTCCAGTGCTTCCAATGGGTCGGCGCAACGGTCAAAAGCCCGGTGAAAGGTTACGCCAAGCGGGTAGGCAAGTTTTACCAGTATTTCGGTTCGTTTAATATCAATGTTACCATCGGTATTTAATAAGCCTATAACCACACCATCGCAACCCAATTGTTTGCATAGTTGCACATCCTGCACCATTACGTTAAACTCTTCGTTGGTAAAAACAAAATCACCGCCACGTGGTCTGATGATGGGATAAATAAGTGTATCAAAATTTTCGCGGCAGGTTTTTATCACACCGTAGGATGGGGTAGTGCCACCTTCGGACAGGTTAGCGCATAACTCAATACGATTGGCACCACCGGCAACAGCTGCCGCTGTGGTAGCATAATCGGATGTAGCTATTTCAATAATATAATTGTTAGCCATGGCTTATTTAAAATAGTGTTTTGCATTAATTAACTGCTCGCCTTTATTGGTACGTAGTGCATAGTTAAAACCTTTGTGTAAAGCATAAGCGCCCACCACTCCTTTTTTGTTTACGGCAATAAATGCTACCTGTATATCTTTTGCTTTTTCTTTTTTTATACGTGCAATACGTTCTATAATTTTTTTACAGGCAGCTTCCGGCGATAAACCGGCACGCATAGCCTCAATAACCGAATGGGAACCGGCTACACGAATAACATCTTCGCCTTGTCCGGTGGCGGTGCAGGCACCCACTTCATTATCTACAAAAAGTCCGGCACCAATAATAGGCGAATCGCCCAAACGGCCACGCATTTTAAAACCCATACCGCTGGTAGTGCAGCTGCCGCTAAGGTTGCCTTTGGTATCCAGGGCCACCATGCCAATGGTATCGTGGTTCCAATCGCCATTATCTAAATGTGTAGGAGCAAAAGGGCCGTGGCCTTTGTTTTCAATATTTATTACTGGTTTGTATTCCGATTTTATTAACCATTTTTCGTAAGCCTCTTTTGCATCGGGAGAAAGTTCGTCAGGCTCCAAGGTAAAGCCTTCGGCAATTGCAAATTGCTGGGCACCATCACCTACCAACATTACATGCGGAGTTTTCTCCATTATGCGGCGTGCTACCGAAACAGGGTGTTTTATTCTTTCTAAAAAAGCTACACTACCGCAGTTATATTGGTCGTCCATAATGCAGGCATCCAGTGTTACTTTTCCTTCACGGTCGGGGTTGCCGCCCAAGCCAACGCAACAGTTAATAGAAGCCTCAGTTACCATTACGCCTTTTTCTACTGCATCCAATGCCCTGCCACCCTTACTCAATATTTCCCAGGCAGCCTTGTTAGCTTCCAGCCCTGCATCCCAGGTAGATATTACCACCGGGTTGTTTAATACGGTGCCCGATTGATTGGAAGCCACTAATTGTTGTGATACAATGCCGGCAACGGAGGTTAATGCCGATGCCTTAATAAACTTTCTGCGATTAAGCATGTTATAACAGGGTATTTGATAAACTAATTCAGGCCTTGTTTTATTACTAACGGATGAGATAATAACCGGCTAGTAATAATACATTTGGCAATAAAATTATAGGTTTAAAAATTAGTAACGGCAAAATGATTAAAAGTTTTAACCTTTGCCCGTGATTTTAATAATATGCGAATAGAAATAATAGCAGGCAGTCCGCGGGAAAATAGTATTACAAGACGTGTAGCTATACATTTGGCGCAACAAATAAATGCGTTAGGCAAACACGAAGTAGGAATAATAGATATGCGTGACTTTGAGTTACCCATGGTACAAACCGTTTTTTCGTCGGTTGATAATACGCCTGAACAGTATAAAGCCTTAAGTGAGCGAATGTTTGCTGCCGATGCGTTTATTTTGGTTACGCCCGAATATAACAGCAGTTATTCGCCGGCTATGAAAAATTTATTAGATCATTATCCCAAACAAAGTCGTAAAGCTTTTGGTATTGTTACTGCATCGCCGGGTGCATTGGGTGGTATCAGGGCTTCGCAACAGTTACTGTTATTAATTGCAGGATTGTTTGGTATTGCCTCACCAGTGTTATTGGTAGTGCCCTTTGTTGATAAAAAATTTAATACTGACGGGACTTTAGTGGATGGAAATTTTCACAAACCGGTACATCATTTTATTACCGAGTTTGTTTGGTTAATGGAAAAATTAAGAACTAATTAATTTACTTAATGTCCTTCCTTTGTTACTTCCGCATGGTATTTTAAATACAAGGGCAAAGCTGCCGAACCATACCAGTTAAATATTTCGGTGTCCAGTAAATTGGCTTTAATGGCGGGGTCTGTCTGTAGTAAAACCCTGGCTTCTTCCAGCGATTTTGTATTTAAAATAAATATACCGCGGTATTGTTTATCGTTTTTTTGAAAAGGTCCGGCTACCACTAGTTTTCCTCTGTCGGCAAGGTTACCAATATTATCCATATGGCCTTTAAACAAACTGTCAACGGTTGTTTTATCGGTAATAGTAGCGGTTCCGGTTTTTAGTATAACCATTACATACATTTTCATCCCGTATTTATCGGCACCTAAGGAGTCGGCTAAA
This sequence comes from Chitinophagaceae bacterium UBA4857, assembly GCA_002399735.1. GTDB lineage: Bacteria > Bacteroidota > Bacteroidia > Chitinophagales > Chitinophagaceae > Terrimonas. Next base: position 19,936 of record DHEF01000002.1, read on the forward strand.
GATTGGTTAAAAGCAGGTGTTTGTTTTTGTGCGTATGCCAGTTGACTACACAGTAGTAAAACGAAGGCCATTATTTGTTTCATGGTTATTAGTTGATTGTTAATGGTAGGAAATTGACAATGGACAGGTGACAATACTTTTATTAAGATACGTCTATATACTAATATCTCAATACTAAATACTTTTATTGAGCCAGCTGCATTACTACTAGCATCGCCTGTAGTGATCCGATAGGATCGGGCTTTAATTTATTTTCAGTGGAAATGAATTAAAGACTGTCACTTGTACTGCAACAATTCTATTGGCCATTGTGCAAGTTTTCTACTTTATCGGAAAACCTCATTAGCACATTTTCAAATTATCTAATTTTCAAATTGTTCTCTGTCGCACTCTTCATCGTTCTGTAATGCTATTCAGCATTGTGCAAGCTTTTGCACTTTTACGAAAAAAATTCATAATTCATCATTCAGCACTATTCTTCTCCATATAAGCTAACAGGCTTTTCTTAGCGGTTAACTGTACTTTTCTTTTCATAAAACCGGTCCAGCCAAATAATTTGCCGGGTAAGCCCAGTGCTTGCCCCATCCATGTACTAAGCCTGAAAGCATCGCTGTGTTCGATTATTTTTCCATCTTTAAAACGCATAAAAGCTTTTACATTGTTTTGTACTTTGTTGCCGGTTTTCGAAAAAATATAGTTGGCCGTCCAATTACAGGTAGCGTATTCGTGGTCAATTAATTGAATATTAGAAAAAGTAAGCGAAAAATCCTTGGCATTTTCACACAACATCTGCCACATAGCACGTACCTGATCGCCTTCCAGAAGCATGAAAACCGGGTCACTAAAAACAATATCCTCACTATAGCAGCTATTCATAGTTGCTGCATCATTATGTTGAAAAGCCGTATAAAATTTTTCAATTATTCGCCTATTGTCTTCCATATTAATTTAAATTAATAGAGCAATGTACAATTTGTTTACAGTTTGACAAATTAATCCTCTTTTACATCTTACAGTTATTGATTAAGTGTATTTGTGATTGTTGGTTAGAAATGCCAAACATAAGTATCCCCCCGAATTTCAAATGCAGCCGTTATTAACACAAAGAACAGGGATCTGTTTTTTAATTTTTTAAAATAGCGCAACGGTTTGCAGTTACACTTGTAAGGATTTGGCTAAGGCATTACTCAACCGTTTGTTTTAAAAGCGGCAATAAAAGTTTGTGTTCAGATAGTTTTTGTCAAATGCTTATCTAGTAAGCATTTTAAGCAAAAAGTGAAATTTATTGCGTGTGTGCTATTTTAAAAGTTTTTTAAAAACAAAGGTGGTTGCAAAATGCTGCAAGTGTGGAAACAATTAAGCGATTTATGAATAAAACTGCCGAAACCAGCTAACAAATTATTAATTTGCTTCATTAATATTAACGCTAAGATGCTATGCTAAGATTATTGTTTTTGTTAACCTCATGTGTTGTAACGCTACTTATTCAAGCTCAAAAACCTGTCATTATTCCCGAACCGGTAAATATGGTTGTGCAATCAGGTTCATTTAGCGTTACTGCTAAAACAAAACTTATTGCCACAACGACTAATAATAAACACGTGGCTTTTATTAACGATTACCTGATGGCTAATTATGGTTACAAATTAGCCGTAAGTAATAAAATGTCAGATAAAGGTATCAAACTGGTAACAGAAAAACACACCGGTGATTTACAAAAAGGATATGAGTTAAAAGTAGATAAAGACGGTGTAACAATCAGTGGTGAAAAGGAAGGCTTGTTTTATGGAGTGGTTACTTTATTACAGTTATTTCCTGTTGAAAAAAATAAATTAAACTTTACTATTCCGGCATTAACCATTCAGGATTATCCACGTTTTGGTTATCGTGGTATGCATCTGGATGTGGCCCGTCACTTTTTTACAGTTGATTTTGTAAAAAAGTATATTGATTACCTGGCTTTACATAAAATGAACTTTTTTCATTGGCATTTAACTGATGATCAGGGTTGGCGGATTGAAATTAAAAAGTATCCTAAGTTAACAGAAGTTGGCGCATGGCGCCACGGTACTATTGTGGGACGTTATCCCGGTACCGGTAATACCAATACCAAAACCGGCGGATTTTACACACAGGAGCAGGTGAAGGATATTGTAAAGTATGCGGCAGACAGATATATTACAGTTGTGCCTGAGATTGAAATGCCGGGTCATGCTTCTGCTGCGATAGCAGCTTATCCTGAGTTAAGCGCTTTTCCTGATGAACCTACTATTAAGTATTACCCTAAAGAATCTGTCTGGGCCGGAGACTCTACCGGTAAACAGGTAGTACAAAGTTTTGGAGTATTTGACGATGTATTTGTGCCCTCTGAAAATACTTTCAAATTTCTGGAGAATGTCTTGGAAGAAGTGATTGCTTTATTCCCTTCAAAATATATTCATGTTGGGGGTGACGAATGTCCTAAAACAAATTGGAAACGTTCTGAGTTTTGCCAGCAGTTAATGAAGGAAAAAGGTTTAAAGGATGAACATGAGTTGCAAAGTTATTTCATCCAACGCATGGAGAAATATGTTAATAGTAAAGGACGTACCATCATTGGCTGGAATGAAATTTTAGAAGGAGGATTAGCGCCGAATGCTGTAGTAATGAGTTGGCAGGGAGAGGAAGGTGGTATTATAGCGGCAAAACAAAACCACTATGTAATTATGACACCGGGTAATCCTGTTTATTTTGACCATACCCAAAGTACAAGAGAAGATTCAGTAACAATTGGTGGCTATAATCCTATTGAAAAAGTATATGAATACGAACCTATACCGGCCGAATTAAATGCGGAGCAGGCTAAATACATTTTGGGTGCGCAGGCCAATTTATGGACAGAGTACATTACCAACCCACGTAAAGTTGAATACATGGTTTTTCCTCGTATGAGTGCCCTGAGTGAAGTATTGTGGAGTCCGAGAGAAAAGAAAAATTTAAAAAACTTTGAACATAAATTACCTACGCAATTTAAGCGTTACGATTTATGGCAAACTAATTACAGTGAAGCTTTTTATGATTTACAAGCTGAAGTAAAGCCCGGAAATGATAATACCAGTGTTACCTGGAAATTGAATACAAAATTTGAAAATGCAAAAGTAATCTGGGCTACAGATCCTGCCGGAGCAACTGCACAAACTTATACCGGCCCATTAACTATTAAAAATGATGGTTTATATACAGCATCATTATGGATGAATGGTGCAGAAAAAAGTAAGCTTTCGCAGGAGTTTTATTTTAATAAAGCAACAGGCAAAAAAGCTTCCTTAGCAAAAGAGCCTTCATCATCTTATCCCGGTAGTGGTGCATTTACCTTGGTAGATGGGGTGCAGAATAAAAAAGGAATGTCTTTATCTCGTGAATTTATAGGGTATAATGGTGAAGATTGTGAAGCGGTTATTGATCTTGGATCTGTACAACAAATAAGTACAGTTACGCTATATACTTTTGAAGCAAATGGTAGTTGGATATATGCTCCTAAATACTTTAAAGTACTTATTTCTACCGATGGTCAGAGTTATACCCAAATGGGTATTACGGATACTGCTACTCCTGTAGAAGATGCAAGAGGTAACTTAACAATGACTGTTAACCAGAAAGCAATCAATACCCGTTTTATAAAAATAATAGCGGGTAATTATGGTAAAATACCTGAGGGCCGTGAAGGTGGCGGACATAATGCCTGGTTGTTTTTAAGTGAAATTGAAGCGAAATAGGGAGAAGGGGTAGATGGTGTAGGGTAAAAGGTTTAAGGTGAAAGGAGTAAGCTTTGTGGTAACATGATGTTGATTAGCGAACAGAAAGCACAAGTGAGTGACACAACGGAAGTTGATTAGTATTACTGCTGCTCACTAATAAAAAACACCCTTCTGATTTGAATAACGAGAAATATACCTATTGAATAATAATTTTTAAAACCGAAACATAAACGTTTATAAAAATGGGCAAGCAAAAAACTTCATTGGATTTGATTGATAGTTTTGAAAAAATTCCGGTGCGTATTTACCCTGATTTGTACGAGGGTTCTAAAGCTGTAGCACAACAGATTGCTGCACTGATAAAAGACAAACAAAAGAAAAAGCAAAACTGTGTATTGGGTTTGGCTACAGGATCAACGCCTAAGGCTTTGTATGCCGAGCTGGTGCGCATGCACAAGGAAGAGAAGCTGAGTTTTAAAAATGTTATCAGTTTTAATTTGGATGAATATTATCCGATTGGAAAAACGGAGCGCCAGAGTTATAATAATTTTATGCGCTATAACCTGTTTGATCATGTGGATATAAACCCTAAAAATATTCATATACCGGATGGTGAAGTAGCGAAAGAAGATATTAAGGCACAAGCGGCTGCTTACGAAAAAAAGATTGCTGCTGCAGGCGGTATTGATCTACAAGTATTGGGTATTGGTAAAAACGGACATATTGGTTTTAATGAACCGGGCTCCAGTGTGTTTTCTAAAACACGATTAATTGCATTGGATAACTCTACCCGTATTGCGAATGCTTATGAATTTAACAGCATTGCATTGGTACCACGTTTGGCTATTACCATGGGTATTAGCAATATTTTACAGGCAAAGCAAATTGTATTATTAGCATGGGGAGGATCTAAAGCAAAAGTTATTCAGCAGGCAGTTGAGGAAGATGTTACAGAACGTATTCCGGCATCGCTGTTGCAAAATCATGATGATGTTACTTTTGTTATTGATGAATCCGCAGCGGTTGAACTTACCAGAAATAAATCGCCGTGGTTAACGGGTGATTGTGACTGGACAGATTATAACATTAAAAAAGCCGTTATACACATGGCTTTACAATCTAAAAAAACATTGTTAAGCTTAACCAATGCTGATTATATGCAACATGGTTTAAGCGACTTACTGATTGAAAAAGGTGATGCGCATGATATTAACTTACAAGTGTATTACATGTTGCGTGATTCCATTACAGGATGGCCCGGTGGCAAACCCAATTTTACGTTACCTACGCATCCTGAAAGAAGCGAGCCCGCTAAGAAAAAAGTAATTATTTTTTCACCACATCCGGATGATGATATAATTAGCATGGGCGGCACCTTTCAACGTTTGCATGACCAGGGGCATGATGTGCATGTAGGTTACCAAACCTCGGGTAATATTGCGGTTACAGATGAGTTTGTTACAAGGTTTATGGATTTTGCCGTGGGTTTTGAAAAAATTGCCGGTATTGATACTACAAAATCGGAGAAGATATTAAAAGATGCCCGCAAGTTTGTGGCGAGTAAAAAAACTTCGCTTGATGTGGATACACCAAAAGTAAGGGCTTTAAAAGGTTTAATTCGCCGAGGTGAGGCCAGTGCTACCTGTCGTTATGTAGGTATACCCGATAGTAATATTCATTTCATGAACCTGCCTTTTTATGAAACGGGTACGATTGAAAAAAATCCGATGTCGAAGAAAGATGTGGATATAACTAAAAAATTATTACGTGACATAAAACCACAGCAGGTGTATTGTGCCGGTGACTTTGCTGATCCGCATGGTACACACCTGGTTTGCTTTAATGTAGTGCTTGCAGCGTTAAAAGAAATTAAAGCCGAAGGTGATGAGTGGATTAACGATTGTTGGTTATGGTTGTACAAAGGCGCCTGGCAGGAGTGGAAGATTGAAGAGATTGAAATGGCCATACCGATGAGCCCGGACCAGGTGATGAAAAAACGCTTTGGTATTTTTATTCACCAGTCGCAAAAAGATGCCGTGCCTTTTCAGGGAAGCGATAACCGTGAGTTCTGGCAACGTGCCGAAGAACGGAATGCCGCTACTGCAAAAATTTATGCCGACCTGGGTTTAACCCACTATGCAGCCATGGAAGCATTTGTAAGATGGCAGTATTAAAAATTATAAAGTAAAAATTTAAAAGTAAAAAGGGTAGTCACTTTAATGGTGACTGCCCTTTTTTAATTTTGCCTTTTGAATTTTTACTTTCTCAAAACATCCTGCCACTCAGTCTTTTTCTTCAGCACGGCATGTGCAAAAGGGCAAAGCGGGGTTATTTTAATATTGTTTTCACGGGCAAATTCTACTGCGGCATGTACCAGTTGCTGGCCAACATTTTGCCCTCTTAGCTTATCATCTACCTCGGTGTGGTCAATAATCATGTGGTTCTCAGCAGGTTTGGTATAGGTCATTTCTGCCAGTCTTTCACCATCAATTTTAACAATAAATGCACCTTTGTTGCCGGTGTGTATATGTTGTATATCCATCATAATGTGTTTAAGTACTAAAAGTAACACTCCTAATAAAAATTTGTTGAATTAAATTTTCTGTACCATATTTGCGCCAGTATGAAACAGACAGCAAAATTATTTTGGTGGTGGCAGTACAACTCTTCAGGGGTATTGTAATGTCATTGCTTTAACTATAAAGCATTATACAGGCCCCGATATATTATCGGGGCTTTTTTTGTATCTAATTGTAAAAAATGAAAAAAATAAATCTACATACAACCGTAAAACAATTATTGGCCGATGTGTACACACCGGTTGGTATTTACCTGCGTTTACGGGACAGGTTTCGCGATACTATTTTATTGGAAAGTACCGATAGCCATGTTGCCGAAAACAGTTACTCTTTTATTGGCGTTAATGCCATTGCCGGTATGGAAATAAGTAATACTCAACAAGCCGAATTTAAATTACCCGGCCAGCAACCGGAGCAAATAACCTTGAAAGCTGCAGGTGAAGTGCCGCAGCTCATCTGGAGTTTTATGAACAGGTTTGGTATAGCTGCTAACCAACAAAAGGAAGCAAAGTTTGCGCAAGGCTTATATGGGTATAGTACTTATGATGCGGTGCAGTTTTTTGATACTATTACCTTTAACAATAAACAGGATACCAGTAACGCTGTGCCTTTAATGCGTTATCGTTTGTACCAGTACGTTATTGCATTCAATCATTTTAAGGACGAACTTTTTATTCTGGAAAATCATGTAACTGGTATAAAAAGTGAGCCGGAGCTCATTGAAAGTTTAATAAGAGGCAAAGATATACCGGTTTATCCTTTCCAGATTTCCGGTGACGAAACCTCGAATATTACCGATGATACTTACCGTAGTATGGTAACAAAAGGTATACAGGCTTGTCAGCGTGGTGATGTATTTCAGATTGTTTTAAGCCGTCGTTTTCATCAGAATTTTAAAGGTGATGAGTTTAATGTGTACAGAGCATTGCGCAGTGTAAACCCTTCTCCCTATCTTTTCTTTTTCGACTATGGCGATTATAAACTCATGGGTTCATCACCGGAGTCGCAATTAATTATACAGGAGAATAAAGCGGTGGTACACCCCATTGCCGGCACCGCCAAACGTACAGGTGATGTAGAAACTGATAAAGCAGCTATTGAACAATTATTGCAGGATGCAAAAGAAAATGCCGAGCATGTAATGTTGGTTGATCTGGCTCGTAATGATTTAAGCCGTATTTGCGATGAAGTACAGGTGGCACATTATCGTGAAGTTCACCAATACTCTCATGTTATACATTTGGTTAGCGAGGTGGTGGCTACTGTGCGTGAAAATCATAACCCGTATGAACTAATGGCTAAAACTTTTCCTGCCGGTACATTAAGCGGCGCACCAAAATTCAAGGCCATGCAATTAATTGATGCTTTGGAGCCAACCAGCCGTAGCTACTATGGCGGTGCTATTGGTTTTATTGGGTTTAATGGTAATTGTAATCATGCTATTATGATTCGTTCTTTGTTGAGTAAGAATAACACTTTGTTTTACCAGGCCGGTGCCGGTGTGGTAGTAGCCAGCAAACCCGAAAACGAATTACAAGAAGTGAATAATAAACTGGGCGCATTAAAAAAAGCCATACAGTTAGCAGAAAGGATAGTGTAAGATTTATGTTACCGGCTGCATTGCTACTAGCATCGTCTGTTGCGTCGCACTCTTGTACGTTCTGTAATTCTATTCAGCATTATGCAACAAGCAAAACTGATTGCCAAAAAACATGAATGTGAAAAAGGAAGTTTTACAGACTGGATAACGCATTACTATTAACAATAAACTATTAACTATTTACAAAAATGAAAATATTAGTTTTTGATAATTACGATTCCTTCACATATAACCTGGTGCACCTGGTTGAAAAAATTATACATGGCCGTGTGGATGTTTTTCGCAATGATGAAATACCATTGGAAAAAGTAAAAGAGTATGATAAGATTATTTTATCACCTGGTCCGGGTATTCCGGAAGAAGCTGGTTTGTTATTACCGCTGATTAAAGAATATGCAGCCAGCAAATCTATACTGGGTGTGTGTTTAGGTCATCAGGCAATAGGTGAGGCATTTGGCGGCAAGCTGGTAAATCTTTCTACGGTGTATCATGGAGTGGCCATGCCTTGTACATTTATTAAACAAACTAAACTGTTTGCTACCTTGCCGGAAACCATTGATGTGGGCCGTTACCACAGTTGGGTGGTTAGTGAAGAAGGTTTCCCTGATATGTTGGAAGTGACTGCTAGAGATGCAAACAATTATATTATGGCCTTACAACATAAAAATCTGGATGTGCAGGGTGTGCAGTTTCATCCGGAAAGTGTGTTGACTCCATTAGGTGAAACGATTGTACGGAATTGGATTGAGCGATAGTTGATAGTTAATGGTTCATAGTTCATAGGAAGAAGTTAATAGTTAATCGTTATTTGTTAATAGGAGAATCCGTAGAGACGCAATGCTTGCGTCTCGATGATAAGGGAGAGAATAGTTAATGATAAATAGTGAAATTGGTAGAGACGTAATGCTTGCGTCTCTATTAGGAATTTTGCATAATGCTGAATAGAATTACCGAACGATGCAGTGAGTGACACAACAGAGAACAATTTGAAAATTAGATAATTTGAAAATAAGCTAATGGGTTTTTCAGATAAAGTAAGAAACTTACATAATGGTGAGTAGAATTACTGGACGTACAAGAGTGCGACGCAACAGACGATGATAGTAGCAATGCCCGCCCGGCCAATAAATAAAAAAAAAGGTCTTTCGGACGGGCAGTTGATAAACAAAGAAAAAAACTGAAAATGAAAAAGTTATTACAGTTATTATTTGAACATAAAACACTGGACAGGGAAGGTGCTAAACAAGCGCTGATGAATATTGGCAAGGGTGTGTATAACGAGCATGAAGTAACTGCTTTTATGACGGTGTATTTAATGCGTAGTATTACCATTGAAGAGTTACAGGGCTTTCAGGATGCGTTGCTGGAACTATGTGTGCCGGTTGATATGAATGGGATGGAAGTAATTGATATTGTAGGTACCGGTGGGGATGGTAAAAATACATTTAATATATCCACACTTAGTTGTTTTATTGTAGCAGGTGCCGGACAAAAAGTGGTGAAACATGGTAATTATGGTGCCTCATCGGTTAGTGGCGCATCCAATGTAATGGAACAATTGGGTTATAAGTTTAAAAATAATAACAGTGCCTTGCAACAGGAAGTGCAAGGTACAAATATTTGTTTTTTACATGCCCCTATGTTTCATCCGGCATTAAAAGCAGTTGGGCCCATTAGAAAAAACCTGGCCATGCGTACTTTTTTTAATATGCTGGGTCCGATGGTAAACCCCGCGGGGCCTGCTTTTCAACTGGTAGGGGTGTATAATTTAGAAATGGCCCGTATTTATAATTACCTGTTACAATTATCGGGTAAGCCATTTACAATTATTCATAGTTTGGATGGGTATGACGAAATATCGTTAACCAGTGATACAAAAGTGATTACTCAACATGGTGAAAAAATAATGACCCCATGGCAGTTGGGTAAGCGTATGGTTGACCCGGTTGATATTTATGGGGGCAATACGGTAGAAGAAGCTGCCGGGATTTTTAAAACAATTATATCGGGCAACGGTACCTGGGCACAGAATGCGGTGGTATTGGCTAATGCAGCCATGGCATTGCATTGTACCGGAGTATACAATAGTTATGAAGATGCTTATCTTGCGGCGGTGGAAAGTCTGGAAAGCGGAAAGGCCAATGAATGTTTACAAAAATTAATTGCATTACAATGAGTACGATTTTAGATACAATTATAGCGAACAAACGGAAAGAGGTTGAAAAATTTAAACCACTTAGTCCTGTTGAAAGGTTTGAGAAAGAAGGTTTCTTCTGGAATTTCACGGTACGATCTTTAAAACAAAGTTTATTAAAAGAAGGCAGTACCGGAATTATTGCCGAGTTTAAACGAAAAAGTCCCAGTAAAGGTTGGTTTAAAGATAAAGAACTGGAAGCGGAAACCGTTGTAGTGCCTTATGATAAATTAGGAGCTGCAGGTATATCGGTATTAACGGATACATATTTTTTTGGTGGTGATTTGGATGATTTAATTCAAACGAAAATAATAACGGATACACCTATTTTGCGTAAAGATTTTATTATAGACCCGTGGCAGATTGCAGAAGCAAAGGCTTTTGGGGCCGATGTAATTTTATTAATTGCGGCTTGTTTAACACCGCAAGAAGTAAAAGATTTGGCGGCTTATACTAAACAATTAGGATTGGAAGTATTATTGGAGATTCATGATGAAGCCGAATTAGGACATATTTGTGATGAGGTGGATTTGGTGGGTATTAACAACAGAAATTTGAAAACTTTTGAGGTTAATATTGAACACTCTATGCAATTAATAAAAAAAATACCTGCTGATAAGGTAGTAATTGCAGAAAGTGGAATAAGTAATGTAGAAACTATTGTAACTTTAATGCGTGAGGGGTTTAAAGGTTTCCTGATTGGAGAAACTTTTATGAAAGAACCTAATCCCGCGATTGCTTTTGCCAATTTTGTAAAACAATTAAACATAGCAAAAGCATGAGAATTAAAGTCTGCGGAATGACTTTGCCTGAGCAAGTAAATGCCCTGTCTGAAATGGGGGTTGATTTTGCAGGATTTATTTTTTATCCCAAATCGCCCCGGTACATAGGCGATAAACTACCTCCTGAGAAGTTTAAAAAAATGGGCGGCAATATAGCCAAAGTTGGAGTGTTTGTGAATAAGCCTTACGATGACTTATTGAAAACGGTAGAGGATTATCGTTTGGATATGGTACAATTGCACGGGGATGAGTCGCCAAGGTTTTGTGAGCAGGTGGCTAATTACGTTACGGTGATTAAAGCATTCCGTTTAGCCGATGATGACCCTATTGACTGGATGGCCAGACCCTTTAGCGAAGCCAGTGATATGTATTTATTTGATACTTTAGGTTCGGGTTATGGTGGTACTGGTAAAAAATTTGATTGGAATGTGTTGCAGCAAAATGCTATTGATAAGCTATATTTTTTGAGTGGGGGTATAGAGGCGGGTGACGAAAACAGTATTAAAGAATTTGCGGCAACCCCGGCTGCAAAAAAGCTTTTTTCATTGGACATAAATAGTAAATTTGAAGTAAGCCCCGGTGTGAAAGATATTGCAAAGGTTGAGCAGTTTGTTAATGCAATAAAACAATAACCTTATTGATAAAAGTTTAAAAATATGGGTATTACAATAATACGCATGTATTTTTAAGGTTGGTATTTATTAATATTAAGTATGCTTTTTTTTAGGTTATTTCTTATTTTTTGTAGCTTATTTTTTTTAGTAAACAAATCTTTTTCTCAGTCGGCTGCTGATGATACTACCTATATTGTAAAATTAATAAACCGTGCTACCTCACTTCATGTGAAAAATAAACAGGAGCAAGATCAGTTTATTCAAGAGGCCATAAATCTATCTCAAAAAAATAACCGTAACGACTATATTCTGCGCTTTTATAATTATTGGTCATTTCAGCGGGTTTTACAAAATGAGTATAAACAAGCTTTGGACTTTTGTTACCAAGGCTTAGCCGCAGTAAAGAATGATACCAGACTTCAAAAAAATGTGTCTTACCGCGATATGCTGGCACATACAGCCATGTGTAATTTATATTTAAATAAAACAGACAGTGCTGTTTACTGGATAAAAAAATTAAAACAAAATTCACAAAAACATTCAGATACTTTTAATTTAAGCATTGCTTATGTTTTCGAGGCAATTACTGCGGTTGGGGTTGCATCTGATACTCATGTTTCATCCTTGTTTGATACAGCCACCTTATTAGCCACTTTTACCAGTAATTTACACGATGACGCATTGGCAATTTACAATAAAGGCTATTTTTTGCAAGATAAAGCTGAAAAAGATTGGGCAGGTGCAGTTGCAGCTTATATTTCTTTGAAAGACCTTATAGCAAATGAATCAATGGACGACTATAAATTAAAGGTATATGAGCGAGTGCCATTTTGGTTTAGGGGGGTAAAAGGTACATTATATGGCAGCATTGGTATTGTGTACTACTATCTTGCTAACTTAAACGATGCGTGTTATTACATGGAATTATCGAAGCAAGAACAAATTAAAACACAAAATTATACCTATTTACCATATGGCTGGGGGCTCCTGGCCGAAATGGAAGTATTTAGAAATGATTACAAAAAAGTAAAACATGTATACGACAGTTGTTTAGTAATACTTCAGTCCTTTCATCAAACAACACAAGCACCTATTCCGTCCTTATATTTTGCAAAAGGATGGTTGTGCGAACAAGAAAATAATTTTATCCAGGCAGAACATTTTTATAAAAAAGCAATAGAGGTTTTGCACGGATCTTTTCATCCCGCCAAACTTGCTTTGCTAAGATTATATGTAAGTAACAGACAACTCGAAAAAGCCGAAATTGTAAAAAATAATATTGACAGTAGTATTGCTAAAACAGGCCTGCTTTTTTTTCAAGCAGAATTTAGCAAAGAGCTAATAGGTTATTATTTGTCGATAGGAGATAAAGAAAGTGCCGGCAAGGCGGAACTACAATACTATCGTTTAAAAGATTCTTTAAATACCACATCCCGGTATTACACAGTTAAAGAAGTAGAAACAAAGTTCAAAACTGCCGAAAAAGAGCAGCAGTTACTAGCGGCGCAGGAAAAGCAAATATTGCAACAAAAATTATTAAAGGAATCAAACAGGCAAATTTGGATATTAACTACCGCAATTATTATTTTGATATTTTTATCTTTTGCACTATATAAAATTTATAAAACAAAACAAAAGCAAACCTTCTTATTGGCTATTAAAAATAAGCAAGTAGAAACGCTGGTAAAGGAACTGCACCATCGGGTAAAAAACAATTTGCAGGTAGTGTCAAGTTTATTAAACCTACAATCAAACCGTATTGACGATGATGTAGCCCGAGATGCATTAGAACAAGGCAAAAACAGGGTAGATGCTATGGCCATGATACACCAAAAATTGTATATGGATGAAGTGGGTGCATCTATTAATATGATGGATTATTTGCAGTCCCTTTGTTTATCTTTGGCCACCAGTTATGGGTATGATAGTCATACAATAAACGTTACGGTAATATTGGCCGATAATAAGTTTGATATTGACAAAGCCATACCGGTGGGACTAATTGTAAACGAGTTAGTAACCAATGCTTACAAATATGCATTTGTTAACACGCCTAATCCTTTAGTAACAGTAAGTTTAACAGCACAAGGGCAAGTGCTTACTTTAAGTATAAGCGATAATGGCAGTGGTTTTAATACCGATGCTGTAAAAAATAAAAAAGGTTCATTTGGTATGAAGCTGGTAAATATGCTGGTTGGGCAATTGAAAGGTACACTTGTAACGCAGCAAAACAACGGTGCTATATTTACCATTACTTACAAACCCTGATACATGAAAACAACAAGTTCCATATTAATTGTAGAAGATGAAGCCATAACCGCACAGGATATTGCCGAACTATTGCAGGATGAAGATTACAATATAGAAGGTATTGCGGCCGATGCGGCTACTGCTTTGCAAATTTGCAGCAAAGCTGCCCAACCACCTCAGGTGGTAGTTTGCGATATAAATATTAAAGGCGACATTAAAGGAACCGTGCTTGCTGCGCAGCTTAAAGAATTATACCAATGTCAGGTTGTATTTTTAACGGCCTATGCCGATAGTAAAACCTTACAAACGGCTTTTGAAACCGATCCGGTTATGTACCTGGTAAAACCATATAATAATACCCAGTTGTTGGTTGCTGTACAAATGGCTTTTCATAAATTACTGGCAGCCCAAAAAATAACTAGTGCCACCTTGTTAGATTTAACGGATAGGGAAGAAGAAGTTGCCCGTTTAGTTGCTCAGGGTTTTACTTCCAAACAAATTGCCCGTAAGTTGGCCATTAGCGCCGAAACCGTTAAAACGCATCGCAGGCGTATGTTACAAAAAAACAACCTTAATAATTTTCCACATTTAATTTATCTGTTAAATCAAAAATAACAATAGCTGTACCCCATTAGGGGTATTGCCTATAATCCTGCCAACTTTTATATTGCACTCCATTCGCTATTCCTTAACACCGCTGTTCATTTACAGTTTATCCATGTTTTGTTAGGTAGTTAATATTTATGCTCCCGGCTGTATTGCTACTGGCATTGTCTGTTGTGATCCGATAGGATCGGAATTTAATTTATTTCCAGTGGAAATGAATTAAAGACTATCTCTTGTACACTTGTAATACTATTCGGCATTGTGCAAGCTACACTTCAGTTTACGGCTAGTAATTATCCTTCAGGCTCATAAGTTTAGCGTATTTTTTATGTTAATGAGTCATTACAATGTAAATCACTCATCTATTAGCAAATTACAAAGCATAGGTATAAAATGTATAGTATTGTTATAATCATAATCTGAAATAATATCCATAAATATTAATAAATCCATCCATCCCTTAATCATACGAGTAAAGTAATGGTAATGGGTATAATAATTACAACCACCCACAATTAATTAAACAAATATGAAAACTTTAATCACTCTTTTCTGCTCACTATTTTTATGCTCGTTAGTAGTAAATGCTCAATATGAAAGGGAAAAAACCCGTGCCGGTGTATATGTCACTGCCGGTGGAAATTTATCCGGTGCAACGGGCTGGGATAATGATGCATCAGGAGCCGAACGTATTTGGGGATTTAATGCCGGATTGACTTTTTTTGCCTTGTTAGATGAAAAAGGCCGTTGGATGTTTAACCTGGATGGTAGCTTTTCGCAACAAGGTTTTGGTAATAACGAAGCAACAGCACCAACTGATATTAAACGTTTAATAATTAGTTATATTAATGTACCGGCTATCTTAAAAGTTAGGCCATTTAAAGGTTTTCCCTCCATGTTTATAGGTGCAGGCCCGCAAATAGGCTTCCAGGTAGGCGGCCATGGTAAGGCAGTTAACGGAGAAAAATATGATTTAAAATCAGAAGCTGTTGCAGAAAATGTATGGAGTGGTGTTGGCGTACTGGGTTTTAATTTTGACCGTTTAATTAATTTTGGTATTGAGTTTAGTTACCAACATAGCTTTAGCAAATTTTTAAATACTGAAACTAATTTAAGACATAGCGTATTTCAAGGACGTCTAATTTTACCATTAGATTTTATAGCAGATTTATTATAGTTTAACATCCATACATTTTATTATTAGTATTTATGAAAACATTATTTTTTGCATTAATCTTTTTTGCCGGTTTTACTACCCTTGCACAAAATATTGTTCCTGTAAAAGATAAAACTACAGGAAAGTATGGCTTTAAAGTAGAATTATCGGAAGGTATGTTTACAACATATGCTACAGAATGGGCAATACCTCCTAGTTATGATGGGGCAAAGCGTTTTACTGATGGATTAG
Source organism: Chitinophagaceae bacterium UBA4857 (assembly GCA_002399735.1). Classification (GTDB taxonomy): domain Bacteria; phylum Bacteroidota; class Bacteroidia; order Chitinophagales; family Chitinophagaceae; genus Terrimonas. The sequence goes on from DHEF01000002.1 coordinate 35,706, forward strand.
CGGCAGTAAATATTGGCGGCAAAGAGGAGAGATATACAAGTGACGTTAGTATTGTACGTGATGGCAAATGGGGGTTTATAAATGAAAAAGGAAAATTAATTATTCCTATAAAATATGATGATGTTACTTTTTTTGGTTACGAAACAGGTTTGGCAAAAGTAACATTGAACAAAAAAACAGGTTTCATTAATAAAAAAGGCGATGAGGTTATCCCGCTGAAATATGATGATGTATATGGGACTTCCAGTAGCTTTAGTAACGGATTGGCGGTGGTAAGTATAAATAAAAAGTGGGGTATTATTAACCCATCAGGACAAGAAGTGCTACCTATTAAATACGACAAATCCATAAATTTTAAAGATGGTTTTGCAGTTACATATATAAATAATAAAAAAGGATTGATTGATAAAAATGGTAAGGAATTAGTTCCTGTTAAATATGATGAAATAGAAGAGTTTAATAGTGGTATGGCAAGAATAAGATCGGGTGATAATTGGGGATTAATTGATAAAAACGGTAAGGAGGTAATAGCACCAAAGTATGAGAGTCTTTCTATACCACAATATGTAGTAAATAAATATTTATGTACTGTTTTTATAAATAATAAATACGGCTTTATTGATTTAACTGGTAAAATTGTAATACCTGTACAATATGATTACATAGGAGGCTTTAACTCCGATGGTTACTTTGGTGTAAATCAAGGTGGTAAGAAAATGGATAATGGCATTTTAGGCGGGAAGTGGGGAATTTTAGATTATACCGGTAAAGTTATATTGCCTGTTAAGTATGACTTTTTAGGTGAGTTTATTAACGGAGTAGCAAGAGTAAATATTGGAGGCAAGGCAACCGAGGGTGTGTTTATGGGTGGTAATTGGGGCCTTGTTAGTCAGAAAGGAATGGAGGTGGCAGCGGTGAAGTATAAATACATTGCCGATTTTGCTGATGGCTTGGCTTTTGCCAATAAAGACGGGGTTTGGGGCGACGAAGGCTTAGATGGAGGTAAATGGGGTTTTTTAAATGCTAAGGGTGATGAACAAATAGCTTTTCAGTATGATGGTGCCGGTGATTTTTCTGAAGGACTTGGTGGTGTAAGTATTAATAATAAATCAGGGTTTATTAATAAGGAAGGTAAAATTGCCATACCAATTAAATATGATGCTACAGGTGCCTTTGATGGAGGCGTTACACCTGTTCAACTTAACGGTAAAATAGGTTTAATTAATAAAAAAGGCGAAGATATAACTGGTTTAAAGTATGATGAATTTCGTCTTTTCTCCAACGGATTAGCCTTTGTAAAACTAAACGGCAAAGTAGGGTTTATAGACAGAGCAGGAAAAGAAGTAATACCATTAAAATATGACAATGCAGATGATTTTAATGATGAAGGCTTGACTGCTGTTATGCTAAACGGCGAAGTCTTAATTATTGACAAAACAGGGAAAGTTAGAAAAATGTAAAATACGCTATAAAGTACTTATAATTGTTACAACATTTTAAAAAGAGATAATATAACTATGGCAAAATGGATTTTAGTTATTGGCATATTTATGTTTTTGACTATTAAAATAAATGCTCAAAAAAAGTATATAGATAGTTTGATGACTGTTACTACTTATTTGTTGGATTTGAAAAGTACAGTAAATGATACTATAACACCTGTGCAACTTAAAGTAAATAAGCTGGATAGTATGGTTCGGCTTGCTACAAAATTTCAAGCCATCATTGACAATAGTGGAAAAAAGGTGATTGCAATAGATAACGTGTTTGAAAAAATCCGAAATGACTTTAGATTTGTCATTCAGTCAGTTATTCTGTATAAAACTGATATTAAGGAGCAAGAATATAAAATTAGTGAAAGATTACTACAGGAGAAGTTGTATATTAACAAAAATATACCACCATTGGTTGATAAAATTTATTATTACGGCAGTAAAGCGATAAAATAAAACTATGAAAGCAAGGTTGTTTGTTTTTTTATTGATATTTTCTTTTTCTTCTACTTTATTGTTAGGTCAGGCTACTGTGGATTTTGCTATGGTAAATTACCACACTTGGGAGTATAAAAGTGTAAAATATGAAATGGTTATTTTTTATAATAATTTTATACCGGAAGATCAAAATCTTGAAGTTTCTTATGCTCCGGTAACTATGCGGGTTAAGTTTAAAAATAATAGTAATGACATAAGTATTGTAGAAGTGAATGCGGATGCTACAATGAAAATGACTAAAACCTATGATGGCCTTTATTTGTATTTGGTTAAAATAAATAATACAAGCGGATTACGTTTTTTACAAGCTGCTAAAAACGAAACTTACCCTACATTTAACTTTGAAATATATATTGATGCGAACGGCAATTTTAAAAGAGGAAGTGTTGGTACTGCCTACGATTTTAATAATGGTTCAACCTCAAAAGTAACTGATATTGTACTTAAATCTATAGAAGATGAGTTGACTTTGTTTGGGAAGTTTTATGAAAATAATAAAACTAATTTGTACAATGAGTTTATATTACGTACTGCGCCGTTGGAAAAGTTTATTGATAAAAAAACAAATGATATTTTGGAAGTTGTACTTGCTGTTAAAAAAAGTACGTGGGATAAGCTGAAAGGAAGTTTAGTGAATAAGGATAATTCTGATGATGATCTTAAATTAAACATTTATCGAACAACACTAAAGCCCAGTGAAGGTGTAGATGTGCTGATGTATGAGTGGTTAGAGGATAAAGTGATTAGCTCAATGTCCAGTATTGATATAGGCAGAAGAAGTGAACCTAATAACAGACTTATTTTTGATGCTCTATATGAAAAAATAAAAGATAGTGATAAAACCTATAAAAGAATTTATGATACCAAAGCTAATGCCGAGTATGCTGCCATATTTAAAGATTCGCAGCGTAGAATTGAAATAGAATATACTACTGGTAATATAGAAGCTATTAGCATAAATTTAGATGTAAAAAATAAATTAGAAGTCGGAGTTGCTTTTAAAAAGTTTAAATAATTTATTTACAAGGAAGGTCTTAATGTTAAGTAAAAAGGTATTTCAATATGCCTGTTTGATTTATCTAAAATAAGTTCTGCTGTTTTTTCACCCATCATTTGAAAATCGGTAGAAATGGTGGTGATACCATTAAGAATAATTTTTTTCATAGGCGTTTCATTGTATGAAATTACGCCTACATTTTTTCCCACTTTTAGTTTGGTGGCCATTATTTTTTCAATCAGAAAAACAAGATCGTCTTCCATTAAATTAATATAGGCTTCACCATCTTTTACCGGCTCGTTTTCTATTTTGTGTACTACTTTAGGTGTAAAGGCATATTGCGCACAAAAGCGTTTAAAGCCGTTTACAATTTCATCGGGGTGATAAGTATAAGCCGGTAATATAATTTTTAAAGTATGGTATTTTTCCAATGCAGGTAAAGCCTGTTCTAACGCATGGTAGATATCTTTGTCAAAGTTTTCGTACACAGCACCAAATGCACCGGTAACACCTGGCACCAGCTTGTCCAGTAATATTAATTTCTCTTTTGGTATCTGGTTAATTACATGATGCGCATTCTCGCCACCTTCCAAAAAATGGGGAATTACAACGTAGTGGGTATAATCATTTCCGGCATTTTGTATCAGGCGTTTAAAAAAATCGAAATCGTTATTGTAAATATAAAAATCGATAGTAGCTTTTTCGCCTAAGGCTGTTACCAGTGAATCGTAAATAATTTTTTTGTGTGTACTTAGTTTGTTGAATAACAAAAATATTTTCATTTCCTGTTTTACATCGGCGCTCTTTACATAATAACCTTTGCCGGGTACCGAACCCAGTACACCAATATTTTTTAAATATTTATAACCTTTTTCGGCTGTGTCGCGGGAAATTTCAAATTCAAAACTTAACTCGTTAATAGAAGGAAGTATCTCGTCCTTTACAATATTTCCTTCGCCAATGGCTTTAATAATAGCGTTTGCTAATTGCAAATATTTGGGGGTAGCAGAGTAATAATCAAAATGTAAATATTGAAATGCGCTATTCTTTTTCATGGCAATTAATCAGAGTCAAAAAAAGGTGGTAAACGGCCAAAGCTACTGAAATGTTGTTGATTTTTTTATTTGTTAATGGTTAATAGTTATTTGTTAATAGTTTGATTTAAGATTAGTATTACTAATGATGAAGGGCTGCCAGATACGGAGGGCACCGACGCAGGAGGTGGTGCGAAGGCATTAGCCGTAGCACGGCACCCCGTAGAAGCTGGTACTGTAGTTGATTAGCGATATGCTGCTGACAGCCCTTAATAAATTAATATTTTTTACCGTACTAATACCCCGGTTTTTGCTGTCGGTAATGGCTGATAATATTTCGTATATTTATGATTATCATTTTGTTGTAACACATGACAGTGCATGACGGGTTGCAGGGGGTATGAGGGTAATTTTAACGGATATTTTTTCATTGCTTTGGCCATTTTGAAACATTAATTTACATGGGAAGTTTTTTAGGAGTTATATTTCATTTTCTGGGCGGTTTTGCTTCAGGTAGTTTTTATATTCCGTACAAAAAAGTTCGTGGTTGGGCGTGGGAAAGTTATTGGATTGTGGGTGGTTTGTTTTCCTGGTTAATTGTGCCGCCATTGGCAGCTTATCTTACTATTCCCAATTTTGGCGAAATTATCTCGGCTACATCCGGTAAAATTTTAGGCTTAACCTACATGTTTGGTTTGTTGTGGGGTATAGGTGGTTTAACCTATGGACTTGGTGTCAGGTATTTAGGTGTATCGCTGGGTAGTAGTATTATGCTTGGTTTAAGCATGGTAATTGGTGCTTTAATTCCGGCTTTTTATTATGATGTTTTTCCGCAGGAAGGCAAGGATAGTTTTTCCTTATTAACCGGTAATAACTGGGGCCTTGTTGTGTTGGCCGGTTTGGCTGTATGTATTGTAGGTATTGTGTTGTGTGGCAAAGCGGGTATGATGAAGGATAAAGAAATGGGAGCTGCCGCAACTACCGATCCGCATGGAACGGAGGTGAAAACAGAGTTTAAATTTGGCATTGGTTTAACCGTTGCTATAGTATCGGGTATATTAAGTGCTTGTTTTAACTTTGGCTTAGAAAGCGGTAAGGAAATGGCCGTTGTTGCCAACGAGGCTTGGAAACTGGCTAACCCCGGTGAAGGTGAATTTTTGTTTCAGAATAATGTGGTGTATGTAGTGGTGTTGTGGGGCGGATTAACTACCAACTTTATTTGGTGTATGTACTTAAATGCCAAAAACAAAACCTTTGGCGATTATACCAATAAAAAAACACCAATACTTAAAAATATTGCATTTGCTGCATTAGCCGGTACTACCTGGTTTTTACAATTTTTCTTTTACGGCATGGGCGAAAGTCGGATGGGGAATGGCCCAAGCTCGTGGATATTGCATATGGCGTTTATTATTTTAGTGGCCAATATGTGGGGATTGATTTTGAAGGAGTGGAAAGGTGTGAGTAAAAAGACCATTGCAACTATTGCCGCAGGCATTATAATAATTATTATTTCAGTATTATTAGTTGGCTACGGAAACTCGTTAAGAGCATAACCGGTAGCCTTAGAGCATATAGTAACCTTAAACAAACAGTATTAAAAATAGAGATTATGTCGTCAACAACTACCTTATCGTTTAAGCATGTGAGTTACCTGTGGGATGAAGCTAAAGCAGCTGAACTGGCGGGCGACGAAGTAGCGTTATTGGTTTACAGATCAAATTTATTAGGAGCCGATCTTAGGCTTACCAACTATGGCGGTGGTAACACCTCTTGCAAAGCCATGGCTAAAGACCCTTTAACGGGTGAAGAGACAGAAGTAATGTGGGTAAAGGGTAGTGGTGGCGATTTGGCCAGCATGAAACGCAGTGGATTGGCCGCTTTGTATGTTGACCGTTTGCGCAGCCTTAAAAATATTTATCGTGGTATTGAGCATGAAGATGAAATGGTAGAATTGTTTAACCATTGCATTTACGATCTTGCTTCTAAAGCTCCATCAATAGATACACCCTTACATGGCTTTTTACCGTTTAAACATATTGACCACTTACACCCCGATGCAGCTATTGCTATTGCTGCTGCAAAAGATGGAAAAAAAATTACGCAGGAACTTTTTAGTGGTACCATTGGTTGGGTGGAGTGGCAAAAACCGGGTTTTGATTTAGGTTTACAATTAAAACAATGTCTGGATGAAAACCCCGGCATTCGTGGTATTATGTTAGGCTCCCATGGTTTGTTTACCTGGGGCGATACGGCTTACGAAAGTTACATTAACACACTGGAAGTAATTGAACGTTGTGCTGCTTACCTGGAAGATAATATTGGTAAAACCAAGCCCGTGTTTAATGGTGCAAAAATAGAATCGTTAAACAAAGAAGAGCGTGTAAGCCAAGCAGCGGCTTTAGCGCCGGTATTACGTGGTTTTTGTTCTGGTGCCGATGTGGCCGAGGGCAAAGCTATAACCAAAACAATGGTGGGCCATTTTACCGATGATGACCGTGTATTACAATTTATAAACTCCAACGATTTAGATAGGTTAGCACCATTAGGCACTAGCTGTCCCGATCACTTTTTACGTACCAAAATAAGTCCGTTGGTTTTAAACCTTGAAAAAGGCGAAGACCTTTCCGATGTGGCTGCTATAAAAGAAAAATTAGCACCCTTATTTGTAGCTTACCGTAAAATGTACACCGAGTATTACGAAACTTGCAAACATGCAAACAGTCCGGCCATTCGTGATACAAACCCGGTAGTGATTTTATATCCGGGTGTGGGTATGTTTACTTTTGCAAAAGACAAACAAACTGCCCGTGTAGCCGCAGAGTTTTACATTAATGCTATTAACGTAATGCGTGGTGCCGAAGCAGTGTCTGAATATACTTCTCTGCCTCGTCAGGAAGCATTTAATATTGAGTATTGGTTGTTAGAAGAAGCTAAGTTGCAACGTATGCCAAAGCCAAAAGCTTTAAGTGGGAAAATTGCATTGGTAACCGGTAGTGCCGGTGGTATTGGTATGGCTATTGCAAAAAGATTTGCTGATGAAGGTGCTTGTGTAATTATTAATGATAACGACGCCGGACGTTTAGAAACGGCTAAAACAACCTTTACAAAAGAATATGGTAAAGATGTTTTTGATACTGCTATTTTAGATGTGACAAAAGCTGCTGATATTACTGCTGCATTTAAAGTAGCAGCCTTATCGTTTGGTGGGGTAGATATTGTGGTAAACTGTGCCGGTTTATCTATTTCAAAACCTATTGAAGAGCATACCGTTGCCGATTGGGATTTGTTATATGACGTATTGGTAAAAGGGCAGTTTTTAGTTACACAAGCCGGTGTAGAAATTTTGCGCAAACAAGCTGCCGGTGGCGATGTGTTAAATATTGTAAGTAAAAATGCATTGGTTAGCGGACCCAATAACGCAGGTTACGGATCGGCTAAAGCGGCACAGTTACATTTAAGCCGTTTAAATGCAGCCGAGTTGGGTAAAGATAAAATCCGTGTAAATACTGTTAATCCGGATGCTGTTATTGGCAACAGTAAAATCTGGGAAGGTGCATGGGCCGAGGGGCGTGCAAAAGCTTATGGTATTAAGGTAGAAGAACTGCCTGCGTTTTACGCCAAACGTACTTTATTAAATGAAATTATTCATGCCGAAGATATTGCCAATGCATGTTTTGTGTTTGTTGGCGGATTGTTGCACAAATCAACAGGTAATGTGTTAAATGTTGATGGTGGTGTAGCTATGGCATTTGTAAGATAAATTTTGTTTTTCACTAGCAAGCATCGTGGGTTGATGATTGTCTAATCTGTCAACCCTTTTTTTATTTATTTTGTTACCGGCAGCATCACAATGGGCATCGTCCCTTGCGACGCTCCGTTCAGCAGCAGTAACACAGATGGGCAATGTGCAGGTTTCCTGCAACTACGCTTAAAGTAAAAATGTTGCAGTTTTAATTTACTAACTAAAGAATTTTTATAATGGTTTTAGATAAAAATATTATAGCCGATTACAACCAAAAAGCATTAACAAAACACCAACAACAATATTCATTTGTTGCAGATAACAATGGTAATGTAAATAGTGTAATTGAAAAATTAAAGGCATTTCAGGTAGCAATTCCATCTTGGGCTTTAGGTACAGGTGGTACAAGGTTTGGTCGTTTTGCCGGTGCAGGCGAGCCCGCTACATTAGAGCAAAAAATTGAAGATGTTGGATTGTTGCATGCACTAAACCAAAGCAGCGGTGCAATATCATTACATATTCCATGGGATATTCCAACCAATGCAACAGCTATAAAAGAGTTAGCTGCACAGCATGGTTTACAGTTTGATGCGATGAACTCCAACACTTTTCAGGATCAACCCGGTCAGGAGTTGAGTTATAAATTTGGTTCCTTACAACACACTGATAAAGCCGTACGCAAACAAGCTATTGAACATAATATTGAGGTAATTAACCATGGTGTAAACCTGGGCTCAAAATCATTAACCGTTTGGTTAAGTGATGGCTCTAGTTTTCCCGGTCAATTAAATTTTAGAAAAGCGTTTCAACGTACGTTGGAAAGTTTACAAGAAATTTATGCAGCGTTACCTACCGATTGGAAAATATTTGTGGAGTACAAAGCATTTGAACCTAACTTTTACTCTATGACAGTTGGTGATTGGGGACAATCCTTATTGTTTGCGAATAAACTGGGTGATAAAGCTTATACCTTGGTAGACTTAGGTCACCATTTACCTAACGCCAACATTGAGCAAATTGTATCCTTGTTATTAAACGAAGGTAAATTAGGTGGGTTTCATTTTAACGATAGTAAGTACGGTGATGATGATTTAACGGTGGGTAGCATTAATCCTTACCAGTTGTTTTTAATTTTTAACGAATTGGTAGAAGGTTTGGATGCAAAAGGTTTAAACCATGCCACTGATTTAGGTTGGATGATTGATGCCAGCCATAATATTAAAGATCCGCTGGAAGATTTATTACAATCTGTTGAAGCGATACAAATAGCCTATGCACAATCATTGTTAGTGGACAGAGCTGCCTTAGAAGCTGCACAAGGAAATAACGATGTAGCATTAGCACAAGAAATTTTACAACAAGCTTATCGTACCGACGTTAGACCATTAGTAGCCGAAGCCCGTTTGCAATTGGGTGGCGCATTAAGTCCTATTAAACTTTTCCGTGAAGGAAAAGTGAGAGCAGGCTTAATAAGCGAAAGAGGAGAGAAGTCGGTAGCAACCGGTTTATAATTGCCATACTTTGTGTACAGTTGGCTATGTAATTTTTATATGGTCAACTGTTTTGCTTTACTGGCCTTGCAAAAAGCATAGGCTTACACATTGCCCGGAAAGGGACGATGATAATAATACTGTAGCTGAAGAAATAAAAAAGTTTTTAATTTGTCAGGCTCTACTTAAGCCCCTCCTTCGGAGGGGTTGGGGGAGGCTGTAAGATGAAATAACATGAGTGTACAACAACAAACTGTAGTAGCGATATTTGATATTGGAAAGACAAACAAAAAGTTTTTTTTAATTGATGAACAGTATCATATTGTTTACGAAATAGCGCAGCAGTTTGATGAAGTAACCGACGAAGATGGCGATGCCTGTGAAGATATTACCGCACTTACTAACTGGGTGTTAGATACTTTTAAGGAGACGCTAAAACTTGAAGCGTATAATATTAAAGCCATCAATTTTTCTACATACGGCGCCAGTTTTGTTTATGTAGATAAAGACGGAAAACCTTTAACGCCTTTATACAATTACTTAAAAAAATACCCTGAACAACTTACAGAGAAGTTATATGTAAATTATGGTGGTGTAGATGCTTTTAGCAAAGAAACCGCATCACCTGCGCTGGGAAGTTTAAACTCAGGCTTGCAGTTATACCGCTTACAACAAATGCAACCGGATATTTTTAGTAAGACAGCTTTTGCTTTGCATTTACCACAATATGTAAGTTATTTATTAACGCAAAAAGCTGTAAGCGATATAACCAGTATTGGTTGCCATACTGCGTTATGGAATTTTAATAGTAATAATTACCATAGCTGGGTAAATGAGTCGGGCATTGATACAAAACTGGCACCAATTACTGCGGCGGATGAAGTAGAAACAGTCTCTTATAACAATGCAACAATAAAAGTGGGTACAGGTCTTCATGATAGTTCGGCAGCGTTAATACCTTACTTGTGTAATTTTTCCGATGCATTTATTTTAATATCAACCGGAACATGGTGCATCAGTTTAAATCCGTTTAATGATGAACCGTTAACGGCCGATGAACTGCATGCGGATTGTTTGTGTTATATGAGTTTTCAAAATAAACCGGTGAAGGCATCAAGATTATTTGCCGGTCAAGAACATGAAAATGTAAGTAAAAAATTAGCAGCACATTTTAATACTGCTAACGACTTTTATAAAAATGTTGTATTTGATTATACATTAGGTAAACGTGCAATGGGGGAGTATGCAGAAGGTAAAAGATTTAATGATGTTGATTTGAGCAGCTTTACTACTTATGCCGATGCGTATCATTTTTTTCTGTATGATTTAGTACAACAGCAAAAGGTTTCTACCACATTAATTTTAGGCAATAAAAAAACTACCCGTGTATTTGTTGACGGCGGTTTTAGTCGCAATACCATTTTCATGAACTTCTTAGCCTGGGCCTTTCCGGACAAAGAAGTGTACGCAGCATCAGTATCGCAGGCTACTGCAATAGGTGCCGCACTTGCTATTCACCCGCATTGGAGCAATAAACAAATTGCCGGCGACATGGTGGAGATGAAACTGTTTCATGCTGTCTAATGTATTATTAAATAATTTAATATAGTAAATTGTTACTCTTCTCTATTGTATTCTGCAAACTGCCGAATAATTACTTCTTAAAATTGAATTACTGCATTATTATTATTCAATCCCATTAGTTTTTAATATAAAGACTTGTGCGAGTTGTATGAAAACTTAGCCACTATTTTTGAAATAGTAAGTCGGGAACGATTGCATAACTTATTCTTAATATGCAGGATGCTTCAGGATGGTTCGGGGTAGTAAAAAACTACTTTTAAGGTGTTAAAATTGTGCTAAGTATTAGTGCCATGATTGAATCTTGTAACGGAGGTTCATTTTGATCCAAAATTAATAAACAGCTTGCCATGCTTCAATTGATTAGTTTTTCTAACAATCTACTTAAGGTTGTATCTACACATGTAATTTCTTTATTTCAGTTTCCTTCATTTGAATATGCAAGTGCATTTATTGTTATTGGTAACAAGCGGTAAAATTTTTTGTTTATCCGCATAAATGATGTTTTAGTTTTTTAAAAATACTCGACCATAATTTGGTCAAAACAGAAGTAAAATATGAAGAGGCTTTTTTATTCTCTATTATTGTTTGCTGTAGCAACTATACTATTTACTGCTTGTCGTAAAAAGGCTTTTGATGAATACTATGGCCGTCCTGATAATTTGGCTGCACCAATTTACCAGCAGTTGGAGTCAAAAGGCAACTTTCTGCATTTGCTAAAATTAATTGACAAATCCGGTTACAAACAAACTTTAAGTGGCGCAGGCTACTGGACTTTTTTTGCACCGAACGATGGTGCTTTTGCTACTTTCTTTACTGACAGAGGGATTTCCGGTGTAGATGCTATTGACTCATCTAGTGCTAGAAACATGGTTCAGTTTTTATTAGTGTACAATGCTTACAAAAAAGAAAGACTGGATGATTATCAAGCTACGGCTAGTGCAAATGCCGGCTGGCAGGAGTCTTCAGCTTTTCGTCGTCGTACAGCTTATTATACCGGGTTTTATAAAGATACCGGGGTAAACAACCGCACTTTTGTTGCTTTAGCAAATAACAGAAACACTAATGCAGCTACAGCGGGGTATGTTTCTACTGATTATAACAATAAACATATTCCTTATTTTATTGACGATTATTTTGCAGCACGTAACCTTTCTGCAGCGGATTATAATTATTTCTATCCAAACAGTACTTACTCTGGTTTTAATGTTGCGCAAGCCAATGTTGTTACAAAAGATATTTTAGCAGAGAACGGTATTATACATGAGGTTGATAAAGTGATTACGCCTTTATTAAGTATTGATGAATACATCAGATCTAAACCTGAGTACAGTGTTTTTAAAGCTATGTTAAACAGGTTATACCTGAACAATATGGTTACTTTCACTTTTAATGCAGATGCTACGAGCAGGTATCGTTTAATATCTAAAACGAATGACTCTGTATTTATAAAAGTCTATTCAAACCTTTTAACTTTTTCGCCTAACAATGAAAACTTTTTAAAGGCTGAAGATAATGATGCACAGCGTGATTGCTGGACTATGTTTATTCCTCGCAATGAAGCGGTTACTAATTATGTAAATACAGTTTTATGTCAGCATTATCCTTCGTTAGATGAAATGCCGATACAAATTATTGCCGACTTCTTAAACTCACATTTATTTCCTACTGCAGTTTGGCCAACACAGTTTGCTACTACCAGAAACAATGCAGGTGAGGAAGCAAGGTTTGATCCGGCTGCGGATGTATTTGACAAACAATTTTTAAGTAATGGTATTGTATATGGTGTAAATAAGGTAATGGAGCCAAATGCTTTCCGCACTGTGTTTGGAAAAGTGTATCTGGATAATAAATACCAGTTTATGACGAGAATACTGGATGCTACCGGATTGAAAATAATGGTATCGCAACCATCCATTCCAGTTACCATGTTTTTAATCCCCGATAAAGTATTTGCTGATTCGGGTTATAGCTACAATGTTACCAGCAATACATGGTCAAGAACTACTTCGGCCGGCACTACTTCCAATGGCATATTTGATGCATTAAGCCGTATAGTAAGAAGCTGCGTTTTTCAAACACCTTACCGTAGTATGATTGAAGATTTATCGGGCAATGGTGTTGTAAAATCGGGTGAAAATGGTACAGAGGGTGAATATATTAAGTTTGATAATTTTTCTATACAAACCGGCGGACTAAGTGATTTTGAAAAATGGGCTCATGTTGATAGTAGTGCAACTGCTATAAATGGTAAAGTTTATTACCTGAATGACTTACCAAGTTTTAGCAATTTTGCGGTAGGGTATCACATCAGACAATTGGGTACACCTACAACTTCTGAGTATAACTATTTCTGGCGATTATTAAGTACTTCCAGCATTTTTACATCTAATACAAATGTTATTGCCGGTATTGTTGGTAGCTTTTATACCATATTAGTACCTACTAATAATGCAGTTAAACAAGCTGTTATTGATGGTGTGATTCCGGGCAATGCCACAACCGGTGAGCCAAGTTTTAATCCCGGTGCTTCAGAAGATAAATTACGGATTGCCAATTTTATTCAATATCATTTTATTAATAATAGAACGATTATTCCTGATGGGCAGGTAGAGGGTGTTGTTGAGTCAGTATTGAAAAATCCATTGGGTAATGGTATAAGACTGACAGTGTACAACGAGCCGGGCAATATGCAGGTGATTGATGTGAATAACAGGGCTGCCAATGTTATTGTGTCACAAAGCAATCATCTTTCGAATAGGGCTGTCATTCACTTAATTGATAATTACTTAAAACAATAATTGCTTTAAGTGCTAGATAACGATATCTGTAAATTATTTATATAACTGCTGTATGTTTAATTGTATTTCAAAACGTTTTTTTCTGTGTTTAGGGTTTGTAATAACCTTACAGCTTTTAAGTGCAGTAATAATAAACGCTCAAACCGGTATTACGGTAACAGGAAGGGTAACCGATAAAAATAATAAACCACTGGAAGGTGTTTCGGTAACTGAGGTGGATTCTGACAAACGTATTATTAAAGGAGTAAATACCAATGTTGATGGTAATTTCTCCATTACAATTACTAATGTAAATAATACACTTTCATTTTCTGTTATTGGACATCAACCAATAGAAGGAACAAAAATCGGAACAAAACGTGTGTTTAATGTTTCACTTGAACAAGGTTCCAAAGATATTGATGAGGTTGTGGTGGTAGGAAGACGTAGAGTAGATAATGGTATGTTGCCCATTGCTGAAAGAAATATGACTACTGCTGCTGTAAGAATAAATGCAAAAGATCTGGAAGAAATGCAGGCTACTTCTATAGATCAGGCTTTACAGGGCCGTATGAGTGGGGTAGATATAGCGGCTAACTCAGGCGACCCGGGTGCTGGTATGCAAATAAGAATTCGTGGTACATCTTCTATCAACTCCAGCACAGAACCCTTAATTGTAGTGGATGGTATGCCATTTGAGACACAGATACCGGGTGATTTTAACTTTGGTACAGCAGATGATCAGGGTTATGCTTCTTTGTTAAACATTGCACCTTCTGATATTAAAGATATTACCATTTTAAAGGATGCTGCTGCAACAGCCATCTGGGGTTCCAGGGCTGCAAATGGTGTGTTGGTTATTAATACAAAACGTGGTACAAGAGGGAAGCCTTCTATTGGCTATAATTTCAGGGGTAGCCTTTCTTTAAAAGCTGTACCTATTCCTATGTTAACGGGTGATGAATATTCTTCATTAATTCCTGAGGCATACATGAACAGGAATGGTGTGCCATTAAACTCACAATCGGTTAACGAGTTTAAGTTTGATCCTAATGATCCTTATTGGTTTAATAATTATAGTAATAACACCAGTTGGATTGATGCTATTAACCGTAACGGTATTGTACAAGACCATAATGTATCTATAACCGGTGGTGGCGAAAAAGCCAGATATTATGCCTCTTTTGGTTTCTTAAATAATAAAGGTATTACTGTTGGTACAGATTTAAGCAGGATTACAAGCCGTATTAATCTGGATTACAATATTTCTGATAGGATTAAGATAAGAACCGACGTCGCATTTGCACATTCGTCTAATAATCGTAACTACACTGATCAGGTAAGAAAGATAGCTTATATCAAAATGCCGAACATGAGTATTTATGAGTACAACGAATTTGGTGAGTTAACCCCCAACTTTTTCTCACCTATTCAAAATATCCAAGGTCAGGTAGTCGGTTTAGATAGCAAGGGTAATCCGGTAAATACCTATAATCCTGTTGCTATGTCGTCTGTAGCTACTAATAATATTTTAACTGAAAGAGTAACGCCTAAATTTAATATACAATATAGTATCATTCCCCGTGTATTAAATGCTACGGTGGATGTGCAATTTGATATTAATAATACAAAGAGTAAGACATTTTTACCACAGGTTGCAACAGGTCGCCCCTGGACAGAAGCCGTTGTAAATCTTGCTTATGATGGTGATAATGACGGATTTAATGTTCAAACCAAATCTACTTTAATTTATACCCCTGAACTTAAGAATCCCAAACACATATTTTCCGGATTATTAAACTGGATGACATACGACAACAAGAGTATTGCTTTTCAATCTAGAGTTTCTAACACCGCTTCTTCAGGTTTGACAGATCCTTCTAGTCCGGGTCGTGCTAACGGACCTTTATCAAATTTATCGGCCCGTACTGTACAAACCAGAACACTTGGGGCTACTTTTAATGCGCAATATGGTTATGATGACAGGTATATCATTAGTTTAGGATTAAGAGGTGATGGTACCTCTAGATTAGCTACCTCAAATCGTTTTGGTGTTTTCCCTTCTTTTTCGGGAAGATGGAGAGCTTCTGCAGAAAAGTTCATGAGCGGTTTACAAAAATATGTGGATGACCTTAGCTTTCGTGCCAGTTATGGACAAGTAGGTAATGCTCCAGGTTCTGATTACAGTTTTTATAACACGTACAGCACATTTGGTTGGGATTATCTTGGTCAATCAGCTATTTACCCATCCAGCATGCAGTTAAATAATTTACGTTGGGAAACAGTACATGGTTACAATTTTGGAGCAAACCTATCTATGTTTAAAAACAGAATAGGTGTTGACTTTGAAGTTTATAGAAACAGAACCAAAGATCTTTTCTTTAAAGATTTACAGATTGGATCTATTAATGGTTTCAATAGCGTTAATATGAACGTTGGTACTATGGATAACCAGGGTTGGGAGGTCGCCGTTCAAACAACACCTTATAAATCTAAATTATGGACGGTTGATGTAAGCTTCAATATTTCCCGCAATGTGAATATGATTCGTGAGATATCTGAATATTATCCTATTGAAAGAGGTAATGTAACGGTTAATGGAGCTTATCTTACTTATATGCAGGTTAATAATCCTTTTGGTTCTTTTTATGGATATAAATACAAAGGTGTATATAGCGATAGAGAGTCTACTATTGCCCGTGACTCAAAAGGTAATCCGATTATAGGGCCAAACGGTCAAGTAGTATATATGCGCTTTAATTACCCCGGCACTGATTATATTTTTCAACCCGGCGACGCCATGTATGAGGACTTGAATAATGACGGGAATATCAACCATATGGATATTGTTTATCTGGGTAATAGTAATCCCATGTTTACGGGTGGTTTTGGTGTTAACCTGAGTTATAAAAATACCTGGAGCTTCAGAACATTCTTCAACTTCCGCTACGATTATGATATTATTAATGGTACTGAAATGAACGGTACGAGTATGTATGGTTACGATAATCAAAGCACAGCCGTATTAAGACGTTGGAAACAAGAAGGAGATGTTACTGATATACCAAGGGCATTATACCAAACCGGCTATAACTGGTTAGGAAGCGACAGATACGTTGAGGATGGTTCTTTCTTACGTTTCCGTACAGCCACTTTAAGATATAATGTGCCTAAGAAAACAACAGACAAATGGAAAATGAAAAGCTTAAGTGCTTATGTAACTGTTGAGAATATTGTAACATTCACCAATTACAGAGGACAGGATCCGGAAGTAAGTGTTAGAGGAAGTGATCCGTTCAGGGTGGCAACAGATAACTCCCTTACCCCTCCTGTGAGAATGATTACTTTAGGTTTAATGACTGCTTTCTAAAAAATAAAAATTAATAAAACAGTTTTGTGATGTTACATAAAAGACTGATATATATACTTCTTTTAATTACTGCAACGGGATTTTTAGGGTCCTGTAAAAAGTGGATGGACTTAAAACCCAATGATGGTATTATAAAAGAAGATTTTTGGAAGACAAAGGAAGATGTACAGGCTGCTGTCGTGGGCTGTTATGCTTCTTTATTAGGTACGCCATCCGGTAGCGAAACACATTCTGCTGCTGAGTTGTTTTTCCTTTGGGGCGAATTAAGGGCCGATATGTTGGCTACTTTTTTAGGTACAAGGGATAACGAGTTTGAGGTGATTAATGTAAACACTACTGCGGCTAATACTATTACCAACTGGCGTCCTATATACAGAACCATTAACTATTGTAATACGGTTTTAGAGTTTGCACCAAATGTTAGAAATCTTGACAACACTTTAACGCAACAACAATTAGATGCGTGGTTGGCCGAGGCTAAAACATTAAGGGCTTTAATGTATTTCTATTTGGTAAGAAGTTTTAAAGAAGTGCCTTTGAAATTAAAAGCTACTACCAGTGATAATGAGATTGTAACCATTGCAAAAAGTACAGAAGAAGATATCATTAAACAAATACTAAATGACCTGGAAGAAGCTGAAAGTAAAGCAGTAGTAACCTATGGTAACAATGTAACCGATAGGGGACGCATTACAAAGTTTACTATTAATGCTTTACAGGCTGATGTATTGTTATGGTCTGGTAAGCCTGACGAAGCTATCATAGCTGCAGATAAAGTAATTGACTCACGCAGGTACGGTTTAGTGCAAGGTTCGTTAGGCGGCTGGTTCAATTCATTATATGTTGTAGGTAATTCTGCTGAATCTATTTTTGAACTACAGTTTAATGTACAAAAACTAAATCCTTTTTACTCCATGTTTGCAGTGGGTAATAAAAGATTTGTGGCAGCACAAAAAGTAATGGACGCGGTGTACACAACAGATGCCAGTTCTGATACAACCCGCGATATTCGTGGTGATGGCGCATCGGTACAAGCAGCTACCAGCACTATCTGGAAATATGTAGGCCGTAATTATGACGATTTAAGAGCCATTGACGAATCCTATGCCAATTGGATATTTTACAGATATGCTGACGTGTTATTAATGAAAGCAGAGGCTTTAACCCTAAGAGCCAATGGTAATGATTTGCAGAACGCTTTGGAAATTGTTTATAATATAAGATCCCGTGCTCGTGCCTTACCGGCTACAGATGAAGCACCTCCACCCGGTGATCCTTATGCAATCTCTATGTTTATTTTAAACGAAAGATCCAGAGAATTTATGTTCGAGGGGAAAAGATGGTATGATTTGTTAAGGTATGCGAGAAGAAATAACGTTGATATTTTGAAAGACCTGGTGTCCACTACTGTGCCTGCCAATATGGTTGTGTCTGCACAAGCCAAGATGGATGATCCCTACAGCCATTTCTTTCCGATTTATGAGTATGAAATTCAAACGAATAAACAATTGATACAAAACCCCTTTTACCGATAAATTAAAACGCTTGTTATGAAAAGATTCACTTCATTTTATGTAGCTGCTTTGTTACTTACGGTGGCGTTTTTTACAAGTAATTGTAAAAAAGCCAACATTGTATCGGCTACTACCGACGATGTAAATATTTACGATTACCTCAAACAAAACGGAGATCAGTTTTCAAGTCTTGTTAAAGTAATTGATAAGGCTGGTTATAATGCTTTTTTAAATGCGTATGGCACCTACACTTTTTTTGCACCTACTAATGATGCTTTTAGTAAGTATTTATCTGCTAACGGAAAATCGGGTGTAGAACAGTTGACGGATGCAGAAACAAAAGATATTTTAAAGTTTCACCTTTTGGAAGAAGAAGTAATTAGCAGTGCTTTTACCGATGGTAAATTACCTGCCATTACCATGTATGGCCAATACCTTACTACAGGTATTGAAAATACAGACGGTGCTTCTTTATACAAAATCAATCGCCAGGCATTGTTAGAAACACCAAACCTGAAAATGGGTAATGGTATTATACAGGTAGTTGATAATGTATTACAACCCTCTAAACAAACGGTGGCTCAGATAGTAGAAGCAAATCCTGATTTATCAATTTTTGCACAGGCTATGAAAGAAACCGGATGGTATGCAAAATTAAACGCATTACCTGCCAGTTTAACAAGTGGCTGGTACACTGTTATAGCAGAGTCTAACGAGGCTTTAAAAGATGCAGGTTTTGATAACTACGCACAGTTTAAGGCAAGGTATAACGATACAGGAGATCCTACTAAACTTACAGATAGTTTAAACCTGTTTGTTGCTTATCACATTTTACCTGATATTAAATACCTGGCAGATGTGGTTATGGCTGGCTCACATCAAACAATGGCACCGTTAGAAGTAATTACTAACAAAGTAGTTAATAAAGAAGTATTAATTAATGACGATAATTTTAATGGTGTACATGAGCCTGGTGCAAGAGTAGAAAGATTGGCTAGTGACCTTTCTGCGACAAATGGGGTGGTACATATTGCTGCAGCACATTTTCCCATGAAACAACGTTCTCCATTCCCTGTTTATTGGGATGTGGCTATGTTTCCTGAGTTAATGCGTTTGTCTAATTTTTATAAAAAAGCGGAGTATTATTTCCAGTATGGCGATGGTAATGCTATTCAGGATATTAAATGGGAAAAAGGGCCTTTACGTTATCAGGCTAATAAAGCTGGCTTTAATAAAGACTATTTACAATTATTCTTTAATGCAAGTAACGGTGGTTCATGGTACGAGTTTAAAACGCCCTTGTTAGTAAAAGGTCGTTATAAAGTTTGGATATGTTATCGTCAGGAAGGATCCTGTACCAATTTAGTACAGGTAAGCATGAACGGTACACCATTAACCAGTGCATTAATTCAGTTCTCCGTAAAAAATGCAACGGTTGATATACCAAGAGATGCGGCACAGGAAGCTTTAGGTTGGAAATCTTATCAAATCCCTGCGGCCGGTTCAGGTGCTGGTCGAATGGTGGGTATTGTTGATATTGCAACAACCGGCCGTCAAACTTTACGCCTCGATCTGGTTTCAGGAACCTGTTCAACTAATAATTTAGATATGGTACATTTTATACCGGTTAGCATGGAACAGTTATGGCCACGTTTTGGTACAACAGGTGATGGACAAATTATTTACCAATAAAAAATAACTGAATAATAGTCATTGTGCTTATTAATCAATGACTATTATTTTTATTAAATCAGCTGTAGTAACACAGATGATCGTCCCTTGCGACGCTCCCTTGTACAGCATAACATTGTTGAACACCTGAATACTTTGTAGCGGTTTATTCTTTTTAAGTGTTTGCTTACCAGAAGCGGATAAATTATATATGATAATGACTAATGTAATTAACAAATTTTTGATGGGTGCGCTGGCACTTACATTACTAACAACGGTTGGTTGTAAGAAGTGGGATAATCATACATCAATAAATGATGCCAGGTTAAATGAAACGCTGGTGGAGCAAATTGCTAAACAACAAAACCTGTCTGTTTTTGCCGATTATTTAAAACGTACCGGTTTAGATGAGTTGCTAAGCAGTTCTAAAACTTATACGGTTTGGGCACCTGATAATACAGCAATGGCTACTATACCAGCAACCGTTGTGGGTAACACAGAACAATTAAAAGCTTATTTATCAAATTTTATTGCCGAGCAATTATTTCTTACACGTACAGGAACAGATAGTGTAAAGGTGTTAAAGTTAAACGGCAAACATAGTTATTTTTACAACAGTCATTTAGATGATGCAACCGTAACAACAAAAGATATTACGGTGCGTAATGGTGTATTACATATTATCAATGCTGCCGCTGCAACCTTACCCAATATTTGGGATTATCTGGAAAGTAATACAACTGCATTTTCTCAAAACGAATTTATAGCTTCCTTATCCTATTTGCGTCAGGATCCTGCTTTGGCAGAAGTACAGGGGATTGATCCATTAACCGGTGAAACAATTTATGTACCCGGTACAGGCATGGTAGTAAGCAACCGTTTTAAAGACAGAATTTTTGACCTGGAAAACGAAGACAGCGTTTATACCTATTTTATTTTAACCAATGCTGCTTTCGATGCAGAGAAGTTGCGCATGGCGCCTTATTTTAAAAGCGACGATGCAACTATAACTGATACAAATACGGCATGGACAGTTGTAAAAGATTTAGTAGTAAGAGGGCATGTTGATCCTGCAAATTTACCTGCTGAAGTCGTATCAAAGTTTGGTGCTAAACTTCCATTAAATCAGGCAGCGGTTATTTCAAGTCATAAAATGAGTAATGGTTGGGTATATGTGTTAAATGCATGTGAGCCAACACTGGAAGATAAAATACAGCCCGCTATTGTAGAAGGTGAATATCCTTATTCATTTAGCTCTACCAACGGACGCCGCTATTACCGGGATCGATTTAACAAGGAAACCGGTTTGAATTTTAAAGATGTATTTGTTCATGGTACAGCCAGTGGAAATTACATTTCTTATGTATCTAACCATGTTTATACTATGAAGTATAAAGTTTATTGGGTGGCATTAAACGATTATACTGCCAGAACTGATAATGACAATAACAGTTATGGTAGCTTAACGGCTTTCAGGCAAAAGCTGGTGATGGATTCAGTCACCTCTACAACTTTTGGTTATAAAGATGTTGCCCCTAACGATTATAAAGAAATACTTATTGGTGAATACACCAATGATAAATACGATTACACATTACCCAATGTAACTAATGCCCGTAATTTAATTACACCTGCTACTACCAGAATGTTTTTAGTAGCTAATACAGCGGCTCCCATACATTTAAGCCTGGATTATGTAAAGTTTGTTCCGGTGTTTGAATAGGTTGGTAGCAAGTTGGCTGATGAACAGCATTACTACAGTACAAGAGTGCGACGCAAGGGACGATCAATCTGTGTTAATGTTGCTGATACAATAAAAAGAATAACCTGCATAAGGTTGCTAATATAAGTTTTTGAATGAAGCGTTATAAAATCAGAATTAAAATGAAGGCTATTATAAAACCGGCATTGCTGTTAGTGGTTGCATTGGCTACCGGCTTGTTGCTTTGGGCACAGGAAGCAGGCAATAAAGAAATTGATGTTAAGGGTAAGGTTGTTAGTGCTGCTACAAAAAAACCTGTAACCGGTGTAAATGTTACTTACCTGAATATTGCTGCGGGCTTAACCGATACGGCAGGCACATTTACTATTAAAGTGCCCAATGCAAATATTACGTTGTTGGTAGAAGGTGAAGGCTTTCAGGCAAAATATGTTCCACTAAATGGTCGTACGAATGTGCAGGTGGAATTGTACGAAGAGGGTTTTAAATCGGTATACGGCAATGCGTATAATGCATTTGATGCAAAATCGCTTTTGTTTAATACACAGGCTGTAAATTCTGTTAGCACACAAGGTAACTGGAACTCTATTCCGGAGACCGGTGATGCATGGTTGCAAGGAAGGATTTCGGGTGTTAATGTTGTAAGACGTTCGGGTACACACAATGCCGGTGCGAATACATATATTAGAGGTTTCAATTCATTATACGCTACTACACAACCATTGATTGTTGTTGATAATGTTATTTACGACAACCAAGAATTTGCTTCTTCAATTTTATCGGGCCATACCAACAACCCAATGGCTTTTATTGATATACGTGATATAGATAACATTAGTGTAATTAAAGATGGTTACTCAACGTATGGTACTAAAGGTGCTAATGGTGTTATAGTTATTAACACATCAAGACCAACAAAACAGGCTACAAAAATTGATGCAGCTATTTATGGTAATGTGAATATTGCACCACAAAATATTCCGGTTTTAAATGCTTCGGGTTTTAGATCTTATTTATCGGAAATGTTACAATCTGCAGGCTACACCGGTGCTGATATAAGTGGCATGCCTTTTATGAGTGATGACCCAAATTCGGTTGATTACAAAAGATATCATTACAGTACTGATTGGCAAAAGCAAGTATTAACAGGTAGCTCAGGACAAAACGGATATTTAAAAGTTATGGGGGGTGATAATATTGCTACTTATGGTTTAACCATGGGCTTTTTAAATAACAAAAGTATTATTGATAACAGCACTACTTTGGCTCGTTACAATATGCGTTTTAACGCCGATTTTAATATATCGCCTAAACTTACGGCTAAGTCAAATATCGCTTATACATTTAACGACCAGGCAGTTGGTTTAACAGGTATAAACAGAAAAATTAATCCTATTCAGGCTGCATTAGTTAAGTCACCGTTTTTACCGGTAAGAGCAGTAAGTGATGCCGGTATTGAGTCGCCAAGCTTTGCTGATGCTGATATTTTTGGTGTTAGTAATCCATCTGCATTAGTATCGGGTGCAAGTGGTACGGCTAAGTATTATCGTTTTATGGGTTCGCTTGTGTTGGATTATAAATTTACCAAACACTTATCTTTTTCTAACACACTGGCCATTACAATGGACAAATACAGAGAAGAGTTCTTTATTCCATCCTTAGGCGTTGTGCCCGATACATTGGATAATGCTGTTGCCTTTAATCGTTCAGGTGCACAAGTGTTAAGGTTGTTTAATATTTCCAACGAAGCCCGTTTTACTTACGACAGGGTGTTTAATAAAGTGCATCGTGTAACAGCTCGTTTAGGTAACCGTTATTTAACCAGTAAAACAGAGCAGGATCATGGTTATGGCTTTAACTCGGCTACCGACCAAATGAAAGGTGTGGGTTTTGGTTTAAACTCTTTACGTAGAATTGGTGGTGGTTTAGGCGGTTACAACTGGATAAATAATTACCTGAATGTTGAATACGCTTACAACCAAAAATACTTTATTGGTGCTAATGCCGCATTAGACGGTTCATCAAGATTTGGTAAAAACGTAGAAGGTAATTCGGTTAAAATAGGTGAAAATAGTTTTGCCTTTATGCCTTCGGTTTCTGCAGGTTGGTTGTTATCGTCAGAAAAATTTCTTGCCGGTGCAAGCTGGTTAGAAATGTTGAAACTGCGTGCCTCATATGGTTTAAGTGGCAATGATGATATTGGTGATTATACTGCACGTAAATATTATACTACCCAAAACCTTTTAGGTATGCAAGGTTTGGTCCGTGGCAATGCAGGTAACGATGCCTTACAATGGGAAACCGTTAAAAAGTTTAACGTAGGTGTGGATGCTGCTTTTTTAAATGAGCGTTTAAGTGTAAGTTTTGATTTGTTTGATAACCGTACGGAAAATATGATTGTTTACGAAAATGCGCCTACAATCAGTGGTTTATCGTACATCATTACTAACTCCGGTGCTATGAAGAATAAAGGCTGGGAAGCATCCATTAATGCAAGCCCTGTTTATACAAAAGATTTACGTGTAGATGTGGGATTAACGGTATCTAAATACAAAGCTACCATTACCGCCTTGCCAAACGGTGCTATTGAAACTGATTTTGCCGGTGGTACTTATTTAACACAAGTGGGTGGTGCACCTAATTTGTTTTATGGTTACAAAGCAAACGAAGTATTTATAAGTGATGCGGCGGCTGCACAAAGTGGTTTAAGTATCCGTAATGCAGATGGTTCTTTACGTGCCTTCCAGGGTGGCGATATTCGTTTCTCCGATTTTAATAATGACAGAATAATTGATGAGCAGGATAAAGTAGTAATTGGTAATCCTAATCCTGATTTTGTTGGTAGTGCTTACGGTAATGTTACCTGGAAAAATATAACCTTATCGGCCTTGTTTACTTTTGTACAAGGTAATGATGTGTACAACTATCCACGTCGTATGTTGGAGTCTATGTCCGATTACTCTAACCAAACCGATGCCGTATTAAACCGTTGGAGAAGTAATGGTCAGATAACGGATATGCCTAAAGCTACTTATGGCGATCCGATGGGTAATGCCCGTTTCTCTAATCGTTGGATAGAGGATGGTTCTTACTGCCGTTTACGCAATTTATCAATGGTGTACAACATTCCGTTAAAAGCAGGTTTTGTTAAGTCTGCGGCGGTTTCTCTAACGGGTATCAACTTATTTACACTTACAAAATATAAAGGCTACGATCCTGAGTTTAATGCTACATCAAGTGTTTTCGGACAAGGAGTAGATATGATGTTGGAGCCTTTACATAAAGTAGTACAGTTAGGGGTTAGGTTAGGTTTATAGTATTAAATAATTTTTTGTTAGTCGGTTTGGTTTTAACCGGCAATTGATAAAAATACAACGATATGCAGCGGTTTAGCACTGTTAAGTTATTAGGTTTGTTTAGTTTGTTATTTATTGGAGTATCATCCTGTAATAAAATTTTAGACGTAAAACCCGGTAGTGTTTTGGTAGATGAAAACATGTACCAGAATGTGTACGATGCGGATGCCGCTGTAATGGGTATCTACGGTAAGTTGATGAACTTGTCAGAAACCTATGTAGTGTTAAACGAGCTAAGGGCCGATCTTACAAGCGTTACCAACAATGCCTCCAGCGATCTTGTTGAAATTAACGAACATAGGGTTACAGCTAATAATGCATACGCTAACCCTCGTCCATTTTACGAAGTAATATTGTCTTGCAATGATGCGCTTAAAAACTTTGCCATCATGCAACAACAAAATAAATTAAATGCAGAGCAGTACACAACCCGTTATTCCGATATTATGGCGGTTCGTACCTGGGTTTATTTACAATTAGGTATTCATTTTGGATCAGTGCCTTATGTTACTGATGCTATTGAAACAGTTAAAGACGTAAAAAACCTGAATACGGCGCCTAAAATTTCTTTCAACGAATTATTGGATAAGTTAATTGCTGATTTAACTAATGTGCCGTTTATCGCACAGTACCCAACCGGTACATCGTTAGTAACCACAGTTGACGGATGGAACACAGAAAAGTTTTTCATTAATAAAAAAGTATTACTGGCGCAATTACATTTATGGAAAAATAATTACCTGCAAGCCGCTACTTTGTTTAAAGAAGTATTAGATGGTGGTGGTGCCACAGGTTACGATCAGTACCGTATTCGTTATGCCGATGTAATAGATCATAATGACCTGTCTGTCGGTTATACCCGTTATTTCGAGTGGGATGAAAATGCTTTGGTTAACAGCAATTCCCAGGGGTGGCGTTCCATATTTGCCCGTGGCCAGGATGCAATTTTTAACTGGGAGTGGGTTTGGTTTTTACCTTTCAGTAAAGACTTTGCACCTGTTAATCCTTTTATCGATTTGTTTTCCAACCGTGGTGGTAAATATTTATTAAAACCTTCGCAGTTCGCTATCGATTATTGGAACAGCCAGGAACAAAAAAATAATTTTCCTTACGATGCCCGTGGTAAAAAATTTACCTGGCAGTTGTTAGATGGGCAACCCGTTGTTGTAAAATATTTATATAACTATTTAGATGGTAATACTTATCAACCCATCGATCCGTTGGCAAAAAATGGCAAATGGTTATTGTATCGTGCAGCAGCTATGAACCTTGAGTTTTCCGAAGCTGCAAACCGTGATGGTTATACTGGTTTAGCTTATGCACTTACTAACTCAGGCATTAATATCAATGGAGGTAGTACGTTTCAAACACCAGAGCCTTATCGTTTTGATGCAAGAATAATTAACACGCCAACTTATCGTGGTCCTTGGCATCGTAACATTGGTATTCGTGGTCGTGCTATGGTAAAATCAGATACTTTGCCCGCTGGCAGTGCGGCTGATAGTGTGTTGGCCATGGAAGATCAAATTATAAGGGAAGGGGCTTTGGAGCTGGCATATGAAGGTAAGCGTTGGTCCGATTTATTGCGTGTTGCTTTACGCCGCAACGACGCCTCTTTTCTTGCTGATAAAGTGTATGAGAAATTATTACGTGAAGGTAATGGTCAGGCTGCCGCTGTACGTAATAAATTAATGAATAGAGAAAATTGGTATTTGCCTTTCCGGTTGTATTAATTAGTATACCGTATTCAAAATATTTTACTACGTAGCACCGGCTATATTGTTTCAATAACAATAGTTGGCGCTGCGTATTTTTATTTTAATCTGGGGCTTGGTGCCATAGTACTGCTATCAACTATATATGCGGCTGTGCGCTTGTAGTGGCTGGCTTGGCTGCATTACCTTCGCACAACAGCCAGCTACCGCTTCCATCCGCCAGCCCTTCAGCAGTAGTAACATTGTTCAGCAATAGGCTCGTTGTTTTATTTAAACAAATATTTAATAAGGACAAAAGTTATAGCCGGTAAAAATTAATTAACATTGTCCGTTTGGTAAATTATATAATGACGCATTTCAAACTACATATACTTTTCTTTTGCTCACTTTTTGTTTTGATACCTGCATTGCACGCACAACAATCACAAAAAGTTTATTTATCAGGTACTGGTTTTGGTAATACACAAACCTGGGATTTTTATTGTACCGGTGGTCGTAAAAGCGGTTATTGGACAACCATACAAGTGCCGTCTTGTTGGGAGCAACAAGGCTTTGGTAATTACAATTATGGTCGTGATTATAAAACCTTCGGGAAAAATTATCGCTTTCATGATGAAGAAGGTATCTATCGAAAAAAGTTTTTTGTTCCTGCAATATGGAAACAAAAAAGTGTAGCTATTGTATTTGAAGGCAGCATGACAGATACCGAAGTAAAAGTAAATGGTAAACTGGCAGGCAAAATACATAAAGGCGCATTTTATCAATTTTCATACATAATTGACAGCTTATTAATTCCTGGTAAAGAAAACCAATTGGAAGTAGCTGTAAGTAAAATGAGCAGCGATAAATCGGTAAACAATGCAGAACGTTTAGCGGACTACTGGGTGTTTGGTGGTATTTACCGGCCGGTGTATTTAGAAATAAAACCACAAGTACATATTTCAAACCTTGCCATTAATGCAAAAGCCGATGGCAGTTTTACAACAGTACTTGATGGTAAGGGTTTAACTGCTACACACATTATACAAGCCCAAATTTATAACAACAGTGGTAAGTTGGTCATGCAGTTACAGCAGTATGCCAATAACAAAGATTCCTTATTTACATTACAAGGTAAACTAAAAGATGCACTGACATGGACTAGCGAAACGCCTAATCTATATCAACTTAAAGTAAAAATCCTTCAGGCAAACAAAACTTTATACGAGCATCAGGAAAAGTTTGGCTTTCGTACCATTGAAATAAAAAAAGGCGAGGGCATTTTTGTCAATGGCGTGCAGGTAAAAATGAAAGGGGTTAACCGTCATTGTTTCTGGCCGGCCAGTGGTCGCACCTTAAATGATGCCATTAGTTTGCAGGATGTGTTGTTGTTAAAACAAATGAACATGAATGCGGTTCGTTGTTCACATTATCCGCCTGATAAAAAATTCCTGGAATACTGTGATTCGTTGGGCATATATGTTATAAACGAATTAGCCGGTTGGCAAAAAGCATATAGCACGGCAGCCGGTGAGCCGTTGGTAAAAGAAATGATACTGCGGGATCGTAATCATCCTTCCATTATATTTTGGGCTAATGGTAATGAAGGCGGTACCAACAAATCACTGGATGCACATTTTGTTAAATGGGATTTATCTCAGCGTCCTGTTATACATCCGCACCATCGTCCGGGCAATTCCTTTAATGGTATTGATTGTGATCATTACGAAGACTATTACAGCACACAAAAAAAGTTACAAAGCGATTCGCTAATTTATATGCCCACCGAAATGTTGCATGCCCAGGATGATGGCGGCGGCGGTGCAGCCATGTATGATTTCTGGGAATTACATTGGAAAAGTAAAATGTCAGGTGGAGTTTTTATTTGGGCCATGGTTGATGAGGCTATACAACGTACCGATTTTAATAACAGGTTAGACGCAAACGGACTTAACGCCAATGATGGTATTCTTGGCCCTTATCGGGAAAAAGAAGGTAGCTTTTATGCATTAAAAGAAATATTTTCACCTATTCAGTTGGTGAATAAAAACATTGAAGGCCTTACCATACAAAACAGGTATCATTTTACCAACCTGAATAAATCTACTTTCAAGTGGCAACTGGTTACTTATAAAAAACCTTTTACAACAATCGGCGATACTGCATTCATAATTATGCAACAGGGGAATGCTGTTGCGCCTGATATTAAACCCGGGCATACAGGATTATTGCCTTTACAACTACCGGCAACGTATAAACAATATGATGCTTTAGTACTCACTGCTTATGATCAGTACAGTCAGCCAATTTATACCTGGCATATTGAACTGAAAGCCGCACCCATATTAACACAAGAAGTATATAATTCATTTGTACAAAAACAAAAGATTGATTTGGTTGAAACTGATTCTGTCATAAAACTAGCCGCTTCGGATATTGCAATTACCTTAAGTAAGCATACCGGTTTATTAGTTGAGGTACTAAACAGCAAGGCGGCTAAATTGTCTTTTAACAATGGTCCGGTTTTAATCAATGGTCAATACAATATAGAAAAATCGTCTGTCGGTCGTTATGAGGATAGTATAGTAGTAAGTTTTTCCACCACCGGTTCTATAAAAAAACTTTCATGGACAATGCATGCTAACGGATGGGTACAACTGCAATATGAATACGCCAATACTGATCAGCCCTATAATATGGCAGGTATTAGTTTTAATTATCCTGAAAATTATATTCTATCAGCAAGCTGGTTAGGCAAAGGCCCGGTAAGGCAATGGCGTAATCGTATGAACGGTACCGAAAAATCAGTATATCAAAATATGTATAATAATAGCCAGACAGGTTATGCTCCGGTTATATATCCTGAGTTTAAAGGTTATTATGGCGATATTAGCTGGATGCAATTAAACACAGTTGAAGGAAGTTTTCTTGTAGCTTCAAAAGACACTGCACTATACATGCGTTTGTTTAACTTTTATGGTTTAACAGGCGTTAAGGGTACACCTGATTTACCCAATGGCGATATTTCCTTTATGGATATAATACCTGCTGTTGGCACCAAGTTGGCATTGGGGGTGAATAATAACACTACGGTATTGGGGCCGCAGGGCCAGTTGCCGGTTTTAGATAAAAATATAAACAGAACATTATTGTTTTATTTTGGTACACCGGAAACAAGTAATAAAAAAGAGACTTATAGCAGACCACTTATTGATGAGGTTTTCTAAAAGTTTGTTTTAAAATAGTCAGCATTTTACAACATTCGAAAATAATAAGGATGAAGTTTTTCCATTTTTTTGCATGCATGTTAATGGTTACAAGTATTGCAGCCCAATCATCAACAACGCAGCGCAGCATACGATATAAACCTGTGGGTAACGATTTTACTATTGAAAACGGCGACAAAAAGTTTAACCGTGCTTTATATGGTACCAACACTGCTTTCAGGGTTGAGGCCGGCGACTTGCCCGAGTTTGCTTTGTATTTGCCCGGTGTTGGTGGTAACTGCAAAATTGGTATAACCACCGGTGGTGGGCAGAGTAAATGGTTAACGTCAGCGGCTGTAATAAAAGCTACTTATCGTCCGGGTAGTATGTTATACACTATCTCCGATCCTTTGTTGGGTAAAGGCAATGTTCAGCTAAGTGTTTTGCCTTTGGCAAAAGAAGAAGGTATGATTATTAAAGTACAACCCGTAAATATAGCTTCGGGCATAACTGTAACTGTAATTTATGGCGGTGTAACCGGTAAAAAATTAAGCCGCGATGGTGACATTGGAGCCGATCCTGAATCTTCGTTTTATTTAAAAACTGAATATTGTAAGGACAATACTGTGGCCTTAAACAAAAACAATTTTCAATTAAATTATACTACATCAAATAAAGGCACAACAACCATCAATAGTTTATCCGGCGTGTTTCCGGTATCGGCTATAACCTATGTTGGTAATGCTGCTTTTCAGGAAGCACCAATATTTGTTGCATCTGCCCAAAAACAACAGCCACAAAAAGATTTGGAAATAGTGGCCGCTGAATGGAAATTAACTAACCAGCCTACATACTTTGTTATAAAAAAAGGGGCGCATTTAGGTAAACTTAATTATAACGGTTTAGCAAAAGATTTTACGGATGCTGAAACTTCCAGAAAACAAATTGCCAATCGCATTACCATCAACACACCCGATAAATTTATTAATCCTGTTGCAGGAGCATTAGCTATAGCTGCTGATGGCATTTGGGAAGATCCAACTTTTTTACACGGTGCAGTGGCCTGGCGTATGCGTTTAAATGCATGGCGTGGCGCCTATGCAGCCGATCCGCTTGGCTGGCATAACCGGGCTAAAATGCATTTTAGTAGTTATGGGTTATCGCAGTTAAAGCAACCTGCTACGGGGCCGGTAATTGCCGACACCGCTTTGCACATTGCACGTCAACAGGAAAAAATTGGTAACAGTATGTTTAGCCAAGGGTACATCACCCGCAATCCCAATGGCGATGTACGTCCGCATCACTATGATATGAACCTTGTTTTTATTGATCAGTTGCTTACACATTTTAACTGGACAGGCGATACTAACTATGTTCGTGAAATGTGGCCTTTGTTAGAAAGACATCTTGCTTGGGAAAAACGTAATTACGATGTAGATGGTGATGGTTTGTACGATGCTTATGCATGTATATGGGCCAGTGATGGATTGCAATACATGGGTGGGGGAGTAGCACATTCATCTGCTTACAATTATCGTTCAAATAAATTGGTAGCAGGTTTGGCTAAGTTAATTGGTAAAGATGGTAGCCAATACGAAGCCGAAGCCAATAAAATATTAGCGGCCATGAACGAAAAATTATGGCTAAAAGATAAAGGTTGGTTTGCGGAGTATATTGATAAAATGGGTTTACAATTACAACATCCCAATGCAGGTTTATGGACGGTTTATCACACCATCGATTCTGATGTGCCAACAACCGAACAGCGCCACCAATTATTACGTTACATTGATAAACATATTCCACATATTCCGGTACAGGTTAAAGAATTGCCCAACGAAAAATTTTATTTGCTGGCAACTACCAATTGGCAGCCATATACATGGAGTGTTAACAATGTTGCCTTAGCCGAAAACCTGCATACAGCTTTATCATACTGGCAAGGTGGCGAAAATAACAATGCATTTAACTTATGGAAAAGTGCGTTAATGGAAAGTATGTACCTTGGTTCAAGTCCCGGTAACTTTCAACAGTTATCTTCTTTTGATGCCGTAAGAGGTGAGTTGTACCGCGATTTTGCCGACCCGATTGGTATGGCCGCACGTACATTGGTTGAAGGATTGTTTGGTGTGAAACCTGATTTACTTAATAACAAGTTGGTTATTAATCCCGGCTTTCCTTCGCAATGGCCTTATGCAAATTTAAATACAACCTACCTGCAATTTGATTACAAACAAAAAGCAAATACTGCTGTTTATACCATTCAACCAAACTTTGTTAAATCATTACAACTTACATTACAACTACCGGCACAAAAAGAAAAAGTGGTAACCGTAAAAGTTAATGGTAAAGCAAGTAACTGGAAATGGATAAACCATAACGAAGCCATAGAAATTGAAGCCGGCATTGCAAAAGTTTATACTATAGAAGTAGAGTGGAGTGGTAGCACAACACAGCCCGACACAAAAGCTGTACCTGTAAAAACCAATTACGATGCTACTTTATTTAACAACACCATTACTACCGGAAGCGTTTTTGAAACGATTAACCTGCAACCATATTTTAATGATAAGGTTACGCAGATTTTTAAAAACAAATACATGTCTCCTCGTCCGGTAACGCCTACTTTAATGATACCGTGGCAGGGTATTGGCAACTGGTGTTACCCATTAACCGAGGCCAATATTGATGATAGTGGTTTAAGAAACTTAGCCGGCAATAGCAATAAAATTGTCTTTAACAACGTGCCTTATCAAACACCGGGTAATGTAAATAGCAATAATATTGTTTACACCAGCCGCTGGGATAATTATCCTTCAGCCATTGCTGTGCCGGTTAGCGGTAAAGCCAAACAATTAAATTTATTAATGGCTGGCAGTACCAACCACCAACAAAGCCATATGATTAATGCAAAAGTGTTGGTATTGTATACCGATGGAACAACGGATAGTTTAAATTTAGTAAACCCTGTAAATTGGTGGCCAATTGAACAGGATTATAACGAAGATGGATTGGCGTACACTACCGGTGGACCACGACCATACCGGTTGATTTTAAAAACCGGCGAAATAACCAACAACTTTAACAACTATACTTCCATCAACGGGTTTTCAACTAAAGCCATTGATGGTGGCGCAGCAACATTTTTACAATTGCCGTTAAACAATAATAAAACCTTGCAACAAATAACGCTTATTACCTTAACCAACGAAGTGGTAGTTGGTTTAATGGCAGCAACCCTTGTGCGTAATTAAAAACATGTAGTGCATTGGTATAATTATGTTACCAACTGTATTACTACTATCAGCTTTCGTTGTGATCCGATAGGATCGGGATTTAATTTATTTCCAGTGGAAATGAATTAAAGACTATCACTTGTACTGCATCAATTCTATTGGGCATTATGCAAGCCTCATTATATATTTCGTAGAGACGCCAACATGGCGTCTCTTTTTAATTAACAATAGCTGATATAAAATTATGCGCATAAAAAAAGTGTACAGCATATTTAGACTGTACACTTTTATAAAGCTGCTTAAAAATTAATTAGTCTTTTAATTTCTCTACAAGATTTACATATTCCTGCATGGCTTCTTCTTTTGTCTTTCCTTTTAAATCACTCCATGCCTGGTGTTTTGCTTTGTTTACAAAATCAAAAGGATTAGCAGGTGGATCAGTATTTACATCCCCCTCTGTACCTTGTTTGTATAACGAGTATAATTGTAATAATACTTCGTTACTAGGTTTGCTGGATAGCTCTTTACTTTCTTTTACCGCTGTTTCAAATAGTGCTTGTATTTCCATGTTATTCAGGTTGATGCCGTAAATATATACTTTTTCGCAAGTAGATGATGAAAATACTTAAAGAGTTGGATGAATTTAAATTTGTTTTAAATTTTTGAGATAATTATGGCAAAACTTGCAGATAATTTATTTATGCCACCCAATTTTTCACATGCACAATGCTGAATAGAATTACCGGACGTACAAGTGATAGTCTTTAATTCATTTCCACTAGAAATAAATTAAATCCCGATCCTATCGGATCACAACGAAAGCTGATAGTAGTAATACAGTTGAAGTAAAAAGTAAAAATTTAAAAGTAAAAAGAACAAAGACGCCTAAAATTACAGGCATTAAAAACCCCTCCTTCGGAAGCTTACGAGCAAAGCGAAGGAAGGGAATGAAATTCGTGGGGAGGCTATTTATTTTAATACTTCAGGAATTACATCGCCAATGCTACCATTAGGCATTTGTATTTGCAACAAAGCCGCAACAGTTGGTGCAATATCTGTCATGTAGGTTTCGCGGTTTGTTTTACCGGGCTTAATGTTAAAGCCATACCATAATAACGGAATATGTGCATCGTATGGATTCCATGCGCCGTGTGTGGTACCGGTTTTACCGCCATCAAAATATTGTGGCATAAATACAAACTGTATATCGCCGCTCAATTTTGCATTGTAACCATTGGTTACACGTTCTTTAATTTTTGCAGGTATGGGGGTGCCGGCAAGGTTGTTTAAATCAAATGCCGTCATAATAGCAGGGTGTTGTTTTAAAACACTTACAGCCCATTTTTTAAATTCTTCTTCGTTTACTTTTCCGTTTTCTAAACTAGTATAGTCAACAAAAAGCTGGTAGTTAATTACTTTTTCAATCGCATTTTTTACAGCAAATTTTGCTTCTGCTTTTTCGTTAATCCATTTGCGTACATCTTCATCGTCAAAAACACCGGCAGGTATTTTATTTTCTTGCATAAAGCCCGGTACATGTGCCACTGCATGGTCAGAAGTTAAAAATACAGTGTATTGTCCTTTGCCAATTTTAGTATCCAGGTAGGTTAAAAATGCAGCAAGGTCACGGTCAAAACGCAGGTAAGTATCTTCTATTTCAATTGAGTTTGGTCCAAAAGTATGCCCTA
The DNA here is from genome assembly GCA_002399735.1 of Chitinophagaceae bacterium UBA4857. Classification (GTDB taxonomy): domain Bacteria; phylum Bacteroidota; class Bacteroidia; order Chitinophagales; family Chitinophagaceae; genus Terrimonas. The sequence continues at coordinate 70,779 of DHEF01000002.1, forward strand.
TATAATCGGTAGATGAAAAGCTAACCGCCAGGAAATCGGTATTACCGGTTTGGCCTAATCTTTCCCCTTCAATAGCCGCTTTAGCCATATCAAAAGTATAGGTGTTGCCCTGTGGTGTTTTCTTAAATGCTTCCCATTTGTCGGCATCTTTTAAATTATTGGTAATATGCGGGAAGGTGTTGTCTTCGCCATTTATTCTGCCTTCGTATGGTTTATCATCGGCAGTACTTTGTGTGTAAGTTTTAATATCAAATAAAGTATTCCAGTTTTGCGCTAAGTATCTTGATGGTAAATCTTTTTTATTAAAGTTGGTTACCCACTCAGGCAAAGCATTCATGTAATAACTGCTGGTAATCCAACCACCCGTTTTATTATCAAACCAATAAGCTGCATTGGCAGTATGGCCGGCAGGTAAAATACCACCGCGGTCTTTAATAGCAATACCAATGGTTTTACTTTTAAAATTAGTGGCTAAACGTAATTCGTCGGTAACGGTGGTTGTCCATAAATTAGCAGGCGACATTTTACCGGCATTTGAATTACTGCCCACACCAACAACGGTTGAGTCATCGGTACAATACCATGTTCTCTTTAAATCTTTACGGTACCAGTTGTTACCAACAATACCTGTAATGGCAGGCACCGATCCGGTGTATACAGTGGTGTGGCCAACTGCCGTATAAGTAGGGGTGTAAGGAATGAAAGTATTTTCGCAGGTATGCCCCTGTTGCATTAAACGTTTAAAACCGTTATTGGTGTAGCGGTCGTTAAAACGGTATAGATAATCCCAGCGCATCTGGTCTATCATAATACCTACTACTAATTTTGGACGGCTTACTCCTTTAGACGGCGTTTGTGCCTGTGCATTAGTAAAACTAAAAACTACTAACGCCATAAGTGCTATAAACTTCATACGTACAACATTTGTTGCAAAAGTAGGGGATTATGTTTGCTTATAAAGTTGCCAAATAAGCCGTAACATTCAGTTAATATTTAATGGTATAAAACCTTAAACTATTTTAGCAATTTGTACAATAACAAGGCAGTAAAAACAGATAATGCCCCAACAACATACCAGGTAACAGTAAAACCTGCATGTTGCGCCAATTGCGAGCCACCAATGGGGCCTAATGTTTGTGCCGCTGACCAAGCCATTGTGTATAACCCTGCGTATTGTCCACGGTTATGTGGTTTAGCCCGGGCAATCCAATAACTATTCATAAAAGGCATGGCATACATTTCGCCAAATGTTATAAACATAATCATTACTACAGCCAGCGAATAATCGAGTAGCGGAACATTTAATATTAAAAAGCCCATACCGGTTAATACCATACCAATGCTCATGTATAAAATGTTGCGGCCCTTGGTTTCCAGTTTATACACCATCACCATTTCTACTAAGGCAATGGTAAGTCCGTTAATAGCCATTAGTACACCAATAAATTCTTCCGTAAAACCCTTTTGTTTTTTCATAAATACCGGAAAGTTGGTAAACAACTGAAAAAAGCAGGCCGCAAACAAAACTGTTAAGCCAATAAAAATCAGGAAGGTTTTGTCCCGATAAGCTGAGGACGCTTTAGTGTTTTCTATCGTTGTAGTAGCAGGTTTTTGCTCGGTAGCAATTTGTTGGCTGGGTTTTAAATAAATAAACAATAATACACCGGCAAAAATATTGGTAACGCCATCTACCCAAAACAGCAACTCGTAACTACGTGCAGCCAATACACCGCCAACTGCACTTCCCAACGCCCAACCTAAATTAATAGCCAGCCTGTTTAATGAGTAAGATCTGGTGCGGTTTTCAGCTTTGCTGAATAATGCAATGGCCGTTGCATTAGCCGGCCGGAAAGCCTCGTTTACAAAACTTAGTAAAAATGTAAACCCGCAAATCATCTCGTAGCTTTTTACCTGCCCTAGTACAAAAAATAGTAAACCGCCACCTACAAGTGCTACTAACTGCACAGGGAAGTGACCAATTTTATCTGTGATTTTACCACCAACATAAGCCCCGCAAAAAGCACCAAAACCAAATAAGCCAAATACAATACCTGCATCGGCAATAGTGTAACCCATGGCCGGGCTGGTCAGGTATAAGGTCATAAATGGTACAACCATAGTGCCCGATCGGTTAATAAGCATTATTACCGACAGTAACCAGGTTTCGCGGGATAAACCGCTGTATGCATTTTTATACGTTTGAATAGTGGAGTGTAACATGGAGGCGGCATAAGTAGGCCGTAGCAAAATTAACAAACGGCAAATACTTAATGGTAAAAATAGTTGTACGGTAAAAATGACGTACAATATGTATTAACAAAATATCAATGGCAGTAACCATACATTTTAGTTAATTTGCCCTGTATATAAAAGGTTATGATTAGAAAGTTTTTATTATTGTCTTGTTTAATAGCGGCAAATGTTTGTATGGCGCAAAAGGATATATTGTTTACTATAAAGGAACTGCCTGCTTTTCACCCGAAAGGCAGTAATATTTACCTGGCCGGATCATTTAACGGTTGGAACCCTGCCGACGATAACTACAAATTTTCCCGTAACAATGATGGGCAGTATATTTTAAAGCTGTCCTTAACCGGAAATAATTACGAGTATAAAATTACACGAGGCTCATGGGATAAAGTGGAGACAACAAAAGAGGGTGGTGCTATAGCAAACCGTAACCTGCAAGTACGGGAAAGTACAACCGTTGAGTTAAATGTGGCCGAATGGGCCGATAGATTCCCTACCGTAAAGCCTAAAAGCACCGCCAGTAAAAATGTGGCGGTGTTAGATACGGCTTTTCTTATCCCACAATTAAAACGTACCCGCCGCATAATGGTTTATTTGCCCGAAAACTATAATGCCGATCCAAAAAAGCGTTATCCGGTTTTGTATATGCACGACGGACAAAATCTTTTTGATGACGCTACTTCGTTTTCAGGTGAGTGGGGAGTGGATGAATTTTTAGATACGCAAAAAGACAAAGCCTGTATAGTGGTGGCTATAGATCATGGTAATGATAAACGTTTAACAGAGTACAACCCTTATAACAATGAAAGGTTTGGACAGGGTGAAGGAAAAGCGTATGTAAATTTTTTAGCAAAAACCTTAAAGCCTTTTATTGATAAAAAATTTCGGACTAATAAAAGCAGGGAAAAAACTTTTGTAGCCGGTAGCTCGATGGGTGGGTTAATTTCCTTGTATACGGTAATGGCTTACCCCAAAGTATTTAGTGCTGCGGGTGTTTTTTCGCCGGCTTTTCATGTGGCAGGTAGCGAGTTATTAACCGATATTGAGAAAGCAGAAATTGCGCAGGATATACGTCTGTTTGTTTATGCCGGTAAACAAGAGAGTGATAATTTAATAAAGGAAGTAACAAGCGTAACGGATAAATTACGTACGCATAATAATATTCGTATCTCCACCGTAATAGCTGATTATGGTAAACATACCGAAGCTGATTGGAAAAAAGCTTTTCCAGAATTTTATTACTGGCTGGTGCGGTAGTATTTTTGTTATCAGCTGCGGTAATTCTAATCATCGTCCCTTGCGTCGCACTCTTCAACAGCATCAATACTAATCAACAAAAACAGCCGGCTACTTTTGTAACCGACTGTTAATTGTGCATGTGTAAATATATTATTGTCTTTGATAGGTTTCCTTGATCAAATTTCCTCCACCATCGCGGTAAGTAACTATCAGGTTTTTACAGTTAAAACTTTCTATGTTGGATGTTCCGCTATTTAGTATTAATAGTCTGCCTCTTACATCCCATGTTCCACTCTCTGTTCCACTGGGTGAACAGCTTGTGCCGGCATCGGTATAGATAAATGTTTTATCGGCTTTTAGCTCATTTATATCGTCCAGCTCGCAGGGTTCGTAAATGTCGTGCAGTACATCTACCTCGGTACTGGTTACAAGTTTAGCGGCTACAATTTTGTACTTGCCGGCAATGGAGGCTACGGTTAATTCACAATCCATATCATCGTCATCATCATCGCTACTTTTTTTACAGGATGTAAATAAAAGACCTGTCATTAATACCGCAATGATTACCTGAAATTTTAGTTGCATGAGCTTTTTTATAATACATCGATGCAGGTATTATTATGTCATCAAAGAAAGTAATATTATTATAGCGTACTTCTTAAGTTAATAGCATTAGAGAGACTCGGCTGAGAAGAGGTATTTACTATTAACCATGAACGATTAACAATGAACTAAAAGATGAAAGGCTGCCCGATGCGCCCCGAATGACGAAAACAACGCTTCGTTCCTTAGCTTGTTTTCTAACTCGGGGCCGGGTTATATTCTAATGCTCAATGGCTGCCCGATGCGAAGGGTTTAGTGCGTAACGCAGTGGAGCACCGGAGCGAAGCGGAGCCCGTAGCAGCGGGAACTGCAGCTGATTAGTATTACTGTTGCTGACAGCTCCCAATAAATTAAACGATACGGTAACAAACACCTTCCAACGCCAGGTGCGAATTGGGGAACACTTCACGGGCTTCTGTTTCAAACTCGTCCAGCTTATCGTACTTACTACTAAAGTGGCCTATCAATAATTTTTTTACACCGGCTTTTTGGGCAATGGTTGCCGCTTGTTTGGTAGTGCTGTGAAAACGAAACGTGGCCAGGTCACGCAAATGATCGAGGTAAGTTGTTTCGTGGTAAATCATATCGAACCCTGCAATATGTGGCAACAACGCTTCATCATATTTTGTATCGGCACAAAAGGCATAACTGCATGCAGGTGGCGGATCGGTGGTTAAAAACTCGTTAGGGATTACCTCGTTGTTGGGCGTAATAAAGTTTTTACCTGCTTTTAACGAAGCGTAATAATTATGCGGTATTTGGTATTCCTGTACTTTATTGATAAGCAATTTTCGTGGAGCAGGTTTTTCGGTAAATGAAAAACCAAAACACTCAATACGGTGATTGGTTCGAAAGCATTTGATGGTACATTGTTCATCATCTACCAAAATACCCTCGTTGCGTATGGTATGAAAATGTATATCGAAGGATAAATGATTATCGGCAACTTTTAATTGTAACTCGATTAGCTGTTGCAAGGGGGCTGGGCCGTACACATGCAAATCCTGTTTGCGGCCCAGCAGGCTAAATGAATTGATAAGACCGATAAGACCAAAATAATGATCGCCATGCAAGTGCGAAATAAAGATGCGGGATATTTTGCTGCGACGTATTTTATAATTAATAAGCTGTATTTGTGTTCCTTCACCACAGTCCACCATAAAGTTATCGTTGTTAAGGGAAACGATTTGACTGGTGGGATGCCTGTCAAATGCAGGTACCGCCGAGTTATTGCCTAATATGGTGACAGCTAACATGTGTTAAAGATAATGCGAAAGGTTTTTCTTTTTTGTAAAGACTGTTTAATATGTTTTTTTGCTGCACTGCTCCGGAATAATTTACCGAAGGCTGCTTATAAAAGTTTATGTTGTGTTGCTACTTTTAATAGTTGTTGCGTATTGTTTGCGTTTAACTTTTGCATCAGGTTTTTACGGTGTGTTTCTACCGTATAAGGGCTTAAAAATAGCTTTTCAGCTATCTGCGGGCCGTTTAAACCTTCGTGTAATAATGCAATTATTTCTTTTTCGCGGCGGGTTAGCACCGGTATATTGTGTATGGCTTCGGATACTGTTTTAAATTGTTCCAGTAATTTTTGGTTAGCCGATTTGCTGAGGAATATTTTGTTGTCCATTACTTCATCAATGGCCGTAAGCAACTCATCACGCTCCATGTTTTTAAGTAAATAGCCATTGCCGCCCTTGGCAAGAAATTGGGTGATTATTCCGGCTTCGTTGGTGGAGGTGAGTCCGATTATTTTTACCTGTTTATTGTTTTTACGAATGGTTTCGCATAAGGATAAGCCATCCGTATCGGGTAAATTAATGTCCAGTAAAATTACATCGGGGGTTGCTGTTTTCAGGTATTCAATGGTTTGTTTACCGGTGTGCAGACTGGCGGTTATTTGCAGATAACTAACATCCTTAACCATCATGGCCACACCGCCACTAACCAAGGGATGGTCATCAACAATAATCAGTTTTATCATGGTACAACACTATTGCCATGAAAATACATCGAAAATTGTTTGTAAGCGATATTTTGTCGGGAAAAACTTTTTTTGTTACTCGTTTATTAAAAAATCCATCATTACAGTAGTGCCAACTTCCTGTTGCGAGTCGATAGAAAGCTGCCCATTCAGATAGGTAACCCTGCTTTTTACCGATTCAAGCCCAATGCTGGCCTTGTTGCTTTGTTCGGCTGTATTAAAACCACGACCATTATCTTCTATGGTAACCGTAAGCCGGTTGCCATCTTTGTTAAACTGCAAGATGGCTTCGGTTGCCTGGGCATGTTTCATAATATTGTTTAATAATTCCTGCACAATTCGGTACAGCATAATTTCGGTAGAAGGGCTTAAACGTTTATCCATACCAAAAACCATCAGGTTGGTATGCAATAACTGGCCGGCATTGATGCTGCTGCATAATTCCTGTACGGCTTGTATCAGCCCTATTTTAATTAAAACCTCGGGCATCATATTATGTGCAATGCGACGTACTTCTTCTGATGCCGTATTTACCAACTCGTAGCTTTTTATAAAAACAGGGTTTTGGCTTAAGTCGGCTCTTTCGTGTTGCAGACTGCTAAAGTGCATTTTAACAGTGGAAAATAAACCGCCTAATCCGTCGTGGAGGTCTTTGGCGATACGGGTACGTTCGGTTTCTTGCCCGTTAATCATGCTTTGCATACTTACTACCTGCTGTTGTTGTTGTAAAAACTGTATATGTTGTTGTTTGTTTTCGTTATCTTTTTTAACTAATAACTGATTTTTTTTACTGTTTTTATACAGAAATAATAATAACAATAAAACAACACCTGCAATGGCACCGCCAATGATTAACCATTTGTTACGCTGTAATATTTTTAGATTATTGAGTGTGTTGCTAAGTCTTAGTTCGGTAATGGCTTTTTCTTTTAACTGGTTTTGGTACTTTGCTTCCAGAAAATTAAGCTCGTTGGTTTTATTATTATTGTAAATACTATCGGTAAGTGTGTTTACAATGCTGTAGTAGTTGGCTGCTTTTGCAAACTGACCTTGTTGTTGGTAACTGCGTGCTAACAGTTTGCTAATTTCTAATTGTTGGTCGGTTAGCTCGTTGGCTTTGCTTAATTCGTATGCGGGTAACAGGTTGCTAATGGCTAATGCATAATTGTTTTGTTCAAGGTAAATATTTCCCAAACGGTTATAAATAAATACGACATTTCTATCGTCGCCTAATTTGTTGGCGTAATCCAATGCTTGCTGGTATAAAGTAATTGCTTTGCTTTGGTTTTTATTATAAGTCAGCTCATAATCGCCTTGCATATAATTACTCGTGTATAAAGCATCAAACTTTTGCACGTCACTTAAACTGGCACTATCAATCAATTGGTCAAGTTTGGTAATGGTACTTTTTATGCCGGTTGCATTTTTGGTCTGGCTGTAAATATCATAAAATAAGGAGTAGGCGGTAATTTGTAAAGGTGCTTTTAAACTATCAAATACTTTCTTCACTTTTTGTGCATATTCAGTAGCTTTTTCCGGCATTTTAAGGCTCATATAATCGGTAGCCATATTGATATAAACCGTAGCCAGATTTGTATAGTTAACCGGTTGTAATTGCTCTACTATTTCAAGGGCTTGTAATCTATATTCCAAAGCTGTTTTAAAGTCGCCATTTACGTTGTAAATACTGCCAAGGTTGGATAGCAACATCATTTTTACCTTGTTGCGCTGTGCATTGTCCTTTAATGTTTCTGCAACAGTAACTGCGCTATTAAATGCTTCTAATGCACCTGCCCAGTTATTTGTTTTTTTATAATAATTACCGGCAATATTGTAGGCTTGTATTTGCAGGGTAGGGTATTCACGTATGGTAGATAGTTGCTTTATACTATCCAGTGTAGCAATGCCCTTGGTAGCTTCCAGCTTATGATTTAATAAATAGTTCACCCATTTTAATGCTCCATATATCCTAACACTGTCATTTTTTTCAACCTTAAAACTGTTTATCAGGCTGTCCTCATTCATGTTCTGGCTTTTAACCACGTACACCTTTGTACAAAGCAATACTATAAATAAACAGCGGATAATATGGTTGGGCCTCATGTAAAATATATTAATGAATAAAAATAGTTATTCTCTTCTCTATTTCATTACCTGCATTCAGGTATTTTTTTTACTGTTTTTTCATCTTGTTCAAGTATGGTTTCTGGCTATTGCAGGGGGTAGGTTTGTTGTACAATAAAGCTAAAACTAACATGAAAAATTTGGTGATTATTAAAATGGCTATCTGTCTTTTAGTAAGTGGTGTATTGCATGCGCAGGACGGATCTGATAATAATAAGGCTGCCCGTTTATCGCCAAAAGAGTTTTCCATTCCTCCATCACCGGTGTTTGATTTAATGGGTGTGACGCCATCACAAGTAAACAAAACATCGGATATCAAAGATTTTAAAGTGGACTGGTCTTTCAAAGACTGGAAATTAAATCCTAATCTGGCTATACAATCGCAACCTATCTGGGAGATTTTTTATAATCGAAAAAACCTGAGTCGTTACCAACAAGCTTCGCCATTAATGCGTAAGCTGGCATCTATCGATGTTTCGGTAGGTACTGTTCAGAATGAAGAAAGCGATCGTAGAATAGGTTTTGCCGTAAAGATGAATATCATTCGTGAGAAAGACCCTTTAATGGCAAAAGAATTATATGAAGATATTGACGGACGTTTTGCCGATGAAAAAACACAACTGACTGAACAATTAAAAGCGTTACAGATAAAACTGGATAGTACGAAGAATGTATTGGAGAAACCCGATTTACGTAACCAGATAAACAGTACCCGGGAAACGCTGCTTTCATTAAACAGCAGACGCATGGAAGAAATAAACGGCCGTGCCAGTGTTTTTGTAGTAGAAAACTGGAATGCTGCTTCTCTGGATATTGCTTTTGGTCGTGTGTACACTTATCAAACCGATAGTGCCGGCTCGTTACGAAAATTAAGACTGAACAGAAATACGGGTATGGGCCTATGGTTAAACGGTGGTGTGCCTATAGGTAAAAAGCTAATGTTATCCGGTTTGGCACGTATAACCAACTACGATGAACAAATTGATTTTTTATTAAGAAATACCAATACGTTGGAAGAAGAAAATGCTACTGCCGTAGCCGAAAATAATATCTACTCCCTTGGTGTAAACCTGCGTTATGGCAGCCCTATCTACAGTTTTTTTGTTGAGTTTTTACACGAAAGCAAAACAACAAAATCTGCCGCTACAGCGCTACAAAAATCTTTCGATGAACCTACCGATATGGAGATAGTCAGCTCATCGGTTAACTGGACCATTTTACATCCCAACAGTTTTACCATTGGTGGCGACTGGCGCATTGGCAAAAACCTGATGATTAATTATGGTATGCGTTGGGTAATGGACAATAAAGGAAAAACACAAGCTTTCATTCCCGTTGCAGGCATTTCCTGCATGATGAGATAGTCAATAAATAACAAAAATATAAACCTTAAAAATTACGTCTATGAAATCGAAAGTGATGGCAAAGTTTGTTATAACAGTGTTGGTGTCCTGTATTGCCTGTAAAAGTGCTAATGCACAGATAAAACCTGTTACTACAAAGCCTGTTGCAAATCTTACTTTACAAAAAAGATTCTTAAATCCTAAAATTCAGCCACAGTCTGCACAAGCTGCACAAAAACGCGGCGACATATTAAACTCCCTTAAGTTTAATGGTAAAATTGTTAATAATAAAATTGCTTTATTACCTAAACCAAACGAAAATAAAACAGTACGTAATGGCCGAACCGTAGAAGTGGTGCCAAATGATGGCAATCTGGGTGTGGTAGAAACAAACGGTTCACAAAGTTCAACAACGCAGGATGGTTCTATCTGTACCATACAGCAAGTAACACTTACTGCAGGTTTTAATGAACTAAATATAATGGAGCCATCGGCTGCAGAAATATGGCCCGGACGTATTATTAGTATATCCAGTATGGACGAAGGTGCTTACCAAACATTCAATACTTATACCAGTCGTAAAGATTTAAAAATAGCATTGGTGTCTGCAGGTACATCACAAGCAAGCATAATGAGAACAATACCATCAAGCAATGTTACTCAAGGTAGTGTTATTGATCAGGTGAATAGTATAAAAAACAGTTTTGGTACCAATTCGTTTGGTAGCCAGGGGTGGATGTTTGATGATATACGTTACACCAATATGGAGCAGTTTTCAATTGAAGCAGGATTGGGTGTATCAGTAGCTGCTATTAACTTGGATGTTAGGGCTTCATCATCAGTAAGCAGCGGTGTAAAAAAGAATAAAATTGTACTTAAGTTTTTAAGAGATGCATTTACCATAAAAGTTGATAATGATTTATCGGATGTGGTAGTGGCTGATAACCTGTCAAACAACGCAGGTATTATTGCAACAGTAACGTATGGTTCATTTGGTATTGTGGAGATTGAGTCCGACTCTTCTTTCAGTAGTATAGAAGCCACATTGAATGCTGCTTTCCAGGCCGACCCAACAACGGCTATTGATGCAAACATGACACTTGAACAAAAGAAAACCATGAGCAGCTTGTCCATCCGCGGTATTTTTAAAGGTATTGACGGTAATCAAAACCTCAGAAATAACCTTTCATTAGATGGTGTAAGAAGAATACTTACTAATGATGTATCAAACTTTTCGGCTACTACACCGGTTGTACCCATAGCATTTGGTATTAAGTCATTAAAAACCGGTGAAACAATGATGTTAAGAACTACCATGACTTACCCACGCAGAGATTGTGTGCCTTTGCCAGAAAAGCCGGCCGATATAAAAGTTAGAATAAAAATGATTGCATTTACTTGTCCCGAAGTAAATGATGGTCCTTTTAGTAACGATGAAGATATTTATGGTAAAATAACCATTACGAACGGAACGCAAGTGCGTGATGTGTGGGATAAAGGAATGAGCAATAACGTTAAAGTGAAAAACTCAACCGTTCCTACCGATGCCGGCGCTTATTCTTTAAATGGTCGTGCTACCGATTTTACTTTCACTATGCCTACTGATGCCGCATCACTGTCAAGAAATGAAATTACCGTTAAGGTACAATTATATGACGAAGAGTGGGGAAAAGGCGTTCCTTATGAAGTTCGCACTATTAAAATTAAACACAAGGATATTTTTGCTGCTTTAAAAAGCCCCAACACCTTTCAGGGAAATATTGATTGGGATTCGGGTACATCCATGTTTAAAATAACTACAAACGAAAAAAATAACACGAATAAAATAGTTACCTGGTTCGATGTGTATGAAGATTGATCTGATTAAGAAATTATTTTAGTAGTACTTAAAGGCTATGCTCATTTTTGAGGTAGCCTTTTTGTTTTAAATTATTTTTGTGTTACCGGCTGTAGTGCTATTATCAACGTCCCTTGTTTTTAACCCCGAGCTGGCCTTGTGTGTTTGCTACGGGGCGTCGCACTCTTGTACGTTCAGTAATGCTATTGGGCAATCTGCAAGTATCCAATATTGAGGCACATTCCCATTTTCAAATTATGCAATCACCAAATTAATTTATTTGCTAAACTTTTTATAATGGTTTTGTGTTACTAACGCAAACTATCGTTTGGTTCCTTAATTTTGCTGCCTGCTATGGATTGTACTTCAACAAAGCTGTCATTTAAACAAACCGGGTATTTTTCGGCCATTGTTAATCATTATTTACAGGATGATCCTGCATTAAAGCCGTTTTATAACTTACGCCCTGATGTAGAAGGGGTAAAACAAGCCATTGAAAACAGGCTGGCATTTAATACCAATCGCCAGTTGCTATTAGCAGGTTTGCAGCAGCAGTACAAGGGCATTAACAAAACAGTTGAGCTGGAGAAAAACCTGGAACTGTTACAGCAACCCACCACTTTTACAATAACCACAGCACATCAACCCAATATTTTCACGGGGCCTTTATATTTTTTGTATAAAATTATTCATGCCATCCGTTTAGCCGATAGTTGCAAAATCTTATTCCCACAATACGATTTTGTACCGGTGTATTATATGGGTAGCGAAGATGCCGATTTGGAAGAGTTAGGTCATTACTTTGTTAATGGAAAAAAATACAACTGGCATACAAAACAAACCGGTGCTGTAGGTAAAATGCTGATAGATGATAATCTATTGGCATTGTTAAACGAAACTGCCAGTCAGGTTGGCGTACAATTATACGGCAAAGAAATAATCGATATACTGGAAGCCGCATACAACAAAGGTGTTACGATACAGCAGGCTACCCTAAATTTAGTAAATGTCTTATTTGGCAGGTATGGCTTAGTAGTATTGGTGCCCGATAATCCTTTGTTTAAGCAACAGATGGTATCTGTATTCAAAGACGATTTATTGCAACATACTGCTTTGCCGCTGGTACAACAAACGGGCAAAGCATTAACCGAAGCAGGTTATAAAGAGCAGGCACATCCCCGGGAAATAAATCTGTTTTACCTGGCAGATGGTATTAGAAACCGGATTGAAAAAACAGAAACGGGTTTTAAGGTTGTTGATACCGATTTGCAATTTACACAGGATGAGTTATTGCAAGAATTGGAACAATACCCCGAAAATTTTAGTCCCAATGTAATTTTAAGGGGTATTATGCAGGAGACTATTCTTCCTAATATTTTATTTGTTGGCGGTGGTGGTGAGTTGGCTTACTGGTTGCAATTACAAAAAGTATTTGAACAGTATAAAGTTCCTTTCCCTATTTTGCTTTTGCGTAATTCCTTTTTGTTAATTGACAAGCAACAGGAAATAAGATTAGAAAAATTAGGATTAAGCCGTGCCGATTTATTTTTATCAGAAACGGATGTAGTAAACTTACTGGTTAAAAGAAGTACGGAAAATAATTTAAGTCTGGCAAATGCTTTACAGCAATTAAGTACAGAGTATGATGCCATAAAAGAGCAGGCTACTGCTATAGACAGTACCTTGGCTAAACATGTAGAGGCGTTGAAAACAATTGCCCTGCAGAAAATTGAAAAGCTGGAGAAAAAAATGTTACGTGCAGAAAAACGAAAGTTTGAAGCTACACAACACCAGGTAACACAATTAAAAGCAGCACTTTTTCCTAATAATAATTTACAGGAAAGGGTAGAAAATTTTATATCCTTATACGCCCAATATGGTACCGAGTTAATACAACAGCTTTACCAGCATTCACCGGCATTGGAAAGTGAATTTGTAATTGTTCAGGTACAATAATTTTATTGTTGAATATAGTTCTGTAAATGGTCGATGGTTTCTTTTTGTGCCAGAATGGTTTCTTTTACCACATCGCTCATAGAAATAATACCTACTATTTGATTGTTTTCAAATACCGGCATATAACGAATATGCTGATCGGTCATAAGTTGCATACAATGCTCAATGGTGTCGTTAGGGCTTACCCGTGGTAAGTCATCCGACATAATTTCGGCCACTTTTGTTTCAGAGGAGTTTTTACCTTTTAATATAACTTTTCTCGAGTAATCTCTTTCGGTCATAATACCTAGGTATGCACCGTTTTCCAGTACTATTACCGAGCCTATATTACTTTCGGCCATAAATTTGAGTGCTTCCACTACGGTAGTATCTGGATTAACGGAAGCAATGTTTTTGCCTTTGCGGGATAAAACAGCGGAAACTTTTTTCATATGCAGCGAGGTTTTAGTTAACTGAATATACTGAAAAATTATCGAACAGAGAATAATTTGAAAATTTGATGATTTGGTTATTTGATAATGAGGCATTGTTGTATAAACACAGCTACTTGCAAAATGCTCAATATAATTACCGGAGGCACCGCCGATAAATCGGGATGCACCTTGCACAATGCTGAGTAATGTTACTCACGACAAATGTCGGGGCTTAGGCAGGTTTCTCCGATTAAAATACGGAGTACTGCAAAATGGCCAATAGAATTAATACAGTACCACCGACGAGTCGGGGTGCACCTTGCACAATGCTGAGTAAAGTTACAGGTGCACAAGAGTGCGACGCAACAAAAGTCCAATCAAGGGAGGGACGTTGGTTAACAAAAACTAATTAATGAACTTAGGTTTTTAAAGCTCATTTTGGGTTTGGGGTAAACTATTTATCAAACCCGTTCGTAAAACTGGCTTGTAATTTTTCAGCCTTGGCCAATACTTCGTTTTGTAAATTGGTTTTGTAAGTCTGAATAGCTTGTGCAACAGTTTCATTGCTGCTGCCAATAATTTGTGCTGCTAATATGCCGGCATTTTTACCACCATTTAAAGCAACCGTAGCAACGGGCACACCCGAAGGCATTTGTAAAATTGATAAAACCGAATCCCAACCATCAATGCTGTTGGAAGATTTTACAGGAACGCCAATTACAGGCAATGTAGTAATAGACGCTACCATGCCCGGCAAATGCGCAGCACCACCGGCACCGGCAATAATAACTTTTAAACCTCGGGAAGCTGCACCTGTAGCGTAATCCATTAAACGTTGCGGCGTGCGATGGGCCGATACAATAGTTAGTTCAAAGGGAATATTAAACTCCTTTAATATGTCGGCAGCAGGTTGCATAACCGGTAAATCGCTATCACTGCCCATAATAATACCAACTTGTATACTCATGGTGCAAAGAAAAGAAAAGAATCAGATACAATTGTTATGTTCGGAATGATTTTAAAAAATTATGTCAGGCTGAGCCTGACAAATCCCGCGGGGAGTTTTTGTTGTGCTGCGTGGCCCTTTGTCAAGCTCAGGGCAACAACGTTTAATTAATTGGAATCTCTGTTATTGTGCTGCAACCTGCTTAAATGCCTGGGGCAGGTAGTTGATAATATCACCGGCATTCATGGCTTCCATGCTTAAATTTTTAGCGGCATAATCGCCACTTAGGCCGTGTAAATAAACACCTAAAATGGCGGCATGTTCCGGTGTATAACCTTGTGCCAGTAATGATGTAAGTATGCCGGTAAGTACATCGCCGCTACCTGCAGTAGCCATGCCTGCATTGCCGGTACTGTTATAAAACCCTTTACCATTGGGTGTAGCCATAAAGCTGTGTCGGCCTTTTACAACAATAAAGCATTGCAGCGAAATGGCTTTTTGCAATGCTAATTCCTGTTGCGCAAAATTGTTGTCAGTGTTGCCAAATAAACGTTCAAACTCTTTTGGGTGTGGGGTTAGGATGCTGTTGGCAGGTATTGAAGTATACCAATCAGGTTGCTGGGCTAATATATTTAAAGCATCTGCATCAATAACCATGGGCTTTTTATACTGGTGCAAAAGCTGGTAAAAGGCTTTTATAGTTTGTGGATGTGTGCCTAAACCCGGGCCAATGCCAATGGCAGAATAGGCATCTGTGTTTAGTTGCAAATTAGTAATGTGTAGCCGGCCCTCATCAGTAATGGTCATTGCTTCCGGTACTGTTGTTTGTAAAATGTTATAACCACCGGCAACGGTGTAACAGGTGAGCAAACCAATGCCCGAGCGTAAAGCCGCTTTGGCCGACAATACAGCGGCGCCACTTTTACCATGACTGCCGGCAATCAGCAAACCATGGCCGTAGGTGCCTTTATGTGCAAATAATTTACGTGGCTTATAAATGTTTTTTATAAGTGCCGCATCAATAATATCAAAATGGGTTGCGGTATTGTTATAATAATCCGGGTGTAAACCAATGGGTAAAATATGTACTTCTCCGGTTGCTTTTGCATTATCGGCCATTAATAAAGCCCGTTTGTAAGTTTGCAGGCTAAGCGTATGGGTGGCATGTATGCAGGTGCTGTTTTTCGTAGGTGCATCGGCATATAAACCACTGGGCATATCAATAGCCACAATAGTATTGGTAAGGCTGTTTAAATAATCAAACAGTGCAGCTGTAATACCGGTTACCGGTCTGTTAGTGCCGGTGCCTAAAATAGCATCTATAATAATACTGTCGGTTGCAATTAGGGGTAAATCTTCCGGCTGTTGTATATAATGAATAATGTTTGGGTACAACAATTTTAAGCGTTCCAGGTTTTGTTTAAAATCCTGTGAGCCCTCCTTATCCGTTTGTAATATGTGTACGGCCACAACACAGCCATTGTCTGATAATAATCTTGCAATCGCCAAACCATCACCTCCATTATTACCCATGCCACAAAAAATGGTGAAATGTTGGTTATTAGTAAAAGTTTGCTGTAACCATTGGGTACAAACCGTGGCAGCCCTTTCCATCAGGTCAATGGGGGCAATAGGTTCGTATTGTATGGTGAAATTATCCCAGTCTTTTATTTGACCGGATGTGAAAACTTTCATACCGGTAATTTAAGCAATTTATAAATTAGTTTAAGATGGATTTTACCCGCAGCCACAGAGATTTAAACTACTTTTTCTTTGCTGCTTTTTTAGGTTCTGGTTGTTTTGTTTTTTTTACTACAGGTTTTTCTTTTGTGGGTGTTAGTTTCTTTTTATTATCCGCCGTAGTATTTTTTGCTACTTTTGTTTTTACCGGAGGGGCTGGTTTTGGCTCGTCGGCTACACCTTCTGTTGCATCCTTCCGGCGTTGTTGGTAGTCGCCAAAAATATCGTATAAATCGTGGCCGGCGTTGTAAATTCTGCGGTTAAACTTATTGCCCAAAATAATGATGGTGGCTTTCTCATCGGTAAGGCGTGCAAAAGCAGGTGTAAAACCATGCCAGCGGCCAAAATGATAAATAACTTTTTTACCATTAGGTATCATTAACATACGCCAGCCCAAACCATAATTGTGTACACTTGGCTTTTCGTTGCTGTAAGGTGTAAAAGCCGAGTCCAGCAGGGTAGGGCGAATAAGCTGTCCACCATACAAAGCCTGATCAAACTGTAACATATCTTTTGGCGTGCTGTATATATTCTTATCGCCATAGGTACCCTCCAGGTGATCGTCGGGCCAAAACTCTTTATTTATTTTAAATGATGGTGTGGCGTGGCTGCTGTCTTTTAACTGATACACATAAGTATGCTTCATTTGTAAAGGACCAAAAATGTGTTGCTGCATATAATCAGGGAAACTTAGGCCCGATACTTTTTCTACAATCATAGCCAGTAATACAAAATTGGTATTGCAATAGCTAAAACCACGGTTAGGCGAAAAGTTTGGTTTAGGCTGTTGCTCAAATAAAAACTGTAACATCAGTTCATTGGTTACCATTTTTTTTACATCCCATTTTTTACTGTCGCCCATAAAGTGAACATAGTCAGGTAATCCGCTTCGGTGTGTTAACAACATAAAAACAGTAATGCCTTTGTATGGGAAACCAGGAAAAAATTTATCCAAGGTATCGTTTAGTGATAATTTGTTTTGCTGTATTAGTTGTAAAACGGCTGTGCCGGTTAGAGGTTTTGAGGTAGAGGCAAGATGAAAACTGGTCGTGTCAGTAATCGAGTCTTTTTTTCGCAAATCCCTGTAACCTACATAACGTTCGTAAATAATATTGCCGCCAACAGCCACCAAACAGGCCCCGTTAAAATCCTTATTCAGCAAATTTGTATCTAAAAAACCGGTTACTTTTTTTTTGTAATTGTCCAGCGAATCCTTGCTTATATTCAGCGGCTCAGGTACGGCAATTTCAATACTGTCAAGGCTTTCATTGTTTTTTTGTGTAATGGCTCCGCAACCATAACTAACCATCGTTATTGCTAATCCAAATGCGGCAAGGCGTCTCATCTTCGTCCATGTCATAGGTGCAAAAATAACAAGGCAGCATAGGCCATGATGCGTTAATTTTTCCCCATTTATTAAATTATCTTAATAACTATATTTGCAACCATTATGGCAACCGCACAACAGACCAGCTATCCAAAAGAAAAAATAAGGATACTGCTTTTAGAAAACATTAGTGACCTGGCAGTTAAAAATTTTCAACGACAGGGTTATGTTAATGTTGAAAAACTTTCAAAGGCTTTAACCGAAGACGAATTGGTAAAAGCCATCAAAGATGTACACATTCTTGGTATTCGTTCCAAAACAATGATAACGCCTAAGGTATTGGCGGCAGCTACCAAGTTGCAGGCAATAGGTTGTTTTTGTATTGGTGTAAACCAGGTTAACTTATTATCAGCTACTGAGCATGGTGTAGCGGTGTTTAATGCGCCTTACTCCAATACCCGTTCCGTTGCCGAGTTGGTAATTGGTTTATCCATCATGTTAATTCGTCGTATACCCGACAAAAATAAGGCAGCACACCAGGGCATTTGGATGAAGGATGCCAAAGGCAGTTTTGAACTGCGTGGTAAAACACTGGGTATTATTGGTTATGGTAATATTGGTAGCCAGGTAAGTGTATTGGCCGAAGCCATGGGTATGAAAGTATTGTTTTACGATGCTGAAACCAAATTGCCATTGGGTAATGCTACCGATGGTAAAACCTTAAAAGAGGTACTGGGTAAATCAGATGTGGTAACCATGCATGTGCCCGATACTACGCAAACCCGCAACATTATTAATAAAACTACCATCAAGCAATTTAAGAAAGGCTCCATTTTAATTAACTATGCCCGTGGCGAAGTGGTTGATCTGGATGCTTTGCGTAAAGGTATTTTAGACGAACATATTGCCGGTGCTGCTATTGACGTTTTTCCTTGGGAGCCTGAAAAAAATGGCGACCGTTTTCAATCGCCGGTACAGGATTTACCCAATGTAATTTTAACCCCGCATATTGGTGGTAGTACCGAGGAAGCGCAACAAAACATTGGCGAAGATGTAAGTAACAAGCTGTTAAACTTTTTAGAAAAAGGTATCACGTTCGGTTCGCATTCGGTTCCGGCTTTGGCTTTACCGCCGCAAGAAGGTTCGCATCGTATATTGCATGTACACAAAAATGTACCGGGTGTTTTATCCGCTATCAATACGCAGTTATCCAAACACAATATCAATATTGTTGGTCAGTATTTAAAAACCAACGAAGCCATTGGTTATGTGGTGTTAGATGTTGATCGTAAACTTTCCAAACAAGCTGTACAGTTGTTGAAGGAAGTGAAAGAGACGATTAAAGTGCGGTTATTATATTAGGCCTCCCCAAGCCCCTCTAAAGGAGGGGTTTTTTATTTCCGCTTTTTTATCTTTCCTTTTTTAATTATTATGTAGTCAGCTGTATTGCTACTATCATCGTTCCTTGCGTCGCACTCTTGTACCGTAGTAATGCTATTGGGCATTATGCAAGCCTCTATACTTCTTTGTAAAACTCAATTATTAATTAATTCCATACCCTCATTACCAATTTCCAAATCATCACATTTCCAAATTACCTAATTGCTTTAGCTTTGTTACATGGAAGAACAATTATCGCAGGACACTAAAAACATATTAGGCCTACAATTACCAACCGATCCACGTTGGGTTAGTCTGGCCGAAATGTCCTTAGAAGATATATTAACCGATCATGCTTATTGTGAACAAAAAGCAGCTACCACCTGTATTACCCTGGTACAGCGTTATAGCGATTACCCCAAGGTAGTAACAGAACTGGCACCTATTGTAACGGAAGAGTGGGGGCATTTCAGATTGGTACTAGCAGAACTGCACAAACGTGGTATGCAATTAGGCATTCAACGTAAAGACCAATATGTAAACAAACTCATCGAGTTTCAACAACGTGGCGGTTCCCGTGAAGGTCGTTTTTTAGATGCTTTATTAACCATGGCTTTAATTGAAGCCCGCAGTTGCGAAAGGTTTAAACGCCTGAGCGAAGGTTTGGAAGATGAATACCTGCGCAAATTTTACCGCCGCTTTATGGAAAGCGAAGCTGGCCATTACACTTTATTTATTGAGCTAGCTGAAACCTATATTGATAAAGAACTGGTACGCACCCGCTGGAACGAATGGCTTGCCTACGAAGCGGAAGTGATTAAAAATTTAGAAGTAAGAGGGGATAGGATACATTAAGGGTTGAAGGTTTGAGGTGTAGGGTTTAGCGGCTATTTTTTACTAAAAGGTGTGATAGGTAATTGATTTAAACTATAATTTTAAGAATGAATTATTGGAAGCATAGTTTATTATCAAAGAAGAAGTTTGGTGGAGTTACTGAAGATTACCTAGATATTCACAAGTTTATTGATGTAAGTAAATTGTTTTATTTTGACTTTAAGCATAGAATCCTTTTACATAATACTTATGGCATTGATATTTGTATTCAAAAGTTTGGCGAAACCTTAGTTAACTCAGAAAACAAAACTCTTTTAATACGAGATATTGCGGCAGAACATTGTAAAGAGGATTTAATGGGAGTTGTTCCTACTTTAAATAACTGGTTTAAGTACGTAGATGAGCTACAACTAAAATTTATTAAACCAATTAATCCTACTGATAGTAAACTAAAAGAGTTTATCCTTAGGCCTTTTATGATGTCCGGTTTAAAATCTACACTCATAATAACCCAGAGCAATTTTGGAATATACCTGACAAAAGAAATTTTGGGCATTGATTATGCGTTGGAGCTGGCTAATTATATACAAGAACAAAGTATAAATGAATTATTACAGCATATAAAACTGAAAGACAAGTGGCAATATTCTCCAGATTTAAAACAATTAAAAAGTATTGAAAATGGGATTAATTAGTAATTTTTTTAAAAGAATATTTGGTAGTGGTAAGCAGCATAATCAGGTTATAACTATAAGTGATGCCGATATACGTAAATGGAAAAAAGAAGATAAAGATCGATTGCTACTTGTTGAGACGCAAATTAAAGACTGGCTTACTGAATATTTAAAGGCTAAAGGTGATATTAATTTTAGTTGGGAGAGTGGTAATGATGAAGGCTTTGTAACATTTCAAGATGGAGTTAGTGAAGACGATGATAATTTTGAAGATTTGGAGGACTATATTACCAGAAAGCTAGAAATACCTTCTGCCGGAGAATTTCAAATGACGGGTAAGGGAACTATTTATATTGAACACAATTCAGTAAAGGCGAAGTACAGCTCAATATTTAAAACTACTATTGATTTTGACGAAGAAACGGAAGAAGAAATTTTTAGCGAAGATGAACATGATAGTGGCGATGTGGTTTTGTATAAGTTTTAAACTGTTATAAGGTTATTTTCATCTAACATGATGATGCCCAAAGAACCGAACGTACAAGTGAGTGACACAACCAAAGCCCAATCAGGGGAGGGACGTTGGTCAACAAAAAAAGTATTTAGTATGAAGCAAGAAGAAACGCCAACTAAATCAGACATGAAAAAATCAGACATCATACATTTTCAAAGGGCTTCGTCAAGCTCAGCCTGACAAGCTTCTCTTGTTTAAAAAAGCAGACATCGAAAAATCAGCAATCCTACATCTCCATTCCTAATTCTGAACGCTCAATTCCCAAACAATCAACAACTTGCAAATAAAATTACTAATTTTGTGAGCTAATTTATTGCAATTCGGTAATCTTGCCATACCTTTGCCGCCACAAAATATATATTAGGATATAAATCGGATGATTTCTTAAAAAAACAAAGATGCCTTTAACAAAAGAAAAAACAGCAGCAATTTTTACAGAATTTGGCGGTAGCGCTACAAATACTGGTTCTATCGAAGGACAAATTGCTCAATTGACTGAGCGTATCAGTCAAATTAGCGGACACTTAAAAGAAAACAAAAAAGATTTCTCTACTCACCGTGGTTTGATGAAAATGGTTGGTAAGCGTAAACGTTTATTAACTTATATGTCTAAACATAACCTTACCGGTTACCGTCAGTTGATTGAGAAACTTGGTTTAAGAAAATAAGACTTCCCCGTATCCGCAAGGAATTATGGGAAGTGTTTATATTACACCGTTTCTTTTCATCGGTAACGTTGAAGAAATACTTATATATAATTACTATTCCCAACTTGTTAGCATGTTGGGAATAGCTGTTTTTGGGCAATTGTATTTTTGCCCTTTTTAGCTGCCATTTTCTGCCCGCGATACTTCGTTTGCCTTATTTGCACCACCAAATTAAATAGATGACCTAAACAGGAATTCGCCTGTTTATAAAAAACAAACGTACATGTTACAACAACCCATTCGTAAAACATTTGATATAGGCGGTGGAAGGGAAGTGACCATTGAAACCGGTCGCCTTGCACGCCAGGCCGATGGTTCGGTAACCGTTACCGCTGGTAACTGTGTTATTTTAGCAACTGCCGTAGCCAATAACGAACCTAAAGAAGGTCAAAGCTTTTTTCCTTTAACAGTTGATTATCAGGAAAAATTTGCTTCTGCCGGTCGTATTCCAGGCTCATTTTTTAAACGTGAAGCCCGTTTAAACGATTATGAAATATTAACCAGCCGTTTAATTGACAGGGCTTTACGTCCTTTATTCCCTGATGACTATTTCTGCGATGTGCAGATTTTAGTGACGCTTATTTCAAGCGATCCGGATATTATGCCCGATTCAATGGCTTGTTTAGCTGCTTCAGCCGCTTTAGCAGTGTCTGATATTCCGGTTAAAGAAGTAATATCGGAAGTTAGAGTAGGCCGTATTAATGGCGAGCTGATTATTAATCCAACCCGCAGCCAAATTGCGGAGTCGGACTTTGAATTTATTGTTGCTGCAACCGAAAAAAACCTGATGATGGTGGAAGGTGAAGCACAAGAATGTAGCGAAGCTGACCTGGTAAAAGTATTGGAAGTAGCCCACGAAGCTATCCGTGTACAAATTAAAGCCCAGTTAGAATTAAGAGCTTTAAAAGGTGTTACTACTAAAAGAGAATATACTAAACCTGTAACTGACGAAACTTTAGAAGCTAAAGTAAAAGCATTTGCCGGTGCAAAGGTTTTAGAAGTAGCCAAAGGCGCTTTAGCTAAGCACGAACGTAGCGACAGGTTCTCTGCTATTCATACTGAACTGATTGAGTTCTTAAAATCAGAATTACCGGAAGGCGAAACGGAGTTACCTTCTTTAACTAAAAAATTAGCCTCTACTTATTATAGCGATTTACAGTACTACGTAGTACGTGACATGATTTTAGACCAACGTGTACGTTTAGATGGCCGTGGTTTAGAAGACGTTCGTGCCCTGGATATGGAAGTAGATGTATTACCTTCTCCACATGGTTCTGCATTGTTCACACGTGGTGAAACTCAATCACTTACAACCGTTACTTTGGGTACTGCTTTAGATCAGTTATTGGTAGAAAGCGCTGCTCAATCTTACGATTCTAAGTTTTACCTGCATTATAATTTCCCTCCGTTTTCAACCGGTGAGGTTAAAATGATGCGTGGTCAAAGCCGTCGTGAAGTAGGGCATGGTAACCTGGCTCAACGTTCATTAAAACAAATGATGCCTGGTGGCGATTTTCCTTACACTGTACGTGTGGTAAGTGATATTTTGGAATCAAACGGTTCATCATCAATGGCTACCGTTTGTGCCGGTTCACTAGCTTTAATGGATGCCGGTGTTGGTCTTCCTAAGCACGTTTCAGGTGTAGCTATGGGATTAATTACCAAGGGTGATAAGTATGCTATCTTAACTGATATTTTAGGTGATGAAGATCACTTGGGCGATATGGATTTTAAAGTTACCGGTACACGTGATGGTATTTGCGGTGTGCAAATGGACATTAAAGTAGATGGCCTTAGCATGGAAGTAATGAAAGAAGCTTTAGACCAGGCAAGACGTGGTCGTTTACATATATTGGATGCTATGTACGAGGCAATGCCTGCCGCTCGTACCGAGGTTAAACCGCATGCACCTCGCATGGTTAAACTTTCTATCGAACGTGAGTTTATTGGTGCGGTAATCGGGCCAGGTGGTAAAGTAATTCAGGAAATGCAACGTGAAACCGGTACTACCATCAATATTGAGGAAGTAAACAACCGTGGCGAAGTAAGCATTTTTGGTATTGAAAAAGAAGGTGTGGATAAAGCAGTTGCCTGGATTAAAGGTATTACTGCCGTACCTGTTGTAGGCGATGTGTATGATTCGGTGGTGAAATCGGTTGTGGCATTCGGTGCCTTTGTTGAGTTTTTACCCGGCAAACAAGGCTTGGTTCACATTAGCGAAATAAGCTGGAAACGTTTAGAAACCCTTGAAGGTGTGGTAAGAGAAGGTGATACTTTTAAAGTAAAACTAATTGGTACCGATCCTAAAACCGGTAAGTTTAAACTTTCCCGTAAAGCGTTAATTCCAAAACCGGAACAAAAACCTCGTGAAGAAGGACAACAAGCTCCTCCAACACAAGGTGAATAATATAACGCCTCCTCAAGCCCCTCCGAAGGAGGGGTTTTTTAATGCCTTTAATTTTAGGTGTCTTTCTTTTTTTTATTTTTCATTTTTACTTTTTTGGGGTCAGCAGCATTACTACTATCATCGTCTGTTGTGTCACTCACTTGTGCACCTGTAACACTACTCAACATTGTGCAAGGTGCACCCCGATTCATCGGTGGTACGTTCGGTAATGCAATTCGGCATTGTGTAGGGTTTCCTATTTTATGTGACAGCCCAATTATTAATTATTAAATCTTAATTATTAATTACAAACCCCATCACCAAATTGTTTTACTTTAGTAGCAAACAACGCTTGCATGAAAATCGCTGCCCTCATTCGCCTTCTTTTTGTTATCCTTTTACTAAATACACAAACAGGTATTCAGGCCCAAACTGTTTACCAACCCAACTGGAAATCTTTGGATAGCCGCCCAACGCCGCAATGGTTTACCAATGCCAAGTTTGGCATTTTTATACATTGGGGTTTATACAGTGTACCGGCCTGGGCTACTAACTCCAATGCCGATGGCTTTGGCAGCAATTATGCCGAATGGTATTGGGAAAGGTTAAACAACAAAAAGCTTAAAATACATCAGGAGTTTGTCGATTTTCATAACAAAAACTACGGTCCCAACTTTAGTTACCAGGATTTTGTAAGCGGTTTTAAAGCCGAGTTATTTAACCCCGACCAATGGGCTAAAATTTTTAAAGATGCCGGTGCCAAATATGTAGTGCTAACCAGCAAACACCACGATGGTTTTGCCTTATGGCCCAGCCGGGAATCATGGAACTGGAATGCCATGGATGTTGGCCCCAAACGTGACCTTGCAGGCGATTTAAGCAAAGCCATCAAAGCCTCCGGATTGCACATGGGCTTTTATTACTCCTTGTACGAATGGTATAATCCCTTGTACCAGCAGGATGTACATAAATACGTAAACGAACACATGCTACCGCAAATGAAGGATTTGGTAACCCGTTACAAGCCCGACATAGTTTGGCCTGATGGAGAATGGAGCCAGTCCGATACAACCTGGCGCAGCACTGAGTTTGTAAGCTGGTTGTTTAACGAATCGCCGGTAAAAGAAACGGTAGTGGTTAACGACCGCTGGGGAACAAAAGAACGTATCCACGGAAGTTTTACGACAACCGAGTACGGACACGGTAATGCCAGCTTAACCAAACCTTGGGAAGAGTGTAGGGGCATTGGTGAATCATTCGGCTTTAACCGAAACGAAAACCTGGAGCAATATTTAAGCAGCGGTGCCTTGATTAATTTATTGGTAGATGTAGTTTCTCGTGGCGGCAATTTATTATTAAACATTGGCCCTGCGGCTGATGGTACTATACCTGTAATTATGCAGCAGCGTTTAAAAGACATGGGTGATTGGTTAAACATTAACGGCGAAGCCATTTACGAAACCACTGCCTGGAAAGATGCTCCCGTAAAAAAAGACATACCTGTTTATTATACCCGCAAGGGAAATGACGTTTATGTTATCAGCACAAAATGGCAACCTACTATAAATGTAAACGGCATTAAAAAAGGCAAAGTAAGTATGTTGGGTTACAATGGTAGCGTTAAACATCAACAAAAAGGTAATGGCATAACTATTACTGCACCGGCTTTAACACCAGCCAATAATCCAAGTCAGTACGCTTGGGTATATAAAATAAGCGGGGCGTTTTAACCGGCGTTTTTGCCTTTGGCAGTAGATTTCTTACCGGCAGTATTGGGTGTATTGTCCTTCCAGTTCCAAAGGTGTAAGCAAGCATAAGTTCTGTATGGCGACCATTTTTTAGATATACGTAACATATCCAGCTTTAATGCTTTTTTATCATCGGTATTAAGTTTGTACAACTTTACCATGGCTTGTTGTATACCTAAATCATCAACAGCAAAAACATCTTCACGGCATAAAGCAAACATCAGCATCATTTCTACCGTCCAGCGGCCTACCCCTTTTATTTGTGTTAGGTAGGTAATGATGGCTTCATTATCCATTTTGTTTAACACTTTATAATTAATGCCATGTTCTATATCAAAGCGGGCAACATTTTGTATATAACTTACTTTAGCATTAGATAAACCTATGGCTCGTAATGTTTCAAACGGAGTAGCTTCAATAGCTTCCGCAGTGGGTACTTCATTATTATACAATGCTAAAAACCTATCGTAAATAACAGCGGCAACTTTAGTAGAAAGTTGCTGACTCATAATAGAGCCACACAAATACAAACACAGGTTCTTTTTCTTTTTTAACGTATGGGTATTGCCGCTTGATAACAGTTGCAAAAACTTTTTATCTTTTGATAAATGAAGAACGTATTCCATTGAAACAATGTTAAGGTTATTGTTAGATATACTTTGTAAGATACTCCTGAAATTCGGCTCCTTCAATCATTCTGGCACCTAAGGTTTCTAAATGTGGGGTGTACACCTGGCAATCTATTAATTGTATGCCTTCGGCTTGTAGTTGTTTAACCAGATTAATAAAAGCAAATTTTGATGCGTTGCTAACATGGGCAAACATACTTTCTCCAAAAAAGATTTTACCCATTTTTATACCATACAAACCGCCTACCAGTTTACCGTTACTCCAGGCTTCGGCGCTATGCGCATGGCCTAATTGGTGTAAGTTATTGTAAGCTTGTTCCACTTCGTCTGTTATCCAGGTGCCATCCTGATCAGGCCTGAAAGTTTCTTTGCAATGATGTATTACTTGTGCAAATGCCCGGTTAATAGTAAACCTGAAACGATCGTTGCGCAAAACGGGTTTCATGCTTTTACTAATATTCAGTTCATCTGGAAAAAGTACAAACCTTGGCGAAGGGCTCCACCATAAAATATCCTTGCCTTCGTACCAGGGAAAAATACCTTTGCGGTAGGCTAGTAGTAAACGTTCAACTGATAAGTCGCCACCAATGGCCAACAAGCCATCCGGTTCGGCTTCATGTGCCGGTGGAAAAACTAATTTATCGTCTAAAATATGTAGGGGCATATAAGTGGGTAGCCCTGTATGCAGGCATCAAAAGGTTAAGCCATTACTTCCAGCGTAGCACCAATACCACGTTCGGTAATGGCATCACACATAGGTTTTAAATCGTCGTATTCGCCTTGTTTAACGGCATATTTTCCTTTGTAATGTATAAAGTAGGAGCATTGTTCTGCCTGTTCAGGTGTTTGATGACAAACTTCTATTAATGTTTCAATCACCCATTCAAAAGTATTCACCTCGTCGTTCCATACAATAAGGCTGTAAGGTGGTTCTAACATGGTCAATACATCTGTATCCACACTTTCCTTTGTATGTGTATTGCTGTTGTAAAAGTTCATGATTCAAAGGTAAAAAACTTACTTTAAAAATATAGCATCTTTTAACAAGTGCAAAATAGCTACTGAAAAACAAAACATTATAACAGCCCTGCGCTTAAATTGTTGAAGTATTTAGGGCAATTAATACAATTATGTTACTGGTTTTTAACCCCGAGTTGGCCTTGTGTGTTTACTATGGGGCGACGCTATTTAGGGAAGTACAAAATGTACGCAAATTTGTGAATTGTCAATTCTTAACTGTCAATTGCAATTGGGTGAGGGATGGAAGCGGCATCCTTTTGCGCAGCATCGGCTAATGGTAGCGTGGGGCAAAAGATACAGCATAAGCGAGCATTAGAGCAATGGTATTGCTTTAATCGAAGCTTACTAACGTAGTTAGCCCGACCCTTTAGCCCCGTGTTAGGAAACAAGGCGACGCAGGAGCCGTAGCTTTGCGTTACACGGGGGAGGGGCACCCCATACCTATTAATCAGGCTGTTGTTGTTTTTCCGTTTGTATGAAAATCGAGAAAATAAGTAAACAGATTTGTTTCGGTGGATATGTTTAATTTTTTGCGTAAGCGGTAGCGGCTTATTTCTACACCACGTACAGAAATATTCATTAGCTGTGCAATTTCCTTGGTGCTTAAATTCATGCGTAAGTAAGCACAAAGTTTTAATTCGTTGGCAGTAAGGTTATCGTGTTTTGCTTTTAGGGCAATGAAAAAATCGTTATGTACTTTATCAAAGTGTACGGTAAAATGTTCCCAGTCTTTATCGGTTTTTTCTTCTTCGTTTAATGATTTTATCATGCGCTTAAATGCATCCAGTGCATTTTCGTCGTTGATATTTTTGGATAATTGTTGCAGTTCTTCTTTTAATTTATGAATAAGCTCTCCCTTTTTTAATAAGTGCATAGTAGTGGAGGCCATTTCTTTGTTTTTAAACTGGATTTCCGATTCGAGTTTTTCGTTTTTTAGCGTGATGATTTCTTTATCGGTTCTGTCTTTTTCTATTTGGTGTTGGTATTGTTGTTTTTTTTGTTCTTCGGCATATCTGTCTACCTCCAACTGGTGTAAATATTGTAACCGTTGCTGCTCTTGCTCGTATGTTTTTCGTTGCCGTGCAAATTTTCTTTTTTGTGATTTATACAATAAATAAATACCATACAAAGCCAGAATAAAATAGAAGGTATATGCCCACCACGTAAAGTACCAGGGCGGTAAAATAGTAAAAGTATAACTGTATTCTTCGGATGCATTACCCAAATTGTTGCGGGCTTTTACATGAAAAGTGTAGCTGCCGGCAGGTAAATAGGTGTATTCTTTTTCTGTTTTATTATTCCAGTCTGACCATTTTTTATCGTAACCTTTTAAAAAGTAACTATACTCAATATTTGATTGTTGCTCGTAAAATGGTGAGGAAAACTGAAAGTGAAATGTATTGGAGTGGTAGGGTACCTTGGGGTTGTCCTGCCCCGTAAAGTAACCGCCAAAAATAAGACTGTCGGTTTTGCCCTGTGTTTTAGCAATACGTAATTGTACAATAGGGGTAATGGTTTGTTGTTTGTATTTATTGTAGTTAATATGAAAATATCCTTTTTCGCCGCCTACAAAAATATTGTTTTCGTTAGCAGGAAAAACCTGTTCAAAACCACTAACCATGCGGCCGTTTAACTCG
Organism: Chitinophagaceae bacterium UBA4857; assembly: GCA_002399735.1. GTDB lineage: Bacteria > Bacteroidota > Bacteroidia > Chitinophagales > Chitinophagaceae > Terrimonas. The sequence goes on from DHEF01000002.1 coordinate 100,070, forward strand.
GCTATATATATAATACGTGGTGTGGAATTACTAAAATCTACAACGCCTAGGTTTTTATCATATACAAACCACAGGTTGCCTTCTGTATCTTCTTTTAGATAACGGATAACCGTTTTGTTGAAAATATTATTGAAGTAGGGTGATGGAATAAATTTATCCTCGGTCGGGCTGTACTCCAATATACCTTTTTCGGTAGTAGCAATTATCTGGTCCTTAATTTTAAAAATATAATTACCGCTTTCGCCCAACCCGTGTTTATCCAAATTGGTATAAGCTTTTACAGAGGTGGTTCCATTTTGGTAATCTACCCGGAAAACACCTTTGTAGGGATGCGATACCCAAATGGTATTATTATGTACGGCTACAAATCGAGACGATTCAAAAGGAATGTCAATGTTTTTTTGGGTGATGGAGTTATTATTATAGTCATATAGCCTGATGCCATGATAAGTACCGGCAACCACAATAGGCGAGGGGGAAATGGAAGTAAGGGGTTGAAAAGACCAGAAGCCACTGGTTTTATCCTGTAGTGTTGCCTGATTTTTATTTACGGTAAACAGCCCTTCGTGGTGGCCAATGAGTAGCTGGTTGTTTACCAATGAAAGATTCCAGGTTTGGCCGCGGGCATTGCTCACTTTTTCAAAAATACCTTTGCAGAAACTATAATCTGTTTCGGTATGAAGCGGGGTAGTGTAAACGCCATTGGTGGTGGCTAAATACAATTGTTTTTGGTGTATAATGGCCGAGTAGCCGGACACATCATTATCAGATTCGGGTTGTATGTTTTTTATGGCACTATTGTAGGCTATAAAGTCAATGCCATTGTCTAAACCCAGCCAGATGTTTTTATGTTTATCTGCAAAAACACTGAGTATATTATTGTTTTGTAACCCTTCCTTGCGGGAAAAATTTTGTACGGGCTGTAGTTTTTTATCAATTACAATACAACCGTGGGTACTGGTGGCCAGCGCAATAGTGTTGTCGTCAATTAATGTGGCATCATAAATATGGTAATTGGCAATTACATCAAGCTGCGGGGTTTGTACCGGTTTTATGGTATTGTTGTGATAAAGGAAAAGTCCGTTTTTTAAAGTTACAATCAATGTACTGTCGGTACCAATAGGCATAGAGGCGGTTACCAGGTAACCTTCGGGCATTTTTTCAGGACCAATTATCCGGTTCCAGGTTCCGTTTTCAAATTTTACAATGCCGTTAGAAAACTCCTGGGCTATAAGACTATTGCCGGCAGCAAGACCAATGTACAACCATATTGGGGCCGGGTATACATTTATGTGATTATCCCGTAGTTCAAAAATGGCTTCTGTGGCTCTGAAAAAAACACTGTTGTTGTAGCAGGTAATATCCCACACATCAGAAAATGAACGGTTTTTTTCCGGGATTAAGGCTTTTAAACTTTTATAAATAAGTTGTCCGTTTTTACCGGCCTCAAAGTATCCAAACTCGTTTTGTGCCCCCACATAAATGGTGTTTTTATCGTCAATAGCAACAGATCGGGTGATGGTTTTGTTGGGAACGGCGTAGGTTTTCCAGTAAACGCCATCAAAACTTACAATGCCTTCATTATTAGCAAAATATAAAAGATTGTTTTTGTCCTGGGCAATATCCCAGTTTTGGGTGCCGGCTTTATAGGTATGCTTGGCATAATTAATAATATCAGGTAAGCCAATGGTGTTTTGGCTCACAGCAAGTAATGTAACTCCAAAAAGGAGCAAGAGGGTTAAATGCAGTTTCATTGACAAGAATCAATCTGTAAAATAAGAAAATTATTAATTGATGTAGCATTGAAGGGGCATTTTTAATGAGTTTAAGGCTTATGATGTAGTAGTGATGTAGTGTAAATAATGGATTTAGTCTATTTTGAGGTTACTTTTATTGACGATTGTTCTAAACCTTCATGGGGTCATCCCATACACTAACTAAAAGCTTGTATATGAAATCCAAAATTGTACTGTCCGTCTGGGCACTACTACTGCTTCAACTGCTATTTATTAATGAGTCCTGGGCTCAAACTGCAAAAATCTCAGGAAAAGTCACATCCAAAGCAACCGGCGAAATACTTGTCGGCGCAAATGTGTCTGTAAAAGGTACAACTACAAATACGCTAACTGATGAACGGGGGGCATACACTATTAATGCCAGTCCGGGTGATATATTAGTAGTGAGTTATGCTGACATGACAACATTTGAACAGCAGATTACTCAAGGTGGGGTTTACGATTTTAGCCTTGATCGCCAATTAGGTGATTTGGATGAAGTGGTGGTAATTGGTTATGGTACGCAAAAAAGGCGATCGGTAACCGGTGCTGTTTCAAGTGTTAAAGCAGCCGATTTAGAAAATATGCCGGTAGTAAGGGTAGAAAACTCTTTACAAGGCCGTGTTTCGGGTGTACAGGTAACTGCCAATTCGGGGCAACCGGGTGATGCTTCTAAAGTAAGAATCAGGGGTACATCAAGTATTGGTGCAGGTACCGATCCTATATATATAGTAGATGGGGTAATTATTCGTGGCGGAATTGATTTTTTAAACCAAGCAGACATAGAATCTATTGATGTACTAAAAGATGCGGCATCTGCGGCAATCTATGGTACCCAAGCTTCTAATGGTGTAATTCTTGTTACCACTAAAAAAGGAAAAGCAGGCAGAACTGCTGTTACCTATAATGGTTATGTAGGCACCCAGGCTCCCTGGCGTAAATTAGAATTATTAAATGCAACCGAATACGCTACATTACAAAACGAAGCACTAATGAATGCGGGTAAACCTATCAGGTTTTCTAACCCTCAGGCATTAGGTAAGGGTACCGACTGGCAGGCTGCTGTAATGAACAATAATGCCATGATGCATAATCATGAGTTATCCATCTCATCTTCAAACGATAGATCCAGTTATTATACCTCATTCGGTTATTTAGACCAAGACGGTATTATTGCAACTTCTAACTCTTTTTATAAAAGGTTTGCTGCCAGGTTTAATTCTACACATAAAATAAATTCTCGTATCACGTTTGGTAATAATATAGCTTATACTTATACCAGATCAAGAGGAGTAGGTACAAACAGTGAATGGGGAACTCCTTTAAACAGGGCCATTAATATGGATCCTTTAACCCCGGTAGTAGTAACTGATCCTACGCAAGCCGGTCAGGCTCCATATACCAACAGTCCTTATGTAGTTAGGGATGCAATGGGTAACCCTTATGGTATATCTAGTTATGTAACATCTGAAATACTTAACCCTATAGCTGCATTACAAATTGACCAGGGAGTAGGAATGGCACACAAGATTGTGGGTAACATTTTTGCCGAAGTAGAGCTTTATAAGGGTTTGAAGTTTCGTTCTCAAATAAATGGTGACCTGGCTTTTTGGGGTAGTGAAGGATTTACTCCTTTATATTATTTAAACAGTATTAACCAAAATGTTGACTTAAACAGTTATTCAAGAAGTCAGAGCCGTGGATTAGTGTATATGTGGGATAATACATTGAGTTATGATAAAAAAATAGGAAACCACTCTTTATCTGTATTAGCTGGTAGTTCTGCTCAAAAAAACAGAAGTGAATCCATCTCGGCAACTAAACGAGGTATTCCTGTTAACAATATCAGAGATGCATCAATGAATTTTCCTGTACCAAGCGAAAACCAGTTCAGTGGTGGTTGGGAAGGTCAGGAAACAATGGCTTCACTTTTTGGAAGGGTAGTGTATGATTACAATGAAAAATACCTTGTTACATTAATCTACCGTCGCGATGGATCTTCCAAATTTGGGCCTAATAATAAATATGGGCATTTTCCATCTGCATCAGCAGGTTGGATTATTTCTAAAGAAAACTTCTTTAGTGGTGTAAATAATGTTAACCACTTAAAACTTAGAGCCTCATATGGTATTAATGGTAATGACAGAATACGTGATTTTGCATATTTATCTACCGTAAGCGGAGGTCGCTATTATACTGTTAACGGACAATTGATTAATGGTGTTAGTCCAAACTCTTTATCTAACCCTTCATTACGCTGGGAAGAAACCTCACAGATAAATATAGGTGTTGATGCAACGGTATTTAATAACTTCTCCATAACGTTAGATTGGTTTAATAAAAAGACATCAGATATGTTACAAGATGTTTTAATTCCGGGCTATGCTGGTAATGGCGGACCTATTGAAAATATAGCAACTATGGAAAACCGTGGTGTAGAATTAGAATTAGGCTATAGAAAAAGAGTAGGAAACTTAAATATTGGCGTAAATGGTAATGTATCTTATTTAAAAAATGAAGTAACTTTTTTAACCAATAACTCTACTTATATTCCCAATCGTCAAACTTTTAGCCCACAAGGGGTAGAAATGGCACGTATTACCATTGGCCACCCCATTGATTACTTTTTTGGCTTTAAAACAAACGGTTTATTTCAAAATGCTCAGGACGTAGCCGGCCATGTAAACAAAGATGGTGGATTATTACAACCCAACGCAAAACCCGGCGATATACGACTGGTTGATATAAACGGTGATGGTGAAATTAATTTTGACGACAGAACACAAATTGGTAACCCAACTCCTAAATGGACATATGGCTTTACCCTTAACCTTGATTACAAAAATTTTGATTTAGTAATTTTCGGACAAGGTATTGCTGATGCAGATGTATTTCAGGCTATCAGGAGATTTGATTTACCTGCCGCTAACTATAGCAAAATTGCTTTAGGTCGTTGGACAGGTGAGGGTACTTCTAATTATTTTCCTCGTTTAGTAGATGGCGATCCTAACCAAAACTTCAGCCGCAGTTCTGATTTTTATATTCAGGATGCATCATTCTTCCGTTTAAAAACAGTACAGCTTGGTTACACTGTTCCTTCTCATTTATTGCAACGTGCGGGTATTAATAAACTTCGTTTTTATATTATGTCAAACAACCTGTTAACGCTTACAAAATATAACGGTTTCGATCCGGAAATTGGCAGCAGTAATGGTATTGACAGGGGCATTTACCCACAAGCCAGAGCATTTATAGGCGGAATAAACATAGGGTTTTAATTTAAAAAAACGATTGAAATGAAAAAGACACTTTATATACCATTTTTATTAATAACACTTATTACAACTTTTATTACAGGTTGTAGTAAAAGCTTTTTAGAGCTAAAGCCTCGGGGTACAGATTTAGAAGGTAATTTTTACAGAAACGAAGAAGAAATATTTCAAGGCCTGGTAGCTGTTTACGATGTAATGCAATGGGGCAATTCAGGTGGTTATACCATGCCCATGCCATTATTAACCGTTGCTTCAGATGAAGCACATGCAGGAGGTAGCGATGCTTCAGACCAACCATCATGGGTAGCATACGACAATTTTACACTTAACCCTAACTTAGGTCCGCAAAGCGGTTTGTGGAGTAAAAATTACACAGGCATTTACCGTGCTAATCTTTTACTTACTAAAATGGATGGTGCCACACTTAGTGCATCGTTTAAAGCAAGAGTTATAGCAGAAACAAAAGCACTAAGAGCCTATTTCTATTTCAACTTAATTCGTTGGTTTGGTAATATACCACTTATAACCGGACCTATACCTACTTCAGAATTGTATAGCCAAACACAGGCTCCTCCGGAAGATGTGTATGCACAAATAGAAAAAGATTTAAATGAGGCCATTCCTGATTTGCCATTAACTATACCAGTTAGCGAATCAGGTAGATTGTCTCGCAGTGCGGCAAAAGCCATCTTAGGTAAAGCTATTATGTTTCAAAACGATAATACGCGTATGACACAGGCCGCACAGTTATTCAATGATATTAATACTTCTCCGGTATATCGCTTACTGGATAATTACGGCGATATTTTTCGCCCCGATAATCAATTTAATGCCGAATCAATTTTAGAAATACCACATTCTAATTTAGCAGCATGGGGCGATTGGGGTTGGATAAACGGTGGTGAAGGAAATGTTGCCCCACAATTTATTGGTATGGCCGATTATAACGGGGCAACTTATTCAGCAGGTTGGGGTTTTGCGCCCATTTCATTAGCCTTAGCCAACTTTATGAAAGATGACCCTCGCTTTGAACATACTATTATAGATGGTCTTGCCCTTAGAGCAGGCGGCGCATCTTATAATGATAGGTATCAGAATACCAATTACTTTATTAAAAAATACGCACCATTGCAAGCCTTCCGTTCGGCCATTGGTACGGCCGAATTAAACTGGCCTATTAATGAAATTGAAATTCGTTTGGCCGATACCTATTTGTTAGAAGCAGAATGTTTGTTGCGCAGTGGTGGAAGTGCAACACGTGCAGGTCAGTTATTAAATGCAGTAAGAGACAGAGTAGATTTAGGTCCTGTTGCAGCAACATTGGATAATATATATAATGAACGTCGCATGGAGTTGGCAACCGAAGGCCATCGCTTCTTCGATCTTATTCGCACCAATCAGGCAACAGCCGTATTGGGTCCGTTAGGTTTCACAGCACCTAAAAACAATGTATTGCCAATACCTCAGGCAGAAATAGATCTTACCCGTGGTTCATTAAAACAAAACCCAGGTTATCCGCAGTAATTTTTTGTAGTCAGCGACATTACTACTATCATCGTCTGTTGTGTCACTCACTTGTACTGCATCAATTCTATTGGCCATTGTGCTATACCCTGTATTTTAATCGGGGCCGTTCATATCGCTATTCAACATGGTGTAAATAACCTAACAAGTTGCATAGCTTATAAAATAAACACTGTTCAATTTTAATAAATTAAAAAGAATTTATGTTACATAAAATACAACTTAAACAAATACTTACTACTGCAATGATTATTGCAGTAGTAGCGGTATTTACAAATTGTACAAAACGTGGCGACAATTTAAAACTTGGCGCCATTCCGGAAGCAAGTTTTGATCTATTACCTGGTGCTGATGCACACAGGTTTGTTGTAGTAAATAAAACACCCGGCACTTCACTTCCTTATTGGCGTACAAGCAATGGCGAAAGCTATAGTGGCGATACAGCCAGACTTTATTTTATTTTTAAAGGTACTTATGAAATAAAACTTTATTCTGTAACACAAGGCGGCTTAGACTCGGCTTCAAAAACAATCACTATTGCAGAAAATGATCCTACTGCTTGTAACCGAGCTAATGCCATTGGATTTATAGCCAGTTGCGATAAAAAAACATGGAAATTAAATCCTGCTGCCGGTGCATATAAAGTTGGTCCAGGTGTAGGTAACGGTGTTTGGTGGACCAGCGATGCAGCTGCAGTAACAGCAAGAGCTTGTGAGTTTAATGATGAATATACTTTTTCGTTTAACGCAGAAAGAACTTTTCAATACGACAATAAAGGCGATTTTTTTGCCGATAATAATTTAGGCCCAGGTGATGGTGGCTGTCATCCAAATAGCGAATTTAAACCTTCGCAAATGCCATGGGTTTCCGGCACTTTTAGTTATGATGTGTTAGGCGGTGGTGTAAGAGGACTAGGCCAATTACGTGTAAATGGTTTAGGCGCACATATTGGTTTACAGAAAGTATATAATATGGGTGAAGTACCTGTTGGTGATGGGCCAACTGTTACATCTGTAACTTATGATATATTGGAAATGCAAAGAAACCCCGGTGGGGCTGCATACGATATTATGGTATTAGGTGTACAGATTAGCGCAGAAGGTTGGTGGACATTTACATTGCGTTCTTACTAAGTTGTAATGTTACTATGGCAATAACACGATGATGCACAAAGAACAGAACGATGAACGGAGCGTCGCAACAGGCGTTCATCTGTGTTACTACAGCCGGTAACAAAAAATATAACTGATAAAATATTTTAAGCTTCGTTAAGTACGCTAAGCATGCAAGTTAGCAGTTAGTGCGGGGCGGGTGATTGGGTTAAGCAGCCCGCCCTCTTTTTTTAAAATTTATTCTATGAAGTATATGGTTATTTTATGCCTGCTTGCCAGTATTGGCACAGGTGTGAATGCCCAGTTTAAAAAACTGGTGTGGAGCGATGAGTTTAATTATAACGGTTTACCCGATAGTACAAAATGGGGCTACGATGTAGGCGGCCATGGCTGGGGAAATAACGAAAAACAATTTTATACTCTTGCCAGAAAACAAAATGTTTTTGTTCAGGATGGTAAGTTAACCATTAAGGCTATTAAAGAAAAGTATGAGGATAATGACTTTACATCTACCCGTTTAATTACAAAAAATAAAGGTGATTGGAAATACGGACGGGTGGAAGTAAAAGCTAAATTACCGCATGGAAGAGGCATCTGGCCTGCTATTTGGATGTTACCTACTAATTGGGAATATGGAGGATGGCCACATAGTGGCGAAATAGATATTATGGAACATGTGGGATATTTACCTGATTCAGTTTATGGAACAGTGCATACATTAGCCTACCACCATAGTATTGGTACACATAAATCGGCCAGTATTGCAAAGAAAGATTTAAGCAAAAAATTTTACGTATATGCATTGGAGTGGACAGAAGATGAGATGAAAATGTTGGTAGATGAAGAAGTGATGTTTACTTTTAAGAATGAAAAAAAGGGTTTTGCCGTATGGCCATTTGATAAAGAATTTCATTTATTATTAAATGTAGCTGTTGGCGGCGATTGGGGAGGCTCCAGAGGGATTGATGAAACGGTTTACCCGCAGGAACTGGTGGTGGAATATGTGCGTATATATCAATAATTAAAATTACAGCATGAAGTTATTATATGTGTTAGTATTAGTTGTTTGTATAAGTTGTAGTAAAGGTGGAAGTAATGACAGCGGTGGTGAAACACCCGGCCCTTTGCCACAAATAAGTATTACTGATTTATCGCTTTTTGAGGGAAATGCCGGTACGGCTACTTTTCCGGTAGAGGTAAGATTAAGTGCTAAGTACCCGAAAGAAGTAACCGTGCAGTATAGCACCATTGAAGGGTTTGCAAAAGCCGGTGAAGATTTTACGGCTGTTGCCGGACAAACATTAACGTTTGCACCTAACGAAACTACTAAGACCATTAATATAACTGTAGTGGCTGATTTGATAAAAGAAGGTGATGATGATTTTATAGTTCGTCTATCTGCACCGGTAAATGCGACCATTTCCAAAGCAGATGCAACTGTAATTATTCGTAATGACGATACTAAGGTTGCATTTACTAACACCGGTTATGAAGCACCAACAACATACACCGGCTTTACATTAGATTGGGCGGATGAGTTTAATGGTACAGCTTTGGATGCATCGATATGGAGTCATCAGAATGGTGATGGTTGTCCGGGTAATTGTGGTTGGGGTAATAATGAATTACAATATTATACCAGCAGACCACAAAACTTTTTCTTCCAGGATGGCAAGCTGATTATTGAAGCTAATAAAGAATCTTTTAGTGGTAAAAATTATACTTCGTCAAAAATATTAACCAGTGGAAAAAAGAAGATGAAGTATGGTAGAATTGATATACGTGCCAAGCTACCGACAGGGCAGGGTATATGGCCAGCATTCTGGATGATGCCGCAGGATGATGTATATGGTGGTTGGCCGGCAAGTGGTGAAATTGATATTATGGAAATGGTTGGCCATGAGCCTAACCGTACACATGGCACAGTACATTATGGTACTGCCTGGAATGATCGTAAGTATATTACAAAAAGTACAACAGCACCCACTGGTACTTTACATGATAAATTTTATGTGTACTCTGTTGAGTGGAAAGAAAATGAAATAAAATGGTTTTTGGATGGCAACTTGTTTGCTACATTTACCAAAGCTGATGTAGGTACTTACAACTATCCGTTTAACGAATATTTTTATTTAATCTTTAATATGGCTGTTGGTGGCGATTGGCCGCAGAGTCCCAATGCTACTACATATTTTCCGCAATGGTTGATTGTTGATTATGTAAGAGTGTACAAACCAAACTAATGTATGAGGTTCGGTTGAAAAATATTTTTAATTTTTTTTTGAAAAATATTTGGCAGTAAAATCTACTCCCTTATCTTTGCACTCCCAATCGGGAAAAAGGGAGTTTAGCTCAGTTGGTTCAGAGCATCTGCCTTACAAGCAGAGGGTCGGCGGTTCGAGCCCGTCAACTCCCACAATAAAAAAGCCTTCACTAAAAGTGAAGGCTTTTTTATTGCTATGTATGATGTACTGGATAGTTTATATATTATATTCTACAAAAAGAGATCGTTATTACATTGGCTATACAGGTGATAATCTTGCGGGGCGTATTCGAAAACACAACAGCAATCACAAGGGCTTTACAGGTGGTGTCGATGATTGGGTGCTTAAGTATACTGAAACTTATGATGATAAATCAGAGGCTCAAAAAAGAGAATTACTAATTAAATCTTGGAAGAGTCGAAAGCGTATTGAACTTTTAGTTCGGAGTTCAGATCACTCCGGCTAACAGGCCGGAGGGGTCGGCGGTTCGAGCCCGTCAACTTCCACAGAAAGCCTTGCATCATGCTGGGCTTTGTTGTTTTTATACCAATCCCTTCTTTAGTTTTTCTCAACTACCGATTCTCAATAAGATACTTTAAACGAAATTCCAACTACAATTTTTATTTGTTGCTTTATCATTCATAAAAAAGACGAAGCCTAAAAAGGCTAACTAACTTTTTTATCTGTGAAAATAAAAATTTGCAAACAGTATTTTAAAATTGGGTTTGAGACTTCCCTAAAATTGCAAATATTATTTTAAAGAGCTTAGGCTGTCAGTATAAATTTGCGAAGCAATTTTTTATTATTAACTCATCTTATTATCCTCCTTCACCACCTGCTTTAAATATTGTAACCTAGAGGTAGATGTAATTTTATCATCGTCCTGAACCTTTACAATTTTATAAACTGTATCGTTGTGCTATTCCTAATAACAATCTTATCCGGTGTATTTTGAGGAGATTGGTTGTGTGAGGTGAATAGTGAAAATTGTTTTCATTACTACACCGTTTTACTCGCCTGGCATACAGTATAACTTTCTCATTTTTACAACTACTAAATGTAATAGCTTACAAACTTTTATAAATATTTCCCAGCGGTAATTCAATGCTGCCAATAATTATTTTTTGACGGTTGTAGTAAGTTGTTTTTGCTTCATTTACCATAAAAGAACGATGCACTCTTTTAAACGGTGGATCGGGTAAAGACTTTCCAGATTCTTCATGGTCATATGAATAATGTGTTTATCAGTTGTTGTGTGCAACAGCATATAATCACGAATGGACTGGATGTACAAAATATCAACATGCAACATTTTTACACAGGCCGTCCTAACACAAAACCCGTTTTAGAAATTTCTTTGGACAATAATTGTAACAAATCTTACTTTCATTTTTACACTGCATCATAGGTTATATTCACCAACTCATCGCCACTCACAATAGTCCTCAATCCTTCACCGGATTTCTCTTTATAAGCCTTAGCATGCTGCATCTCGACAAAAGTATACTGGTTATGTAGCTTTAGCTCTTCAGATTCCGGTGTATGGTGAAAAAATCCAACCTTTGTATTTTGGTCTAAAAAGGTAAGGGTAACAGGCTGCTTTGTAGGGGCATAAACTCCCGGATGCTCAGGATCAATAACCTCACCAATCATTTGTTCGGTCATACCTAAACGGTGTAACCTTTCCAGGTATTTTTTGCTATAATCTTTTTTGATTTCAGTTGGTAAAAACGATTTTTCAATAAGTGCCATCACTTCATTACGCTTGCTTAATAGTTGTGTAAGCAAGCGCCTGATTCTTACAGGTTGTACACCCAGTTTATCGGCAAATACCCTAAAGTCTGCTTGTCCAAAAAATCCATACTTTTCATAAAAAGTACTTTGATGATCACCGGCATATAAATCCAGTGCCATATCTGGCTCAGTGGGAACATGAAGCAGGGTACACATCACATCATAGGCAGGTGTTAAGGTATAATCGCCCATGGCAGTTTGTATCAGCGAAAAGTTTTTTAAATGTGCATCACCATTAGAAAAGATATAATTGAATAGCACCAGTTTAAAAAAACTTTCCAGGGTGGGGGTATAGGCTGCTACATGTAACTTTATTAACTTCCCTATTTCCTCATAGGTGCCATTGTATTTAAAATCTTCCTCAGACCCCGCAGTCTGCCGGCTTCGGCCGCTCAATTGCGCCATATCTTCCTGCAGGTACTTGGTTCCATCTGGCTTTACATCAAAACGTCGCGTAATGTAGGCAGGGGTGCCGTCCTCGAAATAAATAACGGCATTGGCTGCTGTTTTAATGTTAAACACCTGTCGGGCAATTTGCATCGTCAGGTGTTCATTCTCCGGTGTAATATCCGGATTAGCCAACAGGCTTCCGGGAGGGATGGGTTTAATAATATATTGTCCGTCTGTATCCGTCAGTACTAAGTCCTTACTGTTTAAACGTAAAGAATACTTCAGCTGCACGCCGGAAATAGACAATCGTTTTGTTTTTTGCTGATAGGCGGCAATCGTATCAACGGAAGGTGCTTTAAACGGTAATATGGTCGATACTTTTACGCCATTAAACAATTCTTTCCTGCAAGCAGGGCAGTAGCTTTCAATATTCGCTTTATAACATCCCGGGCACATGATTAATCTTTTAATTCGGTTACGGTAATAGCACCAATCGTATCTTCTCCGGCCGTTTTTAGTAAACGGGTAAAATCATCTGTTTCATCAATCTTCAACAAGCGGCACTGTATATCTTTGTTAATCCCTTCCGATAACAAACCGGCAAAAAACGGGAATAAAATGTTGCTTTCGTGTACCTGCTTACTTTTGGGTAGGGTTAAACTAATGGCCGGCATTTCCGAACTTTGAAAGTAAGCTTCCTCATAGGTAAAAAGGTAATGGTCCGGAGTTTTTTTCTCCAGATAACCTGCCGGTATCCTGTTATAATACACTATTCCCTTTGTCATTTGCTTTAATTAACTACCTTAACTTGTACCAATATCTCCAGGCCTAATACCAGGGCTAGTTTTTCCAGCGTACCTATTGCAGGGTTGCCTTTACCATTTTCTACCTGGTTGATGGTTCGGGTGTTTACACCGCTCATTTCTGCTAGGTCTTCCTGTCTTATCTGCAAAAACTCCCGTCTTTGCTTAAACATATACCCGATTTGCTCAATGTTCATCTGAATTATAATACTGATTTAGGGTAAATTTAATCATTATTACTAATATTATCAATAAAATATGAATTATAATACTGATTTGTGCTAAAAATAAGCACAAAGAGTAGGATTTGTCTTAAATCGGTATTATAATTCGGATTATTCAATTGCTTTACCCTGAAAGCATCACAATAATCCCCTTGTCCTTGTTACAATGATAAGGAAAATTGTAACAGGCGATAATTGACTATTCCCGCAAAACCCGCTTCCCATCTACCTTAGCTTTAGGCCTTCCGCAGCATTATTACATCAACCGCTGCCAGTTTAACCAGCGCAACGCCAATGGGGCCGCAATGTTTAGTTCCTGCAATAAGTTATTAGCTACCGGGTTGCCGGTAAGGTTGGGTAAACTACCGGCCAAAATATGATGGGTATTGCCGGTTTTAAATTTTTTCCGGTAGATGGTTAAATGAAAGAGGATATTTATTGCTTTGAGGATAATGGCTGTTTTTATATTATCAGTTTCTAAGCCCGACTAAGGTTTGTGTTTGGATTCGGGCTGCAGTGCAGCTGGTATCGTCTGTTGCGTCGCACACTTGTGCACCTGTAACTATACTCACCAATGTGCAAGTTGCACCCCGACTCGTCGGCGGTACGTTCTGCCGGCTATTAAGCTGTTGGGGTCGTGATGGTATTAATGTATTCCTATAAAAGGCTCCAGAGCATGCATGTAAAAAATCTTGTAACTGACTTTTACGGTAAAACGGGTAAAAGGCTTAAGCACAAATGTTTTGATTTTATTATGCAAACATGATTGTTTTTCATTTTACTACTCCCCCAAAGCCTACAAACCGACGTTTTAAAGGCCAATAAGCTGTTAATCCATCAGAAGCTATAAACATAACTTGCTTTCCAAATATTGGCACTATTTCATGTAAACAGGATTGACTTTGGTTTACCTGCCATAGTATATTACAAACATAATCCAGCAGCAGGCGCTATACTACATCACATATAAAATGGTACAATTAGTTACGGGTTTCCGCAACTAAAAGGGTATAAAGGGTGGGTATTTATTACCCACCCAATGTTGCCTGCCTGTTGTTGGGTTGTTCCACCGGTAGCTGCTAGCACGAGTGCTAAAAACTGTTTTTATACTATAAATAGTTTGCTCTTTTGACAACAGTATATTATGGGTATAACAATACAGCAGGCACTACACCGCCATTATATACAAGGTGGTATAATTTGTTACAGAAGGTGTAGCCAAAATGGGTATAAAGTGTAGTAATTTATTGCGAACCCAAATCTGCTTGTATGCTGTTAGGTAATTGCACTGGTGGCCACAGGAAGGGGGCCATGTTGGGTAAGTGCCACCGGTTTTATAAGGGTATTGGTTGCAACAATATAGCTTGGCTTTAGTAGTAATGCCTGTTTAAGCGTAACAGGCAATGGCTTTTTTTCTTTTACAGGTATACTTGCATCGTGAACAGTGTTCCGGCCGGGCACTGGTAACTTATGCCATGGTACTGCCTGCAGCTAGCTGTTATATGCTTATTTATGAACACACCATGGAATCATATTTATTAATCTAAAATTTTCTTTTATGAAGTTTAAATTCATTGGCGCCATGTTAGCCGTAGTAGCAGCATTCGCCATCACATTTAGTTTAAGTGCGTTTAAAACAGGAGATGCGGAAACAGTTTCTCAAAAGAGGGTAGCCGTTTCCCCGGTTCTACAGGATTATATATGGGAAATGGTGACAGGAGATCCCGCTGATTCAGCGGATGCGGTGAATCCTGCGAATTATCAGTATGTTTCTGATAATACCTTTCCGGGCTGCCCAGGCGAGAATGAAGTAATATGTGCTATTGCTGCTCCTCAGCAAGGAACAGGAGCGCCAAGTTTATCATTGCCTCAAATTGATGCAGCTAAAAGATTATCCATAGGGAATGCTTTGCGCACTTTATCGGATGAAACGAATGTGGTGCATTTAAAAGCTGAATAAATGAAGAATAGGAAGATAAAAACTGCCACCAAAATCTGGTGGCAGTTTTTTATTGGCTTTTTTATCGACTGTTTTGTTGAATTCCGGTAAGTTGAATGACGGAGTAAGGAATCATGGAAGCATACAATAAAGAGCCGGATGGTAATGTGTAGATTACGTTATTTACTTTACGGATAGGCGTTACTAACAGCTCCGGTTCAAACGAAAAGCGCCGTAAATCCTGCCAGCGTAAACCGGAGCGGAAACATAGTTGTTTCCTTCTTTCGTTTAATACAAACATCAGTGCTTCTTTAGCGTTTTGTGTCTCATAATTTGCATATTCCCCTCTTTTCCACCTGCGTTGAAGTAAGTGGTTTACATACCCTAGTCCTTCTTGTATACGCCCTTCTCTGACAGCTGTTTCAGCGGCAATCAATAATACTTCATCTACCGCAAGACCGTTAAAACGGATGGCGGTTCTGGAGCCGTTGTAATTACCTTTAAAATAATAACTGTTGTCCGAATTTCTTGCAAAAAACACCTGTTTACGTAAGTCGTTTGGAGCATACATAGCCAGTAAAACGGTATCAACTTTGGCTAACTGGTAGCGCAACACATTTGCATTGGTACCACCAGAACTGCCACAATGAAAAATAACCTCTACATTTCTGGCGGGAACAGGTGCGATATTCCCTGCGTTAAGTTCGTTGTAATCAAGTACCTGGTTGTATAATTGTAAACTTTGTGTTGCTGCCTCATAAGCCATTTTGTAGGCACGCATCGATAATGCAACTCTCGCCAGTAGCGCATAAGCAGCTGGCCTGCTGGGACGGGTAACATAATTGATTGAAATCGGCAATAATGCAATGGCAGTTTCCAGATCGGCAATGATTAATTGGTAAGTGTCGGCAAGGCTAGCCCTTACAGTGGGTGCGTTGATGTCCGATGTTAAACGTAATGGAATGCCAGGTGTTGTAGGAGCTAGTTCCGTATTATAGGGCATGGCCCAGGTGACAGCTGTATTAAAAAGAATCCAGGCCCTGAAAAAATGCGCCTGCCCTTTTATATCATTCCTGGTAGCTATATCCTGGTCTTTAATTTTTTCCAGTTGCTCCAATACCAGTGTTGGGTATAATAAATTCCGGTAATGTAAACGCCAGCCATCCTGAAGCTGGATATCACCTGCTTGACTGTCCCATAAATAGGCACGTTGATTAGCTTCATTCTGCGCATTAAAATCAGTGGTGGTGAGATAATAATTATCACTTCCTACCTCGGTTTGGGGAATATAACCGTCGTTTAGGTAGGAGTCGTTATTTAGCAGGTTTTGCAGGGCCGACAACTGGACGGGTTCCACCAGTTTTTTATCAGGCTTAACATCCAGTTGTTTTTGGCAGGATATAAGTAAAAGGCAAATGCTTGCTAATAGTATTAATTTTCTTTTTTGCATAAATTAATTTTAAATGATTATACGAATGCCAATGGCAATTCTTTTGGGTATTGGCGCTCCTCCTGTATCGGGATCTAAACGCTGGCGGGTTGCTCGCCAGAGAATGCCCAGGTTGGATGCGTTTACAGATAATGCCATTTCCCTTACCGGTAATCGTTTATAAGTTTGTTTTGTAAAACTGTAGTTGAGGTGTACATATTGTAATCGTATATGATCTCCGCGTTCTACTACTGCCGTGGAGGCATTATAAAACTGATCCCTTTGTGCATTTACAGGATAAATCATGGATGGAATAGTTGTATATAACTCGTCACCCGGTTGTTGCCATCTTTTCTGGTAATCAGGGTAGGCCTCTAATGCCTCAGCTGCTCCCTGAAATAATCTTTGATAATGTACACCGTTGCGTCTGTTAAAATAATGACCTAGCGAATAGGTTATGTTAAAAGACAGGGTTAACTTTTTTACCTGTAACTGGTGATGCATGGCACCGAAATAAACTGGTCTGGCAGGTCCGGAAAATACCTGGTTTTCCAGATTTCCGGGATTAAGTATTTGAGAATAATCTTCACTTATTGCTCCATTCACAAAGCCCTGTGGGTTTCCGTTAATACCACTTAAACCGGCATAGGGGTAAGAAATAATCAGGTAAGCCTCCCGTCCTACAATGGGCGTTAAACCCGATCCATCATTGATATAGGACAGCGGCGGATAGTAATATTTTTTCACCTTGGTAGTATTATAGGAAAAAAGCAACCCCGTTTGCCATTGTACTACTCCCTGTAATAAAATGGCGTTTAGTTGTATATCCAGGCCTCGGGTGCCAATCTGGCCTATGTTCTTGGTAATGCTTTCTCCAACACCCAATGTTAAATCTGCGGGAATAGGGGCAATCAGGTCGGTACAGTTTTTATAATAAAAATCAATACTTCCTGTCAGCTTTTTGTTTTTGCTGCCAAAATCCAAGGCAATATTGGTTTGTCCAACTTGCTCCCATCTGAGTTGTGGGTTGGGTACATTGTCAACAAAAGACATGGGTAAATTACTACTGCTGGGTGAAACCGAATACCGCAGCGTTAAAACCCCGGCAATGGTATTATTAACATTTCCCTGGTAGCCATAACTCATACGTAATTTCAGAAAAGGAAGTGCGGAAAATTTGTAGAATGGCTCAGCTGAAATATCCCAGCCGGCCCCGGCTGACCATAATGGTTTCCATTGATTATTTGTCTTTACGCCAAACAGGTTCGATCCATCCCGGCGTGCACTGGCTGTTAAAAAATACCTGGTTTTATGGGTATAGGTTACATTGCCGTATAAAGAAACAAAGCGGTTGGCAAGCTGTCCCGCCAGCATGTTATTAGGTACCGCTGCCCAGCCGCCGTTATATAAAGGATATTGTCTTACAAAATCCATATTAGCATAGGTTAAAACATCGGGATCGTAACCATAATGGGTGCGTCCGAATTGTTCGCTGTCCTGGGCACGGTATTCTGCACCCAGTAATCCTTTAATATGGTACTGCCTTCCTTGTTGGTCCAGATTGAGTTGGCCACGGATTGCCTGTAAGCGTTGCAGGTTACTTTCTCTTTCCTGGATGGCGCTGTAAGGAATGGCACTTTCCTGGTAACTGCCGCCCGGCGGGGTATAGGTATTTACCAGGTTCCTTACATGGTAGGATTGAGGGTCGTATAAAATTTCTTTTTGACTGTTCACACGTTGGTGTTGGTATTGTACTTCTATTTGAACACCTTTTGTAATACGGTATTGGGCAATCAGGTTTAATAATAAGTCCTGTTGGCTTCTGTTATCTTTTGCCCGTGACATATCCTCCAGTGGAACATAATGCCAATCCAATAACCGGCCCCCGCCAACCGTATCAATATAAGCCGGGCGATAATCCCTGGGATAGGTGAGAGCCTGGCCTGCATCATCTTTCAATTGGGCATAGGGCCATCGGTAGGGTATAGATTGGTTTTGCCGCACTTGCCTGCTAACAATGTATAGGATGCCGGTTTGTAATTCCAGTTTAGGCGTAACCCGGAAAGTAGTATGTTGTTTCAGGCTGATACGGTTACTTTCATTAAAACGGTATTGATCTTCTATTTCGTCGTAACCGGCCGAGAAATAATGATTCATCTGGTGATTACCACCACTTAAGTTAAGGGCATACTGCCGGGATAAAGAACTTTGGTGTAAGTATCGGTTAATATCCTTTCGGAAATCCTGTTGCCTTAAATAGTTAATTTGTTCCTGGGCACTGGCCGGGTCTAAAGTTCCGTTGCGTTGGCGATGCAATATTTCAGCCACCGGTGGATTAATAACATTAATAGCATTATTTTGAAGATTGGCATCATAATAACCCTGGTTAAATAACTGGGTTTGCAAGTCAATAAACTCCGTGGAAGGCATACGGGGCATATAGTACAGGTCTGGTTTAAAGCCCAGTTGTGCATTGCTGGTTAAGCTGATAGTGATGGGGCGGTTATACTGGCCTTTTTTGGTAGTAATCACAATTACGCCATTACCTGCCTTTGCTCCCCAGATAGAGGCTGCAGCCGCATCTTTTAATACGGTTATGGTAAGCACATCATTGGGGTTAATATTGTCAAGCGTTCCCTCATACGGAAAGTTATCCAGCACAATCAGGGGTTCCTGGGCGCCATAAGCCTGGCTAAGCGTACTTAGCCCCCTCACCATAACCCCACCGGTACGTCCAAGGGGGCGGCCGGTACCAGCCACGGAAAGCATGCCGCTTACCATCCCGTCCAGGCGTTCTGTAATCGTAGTCGTAATGCGTTCAGATAGTCTTTCATTACTGATGATGCCTACACTGCCGGTTACCGCTGTGGAGCGAATTTTTTCATACCCGGTATTTACTACTACTTCATCCATTTCCTGTAATCGTGGGGTAAGTATCACCCGCATAACTGTACCAGTAATTGGTACGGGTATTTTCTGCGGGTAATAGCCGGTATGGGTAATTACGAGGGTATCGGCAAACGGCACCATCGGCAAAATGAATTGTCCCTTGGCATTGGTACGGGTCATTTTTGAAAACATTTGGTAGGCAACTGATACGCCGCTTAACGGCATAAGCGTTGTTTCCTGTAACACTGTTCCCTGTAGATGGATACTGTCAGGGTTGTTTTGTGCGTTGACTTGTGCAACAATAAATAGTAAAAGCAGAAAAAGATATTTTTTCATAAACAGTAATTTTTTTATCTCTAACATTCGGTTAAAACAAAAACCAATCTTTCCAACCCGGACGTGTCAGTTCTTTTTTCTATGCGGCCATACAGCCCAAAATGTTTGTCAATATCCAGTTTAAACTGCCGTAGGATAACGGCGGGGTCGGTATCCATGGGCCAGGTAGATTGATAACTAAAACTGTGCTGTTGATCCCATTCAGCACGGTTTACTATTTTGGTGGGTAGGTAAAGGCTGGTATCGGACACTTCCAGTTGCCGGTGTTGCGGATATAGGGTAAACCGTAGGTTAATGTCCGGCATACAGATATAATACATGCGCAGTATATTGGCATTAATCACATAAAAGCGTTTTTGCCGGGTGGTACTATCGGT
This sequence comes from Chitinophagaceae bacterium UBA4857, assembly GCA_002399735.1. Taxonomy (GTDB): domain Bacteria; phylum Bacteroidota; class Bacteroidia; order Chitinophagales; family Chitinophagaceae; genus Terrimonas. The sequence goes on from DHEF01000002.1 coordinate 120,198, forward strand.
ATAAAAGCCATATTGTTCGGCCAGGCCGGGTAGCCGGGCGGTAAACAGGGTGTTGTCCGTAATGGGCTGCACAGGCTGGTTACCGGTATAATAGGTAAGTGGTTGTTTTTTGTCAAAGGGGAGATCATATTTCATAATCCAGTGACTGGTACGATGCTCCTGCATTTGTTGTAGATAGGTGGGTTTAAGGTATTCACTACCGGTAAATGCGGTTATTACCTGGTTGGTGTCAACCCATACCACATGGGAAATAAAGGTATGGGGGAATAATTGGCGTAAAAGAGTGTCCTCAATAACAATGGGCAGTTGTATGCCGTTTAAAAATTTCCTTTGGTTAAATACTTTCAGGGTTCTGTCTTTGTCGGTAATACTGGTCACCGTGATCACTTGTAAGGCATCGGGATATTGCTTTTGCAGGCTGTCCAGCGTAGGCAGGCTTAACAGGCAACTGGCGCAGGATGTCTCCCAAAAATCAAATAGTAACATTTTTCCTTTCAAATCCTTCAACCGTATCACCGTATCCTTATAATTAACCAAACCTGTCAGTGTAATATCCGGCAGCGTATCGCCAATGGTAAGCGGACGTATAGCTGGTGTGCTGCTAATGGCAGGTGTAACCTGTTGCCCGCCTGGCAGTGGCTGTAGCTGTATGCTAAGCCGGCCACGGGCATTATTGGTAACAGTAGCAGTAATATACCCCACGGCGCTGATGCGCAGGCTATCGGTAGCATAGGTATGGGAAAAGCTAAAACGGCCGCTGGGGCTGGTGTAGTGGTGTTGCCCGGTACGCAGCAGGGTTACCCTGGCCTGGGTTATGGGCTTGCCCTGTATATCGTGTACCTGGCCGGTAATGGTTAGCCGCTGGCAACTGCTTAGTAGTGGGCATAGCAGGGCCAGTAAGCAAATAACTGTTTTCATTTGCAGTGTAGTTAAGGGTAAATAATAAGGTTGGGCGGGGGAGGGTATAACTTTTTTGTTACGGGCTGCAGTGCTACTGGCATCGCCTGTTGTGTCACTCACTTCATCGTTCAGTAATACTAATCAACAGGCTAACGCCAGCTTTAAGCTTTCTGCTTTTAGCGTTAAGCCCTCAAAAAATAGCTACTAATCGCGGCTTTAACGGCATGAGAAAAAAGTTATAGCCCGGGTAACTATACCGGTTGCTTGGGTTTTTTGGCAAACAGGGTTTGCAGTAAGTGTAATGTTTTGTGGTAAATAAAAACTTGCATAGTATGGGTTTAAGGCCGCTTAGCAAGTCTCGCAGGTAAGTAGGTAAACACAAAGGCGTGGAACCCTACTTACCGCTTTTGAGGTACTGGTATACCTAGGAACAAATAAGAGGGCCCACGCCTTAGCGTGGGCATTCAACTTATTATCTCGTTCCTATTAAAAATTACCAGTTTTCAAAAGCGAGACACTAAGCGAATGCTTCAATTAGTTAGTGAAGTATCGCAAATGTATTAAATTCTGAAAACGTATCACTTTTTAAATGATAGATTTCATTAGCCAAATATAATGAATAAAATCGAGTGCGCATTATAAACCTATTTTATTTTACTACATAATATCCACATTCACTAAAAAAGTGATGGATGTTAATCTTACCTCAGTAGAAATTCTTGATGCACTTTCGCAAAAAATAAAGTTATTTATAGAAAGAAAAGAGGTTTCAAGAAGAGAAATTGCTCGTATTAGTACCATAGCTGAATCTACTGTTAGGTCATTAATTAACGGAAGAACAAATATTGAGCTTTCGACATTGACAAAACTAAAGTTAGCTTTTAATATAGAAGTTATTGATTTGATAATTAGGAAAACAAAACTATCAGATTTATCAAGTGTAGTAATTGAAAAAGGATTACTCAAAAAGGATATAATACAAGAACAGAAAAAGCTTGGAGATAGATTAGATGAATTAAGAGAATTTAGAGGTATTGATCCTCAAACTTTAAGTATCATTTCATATAATATTGATTATAGTGACACTATCAAATACCTGAAAGGTAAAAAAAATATAAGCTTGATTACAATCATAAAACTTGCGAATGGACTTGAGGTAGATTTAGCCACTATTTTTAACTACGATGGAAAAATGCCGTCTAATAAGTTTGTGGGGAATGTAAAAAAATAAAAATCCCTTAATAATCCTTTCTTTAATTTCCCACTTAATTGGTGTTTTACGGTTTACCGTAAATAGGCCATTTTTGGGGTAAATATCATCCTGGCCAAACATATACCCAGTCACAAATAATTTTCACCGGATTATTTCAGATTTTCAAAAATTATAATATCTTAGCAAAGCACAACCACTTATTTTACAACGGAACCCCATTAACGAACCATTAAACTTAAACTGCTTGCAGTATATTACACAATTGTATTTCATTTGACAAAAAAACGTATTGTCCTAATGAAAATACAAAAATCGCAATACTAAATTATTGATTTTTAACAGTAATATTTTTTAGTATGTTGCGTTTAATAACATAAATACATGAGTAAGCAGCAATACAAAACGACACTACCAAAATGAAAATTTCACCATACGCAATTGACGAAATCGCCCCATACTTTGTTGGTGCTAAAACTGGACGAGAGATTATCAAATTTTTCGGCAATTATGGGGTTAGAGATGTATACGATGAAAAAGGACTTCCCGACATAGGTAAGTCAAATGGGCAAAGACCATCCAAGACTGAATATATTCGAAAGAGATTAGCCGACTTAAATAATAGCCACACTCTTAGGCAACTTCTGAATGATTTCGTTAAAGAAAATGCTGCTGCAATTCCAGAATTTCAAAAAATATTAAGTCCTGAAGGATATGGAGTTGAAGATGTGAATGGAGAATTCAAAATACAAGGTGGTGTAGTTCAAAAAGCTGACCCCATTGTAAACGAAGCTCACTTTCAAGATATTCAAAGTAGAATTTTGAAAGCTTTAGATAGTGCAGAAGTTTCTATTACTTTGGTAATGGCTTGGTTCACGAATGACACCCTATTTCAAAAGATTGTTGAAAAGCAAAAGCAAGGTATTGAAGTGAAACTTGCAATTTATGACGATGGAATTAATAAAAAACATGGTGTTGACATTTCCCAAGTTCCACATGTTAAACTGAAAAAAGGAATAAGAGGTGGACTTATGCACAATAAATTTTGCGTAATAGATAACCAAGTTGTTATAACTGGCTCATATAACTGGTCGGACAATGCAGAATTTAAAAATGACGAAAATGTTACCGTAGAAAATGACCCCAAGCAAGCAAGTAAATATTCAGTTGAGTATAGAAGGTTGACTTCCTAACAATGTACTGCTGCTTACATGGGTTTTGTGTTATGGTGGGCTGACGAATAAAGGCTCATCTTTCGTTTTTCAATTTGGCTTTTGGTTATGGGTTGGGCTGACGTTCCCTGATTCCCACCACAACACAAAGCCCTAAATCGTTAGCTACAAAGCTTTTTGAGCACTCCACTAATAAACCAAACTATGTACCTTTCAAATGTCCACATTCAAAATTTTAAGGGGATTAAAAGCCAAGAGTTTTCGTTTGACTCTAAACTTAATATTATTATTGGAGAGAATGGTAGTCACAAGACTGCTTTGATAGATGCCATTAGATTATTGTATAATTTGGGAAATCCTAAAAAGGACTACTATATTTCTAATGATGACTTTCATTTCGATAAAACTACCAGTGCTCAAGCCCCCAAGATAGAGATACGATATATTTTTGATGGACTATCAAGCTCGGAAAAAGGAGCTTTGTATGAATATCTTGTAGTCGAACCAACTATTGAATATGCTCAAATTACTTTGATATATGAATTAAGAGCTAACACTTATCCGAAATTCTCATTTTACACTGGTGCAAGCGCTGAACAAAAAGCCGACTCAGGAACATTTGAAATCTTTCAACACTATTATTTAGGCGCCTTGAGAGATAGTACAAATGATTTATTGAATACTAAAACAAATATGCTTGGTTCAGTTATTAAGAGAATTGTAGAAAGAGCAAAAACAGAAGATGAATTTAAAAAAATAATACAAACAGCAAATACTGAACTTTTAAAAAGAGACGAAGTATTAGGTACGCGAACCGGTGTGAATGAACATTTAGATGATATTTTTAAAATATCAAAAGACAATCAAATTGGAATGAGGATTGAAGAATCTTCAAAAATTGAAAGTATTCTCAATGTAATCAAGCCATATTTACCACACGACAAAACAAAGCTTGACAATGACGGATTCAATTTATGGCAAAACAGTTTAGGTTTTAATAACTTAATTTACATTGCGATAATTTTGGGAGATATTAAGCAACGAACCGTTGACAACCCTAACCAACATTTCGTTTTATTGATAGAAGAACCAGAGGCACATCTTCACCCCCAACTTCAATTGAATTTATATGACTTCTTAAAAACAGCTGGGAGCCCCAATAATTGCCAGCTATTCATTACCTCTCATTCACCTACCTTGACCTCTAAGGCTAATCTTGATAACTTAATTCTTGTAAGCAAAAATGCAATTAACATAGGCGGATGTTATAAGGATAGGGAAAGCGAAAATATCATAGAAATATCAACAAAAAAAATAACGCTTACTAATAAAGATTTCACATCTAGAAAGAAGCAACTTGAAAGGTATTTAGACGTCACCAAAAGTCAACTCTTTTTTGCAAGAGGCATATTATTCGTAGAAGGGATATCAGAGAAACTACTTCTAAAAACATTCTCAAGAATATTAAAATCAAACTTGGAAGACTACCGTTGTGAGATTGTGAATATCGAGGGAGTATCGTTTTATCCTTTTATTCATTTATTTAATTCAATAGATTCAAGTAAAAGAATTTCCCAAAAGGCATCAATTATTACAGATGATGACAGGTATTCGAAAGCAAAAAACAGCTTTAAAAACTTGACTTCAAAAACATTCAGTAGACTTAATGCTTTTCATAAGGGATTGTATTCAGCAAAAATTAATAATCGAATTTCAAACCTAAAATCAACTATAGCTTCCAGAAAACATAAGGTTGAGCTATTTACCGCTTTTAAAACATTGGAATATGAAATAGCTTATTCAAACATAGCAAACAATAAAACAGACTTCAAAAATAACATTCTGATAACCTATTTAAGTAAAATTGACAATTCGAAATATTTACTTGTACAAAATTATGTCGACAATCTTCCCAATGAAGTATTCAAAGATGATGAGAAGCAAAAAATAGCAGTTCTCGTTTGGAAAGCATTACCATCAAAAGCAGAATTTGCTCAAGATTTTTCTTATGAAATAGAACTGGAGTTGAAAAAAGGAACACCTGTAGTATTCACAGTTCCAGAGTATATCGAAAAGGCCATAAACCATGTAACGTCGTAAATATGATATTTGAGATAACCCCAGAAAATGACAATTACATAAAAGCTAGAGGAAAAATTGTAGTGAATGCTTGCCCAGGTAGTGGGAAAACTTCAGCCATTGCGTATAAATTAGCTTTATTATCAAATGAATGCACTAAAGATTATGGGAAGTTTTCAGGTATTGCATGCCTATCCTTCACAAATGTTGCGAAGGATGAAATTTCAACAAAATATGAAAGACTTTCTGCTCAAACTCTTTCATATCCAAATATTGTTTCAACCCTCGACAGTTTTATTAATAAATATATAACGCTACCCTTTTATTATTTATTAAAGCATAAATCTGAAAGACCAGCAATTTTGAATTCTGTGGATTTTTTGGACAGTATGAATTTAGGATGGTTTCCAAATAAACGAAATCAACCACTTAGCGTTTCATATAAGCCATCATTATTAAAGTTTGAAATTGATGGAACAATTACTTGGGATGGAAATAAGCCAAATCCTTCAATTGTAGATCCAGCTATTTTTGAAAAGTTCGCAAAAACATTCAAAACTTGGCAATTACAAAATGGTTTTTTAAATAATGATGACTCTGCATTTATTGCTTTACAATTACTAAAAACCTTTCCTCAAATTGGAAAAGACTTAGTAGCGAGATTTCCATACATAGTTATTGATGAGGCTCAAGATACTTCAGAGCTGCAATACAAAATATTTGACGAATTAATAAAAAATGGATTATCAAACATCGAATTTGTAGGCGACCCATATCAGAGCCTTTATGAATTTAGAGAGGCAAGACCAGATTTATTTATTCAACGTTATGAAGACAAAATAAATTGGGACACTTATGAATTGTCTTCTTGTCGCCGCTCATCTCAGAAAATTATTAATTTTTATCAAGTCTTTAGAAGATCGGCTGAAAAGCCAATCAACTCAATTTGCAAGCTCGGCACGGACACGCCAGTCAAAGTAATTAAGTATGACGAAGGCCAATTAGATTCCTTAATATCCGAATACACTTCGAATATAGACACAACTTTACCATATCAAATATTAGTAAGAGGAAGCTCCCATCTGAAAATGTTTGGCGTTAAACAAACACCTGAAAACCCATGGAAAAACGAAATGGCAAAAGATATAGTTCTGGCTGTTTATAACTACGAAATTGGAAAAATCAAAGATTGCATTAACAGTCTTAGAAATGTATATGTTGAATTAAATTTTCCTACAAAAGATCCCAAAGAGAAATTAGTGGAAGAAAGTAAGCTTAAAGAAGATTTCACTTTAAATATTAAACTTCATGATTTCGTCAAAAACATTCCTTCTACTGATGATACTTTACTCAACTGGACATCAAAAACGACTGGATATATTAAAACTTATTTTGGTGTTGAAATAGATTTGCAATTAAAAAAGAAAGGGGCTGTGTATACTTCACAAAATTTAAAAACTTTGATGTATCCTGAGACAGTATTGCAATATCCTGTATCGACTATACATAAAGTGAAAGGAATGACTTTTAATTCCATTTTATTAGTTCTTAGCGATAACAGCTCTGGGGAAAAAATATCAATATCCGATTTTACATCACCCGTAGGCTTGCCAAATGAAAAACAAAGAATGCTATATGTAGCTTTGTCCAGACCCGAATCTTTTGCTTGTATAGCCGTACCGAGTAAGGTCAATGACGCCGATATTAATGCTAAGTTTGGTAATATTGAAATAATTCAAGCTTAGAATATAGCCCTGCAGCTAACATTGCATTGGCAATATGGCGGGGCGACGAACATATTCTCAACTTTTGTTCGCCACTGAGGTTCGGTTTCGGCAAAAGAGTATTGTTAGAAAACAGTATCAACAATTTGCTTATGTATCAATTTCAAGGTAACAGAACATTGCCTGCTATAACATCCATAACGCTTTAAATTTATTTGCAATTCCTCTGGAATGTTAATTTTTTATAATTTTAAGATAAATGGCAAGAAGAGTATATTATAGTAAACCTTTAAAATTTTTTTGGCAATATCTCTATGGTAATCAAAAGAAGCTAACCTCATTTTTAAATGATGATCAGATTTTCTCTGTACTGCGACAGAATATTATGGCAGCTCCATTATCGGCTTATGAAAATGAAGTTTCCAGGCAAATGATAATTTCAGGATTAGAATTGTGGAGAGATGACTCGAAAGGAGAGCTTTTGCATATTTTCTTCCTCGATAAAAAATTAAGGGACTTTCTGGAACTAACAACCTTGTCAGACTTAGATGGGATAAAGAAGTTTCTCTACGAAAATGGACAAAGTAAAAATGTCTTTCATTTGTTCTCGAAAACAATAACCAGTACTGTGGTTTATAGGTTTGCATTGCATTTGCCATACGAATCAGAGGGGTATGCTTTTGCTTTAAGCCTGGAAGAAGATGGAAGTGTGGAATTATATTTTTCGCTGGCACAACATGGTGGAAGTATGTCGGATAAATTTTACGCAGATGTTATTAAAAAAACAGATGAAGTTTCTTTGACCCATGCAAAAATGTTTCGGTTGGCAATTAATACAATTGCCTATATGATTTGCTTTCCGGATTGTGTAGAAGATGGCGTTCCAAAGAATTTATTTGAACGAGGTGAAACGAAGATGCCTAAAAACTTTTCTTTACAATTATCCGAAAAGATTAAAGAAAGTGATAATAATCAGCTATCCAAAATCCCTCATTTTAGAAAAGGACATTTTAGAGTACTTCAATCTGACTATTTTACTAACAAAAAAGGTAAAATTGTTTTTGTGGCTGAGACCATGGTAAAAGGAAAGGCTAAGACAGTTTCTACATCACCAAAAATAGATGAGTTTAACAGTGACTCAAGGAACACCAATAGCTAGAATCTTGTATACGTTACTGGAAACTTATAGACTATGCTGGCTTAGCAATAAATGCATCGTAATTTTTGCAATTGTTAAATAATTAAAATATCTTAGCTAAGTACGGCCACCAAATGCACAACGTAACCCCATTAACGAACCATTAAACTTAAACTGCTTGCAACATATTACACAATTCTCTTTCATTTCTGAAAAACGTATCGTTATAACGACAATACGAAAAGTATTACACTAAAATATTCATTATCAATATTAATCAATAAATATAATTGATGTTTAAGAGCGTCAATATATGAGTTGGCTGTAACTTTCACAGACACCTCAATAATTTTTAAAAAGAACTTATGAAATATGAATCACAAAGTGCATTAGCATGTTTGCAAGACACCAAAAATGCAAGTTTATATTTTGACAACGTTGTGCCGTTAGAGTTAAGCGAATTAATTCCAATTAGGGATAGCGGTGAGCCAGAAATGTTTGAAATCTTAAATTCAATTCTTCCCTCAAATTTGCTAGATTCCAATAATCCCAGAGGAGTTAACCCATTAGTGATACAATATACAAGCACATATTTAATAGCTTTTCCTTCTGCACTGGGGATATTTGATTTGCCTAATAATGAGACATTAGAAGAAAGGCACAATAAGCATATGCCAAAGCTTTTGTCTGACATGAGCCAGTTAATACATTCAAGTGGATGCTCGGCATCTGGAATCTTTGGCGCTGTTGCGAACACTAACCAAGAAACTGCACAGGAAGACCCTTCTCTAATTTTAAGTGGTTTAAATTTAGTTGACGCCTCAAAACTTTCTTGGAAACAAATTTTAGAAATTAGAGATGATAAGGAATCGATAAATAAATTAAAGAGGTTAAGGTTATTTATTTATGAAAACTATAATGACAAGCCTTTAAACTACATCAAAGATGACTTAAACCAAAGAATTTATGATTATGAAAATACCGCTAAAGAACTGGGATTAAAAACAAAGGAATCTATTTTCAAAGCTATCTTTTCTTCAGAGTCTACAGTCGGACTTACAGCTGCTGCAATTGCCAGCGCTTTTCTTGCTGCCCCTATAGCAATTCCTCTCTCTTTAGCAATCGGTTCAACATTTATGATTGGTAATATTGCTTTAGATTTCAAATCTCAAAAAAGAGAACTCTATAACTTTAAGAGAGATAATCCTATTTCATATATAGTCGACATAAAAAAATAAAGCTACAGCCAACATGGTGTTTTGTGCAAGTGCGGTGGGGGGGAACTACAATCAACAGTTTTGCAAATCCCAGCATAAGTTCGGGGTGGATAAACATCTCTGGGCTTTAGTTCTTATCTTCAACAACATTAATTCTATTGGGCTTCAGTTCCGGGCGGGACGTTATAAAATGCCAGCACAGCAGCAAGCCCTGTATGTTGCCAGCAATATTAAAAACGACACTAACCAACATTGAGATTTATACTTAGACATATAGCCAAACGACTTTACAACAAGAAATATGACCGACTTCGGGACAGACTTCTTGAAGAATATGAATTGCTAAAAATAAGCGACGCAGACACCGCTAATATTTTATCCAAACTTTTAATTTCAGGAGAAGACCACAGATTTTATTACCACATAGGTTTTGACCTTATTGCAATTATTAGAGCCATTAGAAATAGAATAATTTATCAGAAAGTTGAAGGTGCAAGCACAATTGAACAACAATTGGTTCGTGTTATAACCAAGGACTTTGACAAAACATTTAGAAGAAAAATTCAAGAAATTCTTCTTGCTACAACAGTTTCTTCAATTGTCCCCAAAAATGCAATACCAAAAATCTACCTGAACGTTGCATATTACGGAACTGGAATGAACGGTTTAAGTCAAACTTATTCAAAACTTGGCATTACTGATAAAGAAGCATTGCCAATTGAGCAAGCGGCAGAAATTATTTCAAGAATTAAATATCCTCAACCAAGTAAGTTTAATCAAAACCGTTTAAGACAAATAGAAACCAGAAAACAGCATTTGATAAAACTTTACAATAACCACTTAAATCGCAGATACTTTAAAATTTATGGCTGACATTAGAGATTATATCACATTATCAAAGACAGCAACTGCAATTACTAGTGCTTACTTAATTCCTGCGGACTTTAAAAGTTACTATAACAGCATTGACTACAAAGAAAAAAAATCGCTTGTTAGGCATTTCATAGTAAACAATATTCCATTTGCTTTCAAAGACAAGCCAATGTTATATGAACAAATCACTCAATACATAGCGGACAAATTTCACATTTTCCCGACAGAAATTAAATTAATTGGCAGTGCAAAAACAGGATTTTCAATTAGTCCCTTACCTGACTACGGAAGAAATTTTGGAGAGCATAGCGACCTTGACTTTTCTATAGTAAATGAAAGTTTGTTTGACAGTTTGGAAGATGAATTCAATAATTGGTCAAGCCTTTTTACTGCAAAGCAAATTCAACCAAACAACGACACCGAAGAAACTTATTGGTATCAAAACTTAGACAGTGGAGAACGCCAATTAAATCGTGGTTTTATTGACACTCATTTCATACCTAATCGCAACTCATTTCCAACAACACAGAAGATAAACAATAGTCTTTGGCTTATTAAAAAACATTTAAATGAAAAACACGGAATTAAAGTGAAAAAGGTTTCTGCAAGTTTTTATAAAAATTGGAATTCATTTGCAGGACGACTTAACACTAATACAGAAAGTGTAATGAAAAAAGTATAAAATACTTCTGTTAACGGCCTCGTTGTCTGAAGAGTTTTAAATAATAATCTGCCAATGCTTTTCTTGCAACAAAGCATTGGCTTTTAAAAGCCAATATAAAAATTATACAATTTTGCAAGTATTCAATTATTAAAACATCTTAGCTGAGTGCATCCAATAGCTATAAAACATAATCCGATATGTAGAGCAATTATTGCCGAATTATTTAATTTTTAAGGGTTTTAAAAATTATAATACAGGAAAAACATGGTTTAAAAGTAGGATTTTTCCTGTATGTGGTTGTTTAATACTAATCTAATTTAGTAATCTACTCCAACTCCTTATTTAAGCATAGTATTACAACGTATCCCTACTAACTAACCATTAAACTTTTACTGCCCAACTTAAATTCCCGCAACAAAGTATAATGACCTGTGTATAAGTCTTATGAACGTTTTTTTTCGCTTATTTACAGCTATGTAAGTCATTATTAATTGTTTAAGATACTAGTTGGGTACATCTATGAATTAGTGGAAATTATTTTGAACGCCCTACTGTTAACAGGTTTGGAACAGTAATGAAAACTCATGAATTTATAATTTAACACTAAAATTAAATTTCATATTTTTTAAAACCTAAAGCTTAAATTTTATGGCAACCTTTCAGGATATTTGGACTGAGATTCTTAAAAAAGAAGGAACTCAGAATGTAGATATTTTAGCGTCAATTTCAGAAGATGGGATAAACCATTATTTACAGGAACATCATAAAAATGATAGTAGAGTTTATCAGAGAGAAATAAAAAAGATATTTAACACTCAAACTGATTCAAGAGAGTTTAAAGTAAAAATTGAAATTAGTTCACCTATACAGCTTCAATTTCCCCCTTATAAGAATACTACAATTTCTGGTGAATATATAAATAAGAACAAATGGTATCAATTAGAGTCAAATCATGAAGGACCTGAATTGGCCGCTTTAAAAGATGATTCAAATAAAATCCAGGTTTATTGTGAACAAATTAATATCACGCTGACTTGGCCAAAACTTAATGGTTCAGGTAATTGGGAGTTTAAACTTAAACCAATTAAGGTTTTCGCCGAAGCATTTGCGATTCTAAATAATAATCAAGATGGTTACTATGTTACGCTTATCCCAACTATCGTAAAAGTTGATATTGCTAAACCAGCTCTTTTAATATCAGGTATTTCAAAACAATTGAAAATTGTAAATAAAGCAGAACTAAAATTGCTTGACGAGTGTCAAGAAAAATTTACTGATTTAATCGTAATTGCAATGAATATAGTTGCAACTGAACAAACACCGAAACTAGTTAGAAATATACGAATCCCTACTCCTGTTATTAAGGATAGACCAATTTTGCCTGCAATACTTAAAGTATCTGAAAACTGTTTGACTGTTGGAGCTGGTATAGATAAAGCTAAAACAGAAAGTAGTTTAAATGTTCTTATGAATCAGCAAATGAATCATCTGAAATCTAGGATGGAGCAGGACATAGAAAAAGCTGGCGGCATTTTCAAAATGGTTTCTAAAAATAAAGATATTCCAAATAATTTTGGGGACTTAGAATTAAAATCACAGAAAGAAATAGACCAATATTTTGTTTTAACTAAACAATACATAGAAACGATAAAAAGTGGCTTAGGAATTCCCCAAAAAATTAAGTCAAATAATTCTAAAAGAGCAGGAAAAAGTGTGAAAGCTGTTAAAGATGCTTATGCGATAGGAATAAATGAATACTTTTTTGACAATATAATAAGTTCTGTTATCCCAGCACCAAAACACGATTGCACTGGATGGTTGGACCTTGCGGCAGTAAGAGGCAGAGCTTGCTACTGGGTGAAGTTTTTTAATCCTGATGTAAGCATAAACTCTGATGCAAGTTTAACTGGTGCAGTTAATGTTGATATAGGCGGGGCCTTGGAAGCCTGTATAAGAAAATTTTGGGACTGTTCATGGCGTTGGCAATGTGGAAGTCTTACGTTGGCAATTAAGGGTAGACCAAATATAACGATTGCACTAAGAAAATCGAATGGGGTTAGTGTTTATGCTGCACTTGGAGGAAATTTATACTTTGATACCAATTTACCTTTCCCTTTCAATAAAGTAATTGCGGCTTTAAGTTCAATTATGTTTAATGCGATTATGGGCTTTATTAATATTCTACTTTCTCTTCTATCTTTTTACGTAATATATCCAGAATTAACTATTCCTGCACAACGAACTAAACTTAAATTGAGAAATTTTGATTCATTCTACTATTTAAGACCGGTTGTAACTGGAAATGGTGCATCAAAGAATAAATTTATTGGATTTAAAGGAGGACTTATTGCAGAACCATAAAATATTATAAAATATGGCAACTTTTAGACCAGCCGTAAATGAAGATGACGGCTATGTACAAAAAATTATCAAGTATATCCCCGCTGAAATCGTTGCAGGCTATACCGCTTTAGTTGGGTATTTGAGTGTTGATATCAACACTCAAATACCTTCTAATTATAAAACTTATTATCTGATTCTTTTAGTAACTCTTATTATTATTACCCCTATTTGGACATTTTTTGGCGTGATAGATAATAAACCTGACGAAACAAACAAGAGAAGGGCATATTTTCACGGTGGAATTGCTTTTTTTGCTTTTATTATTTGGGTATATGCCCTTGGAAATCCGATTTTAAAAGCAATTCTATGTAATTGTGAAGGAGCAGCACCATGTAAAGAATGCTCAGCTTACAGTACAGTTTTGGGTTCAATAATTTTAGTTTTGTTTACAATATTGACACCCCTTATAGAAAGAATCATACTTGGCACTCGATTACCATAAAAGAGATTCCGTATATAACTTCCACCAATAACTAAGCTTTCGTTACGTCCATAGGACGACCAATGTAAGTCTTGTTGAACGGAACCTACAGTAACCGCACTTGGCTTACGGGGTATTAATTTTTAAATGTGAGGATTGAAGCAGCCTTTGATCGACTGCTTTTAAAAATAGCGTTGGCCATTGGAATATAGTCAGTTTTTTTAATTGTTTTTCTGTTCAGGCTCACAGATTCCCTTATCCTTACAACTTAATCTATAGTACCAGTTTGTTTTTCCTTTAAATATTTTTTGGCGGCTCTGTTCCCTTTTGTTTGTAGAGTTCTAAAATAATAATAAGGTTATGCTTAGTTTGCAACAAAGGATTGCTGTATAAAAAGACTGTATAAAAAGACTGTATAAATACTTTACAATTTTGCAAATATTAAGTATTTAAAATATCTTAGCTAAGTACAGCCACCAGCTGCACAACGTAACCCCATTAACGAACCACTAAATTAAACTGCTTACAAATTGCTGCTTAGTCGTGTACACTACTTCAATTAAAAGGTGTATAATCATAACGACAATACAATAAATATTAATATTTATCAGGGTCAGTTAAAGAATTATCTGCACTATCCTTCAATATTATGAAACTATTCAAAACGATAAGAGAAAAAGTTCTAGACAACTGGAATACTGAGCTTAGTAGAAAACGTGAACATGGAAGTCTTTCTGATAACTATTCCGGTAGTAATCTTTGTTGTTGGCAAAACGAGTGTTTATCCATTAAAAAACATTGTAGCTTTATATGCAGTTTTGGTGACTCGTTAGACAATATTTCAGATTTACTACGTGACAAAAGATTTGATGAGTTGACGAATGGAGAAGGAAAGGTATTGTTTAGATTTTATACCCGAGTTTTATTAATAGTTTCTAAAATAATAGAGGATATTGTAACCCTTGATAAAAACCTTAAAGATTTTAAAGGAAAAAAAGAAGCTACAGCTCACCTAGAAGCTGACTATTTTAATGAGGGCGAATTGAAAGCTATTTCAGCATTTATTAATTCTGTTTGTAAACATAAAACGGAAAGGAATAATCTCCATGTTCACAATCACCATCTAAAAACAGAATTTGAAGATTTTGATGACAATGAACATCAAAACCAAATTCGATTAAATCACCAAGATTGGGCAACTATTAATAATAACACAACTATATTAATGCCGAGGTTATCTTATTTTATCTATATAATAATAAGGCTTGATAAAAAATTTGATGCCTTACTTAGGACAGAGCCTGGCTACAAAGAAAAATTGTATTTTTTATATGCAGACGAATGGAAAACCAGCTAACATTGATTTTTATAATATCTAATCTAAGTTATTTATAGAGCTCAAAAATAATAATAGGGTTATGCTTCGTTAGAAACAAAGATGCTTATCAAAGAAGTATTGAGCTAATAGTAAAGCGAAACTATAAAATTGTATACATATTTTTAAAATGGAAAAAGTATTGCTTAATAGTAGTAATATGTTATTACAAATTCCTTAAAAGATACAAAATATGATAAAAGAAAATAAGAAGATACTAATCACAACCATTCCTTTCTTGCTTGCAATAGCTGGACAATTTAGTTCCATTCAACAGATTTTAGGCATAAATGGTTCTTATCAATTAGGTCTTTATTTTTTACTTATTGTTACAAGCATACCTTTAATTGTCTTACTCTATAATTTAGCTTATAAAAGATTAAGCCCATTTCCAAAGGATATTTCATACAATAATTTCATGCAGCTACATTATGAGAAAGCAAAAGTGGTGGAAATAATTGCATCTGGTGCTGAGCAATTTAGAAATTTTCTTGAAACATTTTCTGAGTTAGTAGAGACCA
Source organism: Chitinophagaceae bacterium UBA4857 (assembly GCA_002399735.1). Lineage (GTDB taxonomy): Bacteria > Bacteroidota > Bacteroidia > Chitinophagales > Chitinophagaceae > Terrimonas. The sequence continues at coordinate 135,895 of DHEF01000002.1, forward strand.
ATAGGGCTCTGGAAATTAAGCTTTATGTACGTAAGCGAAATAACTCAACAGTCCTTCGAGATAATATTAAACGATTATTAGATATTTCTGTAAAGTCAAAAATTCATGTTAGAATTTTTGAGTTAGAATGGAATGCGATGAATATATCAGCTATTATTATTGATAATAACTATGCAGCTCTTAACTTTTATATAATGAGCGGTGATCACGTTTATAGAACGTGGACCGAATACAAATATATTTGTAGAAATAATCTTCGTACAAACATTGAACTTTTTCGTTTGATAGATAGATGGAAGTCAGAAACTGCTATACAGTATACCGAAATCGATATTAATAAGTTTTTATATGCCAAATAAAATTATTATTTTATATGAAGGTCCAATAGCTGCAGGTAAAACAACTTCAATTTTGAAAACCCAATCAAATCATCCGGAATTTTCGGTTGTCGATTTCGATTTACTAAAAGAACGGACATTTAAACTTGGTGATTGGAATATCTGGAACAAGCAAATGATTAAACATGGAAAAGATTGGAGACGAAAGGTGGCATATTCGGTTGGCCTATTTTGGATGCAAAAATTATGTATTTTAGAAATGCCCATTTTAGCTGAACTATGTTATACTTATGATGAAATTAATAAAATATATGAAATAGCACATGAGTATGATTATTTGATAATAAGAGTTTTGTTATATCCTAACCTGCAATTTTGCTTAGATGCTAATCAAGAAAGAGATTTAGAAAAAAAACATGTTGCCTATCTTGAAGAAAAAGTTAAAGAGACATACGATTATTATAAAAAACTCAAGAATGAAGTAAAATATAATTATATAATCGATACAAGTGCTGATTCTGTTTTTAATCATATTGATTTTAAGGAATTATTAGACGCTAATGTACATTCTTAGTTGATCTATTAATAAAATTATCTTTCGTTTAGAGAGGTGTACAAAGTTTATATTTGGTAGAAGGCTTGTGGCTAATTTTGGGAAGAGCTTTAAAACGATAATAAGCTGGTATAAATACATTGCAATTTTGCAAATATTAAATAATTAAAATATCTTAGCTAAGTACAGCCACCACCTGCACAACGTAAACCTATTAACGAACCATTAAACTTAAACTGCTTGCAACTTACTACACTGTGGAACTCACTTTCATATCAAAAAATGTATTATCCCAACGACAATACGAAAAGTATTACACTAAAACATTAATTATCAATATTAATTATTAACAGTAATTGACGTTTAGTAGTGTCAATATTTTGAGTTGGTGGCAATTATAAAGCGACACCCTAATGACATTGAAACTTCTTATTTTTATAATTGTTGTATTAAGTTTTTCAAGTTGCTTAGTTGGTGACACAAAATGTTGCGAAAAAGTTGGGACGACAGAAATTTCAAAAGGAATTTATTTAGAACGTTACCGAACATTTTGTGCTGGCGTTTTTGGCGAGTTGACGGAATGCTATTTGACAGACACTTTGACTTTCAGAACCAAAATTGGCTCTTATGACGAACACGAAAGTTTCCAAGCTATTCAAAATGGTGAGACAATTGAAGCCTTCAATTTTCAAAGTAGCCTTTTAAATGACACAATTGAACGCAAAACGATTTCTCAGAAAGAGTTATTTCAAATACACCACAGTGACAAGAATTGTCTTGTAACAAAGCCACTATTTGGAATTAATTCACTGCAGTGTGACACAGATTTTTATCCTGCAAGTTCTTACAAGACAGAGCAAGGAATTTATCACACAGAAATTCAATTCAAATGCGGAAACGATTATAAAAATGCAATCTTTTATACGGACAGTTTAAATTTTTGCATTTTTGTTGGACTGTACGAACCAAGAAGTTTTGAAAACAATTATAGTTATAATAAAATTGGCTCAGATAGTTTTGAATTTTATAGAATTAACAACATCCGCAAGGTTGACACAGTAAAACGACAAACATTTGCTCTAAGCGACTTGAAGAAAAGTAAATTATTTAAAGTATGCAAGTAGTAAAACGGGAAATAACTGCCACCAACATGTGGTTTGCTGCTATGCTGGCTGACGAATAAGTCCTCATCTTTTTTGTTCGCTATCAGCAGCGGTTCGGTCAGACGTAGTTCTATTAATCTTTAGTTCTTATCTTCAACATCAGTAATTTTATTGGGCTTCAGTTCCGGGCTGGACGTTATAAAATACCAGCACAGCAGCAAGCCCTGAACGTTGTGCGCAATGCTTTAACAACAGTCCGTCAAAAAACAACTGAACATTATGGAAGAAAATTCTATTTTAGAAGAACAGATAGAAACGCTTGAAACAGAGGTTAAGAAATTCGCTGACGGACTTCCCTATTGGGCAAAATTTCTCGCAGAAAGAATATTGTCAGGGAATGCTATTTGTGATAACGATATTGACACTTCACATTCTTATTTGCTTGAACATCTAAAACTTAGTGAAGAACCGAAAAGCCTGAAATTGAGATTAACTACAATGCTGAAAATGCAGGGACTTATAAATCAGATTTACTTCTTACAAAACTTGAAAATGTTGAAGGTGTAAATGATTTAACTGAAAATCAAACAATAGAATTTAGTCCAAATTTGACAATTATTTACGGTGCAAATGGCTCAGGAAGGCTTTATTAAAAAAGTCGGCACCGGGTAACCATGTAGTTACGATAATGCCTTTATCCTTTACCTCACTTCGCAATGCTTCTGTAAAATAATTTTTATGATGACATTTAAAACTTGTTACGATGTTATAAAAAAAATAGGTTATGGGTTATAAAACGAATCTTTTCTCAACACTTGTATGTATGATGTTGCTAAGTTCCTGTTCTTGCAAAAAGGATAAACTAAAAGTTGAATTAGGCTCTAAGATAACAATGGTCAAAGCAACTGATGATAATAGCAGCTGGCAATTGTACATAGATGCGGCTGTAGAAGACAGGCCCGGCATATGGATAGATCTGAATAATAATAACCAGAAAGACCATGGGGAAGCTATCACCAAATTTGGGATGGAAAGCGGCGACCTGAATACCTTTGTGTTGGGTTCTTCAAAAAAAGTTGTTCTGTATGGAAACATAACAAAACTGAATTGCAACACAAATGAATTAGTATCTTTGGATTGTTCAAATAACACTACATTAAAAGAATTAAACTGTGCTGTGAATAGGCTTAGTCATCTGAATGTCACGGGATTATCAATGTTGGAAATCTTAGATTGTGGTTTTAATGAATTAACGACACTGAATGTGTCTGGAAACGTAAAATTAAAAAGTCTTTCTTGCCTTTATAATAACTTGACGGCGTTATCCTTGTCGACAAATACCGCATTAATAACGCTGGAATGTATGTCAAACAAGTTATCAACGCTTGATCTGTCTAAAAATACCGCGTTAAGAACACTGAGTTGTTCTGATAATTTAATTACTGGTTTGGATGTGTCAAAGAATGTCTCTCTAACCTCTCTTCATTGTATGAAAAATAAGCTGACAACATTAGACGTATCTAATAATTTGTCAATGACCAAGCTGGTTTGTGTAAACAATCTGCTAACAACCCTGGATTTATCAAACAATGCGGCTCTTACAGAAGTGGATATATGCAGGAACAGAATTGCTGGTGCAAATATGAAGGCGTTTATGCGTAATTTGCCATTACAATCCTCTGCAAGTAAAGGTAGGTTGACTTTATTAATGGCTCCTGACGGTAATAGTCGCCCTGAACCAGGGGATATAGCAGAAGCAAAAGCCAAAAATTGGGAACTTTACGAATTAAACAGTTCAGGAATAGAAAGTGAGATGTAAGTTCCATAGCAAAACTCTTTGTCTGTTTGATAGAAGGGGAATAACCTCACAGATAAAATCATGTGGAAGATCGCCTTTAACATCTTCTCTGCCAAGTTAAAATATTTCTACAGCTTACTAATACCTGATTTTTTTTGTTCATAGTAGAATCATTGTTGTCCGGATAAAGCTTAAAAAAAGAACAATAAAAAAGGTGGCCTAAGCCACTTTTGGGGTTAGTTTTAAGTTACCACACCAAAAATATTCCCATGCGCAAATATAATTTTTTACCGGACAGCCAATTTTTTCCCTATCTGGCGCAGGTCTCCTTAATGCTATTAAGTTAAGGAGTCCGTCATGCCGACCTTAGGAGGCATCCATGCTATAAAAAGGTTCTTTTAAATTTTAAACGACCTCTACTTTATTGAGGCAGCTGCTTAACTTAATAGCATTACAGGTCTCCTGACCTGTGACCATACGTTACTTAATCTAAAAATAAATAAAGCTAAAATCGTTTTAAGCTAGACAAGTTCATAATGTTAATAAGCTTTACAAACACCAAACTTTATATTTAGGTATTGAATGATGATGAATAGAATTATTAAAGCACAAGAGTGCGACCCCGAGTTCCGCTTCACTCGTCGGGGCAGGCGCAACAGCAGCTGCTAGTAGCAATGTAGCCCCGAATCCAAACACAAGCTTACTCGGGGGTTAGAAACTGGTAACATAAAAATAGTAACACTAGGCTTTTATAACTTTTAATAATGGTATTGCTAGTTAATACAATAAAGGATTATACCGGTTGGGAATTACGGTTAACCTGCCCCTTTGTGCCAGTGCAAATGACAACGCCATAAAAAATAGTAAACAGTAGTGGTGGTGTTTATTATTTTGTTGCTGCCGCAAATGTTAAACCGGTGTGTTGGGTAATGGCTTCTTTCAGGCTGCCGGGGCCATAACCTGTCCAGTTGGCTTTTATTTTACCCTGGGGGTCAATTAATACATAGTTGGGTATGCCGTTTACACCATATTGGGCATAGATGCCTCTGTCTTCCATTTCATCGCTGAGGTTATACCAGGTCATGTTAAACATGGCGGTGGCTTTGGCCCATATTTTTTGTGTATCGCTGTTGAGGCCAACAATGGTGAGGCTATCTTTAAGTTGTTCATGTATTTCTTTCATTTCGGGAACAGATTCGTGACAGGGGCCGCAGCCAAAGCTCCAGAAATCGAGTAAAATATATTTGCCTTTAAAATCGGCCAGGTGATAGGTATTGCCTTTGGGGTCTTTTAATAAAGTATCAAACATGGGCTGGCCAACTTTTACCACCGTTGGCGGGTTAAGTATCAGGCCAATTTTTTGACCATCAGCGCTGTTCTTTAAATCGGCAGAAAGGTTGTTGTACATTTTTTGTACAGCGGGTCTGAACTCTTCTTTTCCGTTCCATTTAATACTATTGGCTACGGAGTTTAACAGATCTAAACGTATAGGTGTTATTTTCCCTTTTTGTAAAAGGGTCAGGTTGTTTTGTTGAATTTTATAATTCACCAAATCAGACAAACTATCTACTTCGTCTATCTTCTTTTTCAGTGCTGTTTTTTCGTCCTTGGATAATTTTCCGTTTCTGTATTCCTCAATGAATGCACTTCTTTGCATAGAAAACTGCTGGTAATCTGTCCAATGTTTTTTATTGGCGTTAATAAAATAGGCCCACTCTTTTTGCTGGGGAATATTACTTTTAACCGTCCAGGTATAGATTAATTTATCATGGCCCTGGATGGTGATGGTGGAGCCGGCCTTTGCCCAGAGTTTACAACTCATGGATGGAAAACCTTCACCGCCTGCCATGAGGGAGTATTGTTCTACGTTTTCATTATCCGGCGTATATACTATTTTAAACTGACCATTGACTACACTGTCTTTTGACACCGTGATACCAACATTACCATCCTGTTTTAATAAAAAAAACTTCACGCCATCTTCGATACCTTTTAGTTTGCCGATGACGGTTATTTGTTTTTGTGCCAACAGATTGGTGGTAATAAAAAGCAGACTGATAAAGGCGATGATAAACCCTCTCATAAATAGTAGTTATTTGCGATAAATTTACCGTATTTAGATTAGCAATTTTGTTAATGTTTTAAAAAATGGAAGCCGTAAGTTCGGGAACTTTATTAGAAGATTTTGCGGACTTTAGGAAAGACTGTTAGGAACATACATGCGTTAAAATGAAAACAACAAGTGTAGTGGCAGTCGTTTCCAAATACTTTGTGATGGCTTTGTTTTACAGTAGGTTTTGCGTTAGGGATGGAAGCGGCATCCTTTTGCGAAGCGTTGGCATCAGGCAGCGTGGGGCAAAAGATATAGCGGACAGCCCGGGCCGCAGGCAACGCCATTATTTTCTTTTATGTCCTATTGAAGAAAGCCGAAAAATAATCTTTTTATTAGAAAGTACTGTATTGTCTGATAAAAAAAGCTGTCCCTCTTAGAGACAGCTTTTGTATTTTAATAAAACCAAATAGGTTAAAAATATTTTGTTTTCCCCGGCATGGCAATAGGGTAGTTGCCATCTGCATCGGGTAAAATGGGAGGGGCAGCGTTAAAGCTGTATTCTTTTGGCATAAGATCCAAGCCACTGTTGATGGCTTTTTCAAAATCAATTACCTGGCCGCTGTAGGTGGCCATACGGCCTATGATGCCTGTTAAAGTGCTTTTGGCACCATGCTCGGCATCTGCAAATTTGTATTGGCCTTTAGCAATGGCTGCAAACAGTTCATCGTGTTCGGCCTGGTAAGGATTATTCTCGCCTTTTTTATCAAAAGCAAAAATGGTATTGCCTTTATTGTCTTTGATAAGGGCCGCATCGCCGTAAATTTTTCCTTTGGTACCAATAATCAATTCGTCCACCTTACTCATAGTACGGGGTATATGACGGCACTGGCTGTTCATAATTGATCCATCGGCATATTCGAACTCGACATAATGGTGATCGTATATCTCGCCATATTTTTTATCGGTACGAAACTGGCGGCCACCCATACCTTGTGCTTTGATGGGATACCCACCTTTAAACCAGTTAATGACATCAATATTATGCACATGCTGCTCTACAATATGATCGCCGCAAAGCCAGTTAAAATAATACCAGTTACGCATTTGGTATTCCATTTCGGTTTGTCCGGCCTGACGCTCTTTTACCCATACACCATCATTGTTCCACCAGGCTTGTGCGGAAGTAATATCGCCGATGAGGTCTTTTCGTTTATATAGTTCAAGGTAGGAGTGCTGGTATCTTCTTTGTAAACCCACTACTACGTTCAGCTTTTTTTGTTTGGCAATTTCGGCGGTATCCAACACCTTTTTTATACCGGCAGGATCGGTTGCTACCGGCTTTTCCATAAACACATGTTTACCCAGTTTTACAGCCGTTTCAAAATGAATGGGACGAAAACCCGGAGGAGTGGTGAGTATAACTACATCGGCCAGGGCAATTGCTTTTTCAAACCCGTCAAAGCCAACAAACTTACGTTCTTCGGGTACATCAACCCTGCTTTTATCAATGCCTGATTCGGCCAGATTACCGATAATATATTTGTAACAACTGTCCAGGCGATCTTTGAATGCATCTGCCATAGCAACAAGCTGTACATTTTGTTTGGTACTTAAGGCCTGTATGGCAGCGCCGGTACCACGGCCACCGCAACCTATTAAGGCCACTTTAATGGTTCCGGCGGCACCTGAAAAGTAATTGGCATTACTTAAAAAAGGAGCAGCCAACAATCCGCCGGCGATGAGGGATGTTTGTTGTACAAATTTTCTGCGGGATGTTTTATTATCCATTTTTTTTAGCGTTTTGGTATATGTTTTAAAGAGGGTTCTATTAGAAAAGTTACCGTTCTACAAGTTTAAATATTTCTCAAAAAACTGGTCTGCTTCTTCATTAGTGGGTTGTTTAAGCGGGCTCACCAGCCTGAAGCCCACAAAGGGTGCATCAGCATTCCACCATTTGCTTTTGGGTATTTGCGGATCACGGCGGTTCCAGATAAGATCAGATGCTTCACGGTTGGCACTGCGCAACATATCGGCTGCATCGTTATAGTCGCCACCACGTACTACGATAGGATGTTTACTGGTGGGAACACGAACAGGGTCGATAGCATTTTTTTGTTCCTGTTGGTAGGTAGCTGTATCATACTGATCCAATACCCATTCCTGCACATTGCCCAACATATCGTACAGCCCCCATGCGTTGGGCTTTTTTTGACCTACTTTATGGTAGCGGTCTCCGCTGTTGGTAGCATACCAGGCATAATCTTTTAATTGTGTGCTGTCGTTACCAAACGGATAAACAGTAGTAGCGCCAGCCTTACAGGCGTACTCCCATTCGGCTTCGGTAGGCAGGCGATAAAAAACACCTGTTTTTTTGTATAGCCATTTGCAATACATGATGGCACCTCGTTGTTTCATACTATTGGCGGGATAGCCGCCTTCTTTCCCCATGCCCAATGTCATTTCAATATACGGACGGGAAGGACGGGATATAGCATCCACATCACTATTCTCTGCATAGGTTTCATCATTCAGGTATAAAGCAAACTCATCATGGGTTACTTCTTTGGCACCCATCCAGAATGCACTGAGCTGAACCGTATGTTCAGGTTGCTCATCGGCTTGTTTGGAGTTTTTACTACCCATGCTAAAACTACCGGCCTTTATGGGTATCATTTCAAAACTGACTGAACTGCCGGGGATGGTTTCTTTATATTTTTCAAATGGCCGACCCTGGCTATAAGTGATGATTGTTATAAAAAAAGTGATACTGAGCAACGAAATCTTATACATGCTTTAAAGATATAGAAATAAAATGATAGCCATTTTTACACAAACGATTGTCAAAAGAGGTTGGGGAAATTTTGTTATTTTACGTGAAAATATTCAGCCATGCAACGCAGATCATTCTTAAAAAACACCTTGTTAGGAACAGGCTCATTGGCACTGGCCACGGGTGTTGGTGCAACGGTCAATCATTTGTCAGCATCCAAAGGAAAAACTTTTAATCTGGATTATGCGCCGCATGATGGCATGTTTAGTACCAGTGGTGGTAAGGATTTTATTGACCAGATTAAATATATGCATGACCTGGGGTTCAGGTCGATAGAGGATAACGGAATGGCAAACCGTTCGGTTGAACAACAAACCAAGATAGGTGACACATTGGCTAAGCTGGGCATGCGTATGGGTGTATTTGTAGTGCCCAAGGGTGGTAATGGTGCCAACACCCTGGCTGCAAAGAAAAAAGAACATGTTGATATTTTTTTAGAGGGTTGTCGTACATCGGTTGAAGTAGCCAAACGCTGTAATGCCAAATGGGTAACGGTAGTGCCGGGTGATTTTGACAAAAGCCTGCCAATAGCTATACAAACAGCGAATGTGGTGGAGGCATTGCGAAGGGGTGCAGAAATAGTAGAACCACATGGTATTGTAATGGTACTAGAGCCGTTGAGTGACACACCTGACCTGTTTCTGCGTACATCTACCCAGACCTATGAAATTTGCAAAGCAGTAAATAGTCCCAGTTGTAAAATATTGTATGATGCTTACCACCTGCAAAAAAATGAAGGCAACCTGATTAAAAACCTGGAGTTGTGCTGGGATGAAATACCCTATATACAGGTAGGAGATAATCCCGGCCGTAAAGAACCCACCACCGGAGAAATAAATTATAAAAATGTATTTAAGTTTTTATACGAAAAAGGATATAAAGGCATTATTGGTATGGAGCATGGCATATCCGCACAAGGTAAGGAAGGTGAGGAAAGATTGGTTAAAGCTTACAGAGAGGTAGATAGTTTTGTATAAAAATAGGACGGATGTGTCGATATTATTTTTTATTGCTCACGCTAATGATAGTGCAACTTAGTGCAGCTGCTCAGGTATTGCGTAAAAGAACCGTAACACTGATGGGCTCTCGTTTTGATATTACGATTGTAGACAAAGACACTGCATCAGCCGAGGCCAATATTGATTCGGTTATTGCAGAAGTAACAAGAATAGAAAACCTGATATCCGACTGGCGACCTCATACCCAGGTTTCGCAGGTAAACAAAAATGCCGGCATTACTCCGGTGAAAGTGGACAAAGAAGTGTTTGAACTTACCGAAAGGGCCATCGAGTTATCTAAACTGACAAGTGGCGCTTTTGATATCAGCTTTGCAGCAATGGATCGGATATGGAAGTTTGATGGATCGATGACCAGTATGCCGACACCGGGAGCCATTAAAAAATCTGTTGAGAAAGTAGGTTATAAAAATATTATCCTGAATAAAAAAAACAGTACCATTTTTTTAAAACTGAAAGGTATGAAGATTGGCTTTGGCGCTTTGGGTGAAGGATATGCGGCTGATAAATGCAAAGCCATGATGCTTGCCAAAGGAGTTAAAGCGGGTATTGTAAACGGATCAGGAGATATGAATACCTGGGGTAATAAGCCTGATGGAAGCGCTTGGAATATTGGCATAACCAACCCCATGGATACGGATGAATTATTAGCCGTGGTTCCATTGAAAGACGGAGCCGTAGTAACATCCGGCAGCTATGAAAAATTTGTGGTCTTCAATGGCAAACGCTACGCACATATTATTAACCCTAAAACAGGCTACCCTGCTACGGGACTTACCAGTGTAACAGTTTTTGGCCCCAGTGCAGAAATGGCCAATGGCCTCAGTACTTCTATAATGGTAATGGGAAAAACAGCAGGACTGCAATTGATAAAACGTTTTCCCACTATGCGCTGCCTGTTAATGACCGATAAAGGTGAATATTTTACCTCTCCCAATCTTAACCTGGCCGATTATAAAGTAGCTGATGAATGACCTTGCGCCATCGATAACCATCCATTAGAATACGGTTGTGCGACTGGTAATAAAACTGTTGATGTAATGCTCGGCTGCGCTGTCGTTTGAGTTTACAGGAAATGAGCTAATGCTCCCAGGTAAGACGGAAAAAGGAATGACAGGAAAACTGCTACCTGCTTCCTTAATTTGATCGTGTAGGAAGTATATATTGAAAACAGGCAGCTGCACCAAGCAGCAACGCATGAGTATTATCGAATGAGTCTGCCGTGACGGAAATTTTATTTCGATAGATGGGTAAAATATGTTGTTCTATATGCAAGCGGGTAGGGGCAAGTAATAACGCTCCGGTAGAAGTGATATCCCCACTTATAATAATCATCTTTGGGGAGCTGATCATAACAAAATTGGCCAGCGCCTCGCCCAGTATTTGTCCTGTGTACCTTACCACCGCACAGGCGGTTAGATCCTTGTTTATAGCAGCAGTTAGTAATAATACAGCTGGTAACATAGAAAAGTAACGCTAAACATTTATACTTTTAATAATGGTAGCACTGTCCAAAACAGCAAATGAGTAAGTCCGGCACAAAAGTGTATGCACAAATCCTCACCGGGCTTTTCACTGCTATCCGGCAGCCAGTGGAGGTAGTATATCCCTCGCTTTTTAGGCAAAAGAAATACTACACAATAAAATAAGTTTTTTGGCAATTGCTATTCGGGCTTTGAACTACAAAAAAACTATTTTATTTTGTCCCGGTAAATACAACCCAGATGACAATCTTAAACTTTCAGGAACATATCCATGAATCAAACCTCAAAAATGGAGAACTTTATTTTAGGAAGGGAAAAGTATCAGAAATGTATGACGAAAATGGGGCGTGGAGTGCTACAGTGCAGGGAAGGGAACCATATGCCGTATATGTAACTCTGGAAGGGAAATATATAGCCCATACATACTGTGAATGTCGCGCCTTTAGCCATGCAGACCATTGTAAACATGTGGTAGCTTTGCTCCATGCAATGATGGAAGAGCAGTACCGCCCTGCATGGAATAACACACACCCGGATACTTATGTACTTTCATTGGTAAATAAAATGCCAGTGGAGGATTTACGTTTATTTTTATATAATGAATTGCAAATTCCGATTGCGGCAAAAGAGTTTTTAAACTTTGCCGAAACGACAATCGAAAGTGAAGCAGTGATAAAACACATTGAAGTAATCAACGCTTCTTTTAAAAATTTAGATAATACCGCCGATTACGCCAATGACCCTGGTTACCGGGCCGTAAAACCGGCCCACCGTTTATTAATTAAAGCGAAACAGGCCTATAAAGCTGGAGAAATCACCTTGGCATTGGATATGCTCTTTGCTATTATCTCCAAGGGTCCGGCCTTTGATAATGAGACCTACGAAGAAGAAAACGGATACTATTATACGATAATAGATCCGGCATTCGTATTGGTGGATGAAATTTGTACACATGCGGAATTGGATGAGTACAATATAAGAAGGGTAACGCGTCGGGCATGGGAAGGATTGATAAGTCTTCAATATGATATGGAGCTTTATGACCTGCATTGGGTAGATATACTGGTGCGCCATGGCTGGTTTACAGAAGAGGAAAAACAAAAATTACTGGAGAGACTGGATATCATAATAGAACACGCAGAAGAAAATAAAATGAGTTCCAGCGTCCATCGCTTGATAACTGCCAAAGAGGATATAATTAATGGTACAGGTAAAGTAGAGAAAAAATTAGTTTCATCCTCCCTGCCATTACCCGCTCCACCAAAAAAAGTTACCCCAAAAGCAGCAGCTAAAAAGCCTGAGGTCATATCAGAAAAGAAAGCAGTATATCTTAAAACGAAAGCCGCCTTGTTGGAGGCCTTAGATCAGCAAAAAGCCGATCGGGAGTCGCCGACATACAAAGCCTTGCAAAAAGAATTAATCCGGCTCATGCAGCAAAGCAGTGATGTGCTGGACCTCCGTGAAACAGCACGCAACTTTTACGAACAAACCGGCGATACCTTTTTTTACGAAGCGATGAAAGATACCTACGTAGCCAGCGAATGGAATGCCTTATTAAGGCAACAACAAAAAACTAAAAGAGATGGACCTGCGATTATTCGAAAAATGAATGAATAATACTTGAAATTCAATCGCTGGAAATTTGTAATATAACCAGTAGTATTCGTATGAATGCTACAAGCATGAACCATTCTCATGGACTTGAACAGGGAATGGAGAAAACAGCAAGGCGATTTTTTGTCGAATCACCCATTAACTTTTTAACCGCGATTATCTGTTGCCTGAAAAATACAGGGGCGGAGAATTTTGTACCTTGCCCCATGTAATTGAATTGATGCAGGTAAAATATACAAAATTATTTTCCATTCTACGATTAGGGCTTTGTTGTTTTTATTACTTTCTCGCCGTATAATTTTATCAATTTTTGATTTTTAATATAGTAATAGGTACTTATTAACCCCAACTGTTCTTACAACTTATTACTTACACTTTTTATAAGCCCCAATCTTTTATATACGCTGTTTTCTTTTTTTGTTTACCGGCTGTATAGCCCTGATTGAACTTTACTTGCGACGCTCCGTTCATCGTCCCGTTCGCTATGCAACAGGATGCTCTATGTATAAGAGTTCTTCTTTGTATCTCATAAAAACCGTTTTATTAAGCATGCAAAAACAAAGGATTATATTTATAGTAAAGTAAATATTATGCTCATAGCTATACATCCAAAGCTGCCCATGCCGGATAAACTTGCTACAAAAGCATACTATATACTGGTTATTATTTTTTCTTCTCCATAATGATGATTGGATAAAGAAAGGGCCTGTTCTCTCTTTTTAATTATTTGCTTTGATATAAGCCATCAGATAATCGTTGTATTTGTCTAGTGCATCCAGCACGGCTTTTTTATAAGCATCTTTGTTGGCTTTAATGGTATAGGTCGCTTCCAGGTTGCCTCTGCCGCTTTTAACTGCTCCTCGTGAAAAGATGCTGGTCAAATCACCAACTACATCACTTTTAAACTTCTTCATACTTTCGGGCATGCCCTCCGCAGCTGCTACATCATCGGCATAAGGCATATCGGAACTAAGGGAAATGCCTTGCTTAAACATCGCGTTGGAATAGCTCCAGTTGCCACCGGTAAATTTTGCATAGGTGCCATCGCCTTTGAACTGTTTGCCCATTGAAGCAGCGGTAATTCCTTCAATACGGATAACGGGACGCATATCGGTTTCCAGTTTGTCGGTACGGGAGCTTCCGTCCATCAATGTAAAGCTGGAAAGCCCTTTGGAAATATTTTGGGTAATCTCAATAAAATCAACAGTGATAAATACCATTCCCACAGGCATTTTCAAATCATTTCCTAAAGAAGCGTGGGCTCCCATCATTCCGGTAGGATATTCGACATAAGGAGCATTGTTAGCTGTAAAAATTTTTGATATCCCCCAGTTTTTCTTATTAGTTTCACGTTTCAAATCTGTATTATTATCTACCAGTTTTTGGTAGGACTTATGATCTTTATAGCTGTCGTTAAGCGAAAATCCGTTTTCCTTGAATTTTGCTGCCAGATTTTTATAATACTCATTTGTTATTGCTTGCAACAGTGTATCATCTATCCCATCGAGAAATCCCCAGGTGATGATATTGCCTACTTTACGTTTTTCCTGTTCCTGCCGTGTTGCGAATTTAAATTGCAGGTTAACACTGGTAAGAGCTACTTCATTTGCTTTTTTGAAAGGAGCACGGTGTGTGCCCTTGGGAGCAAAAGTATTTTTAAGTTCTTTTTCGGTAGGTTGTTGTGCCTGTACGTCTGCGGATAATCCAATAATACTGACAAGTAATGCTGCCCCCACTATTTTTTTAATTGATGGAATCATGATGTTTAACTTTTTTATTATTTTAAATAGATTCTACTACTACATACTGTCTTCTGTTGTTTAATAAAAGATAGACTTTTCCGTTATATTCAGTTGCATCTATCAAACGCGAACAAGGTGCTAACGGCTCTGGAAGATTAAAAGGTATTTCTCTTAGCGTTGTACCATCGAAAATCGCCAAACCTTTACAATCGGCAACTTCTTTCTCATCACCGAGCATCATATACAATTTTCCGTTATTTCTGACCATGATATCGCCACGAAAAACTTTGCCTGCCGGTATATTGGCTATAATTTGACCGTTGTCATAGTTTTTAACCTTCTTGCCCTCGAATCCCATTCCAAAAAGATTTCCTTTTACTGCCTGCCAGTTAACATCTTTATTACTTTTATAGACATTGCCGTTTGCTAACAATTCGGTATAGAATTCATATGTATTTCCCATTGTAAGTGTACCAATATTGCTGAAATAATGCCCTTTGACATAATATCGGGTAATATACCCTTCTGTCACAGTATGTATAGAAGTATGAGCTATTTCTTTATTGTCTGTAATTAACAGGTCGCTTGGTGGCATCGGAGATATTTCGTTATGAGCTACAATAAGTTTGTTGTCACTGTTTACTTCCCATATTTTAAGAGTGTTTAAAGTTGTACCTGCTACGAAGTGTAACTTGTTATTATTTATCCACAAGTCAGGAGAACGCAACATCGATTTTTCCTGGTGGTTTAAGTCAGTGTATTCCAGTACATCGAGGTCGGTATAATTGTTATTTTCCCATTTAAACAAAGTATAGCTATACCGATGTTCTAATAGGGGAGAAATCCGAGATACTGTTCTTTGCTCACGAATACCATACAGACTTCCCTTAAACTCTTTGAGAGCAGTTATTGCTTGGTCGGGCAGTACATTCATATACCAGGCATTCCCGTTAAGAAAAAAGAATGTACCTCTAAACTCATTGGAAAAAGAACCTTCACTACCGGCAGTAATACCCCTATGTCCGTAGGTTGTAAGGTACGGTTTCCCATTGTAGACAGCTATTTTAGCAGTTTCATAAGACTTATCTTCAGGGAAATTTTTTACAATTTTCCAATTCGGAGTATGATTGTTGTTGTCTGTTTTATCATCGTCTTTACTACAAGATCCGAACAATACTATACCTGCCATCACACCAATTAAAAACTTGTTCATTCTATAGTATTTTTAAGAATTTAATGGTGGTAAAATTCCTCCAAAGCACACAATACCGCAATACGCAGAATTGCGTATTTTTTATTTGATACTATTAATTTTTAATAATTTAGTGAGCTAAAACCTTATAGCTTTAATGAAGTATGTTGCTGTACAAATTTTTGCATTGGTTCTACTTTTATTTTTTATAAGTAGTTTGTTATCTGCACAGGAAAATTCACCGGAGAAATTTAAAAAATGGTTACATCAGGCAACTGAATACCGATTCAACAAGCCCGATTCGGCAAGGTTTTATTGTCAAAAGATACTGGTGGAGGCCCAGAAAACCGGAAACAAAGAGATGGAGGCAGAGGCCTTGCGTATAATGAGCATTTCATATGAAGCGCAGGGTAATTATAAAGAAGCGTTGCTTTATGGTTTACAATCACTTGAGCTGTGGCGGCAAATGGGTGAAGCGCCGAAAACGGCAAATGCATTGAACAGCGTAGGCATTATTTACGACCAGCAAGGGAACTTCCACGAAGCACTACGATATTATAACGAAGCATATGCTACTTATAAAACATTGGGCGATGAGGAACACATTGCAATGATGAATGTTAATCTGGGTATATTGTTCAAATCCCAGGGACAATATAAACAGGTAATTCAACATTATAAAGATGCCTATGTTATCTATAACCGCCTTAAGTTACCTGCGGAAATAGCGTTCTGTGAAGCCAACCTTGGTTCTGTTTATTATTATACCAGGCAATATGACAGTTGTGTATACTATTCGCTGAAAGCAGAGCGGGCATTACTGGAGCAGGAAAACTTGCAGTTTATGCCTGTTGCCCAGGCTAATGCAGGGATCGGATATCTTGCACAGGGAAAACTTTCGCAGGCAAAAACTTATTTGAGTAAAGCATTAAAAGCCCATAAACAATACGGTAATAAAAAAGAAACAGCATTTGTACTGATACAGCTTGCCCGTCTTTACGAAAAGCAAAACCTGCAAAAAGAAACATATCAGTACTTAAAAGAAGCCAAAGAATTGGCACTTTCGATAAACTCTCCCCAGCAGGTGATGGAATCTTCAAAGTTGTTAGCAAGCTATTATCTGAAAAAAGAAGATTATAAAAATGCTTATAATGAATTTGTAAATTACAGTTTGGTTAAAGATACATTGTTTGAGCAAGAGAAAATAACAGAAATCACAAATCATCAGGTTCGATATGAAACGGAAAGAAAAGAGCAGGAAATAGCTTTGCTTACCCAAAAGAATGAGATCCAGTTGCTCGACATCAGCCAGCGGAATCTTTACTTGTTAATCGCAGTTTTATTGTTTATAGGTGCGTTATTAACCATTTGGCTGGTGTATAGAAACCGGAAAATAAAGGAAGAAAAGCTAAGAGAGGAGGCCTTACTGCAGGCGGAACTTCTACAACTGGAAGCGCAGAATACTTTACAAAAAGACCGGTTGCGTATTTCACGTGATTTGCATGACAATATCGGGGCTAACCTGACTTTTATTCATACCTCTTTAGAAGAAATGGATTCAGGAGATAGTATAAAAAGTCTGGTAAATGATACGATTAATGAATTGAGACGAACGGTATGGCTTATCAATAAATCATCCGTTGCCATTGATGAATGGGTGATAAAACTCCGTGAATATTACAGTAGGATTTCCAAAGTCAGGATTATTTCACAAACCGAAAGTTACGAATCAACACTGACATCCAAACAAGCTACTTCGTTGTTTCGGATTATTCAGGAAGCGGTGAATAATGCAGTGAAGCATGCCAATGCTACGGAGATAAAAATACAGATAATCCAGCAAAGCACAAGTCTGCATATTTGTATTACGGACGATGGAAAAGGTTTTTCCTTTGGCAAAACCGACGGATTTGGTTTGGGTAATATGAAACAAAATGCCGAAGAAATCGGTGCCGGTTTCAATCTGGAAAGTCAGCCCGGTAATGGAACACATATTGAAGTTAGTATAAAGAGAAATACGCAGTAATACGTATTGAAAGAAAAGCATAAATAGAAGAAATTTACTAAAAATAAACCTTAATGAACAATAATATATCTATTGCAATAGCTGAAGATAATCCGCTCGCACTGAAATCCATTCTGAAGAAATTGTCGGGTTTTGAAAATCTATCGGTTCTGATTAAAGCAGGCAATGGTTCGGTTCTGCTGGATGAGTTTAGAAATGAGCAAGTCAATATTGTTCTGATGGATATTGAAATGCCTGTAATGGATGGTATTAGAGCTGCAAAACAACTTAAAGAACGCTACCCTGATGTCAAGGTTATCATGTTGACCACATTTGATGATGACGATAAAATATTTAATGCCATTTTAGGCGGAGCTTCTGGTTATTTACTAAAAGATGAAAAGGCGGATAATATCTACAGAGCCATTGTAGATGTGAATAATGGCGGTGCTGCAATGTCAGCAGGAATTGCCTTGAAGACTTTGAACTACATCAAAAGAAATACAGAGAAACCAAAAACTGAAACCGAAAACAGTCTTTCTCAGCGTGAAACAGAAATTCTTATCGAACTTAAAAACGGACTAGGTTACAAGCAAATTGCCGATAGGTTATCTATCAGCGAAGGAACTGTACGCAAGCATATTGAAAACATCTATCGTAAGCTGCATGTAAATAATAAAGTTAGTGCAGTGAACATTGCGACAGAAAATAAATGGGTTTAAATTTAAAAATCGGATAAATTTGTTTAAGGGCCGGTCTAGCACAAAGCCTGTTTTTTATATAGTTTTATAGTTGACAAGACTACGAAGAATGGGGTGAAAAAGAGGTAAAAGGTACCATATTAATGGTTAATGTGCTGCGTTATAGCCTATATAGGTTACAATTTGACAGGAGTATTAATAAGCAATAAATAAAAAAATGAAAGCAATAATAACGATACTTTTTCTATCGGTAATTACAGCCAGTGCCCAAAATAAAAGCGATATAGATGCTGTGAATGAATTACTCCGGCGATATGAAAACGCTTATGAAAAGGATAAAACGGTTATAAAGGAAAAATTCCTGTATACTGCATTTAACCTGAGCCATGCTTCTGTAACATCTCTCAAGGATATCAGTGATGTATACCTCAAAAAGTCAACTATTTCGGGGCGCCCATATTATAATATTTATATTAAATCAAAGTGGAAGCGAGGTACTTTGTGGGGAATGGAAAACAAAAAAGGAGACTTTAAATTTGGGGGTAACGACTATAAATATACTGATGATGTTGATGATGAAATGTCTTTAAACATATTTGATACTAGTGAAGATATTGTGGCGGGACTTGTAGAGCTATTTAAAAAAATTGCTGGTTTAAAATATGGCGATTACTTGGCCGCTACCAATGCGTTAAAGACTGAAGTGTTAAAACCTGAAAGTAAACCAATACTAAGTAAAGAGATATTAATAGGAACCTGGAAGCTGGCAGGGGGGGATATGGGCTTTGGCTTTATTCCTGTTGACTCACTTGCCAATATGGGAGACTTTGAAATGATTGAATTTGGTTTTTATAAAAAAGATAATTTCGAGATGAAGGTAGGCGAGTCGGTTTTAAAAGGAAAGTATCAGATAAATGCTTCGTTAGGAAGCGTTACATTAACCGAATCAGGAGGTGAGGCAAAAATTGAACTTATTTATTCAAAAAAAGATGAGATTAAGCTAGTTGAAAAGGATGAAATGGGAGCAGAAATGGCAATGATTTTTAAAAAGAAAGACTGATATCTTTTTTACTTAAAATTGTGATAAAATACCTTTGATAAAGTTTATGCCTTGAGTACGGTTTTATAAAAGGATTTCAAATATTGAAATCCTTTTATTTGTTTTGAACGCCTCTTGCTAATGACTATTCTATAGCAGAAAGGTTTTTTTTCAGGTCTGCCAGATGTTTGCCAAAGTCTTTATTAAACAGAGTCCTGGAGAAATAAAAGGATGTTATAAGCAGGCTGACATAGGATCCGATGCGCAGCACCGGGTGTATATCGTACCACGCTTGCATTAGTTGCATTGTACCCATGTCTTTAAACACTTCCACAAAAATGGGCAGCAAAATGATAGCGACCAGAAAGGTAAGCCTGTAACACCATAACATATTGTTCAAAGAGCGTATATCATTTTTTAAACGATGAGCTACCGGCGCAGCCTGTTTATCCATTTTAGTAAGAATGAGATAGGAGATAGTAAAAAATAAAGCCGCTAAAAGAATCATTCCGGTAAAGAGACCGAAAAAAGGATCGCTTTGCAGTGAGGGGTTTCTTACTGCCTGTATGATGAGTACAATAACCAGAAAGGGAATAAGAACCATTTGTTTGGTAAGCACGTTTTTTAAAGCCGCAACAGGGCCATAACTTTTTTGTTGACTAAGTTCCATAATTGTCTGTTTTGAGGTTGATGTATTGGTTGAGTGATTGTTTTGCCATTTATTTTTAAGATCATCGAGTTCCATATATTTATATTTTTATTAGTTTCTTTAACTTTTCCTTTACCCTTGTCATTTTTACACGTAAGGTACTTTCGTTTACACCTAAAATAATTTCCATTTCTTTATAAGATCTGTCTTCCAGGTATAACAGCGTTAGTGCTTTTTCAATGCCGTTCAACTGTCCTATAGCTGTATATAGTTGTTGCAGTTGTTCATCCTCCGGAGGTGGTGCATGATCCGTAATATCTGGCATCACATCCTGCTGTGCTACAGGTATCATTCTTTTCTTTTTACGTACTCCGGAAATAGCAGTATTAATAGATACCTGGTATAGCCAGGTGCTGAATTTTGCTTCACCCCGAAAGCGGTCAAACGAACGCCAGGTCTGTACCATTATTTCCTGGAACAAATCCTGCTGGTCCTCCTTCGTTTGACCATACAACCGGCATACTTTCCAGATCAATGCTTCGTTGCCGGTAATTTCTTGGGTAAAAGCTTCTTTTCGTTGTTGGCTTGTCAATTTTTATGGCTTTTAATATAATAAGTAGCTGACAAAAGAAAAATGTTACAGTCAGCCCTCTTTTTTCTTTATCAAAGGCATACCGTATGTTGATGTCTCACGGTGTAGTACTACTCCGTTATTGTTATCTAATGTATAGGTACAACCATTTTCTTTCGTAATCAGGGCAATGGCTGTTTAGGATATCATAAATAGGTTGGGTATCGACAATAGTAAATAACATTATATGAGCAAAATGAATTCCCTGATAACACAGTAGCGGTATGTGATTGTAGTAAACATTGTTATAGAATGACAGTTTGTTGAGTAAACGGTTTATCGGGTGAGGGTTTGACAGAGCGATGGGGAACGAGCCGGTAAGAGGTCTTAGTCTTAACCAAAGTATGTGAGCGAAACGCGCCTCGAAAAAACTTAAGCAGCCGGCCCCCAGAGGGTCGGCGGTTCAAGCCGGTCAACTCCCACAAAAACCCTTGCACCATGCAAGGGTTTCTTATTTTTATACCTATCCTTTATTTAGTTTTTTCAACTACTTATCCTAAAATTAGATGCTTTAAACGAAATCCCAACTACAAATTTTATTGCTTATTGCATCAATCATAAAAAAACTAAGCATGAAAAGGCTAACTAACTTTTTTATGAGCAACTTCAAAATTTGCAAACAATTGGCTGTAAACGCAGCTACTACTACCAGTAGGTTAACGCTTTGCTTACATTTACCCTCAGGAAAGAATCGTGAAATACATACCTGAATCTTAATTGTTAAAAGGTATTATTCTTCCTCATGACCAGAGATTAGGTAATTGATATGAACAACAACAATAAAATAACCACTATACTATTTTAATGCCACACGTAGTATTTGATTGTTATTGGTAATGTATAATATTTTTTCATCTGCAGATAAAGCAAGGTTTGAAGCGGGTGCTGATAATTTTATTTTACCCAACAGCTTTGCCTGGCGATTAAAAATAAAAATACCACCCGGTCCAGTAGCAAATACAATACCTTTTTTATTTATTTTAAGTCCGTCCGGTAATCCCGGTTTATCGGTTGTGTTACTTATTTCAGGGTAAAAAACTTTTCCATTTGTCAACGCATCATTCTCCACATCGTATATATACCAGTTTGGATTTTTATGGTCCGAGCTGGCTACAATAAGTTGTTTGTAATCCGGAAAAAAAGCAATGCCGTTGGGGCGTGTAATACTGTCCACTAATAAAACCACCTCACCGTTTTGCTTAATTTTATATACTCCATTAATCGGTGTTTCTTTCAATGGGTCGGCATCTCCCTGTGTAGGTAAACCGTAAGGCGGGTCAGTAAAGTAAAGTTCGCCGTTATTGTGGTAAGCGGCATCATTTGGGCTGCTAAAGCGTTTGTCCTTATAGTGGCTTGCCAATGTTATAAAGTTGGCTTTGGGTGTATGTAAAGGTGCAATCATAGCACTCATACTACGGTTGCCGTGTTGGCATAATACAAGCGCATTATCCGGCGATAATAATAATCCGTTGCTGCCGGGTTCTTTACTGCTGTTGGGTTCGGTACCGGTGTAACCACTTGGTTGCAAGTATATCTCTGTTCCGTTTTTTTCGGTCCATTTGTATACGATGTTTTTGGGTACATCCGAAAACAATAACATCTTTTCACTTTCTATCCATAAAGGACCTTCGCTCCATTTAAAACCCTCGGAAATAATTTCTCCGGTTGCATCTTCTGCAATAATAGCATCCAGCTCGGCTTGTAAGCGTTCTACGGTTCCGGTTGTTTTGTACACAGTATTGTTTTTTGGTTGTGCATTGTTACAGCTGTAAATTGTAACAAAGAAAATTAAAATTAAATATTTCATATTGCTTGCATTGTCGGGGTTTAAAAGTGTACTAAAACTTTACCATTTAATTACTTGCTCTGTCCAGGTTGCAGGCTTAATATAAAACCTACCATTCTCATAATAAACAGGCTCATAACCCATTTGTGGCGTAAGTTCCCAGGGCTCAAAAGTTTGACTGTACGGGTAGGGCCGTTTTTCGTACATAAAATAATGACAAGAGCTCCACAGGTTGCCATCGGGCCCAATAAATAACGCATTGTGGCCGGTTTCCTGATAAGGGTCTTGTGTATCGTTAAATACCAAATGGTCGTAACCGCCGCCTTGCGCCAACTCGGGTCTGTAGCCTTTTTTTCGTGTACCAAAAATAGGTTCTTGCGAAACAAGTTCCCAGGGACCTAACGGATTTTTTGATTTAAGTAGGGCTACTTCATAGCCTCTTGTCCAGGTAGAAAAAAACATAAAGTAAGTTCCGTCTCTTTTAATTACGAACGGGCCTTCAATGCCGCCTTGCATCCACTCCGGCCAGCCGGGTTGTTTTTTGTCTAAAAACTTTTCAATGGGTGTAGTAAGCTTGCCACTGGGTAAATCAATTTTTGCCTGCCACATACCATTACCGCTGCAGTAAAAATAGGTTTGTCCGTCTTCGTCTTCAAACAAAGTTGCATCATTATTATAATGAGGCGTAAGGGGCTCTTCATTTACCAAATTGTAAGGCCCTGTAACTTTATCCGACGAAAACAACCATACACTATGTGTTTTCATTCCCTTAGGATCTTCTTTCGTAACCTTGCCGCTGTTAATAGTAAGCCAGTATTTGTTTTGTATAAAATGAATTTCGGGTGCCCAAAATCTTCCGTTGTACGGACAATCTTCGGGCAGTTTTGATGCATCTATCAACCACGAATGTTGTTTCCAGTTGAGCAAATCGTTAGACACCAACAAACGTACACCGGGGTTAGGTCCTTCCCAAACAGGATTGGAAGTGCCAACACAATACCATAACGAATCTACCTTAATAATAAAATGGTCACGCATAGAAATAGCCGTATCTCTTGTAATAGGATTGGTATAGCGAAACTCATGCGTAGTAGTTTTAGCAGCAGTAGCTACCTGCCGCGGCTTTTGCGCCTTGCAAGCCGTAATAGTAATTAACAATGAAAAAAGTATGATTAATTTATTGTTCATATTTTATGTGTTTGAGTGTTTTAAACAAGCCTCCATAAAGCAACACGATGTTGATTAGCGATATACAGTTGAAGAGTGCGACGCAAGGGACGATCAACTGTGTTACCGCAGTTGATTACAAAAAAATAACATTGAAATATTTTACTATTATCATCAAAATGTATGGTTTACTATATTTTATTCTGGCACCAACTTCAGTTCCTTGATTAAGCTTTTGTTGCGATCCGATAGGATCGGGTTTAATTTATTTCCAGTGGAAATGAATTAAA
>DHEF01000002.1:159981-242350 GCA_002399735.1 Chitinophagaceae bacterium UBA4857
TTATTTCCAGTGGAAATGAATTAAATACTCACGCTTGTGCGTTCTGTTCGCTATTCGTCATCGTAACCTTTTTTAATTACTCTCTAAAAAAATGTATGCTTACTTACTGTTTTTTATATGGGCTTTCGTTCATTTTTAAATGTGTTTGTTCGTAACCGCCATTGTCCACCACTATTTTATGCAATACCACGCCGGGGTCAAGCGGACGAATGGTTAACGTTTCTATCGTTTCATTTTTGGGGACAGCAAAAGTGGTTAACGTTTCTATCATACGTGCCGCACCTGCCGGATACATTTTAGAATAGTTGTTGGCCCAGTTCAAATCTTCATTTATGTTCCATATTATTTCTTCACCATTATTAAAAGAAGCTGCTACTCGGTGGCCGCCTTTTTTAAACGGTAATATGCAATCAAAATACGCTCTCAATTTTATACTGTCGCCCTGTGGTGTAAGGTTCATTTTATACGTAATTGCAGCGCCATTTGTGCTTTCGGTATAAGGCATTAGTGCAATACCCGATAAGGTTCTGCCCAAGTCGGGTATTACTGTCCATTTTGTTTTTTCAGTGGCGGTGGTTGTAAAAAAATGTTCGGCTTCCATTACTACCACAGCATTTTTTTCGCTAAATACATAACCGCCGTGTTGGGCTTGCGCAGGTGTAAGGCGTGTTACGGCGGGCTTAATGTTTCCGCCGGGTGGGTCACGCCAGATGGTATAACCAATATGTGTGGTAGCCATAATATGGTTCCATTTACCGCCCGATACATTTTGATGATAGTCTTTTGTAAGCAGTGCATCTCTTTCAAAACAATCATCAACTTTATCGGCCCAGTAGTTGGCACGAAGGTCTTTATCCGCTGCCATTTTTTGGTTCATGGCAACTGCATAATACATTTCGTATAAATTGGCCATGGCTCTTACCGGATGCAAAATCAATTGCATATAGCTGTCTTTGTATTCGGCAGGTAATTGGTAATACTGCCGCAGGGCTTTTGCTTCTAACGCTAAGTACGCATCTTTTACTTGTTCAAATTCGCCGCTTTGTAAATTGTAGGTTTTGGCATCCAGCATTTCGGCACTAATGCGGCTGTTGTATTTACAATACAAACTGATTATTTCGGCAGCAGTAGCGGCATGGCTTTCGCCAAATTGTTCGGCACAAAACTTACGGGCATATTCTTCTAAATTATCCTGATTAAACGTAGTAGGATCCCAGGCCATTCGTAAAAAGAAATCCAACGGATATTCATTCGGTTTTAAATCACCTACGTTTAAAATCCATATTTTATCTACACCATAGCTATACGTTAGTTGCAGTTGCTCCCACATGTGCGGAATCTGTGTCATGTTGAGCCATTTGTATGCTCTTGGCGCACCGTGCAAATCCACATGGTAATACACACCGTAACCACCCGGATGTTTTTTTTCGTTCAGCTCCGGCAAGCGGCGCATATTACCCCAGTTATCATCGCATAAAAGTATAATCATATCGTCGGGCACTTTCATGCCTTGGTCGTAATACTCCAACACTTCGCTATACAATGCCCAAAGCTGTGGCGTTTGCTTTGCTTTTTTCTTTGTTATTTTTTCAATCAGTTTACGTTGGTCGTTCATTATTTGTTCCAACTGTTTAAAGTTGGCTTCGGCACTGCCAAGGTCGTGCATGGGTTCATCGCCATCGCCACGCATACCCATGGTAACTAAATTGTCGTAATTTTTATTACGGGCAAAACCATCTTCCCAAAATTGCAGCAATGCTTTTTTATTGGTATGGTAATTCCATTCGCCATTGCCGTATTTTTTATGGTGTACGTTCCATTCTTTTTGTGCCCGCATCATGGGTTCGTGGTGGCTGGTACCCATTACAATACCGTACTCATCGGCCACAGCAGGGTTTAATGGATCATCTTCATTAAAAGCTTTGCCCCACATGGCGGGCCATAGGTAATTGGCTCGCAGGCGCAGCAACAACTCAAACATGTGTGCATACATTTTGCTGTTAATGCCGCCAAATTTTTCTCTTGACCAACCACCGAAAGCAGGTTCTTCATCGTTAATAAAAATGCCGCGGTACTTTACCTTAGGTTCGCCGGAAGCATGGTAGCCGGGCAATACATAAGCAGCGGGCCTTTTACGTGCAGGTACATCTGCCCACCAGTACCAGGGCGAAACACCCAACTGTGCCGACAGTTCGTAAATACCATAAATAGTACCTCTTTTATCGCTACCGACAATAATGAGTGTTGGTTTATCTGTACCGTTTTGAATAGTGGTAATAACAAAACTTTCCCACTTGCCTTTTAGTGCAGTGGCATCTATTTTTTTAGCAGTAATTAATTGATCTATTAATTTGCTTTTACCAACGGTGCCAATAATAATTTCGTAAGGCGCATTGCTATTGGCCGTTGCTTGTTGCGGTTGTACACCGGTAACGGATTTAATATCTTTTTGCAAATCGGTAATGGCACGCAGTACGCCTTTATGGTCTTGCTCGTCCCAGCGCAGCGATGCGGCTATGCCTGTTGTAGATACTACCGGAAAAGCAGCAGCACTATCTTTTTCAATAATAATATTTACGGCAAGCCCGGTAGTTTGTTGGGCTACTGCCGATAAGTACCAACAATTGCTCAGCAACAAAAAAAAGATATACACTTTAGGTAATCGCATCACACTATTTTTTTTAATCATCACACAGTTACTTTTTACTGATACGGAAGAAATCGAAATCGGCAAAGCCGCCTGTTTGTTTAGTAGCATAATTAAACAACCCAAAACGATAGCCCATGAAATGCTCCATTAACGTGTATTCCATTTTTAGCGGTTTGCCAATAGCTGTCCAGGTTTTTCCGTTAAGGCTGTAATAAAAAGTGGCTATGTCGGTTTTATCTCTAAAGTCGCAATCAATTTTAAAGTAGATGTTATTTTGGTTAAGCGCAATACTTTCGTGTACCACTACGGTATCCAATGCCTGTGTTCTTGCCAGCGAAGGGCTTGCCATAAAAATATATTTTTGTCCGTCTTTTACCGTTACGCCTACTTGCCCAAATTTGCGTTGAAAAGCAGTAAGCCCTGCATAGTCGCCTTCTTTTAAATTAACCACATTTACTTTGGTAATGCCGGTGCTTTGCGGGCCAAAACAACGTTGTGTAAGTGTATTGCGTGCCAGCATAAAACTTGTATCTATACGGCCTGTTTTTAAACGCAGGTGGCCTTTACGTTCTGTTACACTCCACAAACTATTGTCGGGGTTGTGATTCCACTGCCATACCAATGGTAAGGCAACATCTTTTTTCTTACGCTTAAATTCGTCCGATGCAACAATGTTTGGTATTAAACCTTTACTTGCCGGTAGGTCAAGCGTCATAGGCACTTTACCATCAATACCAATTACAGGCCAACCATCTTTCCAATCCATCGGTACTAAAAACGGAATACGTCCTACAGCACCAAAATCCTGAAACAAGTACGCATACCATTTGCCATCGGGCATATCAATAAAGCCGCCTTGTGCTACGCCTTTATCTTGTAAAGCCACTCGGCCTTCCCAAGGGCCGGTAATTTTATCGGCCCGGTGTATTAACACAGTACGCATACCGCCGGGAGGCCATGAAATATTTACTAAATAATATTTGCCGTCTTTTTTATAAAGCTGCGAGCCTTCTGCACCCAAGCCACCGGTTTGTCCTTCTTTTAATGCGGGCAAACTTGCATTTTCAATAGCTACCTGATTAATACCGCCGGTTTTTATACCAGATAAATCATCGTTTAGTTCTACCAAAAATAATTTGCCATTGCCGTATAGCATATACACTTTTCCGTCATCATCAAAAAACAAACTATGGTCGTGCAGCGATGGAGAAAACACTTGTCTTTTCCAAGGGCCTTTTTCTATATCTTTTGTAGTGTAGATATAGGTTTTATTGGTGGTTTGCGCAAAGGTAGAAACATAAAAAGTTTCGTTGTGGTAACGAATGGTGCTTGCCCAGGAACCTCTGCCATAAGTATGTTTACCTTGGTTTAAATTCATGGCATCCACATCGGCCAATGTATCGTAAGCGTAATTAATCAGTTTCCAGTTTATTAAATCGGTCGATTTCATAATAGGTACACCCGGTGCCATGTGCATGGTGGTGCTGCTCATGTAATAAGTGTTGCCCACCCGTATCATCGACAAATCGGGCACATCGGCAAATATTACCGGATTTACTGCTTTTTGCGATAGCGTAGGCAATGATAATAAAGTAAACAAACATAATCCCATGGCAAATGCTAAACGTTGTATCATAATCGTTGTATTTATAAAATTGGAAAACCTGACGCAGTCCTTAAAGAGTTGGATAAGTCTTTTTATTCTTTATATTTATTTTATGTTGTCATCTATAGTAATTCTATTGAGCTGTTATTGCGTCGCACTCTTCAACGTTCTGTTCGCTACTCAACATCGTACTCTGTTATTATAGTTCCTTTACTTCAAATAGTTGTAATAAAACATTTTTTATGGTTCAATTTTTTTAACGCCTTCTTTTGTTTGAATAATTTTTTGAATAGTACCATCTTCATTATAATACATATAATCTACACAAATAGAACGGCGGTAACTGCCACCGGTAGGTAAACTGCCATCGTGGTAAAAGAAATATGATTTTCCTTTATAATCAATGATGCCCGGATGGGTGGTAAAACTATTGTTTACATTATCTTGTATAATACCTTGGTAAGTCCAGGGGCCTTCAGGGTGAGGGGCTGTACAGTATTCAATCATTTCAGGTTTAGTTCCCTCGCTTGCATATACCAGGTAATAAAGGTTTTTACGTTTATACACCCATGGTCCTTCAATGAAATTTTTAATCTTCAGTACATGTATGTCACTGTCTAATTCTATCATGTTTTCTTTTAGTTTTACCCATTTGCAACTTCCATTGCCCCAAAACATATAGGCTTGCCCGTTATCGTCAACAAAAACAGTAGGGTCAATATCGTCCCATCCGTGTTCTTTGTCTTTGGTCATTTCATTAATAATAAGCGCTTTTCCTATGGCATCTTTAAAAGGTCCGGTAGGTCTGTCTGAAACCGCTACACCAATAGCTGCACCGCCATTACTTCGTCCGTCTTTTTTGTGAAAAGTTGATACAAACCAATAAAATTTACCATTTCTTTCGATGCATTGTGCCGCATATGCATCTCCGGTTGCCCAGGAAAAAGTATGGGGTGAAAGTAAAGCTCCGTGGTCTTTCCAGTTTACCATGTCGGTAGTAGAAAAGACATGCCAGTCGGGCATTTTATAATTGGTAGCTTCTACTGATGCTGTATCATGACCGGTATAAAGAAATAAAGTATCGTTATATACTATCGGTGCAGGATCGGCCGTAAAAATATGACTGATAATAGGATTTTGGCTTTGCGAAGATTGTGACCAAACGAATAATCCAATGAACAGAAGTACTTTTTTCATTTGTTTTATTTTGTTTTAATTCTTATTACGGTAAATGACATGGGCTCTACGGTTAAACTCATTTTTTTGCTAACGGCAACCGTGGTAGTAACAGGTGCAATGTTATTGGGCTGCTCAAATGAATTAGCTGCATCTGCTGCGCCGGCCAATACTATTTTTTCGGCCACTGCATTTATTTTTCCAAAGCGGCTGAGGTCTATATTTATTTGTTTATTTTCTTTGCTTACGTTGGCAAGTTTTACAATAATATCGCCGGTTTTACTATCATAAACTGTAGAGCCACCTACCAATGTATCGGCCTTGTTGTTTTTAATTACATTGTCGTAATAATAATCGCCGGCGTTTAATGAAAACAGTTTTTGTACATGATAATTTGGTGTGAGGTAATAACCGGTGTTGTCGAAAAATATCATGTCGGTACTCCATTGCGTAAATCCTTTTTTGGCAAATAAAGGAGCGTAAGAAGCCATGCTCACAATATCGCCGTTGCGCTCCAGGCTTACAATAAACAAGGCTTCGGCAATGGCATTGTATTGTTTGTTGCCCCAGGAAGCATACTCGCCTAAATATACTTTACCTTCTTTGCGGTTGTACTTATCGTAGCGGTATTGATTGCTGATAAACCATTCGGGTTGCGAGTAATAATGCTCGTCCACCACAGGCAGTTGAATGCTGTTGGCAAAAGCCCATCCTTTATCAAAATCTTCGCCGGAATGAAAAGGCCCGCTTGTACCTATTAAAATAATGTTGGGGTATTTGGCTTTTACGGCATCGCTTATCATTTTAAAACGCTCTTCAAATTCGGGTGTAATTTTATCTTCGTTGCCAATACCTACATACTCTAAGTTAAACGGTTCGGGATGTCCTGCGGCAGCTCTTTTAGCACCCCAGGTAGAGGTTGCAGGCCCGTTGGCCCATTCTACAAGGTCTAATACTTCCTGTATATATTCGTCCATTTCTGCTAATGGTAAAGCTTGTTGCCCATTACCGCCTGTTCGCCAGGTGCCGCCGGAGTTTTGGCAGCTTACGGCTGCAGGTAATACAGGTAATGGTTTAGCACCTATGTCTTCGCAAAATTGAAAATATTCGTAGTAGCCCAAGCCCATTGTTTGGTGATAGCCCCACAGGTTTCTTTGCGATTTTCGTTGCTCTATCGGGCCAATGGTTTCTTTCCAGCGGTACATATTTTCTACTCCGTTACCGTGTACCAAACAACCACCCGGAAAGCGGATAAAAGCAGGGTTCATATCGGCCAGTAATTGAGCTAAGTCTGCCCGCAGGCCATTAGGACGTTTCTTAAATGTATTTTCGGGAAAAAGAGAAATATCGTCTAAGGCAATGCTGCCTTTGGTAGTGGCAATTAAAACAAAATGGGCACTATCGCTTGTAGCATTGGCTGTAAGCGAAGTAGTGTATTTGCTCCAATCTTTTTTAGTAGCGTTTATTTTATTTTCGGCTAATAGTGTGCCGTTTTTATCTTGTATAGTAGCGTATAACTCTATAGGGCTATTGGATAAAAGGCGGGCAAATGCGGAGAAATTATATTGTTCTCCTTTTTTAACAACCATATTTGCGAAGCCGGAATTTTTTATGCCTACACCCGGCCGGCCGGTAGTAACCGAAACGGGTAGGGGTTGCGACGGTCGCTTAGATTCTTCTAAAAAAGCACCGATGTGTTCAATATTCAGCACTAAATAAGTTGGGTTGTTGGGATGAACCGGTTGGTTGGTTTCTACACTTGTTTTACCGTAAGAAAACCACGGAGAAACTGTTTCCCAAAAAGAGAAAGAATGCCAGTTGTTGTTGGAAGGAATGTATTCAAAAGAACGGTTTTGTATAAGCTCTGCATACAGGCCGCCATCGGCAGCATAGTTAATATCTTCAAAAAATAAACCGAATAAATCGGTGCTGATTTTTTTACCGCCTTTAGGTATTTTTTGCTGAGCAGCAGCGGTAAAAATTAATATAAAAAAGGAGAACGAAAAAATAAATGTCACTCTGACACTAAAAGGTAAATTGTTTTTTTTTGGTTTAGTCATTCTTTTAGTTATTTGAAAAGGTTAATTGTTTAAACTTTTTAATGATTCTATAAAAAGCTGATAATAATTTTGCAAAATGATTAATACCGAAAAGTAATTGCTGTTAGTAAATAGTTGTTAGTTTTTTATGAAAAGCAATTCTTTGATAAAGCCACAGCTAATAAAGATTGTAACAACTTTAAATATACCGCATTCTTATTCTTTATACAAAAAGATTTAACAATAAAACGCCAAGTAAACCAAGTACAGAGATGGCTGTTTCCATTACTGTCCATGAAAGAAATGTTTGTTTTAGTGATAATTTAAAAAATTCTTTAAACATCCAAAAGCCCGAATCGTTAACATGCGAGCCAAAAACACTTCCGGTTCCCACTGCTAAAACCATTAATTCAGGCGATACTTTGCCCGCAATTACCAACGGAGCCACCACGCCGGCAGCGGTAATGCCTGCTACGGTAGCAGAACCTATTGTTACCCGTAGCAGTGCTGTTGCCAGCCAACCAAATAATAAAGGGTGCATTTGCCATTTACTGCTGAAGGAGGCAATATAATCGCCGGTGCCGCTATCGGTTAAAATTTGTTTTAACACACCACCGGCTGTAATAATCAGTAAAATACCGGCAATGCCTGCAATGGCATCGTTTAACCATTTCATAACGGTTTCCATTGAGTGGCCGGTGTATAAACCAAAACGCCAAATAGCAATTACTACAGCTATTAATATAGCAATGGCGGGGTCGCCAAGAAAAGAAAATATTTTAATAACAGTAATGTTATCAGAAAAACTATTGGCAATTACAGAAAGTGTTATTAGTAGTACAGGAAGCAAGGCAATAGCAAAACTGGGCCAAGCAGCCGGTAGTTTTCTTTCTTCATTCGTATCATCGGTGGTAAAAAAGTTGCTCACACTTACTTCTATTTTTTGCAACAGCTTACCCAACACCGGGCCGGCTAAAATTATAACCGGTATAGTAATTATTAAACCGTACACCAATGTTTTACCCACATCGGCTTTAAAAGCATTAACCAAAAAAACGGGGCTTGGGTGCGGTGGTAAAAAACAATGCGTGGCCGATAAAGCCGCTGCCATAGGTATGGCAATGTATAATAACGGCAGTTTACTTTTTCGGGCAATAGAAAATACAAGTGGCACCAGTATAATAAACCCGGCATTATAATACAAAGGAATACCTACTAAAAAACCGGTAAGCATTACCGCCCATTGAATATTTTTTTCGCCAAAGGATTGTATCAGCGTGGTAGATATTTTTTCAGCAGCGCCACCGGCTTCTAATATTTTACCCAGTATAGCACCTAAGCAAATGATTAATGCCAGTCCGCCCATGGTATCGGCTACGCCTTTATTTACCGAGCCTAATATTTTTTCCGGCGGCATACCTAATAAAAAACCGGCTAAAATAGCCACCAGCAATAATGATAAAAACGGACTTACTTTTTTGGCAGAAAGAAAAACCTGTAAGGAAATAATAAACAAAAGGACAAGCAAAATCATACAGCAAAATATTTTTTATGGCACCACTTTTAATATAACATCTACAGCAGGTTTGGCTGTTCTGTCTCTATTCCATAATAGTGAATAATTAGTTCGGTTAGGAATAGGGTAGTCGTTTTTCCAACTCATATCATCTGCTACGCCCCAAACCGTTACACGGTCTATCTTATCTTTTTTACGGTAAAAAATGTCAAACAGTTCTTTGTAGCGGTTGGTTAATTGTGTTTGTACATTTTCCGGCAAACCGTTAGGGTAGGGGTCTAAAAATAATTTAAACTCTTCTAACTGAAACTGTTTATCACTCATTCCCTGGCCAATAATTTGCCCCTCTTTGGTAAGCGGCAAAACATCTATATCCAACTCAGTAATCATTACCTTAACACCCGTTGCAGCAAAAGCATCTATGGCATCTTCAATGTATTCGTTCTTAGGATAATTTATCCCCCAATGCCCTTGCATACCTACACCATCAATACGTATGCCTTCTTGTTGCAGCATTTTAACTAACCTTACAATGCCATCCCTCTTAGTAGGCCGCCAGGTGTTAAAATCATTGTAGTATAATTCAGCATCGGGTGCATATTGTGCTGCAAATTTAAAAGCATACTTCACCAACGTATCACCATTGCCGAAAGATTTAACCCAGGTAGTAGGCCGGTAGTTACCGTCTTCATCTATTACTTCGTTTACCACATCCCAAGCCTGTACTTTGTTTTTGTATCGGCCTGCCACTATTTCAATGTGTTTGCGTAATTGTTCAATTTGTTCTTCTTTGCTATTGGGTTTTCCTTGTGCATTGGTAAAAAACCAATCGGGGCATTGGTTGTGCCAAACCAATGTGTGGCCTATAATAAACATATTGTGTTGTTGGCCAAAAGCCACAAACTCATCCGCCGGAGCAAAATTAAAAACACCCGGCTCCGGGTTTATCAATGCTGCCTTCATTACATTTTCGGCAGTAATGGTATTAAACTGCTGCACTACAATTTTTTGCGAAGCACTGTCTTTACCCGACACAATATCCTCATTAACCGCTGTGCCTATGGTGAAAATATCTTTGTAAACATCTTTTAAAGATGCTGATGTGTTACCCTGTTTATTTTGTTCCGTACAACCTGCTATTGTAATGGCGCAACAAATAGCAAGTATTGTTTTTTGTATCGTCATTTATTTTTTGTTTATCGGCAGCAGTAATGCTAATCAGCCCTACGAGCTTTGCTCCTTCCCTTCGGTTTACTCGGGAATCTAAAGGGACTTTAATACATGACTAAGCATCATTTTTTATGATACCAGCGTTCCTCCCTTGATTAAGCTTTACTTGCGACGCTCCGTTCAACTATAGTAATTCTATTTATCATCGTGTTATGCGTAGGTTGCTTTTAATAGATAAGCTCGTTTATAACACAGCAATTATTCAACTGTGTTTACCAACTCTCCAATGCCATCAATGGCAATACTTATTACATCACCGCTTTGTAAAGTAAAATCGTTATCAGGTACAATACCGGTACCTGTCATAATAAGGCAGCCGTTCGGAAAAGAGCTTTCTCTGTACACAAATGAAACCAACTCCTCCGGTGTTCTTTTCATTTGGCTAATGGCAATACTATCTTTAAAAGCCACAGCATTGTTTCTGCTAATAGCAAGATGAATATGTGTATTGCTATCAAGCGGTTTATCCGTTACGTATATACAAGGGCCTACTGCCGCACAACCATCATAGGTTTTTGCCTGTGGCAGGTACAACGGATTTTCACCTTCAATGCTACGGCTGCTCATATCATTACCTACGGTATAGCCAATAATTTTTCCCGATGATGTTACTACTAAAGTTAGTTCGGGTTCGGGTACATCCCAGGTACTGTCTTTACGTATGCGTACAAAACCATTAGGTCCGGCTACACGATGCGACGTGCTTTTAAAAAAACATTCCGGTCTTTCGGCATCATATACCCGTGCATAAAAATCGCCGCCTCCGGCATCCTTGCTTTCTTCCTGCCTACCTATTTTACTACGCAAATAAGTAACGCCACAAGCCCACAATTCCTGATTGCCAATAGGGGCCAGTATATCTTTCAGTAAGGTTTTATCTTGTGCTGTTGTGGTAGTAATAATTTTATTTATTTTTTCTAAAAGGTTATCGTCGTTAATAAATGTATCCCAGTTTTCCGTTTCAAGTAAATAAAAACGGCTTTCTTTTTCCACTACAATACCTGTTTTTGTTTTGTATAACTTCATTATCAATACTTTTTTGGCTTTTATTTTTAGTTTTCTTCGTTTCTTTTTTATGCCTTCAATGTGTTGTATGTTTAATTTGTTTTGAACCATACAAGACATATAAGGCATTTAAGTTTTTTCTGTTCTCCTTGTATGTCTTCAATGTCTTGTATGGTTAACTTTTTCAACCATACAAGGCATTTAAGTTTTTTCTGTAAATTACCTATTCCGGTAATCGACTAAATAATTCGTTAACCATTTGTTTAGAACCACTCTTTACAATGTTTACACAATTAAAGTTTATTAATATTCCCTTTGGTTTTTGAAGCAGTTTCATATACGTAAGCAATTGTGCTTCGTGTACAGGAAAAATGCCCTCCATTGCTTTTAATTCAACAACAATTTTATCTTCAATCAAAAAGTCAAGCCTGGTACTACTATTTTAATGCAAATCTCTTTTTACTTCGCTGCCCGAGCCTCCGCGCAATACGTCAAGGTCGGCACCAAGATGCGCTTGCTGTACATGGTCTAAGAAAAATTTTACATAACCTCTTGAAGCTTGTGGAGCAGGTGCTACCCATTGTGCTTTTCGCTTACTTAACTCCTCATCGGTAATATGTAAATGCAATTTCCTTTTTTCAACATCTAATTCTATAATATCTCCGTTTTGTACAAATGCCAATGTACCACCAATAGCCGATTCTGGTGAAACATGCAAGATGACGGTACCTGCGGCAGTGCCACTCATACGGCCATCAGATATACGTATCATATCCTTTACGCCTTTTTGTAAAAGTTTTGTAGGTAAATCTACATTACCTACCTCGGGCATACCGGGGTAACCCACCAGTCCTACATTTTTTAAAACAATTACCGATGTTTCGTCAATATCTAAATCAGGATCATCTATTCTGGCATGATAATCTTCCATTGTTTCAAAAACCACGGCTTTGCCTTTATGTTGCATTAAAGCTTTGGTAGCAGCAGATGGTTTAATAATGGCTCCGTTTTCACAAAGGTTTCCTTTTAATACGGCAATACCGGCGTTGTCCTGTAATGGATTGTCAATAGCACTAATAACATCGTTATTATAACAATTGGCCTTACTGCTGTTTTCGCCAATGGTTTTGCCATTAGCCGTTATACAATCGTTATGAAGATATTGTTTTATTTCTTTTAAAACTACCGGTAAGCCACCTGCGTAATAAAAGTCTTCCATTAAATATTTTCCGGATGGTTTCAGGTTTACCAGTAAAGGGATTTTGCTTCCTATAGTATCAAAATCTTCCAGTTTTAAATCAACGCCAATACGACCTGCTATGGCCAACAAGTGAATAATTAAATTGGTAGAGCCGCCAATGGCTGCATTGGTTACAATGGAATTTTCAAATGCCTGACGGGTAAGTATTTTTGATAAGGTTAAATTTTCTCTAACCATTTCTACAATTCTTCTTCCGCTAAGTTGTGCCAACAACTTTTTTCTTGAATCAACAGCCGGAATAGCTGCTGCGCCGGGCAAGGTTAGTCCTAACGATTCGGCCATACAGGCCATGGTGGAGGCTGTGCCCATCGTCATACAATGACCATTGCTGCGGGCAACACCTACTTCTACATCGTGTATGTCTTGCTCGGTGTAATTTTCAACAGACTGTTTTTCTTTTATTAACCAGTTAAATGTACCGGACCCAATACACTCACCTTTAAAGCGACCGTTAAGCATAGCACCGCCGGGTACAACTATGGTGGGTAAATCTACACTACAGGCTCCCATAATAGTAGAAGGCGTTGTTTTGTCGCAACCGGTGAGTAATACTACACCATCAAGCGGATTGGCACGTATGGATTCTTCTGTATCCATACTGGCCAGGTTACGAAAAAGCATGGTGGTAGGCCGCATAATGGTTTCGCCTAAGGATGTTACGGGAAATTCCAGTGGAAAGCCTCCGGCTTCTACTACCCCACGTTTTACCAGTTCGGCAAATTCTCGTAAGTGTGCATTACAAGGTGTAAGCTCGCTCCAAGTATTGCAAATACCAATAACAGGTTTGTCCTGAAAATAATCATCGGGGTAGCCTTGGTTACGTAACCAGGAGCGATGTACAAAGCCCATTTTATCGTTTTTACCAAACCAATCGTAGCTACGCAGCTTTTTATTATTAGATGAATTATTACTGTTCATATAAGTACTAAATGATTAACCGTGAATAGGAATATATAACCTGTGTTGTTTTAACTATCAGGTAGGGGAAAGACCCTATGTGGATACATAAGGTCTTAAGAATTGTTGCCAATTCTCTCTTGCTGTATATGCCAATCTGCTTTTTTGTTAGGTATTAATTAAATGTTATTTAGCAATACCTTATGTTGTAATAACTATTACTACCAGCTTAATGGATGATCTGTGTTAATGCTGTTGAACGGAGCGTCGCAAGTAAAGCTCAATCAAGGCACTACAGTTGGTAACATAATTATTGTTTTTATTTAAAGGTTACTAAGTTGGATACAAGGTAGCTTGTTTATTCATTTTTTTATATTATTTAAGTGTTGTTGAATGATTAGTTAGTATCCCAAAAAACCCTGGAGGTCAGATTGTCGCCACCAATAGCTGCTGCTGCGGCCTGATAATTGGCGCCGTTAGCAGAAGCTTCTGCATCAGGGTATGATAACCTTCTTGCAAAACCGCCTTGCAGGTTATTGTTAAATAAGTTGGGACTTAAAGCCGGGTACCCACTTCGTCTGAAGTTTGCAAACGCTTCGGCTCCATTTCTGATATTTATAACCCAATATTGTGTATTGATTAGCCGTAGTGCTTCTGTTGCAGAATAAACTACTTGCGGGTGATTGATATATGCTGTGATTTCAGCTCCGGTTATGGGTGTGGAACCGGGGTATAATGAAAACTGTTCCATATTTGCTGTGATAGCATTGTCGTAATGCGTTTTAGCCATAGCATCGCCACCGGGTATCCATCCTCTTTTTGCGGCTTCGGCCAATAGTAAAGCTGTTTGTGTATAGGTTACAAAAAATTCAGGAGCAGCCGGCGATGCTATGCGCCAGATATTAAATTGTGAGTAGTTTAATCCTGTACCTCTTGCCCCACGATAAGGAGTGCCTGCTGCTATTTGTGTATTGGTAATGCCAATAGGCACACCAAACTGGTTAGCTAAAGTTGTATTCGGATTTACATCGCCGACAATATCGCCGGGATCGGTAAACGTTGCTATGATAAATTTTGCACGTGGATCGTTCGTGTTTTTTAATTGGTTTACAAACGGCTCTGCGGCATAGTTGAAATGGGAAAAGTTACGCAGGTTATTATTTTCTTCAAACACATATAAAGCACCATCATATTTTACAAATGTATTATCGGCATTGGAAGTCATTACGCCACC
The DNA here is from genome assembly GCA_002399735.1 of Chitinophagaceae bacterium UBA4857. GTDB lineage: Bacteria > Bacteroidota > Bacteroidia > Chitinophagales > Chitinophagaceae > Terrimonas. The sequence goes on from DHEF01000002.1 coordinate 174,596, forward strand.
TGCAACTGCTTCCGTTACAATAGTCTGCGCTTTGGCGGGGTTTACTTTTGAGTAACGCATACCTAAGCGTAGTAATAAGGAATTGCCCAGTTTTTTCCATTTAGCTATCTGGTCGGAAGCTGTTGAAGTTTTGGTAGAAGCATGAGCATTGGCACCGTAAAATAAATCGGCACTCACGTAGTCGGCCGAAGGGCTTAATGCAGCAATGGCTTCTTTAAGTTCTTTGTATATATCCTCATAAATGGCTTCATCATCATCATATTCAGGATAAAAAATACCATTGCTTACGGCTTTACTTGCATTGAAATAAGGCACATTGCCATAAGTATCTACAAGTCCCATGTAGGTTTGGGCTTTCCATATACGAATTATACTTTGCAAGTTAACCCTGGTAGTGTTGTCGCCCAGTAGAAACAAAGCCTGATTTAAACTTCTTAAAACTGTAGGGTAGGATTGATCCCATTTAGGATTACTGTTTAAATCAATATCCTCGTTAAAGTTAAACCCAAGGGTAGCGCCTTGGTTATAAGGGTTTACAAAGTGCTGTACAATGGTATGCTCGGCAGCCCAAGTGCCAACATGGGTACGCTGTGCGCCTGCTAATAAAATAGATGGATCAACCGATGTGATGGCGTAAGGATTGGTATTGACTTCTACAAAGTCTTTGTCGCACCCGGTAAAAAAGGGTATAGCGGCTATAAATAATATACGTTTAATAATAGTAATCATTTGCTTAAAATTTTACATTTAAAGTAAGGTTGAAGTTGCGGGTGGTTGGCATGGATGAGTTTTCATAACCTGCCCTAAAGTCGCCTGAAGACTGTACAGCTTCAGGGTCTAAACCCGGTATATCTTTGTAAAGGATAGCTGCATTACGACATGAGGCAGATAACACTAATCCTTTTACAAATTTTAAGGATGATACTTTTGAAATAGTACTGCTTAAATCATATGATAAGGTTACATTACGCAGTTTAACAAAATCTGATTTAAAAGTAAATGGATCGCCTATTTGCAGATTTCTATAATCCGTATAATGGCCTTGTAAATTTGCAACAGGTATAACACTTGTATTAGGCGCTCCGGTACTTTCATATACTGCCGGAATAATTAAGCCTCCTTCGCGGCCGTCCAACGACATTTTTGAATGGCCTTGTCTTGTCATGTTAAGCAAAGTAGATGATAAAATAGTGCCCCCAAATTTGTAGTCGATATGTAAACCTAAACTCAGGTTTTTATAGCGGAAAGTATTGTTCCAGCCACCGGTGAATTTTGGTATAGAACTGCCAACAGGGGCAAAGCCGTTACCTACCGGCCCTCCTGTTGTGGCCAATAATCGTCCGTCGTCACTTACTACAACTTCTCCCTTTGCATTTCTCCTGTACGATCTTGTATATAATTGGTTCATAGCAAGGCCTTCTGTATAGCGTAGTTCGCCTAAAAATTCGTTACCGGTGCCATTGAAGTAAAGTAAAAGTAAGGTGCCGTTATCGTTGCCTACATCCAACACTTTTGTGGCTAAATAAGCATTGTTCCATGAAGTGGACCAGCTAAAATTTTGGCTTTGTACCGCTCTTACTTCTACTAATGTTTCAAGTCCGCTATTTTTTAAAGAAGCTTTGTTTTGCTTAGAGTTAGTATAACCCGATGTATTAGAAAGTGTAACATCTAAAATTTGATCGGTAGTAACTTTTTCAAATGCAGCAATGTCTAACAATACCCTGTTTTTAAATAATCTCAGTTCAACACCCACTTCTTTTTCTGTAATGGTAAATGGTTGTAATGTTGGGTTAGGGGCATTATTACCTGCAACTGATGCCAAAGTTTGTCCGTTAAACTGATTTTGGTTAATGGCATAGGCAAGAATACCATCGTATGGATTTACACCGTTTACACTTCCTACTTTGGCCCATGATGCTCTTAATTTACCATAGTTTAACCATTTTTGATTTTGCATTAATTCAGAGAAAATAAAACTACCGGAAACTGAGGGGTAGAATTTACTGTTTTGATCGGGGTTTAAAACCGAAAACCAATCATTTCTACCGGTAAAGTTCAGGTAAAAAAGTCCGTTGTATCCAAATTCGGCTACGCCGTATAAGGAGTTGATGCGACTTTTGGAATACAGGTATTCTTGTGTACGTACGGTGCCATTGGCAATAGAGTAAAGATCCGGTACGGTAAAGTTAGCCGAGGTTTGATTCATTCGCTGAAACTGTGATCTTAAAGTGTTGCCGCCTATGCTAATGTCAGCCGAAAATTTCCCAAATTCTTTACTGCTTCCTACAAGGAAGTCGGCATTAATATCGGTGTTTATATCCTTTCTTAAATTATAGTTACCACGGTAAGTTCCATCGCCATTAAATAAAGTAGTAGCACCTGCACCATTTAATACATTCCACTCCATAAAACTATTGGCATAGTCGTAGTTAAATCGGCCTTGCGCATATAACCAGTCCGTAAGTTCATAGCGTAAAGTAGCCGTACCTAAAAGGCGGTTTCTTTCTTCTTCAAAAAATTGTCTTTTTTGTAATTGAAAAAATGGGTTATTAACGGTTCCTAAAAAACCATTGCTTCTGAATTCTGCACCAGTAACAGGGTCTATGGCATTTTCTCTGTAAGCGCTTAAGGGTACTGATATCGGCATTCTATTAAAAAAGTTAATAGCACCTTCGCCTTGTGTACCTATTTGTGGTGGGTTAATATTGCGTTCATTGGCATAATTAATATTTAATAAAAGCTTCAGCTTTTTAGTAATATCATGCGTTAAACCTAAATTAAAAATATTTCTTTTATACTCATTACTTGGTTGAATACCTGTTGCACTAGTATTAGAAAAAGAAGCCCTGAAACTACCATTGGCACCACCGCCCGATAAGCCAACGGTATTGGTAAAGTTTGTGCCTGTTTGCATAAAGTCAAAAAGCTGGTTTGGGTGCGCAGAGTAGGGACGCATCACGCCATCAAAGTTAATGGTAGGTACGCCATCCAGTTTTTCGCCCCAGCCAAATTGTCCATTACCTTGTGCTGCACCTTGGGTGGTAAACCTGGCCCCAGCCATGCCTTGGCCATATTCGGTTTGGGTAATTTCGTCCATAAAGTTTAAGGCCTTCGAGGCAGTGTAACTTGATGTATAATCAACACCTATGCCGCCGTTTTTTTGGCCCATTTTTGTTGTAATAATTATAGCACCATTTGCAGCTCTGGCACCATAAATAGCAGCCGCAGTAGCGCCTTTTAATACGGTCATGCTTTCAATATCGTCGGGGTTAATGCTTTGTAAATTATCGCCACGGTCACGTTGTTCAACCTGACCACCACCATTGGCACCTCTGGCACCTTGATCCATTGGCAAGCCGTTTATAACAATTAAAGGTGAGTTATTTGCACCTGCAAAAGCCGATTGCCCACGTAAACGTATTTGCGTACTGGAGCCTGCACCAGCAGCGGGTGGAGAAATATTTAATCCTGCAACCTTACCCTCTAACGATTCCATCATGTTAGTGGTTCTTTGGGTTACTAATTCCTCTTTGTTAACCGATGTTGCAGCATAACCCAGTTTTTTTGACTCACGCTTTACGCCTAAGCCAACCACAATAATTTCATCCAAGCCGGTGCCATCGCTTTTAACCAAACTTATATTAACTACACCTCTGCTATTAATAGGTATTTCTTGAGTGGCAAAACTTACGTGGGTTATAATTAATACATCTGTACTTTTAGCGTTAATGGTAAACTTACCGGCACTATTGGTAATAGTTGCGGTATTAGATCCTTTCACTGTAACCGATGCATCCGAAACGGGTTTGTTTTCTTCATCAGTAATAGTTCCGGAAACTTGTTGTGCGTGAATAGCATTAGAAATAAGCGTGAAAGTAAACAGCAGGCAGAAAAATCTGCCCAAAACCTTTTTTTGAGGTTTCAGATTTTCTTTCATAAAGCAAGTCGTTTTTTTGATAATGATTTAATAGATACAGTTGTTATAACCACTTAATACAATAAAGTATATTTGTCAGTCAGCAGCAGTAACACAAATCATCATCTGTTGCGTCGCACACTGCATCGTTCCGTTCGCTTATTAGCATCGTGTTATATCCCAATACTTTTATATAAGCAAACTACAAGTAAGTATTATAAACAAGCCTGTAGGTTTTATAAACATTGCTAAAGTATTATCATTAAATTGTAAAATCTTTCAAGAAAGAACAATGTTGAAATTTGTAAATTTGAAAACAAGAAATTACTTTTCTTTACAACTAGCCCTACTTTGCCAATGATGTTATATAAAATATACGTTTGCCTGCTGCTTATTTAATATGAACCAATTTGTACTTTATCAAAAGAACGCTTTGGAACTACGCCTGTTTCCGCATATTACAGAAGTTGGCGCAGTTAAAAATTCGGCTATACGGTTGGATGGTTTTCCCTGTACTACAGCCGACACCCTTAAAATATACTACATACAAGATGGAAAGTTTGAATGGATAATCAATAAACGAAATTATACATTGTACCCGGGTGATGTAGCGATTATTATGCCGGGTATCGAGTTTGGTAACGAAAATAATGTACTGGAAATAGGTTCTTTTTACTGGGTACATCTTCAAATGGTAAAAGCCGAAAAATGGCACGAAGCCTGCCCCTGGAGCAGTTTATCCGAAACTGAAATTGAAAGCATTCGTAAAACATTACAAATGAATCAATCGCCTGTGTTTAAAAAATTCCAGGAAATTGGTGTTATTCTTAAAAGTATTCAGTCAGAGTTAACTTCACAGGAAATAGCTTATCATACAAGAGTAAACCATTTACTGGACGAAATTTTTATACAATCGGCCCGCCAGTTTAACAGTTTATCTGATACCGGGAGAAATTTTCCCGGTACTTTTATGAAATTGGAACAAGCGCTTCGCCAAAACCTGGCTCACCAATGGACGGTAGACGAAATGGCAACCTTTACCGGCTTATGCACAACTCTGTTTAATGAAAGGGTAAAAAATTACTCCGGTTTTTCCCCGCTGAGTTATTTAATTAATATACGAATAACAGAGGCTATTAAACTATTAAAACAGCCAAATGTAAGCCTCACAAATATTGCTTTAGATGTTGGGTTTTACTCTTCGCAACATTTTTCTACCACATTTAAGAAATTAACCGGCTATACGCCCAGTCAGTACAGAAAAAATTATTTACAAAAAAATAATTAGCACTATATATGGAATGTATTATTACAATAGAACTGGGAACAAATGCCGTAAGGGTGTATGCGTTTGACCTGAAAGGGAATACTATTGGTTCTTTAAAAGGATATTGTCCTACTTTTCATAGCGAACCTAATTATAGTGAGCAAGACCCCGATCAGATATTTATAACAATGTTATATGTACTGAAAAATTTGTTGAACGATTTTGTACATCCACAAAAATATAAAGTATCTACTATTTGTTTTAGTTCGTCTATGCATAGTTTGTTGGCGGTAGATAAACGCGGTAATCCAATGGGTAAGGCCATTACCTGGGCCGATAGCCGGGCAGATAAGGAAGCGGCGGCATTAAACGGGTCAGCGCTTGGGAAAAAAATATACCATGCTACAGGCACACCGCTGCACCCTATGTCGCCGCTAACAAAAATTGCATGGATGAAGAATAATGAAAACGAAAAGTTTAAACAGGTAAGTAAATTTTTATCGCTTAAAAGCTATATACTTCAACAACTAACCGGTGAGTATATGATTGATTATAGCATAGCATCGGCAACAGGCTTATTAAATATTCATAAAATTAAATGGAATACCGACTCGCTAAAGTTTGCAGGAATTACAGCGGGGATGTTACCGGAATTAGTACCTGTTTTTTCCAATGCAGGAAAACTAAACAAAGCTTATCAAACTTCGCTGGGCCTATCTGCCCATACACAAATAGTAGTAGGCTCCAGTGATGGCTGTATGGCCACATTGGGTGATGGTATAAACGGTGAAGGTACAGCCACCATAACTGTAGAGGATAGCGGTGCAGTAAGGGTAATGAGTGATAAAGTGTTACATGATGAAAAGCAACGTTTTTTTAATTATCTGCTTACAGAAAAGCGTTACATATCGGGCGGCCCTACCAATAATGGTGGTGTTGTATTTGAATGGTTTACCAGGCAGTTTGGCGATTTTAAAAACCTTTTTGATATAGAGTACAGTATGCAGGAACTGATTAACGAAGCAGCAAATGTGCCACCGGGCTCGGACGGGTTAATATTTTTACCTTATTTATTGGGCGAAAGAGCACCTATATGGAATGCGAATGCAAGAGGTGTATTTTTTGGGTTGAATATTAAACACGATAAAGCACATTTTGTCAGGGCAGCTATTGAAGGTATTTTATATGAAATATACAGTATAGGAAAAACCCTGGCACAACACCGGAAGATTGACAGTCTTTCTATTAACGGCAGTTTTGGTACACTGCCTTTCTTTGCGCAAATGGTGGCCGATATTTATAATAAACCGGTTAGATTGAGACAAAACTATCATAGCGTAAGTTATGGATCTTACCTGCTTAGTGCTACAAAAATGGGTATTTATAAATCGTTGGATGAGGCAGCGAAATCTGTTGAACTGACCGATTTGGTAACACCCGATAAAAAAAATAACAAAAGTTACAATGCCTATTTTAAAATTTTTGAACGCCTGAGTACTAAGTTGGCTAATGAGTTTGCCGATATTGCGGCATTGCAAAGACAGTAGTACGTTGTAATAATATGGTGTAACTTAATGATAAAAAAAAATACAAGTTTACAATGATTAAATTTGATTTTCTTGGAAAAAAAGTAGCGTATTGCCAAATGCCTAATAGAATTACCAGACACCCCGATTAAAATACGGAATACTGCAAAGTGGCCAATAGAGTTGATGCAGCACAAGTCCCGCATAGCAGGATTCCGCTAAAACGGAAAGATGCGACGCAACCAAACTCCCCTTTATGTTCACGAGTGAAACGAAGGGAAGGAGCGTAGCTCGGGGAGCATAGTAGTAATACAGCTGGTTAACAAAAAATAAAACCAACTGCATTACATACGTCGTAAATAATATTAACCTGCCGGTATCATTACTTTTTTCCCTGTTCGCATCGCTTCGTAAATAGCTTGTAGGTATTTTACATCTCTTCTTCCCATTTCGCCTGGCACAATACTTGGCTGGTTATTTTTTATAGATAAAGCAATGCCATCCATTTGCGCAGCTTGTTGGTTTATTTGCGGAAAGTTCATGACGCCATTTGGAGTAGTGCCTTTTATGCCGCCATAATTGTACGCCGGTTTTAATTCAAAACTGCCTGTTGCTGCTTCGGCTTTCAGGTAATTATAGTTGTCGTTGTAGCTGCTAATGCCTTCGCCGATGATACCATTGGGAAACTCAAACTGCCAGCTTAAAGATTGCTCTACAGTTTTAAAACGCTCCAGGTCTGTTTTAGCCCCTTCCTGTGCGGTAACGGCAATGGGCTCCAGTCCGGTGGTGTAACACATACCCTGTATGCAATAAACACCCAAATCCATTAAGGGGCCGCCACCGGCCATTTTTTTATCTAAACGCCATTGATCAGGGCCAGCTATAAAACCAAAGCCTCCGCTTACCTTTTTTATGTTGCCGTGTATTTGTAGTTTGCCTAATCTTTTCATTTCTAAGTTGTGCGGCTCAAAGTGCAACCTGTAACCCACCGATAAAAATTTGTTTGCTTTTTTAGAGGCAGCAATCATTTTATCGCAATCTTCTACCGTAATGGCCATGGGCTTTTCGCAAATTACATGCTTGCCGGCTTCAAAGCCGCGAATGGTATATTCGGCGTGCATAGAGTTGGGCAGCACTACATAAATAATATCTATATCGGGATTATTTTTTATAGCATCGTAATTATCGTAGCTGTAAATATTTTTATCGGGTATATTGTATTTTTCTTTCCACACAGTTGCTTTAGACGGTGTGCCGGTAACAATACCCGCTAAATAACAATGCTCTGTTTGCTGTAAAGCCGGTGCTAATTGCCCGGTGGCATAACCGCCCAATCCAACTAATGCAATACCCAGCTTTTTATTTTTTGTATTCATGTTGTTAGTATTGTTTGGATTGGCGCAATTGCCCGTAGTCGAAATAAAAGGAATGCTTAAACCTGCCAGGCCAAGGTTGTATAAAAAACGCCTTCTTGATGGGTTGTTTTGTTTTTGCATAATAAATATTTTGGAAATGGTTAAATAAGAATTTAGTTATTCTTTCTTTTTAGGAAAGTCTGTTTTATCTCTCATACTTACTTGTTCGGCTCCCGGAAAATTAGAGGGTAGGGGATAGGTTACTTTTCCGGTTGCCAGCCATTCTGTTACTCTTATTAGCGTGGTTTGAAAACCAATGCAGCGGTACGCTTCGGGATATACATCGCCTTTCCATAAATGCCCCATGCTTGAATTATACACACGGCCTTTGCCATAGTTTACCACCCATTCTACCGGCCAATAACGGTGCGTAGCGGTACTATCGTAAGTGTAAGAAAGCACTGTAACATTTTCGGCAGCTCCCCTTGGATAATTATATACTTCCATGTTGGCGGTTTTCCATTGTGTAGGATAATCGTTGTTAATTGCATGGTTGGTATATTTTTTTATCACAGCATCAAAACGGTTGCCGTGGCCGGTGGCAGCACCTTCGCCGGGTGGTATGCGAATAATGTTTTTGTTGCTATCTATCTCCAATGCATAGCCCGTTGTTTTAGGCCGCCAACCCAGGCCAATCATTTTATCGTACTCGGCCCAATGCGTAAACGCATTATTGGCCGAATGTAAAATGTATAAACCACCGCCTTTTTTTACAAAATTTTCTAACTGCTGCTCGGCATGGCGTGGCCATTTTAAATGCCACTGAAAAATATTGTTGGAGTTTTGTATAATGGCGGAATATTTTTCAAACGAAGGTTTCCATTGTTGTCTTTCTATGCTATCGGCAGGTATGGTAGTTACATCTACCGTAAACAAACCACTTTCTTCCAATATAGCTTTGGTAAGCACGGTGGTTTGCTGCCAATCGTGGTTACTAAACCCATCAATAATTAAAATAGAAACCGGTTTCTTTTTTTGTGCAAAGGCCGCTATTAAAAACAAGCTGCACACAAGCGACAAAATAATTTTTTTATACATACATTTTTTTTAATCGTTATTATTCAAAACGTAACCAATCTATTTCTACATCATTTCCTTTCATTAATTGTACAAATAAATGTTGTACACCGGGTTTAAATTGTTGAATTTTATTTTTATAAACAGTCCATTCATTTTTATTGCCAATACTTATTGTAGCAATAACAGGGCCATTAGCATTATTAAGCCTTACCGTTATTGTGCCGCTTTTAGTTGATTGCGCTTTTACCTGAATTGTTGTAAAAGCTTTCTTACCAAAATCAACACTATTGTATTGCACCCAACCACCGGTTTTTTCAAACACGGTTTTCCAACCTGCAAAGCGATTGAGAGTATCTATAAAATGTATCGAAACATTTTCGTTGCTTTTGTGGCTGTACCGGTCTATCTGAATTTCGTTGGCCGCATTGGTAAGTCCTACGCCACGAAGTGTAGGTATTACTTTTTGTATGGTTCCGTCTTCGTTAAAAAACAAACTGTCTATTCGTATAGAACGGTTTTTATCAAATTGCGGCGATAAATCGTTAGAATGATAAAACAAATACCATTGATTTTTAAACTCAATAATGGATTGATGATTAGTCCAGCAACCGGTAGGCGATTCGTCCATAATAACACCGGTAAATGTAAAAGGCCCAAGCGGATTATCGCTAATGGCATATTCCAACCGTTCGGTCTTGTTTTCTACATGCGGATAGGTCATGTAATAGAGGCCGTTTTTCTTAAACAAATAAGGCCCTTCTTTTAATCCTACTTTCGGAAAATTGCTTAATGTTTTTACTTCCGAATCTAACTCCACCATATTTTCTTTTAGTTTAGCACCAAAAATTTCTCCTGCCGACCAATACAAATAGGCTTGTCCGTCATCATCAATAAACACATTCGGGTCTATACCTCTAATACCTTTTATCGGTGTTGCTTCGGGTATGTACGGGCCTTCGGGTTTATCGGCAATGGCTACACCAACCGTAAAACCGCTACCGTGTGCAATAGTATCTTTCGGAAACGTAGGAAAATAAAAATAGTATTTGCCATTTCGTTCAATACAATCCGGTGCCCACATACTGTAACTATCCGGCCTTACCCAAGGCACTTTATTTTGCGTAACAATCACACCGTGGTCTGTCCAATCGGTTAAGTTTTCCGACGAAAAAACATGATAATCCTCCATGCAAAACCAATTTTCTCGTAAGTTTTTATTTGCCGGTGCTTTTATATCATGCGATGGAAACACATACACTTTATTGCCAATCACCCGTGCCGAAGGATCGGCAGTGAATTGGTCTTTTATAAATGGATTTTGCGCCAAGCAAGAAATGCTTATACCAAAAAGTAAAAGCACATTCATTATAATTGGCAAGCTGTTTTTATTCATGGTTTATTTTTTTGTTTGTCGGCTGTAGTAATTCTATTCATCTTCTGTTGCGTCGCACTCTTGTGCTGCATCAATTCTATTGGCCAATATGCAGCATCCCGAATTTATTTCGGGATGCATATCGCTATTCAGCATCGTGTTGATGGGTAAAGGTTAATCGTTATCAGTTATTCGTTAATAGTGAATACAGATAACCTTAACCATTAACAACGAACTATGAACTATCAACAATGAACAATTAACCTTACTCCACAACTACTATTATATCTTCTCCTTTTTTTACTATTACATCATACTCATAAATATTTTTTACAGCCGGTGTGCTGTTTTTTAATTCCGAATGATTTAGTGGTGTTGTAATAGCTGACACGGCATAAAACGGATTCGGATTTTCTCCTTTTGCTGCTGTTATATTATTTCCTTGCAACGGTACGTACGAACGCAAACGGCAGTTACCACCCAAGACAGAACGGATAACCGTTTTACTCAGCTTGCCGTTTTCCCAATAAATATCCAACTCAAAACCGCCTCTTGCTTTTAAGCCTTTAATGTGGCCGCTGCTCCACGCATCGGGTAGGGCAGGTAATAGGTGAATGGCGCCATCGTGGCTTTGCATCAGCATTTCGGCAATGCCTGCTGTGCAACCAAAATTGCCGTCTATCTGAAAAGGCGGATGAGCATCAAACAGGTTGGCATACGTGCCGCCGCGTTGGGCTTTGTTGGGCAATACGGCAGGCGTTAATTGGTCTTGTATTAATTTCAACGCATGGTTACCATCTAACAACCTTGCCCAAAAATTTACTTTCCATCCCATAGACCAACCGGTAGAGGCATCGCCTCTTGCTAATAAAGAAGTTTTGGCGGCTGCAAATAACTCAGGGTTTTTGTAAGGCGATATTTGTGCCGAAGGATACAAGCCATACAAATGTGAAACGTGGCGGTGTTCATCTTTGGGATCGTCTAAGTCGTGCATCCATTCTTGTAACTGTCCCCATTTGCCAATTTGCATAGGTGGCAGGCGGTTGAGTGCCGCTTGCACTTTGCTTATAAAACGTTTATCCTTCTTTAAAATTTTTGCTGTTTTAATAGTGATGTTAAACAGGTCGAATACCAATTGATTATCCATAGTAGCACCGGCTGTTACAGAAGAAGCAATGCCTTTGGGTGCGTTCTCCGGAGATACAGAAGGTGAAACGACCAACCATTTATGTTCGGGTTCTTCTACCAAAAAGTCTAAGTAAAACTCCGCTGCACTTTTTAAAACAGGGTAAACTGATTTTAAATATTTTTTATCGCCGTTGTAAGCATATTTTTCCCACAGGTGTTGGCTTAGCCAGGCACTGCCCGTTGGCCACATACCCCAAAATGCACCGTCTACCACGCCGGTAATACGCCATATATCGGTGTTGTGGTGCAATACCCAACCTTTGGCACCGTACATATCTGCGGCTGTTTTTTTACCGGTTTGCGATAATTCTTTTACCATTTGTATCAATGGTTCATTCAGTTCGGTAAGGTTGGTTATTTCCGAAGGCCAATAGTTCATTTCGGTGTTGATGTTTACGGTGTACTTACTATCCCACGGCGGCGAAAGATGATGGTTCCAAATGCCTTGCAGGTTGGCAGGCTGTCCGCCGGGCTGCGATGAAGAGATTAATAAGTAACGGCCAAACTGAAAATACAAAGCCACTAACTGCGGATCGTTGCCGGTGGCAAAACGGTCTATTCTTTCATTGGTAGGTAATGCGGCAGATTCGGTTTTGCCTAAATCAATACTAACTCTATCGAAATAAGAACGATAAGCGGCAATATGATTAGCCAATGCGGTTTTATAATTTGTTTGCAATGCTTTTTGCAAATAGTTGTTGTTTCTTTCGGTAGGGTTAGCACTTACATCGTTATAGTTTTTAAAACCCGATGCTATGGAAATATAAAGGGTGGCGGTATCGGCATTGCTGATGTTTAATGCCGTATCGTTGGCAGTAACGCTGCCGCCTGCTGTTATTACTTTTAGTCTTGTTTCAAAAGGAAGGCCACCGCTTATTTTATCCCAACCGCTTGTAGTACCCGACATCACTAATTCATCATTGCCTTTGGTGCTAACAGCTACTTGATAAGGGCGACTAAGTTGTGCCGCAAAATTTATAGCATTCGGTTGGCTTGCGGTAATGCGTACAATAATGGCTTGGTCGGTAAAGGAAGAAAAAACAGTTTGTGTATAGTTTACGCCATTAGCCGTATAGCGGGTAGTGGCTACTGCATTTTGAATATCTAAATCTCTGTAGTAGTTGGTGTAGTTATCGTGGCCTTTAAACAACAAGTGTAAATTGCCTGCTGTTTGGTAAGGCATACCGTGAGAATTTTTTGGCGCAAAATGTTTGTTCACCAAGTTTTCGGCTTCTTTGTATTTTTTTTCAAAGATTAATTGGCGTACTTGGTTTAGGTATTGTTTTGCTTCGGGGTTATCGTTGCGGTGCGGACTGCCTGCCCAAATGGTTTCTTCGTTTAGCTGAATGTTTTCTTTAACCGGGTTGCCATATACCATAGCGCCTAAGCGGCCGTTGCCTACGGGCAGGGCTTCTTCCCACTCTTGTGCAGGTTGGTTGTACCATAGTGTAAGGTTGTTTTGCTGTGCAGGTAAAATATAATGCAGCAATACGCAGGCGATGAGTAGTATGTTTTTTTTCATTTTAAACCATTAAGGAATTAAGTTTATTAAGGCTTTTTTGAATCATACAAGGTTTTCATTTTTTCAACTTATTCTTTCTTCGTTAAACCTATAAGGTTTTTAAAACCTTATAGGTTGACCTGATGCAGTTAAACAAAAGCAACTATAAAGTAACACGATGTTGATTAGCGAACAGAACCCCGAAGAGTGCGACGCAACGGAAGCTCAATAGAATTACTACAGTTGATTTCATAAAAAATAAAATTACTGTTGTAATACAATGGCTATTTAAAAAGTACCTGCGCAAAATTGTACAGGTTGTTTCGCCATACCGGCCAAGTGTGCCCGCCGGGATATTCGGAATAGGTATATTTAATTTTTAGTTCGTCTAACTTGCCCAACATCATTTGGCAATTGTTGTGTGCAAAATCTTCTTTGCCGCCCATAGCTATCCAAAAGTTTTTTATGTTACTGTTGAATGTATCGGTGTTGTTTTTTAAATACGCATATTGTGTATCGGCAATTTTTTCTAAGAGGGGCATGATAAAACCGGAACTAAATACGCCTAAATGCGAAAACATATCGTTGTTGTTGATACCTGTAAACAACGTGTGTATGCCGCCTAAAGATAGCCCGGCCATTGCACGGCTACTTGCATCTGTTTTTGCACGATATGATTTTTCGATAAACGGAATGATAACACGCTTCAATTCGTTTTCAAATGTTTTTAATGAACTTTCTACACCGTTGGCAGTAAAGCCACCGCTGCCTACATTGGCATCGGGCATTACAATAAGCATTTTTTTGGCTTTGCCTTCGGCAATTAAATTATCTAAGATGAGATTTGTTTTTCCCTGCATGGCCCAACCTCTTTCATCTTCGCCGCCGCCATGTAAAATGTACAGTACGGGATATGTTTCGGTGGGGGTTTCGTCGTAACCGGGAGGTGCATATACATACAACTTTCTCCATGAACGGGTAACCGGCGAAAAATATTCTTTCACTCTTATATCGCCATGCGGCACGTCTTTATGTGCATAAAAATCATCGCCGGGAAAAGGTATTTCAATGCCACTTGCCATGCGGCTCATGCCATAAAAAGTTTCGCTTGCAGGGTCGGCAACGGCCACGCCATTAATGAGCAGAGAGTAATAACTAAAGCCGGGTTTGATGGGCTCTGTAGTAACGGTCCAATAACCGCCGGTATCTTTTTGCAGGTCGTATTTTTTGCCTAAATCAATTTGTACTTTTTGTGCATCGGGAGCTTTGGTGCGAAAAACAACTCTTCTATCGGGCAATACTTGCGGGTATTTATTATTGCGAATATTGGTAGTAGCCGGAAAACCTAATACGGTATATTCGGGAAAAGTAGATGGGTTTACCGGTTTAAAAATTAGCTGCGAAAAAATGTATAAATCATTTTTCCATACTTTAAAATCGTGGCCGCCGGGTTCTACATAAAAAATATGCGGTACATTATTTTTAGTCAGGTATTCGCTTGTGCGTTTGCTGTACAACATTAAACCATCTGCATCGCCGCAGGAGATAAACAACAACTTTAATAATTGTTTTGCTTTTTCGGTATCGGGTACTAACTCTTGTGGCGGTTTGGTATTGGGTGCAGAAGAAAAACCGCCAACCCAGGCAAATTTATCTAAGTTACCCAGGCCGAAATTGAGTGTTTGTCCTCCTCCCATTGATAGGCCGGCAATAGCCCGGTTTTCCCTGTCTTTTAAAGCAGGAAAGGTTTTTTCTACAAAGGGGATAAGGTCGTTGAGTAAATCTTTTTCAAAGGTGGCAAATGCCTGTACTTTTGCACTGTCAAAAATATTTCCGGTAGCCCTGTCATCTTTCATAGCCCTGCCGTTGGGCAGTATTACAATCATCGGTTCTATTTTTCCACTTGCATACAGGTTGTCTAAAATTATTTGGGGTTTTCCACCGTTCAGCCATTCTTTTTCGTCGCCACCTATCCCGTGGAGTAAGTACAATACAGGGTATTTTTTCTTTTTAGAAAAACCCGGCGGTGTGTACACCAATGCTTTTCTTTTATGGTTAATAGTTTTTGAATGATACGTAATGGTGTCAATCCTGCCTTGCGGAACGGCGGCATTCAATACATCAAAACCTTCGGGTGCCTGGTATTTGGTTGTTTGTCCTTTTGCCATTAGCAACAGCGAAAAGAAAACCAGACAAAGTGTAACAATCTTTTTCATGTTGTGTTATTTTTCTTATGGTCTCGTGTAATTTATCCGTAAGCCATTTTTATTAAGATGAACGGATTCGTTCTTTTCATTTATTTACTACGAAAAAGTAGCGGTGCCAATTCTTTTAAGCTTCTGCGCCAGGTTAAAAACTCGTGGGCTGTTTTATCCGATACATAGGATACCGCATTAAACCCTGCAGCTTTTAAATCGTTAGCAGCTTGTTTTACCCTGTCAGGATTTTCTTTACTACCACTGCTTAAAAAGATCAGTTTGGGAGTTGCTTTACCTTTAATATCTTCTACGCTATAAACACCCCCACTTAGCAGCGCATAATGTGAAAATACCTCCGGTTTTGCCAGTGTTATCAGTCTTGTTTCAAAACCACCCATTGACAGGCCAGCCATGGCCCGGTTGGGTTGGCCGGTAAGCGTGCGAAAATGACTTTCTATATACGGGATCAATTCATCAACCAATACCGTTTGAAAAGGTTCTATTTTAAACTCATTTATTTTGCCCCACTTTACTTCGTTGGTCATGCCGTAGGTCATTACAATAATAAAGGGGTTTATTTTCCCTTCAGCAATCAGGTTATCCATAATCAGGTTGGCGTGACCTTGGTTGCTCCAGGCCGTTTCGTCTTCGCCCCAACCATGCTGTAAGTATAAAACAGGATATTTTTTAGTAGTGTTTTTATGATAATCGGGTGGGGTATAAACAAATGCTCGGCGGGAAGTATTGGTGCTTTTAGAAGGAAAAAGTATCTGCGATACATTGCCATGTGGCACATCTTTTAAGGCATAAAAATCCTGGTCGTGTGCCGGAATTTCTATGCCGCTTTCCCAGCGCACAGAGCCGTAAAAGTTTAATGCTCCGGGGTCGTTAAATTTTCCACCGTCTACAGTAATATTATAGTAATGAAATCCTTCATCCATAGGGCCGCCGGTAGTACCTGTAAAAAAGCCGTCGTCACCTTTAGTCAGCACAGTACCTCCGCTTCCGCCCAATCCCAAACTAACTTTAACACTATCGGCCTTGGGCGCAAATATTTTAAAACGTGCATAACCCTGCGAGTTTACCTGCGGGTATAATTGCCCCGGTTGGTTAAGGGTGGAAGGTTTAAAGTCTTCTACAATTGTTTGTGCCTGCACAGTACTGCATAAACAGTAGCAACATATAGCCAGTAAGATTATCTTTTTCATATGTCTACATTTTATTGTTTTAATTATCACGATGTTGATTAGCGAAAGGGACGGCCCCGATTAAAATACGGGGTACTGCACAAGTGACCAATAAAATTAATTCGATATTAGCTATTGGATCAGCCTCATTGGTACTCCGCGTTGATGCAGCACAAGTGTGCGGTCCCGAGCTCCATCGCTCCGCTCCTTGTCGGGGCAGGCGCAAGGGACGTTCATCTGTGTTAATGTCGTTGAGGACAAAAAATAAATCAACGATATAAATACTTTCCAAACTCCTTTTGTAGTTATACTCACTACTTATTTTAACTCCAGCACTACTACGGAAAACGGAGGCATTTTTATATTCAGTTTATTACCGTTTAATTTCGCATCTTTAAACGCAACCGGTTTTATTTTCTCAGGACTGTCAAACGTATTATGGTCTTGCAATTTGGACGATTGTAATATTCTTCCCGATACACCGGTTGCTTTTACTATACCCAAATCAATATTTATTTCCTGTGATTTTTTTGCATCAATATTCACTACCGATATATGTACTTTACCGCTTGCATCTTTTGAGGCCGAAGCCGATACGGCAGGTAATTTTTTGCCGTCCAGTTCGTAATCATTACTAATGATAGTGATAGGCAGCAACAATGCATCGTGATGCACATTGTACATTTCCATTACATGATATGTAGGTGTAACAATCATTTTTTCTTCATTTGTCAGTATCACCGCTTGTAACACATTAATCGCTTGTGCCAGGTTAGCCATTTTTACGCGGTCGGCATGGTTATTAAAAATGTTAAGTGTAGCACCGGCAATCATGGCATCACGCATAGTGTTTTGTTGAAACAAAAATGCACCGTTGGTTCCTTCTACCACATCGTACCAGCCGCCCCATTCATCTACTGCCAGTGATTTTTTCTTTAGCGGATCATACTTATCCATTACCGCACTGTGCTTTGTTACCAGTTCGTCCATTAATAATGCTTCTTTCATCGTAGTAAAATATTCACTTTCGGAAAAGCCAGTGGAAGACCCTTTTTGGCTCCAGTTAATAACAGCGTAGTGGTGCAAGCCTAATGCATCAAACATACTTGCAGGTAAGTCTCTCATCAGTACTTCCGTCCATTTATAATCGGAGCCTGATGCGCCCGATGCAATACGATATAGTTTGTCACTATTATTCCAGTCGGTCATAAACGTGGCGTATTGACGATATATATTTGCATAGTACTCTGCCGTCATGTTGCCACCACAGCCCCAGGCTTCGTTGCCCAATCCCCAATACTTTACATTCCACGGATTTTCTCTCCCGTTTTTTTGTCTGAGGTCAGTCATCGGGCTGCTGCCCACGGGATGCTTGGTATATTTTACCCAATCGGCCAGTTCCTGTGGCGTACCACTACCTACATTACCACTCAGGTAAGGCTCTGCGCCCAACACTTCGCACATATTTAAAAACTCGTTGGTGCCAAAGCTGTTGTCTTCTTTTACATTCCCCCACCATACATTTAGTATAGATGGGCGGTCTTTTTTAGGGCCCACCCCATCACGCCAATGATAAGTATCGGCAAAGCAACCGCCCGGCCAACGCAGCACCGGGACTTTCATTTTCTTCAAAGCCGCAATTACATCAAGCCGTATACCATCCTTGTGCGGAATTTTTGTATTGTCTTCGCCTACATAAAACCCGCCATAAATACAATGGCCTAAATGTTCGGCAAAGTGGCCATAAATATTTCTGTTAATCGTGTCTTTCGCTTTGGCAGCATCCAGCACAATCGTGTTTTGTGCGGTAATGATGATCGTACTTAACGCAGCAGCAAATGTTAGAAACAACTTTTTTTTCATTATCATGTATTTAGCGTTCAAAAAAATGTTTAATCTTTACCCTCCTTCGAAGGAGAAAGGCCAAAGCCCTACAGCAAAAAGAGTTTCAAGGAAGCTTTTTTAATTATTCCAATACCTGTTTTATTTTGTTACCCAGCTTCAGTAATTGTCTTGAGCTTCCTTTGCGATCCGATAGGATCAGTATTTAATTTATTTCCTGTGGAAATGAATTAAATACTCACTCTTGTCCTTTTTGTTCGCCAATCAGCAGATAGAAGTCCAAAAGGCCGAAAGCCGGTAAGGCAGAAGTGAAAAGCTTCCCTCACTATTCACTTTTAACTCCACATGAACCATTAACTATAATCTATTAATCTTCTACCTTTCACATTCTTCCTTACTTATTCAGCAACCTTACATAAAACACTCTTGGTGTTTCTTTGTCACCCAACGGTGCAAATTTTATGGTAAACCTCTCTTGTTTCAATTGCGATACTATATTTTCCGGAATGGCAATCTCTATATCAGTAAATGCATCATCTCCATTGCCGTCTAATTTTATTTCTTGCAGCAATACGTCATTTAAATAAATACCCGTACCATTGTTTTTATCTTTTCCAAAAAACGTAAGGCGTATTTTTTTACCGGCATTATTTGTATTACGCAGTTCATAACTAAACCAGCCGGCTGCTTTACGCCAGTGGCGGTCTTTAAATAAACCGTTCTGGGATTTGTCTTCTTTAAAGTTGTGGTCGGATTCCGGTTGCTGCTGCCCGGGATTGACCTGGTCGACTGTTATGGATTCCAATACTAACCGTATTTTTTCTTTTGCTTCGAGCTCTTTTTGCATCTTCATATAACCCGCTTCATCGGTTTGATACCAGTACAACATATAGCGGCTGTCGTGAATAGAAAAGAAAGGTTGTAACTCCAGTTGCTTGTATTGGGCAGGATAAATGATTTTTGAAGCGGAAAAGTGTAAGGGTTTGCCTGCAACAGGTTGTATGTTGTCAATGGTAGCTGTTGTGTTAGCGGCAACCATTACCGGTGCTTGGTCAAGGGGGTAGAGGGGACCATGAGCAATATGTGACATGCGACCGGCATCAGCAACCAATCCTGTTAAGTCGGTAGTGTCAGTAGCAGCACCTAATATTATCGGACCATATTTAAAAGAAACCCAGGAAGAGCGGTCGGGTAGCGGCTCGGCTTCTACCTGCATGGGTAAAGTAAGCATTACCTTATCGCCGTTTTTCCATTGACGGTTAATGGATATATAACCAAATTGGTTTTTTGTAGCCGTTATTGTTTTTCCGTTTATGCTTACTTGCAATGGAGCACCTTTAACCCAGGAAGGATGACGTACATACAGCGTAAACTTCTTCGTTTTCTTTAGCGATAAGGTAATTGCTGATTGATTATTGTATGGAAAAGAGGTTTGCTGTTGTACCTGGATATTTTTTTCCGGCCAGTTAAGCGATGAAGCAATAAACAGGTTGACGAATAAATCGTTACCGTTATGGGCATAAATCATTTCGCCATACTTGCCGTGGCTTTCTATACCCGAGCCTACACAGCACCACATGCCATCATGTACAGCAGAGTACACTCTGTAATGCCTTGGCCGCATAGTAGTAAAATATACAAAGCCGCCATCGGGATGTTGGGAGGACAGCATATGGTTATACACAGCCCTTTCGTAATAATCCATATACTGCAACTGCGGATTGGCTAAGAATAAAAACTTAGACAGCTTGAGCATGTTATACGTGTTGCAGGTTTCCGGACCTTCTTTATCTTCTATCATGGAGTTAAAATCACCGGCAGGATGAAAATGCTCTCTTACACTGTTACCGCCAATAGAAACAGTGCGGTTGTTTACCACGGTTTCCCAAAAAAAGTTGGCCGCATCTCTCCATTGCGCATGACCACCTACATCTGCAATACGGGTATAACCAATTACTTTGGGTATTTGTGTATTAGCATGAAAACCGGTGAGTGAATCTTTGTGTAGTAGTAACGGATTTAATATTTGTAAGTGCGACATACGTTCTGCTAGCCCTAAATATTTTTTATCACCTGTGAGTTCATACAAATCGGCAAACACTTCGTTTAAACCACCATGTTCACTGCGCAGCATATCCTGTACCTGTTCGTTACTTAAACCCGAAAGCATGTTATAAAACCAGTCAGATAGTTTTACCAACATGGGCTTGGCTTTTGCAATACCGGCAATTTGCCAGGCATCTAACAGGCCCGCATAGGTTTTATGAATATTGTACAGCGGTACCCATTTGCCGTTAAGTGAAAAACTTTGTGCTCTGATGTTGCCGGCTGCTATTTCTTTCCATATGGCACTACCACCTGGTACGCCTCCTATATAACCATTGCTGTTTTGTTGCTGGCATTTTTCCAACTCATCTACCATGTAGTGCAGGCGTTGAAGTACTTCTTTATTTCCGGTTGATGCATACATGTTGGCCAGGGCAGAAAGGTAATGTCCGCCGATATGGCCATCCAATCCGGAGTTCTCCCAATTATCATACGATGGTTTTTTGGGTGTAAGCCCGGCTTCTCTTAAAAAGGGTGCCAACAATCTGTCGGCATCCATTTCCAAGATATATTTTAAATCGGTTTGCTGTGCTTTTAAAAAAGGGCTTTCGGCCAAGCGTACTGCTTGCAAGGGAAATTTTTGCAAAGCGGTTGTTTGACTAAAACTTGTATAAGGTGTTGCCCCTATACTTACTGCCAAGCCGATACCAATTAAAAATTGTTTCATGTTTCTATTTTTACCTCACCCCAACCCCTCACAAAGGAGAGGAGCTTAAAACCCTTCAGCAGAAAAAGTTTTAAGCGAAGAGAACTATTTTAATCTTCCATTATTCACTTACTCCAACACTATTACAAAACCACCGTTAGGTTTTAGTGTAACTTTTTGTATGCCTTTAGCGGTTGTAGTATTTATTTCAAAATCCGACAATTCTTTTCCATCTGCGAAAAGCGTTGCTTTTTTCTTTTTAAAGAGGGCAAGATTTAGAGAAATGCTTTTTTCTGTTGCTTCGCCATTTATACCTGCTATATACCATTTCTTATCTGCTCTTCTTGCCAATACAGCATCTTTACCGGGAAAGCCACTGATGAATTTTACTTCATCCCATTGTACCGGTAATTGGCGTAAAAATGTTTTTACATCGGCCGGTACATGGCTCATGCCATCGGGCGATTCGGCAATATGATGAATGCCGGAAAGAAAAATAATGGAGGTAGCTAATTGAAACGCTGCTGTTGTTTTGCGTTTGGATTTACTAAAGGTTATTTCGTGCAGGTTTACGGAAGTGAAATCCATCGGATCAAAAGCATTGCGGGTGAAGGGCAACATCGTACTATGATTGGCTTCCCTGTCTGCATCGTTCTGGTTGAACGTAATCATTTCAAATCCTTTTACCGCTTCTACTGTTACCAGGTTGGGGTAAGTGCGGCTCCATCCTCTGGGTAAAGTAGCACCATGAAAGTTTATCAGTAAACCGAAGTCTGCTGCATCTTTCAATATGTCTATATAATACTGCATTACCGAACGGCCATCACCACCGAAGAAATCTATTTTTAATCCTTTAATGCCTATTTCTTTTAAGCGGGTAAATTCCTGTACCCGGCTTTCGTGGGTCAACATTCTGTCTTTCGGTGTCATTTTTACTGTGTTCCAGTTACCCGCAGAGTTGTACCACAGCAATAAGGAAACGCCTTTGGTGTTGGCATAATCAGTAAGTTCTTTTATTTTATCATAACCAATTTTGGTATCCCAGGATGCATCTATTAAACAGTACCGCCAATTCATGTCGGCCGCAAAATCAATATATTTTTTTTGTTCGTCGTAAATAATATAATCGTCTTTGCTCATGATCCAGCTCCAGGATGCTATGCCCGGTTTTACATACGAGTAATCTTTTTTAGCTGCGGAAGTGGCAAGATCGGTACCCAAAGTAGATTCTACAATAGTGCCCAACGAACCAATGGTGATGACCCGCCAGGGTGAATAAAAAGAAGAAGCTGTTGAGACAGGCAGTATGCCGCTTTCAGTCATCGTTTCTCTTGGGTCGGGAAAGGCTATTTGGTAAGTAGCTGAATCAGGTTGGTTGAATAATTTTGTTCCGCAATAGGTGCCATCCATACCGGCTTCGGTAATTAATATCCAGGTTTCATTTTGTTGAAACAATGCAGGATATACCCAGCCATTATTATTGGGAGAGGCGGTGCCAACCGGAATATTTTGTCGGTAGTTATCTTCATAGGCAGGATTGGTTTGCTCAAAACCTGTTTTGGCTGTTTGCATGGGCTGTAAAAATGCTTTGGCATCATTGTTCAATACAAATCCTGTTTTTTCTTCGGTAATCGTAATGGGTGCGTTTTTATCATTTGCTAACTGATAACGAAAAGCCACACCATCGTTGGAAACCTGAAAAGTTATTTCCAAAGCCCGGTTTTCTTTGTTTTCCAATTGAACAACCGCTTTATTGGCCTGGTAGGTAATCTTCGTTTTTTTTCCGGTCCATAAAGCATACTCGTCAGTAATAGCAGCCGGTTTGGTGATGCTTTTCAACTGAAGTATTGAAAATAAATCATTGTCAGCGGTTAGCAGGCCTAAGGGCGAAGGTTGAATAACTAAATTTCCGTTATAGCGTACGGCATAGGTTACCCTATCCTGTATTTGTTCCAGTACTACTTCAATGTTGCCATCGGGACTTTTTACAGCATACAATGAGGTTGTCTGTTGACAAGCTGTAAACAAACCAACTATAAAAATTGCCGCTATCGCCATCCAATATTTTTTAAACATATACGCTTATTTTAATCTACATTGTTTTATTTATCTGTTCTGAAGGGAGAAGCCGGTAATCCTTCTTTGTTATACAGGTTCGGATTTACAGGATTATCAGCCCAGGCATACCGTACATATTTAGGTTCGGTAATTTCGTCACTCCAGACAAAGATGTTGTTGCCTTCTATTTTTGCATGTGCCCAAACAAATTTTTTGTCTGCACCGGCAATAACAAAATCAGCAGGTGCTTCACCATCATTGGTGGTCAGGCCAGTGCCTGTATGCGTAAACTGGAGGGTGATTTTATTTCCTTGTATGGATGATGCTTGATATATGGGGCCGGAATAAACAATGCTTTCGTTATAAGCTAATTTAAGTGCGGCTAAAGCCAGTCTTTCACCCACCACTTTTTTGTTTTCGGGATGTATATCATTCCATTCGCCGGCATCAATAGCTACAGCCAGTGCCGTATTAGATACGTCCAGAGCTTTCAACTGAGATTCTCTGAATAAAGCCCAGTTACTTTCTTGTGGCAGGTAGTTATAGTCCATAAAGCCCGGAAGCTGTACCATTAGAAAAGGTAATTCGCCCAGGTTCCATTTATTGCGCCAATCTTTAATTAATGCTTTTTGCATATCATAGTATTCCCCGGGTTTACCGGTATCGCTTTCGCCCTGGTACCAGCAAATACCTTTGATGGTGTAGGGAATTACAGGGGCGGTCATGGCATTGTACAATGCGGCAGGCTGGTTTTGTGCGCTGATACCAAAAGGCCCGGGACGGCGTGGAATAAATACTTCGCCAACCTTGTATTGCCAGGTGCCTTTTAAATCTACCGTATCAGTACCGGAAAAAATGCAATAGGGTTTATCAGGAACAAAGCCGCCTTTACCATTGTTGTTGGTAACCTTAACTACAAATATATTTTTGCCTGCTTTTAAAATATTTTCGGCAACTGGGTACCTGCGTTGGGGATACATGTATGTTTTTCTTCCAATAAATTGTCCGTTAATATAGAGTTCGTCGGCATCTACAATACGACCTAAAAAAACTTTAGCCGCTTTGCCTGCCATAGCAGCAGGTATATCAATTTCTTTGCGATACCAAACTACACCGTTGAGGTCTTTAACGCCCTGGTCTTCCCAATAACCGGGGATATTAATATTTTTCCAGCCCTTTGGCTCATAATTTACGTCAAACCATTTTACATTGCTTAGCATACCCAGGTCTTTTGACGGCGCCGGTATCATACCGGATCTTGCTTTTCTGTTGGTTTCGTTTATGTAAGCAGTGTCTTTATTTTTTTGGATAGTGGCCGTTATGTCGGAAAAATCTTTCAGGCCTTCTTCGCTGGTCCAGGCTTGTATAGGTGTACCGCCTACACTTGCATTAATAATGCCTATGGGAATATTGTATTTATCAGCAATTTTTTTGGCAAAGAAATAAGCTACGGCAGAAAAAGGACGAATATTCTCACCAATGGCGGCTTTCCATTCGCCATTGGGTAAATCAGTTTGTGGTTGCTCAAGGTTAGTTAAAGTAGGTATCCAGAACTGGCGTATATGCGGATAGTTGGCTTCGGCAATTTCTTTTTCGTAAGTAATATCGTGAATATCTAACTGGTGTACCATATTGCTTTGGCCACTGCAAAACCATACATCGCCAAATAGAATCTCTTTTAATGTAATGCTGTTTTTCTTTCCGCTAACGGTTAAGGTGTAGGGGCCGCCTGCGGCAACAGGAGGTAATAGTAATGACCAGTTACCTGCTTTATCGGCTTTTGTTTTCAGCGTTTTTTTGTTAAATGTTACCCGTACATTTTCATCGGGAGCAGCCCAGCCCCATATTTTTACTTTGGTGTCTCTTTGTAAAATCATACTGTCGCTTACAATGCGGGGGAGTGTTACCTGCGCATGCAGGTTGGTGAGCCCCATGACCACTGTAAGTATCCATAAAAAAATCATTCTTTTCATTGCCCTCTCATTTTACTTGTTGTATATAATTGTTCCAGGCTGTATTTGCCTGAACATTATTTTTTTTACCGTTAAAAACTATCAGCCTGTATTTTAAAATATATTCGTTTCCGGGAGTGAGTGTCCAGTCTTTATTTTTTGTAGGCGAAAAGTTGATAAATAAATCGCCCCGTCCCTTATTACCGTTTGCATCCCAGATACGCAAAGGTTCGGGATGATTGTAATTACCGGGATGCGAAAGTATCATCATGCCGCCCCAATCATTTTGGGGGAGGTTGCCTTGTGCTATAAGCCAGCGGGCTGCACTGCCATCGGTATTGCTCCTGTTTTTTCCTTCGGAAGTCAGTACTTCGCAGTTGTCTTTATTCCAATAGTCCGTAGCGCGCCAACCCAAGCCGCCGCCATAACGGTACGTAAGTAGTTTTATGGGGCTGCTGGAGGCACAGGTGAGTTTACTGCTGATATCAATGATGTATTGTGAACTATCGGGTGTATATACTTTTACGGTTTGCCATTCTTTGATCGCTACTTTTTTGGTATTGTTTTTATACAATACGACATGCTCCAGCAAAGCCGTGTAAGTAGCAAAGTTTTCGGTCTTACTTATTTCTGTAAATTTCATAAAACGTACAGTGCCCTTGCGGGCATGTAGGTTCCAAAAATCGATGGTGTCTTTTTCAAACAAAGTATGTGTCCATGGGTTCCAGATACCATAATGATGATAGTGGTCGGCAGGTTGTATTTGGGTAAGCACCTGCCCGTTGGGTGTGTACAGCGGATGAATAAAGCCGCTACGTTTATAAATGGTGTCTACGCCTGCAGGTGGATAAGCAACTTTGTATTGGTACGTTAGCAATGGTTGTTGTTTAAAAAGAATGGTTAATGTGCTTGTTGTATCTATACTAAAAAAAGCAGCAGTATTTACCTGCGCATTAGCGGTACTGCTACTAACTATGACTGTAGCAATGCAACAAAAAATATATGTAAGCGTACCCTTCATGCTATTTATTGTTGTTATAACGTTTTTACGGTTTTGGTAATAGTATTGCTGGTTGTTTTGTTTTTTACACCGGGTTGTCCGCCACCAACACTAATGTTTATTTTACCCTTGGGTGTGTAAGTAGTGCCTTCCTCATTTATTAAGGTAAGATCGGTTGCAGACAAGGTAAACTGTATATGTTTTCGTTCACCGGCTTTTAAAACCACCCGTTGAAAACCTTTCAGCACTTTTAATGGTGCTTTTCCTTTTACATCAGGGAACTGTAAGTACAGTTGTATTACTTCTTCGCCATCCTTATTACCGGTATTGGTTACCGTGGCGGTTACTTTTATGGGTTTACCTGTTGCTATCTGTGCGGGGGCCTGTAAGTTAGTGTAGGAGAAAGTGGTATAACTTAAGCCATAACCAAAAGGATATAAAGCATTGCCTTTAAAGTACCGATATGTACGGCCTTGCATATCATAATTCAGAAAACCCGGCAGGTCGTTATCGCTTTTGTAAAAAGTAACGGGTAGTCGTCCGGCAGGGTTGTAGTCGCCAAACAAAACATCGGCAATAGCCGTTCCGGCGCTTTGCCCGGCATACCAGCTATTCACAATGGCCGGTATGTTTTCACTTTCCCAAGGAGTAGCAATGGCACTGCCGGTCATCATTACAAATACAACCGGTTTACCACTGGCGTGCAGGGCCTTTAATAAATTGGTTTGCACCGCAGGCAGCAAAATAGATGTTCTGTCGCCGCCATTGAACCCCGGCGCATTAACCGGCATTTCTTCGCCTTCCAGTTGGGGCGAAATACCACCCACATAAATAATCGCGTCCACATCTTTTAAACGATTAGTAAACTGCGTAAAATTTGTTTTTATAAACTGGCCGGTGCGTAAGCGAACATTTGCTTTTCCGCCGCCTTGCCAGTATTCCAATACAATTTTATAAACCGAATCTTTTTTTGTGTTTAATTTATAGGTACCGGCACCCCATCTATTACGTTGCCAGGCATTGATAACAATACTGTCATTTACAATAAAGCGATAGCCGTCATCTGCTTCCACTTCAAAGGAAAGTGTTTCATTGGCAGGGGCTTTAAAATCAGTACTGTAGCGGATAGAAAAATCGTTAGCCCGCAGGTTGTTAATGACAGTTGAACCTTCTTGCCAGAAATTATCAATATCTGCTTCTGTTTTTTCAGCAACCGGTTCGCCTGACAGTTCTTTGTTATTATAGTAAGTTGCTTTAATACCTTGTTTACCTTGCCAGCTATATTGTTGTTGATAGTTGCTGTAAGTAAGCAGGGTGTCATTGGTAAAATTGATAGCTTTCTCATAAATGACTTCTACGCCTGCACCCAGTTTTTCTTTTATACCATCTAGTACTGATACAACCCTTGAAGGCGTGCCGTTATAGTTGCCCAGTACAGCAATTTTATTATCGGCATTGGGACCTACTACCGCTATTTTTTTAATTGTTTTTTTAAGAGGTAAAAGATTTTGGTTTTTTAGCAGCACTATGGATTGTTGCGCCATTTTCAACGCATGGGCTTTATGTTCCGGTGCTTCTAAAACAGTAGCGGGTGTTTGCGCATATTTTACCATTGCTACAGGGTCAAACATTCCCAGGCGATAGCGAATGGTAAATAATCTTTTTAAGGAAATATCAATTTGTTGTTCGGTAATCAATCCCTTTTTTACTGCATCTACCAGGGTATAATATACTGTTTGTCCGCATTCTAAATCGGTACCATGCATTACGGCATCTACAGCAGCCGATGTTGCATCCGGGTGTGTTTTATGGTATTTAAAAAAATCATCTATTGCCCAGCAATCGCTGGTAACATAACCATTAAATTTCCATTGTTTACGCAGAATATCGTTCATTAACTGGCTATTCCCGCAACAAGGCTGTTTGTCCACGGCATTATATGCACACATTACACCTGCAACATCCGCATCTACAATCAATTCTTTAAAGGCAGGTAAATAGGTATCCCATAAATCGTATGCCGACGGGTTAAAATTGTCGGAATGACGTGATGGTTCCGGGCCGCTGTGCACGGCATAGTGCTTGGCACATGCTGCTGCTTTTAAGTATTTGTCATCGTCACCCTGCAATCCTCTTACAAATGCTACGCCTAATTTGGCGGTAAGAAAAGGGTCTTCACCATAGGTTTCCTGGCCACGGCCCCAGCGTGGGTCGCGAAAGATATTGATATTGGGTGTCCAATAGGTTAAACCCATGTAACGCTCATTATTGCGACCTTGTGCTGTTGCTTTGTTGTGAACGGCACGGCCTTCCAATGCGGAATAGTGGGCCATTAATTTTAAGGAGTTAGTATCCCAGGTGGCGGCCATACCAATGGCCTGCGGGTACGCCGTAACATTATAAGGTGTCCTGGCTACACCATGCAATACTTCATTCCACCAGTCGTACGCCGGAATGCCTAAATGCGTAACTGCCGGAGCTGCATTGAGCATTTGGGCTACTTTTTCTTCTAAAGTTAAACGGCTTACTACATCGTTTACTCTTTCTTCTACGGAAAGTGCAGGGTTCCACATGGGGAATGATTTGTATTCCTGTGCGGATGAAATAGCAAAAGTAAAGATGGCTGTTATCGTTAGTAGTTTCTTCATATTAACTGTTGTTCTGTTGAATCATAGTTAGTGGTTAAGAGTTCATGGGAGGTGAATAGTGCGTTTGTTCACTATTCACTTCCTGACTTATGGACTTTCCGAATCTCGGACTTTCCATGCTGATGAGCGAATAGAAAGTACAAGTCCCGCACAGCGGGATTCCGCTAAAACGGAAAGATGCGAACGCAACAGAAGTTGATTAGCATTACTGCTGCCGGCATCACAAAAAATAATCCCCATTAAAAGAGCTTATTGCTACGGTTGTAGTTTCTTATATACGTCGTCGTTGTTTTTTATCTCAAACCAATTAAACAAGGCTTTGTTGTTAGATGCTTCTCCTTCCGAAGTAGCATACATGGCATACATAACGCCTACAAAACCACCGGCATCTTTAGTGCTTAAGTATTTTGCATCTACATCACCGAGGAGCAGCTCCCATTTGTTTTCTTTGGTGGCATAGTAAAATGCATATTTATCGTGATTGGCTTCAATTTTTAAGTAGAGTGGTTTATCTTTTTTTAGCGAAAGCGGTTTACTTGCAATTACTACACTATCTCTGTACAACTGCACAACGGGTTTGTTGTTTACCACTGCTTGGGTTAAGAATAAGAAACGTTTGTCGTTTTGCATGGCTATTAAACCGGCTTTTTCGTTAGCCGCTTTGGGCGAAAATTGTAAAGCCGTAGCGGCATACCCTTTTAAGTGTGGTTTTTGAAAGCCAACAAACGAAGGGTTGGAAAAACCGCTTACGGTTTCTTTTCGTAGGTTAAGTGTTAATGCTCCTTTGTTTTCGGTTAAGTTATACCATGGCTCTTTTACGGTGCGTAAAAAGCGGTAGCGCAGGTTTAGTTTGTCGCCGTTAAAATCATCTTTAAATGTATAGTTGCCATTAAATGGTTCTGCATTTTTATTAATGGTCGCATTAATCGGGTATTGGTATTTTACCACATCGCCCCCCAGGTCAAATACGGGCCATTCATCTACCCATTTTACGGGTGCAATAAATGTTTCGCGGCCCACATTATAATAATCGCCTTCGTAAGGACGACAACCTAAAAATACGCCCCACCACTTACCGTCTTTGCCTTTTACCAAATCGGCATGGCCGGTGGTGGTAATAGGGTTGGGCCTTGATGGATCTAAATGTTTTTGTGTAAGAATAGGATTTTTTTCATACGGTTTAAAAGGGCCGTACACATTTTTACTTCTAAACACCACTTCGGTATGGTTATAACCGGTACCACCTTCGGCGCACATTAAATAGTACCAACCGTTTATTTTGTAAATATGCGGACCTTCTATCCACACCGGTTTTTTTTCAATATCGGTACCACCGTTAATTAATAAAATTTGCTCGCCTTTTACTTTTAAGTTAGCGGCATCAAATTCGTACATACGAATAGTTCTGTGCCCATTCCAAAAAGTTACATCGTTTGGCGGAATACTATTGTACACGATGTAGGCTTTATCATCCTCATCAAAAAACAAGGATGGGTCAATACCGTTTACTTCCGGTAAATAAACAGGGTTACTCCACGGGCCTTTAGGGTCTTTTGTCGTGATAACAAAATTACCGCCGCCACTTGTATTGGTACATACAATATAAAAAGTGCCTTTGTGGTATTCAATTGCCGGTGCAAATAATCCACGTGATACTCCGGCACCGCGACCCTCTAAATTTAATTGTTCGGGACGATCTAAGGCATAACCAATCAGTTCCCAATTGGCTAAGTCTTTACTATGAAAAAGTGGTAAGCCGGGGTAGTGTGCAAAAGATGAGTTAACGATATAATAATCGTCGCCGGCCTGGCAAATACTGGGATCGGGATAGTAGCCGGCCAAAATAGGATTGGTTACATACTGGGCCATGCTAATTATGCTAAATGCAAGTGCGGCAACTAATGATAATAATTTCTTTGTCATATTTGCTATCGTTTATTTACTATAAGGGTGTATCGTTTTTATTTTTCCGTTTTCGTCATATTCAATGGGTGTTATTTTAACACTTCGCAAATGTGTAATGCCTTTGCTTAAACTGCTGTCGTGATAAAACAAATACCATTGCCCTTTGTACTCAGCAATGCTATGGTGGCTTGTCCAACCTACTACGGGTTCTAAAATTCTTCCGGCATAGGTAAAAGGTCCGTACGGATTATCGCCAATTGCATAACATAAAAAATGTGTATCGCCGGTAGAGTAGGAGAAATAATATTTGCCGTTATATTTATGCAGCCAGGCTGCTTCAAAAAATCGTTTGTCTGTATCGCCTTGCAATAAGGGGTTGCCCGCTTCATCTACAATCAACACATCTTTAGGTGTTTCGGAAAATTGTAATAAGTCATCAGTAAGTTTTGCAACCTTGGGACATAGTGCCGGCTCATCATCGGCTGGTAAATGTGCCAACGGACTATCAGGTTGTTGGCCATTAAAAAAACCATTGCGCCAACGTTGCAATTGTCCGCCCCAAATGCCACCAAAATACATATAGTAATTGCCGTCATCATCTTTAAACACCGCAGGGTCTATAGAAAAACTATTTTTAATTGCTTCTGGTTGTGGCGTAAAAGGCCCTTCGGGTTTATCACTAATGGCTACGCCTATTTTAAAAATACCTTCATAATCTTTTGCCGGGAAAAACAAATAATATTTCCCGTCTTTTTCATTGGCATCAGGTGCCCATAGTTGTTTTTCGGCCCAGGGCACATCGTTTACATGCATGGCAAGTCCATGGTCCCTTGCAGGTGTATCAGGAGTTTCCATCGATAATACATGGTAATCCTCCATCGCAAAATGACTGCCTAAATCATCAAAGGCATCACCGGCATCCACATCATGCGACGGATAAATATAAATTTTACCATTAAACACATGTGCCGATGGATCGGCGGTATAAATATGTTTTACCAGTGGTTGTGATATAGCTTTTTTATTCAGCTCATCAAAATCAATATGGTCTATGGAATCTTCGGGCATTATTATAATTTTTTGAGTTTATTTTTTAGTCAACCGCATTGCTACTATCATCGCCTGTTGTGTCACTCACTTGTGCTGCAACAATTCTATTGAGCAATTTGCAAGCATCTAGCTTTGCATATTACAGTAATATTAATAGCAATAACACGATGATGATTAGCGAACGGAACGTACAAGAGTGCGACGCAAGGGACGATCATCTGTGTTACTACTGCTGGTGACCAAATTGTATTATTTATTTAAAGAACTCTTCTGTTTTTTAAATCGGCTTCAATTTGTACTTCCACTTTTTTATTTATTTGATAAAAGAATAAAAGTGCGGCACCTATTAAAAAAGCCAAAGCCGGAAAAACGCTTACTAAAAGTTTGGTGCCTTGTATAGCCGAATCGGTTTGGCCTGTTGCACTATTGGCAACATAACCAAATACGCCTAATAGTTTAGTGAGAATGGAGCTACCCAATGTTAATCCAACTTTTAAGCCCACCATCATAGCCGAAAATATAATGGCGGTGGCACGACGATTATTTTTCCATTCGCTGTAATCAGCCACATCGGCTATCATGGCCCAAAGCAACGGAATAGTGATGCCGTAGGTAAAGCCATGAAGTATCTGAGAAGTAAACATTAAGCCTACGGACTGTGGCGGGAATAAATAAAATACCAACACAAACAATGCGGATATGAAAAGAAAAATACCAAACACATCACGCTTGCCATATTTATCGGCCAGTCGCTTGGATAAAGTAATACCAATTATCATAAAAATAATACCCCCTGCATTAAATAAACCAAAGCCGGCAGACACAGGATCTTCGCCAAAAAAATTAATGCCAATACCTGATAGTGCATTTAATATGAGTTGCACAAATTGTGTAAGACTTTCTTTATTTACATAGTTTTCAAAGTAATAAACATAGGCACCACCTTTCATAGCGAGGGCAATAAATACCAAAGTGGTAAGTAAAAGCATAATTACCCAGGGTTTGTTTTTTACTAAATCGCCCAGGTCTTCTTTTAAAGAAGACTTTTGTTCCGGCTTGGGAATAATTCTTTCTTTGGTGGTAAGGAAGGTGATGATTAACATAATAGTACCAATAACCGCCAGCCATGTCATTACTTTTTCAATACCAACAGCTTTATCGCCACCACCGGCAGCAATAATAATGGGTAACATAAATACCTGTACAAAAAATTGTGCAAACATTACGGCTACAAAGCGGTAAGCGGACATACTGTTACGTTCCTTCATGTCGCCTGTAATTACACCACTTAAGGCAGAGTAGGGCAGATTATTGGCTGCATACAACAATAACAGTAATGTGTAAGTGATAACGGCATAAATGACTTTTCCCTGGTAAGCAAAATCGGGTGTACTAAAGGCAAGTAAGGCCGCAGCTCCTAACGGAATGGCTGTCCACAAAATCCACGGACGAAATTTACCCCACTTTGATTTTGTTCTGTCGGCAATAGCGCCCACAATAGGGTTGAAGGCAAAGCCTGCTACCAGTCCTACCACTAGGATAATAGAAGCGGCATCACCCGGTTGAAGCCCGTATATGTCTGTATAGAAATAAGCTAGATAAGTAATTAGTGTTTGAAATACTAAGTTAGCAGCAAGGTCGCCCAGGCTGTAACCTACTTTTTCTAACACCGAAAGTTTTTGGTTGCTGGTATTCATAAAATTTTTCTTGACAGTTATAGGTCAGTTTGTTTAATTGTTTTTTGCCGCTTCTATTACTTTGTAATAAGCAGGCTTGGGTGCATAATTTCTGTCAAACAGCAGCGGGTAGTTGGTTCTGCCTCGTACGGGCCAACCATTTAACCAACTGTCTCTATCGGTAACACCCCAGAAAGTAACACGGGCTATTTTATCTTTATGTTTTAAGAATAAATTGAACAAGGCTTCATAGTCTTTAGCCAGTTGCTGTTGTACACTATCCGGAAGACCTGCCTTGTAAGGGTTAAGCGTTGGATCGTTGCTGTTCATGCGCTGGCTTATTTCCGCACCGGTAAAGTTCCTGGGCAGCACTTCTATATCCAGCTCGGTAAACATTACCTTAATACCTAAGGCGGAATAGGCCAGTATACTTTCTTCAATATCTTTCAATGGTACTTTACCAATATGCCAATGACCTTGTATGCCTACGCCATCTATACGTACACCGGCGGCCTGTATCTTTTTTATCAGTTTAATGCAGCCTTCTCTTTTAGCAGGTTGTTCGTTATTATAGTCATTATAATATAAAGCAGTATTGGGGGCAGCTTGTTGTGCCAGGCGAAAGGCGTCTGTTACATAATTATCGCCCAGTAATTTTAAGAAAATGGAATTGCGCATAGTACCATCTTCATTCAATACTTCATTCGCCACATCCCAGCCATGAATTTTACCGTCGTAACGGCTGGCAACGGTTTTAATATGGTTGGTGAAAAAGGTTTTAAAAGAATCTACGTTTTGCATTCTGCGGGCAAAGGGTGGTAACTGGCTATGCCATACTAAAGTGTGGCCAATAATCTCCATATTGTTTTTCTTTCCGTACGCTACAAATTTGTCGGCCAGCGTAAAATCATAACGCTCTAATTCGGGATGAATGATTTCGGCCTTCATTATATTTTCCGGTGTAATACTGTTAAACTCTTTTTTTATCAGCGCATTGGCTACAGCATTTCTTTCTTCTATTTGTCCTGCGTTTAAAGCTGTACCAATGGTAAAATGTTTTTTATATGCATCTTTTAATGAGCTTGCACTGTTTGTTGCATTTTTTTTACTGCCGGAACAAGCCGCCAGTAAACACAGCACCGGTAAAAGCAAAAATGTTTTTTTCATCCGTTTATCTTTTAGTTACCCCTAAAGGTTTATTATTTATTTAATGTTTCTTGCGGTCCTAAATAAGAAGGTGGCAGGCCGCCCATATCCAATACTATTTTTTGCAACACAATGCCACCACTTAGTGCCCAATATTTTACCGTATGTTTTCCGGTAGTTTTTAAATAATGCTTGGTTTTTTTTATAATAATATTATTAGCCACCCAATCGTACATAATGCCGCCTTCGGTAGCATTGGCATTACCGTTCAGGCTAATAACCTGCGGTGCTTCATCGTCTATAGAAACAGCAAACTGCATACCTTCCGGTGCATTGTACAAATTATAAGTAGGCGAAAAATAGCAAAGCAACGTAACGCTGTCTTTGCTGTACGTATAAAACTCATACTCCAATCGTGGTTTCAGCGTAGCACTGTTTTTCGTTACAGGAAAGGTAGTCACCGCATCGCCTGTGCGGCCGTGGTCCGGCAACACTTTCCAGGTTATGTCGTTGCTGTTAACCGCATTCGTATAATGTGCAGCTTCTATGGATACCACATTGCCTTCTTCGTAAAAAGTATTAGCAGGTGCTTTTGCCCTAACTGGCATTTTAGCTGCTAGCGTGCGGTTGTTATCTGCAGTATCTGTTACCGCCGTAACATATTTTACTTCGGGCATTATATTATACCTCGGATCCTGCCAGCCCTTGTAACCAATATGCGTTTGGTTCATCAGGTGGTTCCATTTGCCATTATTCAGTCGGTGGTACTCTTGTGTAATCAGCGAATCTTTTAAAAAAGAAAGCTTCGCTTCATCGGCAAATTGATTGGCCGTAAAATTATTATTGGTAAAAGCTGCCCGGTTTAACGCTACATTGTAATGCAAGGCATATAAATTAGCCATTGCTTTTACCGGATGTAATACCAGTTGGAAATAAGCATTGTAATAAGTAGCTGGTAGTTTTTTACTAATGGCTTCTGCACGGTTGTATAAAGTTTGATATGCTTCATACACACGTTGCCACTCGCCGGTTTCTACGCTAAAAGTACGGGCATCGACAAGCTCAGGTTTTCTGCGGCCATTGTATTTTGTGTAAAGAGAAATAATGTCGGCTATTTCTGTTGCATATGCATTGCCAAACTGTGCAGCCGCCCATTGTTCGGTGTAAGGTTGTAAATCGTCTGCACCGATAGCATCGGGGTTCCAGGCATAATCGCACCAGAACGAAATAGGAAATTCCATCGGTTTAATATCGCCCACATTTACAATCCAAATTTTGTCTATTCCATGTTGCCAGGCCAGGTTCATTTGCTCCCATACGCGGGTAATAGGGTTGGTGTTAATCCATTTATAACTTCTGGGGCCGCCTACATAATCAAAGTGATAATACATACCATAACCACCTTTGCGTTTGGGTTCGTTTACCGCAGGCACCCGGCGAATATTGCCCCAGTTATCGTCGCAAATTAATAAGGTAATATCATCGGGCACTCTCATGCCTTTGTCGTAATAATCCTGTACCTCTTTGTATAACGCCCAAAGCTGGGGCGTTTGTTCGGCAGGTTTTTTTGTAATGTCTTTAATTGTTTTTCGTTGGTCGGCTACAATGCGTTCTAATAAAGCCGTAGCAGTTTCTCTGCTCATGGGTTCGTCGCCATCGCCACGCATACCCACGGTTACTACTTTTTCGTTCCAGCCTCTTTTAATACCACCTTTCCAAAAAGTTTTTAGTTGTTCGGGGTTGTGGTCGTAGTTCCATTCGCCGCTACCGTATTTTTTCCATTCGGCATGTGCACGCATCAGCGGTTCGTGGTGACTGGTGCCAATTACAATGGCATACTCATCTGCTACTTTTATGTTTAAAGAATCATCGTCGTAAAAAGCATTGCCCCACATAGCAGGCCATATATAATTGCTTTTTAACCGTAGCATTAACTCAAATACTTTTGAATAAAATTGATGGTTAAAGCCGCCAAACTTTTCCTTGCTCCAACTGCTTAATGCAGGCGCTTCGTCATTAATAAAAATGCCGCGGTATTTTACTTTTGGCGCATCGGTAATAAAAACATGGCTGTTTATAAAAACTTGTTCTTGCTTTTTTGCGGGTACATCTGCCCACCAATACCAGGGCGATACTCCTATTTGTTTAGATAGTTCAAATACGCCGAAAGCCGTACCACGTCTGTCGCTACCGGCAATTACAAGCCCTTTGGCAACGGTTTGTATAATGTACCCTTCCCATTTGCCGGATATGGCTTTGGTGTTAATTTGTTTTTGTTTTGCCAGTTGTTTTATTAACGAAGATTTTTCTACTGTACCAATAATGATGGTATTGGCTGTTGCTTGTACGGCATTGTTTACCAAAGGTATTTTTTTGCCGGTTACCAATTCAATGTCCTGTTGTAATAAGGCAGCCGCTTTTTTTACTACTGTAAAATCATTATCGTCAACATAAATAACAGCGTTAGCCATATTAAACGTAGTAGCGGTTGCAGATACAATTTGCCCCACTGCCGTATAAGCAATAAATAAACTGATAATGTATGTAAAAAATAGTTTCTTCATTTATAAATTTATTCAGCTTGTGCAAGTGTTAAACACTTTTAAGTTTTTTTAAACGACCGCTGCATTAACACGATGATGCCCAAAGAACAGAACGATGAACGGAGCGTCGCAACGAGTGTTCATCTGTGTTACTACAGTTGGTAACATAAAAATTTACTAAATTATTCATGCGCATTAATAGTGTTTTTTATGTTACGAGCTACTGTGCTACTATCATCGTCTGTTGCGTCGCACACTGCATCGTTTGGTAATTCTACTCAGCACCCTGCCATGCGAAAAGTGTTTAGTTTTATTAACCTATTTTACTTTTAAAACCCAATGGAGTTACCTCCATCTATAGGTAGTATTACGCCTGTTACAAAATTTGCAGCATCGCTTGCCAAATACAATGCAGCATTACCTATATCTTCAGGTTGTCCCATTTTGCCCATTGGGGTACGACCAAAAACTTTTGCTTTTCGTTCCGGGTCGCTGTTTAAAGCGGTGGCTGTCATTTCGGAATAAATGAAACCTGGAGCAATAGCATTAACCCTGATGCCTTTTGGAGAAAGTTCCACAGCCATGGCTCTAGTCATTCCGTCTATAGCCGTTTTACTGGCACTATATGCTATTACTTTTGGTATACCATATTGTGCAGCCATAGAGCTGATATTAATAATGTTTCCTTGGCCCTGCTGAAGCATGTGTTTAACTACCTCACGACTCATACTAAATACAGCCGTAAGATTAGTGGTAATGATTTTTTGAAAATCCTCATCTGTTACTTCAGTAAATTCCTTTTTCATATTTATACCGGCATTGTTTACCAGTATATCAATTTTCCCATATTGTTGATGCACTTTTGCTACAAAATCCGGAATGGATGCCAGATTGCTCACATCACAGGTTATAGCCTCGCAAAGTGTGCCTAATTCCGTTTTGGCACGGGCTAGCTTTTCCTCATCTCTTCCTGCAATAACTGTAACTATGCCTGCTTGTGTAAACTTCCTGGCAATGGCAAAACCCAGTCCCGAGCCACCACCTGTTACAATTGCTACCTTTTTTTTCATTGTTGCCATATCTGTTTGCATTTGGTCTCTATGTTTAGTTTCCCGGTGCAAAGGGGA
The DNA here is from genome assembly GCA_002399735.1 of Chitinophagaceae bacterium UBA4857. Lineage (GTDB taxonomy): Bacteria > Bacteroidota > Bacteroidia > Chitinophagales > Chitinophagaceae > Terrimonas. The sequence continues at coordinate 212,885 of DHEF01000002.1, forward strand.
AGCGTAAAGATTTGTAATAATCGAGGGTTTTGCCTGGTTTTTCATAACCTTCCGGCAAAGCCATTTTACTGAATGTTTGAAAATAAAGAAGGCAGGCGTTTCTCCACCACACCGCTTCGTCGTACTGTATTGTCAACAACATGTTCACTTCATTGAAGCGCTGTGCATCTATAAAGGGCGCTAACTCTTTCCAGGTTTGCTGCATTTGTTGTACCTGCTTAACTCCTGTGTAATACTGATAGCATAATTCATCCCAAAGGCTTCGGCCGCTTTTCATTTTGTATGTCCAGGGTACATGGTGAAACCATAAAAGATTTTTTTCTTCGCAGGTATTCATGTTTTCCCAGATTTTTCTGGCATCGGGGTGGTATTGTGCCAGCGCATTGCTGCCTGTGGATGTACGGTTGAAGCCAATACCATTGCTATCAGCCTTATGATAGTAAGCGGGGTTCCATTCAGGACGAGGCAGGTTACTAACCCAGGGAGCAGGTCCATAATGGTGGCCTGTACCCATGATGTGATGTAAACCTATGGGATTGCTGTATTGTACTACAATCTCCCTGCTTTCCAGCAATAGCTTTGTTGCTTTTGTAATAAAGGATTTGTTATTGGTAAAACTCATGCGTAACCATTCTTCCGCAATCTGTTCGCTGGATAAATCATGGTTCCATGCTAACCTGCCTAAGGCATACCAGTTAGCTTGTGCCATGGGGTGGCCACACCAGTTAATATCATTACCTATATTGGCTACACCCGCCATACCGGAAAGTTGGTGGTTGTCTAATTGACCATTAATCACTTTTGCTACTGAGCTTCCCTTTCCCTTTGTATATGTATCTGCATCCAATACTTCTTTAAAAAGCGGTGCTAAAAAAACAAGGTTTGTTGCTTGGCCCAGGTATTCTTGCGTTACCTGAAATTCCATCATTAAAGGTGTTTCAGGCATGGCACCAAATAGCGGATGGAAAGGTTCTCGTGGCATAAAATCTATAGCCCCATTTTTAACCTGCACCATCACATTTTTTTTGAATTGTCCATCGAGTGGTACAAAATCATCGTAGGCTTGTTTATGCCTGTCTACAGGGTTTTCTTCACTGTATACGAAGGCACGCCAGATAACAATGCCACCAAAAGGACCCACCGCATCTGCCAACATATTTGCTCCGTCAGCATGGGTTCTTTTATAGTCTTGCGGACCTGGTTGTCCTTCGCTGTTAGCTTTTACCAGGAAACCGCCAAAGTCTGGTATGTAACTATATAGCTCTTTGGCTTTTTCATTCCACCAATTTTTTACTTCTTCATTTGTTGGGTCAGCGGTTGGTAGCTTACCTAATTCAATAGGTGCACTAAAGCGTGCAGTTAAGTAAACCTTGATACCATAAGGACGAAACACATCTGCGAGTGCTTTTACTTTTTCCAGGTAAGCAGGAGATAGTATAGTGGCATTAGCATTTACATTGGTTAATACCGTACCATTAATGCCAATAGAGGCATTTGCTCTTGCGTAATCAATATAACGTGGATCAATGAAAGAGGGGAGAGTGTGCCAGTTCCAGAGGGAAAACCCGGCATATCCACGTTCTACAGTTCTGTCCAGGTTATCCCAGTGATTTAATAAGCGAAGTTTAATAGCGGGAGAACTGCTAATAGCAAGGTTGGAAAGTGATTGCTGTGTTTGTATTAAACGCAGGAAATGAAAGCTTCCATATAATACGCCTTTGTCTGTATTACCAATGATTAAAATACATTTTTTACCATCAATGATTTTGGTAAGAATAATATAGCCTTCATCGCCAATTGCGGCTAGTTGTTGATTGGTAATATTTTTTTTTAATAATGCAGAAGTATTGGGCGTTCCAATAACAATACTTCCATTTACTGTAATGCCTGTCGGTGTAAGCAACTTTTGATGAAGGAGCCCGGTTACTCCTTTTAGTAATTCATCTTTTGCTACTTGAATAGTAGGGGATGTTTCAAAAGTGACAATTGCTTTAAGCTGTTGTCTGTAGGTTGTCAACAGGTTTGGATTGTCGACTTTGTTATATCGAAGCCATAGATCATATCCATTCTCAGCATAAAGTATACTATAATGTAAAAAAAGTAATATATATAAGTATAATATTTTTTTCATCTAAAACTCTTTTTGTTTCCTTAAGGATGATTTGCGAATAATCAGGTTGGCATTAACAACAACATTGGAAGCAAGAATATCTGTTACTCCTTCAAGGTGACTAATGATTTTTTGAGCAGCTACCTGACCAATTTCATATCCCGGATAGTTAATAGTTGTCAATTGCGGTTTCACTATAGTCGTAATAGCATCATTGTTAAAACCTACAATAGCAATATCTTCCGGAATACGTATTCCCCTGTCCTTTAATATTTGCATACACACAGCTGCCGAAAAATCATTGGTGATAAAAATACCATCCGGCATTGGGTTTAATTGTAAAATTTCATTTGCGGCTTCTATTCCACTTGCTTCACTAAGATCTTTAATCAGTACGTATTCTTTTTTAACTTGAATATTATTGGATTCAAGGGTGTCTTTATACCCATTATAACGTTGATGGTAAACATTGCGGTTTAAACTTGCAGTAACCAGGGCTATTTTTTTACAACCCTGATCAATGAGATGTTGTGTAACAATTTGGCCGCATTTGTAATTGTCAATTATAATTTTGGTGCCGGCAGAATTTTCTTCTACTCTGTCAAAAAAAATTACTGGAATTCCTTTTTCTTGGAAAGGTTTAAAGTGGTCCAAACGTTCCGTATTGAAGGATAGTGATGTGATTAGTCCATCTACGCGTTTATTGAAAAGATTTAATGCATTATTTTTTTCTTTTTCAAAATTTTCATTGGAGTGGGCTATTAATAAATGATAACCAGCTTCGTATGTTACTTTTTCGATTCCAGATAAAACATTTTTTATAAAATTACTTTGTAGCTCATGTAAAAGTATACCTATCGTATATGATTTTTGTTCACGTAGGTTACTGGCATAATTGTTTCGACGATAACCCAATTTTGAAGCTGTCTCCTGAACTGAAATTCTTGTTGAAGGACTAATAACGGGATTGTCCTTGAGGGCTCGGCTTACTGTAGCTGATGAGAGCTTTAGTAGTTTGGCAATGTCGTAAATGGTAATTTCTTTGTTCAATTTTTGCAATCGGTTGCTTAAAAATAAGGAAAAAAAGTTTACTCAACTCTTATTATTCAAAAACTTTTTTTGCGAAGAACACACCCTATTAGTCAAATGGGAATAATGCTACTTCATATATTTTAATATTAGGTAATTATAATAGTTGCTTTTTAATCAGATAATATATACACCAGAACAAATAGTGTTTGTATTATAAAATTTAAATTTTAATAGGATTACTTATTTTTTTTTAATTTAAACTCATAAGTATTTAATTATTAGTTTTATATGAACTTTTTGTTCTTACTTTTTTTGCGTTAAATATGTGTATGAAAGATTTAGTAAACGATGGAAAGCAGTTTTATAAATTAAATGTTGAATAATTAGATTATTTGTAGTGAGAAAAAAATGAATACCAGTAAAAATGCGTCGTATATGGTATCTCATATGAACTTTCGCTCAATACTTTAAATCCTAAATTTATATTTTTAAAGCTGATGAGGTAAAAAAAAATGTAATCGGTTGCTTAAATGTCATTTTTACACTATATTCGTTATTCAAGACATATTATCTGTCTAATAAAACGATTGTTTTTTTACTTAAAACTGCTATATGAAACAAATTAACGGAGTTCCCGACTTCTTTTTGTTCTATTGTTTCTTAGGATTTTTTTAATAGAACCTGCTGCATACTTATATTTTATTCCTATCAAATCTAGGAACGCAGCGTAAAGACAGTACTGTCTATTTTTCCTAAACCATTTTATCGTAAACTGCTTAAATGCCAAAAAATGAGTAGAAAATCTGTTCAAAAAAAAATCACGTACAGGTACGTGAGTTTTGTGAATCACGGTAGGCCTGCATTATTCTTGCTTGTCCTATTGCTATGCGGATGCATCTCTGTATTAGCGCAAACCAAAACTATCACCGGGACGATTAAAGATGCCTCGGGGAGTCCCATTGCAGGAGTCTCTGTGTTGGTCAAGAACACCAGTGTAAATAGTCGATCAGATGAAAACGGTCGCTTTTCAATTGCTGCCTCAAAAGGTGCGACATTGGTAATTTCAAATGTTGGTTACTTAGACAAGGAAATAAGTGTTAACGATGATAATACTTATGAAATACAGTTAGTGGCTTCTACTAAGGATATGGACGAAATAATTGTAGTAGGGTATGGTACGCAACGAAAGGAGGCCGTCACAGGTTCTGTTGCTTCCATCAGTGGTGATATTATGCGTGAAATACCGGCAGCTAATATTTCACAGGCCTTACAAGGCCGTTTAGCCGGTGTAGATATATCACAAACTTCTACCCGGCCCGGTGCTACCATGCAAATTCGTATCAGGGGTGAACGTTCCTTAAGCGGCGATAATAATCCGTTGGTAGTATTAGATGGAATTCCTTTTCCGGGTTCATTGGCCGATATCAACCCCAATGATATTAAAAGTATCGATATCCTGAAGGATGCATCAGCTACTGCCATTTATGGTTCCCGTGGTGCGAATGGTGTTATTTTGGTCACTACTGATAAAGGTAGTAAAGGAGGCAAGCCCCGGATCAGTTATAATGCATTTCAGGCATTACAAACTGTGTTTGCCAAATACCCGATGATGAATGGTGAACAGTATGTGAAAATGCGTGACATAGCAGGTATATATCAAACACCGGGACTTGACGAAAGCGATGATACGAATACAGACTGGCAGGATTTGTTTTACAGGGATGGCTATGTCGCTGATCATAATATAAGTTTAACAGGCGGAAGTGCGGGTAGTAGCTATAATTTCGGAGTGGGTTATCATGAAAACCAGGGCGTAGTACCCACACAAAAATATAAGCGTATTAACTTAAGGGCATCATTGGATCAGCAGGTAGGTAAGTATTTCCGTTTTGGGCTTACAAATAACAGCAATCACAACAGAAGTGAAGGCAACCAAATAAGCCCCGGCGGGCCTGTAGGGTGGTCGCCTATCATGAATCCATATAATGCAGATGGAAGTTTAAAAAGAACAGTAAGAGGCACTTTGGATGAATCCTTTGTTTTAACAAGGGGTGTAGTAGAAGATTTAACCAAACGAGGTCTTTGGATTAATGAGAATAGAAATTTTGCTACTTATAATTCATTATATGGTGAGGTTAAAATTCCCTGGGTGGATGGTTTGAAGTATAGAGTTAACGGAGGTTTAAATTACATCCAAACAAACCATGGTAACTTTACGGCAGAAGGTGTTAATTCAGTTAACGCGGGTACTCTATCCTCTGCAGGTATCAGCACCGGTCAGACCTACCATTGGACGATTGAAAATGTATTAACTTATGATAAGACATTTAATCAAAAGCATAATGTTAATGTGACAGCGTTGTATTCTTCAGAGAAAAGTACATATAATAGCTCTTCTATGTCTGCCAGGGATATTCCTTCTGAAGCCTTCCAGTTTTATAATATAGGTCAGGCTGCAGGGGAAATTACAGTTAATCCTAATAATCAGGCTTATGCGGTATGGGGCTTGCAATCTTATATGGGGCGTGTAATGTATGCTTATGATAATCGGTACATGATTTCTGCGACATTAAGAAGCGATGGATCTTCCAGATTAGCACCTGGCCATAAGTGGCATACTTACCCCGCAATCTCTGTGGGTTGGAATATTTCAAAAGAGAATTTCATGGAAAGAATATCCTGGATTGATAACCTGAAAGTACGTGCCGGTTGGGGACAAACTTCTAACCAGGCTGTGGGTGTATATTCTACGTTAGGATTGTTAAGTACAAGGCCGTATAACTTTGGCGATGATACCTATGATGTAGGTTATTATGTAACACAATTACCTAACCCCGGGTTAGGTTGGGAGTTTTCTAAAACTTTAAATTTAGGGGTAGATTTTGAACTGTTTAACAGGCGGCTAACCGGTACTGCTGAATACTATGTGACCAATACGCATGATATTTTACTGGGACGCGGACTTCCTCCTACCTCTGGTGTAAATGGATTTACTGATAATATTGGTCAAACACAAAACAAAGGGTTTGAGTTAAGTTTAAATGGTGTAATACTCGACAACAAAAATGGCTGGACATGGGAAGCAGGAATAAACTTTTATGCAAACCGTAACAGATTGGTGGCACTTGCATCTGACCACCAACAGGATCTTGGAAATTCATGGTTTGTTGGCTATAACATCAATGCCATTTTTGATGTAAAGAAAATTGGCTTGTGGCAGGAAAAGGATGCTGCACTCATGAATCAATTAGAAGCGGGTGCTGTGCCTGGTATGATACGGGTAGAATACCTGGGGGGCTACAATCCTGACGGTTCACCGGTAAGGCAAATTGGAGCAGATGACAGGCAGGTGATGAATGTGGATCCCAACTTTAGCGGTGGCTTTAATACCCGGGTAAGTTATAAAGGATTTGACTTAAGCCTGGTAGGTATTTATAAAAATGGCGGCCTGCTAATCAGTAATTTTCATGGGCCGGCCGGCTATTTAAATAAATTAACCGGACGTGGCAATAACCTGGATGTCGATTACTGGACGCCTGATAACCCTGATGCAAAGTATCCTAATCCGGCCGGACCATTGAGTGGAGATAACCCCAGGCACGCATCCACGCTTGCTTATTTCGATGCTTCTTTCTTAAAAGTGCGTACCATAACACTTGGATATGATTTTAACCGTAATATCATAAAAAATAATGACGTAAGATTACGTATGTACTTCACCGTACAAAATCCGTTTGTCATGTTTTCTCCTTTTCACCGGGAGTCTGGTTTAGATCCTGAGACTAATTCTTATGGAAACGAAAACGTAGCTACAGGAGGATATCCAAGGCGCTTCCTGACAGTAGGTACCAATTCACCGGCACTTCGTAACTACGTATTAGGCCTTAATTTAAATTTTTAAAAGAAAGTGATTATGAAAAATATACAATTATTTATCTGTGCGGGAGTGATATTCCTAATCCTGTCACTTTCCTCCGGATGTTCTAAAATTTTAGAAGAAGAGCCTCGTCATATTTATACGCCGGAATATTTTAAAACCGAAAGAGGTGTAAAGGGAGGCATCACATCTCTTTATGCACGGTTGCGCTGGTTGTATGGACAGGCTTATTATTATAACAGTGTTTTAACCGGCACTGATGAAGCTACCTGGGCGCAAAGCGCAGATGGAAATTTTAGAGATGCTGATATGTCAGGGGTAGGAAATATCACACCGACAACCAGCCGGTCCGATGTTTTGTGGGATAACTCTTACTATAATATTAACACCGCAAGTGGTATTATTGAATACGGCGGAGAAGTGGGAGTGGCAGATGTATTAATCGCTGAAGCTTATTTTTTCAGAGGGTTTGATTATTTTTTACTGGTACAAACCTTTGGGGGTGTTCCGCTTGATTTAGGCGCAGGTGAATTAAAATTTAATACTTCAACCTCAGCAAAGTCGGTACGGAATACGGTTTCTGAAGTATATACAAAAGCTATATTTCCTGATTTGCTCAAAGCCATTAATGATTTGCCCGAAAGCCAGACAATTATAGGAAAGGTTACCAAAAATACTGCACGCCTGGTTTTGGCTAAAGCTTACCTTACTTATGGTTGGTGGTTGCAAAATCCCAATAATATTCCAACCTATCCGGAAACGGCCCGAACTGACCCTAATGGTCAAACAGCCCAGTGGTATTTTCAGCAGGCATATAATTTAGCCGTTCAAGGCATTGATAATCCTGGGCCATATGCTTTACAGCCCACTTATTATGATGTGCATTGGGCACCCAATGATCGTAATAATGAAATGATGTTATTTGCCGATCATACTGAGACCAGCGAGTTTTATAATGGAGCCAGTCTAACCTGGGGGAATGGTGGAGCACCTGATAATTTTGCGGTATGGATGTACACCTGGAATTATACCAATATCAGGAGCAGTACTTCCAATACTTCCTGGACTGCGGTAAGTTCTGTACAACGAGAAGCCAGCCAGCATCTAGGCCGTCCCTGGACACGGATGGCACCACCACAGGGCGTGTTTACCAATACCTTTGCCGATAAAACCAACGATTCACGTTATGATGGAACTTTTACAACGGTTTATCGTGGCAATTGGAACTTATTAAATACAGGTTTAACTAATACACCAACTTTATACAATGCCAATATGTTACCTGTAACGCCGGGACAGGCAATATTGACTTTTTTAAACGAAAATTCAAATACTGCAGTTGATTATTCTGGCAACAAGGGAAACGTAGGAGCTGGTGCTTTACCGGGTAGAGCAGACTTTGTGATAGAACCTGCTGCAATTAGCAGGCTCCGTCATCCCGGTCTTTGGAAATTAGGGACTTACCGTACAGATAATAACGGTAGTTTAGGTGAACCTAATGCAGGAACTACTCGTCCTTTTAATGTGCTTAAATTTTCCGAATTTTATTTTGTAGCGGCCGAAGCGGCTGTAAAAGGGGCTGCTCCACAAGCCGGTAAAACGGCAAGAGATTTAATTAACGTTATAAGAGCCCGGGCCGGTAAATGGCGTTGGGATAATAACGGTAATGTAGCAAAAGTACAGGATAACAGTGCTGCCATGATGGCTGCTACGCCGGCCACCATTACCATTGATTATATTTTAGCTGAACGTTCCAGGGAATATTTTGGTGAAGGTTATCGCTGGTTTGATTTGGTACGAACTCAGAAATGGGCCGAAGTAGCCGGTACTTATCGCATTGCCGGTACTGGTGTTAATGACCATGTAGCTCAAAATTTTAATCGTACTATACAGCCATTCCATTATTTACGTCCCATTCCACAACGCCAACTTGATTTAATGGAAGCTACACCCGCTGAGAAAAAGGCTTACCAAAACCCCGGTTACGACTGATAAAAGATTTTTGTAAAACAAAAGAATAGCGTGTATCCTTCACACGTTGTTAATAAAGTTTTTCGTTATAGTAAAATGGGGTTATTTCGGTAACCTCATTTTTTATTAGTAGGATTAATGAGAAGAGATGTCTTGTGAGGGGTAGTATAATGATGTCGTTTTTTATCACATTTTTCTACTCGCCAAACTGATTCAAAAGCCAATATCCTTTTGGTTTTAGTTATGTAATAATATTAATCGCTTATTTAATATATTTTCAAAATTGGGCTAATGAGCCTCAAACCACTGCTCTTATTGCGATACTATCATCCCAATGTTCGGAAACTTCTGCTGGAAAATGTTGAAATTTCATCCGAACCCCGGTAAAGATTTTCCAATATTCAAATTATAACACTAGTTATTTAGGATCAAGGTAATATACTACCGGCTTGGGAAAACTGGCTGGTTGTAATTTTATACGATTGTAGAATAATATTGCAAGCCCAAAACTTAACATTGACTATGTTAACTAAATAAAATTTTATCTTGAAGCGATTATTGCGCATAAATACATTTCTATCAGACAATTTACTCAAAATGATTGGTTGGATATTATAGCGTTATATTTAATGTTGCAATAGGTTTCATTCTTTCCTGTCGTTAAGCTGAATAATTGCTTTTGCTTAAACTGGATTGGTAAAAACGAAGAGGCTTTAGTAATACTGTTTGCCATTGAAAAAGAATTGTCCAATGGACATATCTAATTTCGCTGGTAAAATTAAAAATGTTAAAGGAGAGTGATCCGAAAGCAGTCTGCACGTTAATAGATTCGGTGATGAACAAAATGAACTTACGAAATCAGGAAAAATATTTATTGAAAAATATGGTAAACGTATGAAACCTTATGCTTTTAAAATATTAGTCGTTGTATTGGTTATTGGTTCTGTTATAATTTATTCCTTTAAGCTAAGTAACAGAAAGGTAGTGAATGAATATTTGTCATTTGAGGAAGTGCGGGATGATTTTTTAGAACTTACCGGAAAAATTGAAACAGGGGTTCCCGATGCGTTTTATTATACTCCCAAAGCTGAATATGAATCAATAAAAAAAACGGTATCAAACCAGTTAAGGGAGGGTATGACAACCCGGGAACTATTTCAGGTGTTTTACCCCTTAGTCCAGTGCCTGAACGATGCGCATTTTTCCATTCATTTACCGGACAAATTGATGGAGCCTAATAATACCTCCTGTTTTCCCATACGTGTAATTATACACGAAAACCGTTTGTATGTGCTTGATGACTTATCTGTAGAAAAACAAATAAAGAAAGGCGCCGAAATACTTTTTATAAATAAGCTTTCGGCAAAAGAGATTATCACGAAAATACGTGGAACGAAGGAGACAGATAAAAACAAGCAATTATTTTTCGAATATAGAACGGAATCGGTTTTTCACAATCGGTTGTATGCACTGTTTGGATTTACAGAGAATTTTGAAATAACTACAACCGATAGTACCTATTTTGTAAAGGGAATAAATGCTGGTATATTGAATAGGCAGCTGGATTCTGTTTATGAGTTTAAAACCTTGGGTACTGAAACCGCCTACTTAAAAATTAACCAGCTGACCCTGCAACCGGATACTCTTAAAAGTATGCTGGAAAAAGATTTTGCGCTGCTTAAAAAACAAGCTATTCGTAAGTTAGTCATTGATATAAGGGGGAACATGGGTGGTAATTCGGCACTGGCAAAGAATGTATTTGATTATTTTATGGATACACCTTATACATTGGTAGCCGGGGTTGATTATTTTCATAATGGAAAACGATATGCAGCGGATACGGAAACAAAAACGCATGATCCGATATTTACTAAAATTAAATTTAAAGGAAAAGTTATTCTTCTTTCAGACGTTTTAACATATTCCAGCGCACACATGATGCAGGTAGGATTCAGGCATTATAACATAGGTGTAACTATAGGAAACGAAAGTTCGGAAGCTTTATACATAACCGGGGAAATAAAACAAACATATTTAAAGAACTCTAAAATAGAGCTTATTGCCCCTACGGTAAACTTTAAGTTACCAGGTTATTCAGAAGGTCAAAAAAAATACTATACCCCTGATTATATTATTTACCCAACGCTTTCTGATAGACTTAATGACAATGATGTAATATTGAAAAGGGCGTTGAATATTGTATATTAAAATGTGAGTAGCTTGAATGGATAGCTGAGCAGTATATTTTGAAAACGGATGAATAATTTTTTTTGATGACATTTTTATGAATATTCCGATGTACTTCTAACCAAAGGTATATTCATGATGGAAAAATATTTTGTAAAGGCCTCAATACTTTGTTGTGCACTCGTTTTTTTATTGCCCGGATGCAAAAAAAGCAAACCTGCATCGCCAGATCCTCCTCCTCTAAAGCCAGCCCCGGGCATTTATATGGCAGGTGAAAAATATTGGGGCTCAAATCCATGGGAAGTACATGCGGTAACTTTTGCCAATGAAACAATAACTGAACTTACACCATCAGGTATAGAAGCCTATGCTAAAGCGATTACCCATCTGGATAAAGATATTTATGTGGCTGGCCATGAAGCGGTAGGGGAGCAAGATGAATTTGCCCGAAAGCGTAATGTGGCTACAGTATGGAAAAACGGCATGGAGCAGCGTCTCACGGATGGGAAAAGAGTTGCCAAAGTACACGATATTGTGGTCAGCGGAAAAACGATTTATGTATCGGGTGAAGAGTCCGAAACAGCCACCGGCGCACTAAAATTCAAAGTATGTTACTGGAAAGACGGTGTACAACATATGCTAACCACGCCAACGAATGCGCAGGCTGATGGTGTCATGGCGGTGCAGGGGGAAGATGTGTATATCGCTGGAAATATCATGAATGTCCAATTTACTCCGGTTTACAAACAACTGTGGCAACCGATATACTGGAAAAATAATACCATTATAGAATTGGACAAGAAAGATTTTAATTATGCAGCGGCTGCTGGTGTGGTGGTATCGGGGACGAATGTGTATGTTGCGGGAACGGGTTACCGTATAGATGCCGTGACCGGTGCAACCACCACCATACCGGTACTCTGGACGAATGGCCTATTACGTGAACTCGCTGTTGCAAATGGCAATAATATACACGCTACAGGGATAGCGCTTAGTGGAAACGATGTGTATGTCATTGGTAAGAAGGGCGCAAAGGAGCCCTGCTACTGGAAAAACGGAACACAGGTAATACTGGAAGTACTGGAAAATCCGACATATCATGCACAGGCGCAACGAATTTATATCGTTGAGGGTGATGTGTACGTATGTGGTTACATTGACTTTAAACCGGTGTACTGGAAAAATAATAAGCTGGTGCGGCTGAAAGATGATTGGCCCACCAAATTGAACGATATATTGGTCATCAACTAAAATAACTAATCCACAAATTTTTTTAAAATGAAACTAACAATAATCATTATCAGTATAGCTTCAATGCTCATGTTCAACACAAGTATCCGGGCGCAACGCACATTTGACGTTGGTGTGGAAGGAGGCTTAAACAAGCCAAACTATTATGGTAAAACGCGTAAGGATCAGGTGTTTTTTTTCGGTTTTCATCTCGGAGCGAGTGTACAGACACCTATTACAGAGGCATTGATGCTGCGGGCAGGCATGTTATATACGCAAAAAGGAACAAAGTTTGAAAGTGTATTTGAGCAGAACCCCGGCGGCTACGCACCCGACTTAGGGCCTCTAAGTAACCGTTATCACTTTATTGAATTACCTATACATGGGATTTATAACTTTTCCGGCAATTTAAATAAATTTTATGCCGGAGCTGGGCCTTACTTCGGTTATCTCACCAGTATAACTACCAAAACCAATGAGAAGAAAAGCAAAATTGATTTTAGCGAAAGCGATTATTATAGAAGGTTTGATGTTGGCTTAAGCATATTGGCTGGATACAAGGTGACAGAAAAACTATCTGTTCAATTGGGACTGAAGAATGGATTCGTAACTATTTCAAAAAAGAAAGACGCAGGGATTGGTAAACAATACCATCGTAGTATAGAACTGTCGGCAAGGTATAATCTATTTAACAAGTAAAATCCTTTGCGATCATGTCATGCCCGAATGCGTTTATCATGAAACGGTGTTTAGTTTTAGTAGTAGCATTGGGACTTTGGGCGGTTGGTTCTACATCATGCAAAAAAGATAAACCGGTAACTTTACCCGTTGAACCAGCCGTCTATTTTGCCGGGGATGCTTATGCACCGAATCGAATGGGTCGGGTATGGAAAAATGAAACAAGAGAGACCATCAGTGATGGTTTGTTTCCTAACATAAGAGCGATAACTTCTTTATATATGATTGTTTATTTAACGAGTTAGATGGATGATACATGCTCAAAACTTATTATTGGAAAAACGGCATAGAAATTCCGCTGAATAATATCGCTTTGGGTATTGGAAGGGACATTGTTTTTGATAAAGGGAAAGTATACATTGCAGGCTATATAAACATAGGGGGAGGAAAGTATGCGTTATATTGAAGAAATGAAAAAATCAATTTCCTAAACTTGTTTGAAGATATAAAGAACCTGTTCCCTGGTTGCTGTATATAAATAAATAAACTTTTAAAACTGACCTGTAATGGGCGCACAAAATGTTATACTGAAAGTAGCTATTATCATACCCCTGTTTCTTTCCAAACTTTGTTTGGCCCAGCCCTCAACTACTGCGGGGGCAACAATGGATGATAGCGGTAAACATGAATTTATACAACAAGCAAAAAAGGATACACCAGATTATTCTACCGCTTTTAACATACTTACCAGGCAGGTAAAACAGCATCCGGGAAATGCAGAATACCGGTATTTTTTAGCATACACCATTGACCGTATGCATGCAGTGGATGCAAGAGATATGGATCATTTACAAATTGGAATGACCATCGAGGCCAGTGAACAATTGGAGGAAGTGAACCGGTTAGAACCCTTGTATCGTGGAGAACTTTTTTTGTCAGACCCCTACTCGAAACTTACATCTATCTGGGGCAGTTTGGCTTTGGCTTATCTAAACAGGAAAGAACGGGATTCGGCAAATTGGGCTTTGAGAGAAGGGAAAAGAAGAGGTGGTTTTATAGATGCCGTTTTGTCTTTTAACCGCCGGCTTTTAAATAGCTGTGAGCAAAATGCCATACTTATAACAAGGGGAGATAATATAACTTTCTCAACCGCTTACTTACAGTTAATAGAAAATTACCGTTCGGATATAACCATAGTGAATGCCGACATGTTTAACACTCACTGGTATCCCAAATACATGAAGGCGGACCACCACCTGAAACTACGTTACACTGAGGCGGAATTAGATACCATCAGTTACAGGGAGTGGCAATCCCGGCAGATCGCTATTCGAAACCCTACAACACCGTCTCAAAAATTTAGTTGGCAATTAGACCCCACCTATGGTGATGAATACCTTTTGCGGAGCGACATCATTTTATTAGACATGATAGAGCAAAACTTATTTACACGCCCGATCTATTTTAATAACAACTCCGACTCCACCTACAATCTTTTTCTCTCTGGCTGTTTGCAGGATGAAGGGCTTGTAAATAAACTGTCAACCGGAAAAATTGATGGAACGGTCATTTCAAAAAACCTCGACCACTATAATATGGAGGGCATTCAGAAGGATGATATCACCAAATCTACAGATGCATTAAACATGGTGAATGGTTTTCGCTGGACCTACATCAATAACATATATCGCTTGTGGACACTTGAACAGTATGATAAAGCAAGGGAGCTGTTTAAACGGATGAATGAAAAATTCAAACGGGAAGAACTACCGTATGCATCAGCTGAGATGGAAAAGTATTTTACCGATTTTTCAAAATTCTTAAACAAAGAATAGCAATCTTGACGAAATTCCTGTATGATAACATGTCCACCTGCTTCACCGGAACGGATAAAGTCGCTTCCGGCAAAATTACAAAGTACACACCTGATTGGTGCAACAAACGCTGTTCTTGATTGTTATTATAGATAATAATCAAGATGACTTAAAGCGTAATAAAAAATGAAAAACATAGGATTTTTATCATTTGGACATTGGGCGAATCACCCTTCTTACAAGACACAGACTGCCGCAGATACCCTGCTTCAATCTGTTGACTTGGCGATGGCTGCTGAAGAAATGGGCTTGGATGGTGCCTATTTCAGGGTACATCATTTTGCCAAACAATTGGCATCACCTTTCCCTTTGCTTGCTGCAGTGGCTGCCAAAACAAAACGAATTGAAATGGGAACCGGGGTAATTGATATGCGATATGAAAACCCGCTTTACATGGTAGAAGAAGCAGGAGCTACGGACCTGATTGCCGGAGGACGCTTGCAATTAGGCATCAGCAGGGGATCCCCCGAACAGGTAATAGATGGCTGGCGACATTTTGGATATGAACCGGAAGAGGGAGACACAGACGCAGATATGGGGCGTAAAAAAGCCATAGAGTTTTTAGATAAATTAAAAGGAGTGGGATTTGCCCAACCGAATCCATATCCCATGTTCCCGAACCCACCGGGTTTATTACGTCTGGAGCCGCATGCAGAAGGACTGCGAAACCGTATTTGGTGGGGAGCAGCCTCTAATGCTACGGCAATATGGGCTGCCGAAATGGGGATGAACTTGCAAAGCTCTACCCTCAAATATGATGAAAATGGCCAACCCTTTCACATACAGCAGGCAGAGCAAATTAGGTTATACAAAGAAGCCTGGAAAAAGGCGGGTCATAAGTGGGAACCAAGGGTTTCTGTCAGTCGTTCCATCTTTGCGTTGGTAAATGATCAGGACCGTTACTACTTTGGCCAGGAAGCAAAAGGATCGGATAGTTTTGGATACATTGAACAGGACAAAAGGGCCGTGTTCGGAAAAAGTTATGCTGCTGAACCCGATAAACTCATTAGTCAATTAGTGAAGGACGAAGCGATCAGGGAAGCGGATACCCTGTTGTTAACCATTCCTAATACATTAGGGGTGGAGTACAATGTTCATCTGTTGTCCGCTATTATAAAATTTGTTGCTCCCGATTTAGGTTGGCGATAATAATAGAGTTGGGAAGCATGATCCGTCATGCAATTGTGTGTATATGTGGCAGAAGAGTGTTAGGTTGAAAGGTTATTTAAACAGATAAAGTCGTGACTTGATCTGATTTAGAGCGGGTTCCGCTATACAACTCATACTCCAGTAACCTGCAATCAATCGTACTCGTGTAAAACTCTATACGTCGTTTAGCTTTCAGGCCAATTTTTTTCGCAAGATCGAGATTGCCGGTAAATACATAACCAAAATAACCGCCACATCTTTGTTTCATAAAATCACCGATACGGCTATAGGTTTTTTCAAGCGCTGTTATTTCGCCTAGGCGGTCACCATACTCGGGGTTTACATAAAAAACACCGGGTACATTTTGTGGAACATGGGTATCGGCAAAATCACAAACGGAGAATTCTATGAGTTTTGAAACACCCGCAGCTACTGCATTTTTGCGGGCGTTCTCAATGGCTCTAGCACTGTAATCTGTAGCAATTATTTTCAGGTCCGGAACTTCTTTAATCTGTTTTTCTAACCGGGCATCTTCCTTTAAGTAAACTTGTTCATCATAGCCTTGCAGGTGCATAAACGCATAGTTGGTTCTGAACAAACCCGGCCTGCGGTTAGTGGCAATCATGGCGGCTTCTATAGCAATGGTACCGGAACCGCACATGGGATTAACAAAAGGGCTAACCCTGTCCCAACGTGAGGCATAAATAGTGGCAGAGGCAAGTGATTCCAGCATGGGTGCTTGTCCGGGTATTTTTCTGTATCCGTGGCGGGCCAGCGAATCACCGGAAGTATCTACAAAAACTTCCGCATAATCTTCTTTCCAAAACAAGTGAATGACTGCGCCTGTTAAGGCGGAACCGGTTGATGGCCTTGTTCCTGTTTTATCACGTAACCTGTCAATAATAGCATCTTTTACACGCAGGTTGGCGTACATGCTGTTATTGATGGTGTTATTGCTAACGTTACTGGTTATAGAGAAATAAGCACCACGGGGTAAAATATTTTCCCAGGCGTAGTTTACCAGTTTTTTATATACATCATCGGCATTATTGGCTTGAAATGATTGCAGGCTGTACAATACCTGACTGGCACAACGAAGATTAAGGTTGAGCCTGATACACTCATTTACCGTTGCTTTTAACTTTACACCGGTAATAAAAGTTTCTGTGGGGGTAAAGCCCAATTCCTTTACCTCCTGTTCCAGATAAGGCATGGTTCGTTTATGACAGGTAATGGTAACGGAGCCGGGAGTAGTGTAAATATTCATGCAACACGAAAGTAAACTTTAAGACTGATTGTAGCAAAAGCTACGTAACCGGTTTAGTTTTAAGTTGCAGAATTTTTCCCGCAGATTATGTAAGTGAAAGTATTGCAGATTTTCGCAAATGTGACATTGGTTTTCTACAACTATATTTTTTTAAGAACTGATATTTCTGTTTTTTGATTATAGATTTGCTTTCTTTTTACATCAGCAATTTATGTTAACAGTTAAATACCAACTATTACTTTTTTGTTTTCTTCTACTTGTTCAGTCAGCGTTTACACAAACTATTTATGCTAAAGCCTACGGTAAAAAATCAAATCCTGCCATTGTGTATATACACGGAGGCCCAAGAGGTAATGCTACACTTTTTGAAGGTACAACGGCACAAACATTGGCTGACAAAGGTTTTTATGTAATTGTGTATGACAGGCGGGGAGAAGGCCGCTCGGTTGATACAAGCGCAACGTTTACTTTTCAGGAATCTTTTAATGATTTGAATAATTTATTAAACACCTACGGACTTAAAAAGGTAACTATTCTTGGCCACAGTTTTGGTGGTATTGTTGCTACCTTGTACACAGATATGTACCCGGCGAAAGTTGAACGATTAATATTAGTGGGCGCTTTGTTCTCTCAGCAGGAAACTTACAACCATATTCTTTCAACAGTTAGTGGTCTGGCGGCTGCGAAAAAAGATTCGGTTACCAGTAATAAAATTAAGTGGATTAAAAGCCTGAATAAAAACGGTGCTGATTACCGAAAACAATGCTACGAAGTGGCAGCAGCATATGGCTATTTTCAAATGCCGCACCCTACAAATGAATCAAAAGCTGTAAACCTCTTGTATGAACAAAGTGAATTTTTTAAACAGAATATCAGAAACGATCTGGCACCTGTACGATTCTATGAAAATGAAAAACGGGTGAATATTAATACTAAGCCTGAATTGCGCAACATTAAGAAGCAACATGTGGGTTTATTTGCTGTTTACGGACAGCAAGACAATATTTTTTCGGCTAAACAATTACAGGACATGAAAAAGCTGGTAGGCTCAAAACATTTGCATGTGATTGAGAATTGCTCGCATTATCCTTTTGTGGATCAGCAAGAGGCATTCTTACGTATTTTGGAGATAATAATGAAGCCAGTATCTACTAAAACATTTCTTTAGTCAGTTCAGCATTTACCGCAGCACCTGTTAAGTTACCTGTTGCTACTGCATTGGCTACTGATCGCATAAAAGAGCTGTTATCGCCACAGGCGTATACTCCCGGAATATTTGTTTGTTGCATATTATCAACCTGTATATAACCTTGTTCGTTTAATACACAACCTAATGTTTGTGGAATAGCGCAGTGTTGTTCAAATGCAACACGAGCATATAAAGCATCCAAAGACATACTCGTTCCGTCGGTAAAATTTATTCCTGAAATATTTCCGTTGGTGTTAGCTATACTGGCAATGGGTGTTGTTATAATGGCAATATCGTGTTGTTGTAGTTTGTCAAGTTGTTCGGGTGTAAATGTTGCGGGGCCATTGGTAAATATGGTAATATATTGGCTAAGATTATTTACCAGCATGGTTATATGAAAAGCCAATTCGCCATTGGCCATAATGCCGGTTCTTTTGTTACGAAATTCGTAACCATGGCAATAAGGGCAATGAATAACTGTTTTACCCCAACAGCCGGCAAGACCTTCGATTTGGGGCAATAAATCTTTTATACCGGTAGCAAAGATTAATTTTTTAGCCATGAATGTTTTTCCCGACCCGGTACTGATTTCAAAACCATTCTCCATTTTTTTACCAGTAATGGCTACACCATCATAAAATTGTACAGTAGGGTATTGCTGAACCTGTTGTTTACCAATGGCTGCAATAGCCCCCGGAGTTTGTCCGTCCTGCGTAAGAAAATTATGCGAATGCGGTGTAGGTGCATTACAAGGTTGGCCATTATCTATTATTAACACACTTTTTAGGGAACGGCCTAAGGCCATGGCAGCGGACAGACCGGCATAACTACCACCAATTATAATGACATTGAAGTTTTTTGTTGTAGGCATAAAAGACATTTATTAAACAAAGATAAGTGTTTTTTATTTATTGCAACATTGTTGCAATAAATAAAAAATGGAGTTATGAATGATGAATTGGGACAGCCGATGGTTGTTAAAAAGATGAATGGCTGCCGGATTGCAGTGGAAAGCCCGCTGAAGGTCTGTGCAAGGGTTTGTGGCGGACTTGCAACAGAAAGCCGGGACTGCAGTTGATTAGAATTACTACTGCTCAAAGCCCAAAACGAGTTTTAAGTTTTGAGTTATAAGTTTTAAGTAGGACAAAGCGCTCTAAAAACTCATATCTCAAATCTCAATTCTCAATGCTGAATGCTCAACTCTCCTTACGCAAAGAACAAATACGCTAAAATAATTGAGGTGATAATACCGGCTAGGTCGGCCAGTAACATGGTGCCCACCGAGTAGCGGGTATTTTTAATACCTACCGCACCAAAATACACGGCAATAATATAAAAAGTAGTATCGGCCGACCCGCGGAAAACCGATGCCAGGTTACCGGCAAAAGAATCTACACCTTGTGAGTTTAAGGTATCAATCATCATGGCACGGGCACCGCTGCCGCTTAGTGGTTTTATAATAGCAGTAGGTAGAGCATCTACAATGCGGGTGTCACCGTTAAACCAGGCAAATACCATTTTAATACCGTCCAATACAAAATCAAAACCACCACTGTTACGCAGTAAACTTATTGCCACTAATAATCCTACTAGGTAAGGTATAATGCGAATGGCGGTTTCAAAACCACTTTTGGCTCCTTCTACAAATGCATCAAAAATGTTTATTTTTTTGTACATGCCGCCCAGTACAATTAGTAAAAAAATTAACAATATAATACCGTTGCTTAAGCTGCTGGAAAAAATTTGTACACCTTCGGCCGATAATGTTTTAATGTACATAACCAATGCGGCAATCACCGCCGACACACCCAGTATCCAGGCCAGTATAACCGGTTGAAATAGTTTGATACGTTGTTTAAATGCAACGATACTCATGGCGGCCAATGTAGCTACAAAAGTAGCAATCATACAAGGTATAAATATATCGGTTGGGTGGGCAGATTTTAACGAAACCCTGTCCGCAATAATAGCCGTTGGTATTAAGGTTAGCCCCGATGCATGCAAACACATAAACATTACCTGTGCGTTAGATGCGGTGGTTTTATCGGCGTTCAGCTCCTGTAAACTTTCCATGGCTTTAATACCAAATGGTGTGGCGGCATTATCTAAGCCCATTAAGTTAGCCGAAAAATTCATCACCATATGTCCCATGGCCGGATGATTTTTAGGAACATCGGGAAAAATGCGGGAGAAAAAAGGGCCAATTATTCTGGATAAAAAACGGACACCACCTGCTTTTTCGGCAATACTCATAAAACCTAAAAACAAAGCCATTACCCCAATTAAACCTATGCAAAGTGTTACGGCATCTTTAGTCGTTTCAAAAATACCGTTGGCCGGTAACATTCTAAAAGCACGGTATTCGCCTTCGGCAGTTTTATACACTTTTTCCTTATCCCAGGCCGCCAGTTTTTGTACGGCTAATTGTTGATGTACACCGGCAGGCAATAAGGTGGAGTCTACACTGCGTACCGACATGGTATCGGTATTACGACCAGCTACTAATTGGCTAAAAAGTTTATCCTGACCCGGTTGAAATGTAAATTTAAACGCAGCTACTAATACAGCTACTAAAATAAAGGCGGTCCAAATTCTACTTAAAGCCATAGCGGTGTAATTGGTAATAAAAGTTGTAAGTTAAAAGTTATAAGTTATATGTACACAAAAAATTACGGGACTTCTTAAGTCTCAAATCTTAAATCTCAATTCTCAATAACTACCTACTTTATTTTAACTTTGTCGCATGATCGAGAAAATTAAACAACTGGCAGCAACATATAAGAACGAGTTTATAGCGGTACGTCATCATTTACATGCACACCCCGAATTAAGCTACGAAGAATACGAAACATCAAAATACGTACAACAAAAACTAAGCGGCTGGGGCATACCCTTTGAAATAAAAGCTACTACCGGTGTTATTGGTATTATTAAAGGCAAAAATCCGGAAAGCAGGGTAGTGGCCCTGCGTGCCGATATGGATGCCTTACCTATATTGGAAGAAAATGATATTGATTATAAATCAACCAATGCCGGTGTAATGCATGCCTGCGGTCATGATGTACACACTACCTGTTTGTTAGGTGCTGCAAAAGTTTTGCAGGAGTTAAAAGATGAATGGGAGGGTACGGTAAAACTTATTTTTCAACCCGGCGAAGAAAAAAATCCGGGTGGCGCCAGTTTGTTAATTAAAGAAGGCGTGTTAGATAATCCTCGTCCATCCGCCATTTTTGGTTTGCATGTGCACCCTGGTTTGCAAATTGGTAAACTAAGTTTTCGTGCAGGTAAAGCCATGGCCAGTGCCGATGAGTTATACATCACCATCAAAGGAAAAGGTGGTCATGCTGCGGCACCGCATTTATGTATCGATCCTATTTTAATAGCCTCGCATTTAATTATTGCCTTGCAACAAGTAGTTAGTCGTAATAACGATCCGCATAACCCAAGTGTATTGTCTATTACCTCTTTCAATGGTGGCAGCACTACCAATGTAGTGCCTAACGAAGTAAAATTAAAAGGCACTTTCAGGGCTATGGACGAAACATGGCGTTTTAAAGCTCACCAATTGATTACACAAATTACCAATAACCTGGTGCAGAGTATGGGTGGGCAGGCCGATTTGTTAATTGATGTAGGTTACCCTTGTGTGTACAATAACGAAGGCCTGCACGAAGTAGCCAAAAATATTGCCATTGAGTTTATGGGCAATGCACAATTGGTAGAGGAAACCGAGAAACGCATGGGTGCCGAAGATTTTGGTTATTACTCGCAACAAATACCCGGTTGTTTTTACCGCCTGGGTGTAATGAATATAGAAAAAGGCATTACTGCCGGTGTACATACCCCAACTTTTAATATTGACGAAAATGCCATTGAAACCGGCATTGGTATGATGGCTACATTGGGTGCAACAGCAAAATATGATGTTTCAATTGACAGTTGATAATTGATAAGTGACAATTGTTTGTTTAATTGTTCATTATCACTTGTCCATTGTCAATTGTTTTGGGGCTATCAGCCGTAGTAACTCCGGTCAGCAGCAGTTCCGGCTTTCCGCTGTACCTCCGCTTCGCTGCGGTGCCGCTGCAATCCGGCAGCTTTTGAGCGCTATAACATTGTTGGGCTTTTTAGCACACTATATTTTATAAAAACATTCGACACCTTCAGGTTGTAGATTCTTTATGTTTTTTTCTATTAACGTGCCATCCCTTCGGGATGGAAATATTTTCATCCTAATTATAAATGATAGTATTTTTCGACGCTGAATGCATCGCATGTTCATAATAAGTACTAATGTAATTGACTACGACTCATGTAATTGACTACGACTCAGTAGGAGTCGAATGTTAATTTAATCAGACAATAAAAAAGTTTTTTTATACTCCGCTTTAAAAGTTTCTCTTTGTTTATTAATTAGCGTTACAATATTTTCTCTTAATTCATCTTCTGATTTATTGTGATATGTTGGACTTAGTTTTGATTGATTTACCAATTGAATTACCCGCATTTTATAATCTATATGATTTACACCAAAATTTGGCATCATATTGCTAATTAGGTCTTCAAAAAACTCTTCTGCAGTTTGGAACTTATATTTTTTTTGTAAACCATTGGCTGTATTTAATTTTTCTACAGCTATATCGAAGTCTCTATTGTCAAAAATTGACTCAAAGAAAGACGTAAATCCTGCTATTATTTCATCTTCGTACAATAATCCAGTAGTAGAAACAAATCCACAAAATGGTGCTGCTTCGTATATTTTTATCTCACTCAGAAAGTAAGCGCCATAGCATGTTGCTAAAGATATAACCAGGTTATTTTTTGTTATAATATTTATTTGTTGAGTTAAACTAAATAATTCTTTCCATAATATTATTTCACCTGACTTTAATATAAGGCCGTTTTTTTTATTGCTTCCGTGAATTTCAAAATGTATAAACGGATAATAGCCTATATGGGTATGGTTTTTTATATTTGTTAGTGCGTTGCAGAATGCTTCTTTTGTATCAACTTTTATCAACTTGGTGTGGTGCATGCCTGTTCTATCCGAACTACGCTTAATAATGTCATTGTAAAGTATCTCACCTGTTTGTTCTTCGTGGTCAGCTAAAGATTCTACTACATAAATTGTATTGAATTCGAAAGAACGGTTCATTAAACTTTAGATTTAGTTGTTTACACTAATTTATTGGAACTTTCTGCCATTTTTTTAATCAACCCCTAAATCATCGGTAAAAGATTTTCCAATACCAATTTCTTCATAATCAATGCCGATTTTGTCAACGGTAATTCGCATAATGGCAATATAAATCTCGTATTTTGATGTATAGGCTAAGGGTTTTGATAAATTATATAAATTTTCAGCAAGCATAATATCAACATACTTTTTCCAAGTGATTTGTTCAAAGCTTATAGATGCTGTTGTGTTAAACCAATGCTTAAGCTTCAATAATAATGAGTTGGTATTAGTAGCAGAAGTATCAATGCCCGGAAATTTTAATCCAATCCTGTTTTCCAAATCAATGATTAAGTCTTTGTCTTCTACGTCTAATGAGTTGGATACTTTGTCTGTAATTTTAAAAGGAAGTTGATAGCTTTTTAAGTCCAGTATTTCTTTTTTAATGGAAGCAAAAGTATTTTCTCGCAGCGAAAAATCATATGCGGTTACATTCAGTATTTTAGCAACGCAATCCACAAGTTTTCCAATCGTATAAGCTTTCTCTGCCTCGGCGTCAGGAATAGAAATCGAAAAATGTTTTTCTACTAGCATTAAAAGTTCAACACTATCTAGTCCCATGATTATTGTAGTTAAATGGTAGGAGTTTATATGTAGTATTTGTTTTTACCTCTGCCAATATAAAGAGTTGAATGTTAAATTTTTTTTGATAATCTTTGCCTACCAAAATTTCCAAAATGGTTTTTTATTGTTCTGATTTTTCCATTCAGAATGTCTTTTGTCTAATTGGATTTTTAATTTTTTATAATTTTCCCAAGTATCTTCTACATGATACATTGTCGGTAATCCTTTTGCTAATAAAGTTTCGTAATCAACTAGATATTGCCCTTTGTCAAAATCAAAGTAATGCAAGGCAAACCTGTTGCCCGGTTCACTTATGTCTTCAAGCATTAAGACTCCGTCACAACATCTTTCAAAAATTTGTGCCCCTGTTAACTCTTGGCTTTTAAAATCTCTGATGTCATCTTCAAAGTCTGAATTGAATTCTTCACTCATTAAATCGTTGTCGACTAGCCAGCCTAAGAACATGCCTGTATGTACAAAACCTTGAGATTCGTCCAATTCGCTTGGAAATTCTCCATCATAGTGCCACTTTGCTTTATCGTAAACATCTGTAGTGTTTTCAAGAGTTTGAATAAATTCAGTAATATGAAAACCATCTTTTCGTTTCTCGTCAATTAATTGCTTTTGCCGTTCCACGGCTGATGCGTTATCACCACAACCTTCAAAGTGTTTCCCCAGCCAATTGTAAAATACCCCAGTAACAATGGAAACTCCATTGTTTTCAACTGTTATTCTGAAATGATGAGTTTTTCCATCTTCTTTTTTAGTCAGGTATGTTGTCATAAATTTTTATGTAAAAAAGTTATTGATATCACCCAACAATATACAAAAATATCCACCTTATAAAACTGCCCAAACGGTAGTAAACTGCCCGGCTATATTCTAATGCCGACTGGCTGCCCGATGCGAAGGGTTTAGTGCGTAACGCAGTGGAGCACCGGAGCGAAGCGGAGCCCGTAGCAGCGGGAACTGCAGCTGACCAGAGTTACTACTGCAGACAGCCCATAACAGTATATAGATTTTAGTGTAAAGTATATAGACTCACCCTTTTAAGACTGCAAATGGCATATTTAACCATTAACGATTCTCCCAACTTTTCCTTTTTCAGTTTTAGGTTTTGTCCCTTATCTCGCTTACATTTGCCACACTTTTTAAATTAAGTAGCAACATGGGCAGAATTATAGCATTTAGAGAAGCTTTGCGTGAAGCAATGAGTGAGGAAATGAGAAGAGATGAGCGTGTGTATTTAATGGGCGAGGAGGTAGCAGAATATAACGGAGCATATAAGGTTAGTCAGGGTATGTTGGCCGAGTTTGGTCCTAAACGTGTTATTGATACGCCGATTGCCGAGTTGGGTTTTACGGCTATTGGTGTAGGTTCTGCTCAAAACGGTCTGCGTCCGGTGGTTGAGTTTATGACCTGGAACTTTGCTGTATTAGCCTTAGATCAAATTTTAAATACAGCTTCTAAAATGTTGGCAATGAGCGGTGGACAAATTTCTTGTCCTATCGTATTCAGAGGTGGTAACGGTTCGGCCGGTCAATTGGGTGCACAACACTCTACAGCTTTTGAAGCTTTGTATGCAAATATCCCGGGTATTAAAGTAGTATCGCCCAGTAACCCTTACGATGCTAAAGGTTTATTAAAACAAGCTATCCGTTACGAAGAAGATCCGGTAATGTTTATGGAAAGTGAGCAGATGTACGGTGATAAAATGGAAGTGCCGGAAGAAGAATATTATATTGAACTAGGTAAAGCTGATGTGAAACGTGCGGGTACTGATGTAACCATCGTTTCATTTAATAAAATGATGAAAGTAGCGTTGGGTGCTGCTGCCGAATTAGAAAAAGAAGGTATTAGCGCCGAGGTAATTGACCTTCGCTCTATTCGTCCTTTAGACTGGATGACTATTCTAGAAAGTGTTAAAAAAACGAACCGCCTGGTAATTGTAGAAGAGCAATGGCCTTTTGCTTCTATCTCTTCAGAAATCAGCTACCGTATTCAAAAGGAAGGGTTTGATTATTTAGATGCGCCTATACGTCGTATTACTGCGGCTGATGCGCCATTACACTATGCACCAAACTTAGTTGCACTAGCATTACCAGATGTAGCCCGTACGGTTAAGTTGGTAAAAGAAGTGATGTACGTAAAAAAATAAATATTACAACCAATTGCTTTGATAGGGCTGCATTTTATGCAGCCTTTTTTATTGGCCTTCTGGCTTAAATTTCTGCTTATTGCGGTCATAAATATTTTTGTGCTACTAAAAAACGCAGTTTTCGGCAAAAAAAATTTATTGTACTACTTCGAACCGAAAAATAATTTATATAAATTCTTTATATTATATTTTCATTAAATATATTGATAATCAAATTTTTAGCATATGTAAAAGCTTTGCAAAAGTTATAATCGTAAAATTACTGGTAATAAGTTTTTGGCAATAAATGCAGCGTTTTCCCTACCAAATTGCATCTTTGTTATGGTTTTTCATAGGATATTGGATTTTACAACGAGGCTGGATTTCTATCCGGCCTTTCTTTTTTTTGCAAGTACTTCTTTTTTGCGTGCTTGATTTAAAAAACTTCAAAAAATTGAACAAAGCAGCAAGCATTTTTTTCTGTTAAACTTTATTCTCTTATTTTTATTAGTGTTACAAAACTTTTTATGACCGATGTATTTGATTGCGAATACTTTGGTACAAGTATTGTCTTAGAAAAATAAATTTTACAAGCCTCCTTAAAACTTAAGATTAAAAATTGTATGCCCGACATTTTAATTATTGACGACGAAAAGGCCATCAGAAAAACATTATCCGAAATTTTATCTTACGAAGGATACACTATTACCGAAGCCGCTGATGGTGAAGAAGGATTGAATCAGTTTAAAGCAAAAAAGTTTGATGTTGTTTTATGCGACATTAAAATGCCCAAACTGGACGGTATTGAGTTTTTACAAAAGGCAGGAGAAACAAATGGCGATGTGCCCATTATCATGATTTCAGGTCATGGAAATATTGAAACAGCTGTTGAAGCCGTTAAGAAAGGTGCATATGATTATATATCAAAACCACCGGATTTAAACCGTTTATTAATTACCATTCGTAATGCCCTGGATAAAAGCAACCTGGTTACCGAAACCAAAGTGCTTAAACGTAAAGTAAGCAGGGTACAGGAAATGATTGGTACTTCGGAACCGATTCATAAAATAAAAGAAACCATTGAAAAAGTAGCGCCAACCGAAGCCCGTATTTTAGTTACCGGCGAAAACGGTGTGGGTAAAGAATTAGTGGCACGTTGGGTTCACGAAAAAAGTAACCGAAGCAGTGGCCCGTTGGTTGAGGTAAACTGTGCAGCTATACCAACCGAGTTGATAGAAAGTGAGTTGTTCGGTCATGAAAAAGGCTCCTTTACATCGGCCATAAAACAACGCATTGGTAAGTTTGAACAAGCCAATGGCGGTACGCTGTTTTTAGATGAAATTGGCGACATGAGCCTGAGTGCACAAGCCAAAGTATTAAGGGCTTTGCAAGAGGGCAAAATAACCCGCGTAGGCGCCGATAAAGACATTAGCGTTGATGTACGTGTAATAGCCGCTACCAATAAAGATTTGTTGAAGGAAGTGGAAGATAAAAATTTCCGTTTGGACTTATATCACCGTTTGGGTGTTATTCTCATTCATGTTCCCTCGCTTAACAATCGTAAGGAAGATATTCCGTTGTTGGTAGAACAGTTTCTGTCTGATATATGTGCCGATTATGGCGTAGCCAAAAAGGGTATTGATGATGAAGCTTTGAAATTGCTACAGCAATACGACTGGACGGGTAATATTCGTGAGTTACGCAACGTGGTAGAACGTTTGGTAATACTTTCGGGTAAAACCATTTCGGCCGACGATGTGAGAAATTATGTAATGCCTAAATAGGTAATAAGTTTTAGGTTTTAAGTTATAAGTAAAAGAGCGTGAGACTAAGTAATTACTTTTCTTACGCTCTTTTGTTTTTTGTTATCAGCTGCACCGCCCTGATTGATCGCCCCTTGTTTTTTTACGCCGAGTTGGGCTTGTGTGTTTGATTCGGGTCGACGCTCCGTTCAACTACATATCCCTGATTGGGCATTATGCAGGTAGCTTTTTTCTGTTACTTAATTATTAAGTTACCAAAGGTCACCCTAAGGCACAAATAAAAGAAGAGTTATGTTCTTTACAATGACAAGAACACTGTCAGGTTGAGCCTGACGAAACCCGGTGAGAGTTTTTATTGTGTTATGTAACCCTTCGTCAAGACGCCAATGATAATTATACTTTTTACTTTCACTGAAAATATTTTTTAAACCGTGAGCTATGTTAATGTGATCCACTATTAATGGATTTATCCATTTCAAATTATTTTACAGATAAACAAAGAAAAAGTAAAAGAATAGAAGCAGATACGCTTTGCAAAAAGTTAAAGGCTAACACTACTTGCTATTGATAATAATTGCTACGAAACCTTATTTACCTTTCATCTTCCTCATTTCTAAATCACTAAATTTTCAAATCATCAAATTCTATTCTCCCAATCACTGGCGGTCATTTCAAATTTAATTTCGGTTTTGCCATATGTGCCAACAGCCTGCCAACCGGCTTTTCTGTAAAATTGTTCGGCTCTTGTATTAGCATCAGTGCTTAGCCAAATGGTATGTTTGGTTTGCGAGAAATACCAATCTACCATTACATCGTGTAACTGTTTACCAATGCCTTGTTTTTCATAATCAGGATGTATAAACAAGGCCCATATATTATGATCTTTTAAATCGGCAATGGCAAAACCTACTATTTCGTTTTCTATTATATACACCCAGCCTTTACCACGTTTGGTTATATAATTAATACAATCTTCATCGGTTACTACACCCGGGTTTGATAACACATTTTCCTTTACAGCATGGCGAATAATTTGTATAGCAGGTATATCGGTTATTTGTGCTTCTCTAATGTTCATGATAAACAATATTTAAAAAGTAAAATTAAACATTGCAATACGTATTTAATAATGAAGATGTAATAATGAATAATTGGGTTTTGTGATTATATAGGAAACCTGCACAATGCCCAATAGAATTAAT
>DHEF01000002.1:242461-282454 GCA_002399735.1 Chitinophagaceae bacterium UBA4857
GATATTAGTTATTGGATTAGCCTCATTGAGGCTTTGCGTTGTTGTAGTACAAGTGATAGTCTAAAATTTATTTCCACTGGAAATAAATTTTATCCCAACCTTATAGGGTTACAACAGGCGATGATAGTAGCAATGTAGCTGGTTATATAATAATTAAAAATGAAAAGGTGAAAATTAAAATACTGAGAACATATAAAACTCCTCCTCCGGAGCTTCCCGAAAGGGAAGTAACGAAGTTAGGGGGAGGCCGCAAAAAAAAGGACTGGTTGTTACCAGTCCCTTTACAGTATATGCAATTTGCTTTGAACTTATCTTACGTTTGCTACCACCTTGGCACCGGCACGTTTGGCCGATTGCATTACACGAAATACTTCGCCATAATAGGAGATAGTATCGGCGTTAATTACAACGGATGGAGTATCAATAAATTTACGTTTGGCTTCCACCTCGGCACGTATCAGGCTGTCCAGCATAATCGGGTCAACCTGTTTTTGGCCTATGAAAAAGTGTTGATCTTTATTGATGGATACAACAATGTTTTGTTTTGCTTTAGTATCTTTTGAACCGCGGGGATTGTTTACCTTAACCACATTGGGGTTAGCCATGGTTGTGGTGATAAGGAAAAACATCAACAGTATAAACAGAATGTCGTTTAACGAGTCTGTAAATACCTCCGATTCTTCTCTGTGTTTTTTTCTAAACTTCATAATGCACAAAATTTATCGGCTGGTAGGTTCTTGTAATACATCAAGGAAATCGGAACTGGCCAGTTCCATTTTGTTGGCTGTTTTATCAATCTGTGTATTTAAAAAATTATACCCTAGGTAGGCCAATAAGCCAATCACTAATCCGCTGATAGAGGTAATAAGTTTGGTGTAAATACCTTGAGAGATAACACCAATCTCCACTTCATTAGCATCGTGAATGTTAGAAAATAACTGCATTAAACCAATAAGCGTACCTACGAAACCAAAAATGGGTGCGGCTTTAGAAATTACAGAAAGTATACCCAGGTTTTTTTCCAGTTTATACATTTCCAATTGACCCACATTGTCCATGCTGCGTTCAATAGCTTCAATGGGTTTGCCCAGACGTTGAATACCTTTATCAATAATGCGTGCTACCGGATTGGCTGTGTTTTTGGCAAAACTTCTGGCTGCAGCAACATTTCCCGATACAATATGATCGCGGATGATGTTCATAAAATTCTGGTCAATCTTTGATGCGTTTTTTATGGCAATATAACGCTCGGCAAAAACATAAATAGCCGCCAGTAACATAAGGCCTAACGGCAGCATTATCCAGCCGCCCATGGTAATAACTTCAAAAAAACTAAGACTACCATCTTTGTTTTGATCAGTAACTGCGCTATTGGCTATTTGTTGCGCAGTATCGGCAATCTGCAAAAAATGAAACATGTTTTTATACTTTAAGTGCGTAAATGTACCAAAGGACTTGGATACTCATTTTCTTTTGTTATCAACATCTGTCAATAACAGGGTAGGAACGGAAAATAAAAAATTTACGTGTGTAGGATACCTAAGTTTTTAAATATTTTAACAAGCATAAAAAAAGCCGGTTAAAACCGGCTTTATAATTAGGTGTTGTGTTTTAGTGTTTGGCTGGACCATCTGTACCGGCCTGTTTTACCATTAATGCCTGAATTTGTTTCATGGTAGCTTCCATTCCCTGCGCACTTCCGTCAAGGAATATTACATTACCATCGCCATATTCGGCAAAGTTTTTAATGGCTTCTGTCCACATACTAAACAGGATAACGTTGGTATCCAGGTTAGCCTGTTTCATTTGCTCGGCAGCTTCGCTCATACCGGCAGCAACTTCTTTACGAAACAAGGCCACACCCTGACCACGTAAACGGGCTGCTTCTTTTTCCGCCTCGGCCGAAATTTTAATAGAGTTACCATCCGCTTCAGCTTGTTTGGTTTTTGTAATTAACAAGGCCTGACCTTCATTTTCGGCAGCGGCTTTTAAGTTGTTAGATGCTACTACTTTACTCATGGACTCTAAAATCATTTTATCAAACGTAATATCGTTAATCTGTAAATCCTGTAAATGGTAACCCCACTCTTCTAATGTCTGGTCAACTTCTACTTTTACATATTGTACTATTTCACGACGAAGTCCTAAAACCTCGGCTTGTTTTTTAGTAGCCACAAATGAACGCACATTACCTTCAATGGTTTTAATTAAAGCCTGCATTAAATCACGTTCGCTTATAAATTTGAAGGCTACTTTTTTAATGGTGTCTTCTGATTCGTTTTGTACGGCAAACAGTAACATACTTTTAAAATAAACATTTGCCTGATCTTGTGTTACTGCCTGAAACTCTAACTCAACCGAACGATTTTGGCTGGATATTTTTTTAAAAACCTGCTCCAGTACCGGTATTTTAAATTGTAAACCCGGACGAACAATTCTACGGTATTTACCAAACATGGTAATTACGCCAATATAGCCCTGGTTAATAGTGAAAATACCACTTAGAATAAATAGTACTAATAAAATTGCCCACCAATAGTTGGACAGAAAACTTACAATATCCATATAAATTTAAAATTTAGGTTTTGGTAAAGATAAATAATTGGTAGCTGCAATGAACTATAATCAATATATATTTCTTCCTGTTATATTTACTAAATGCATTAACTAAAAAATAATAATTATCTTTCTGCATTATTATTAAAACAACTTTGACTAGAAGGGAAGAAAACTGCATTCAGTATTTTCCTTTATCTTGCATTATCGTGTAAAAACAACACATTAATTATGAGTTTTAAAAATTACAATGTTCCGTATCCTGTAGAACAAGTGTATAGCAAAAAAGTGGCTTATTTTTCTATGGAATTTGCTACACACCAACCCTTAAAAATTTACAGTGGTGGTTTAGGTTTTCTGGCCGGCTCGCATTTACGAAGTGCCTATGAGTTAAAACAAAATATGATTGGTATTGGCATTTTATGGAAGTATGGTTATTACGATCAGGAAAGAAACCAGGACCAGACTTTACAACCATCGTGGAATGAAAAACAATACAGTTTTTTAGAAGATACCGGCATTAAGTTTCAAATTTATATACATGAACACCCGGTATGGGTAAAAGTTTGGTACTTAAATCCCGAAACTTTTAAAACCGCACCTCTATTCCTGCTTAGTACCGATGTGCCGGAGAATGATTATGTGTCGCAAACCATTAGTCATAAATTGTATGACGCCAATGTGGCAACCAAAGTAGCACAGTTTATCTTGTTAGGTGTGGGTGGTGCTAAGTTAATTGACGAGCTGGGCTTTAACCCAGATTTGTACCATATGAATGAAGCCCATGCTGTTTCGGCTGCATTTTATTTGTATAAAAAATACAATAATAATATGGCGGAGGTTACCAAACGCCTGGTGTTTACAACACATACACCGGAAGAAGCAGGTAACGAAAAGCACGATATTTACTTATGTCATAAAATGAGTTATTTCTGCGGCCTGAGTATTGACGAAGTGAAGCAGTTAACCGGTAATGACAGCGATTCTTTCAACCATTCCTTAACTGCCCTTCGTTTTGCAAAGCTGGCCAATGGTGTATCTAAATTACATGGCGAGGTTTCAAGAGATATGTGGAGCAAGTATCCTAATATTTGTCCTATTATTTCCATTACCAATGCGCAAAACTGGAAATACTGGGCCGATAAACAATTGTATCGTTTTGCAGAAGCAACCGATAATTACGGCTTTGATGACAGAAAAAAATACCTTAAAAAGCGAGCGTTTGAAATAGTAGCCGACCAAACCGGTAAAATTTTTAACCCTAATGTATTTACCATTGTTTGGGCCCGCAGGTTTGCAGGTTACAAACGTGCCGGTTTAATTACTACCGATGAAAGACGTTTCAACGAATTAATTACCAACTCAAAATATCCGGTGCAAATAATATGGGCAGGCAAACCTTATCCCATGGACCATCCATCAATTTCCGATTTTAACCAATTGGTATATTTAAGTAAGCACCATAAAAATATGGCAGTGCTTACAGGGTATGAGTTAACATTATCTAAGCGTTTAAAACAAGCAGCCGATTGTTGGTTAAACAATCCCCGTGTGCCAAGAGAAGCATCCGGCACCAGTGGTATGACAGCGGCCATGAACGGCGCTGTAAACTTTTCAACGGACGACGGATGGATTCCTGAATTTATTAACCATGGACATAATGGTTTTGTAATTCCCAAAGCCGATTATGCAAACATGGCCACACATGAACAGGATTTATACGATTTAAACAAGTTGTACGAAATTTTGCAAAATGAAATTTTGCCGCTTTATTACGAAAATTATGATACCTGGCGCCAGATAATTAAAAATGGCATGCAGGATGTACATTTTCAATTTAGCAGTAACCGTATGGCACACGAGTATTACGATTTATTGTATAAATAGCATTATTAGCCCCTTATTTAGTAAGGGGCTTTTTTATGTTATCAACTGTATAGCCCTGATTAATCGTCCCTTGCGACGCTCCGTTCATCGTCCCGTTCGCTAATCATCATTGTGTTATGCTAAGTGTTCCTTCTAAATGAATATAGTTAATTGTATAAACAGAAGAAACTTTGTGCTACTGTGTGTATCAACTCCGTTAACGCTGTGGTTATTCTCTCATATGCTTACAGCTCCACAAACCATGTTATATTTGCAGCATTAATATAAGTAGAGTGAATTTAGCGGAAACCTTTCAGCAGTATATAAAGGATCAACAACTTTTTCCAACCAATGCAAAGTTATTTATTGCCGTAAGCGGCGGTATAGATTCAGTAGTACTTTGTCATTTGTGCGCTAAAGCCGGTTATAATTTTACCATTTTACATTGCAATTTTATGTTGCGTGGCAACACTAGCAACACTGATGAACAGTTTGTAAAAGAGCTGGCAAAAAATTTACAAGTGCCTGTACAAACTATACAATTTGATACCACCGGATATGCACAGCAAAATAAAGTATCAACGCAAGTGGCTGCCCGTGAACTACGTTATAATTGGTTTAATGAAGTAATGGATAAGGGTACTGATAAAAGCATAAAAAATTATTTGCTTACAGCGCACCATAAAGATGATGATGTGGAAACCATGCTGATGAACTTTTTTAAAGGTACCGGCATGGCCGGTTTAAAAGGTATACCTCAAAAACATGATAGGGTAGTACGGCCTTTATTATTTGCTACAAAAAAACAACTGACTGATTACGCGGAACAGTACCAGTTAACATGGGTAGAGGATGCCAGTAACAGCGAAACAAAATATACCCGCAATTATTTTAGAAACATCATCTTACCGGCAGTAAAAGAAAAATACCCGGCTGTTGAAGATAGTTTATACGACAATGTACAACGTTTTAAAGAAGCAGAAATATTGTACAAACAAGCAGTTGAAATACATAAAAAAAAGCTGCTAAAACATAAAGGCGAAGAAGTACATATACCCGTTTTATTATTACAGTCTATAGAGCCATTAAACACAATATTATTTGAAATAGTAAAGCCTTATAATTTTACTGCTGCACAAACTAATGATATAGTAAGTTTATTAAAGGCTTCAACCGGTAAGTATGTGCAATCATCATCGCACAGGGTTTTGCGTAACCGCAACTGGTTAATTATTTCGCCAATACAAGCGGGTGAGAATGATGTGCATATAGTTGTTGATGGAGAAGGGGCGTATGCTTTTGGACAAAAAACTTTAAATGTTTTCAGGCAAACCAATCAGGTTGATATTAACCGTACTGACCAAAGTATTGCTTACGTTAACGGAAATGTGTTACAATTTCCTTTGTTATTACGCAAGTGGAAGCAAGGTGATTATTTTTATCCCTTAGGTATGCGTAAGAAAAAGAAGTTAGCCAGATTTTTTATTGACCAGAAAATTGCCAATACAGAAAAAGAAAAAATTTGGGTATTGGAAATGAATAAACAAATTGTATGGGTAGTTGGCTATAGAATTGATGACAGGTTTAAAGTAACCGGTAATACCGATACTTTAGTTTGTTTGGAGGTAAAGTGAGTAATTATTGAATTATGTTATATTGATGAAAGGCTGCCCGATTGAAATGAAAAGCCCGCTGAAGGCCTGTGCAAGGGTATGTGGCGGACTTGAAATGAAAAGCGGGAACTAGCTGAGTAACGTTACTACTGCTGATAGCGCCCGCTTTGTTAAAACCATTTATTATTTTTTAAATAGCATAGGCTATCAATAACCTTTTACCTTGTTTACCCCAATCTTTCACCAGTTTACTAATAGTATCTATGTAGGCTTTGCGAGTAGTTTTTTTGCCTTTTGTAGGTGGTACTAAGTCTTTATTGTTTGTGGTATTACCCAGTTCCACTTTTGTGGCAAACCAGGTTGTATGCAAGCCTGGTACGGCTAATCCTAAAATCATTCCCGGTAAACCACTAATACTTTCGGGGCCGCCTGATATCATGATTTCGTCGGTATAAAAAGCATAAAATCCGGTGCTGTCATTTAAAATGCCTATTACTTTTCTACATTCAAAACCTGCAATATTACGGGTGTCGTTGGTGTATTTCCAGC
This sequence comes from Chitinophagaceae bacterium UBA4857, assembly GCA_002399735.1. Classification (GTDB taxonomy): domain Bacteria; phylum Bacteroidota; class Bacteroidia; order Chitinophagales; family Chitinophagaceae; genus Terrimonas. Next base: position 249,046 of record DHEF01000002.1, read on the forward strand.
TTACTTTTTGTATACTGTCCTGTAATAAAAAAGTCTGTTCAAATATTGGTTTGCTGGCGGTGGATACACCGTTTTTATAATCGTTATAAACAATGTTTTTTTCGCCAAAACTTTCATACCACATATTACGCGGAATAACAGGTTCTTTGGTTTGTTTATAAATAGATTGATTTGCATCGCCGGTAAAGGTGTAATAGCTAATTACTTCTTTAGGTGATCTTTCTTTTGATTGTTCAAACCATTCCGGGTTTAAATCTTTTATTAATCCCCAATAAGAAACTTTTCTCTCAAACTCAATACTTACTTTATCCAGAAAGTTTGTTTGTGCCGTTGCGGTTATACAAAACAGGCAAAAGAAAAACAGGGTTGTTATAATGTGTTTCATATATAATTATTTTCCGGGCATTTTATTAAAAGTGTAGGTAGCTTGTAACATAAAGTAACGGCTTAATCTGTCGTAGCGCTCTTCTTTCATAAAATTGCTGTTGATGTTTCTGCTAAAGCCAATATTCTGGTTAAATAAATCTCTGGCAAGGAAGGATAGTTTTAATACATCATTTTTCAGAAATGTTCTGCTAAGCTCTGCATTCCAGATGGTGAAGTTGTTGTTATCGGCAAATGTTTCTGTTTTTTGCCTGAAATCAAAACGAATATCGGAACGTATAGAAAATTTATAAGGCAGTTTTACATAACCATCTATTTCGCCGCCGTAACTCCAAAAGTTATTTTTTGCATCGGGGCGTAATGAAGATTTTGAAGCATTCCATGCAGCTTCGGGACGAAAACTAAAGTTATATTTGTCGCCTTTATTTAGCATAAAGGTTGGCCCAAAGCCAAAGGTGTTGTAGTCGTTCCTGTTAAGGTTTGTGTCAATGTAGTTATAAGATCTTCCACCATTTAAATTTAGTGAAAAACCATAGCCTGGTTTATCATTGCCTCCTTTTTCCCAGTTAATATAACTCCAATAGCTATAATTTCCATTTATATTAATGGGTTTTGATGTAGTGATACCTGTTGTTGTATCATAGGTGTTCATGCTGGTAATAGCATTATCTTGTAATGACATACCTGCATTAGCATACATATATTGGTTACTTAACACTTTATAATCGTTAAAATTCAGGCTTAGATTATGATTAAAACCAACTTTTAAATCGGGATTGCCCACCTGTAAAAATAAATTATTGGCATTGTTGATAATTGGTTGTAATTGAGAAATACTAGGCTGTAAGGTTCGTCCGGTATAGGATAGGCCTATATTCGTTTGACTTTTTACACTATAGTTTACATTAGCTTGTGGCGTAAATCGTGTAAAGTTGTAAATGTTAGTAGTTTGTTTGTCCAGGTTTTTAAGGTTTAGTTTTATATCCGTTAAACCGGTACCAAAACCAAAACGCAACTTTTTACTAATGTATCTGGCAAGGATGCTACCGGTATTGGATGTGGCTGTAAAGTCGAAATTATTACTAAATAACGGGTTTAAAATCGTGTAATTATCATCCACATCTTTGTTGTAAGTATTTTGATGAGCGTTTGCTTTGTTATAGTTAATGCTGTATTCTGCTACGATGTTCCAGGTTTTACTTATGGGTTCATTATAAGTGAATTTTGCGCCTAGTGTATTGGAATTACCTGTAATGTATTTAGTTTGGTCGGTTGTTTCACTAGTTCCTTTTGATACAAATCTTGAGTAAGCATTAAGGTATTGATCGCCGTTGTCTTCAGTAAATGTATGCCGAAGCGTTGCAATAAACATACGTCCGCTTTTCATAAACATTTGTTTATAAGTAAGAACATTGTTTATTGATTTATTGGCATTATAGTTTGCATTTAATAGCTGATTTACATTAAGGGTATCTCTTACCTGGCTTTCTCCATTGGGGCTGGAAACAGAATTGCTAAAAGTTTCACTTAAATTATCAGTGGTTTTATAAGAAGCAGCGACTGTATACTTTATGGATGCTAAGGAGTCTATTTTCCATTCATACTTGCCATTAGCGTTGTGTCGTTGTACCAGGCCTTTGCTGTAAGACGATGCATTTTGATAAATTGTTTTATCTTTTAAAAAAGTCTCTTCAATTGTTGTACCCCTGTTAACAGTACCTAACCGATTATACAAATAAGAAATATTAAGGTTTTGTTTACCTTCTTTCCATTTATCGGAATATAAAGCACCGGCGGTGTAAGCGTTTGGCAGGCCTCTTAACCCCCAGCTACTAAATTCATCGCTGGTGCCAAAACTGTAATAATAACCCGTCAGTTCATCGTACTCGTAATCGTTTTCAATGCCTAATTTATTCCGCTCTTCCCAGCCAATGCTGCCGGTATTGGTATTGCTTTTAGTACCATATACCGATACTTTCCTGTTACCTTTAAAATTGTTAAACATGGCTTTGGCATCGTGCAGGTTGTCAAAGTTGCTGCCTAATTCGGCCTTGCCAAAATACCCTTTTTTTGCACTGGCTTTAAGCTTAATATCAATTGTTTTTCCAACATCACCATTGCCCACACCTTTTAATTGGTCTTGTTCTGATTTAGCTTCATAAATCTGCACTTTATCTACTGCTTTAGCACCAATATTCTGCGTAGCAATGGTAGGGTCATCGCCAAAAAATTCTTCACCATCCACTAAAACTCTTTGGGCTTTTTTCCCTTGTACAGTAATTTCCCCTTTGCTATTTACCTGAAACCCTGGTAATGCCCTGAATAATTCTTCAACTGTTGCACCATCACGTACTTTAAAACTGTCGGCAATAAACTCAGTAGTATCGCCTTTTATACGTATGGCCGATCCTGACCGTACCACCACCTCATCTAATAAAGTACTGGTTAAGGTTAGTGCAATATTGCCTAAGTCAAAAGTTTCACCATCCTTCAACATTACTTTATCGGCATAGTCAGCATATTTGGGATAGCTGATTAAATATAAATAACTACCTGCAGGTAATTTTGGGGTTAAAAACTCTCCTGATTTGTTTGATCGGGTAAAACCGGCTAGTGTAGAATCTTTCTCATTTAAAATGCTGATGACAGCATTGTTTAAAAACTTATTGTCGGCTGTATCTTTAATAACACCTTTAATAGTTTGTGCAAAGCCGGTTGAGCAAAAAAAAGCTGTAAGCAATAATAGCAGCAGGCGGGAAGCAGTTGTTTGTTTCATTATATTTTATGGTAGCTCTACTTGTTATTACACACATTTACCTACACACAATTTCCATTATGCAAATATGACTCACAAAACGTAGCTAAGGTTACCGTTTGTGTATGTATAATGTTAATTTTTAAATAAAAAGTTGTAATATGTGATGCAACACTTCACTATTTCCACAATTATTTATGAAGAAAAAGTTTGAAGAAGAAAATTTTATCGATACCAGTCTGCCGGTATGGAGTTATTCTTTATTAAATAATGAGGATATTCAAAACTTTCAGAACGGTACCAACTACAGGTTGTATGAAAAGTTTGGCTCACACAATATTCAGGTAAACAATCAATGGGGCATGTACTTTTGTGTATGGGCACCCAATGCTTCAAGTGTGAGTGTAATAGGCAATTTTAACAATTGGCAAAGCAATACACATACGTTAACGGCACGATGGGATAAAAGTGGCATTTGGGAAGGTTTTATTCCCGGATTTGGCCTTGGTGAAATTTACAAATACCATATAGTTAGTATAAATGATATTGTAACAGAGAAGACAGATCCTTTTGCAAATTATTGTGAACTTCGACCTAAATCTGCTACTATAAGCTGGAGCTTAGATTATATATGGGCTGATAAAAACTGGATGCGTAAACGAAAAAAGCACAATTCGCTGCAAGCTCCGTGGAGTGTTTATGAAGTACATTTGGCCAGTTGGCAACGTCCTAATCCGGATGATGAAGGCAGTTATAATACCTACGACCAAATAGCCGAACGCTTAGTGCCTTATGTAAAAGGAATGGGCTTTACGCATGTGGAGTTAATGCCTGTAATGGAATATCCATTTGATGGTAGTTGGGGGTATCAATGTACAGGTTATTTTGCTGCTACTTCCCGCTTTGGCGATCCGCAGGGTTTAATGCGTTTGATTGATACCTTTCATCAACAAAATATTGGCGTAATACTGGATTGGGTGCCATCACATTTTCCTAATGATGCGCATGGCCTGTATATGTTTGACGGAACACATACTTATGAATATGCGGATATGCGTAAAGGGTTTCATCCCGATTGGAACAGTTATATTTTTAACTATAAACGTGGCGAAGTAAAATCATTTCTTATCAGTAGCGCCATGTTTTGGTTAGATAAATATCATATTGATGGTATAAGGGTAGATGCGGTGAGCTCTATTTTAAAACTGGATTACTCACGTAAAGAAGGGGAGTGGGAGCCTAACGAAATGGGTGGTAATGGTAACCTGGAAGCTATTGCTTTTATAAAAGATTTTAATGAAACGGTGTTTCGGGATTTTCCTGATGTACAAACTATTGCCGAAGAGTCAACCGATTGGCCCGGCGTTTCTACACCAACCTGGCAGGAAGGATTGGGCTTTGGTATGAAATGGATGATGGGGTGGATGCATGATACATTGGACTTTTTTAAAGCAGACCCCATAACACGGAAAAATTTACAGGATAAGTTTTCGTTTAGTATGATGTATTATTATGACGAAAACTTTATGCTGCCACTTAGCCATGATGAAGTAGTGCATGGCAAAAGCCCCATGTTATATAAAATGCCCGGCGACGAGTGGCAAAAGTTTGCTAACCTGCGTTTAATGTACACATATATGTGGACGCATCCCGGTGCCAAGCTGTTATTTATGGGTAATGAATTTGGGCAAACATCTGAATGGAATTATAAGTCCCAGTTAGATTGGCATTTGTTACAATTTGACCCGCATAGATTGTTGCAGGATTGTGTAAAAGACCTCAACGATTTATTAACAAATCAACCTGCACTTTATCAAAAACAATTTAATGAAGAAGGCTTTGAATGGGTAAACTTAAATAACCGGAACGAATCGGTAATGGTATACAAACGAAAAGGTTTAAAGCCTAAGGACGATATTGTTATTATTCTAAATATGACACCGGTAGTTCGGTACAATTGGGAGGTAGAAGTATTAGGTAAAAAATATACACAAGAAATTTTCAACTCTGATAGTACACAATATTGGGGTACCGGAACGGTTTACAATCCCGAGTTAAATTGTCAAATTCTTGATCGTGAACAAAAAAAATATAAAATCATCGTAAATCTACCTGCGCTTTCTGCAATTGTGTTAAAATAATTACAGTTTGGAGGGGTTATTGCTATAAAGCTGCGGTGTAAAATGTAATTTTATGAAACCTCTTTTTTTAAATCCATAATTTGAAAGACCTATGACCTCTAAACTATTCTACTTTCTCTGCCTGTGTGGGTTGTTATTTGCTGTTTCGGCAACTGCTAAATCCGGTACACAGATAGAGTTTGAGGACAGCACCTCGCACTATCTGGAGCAGGGACGTATAGAAAAAACAAAAGGTCGTAAGCTAGAGTCTTTAAAACAATTTGAAAAAGCCTACGCTTACGATTCTACCCATGCTGAAGTTATTAACGAATTAGCCACTACTTACTACGATTTACGCAAGTATGCAAAGTCAAAAGATATGCATGCTAAGATGATTAAAATGGGTAAGGCCGATTTGGAACATTACAAACAAGCTTTTCAGTTATCCTTTAATTTAAAACAATACGACGAAGCATTGCATTATGCAGCTGCTTTAAAAAAGAAATCACCGGAAGAAAATATCTCTTTCATGGTAGGTCAAATTCACCAGAAAAAAGGAAACCTGGGCGAAGCCATCAAACATTTTAATCAATCAATAAAGGAAGACCCGAAAAATGCCGAAGCACCTTACTTAATTGCAAGAGCGTATACCGACATGATGAACTACAAAACGGCTATTCCTTATTTTAAACAAGCTATTGAATTAGATGGTACTAAAGCACATTGGGTGTACGAGTTAGGTTTGGTTTATTACGCCATGAACGATGATAAAAATGCATTAACCTATTTATTATTAGCCGGCGAAAAAGGTGTACGTAAGGATAATACTTATCTTGAAAACCTGGCCATAGCCTACTTAAATACCGGCAAATTAAACGAAGGCGCAGCCATTTTAAAAGAAGCATTAGAGCGTCGCCCTTCCGATCAGAATTTATTAAACATGCTGGCCGAAGCCTACTACGATAAAGGTAAATACAAAGACGCTATTGAGTACTGGGACAGAATGTTAGAGTACGATAAACAAAATGCATCTGCCTTGTACATGATTGGTATGTGTTACATTAAAGACGGTGATAAACAAAAGGGTCAACGCCTTTGCGATAAAGCCATTGAAATTAATCCAGCTTTAGCATCTTTAAAACATAAGAAAGAAATCCCCGGAATGTAAAAATATTTCATCCATAATTTATAAGCCTGCAACCATGCAGGCTTTTTTATTTGGGGCTTTCAGCTATGTTGCTACTATCACCTTTATATACGGCTGTGCGCTTGTAGTGGCCGGCCTGCACACAATTATCATCACACAAAGGCCAGCTACCGCTTCCATCCGCCAGCCCCTCAGCAATAGTAATGCTATTGGGCATTGGGCAAAAGTCTTACATTCTAAACTACCGTCATCCTGAGCAAAGCCTATCGTATGGACATATTTTCATATTTTTTTCTACCAAGCTAACAAGACTCTGTAGAAGAAAGGAAAAACTGTCTTCCCATCCCATCGGGATGGAATGTTTATAGAACAAGAAAAGCAACAAGGATCTGCGACCCCGAAGAGTGCCGAATATTAATATTTAGCTACAAGGGAGAAGTGTTTTAGGGTTATTGATTTTTTAATTTGGCTAAAACCTTTTCCTTATTAACAAGCCAAGCATTATAATTTGAAAATGTGTTCACACCATAGAAGCAAAGCGAAGGATCTCCTTGTGTAATTTAATTGCTATGATTGCAGTATACCTCTCCCAATATTTAAACTTCATCAATTTACTCACTCACGGTCTTTCGGACTTCCCGACTTTCTTCAATTCCCTCTGATCAATATAGTTATGTAGCACCACCGAAAAGTCGGGGTGCACCTTGCATAATGTTGAGTAAAGTTACAGGTGTACAAGAGTGCGACGCAAGGGACGATCATCTGTGTTAATGCTGCCGGTAACATAAAAATATTTATTTGTCATTTTGTGGCCTGCAAACAGGCTTTGGTACTCATTTTTTACTTTCTGCTATATAAACTTTAATTTTGCTGTATGGAAGCAATTAATACTCCAATCAGCCTGACTCCAACGGCGATTGTAGAGATAAATAAATTAATGTCTGCTGAGGGGTTTGATACCACGCAACGATTACGTGTAGGTGTAAAGGGTGGCGGCTGCTCGGGCATGAGTTATATTTTAGGTTTTGACTACGTTAAAGAAAACGATAACGAATTTGAGATAGAAGGCATTTTGTGTGTGATGAATAAATCGCATGAGCTTTACTTAGAAGGTATCCAGATTGACTGGCATAACGGTTTAGAAAACCGTGGTTTTGTTTTTAGTAATCCAAACGCAAGCAGTACTTGTGGTTGCGGCACCTCTTTTTCAGTTTAATATACACATGTCAACCACTATTCATTACAATGCCTGTCCGGTTTGCGGATCGGGTAATATACAGCCCGTTTTTTCGGTAAAAGATTTTACAGTTAGTCAGCAACAGTTTGCAATTGTTGCCTGTGCAACATGCACGTTGCGGTTTACGCAAGACGTGCCGGATGCTGCTACTATCGGGCCTTATTATAAATCGGAAGATTATATTTCGCATACCAATACAAGTAAAGGACTGGTTAATAAATTGTACCAGGCTGTGCGTCGTTATACCATGAAGGTGAAACGTAACCTGATACAAAAAAAAACCGGCTTACAAAAAGGTAGTTTATTGGATATGGGCTGTGGCACCGGAACTTTTTTGCATACCATGCAACAAAACGGCTGGCAGGTAACGGGTATGGAACCGGACGATACTGCACGTGCTGCTGCTAAACAAGCGTATGGCTTAACGATTGACTCGCCTGCGCAATTTTATAATTTAGCTGCAGAACAGTTTGATGCTATTACATTATGGCATGTATTGGAACATGTACATGATTTACATGCGTACATAGCGCAGTTGAAAAAAATATTAAAACCTAACGGCCGTATTTTTATTGCAGTACCAAACTACCAGGCGGCTGAAGAAAATGTGTACAACGAGTATTGGGCAGCGTATGATGTGCCACGACATCTGTATCATTTTTCACCTGAATCTGTAAGGGTATTAATGCAAAAACATCAATTGCAGGTAAGTGCCTACAAACCTATGTGGTTTGATAGTTATTATATTTCGCTTTTAAGCAGCCGGTATAAAAATGGTAAATCAAATTGGTTGGCGGCTTTTTGGCATGGTACAACATCTAACATAAAAGCATTGGGTAATGCGCAAAAATGCAGCTCGGTTATTTATGTTATAAAGAAGTAATGGTTTATTTACTAAAATCTATTTCGTACAAGGTTGGCCATAACTTACCGGTGATATAAGTTTTTTTGGTATCAGCATCATAAGCAATACCATTGGGTACATCTGCATTTGGTGCATCCTTTTTTACATTATTCCAAATATCCTGTATGTTTATTTGCCCTACCACAACGCCGTTGGAAGGGTCGATTTTAAAAATATAAGGAGCACCCCATTGGTTGGCATACACATAACCATTAATGTATTCCAGTTCGTTTAAATTAAAAGCAAGCTGCCCGTTAAACCGTACGGATTGTGTACGTAGTAAGTCAAATGTAGAAGGCTCATAAAAATATAAATTACTGCCACCATCGCTTACAATTAAATCTTTTCCATTGTGTGTAATTCCCCAACCTTCGGTGTTAAGCGGAAATTCTTTTACTTTTTTTAAATCGGGTAGGGTGTAAACAAATACTACTTTTTCTTGCCATGTAAGTTGATAAACTGTATCGTTAAGTATGGTAATACCTTCGCCAAAATATTTATCGTCAAGGCTAACACTTTTTACAGCCTTACCTGTATTAAGATCAATCTCCATTAATTTAGATTCACCTTTATTGCCAGTGCCTTCGTATAATTTGCCTTTATACACTACCAAACCTTGTGTAAAGGAGCTTACATGGTGTGGGTATTGTTTTAATACAGAATAACTAATGGGCTGAACAGTATTTTCATTTTCCTCTGGCGTATTGCCATTTGGCTTATCGCCATTATTACATGCGGCTAAAAAAAGTGCAAATGCTAAAAGAAAACGGTATGGTCTCATCATCAAAAAAGCTTTATAATTTTATACTGGTTCCGGTATTTCCAAATGCAAAGAAAATAATTTTTACAATATCGTAGTTTTACTATGGGGTAAAATTAACTTGGTATTAGAAAAACTTCTATATTTGGCATAGTTAAACACGCAGCTTGATTAAAAAAACTGCCTATTTCCTAATCTCCTGAGAAAGCTATCCGTTTCCCTCAACACCAATTTATAATTTTTTAGTATTCCAATTCAGTTGTGCTGATTTATGCATAAAAGTTACATACTGCTTTTATACGTGAATAACACAAAATGCCGATTTAACGGTAACTGAACTGTAATATATGCCCTTTTCCAAACTTCTGAAGAATCTGTACCAATTCCGCCTGAATATACCTGTTGTATTTACTAAATGATATTCACTGCATATGCGGATAATTTTATTATTACTTATTTTAATTACGGGTTTACACGTTGTAGCACAAACAAAGTGTACTGCAGGTGAATATATTTTGCAGCAATCAACCAATAGCTTTCCGTTGTATAAACCCTTAACAAATATTCCATCAACTATAATTAATACAAGTTCTTCGGCACGTGTAATGGGTGATGGAAAAGGAATAGTTACTATACCTGTAGTTTTTCATGTGCTATATAACAATGCCGGGCAAAATATTACTGATGCCAAAATAAACCAACAACTGGAACTGCTAAATAAATCTTTTCGGAAAAACAATGCAGATACAACTAAAATACCTGCTGCCTTTAAAGCATTAGCTGCTGATTGTGAAATTGAGTTTAAACTTGCAAGTTCAGATCCGAAAAGAAGAGCCACTAACGGAATTGTACGTAAATATACTTCTGTTAAAAGTTGGATGGATGATGATAAGATGAAATTCTCGGCCACACAAGGGTCGGATGCCTGGGATGCTGAGCAATACTTGAATATATGGGTTTGTAATCTTGCTTTATCAAGTGGCTATTCAAGTTTTCCGGGAAGTGAGTCTGGTAAAGATGGAGTAGTGATAAGAACTAGTTTAATTGGCAACTCAAAAATATTAGTACACGAAGTAGGACATTGGTTGGGGCTAAGACATTTATGGGGAGATACTTATTGTGGTGACGATTTGGTAGATGATACGCCTAAGCAAAGCACTTACACACCGGGTTGCCCAAGTGGTATACGGCCATCCTGTGGTGGTGGTGCACCTGGTGATATGTATATGAACTACATGGACTTTACTTCCGACGCATGTTTACTAATGTTTACACAAGGACAAAAACAAAGAATGTGGAGTTTTTTTGCTTCAGGTGGGTTAAGATCGGGTATAACAAATAGTTGGGGTTTACATCCCCCAACAAATGATGAAATTCCTCTGCCAGAAGAAGGAGAGGAAGAAGAACCTCAAAAACTGTTGAAGTCTGCTGTAAAAGTTTATCCAAATCCTGCTGTAAACAAGTTGGTTATAGACATGGGGGCAAATGAAAATTGGTTAGGTAAAACCATTAGTATTTACAATACAAAAGGTGCGATAGTATTGCGAAGTGTAATAAACAGCAAACAACATACAATTGATATTACAAAGCTTTTAAGTGGCTTGTATTTTGTGGCCGGCAAACATGAAAATGGGGAAGTAATAAAAATTAAGTTTATTAAAAATTAATTTTTTTATTATATAAAATGATAAAGCCGATAAACAGAATGTTTAGCGGCTTTTTTTGTTGATTGATTTGGTTTAAAGTGTACTATCTGGATTGCATTAAATAGAAAGAATATTCGTTGGGTGATCCAAGGCCACTTTCTAATGTGCCGGAGCCTCCTTCTGATTTAAAATAATGATCTCCGCTAATGTTAAATACATCGGGAGTGCCGCTACCAATACTTACATTTTTGTTTACTCCGTTTAAAACACTGGTAGCAGTTATTTTATAATGAGTAGCAGGTATATCGTTAATATAATAGGCCTGGCCTACACCATTATGAATGGTAAAAGTTTTCTCTACTACTTTACCTGTTGATGATGTTCCGTCAAGATACCGAGCTCCGGTATGTGGAGTAAGTTTTATGGTAACCTGTGTACCCGCTGGCATTTCATTGGTAATAGAATTATAGTTAATAAATTTAATAGTGCCTCCAAAATAGCCAGTACCGTTTTCTTTACTAACTGTTCTATCCGGAATACGACCACTAATTTTCCATACAAAGTTTTTTACTATTCCGCCTGTGGGCACATTAAAGGCATTATAATCAGCATCAGCTTCCATGCCTAAACGTATTTGGTAAACTTCGTTATTAAATTCAACTTCTCTCCACGCATAAATTTTATAACCACCAATAGCGCTAACGGTTACACTATACCTGCCGGCTTCATTACTGGTGGTTGTGTAGTGTATATTATTGCCTGTTGGGTTTTCTACTCTTATTCTAGCACCCGAAACCGGATTCCCTGCTACATCTTTAATAATACCACTAATAGTATAAGGTTTGTCGGGTGTTTCATTTCCGGTAGAATTGCCATTTCCTTTTGAACAGGATAATAGAAAAATAATACTTATAAACCATAATGAAATTGCTGTTATTTTTTGCATAATAAATGTTTTAAAGTGTAAAATTATCCAGCATTGTTGTGGTTGACTATGAGCAATGACGTTCAATTGTGTAGGTATTATTACTCATTATTATGCATTTACAAAAGAATGAAAGAACAATATGAATTAAGGAGTTATTGCCTACTATTTTGAATAGTATTACCTATAAAACAAGGGGGAAACGGTTAATAATTTTGTGTTATTAAATATTTACCTATATAACTTAAAAATTATGATTCGTTTTTTTATTCTATCCGTTTTAATATTATTATTTACACAGTGCAGAAGAAATGGCACAATAACCCAGCAACCTGTTGTAAACTATGATTGTGTTCCGGTTAACCAAGTAGGCAACGATATTGTTCCGGTTGATCAGATTAATGCCTTATTAGATAAATATGTTGCCAAAGGGTTACCGGGTATATCTTTTTTGGCCAGAAAGGGACATGTATATTGGGAACAACAGAAAGGATTGGCTGACAAAGATAAAAACAGATCGCTGAAAGCATGTATGGTATGGCCCGGTTTCAGTATTACCAAAATGTACACGGCCACTGTTATTCTTCGTTTAAAAGAGGAGGGCAAATTGTCATTAGATCAAAAAATAGCCACTTGTTTACCCGCTAATATTGTTTCAAAAATACCCGGTGCAGACAAGATTACGGTGAGAATGTTATTGAATCACAGCTCCGGTATTGAAAACTTTTGGGATAATAGTGATTATGTATTGGGCTATTTAGATAACCCTACCAAACCTTATACTATTAATGATTACTTAAATGCTGCTCAGGAAAGACTATTTGAGCCCGGGACTGACGCATCTTATTCAAATACCAATTACCTGATTCTTTCATTAATTATTGATCATGTTACAGGTAGCACACATCAGCAGGCATATGAAAAATATATTTTCAAACCACTTGGCTTTTCCGGCACTTATTATAAACTGTTACCGGGTATTCAATCAACCAATACACCAAAACTATATGCCGATATGGAAGGAGAAGGTCAGTTAGTAGATTTTACAACAAACTCATACATACAATTTGCTAATGAGTACGGTAGCAATGGCATATTAGCTACACCCAAAAATTATGTTGATTTTTTACATGCGCTTACCCATAACAAAATACTCAATGCAAACACTTTTACAGAAATGAAAACCTGGTTTACAGGAAGTGTTCAAGGTGAAGTGTATGGTCTTGGATTTGAAAACTATGATTTTGAGGGTAAAGAAATTTATGGTCATAGTGGTAGTAGTTTTGGCGGACGAACCTTGCTAGTGTACATCCCGGGAAAAGACCTCACCTTATTTATAGGTGTAAATGCCAGTGTCGAACTTGGCGGCCCGGTACTTATACATTTTGCAAATTTCGTTGCAGATATAGCAAGACTCTTAACCAGATAGTATTGAATGGGGGTTACTTGTAAAACAGGTACCCCATTTTATAAAATGAGTAACAGTACCTATTTTGAAAAGTGTAATTATAGAGTACATTTGTTTTGATGCGCATATTTTTATTTAGTATTTTACTGTTGTTATTTTGCCGGAGCATAACTGCTCAGGTAATTAGCCTCGACGCTACAAAAAAAAAATATGCAGTTGATTACCCCAGGTATTTGGAAGACAAGGATGGTAATTACACACTTTCACAGGTACAAGCTTTAAGTAGTCAGTACAAAAAATCTACTGTCAAGGTTCAGGACTTTTTAGGCAATTTTTCCAAAGCCATCTGGTTTGTTTTTGAAGCAAAAAATAATACTCAAACAACAGAATGGTTGTTAGAAGTAAAGGATGCTTACATGCACGAATTAACCCTTTACCAAATTAGTGCTTCGGGTGTGGTAGATTCTTTATCGTTAATGGCTGATGAAAACTTTACGGCAAGACCTATATTCTCAAATAATCCCATATTTTCTGTACCTATAAATCCAAGCGAACAAAAACTATTTTATTTAAAAGCTACCAGCAAAACGCTTATCAGGGCTTCCATGAGTTTTAGTACCATGCAAAATTTATACGAAAGCAACATTTTTACATTGTATGGCAATGGTTTTTTTACGGCCATTGCAGTTGCATTGTTATTGTATAATTTGTTCGTTTATTTTTCATTGCGTGAAAAAGTGTACCTGTATTATATAGCTTATATATCAACATCCATATTACATACAAATTTGGTGGCTGGTCATATGCAGGTGTTTTTCCCGTGGTTGGCCTGGTTAAATACTACTTTAATACTACCGGTTGTATCTTTTTTTAGTATTTTATTTACCAATTCTTTTTTACGTACTAAGGAGTATGTACCGTTTATTTATAAAATACGATGGTTTATTAGTGCCCTTTGTTTCCTGCCACTTATAGCTTATGCAGCCGGTTGGTATGCCCTGGCCATTTTTATAGTATCACTCATTATTTTTTTACTGTTTGCTTATTGGTTGGTCGCGGGTATTGTTGCTTATAGAAACGGTTTTCAGCCAGCTCTCTTTTATATTATAGGGTTTGGCGCATTAGTAGCTATGAGTGTTGTGTTTGAATTAAAGATGAAAGGTGTGTTGCCCGAAAGTTATTGGACAGAATCGTCACTGTTTATTGGTGCTGCAATTGAAGCTGTTGTATTATCATTTGCCCTGGCAAGTAAAATGAATTTTTATAAAAAAGAGAAAGAGTTAATTCAACAACAAGCATACCAACAGGCGGTTAATTTTTCAAGAGACTTAATAAATATGCAGGAAGCAGAACGAAAAAGAATTGCCTCCGAGTTACACGATAGCCTTGGCCAAAAACTAATAGTTATTAAAAACAAGGTGTTTCGGTTTACAAAAACTAGTTCACCAGGCTTTCAACAGAATCCCGAAGCACTTGCCGATAGTGTTGCCGATGCTATACAAGAAGTGCGTAGCATTTCTTATGGATTAAGACCTTATCAAATAGATTTATTGGGTCTTACACAATCTATTAAAAGTTTGGTAAGTGAAACTTTTGATGCGGCTAATATTCAATATACATTTGCGGTTGATGATGTTGACAGCATTAATAATCAGGAAATGCAAATTAATATTTACCGTATTATTCAGGAGTGTGTCAATAATATTGTAAAACATGCAAATGCTACAGCTACAAGTATTCAAATAGAAATTATTCAGCACAATTTAGCTATTGTAATTACTGACAACGGCTCGGGCTTTGCTATTGAAAAAGTACAAAATGGTTTTGGATTAAAAGGCATTAAGGAACGATTACACATCTTAAGCGGTACTATCAAATTTAACCAGGCTGAACCTACAGGTGCTATAATTACTATTCATATTCCTGTAAAAAACATCGTATCATGAATAATGAAAAAATAAAAATATTAATCGCCGACGACCATCCTATTTTTTTAAAAGGATTACAGGAAGTGTTAGAGGAAGAACCGCATATACAAATTGTATGTAAGGCAAATAATGGTATCGATGCTATTAACGGTGCTTTAGACCGGGCTTTGGATATTGCTATTCTGGATATTGATATGCCGGGTGCCAATGGACTGCAAGTTGCAGAACAAATACTAGCTAACAAATCCGATGTGGCTATTATTTTACTAACCATGCACAAGGCAAAAGATGCGTTTTTAAAAGCCCTCGAGATAGGGGTATCGGGTTATGTATTAAAAGAAAATGCTGTGGTAGATATCATCAATGCTATTGGTGCCGTGTCCAAACATCAATCTTATATCAGTCCTGAAATGTCTTCTTTTTTGCTACAGCAGCGAAATAAACTGAAAGGCGATGATGATAACAAACTGGAACTGTTAACCTCTTCCGAAAAAAGAATTGTTCAGCTAATTGCTCAGTATAAATCTACGAAAGATATTGCCGAAGAACTATTCATCAGCGAAAAAACTGTATCTAATCATCGCATGAATATTGCAAAAAAACTAAACCTAAGTGGTAAAAATAGCTTATTGCGTTTTGCTATTGAAAAGATTAATGTGTAATAGTTTTGTTTTTTGTTAACCAGCAGGAGTAATACTAATCATCGTCCATTGCAGTTTACCCTGAGCCTGTCGAAGGGCACTCTTCAACTGTATATCGCTATTCGGCAGAGGTAAGTCGGAAAATCTGAGTGTCCGAAAGGCTGTTTTTGTCAATTGTCACTTGTTAATTCAGTTCTTTCTACCATTAACTAATTCTACAAATCAAACTCCCATACCGTTTGATAAACACCGTTCTTTTCTACATACTCTAAAAACCGGCTGTAAAAATTATCCCCACCAATGGTAGCGCTATCTCCAATGACAAAAAGTTTTTCTTTAGCACGGGTTATGGCTACATTCATCCGGCGGTAATCTTTTAAAAAGCCAATCACACCATCATCGTTACTGCGTACCAACGATAAAATAACGTTTTGTTTTTCCTGTCCCTGAAAACTATCAACCGTGCTTATTTTAATACCGGTGGGTAATAATTCTTTGGCTGCCAACGCTTGTCCCGAGTAAGGAGAAATAAAAGCGGTTTGCGATGGCTCCAGTTGATGTTCTTCTATCAAATGCTGTATAATGCTTAGCTCGCCGGTATTTTGTAAGCTTACTCCATCGTTTCCTTGCTCTTCATTGTAGCCGGCACCTGCGGTATCAATAAAGTAAATATGATTTCCGGCGTTTGTTAAATGTGCAGCAGATATAAGCTGGTCGTTGTAAAAATAGTTACTGCTAAAACCGGCAATAGCTTCACGCATACGGTATTGCGTATTTAATAAATATACTTGCGGTAGGCTAGCAACAGCTGTTTCCAGTATGGATTTGTTTAAACCCTTTATTGCTGCTTCATTACTTAATACAGTGGGTGGTAATTGCCAATGGTCACCGGCTAAAACCAGGGTAGGGGCCAGCGGAATAATACACCAGGCTAATGGTTCAATACACTGTCCCGCTTCATCAATCACCAATACATCAAAGTTTATCTTTTTAAGCTGGCTATCGTACAAGCCGATGGGTGTACCCGTAATTACCTGAGCTTCAGTAAATAGCTTTTCTTCGTTATAAGCTTGTAGCTGTTTAATTTCAGCTCTTATGTTTTTCACTTCTTTAAATAAAAGATTGCGTTGCTCTCTCTCTGCTTTACCAAAACTTCTTTTATACTTTAGTGCCATACGTCTGAATTCTTCGGCACGTTTCTTTAGTTCTTTTATTTCTTTTAGCTGTTTGCTATTTTGTAATTTACCCTCAGGTGTATGCGCAAATATGTCTTCATTTACCTTACTGGTATTACCAACACGTAATACATTTATTTGTTGTTTTAATAACCCGCTTACAATATTATCTACAGCAGTGTTACTGGGTGCTGCAACCGCCACTTTTTTTCCTTGTAGGGTAAGTTGTTTAATGGCTTCAATAAGTGTAGTTGTTTTACCTGTGCCGGGCGGGCCATGTACAATGGTTACGGTTTCATTTTCAACAATTGCTTGTACCGCTTGCTGCTGGCTATCATTTAAATTTTTATTAACGAACGGAAATGATAGCGTTGTGTATGTAACTACCGGTGTTGTTTTTACCGGATTAGGTTCGTGTATGGCCTCAAAAAGTTTAAAAACCGGTTTGTTTTGTTCCAGCTCGTTCAAACATTTTTTCATTACGCCGGTTGTACGTGTGTCCGGTGATAGTTTTATACCTACACCATGGTCTTCTATCCAATCGGGAAAGTCGGGTGCAAATAATCGGAACTCACCTGATTTGCCATCCAGTTGTAACAGTACACCTTTTATAGGTTCTTCGCCGGTAATAAAACATTCAATAGCGACACCATCTCTAAACATATTTGCTTCCGGCGGAAAATTTATCCTGAAACTTATTTCCGGATAATCGGCGTAACCAAAATTTTTACGGGTAATGGTAATAGGGTGCAACGCCAATCCTTCGGCCTTCAGTTGTTTTAAAGAATGTGTTTGATCTAGCTTATATTTGTTTACCTGTTCTTTTTCTTCTAAATCAATACAGTTAAGTAAAGTTTGTATATATGGATGCATGAAAATAATTAATATACTTGCCGGTAAATAAACCTGCAATTTACTAAAGATATTATGCCCGATAACTTTTAAAATAAAACAAATGATAAGGCCGGTTACTAAAATTTATAAATATGGTATGCTGCTATTGGGCATAACATTAATTTTAGCCGCCTGTTATTCAGGTAGAGGAAAAAGTATTGTATACCGGGCGCTTACCTTAAAAGCTGCTGCGGGTTTAACAGGTGATTTTGTTGATGATTATGGTATTACTTATACCATCACCGATTCGGTTTTTATACAGGCACCAGGCATTAAATACAATATTATTCGTTGGGATACTGCTCAGCAGTTTTTTATTGCCAGTAAAACTTCCCGGAAAAATGAGGATAGCCTTCTGTTTTCACGTATTGATTATATGCGCTTTACCGGCACGGAACCGTGGTTATGGGGCTATTGTTTTACATTCTATACGGCTAAAACAGAAGCAGAGGCTTTAAATCATCCGGCTGCGGACAGAAATAATCCTAAAAAGGGTTGTAATGGATTTCCTTTTTCACGTATGAAACGACAATAGTTCTAATTGTTTACATACGTATCTCTTTAAAGATAATTAGTGAAAACGGCACGTTTGGAATAGATTTTTAAATAAGCAATCAACAGCTTAAGCATAAAGCATAACACGATGTTGATTAGCGATTGGGACGATGCAGTGAGTGACACAACAAAAGTCGATTAGAATTACTATTGTTGCCAACAAAAAAAGAGTAAGCTGTATTTGAAAAGCCTTCGTAAAAATGTTTGGGATAATTTTTTTTATTTTTTTTGCCTATCAGAACATTTTTATCGTATTTTTGCCGCCCATTAACCAAATGGCAACTACAAATTAATTGCTTATTCTTAGTTTTTAATGTTGTCACCCTTATGAAACGTGGATGCCGGGGTAGCTCAGCTGGTTAGAGCATCGGATTCATAACCCGAAGGTCGGCAGTTCAAGTCTGCTCTCCGGTACAAAAGCTTCCAAAAAAATGGAAGCTTTTCTTTTTATGTCAAAACAGGTACTTGTAATAAAATTGGGTACAGCGGCTATTACCGGTAAAAACGGGGCCATTAGTACAGGCATTGTAAAAAAGCTGGCGGCCGAGATTGCTGCATTACGCAAACAATACAATATAGTTTTAGTATCCAGCGGGGCGGTTGGCAGCGGTAAAAGTTTTATTAATAATTACCAGGGTACTATAACCGAACGTAAAGCCGCTGCGGCTATTGGTAATCCTATATTAATACGTTTATACCATAAACATTTACACCCTTACGGCATTACGGTGGCGCAAGCCCTTTGCGAAAGACATCATTTTGCCAACCGTAAACAATTTTTACAGCTTAAAGAAACTTTTGAAACCTTTTGGCGTCATGATATTTTACCTGTTGTGAATGAAAACGATTTGGTAAGCAACCTTGAGTTGAAATTTTCTGATAATGATGAACTGGCTACTTTATTAGCCGTTGGTTTTAATGCGGCCACTTTATTATTGGTAACCACGGCCGGAGGTTTTTTAAACGATCGTAAAGAAGTTATTCCTGTTGTTGAAAAGATAGATGCAGATGTATTAGGTTTTGTTACTAACGATAAAAGTAGTGTTGGTCTTGGTGGAATGGTATCAAAACTGGCATCGGCCCGCTTAGCCATATCCTTAGGTATTCCTGTTATTATTTGTGGGCTTGGTGCAAACAATGCTATTGATAATGCTTTAAAAGGTAAAAACGGTACACAGTTTTTAGCCAAACCATCCAACTTAAAAGCTCGTCAAAAATGGTTAGCCAGCGGCTCTATTACACCAGGTAGTGTAACGGTTGACAATGGTGCCGTAAAAGCATTACAAAATAAAAAAAGTTTATTAACGGTTGGTATTACACAAATAAATGGTAAGTTTTTAAAAGGCGAAGCCATACAAATAAAAACAACCGATGATGAAGTGATCGGTGTGGCAAAAGCCCGTTTTTCATCTACCGAATTACAACAAAAAACCGGCGAAAAAAATATAATAGCCGCACATGTAGATGATATTGTGTTGTTGTAACCTTTACACTACTTAAGTTCTATCGGGTTATTCTGTTTTTTTAAGTCTTCTTTTACTTTAGTTACCACTTTTTCCATAGCGTCAGGTGGTATTTGTATCAGGTTTTGTTGAAACATTAAAGCCGGATCACCTTTAAGTTTATTTATATAATCATTGTAATCGGCTTCGTTATTAAATAAATGTACCTGTTGTCCTTCCTTTTTGTTTAAGGCTATTTTTTTATCTTTTTTCTCAATACTTAGTGCATTAAAAGTATGGTGGTTTTCTGTATCGGAAATTTCTAAAATCAATCCCGGCAATCCATAAAACTTATAAGGGCCGTCTGTAATAGGTATGGCGGTTGTGTACCATGCAATGTAATTTCTTCCAGCAAAAGCGGTTGTAGCTTTTTTGCAATCATAACCCAAAATTGTCTTTGTTTCCTCAGTTGTTTGCCAATTAAGTGTTGGTAGGTTAGCGATAAAACAAGGTTGTTGTACGCCAATGGTATTGTGAAAATAATATTGGTCTGTTTTAAACATTTTAAATACCTGATGATTGATAATTGCACGAGGTGGTCGGTTCTGCATATTAAAAGATGGTATTGTTCCAGCCTTTTCTGCTTCCGTTTCAATTGCTTTTAGGGTAGAATCTGATAGATAACGGTTATGGCTTAAATAATGGCTATAATCATTTCCACTTAAAAGCATCATTTTTTCAGTAACCTTTTTCGTGCTGTCAAATTTATCGGGCTGAAAAATATAATTGTAAAAAACGATGTACTCGTATTTTACATCAGCATTTATTTGTGCCTTAGAAATGGAGAATAATAAAACAGTTGTTAGTGTAAAGTAATAGCGTAACATAGTAAGTGTTTTAAGCAGTTACTTAAAAATAAAGCAGTTATCACAAACTAAAGGTTAATTATGGTTAACGTATTTTAACCTGTATTTACCGGTTATTGATTTTTGGGTTACCATCGTACCACCCCTGATGGGCTTTTGTTGTGTCACTCACTTGTACTTTCTGTTTGCTAATCAACAAAAGAAGTCCGAAAGACGGAAAGTCAGCGACTTCGCAAGCCAATAGTGAGCATCATATTTCCATTAACTATGAACCATCAACTAACAACTACCTCACCTTTAAGGTTTACTTAACTATTGCATAACATTGCTTACAGTATTATAGTTACCTTTGCCACTTATTTTAAAAGCCTTTTTTAATAGACCGTTTGCTGAAAATGTTTGTAGCCTGCACAATGCCCAATAGCATTAATTCGATATTAGTTATTGGATTAACCTCATTGATACTTTGCGTTGTTACAGTTGAAGAGTGCTACGCAACAGCCGTTGATAGTAGTAATGCAGCTGATAACATTATTAATCACTTGCTGCATGTTGAGGCTTAAAAAAAAAGCATCACGATTTTGTCATTCCACCACAACTTTAATAGATAATGAAAACTATAATTTTTACTTTTTGCTTTTTGCTGGTTAGTGTTTTTGGTTTTGCTCAGGTAGATCAGGAACCCGAAATGCCGGCAGGTGCTAAAATTGATGTTCAGTCAAATACTATTTACGGAAAAGTTGTAGATGAGAATACTAAAAAAGGTATTACAGCAACATCTGTTCAATTGTTTGTAAAAAATGCAAATGGTACCGATACTTTGGTGGGTGGTATGTTAACACAAAATAATGGCGATTTTAAATTTGCCAACCTGCAACAGGATTCTGTTTTTCGCATACTTATCTCGGCTATTGGTTACGAACCTTATGAGCAGACAATTACTGTATCGGCGAAAGCCGGTCAACGTTTTTTTGTGAGTGATTTAGGCAATATTGCTTTGATACAGGAAGTACAACAATTAGGTGGTGTAACAGTATCGGCCAGCCGTCCTGCATTGGAAATGGGTATTGACCGTAAAGTATTTAATGCATCAAAAAGTTTAGTAGCAAGTGGTGGTACGGCTATTGATTTAATGAAAAATATTCCATCTGTATCGGTGGATTTGGAGGGTAATGTACAATTACGTAATAGCTCGCCTCAAATATTTGTAGATGGTCGCCCGACAATTTTAACGCTTGACCAGATACCCGCAGAAAATATTGATAAGGTTGAATTGATTACAAACCCTTCTGCCAAGTTTGATGCAGCCAGTTCAGGTGGTATCATCAATATTGTTTTGAAGAAAAACAAACGAATGGGTTTGAACGGTGTGGCCAGTGCAGGTGTTGGTTACCCCAATATTTTAAATGGCAACCTGAGTCTTAATTTACGAGAAGGTAAATTTAATTTCTTTTTAAACGGTGGTTTTAATCAATCTGGTGGTAAAGCAAAAGGTGAAACCGAAAGACAAAACAAATCCGGTGGTGTAATTCAAAATTATTTTAATCAAAATACTTTTAATGATCGTACCCGCAGGTTTGGTAATGGCCGTGTTGGTGTTGATTATTTTATGACAAACCGTAGCACTATCTCACTATCGCAGCAAATTGGTGGTGGCGGATTTAAAAGTGATGAAGAGCAGTTTCAGGAAAATTTAAATAACGCAAAAGATATGGTTTATTACGGTGAACGTTTTTCTACTTACCGTAATAGAATGAACCGTAATGGTACGGCTTTAAATTTTAAACATACTTTTCCTAAAGAGGGGCGGGAGTTAACGGCCGACGTAAGTTATAACTATGGTAACAATAGTGGTAAATCAAATATCATCAATAATTATTACAATCCTGATGGATCAGTTTATCAACCATCCAGCCTGGTGCGTAATGATAATAATGGTAGTAACCGTCAGTTAACCATACAAACAGATTTCGTAAATCCTATTACGGAGAATATAAAATTAGAAGGTGGCTTACGCAGCTTTACCAATTGGTTTAAAAGTAAGTACGATGCCTTTAGTGTTGATGGTGTTACCGAAACTAAATTGCCATTAAGCAATAACTACGAGTATAACGAAAATGTGTTTGCCGGTTATTTAACCTACTCGCAAAAAATAAAAACATTCTCTTATCAGGCAGGTTTACGCACGGAGTATTCTAAGTTTAATGGTTTGTTAGTTGATAGTGCACAGAAGTTTGGTTACGAGTTTCCAACTAAGTTAAAAAACATTTGGAATGCTTTATTTCCAAGTTTATTTTTAACGAAGGAGTTAAACGATAAAGCACAAATTCAGGCTAACTATTCAAGAAGAATTCGTCGTCCTAATTTCTGGAACATTAATCCGTTTGTCGATATTTCAGATCCGGTAAACTTGCGTCAGGGTAATCCTGCTTTACGTCCGGAGTTTATTAATTCGTTTGAAATTAACTATAGCCAGAATTACAAGAAAGGAAATTTCCTGGGTGTATTGTATCTGAGAAATAACCCTGATGATATTATGCAATACAGCGATACCATTAGTGCTGCGCAATATGAACAATTGAAAAATGCAGGTGTTGACCCTAATGCTATTTTAAATACTTATATCAATGCCGGTGTAACCAATCGTTATGGTGCCGAGTTTACAGTACAACATAAGATTAGCGAAAATTTTGATATTACACCAACTGTTAACCTGCAATACCGCACGGTAAAAGCAAATGTAAACGAGCAGGATTTAAGCAACGAAGGTTTTAACTGGGAAGCAAAATTAATAGCCAATTACAAACTGGTTACACCAAACAATAAACTATTCAACAACCTTGGTTTTCAGTTAACAGGTGAGTATGAGTCGGCACAGGTAATTGCACAGGGAAAAGAAAAGCCACAATATGGTTTTGACTTTGCCATGAAAAAAGATTTCCTGAAAAACAACAGAGCTACTATTACGTTTGCCGTAAACGATGTATTAAACTCACAACGTTGGGGTACTATTTACGATACCGAAAATTTTTATCAGGATTCGTACCGTCGTTGGAATGTGCGTAGTTTTCGTTTAACGTTTAGCTACAAATTTGGCGATAGTAATTTTTCATTTACCAATAACCGTCGTAATGGTGGTGGTGGCGATGAAGGATAGTGTAGCGGTTTTTATGTTACCAACTGTAGTAACACAGATGATCGTTCCTTGCGTCGCACTCTTGTACTGCATATCGCTATTCAACACGTGGATAGTGTAAGTGTATTGTTGTTTGGCAAGAAAAATTATTTTAAAAAGTTCTTGAGATGCTGATACCAGGCGCCCATAATATTTGGGCGCCTTTTTCTTTTATCATCAGTAGTTTAACCGCAACGCCCCATTGTTCATCCAGGTAATATGTGCCGTTTAATTGTGTACAAAAATTAATGGCATGTGTGCCTTGGTAAACGCCCCAACCAACACCGCTTTGTAAACTTACCTGTGATGTTGTTGTGGGGTTTGTAATTATACCACCCAATAAACGGCTGTGTACATAATTGCCATTTTTAAAACTATAACCCGCTTCTTTATCTTTTTTACCCAAAAAAAAGTCAACACCGGCACTGCCAATCCAGCCAATAATAGATGCAGGTTTGGTAATACCAAAGCGAT
Source organism: Chitinophagaceae bacterium UBA4857 (assembly GCA_002399735.1). Classification (GTDB taxonomy): domain Bacteria; phylum Bacteroidota; class Bacteroidia; order Chitinophagales; family Chitinophagaceae; genus Terrimonas. The sequence continues at coordinate 273,482 of DHEF01000002.1, forward strand.
GGTTACTGATGGAATATTGTAGGCCTGCACCGGCAATATGTGTTTCATTAAAATTGCTTAGGGGAACACTTAAACCGGCACTTACTTCCTGTTTATTACCAGAAACAGTACTCTGTCCCTTGGAGCATAAAGCGGCTACCAGCAAGACGAATAGGAAACATTTTCGTATAAATGGAAACATGATAGCAGCAAGATACTGTAAAAACTAAAGTAAAACAGGCATTTATCACTACTGCGGTTGTAGGTAGTAAGCTTTATCAATTAATTAATTTTGTTCACTTTAGCCCTTTAAAACGCAATAAAACCCCGAATTTTACGCTTACTAAAAAACGTACTGCTATTGAGTCAGTTAAGGCGTATATCTTTCTGCTTTATCCTACTGCTTATCTTTTTTACAAAAGTTAATGCGCAGGCGCCTGCAACTTCTAACCTGCGTCAAAAATTAATTCCCATTCAGGCCGATAGTATTGTTTTAGATACTTTGAGTATTATTCCCAACTCGTTACGTATTCCGCAGCATGATACTAACTATTACCGGGTAGATTATGTAAATGCCATTTTATATTGGAAACAACGTCCGTCAATAGAAATGATTACGGTAGAGTACAGGGTTTTTCCATATAAACTAAACCCTGTTGCGCAACGTATGAACTATGATAGCTTGGTAAGGTTTAGTACTACGCCTTTTGTTTACAATATAAATGACGATTTAACCGATGCCCAGCGAGGTATTTTTAATTTTGGCAATATACAGGCATCAGGAAGTTTTGGCCGGCAAATTGGTTTTGGTAATAACCAGGATGCAGTTTTAAACTCAACCTTAAATGTACAGCTAAGTGGTATGCTGGGCGATAGTATTGAATTGCAGGCCGCAATTACCGATAATAATATCCCCATTCAACCCGATGGAAATACACAGCAATTAAACGAGTTTGATGAAGTGTATATCAGGTTTAAGAAAAAGAACTGGCAACTGAATATAGGTGATATTGATATAAGACAAAATCAATCGTATTTTCTTAATTTTTACAAAAGGCTACAAGGTGTGTCATTTAACACGATTAACGATGTAAGTAAAAATATCAAGTCTTCTACACTTGCCAGTGCATCCATTGCAAAAGGAAAATTTACCCGCAATATTTTTGAAGGATTGGAAGGGAACCAAGGGCCTTACAGATTGCAAGGTGCTAATGGCGAAATATTTTTTATTGTATTGGGTAATACCGAACGTGTTTTTTTAGATGGTGAACTGTTGCAACGTGGCGAAGACCAGGATTATGTTATCAATTACAATACGGCTGAGATTACATTTACGCCTAAGCGCATGATTACAAAAGATAGTCGTATCCAAATTGAATTTGAATACGCTGATCGGAACTTTTTAAATGCCAATGTATTTTTGACACAGGAATTTGACCTGAACAAAAAAGCAAAAGTGCGTTTCGGTTTTTTTAATAACAGCGATGCAAAAAACTCATCCATTAATCAGGTGTTAGATGCTCCGCAAAAACATTTTCTATCACAGTTGGGCGACAGTGTACAACGGGCCTTTTATTCTTCCGCTGCATTGGATACTTTTTCAGCCGGTAAAATTTTGTACGAAAAAGTATATGTAGGCATAGATTCATTTTACCGTTACTCCACCAATCCCGAATTGGCAAAATACAGTTTAGGCTTTTTAGAAGTTGGTTTTGGTAATGGTAATTATGTGCCCGATTATAATGGCGCTAATGGTAAAGTGTATGTATATATTGAACCGGTGGGTGGTGTAAAACAAGGTAATTACGAACCAGCAGTTTTGTTGGTAACGCCCAAAAAGCAACAAGTGTTTGATTTAGGTGTTGACTATAACTTTAACGAAAACACAGTGCTTAAAGTGGAAGGAGCCATGAGTAATTACGATGTTAATACTTTTTCTAAACTGGATAAAAGTGATAATAATGGGTTTGCCGGTAAAGTTCAATTTGTCAATAAAGCAAAGTTATCAGTAAAAAGAGGGACTTACCTGCAAACAAACTTTGATTATGAATATGTGCAGGATAAATTTAAACCTTTGGAAAGGTTACGCTCCGTAGAGTTTACCCGTGATTGGGGTTTGCCTATATTAACCACTGTTGCTACTGAAAATATTATACGTTTTTCCAGCGGTGTGCTGAACAATAAAAACGAAGGCGTTACCTATAAGTTTACCAATTACAATCGTTCGGATAGTTATAAAGGCTATCAGAATACTGTATTGCATAAAGCAAACTATAGCGGTTGGGTGTTTAATAATGATTTCACTATTACTAATTTTTCCACCGGAACTGATAAAGGACATTTCCTACGCCCCGTATTAGATGTTAGTAAACAGTTTAAAAAATTGTATGACTGGCGCATGGGTGGCCGTTATACATTGGAGCAAAATATAACCCGTTCAAAAGAAACGGATACACTTGCTGCTACTGCATTTTCGTTTGACACCTATACAGTGTATGTAAAATCTGACGAGAAAAAGAAAAATCGTTACGGGGTAAGCTTTTTTACCCGTTCGGATAAATACAAAATGCCGGGCATACAGGATTTAGTAAGGGGCGATAGAAGTTATAATGTAAATGTACAGACGGATTTATTGGCTAACGAAAAAAGACAGTTGTATGTAAATGCTACTTACCGTAAACTAAAAGTGTACGAACAAACATTATCGCAACAAACTGCCGACGAAAGTATTTTGGGTAGGGTAGAGTATATGATGAATGAATGGAAAGGTTTTGTTACCGGTAATGCTTTATACGAAGTAGGTGCAGGGCAGGAGCAGCGCCGAGATTTTGCTTACTTAGAAGTACCGGCAGGGCAAGGACAATATGCATGGATTGATTATAACGAAAATGGCCAACAGGAATTAAACGAATTTGAGTTGGCCATGTATCCTGACCAGGCAAAGTTTATTCGTTTGTTTACACCTACTAATGATTTTATAAAAGCCAATTACACAACGTTCAATTATAATATTTCTATTAACCCAAGAATACTGTGGGGCGGTAATGATGTTAAAGGCATTAAAAAAACGCTAGCAAAATTTAACTTAAACAGCTCCTTACAAATAACCAATAAAACCGTTGCTAAGGGTACATTTCAAGCCAATCCTTTTAAGTTGAATGTGAATGATACGGGTTTAATTACTTTAAATACGGCTATTGTAAATACACTATCGTTTAACAGGTTTAGTAATGTGTGGGGTGTTGATATAAGTAATTTAAACAACAGCGGTAAAGCTTTGCTAACCTATGGTTACGAAAGCAGAAAGACAAATGATTGGACAAGCAAGTTCAGATGGAATATGTCTAAGTTGTTTTTATTAAACCTTAACCTGCGAAAAGCCAGGAACGAATTATACACGGCCAATGCGCAGTTTGATAATCGTAATTATGATTTAGGAATTTATAGTTTGGAGCCGGGTTTATCGTTCATTAACGGTACTACTTTTAGGATTGCAGGCTTGTATAAGTTAGAATCAAAACAAAACAAACCGGTATTTGGTAACGAAAGTTCTTTGTCTCATTCTTTAACAGCCGAATCAAAATATAATCTGCTACAAAATACTGCCGTGTTAGGTAAGTTTACTTTTCAGAATATTGATTACAAACAAGGAACAAACAATCTATTATCCCCTGTAAGTTATATGATACTGGAAGGTTTGTTACCGGGTAAAAACTATATCTGGAATGTCACCATCACTAAAAGATTAATGAACAATCTGGAGCTTAATTTTCAATACGATGGCCGTAAATCAGCGGATAGCAGAACGATACACTCGGGTAGGGCTACGGTTACCGCCATTTTATAGTAGCTGATGCAGGAAGTTTTGTAATAGGACGTCTAATGGTTTTATTAAACTAAGGCATTTGTTCATTATGCTGCTTTATAATTTTTGCCAATGAAAAAAATACTATTATCCATGTTTTTTGTTTTTACCGCATTTTTTGTAAATGCCTGTATGTGTTTTCCTCCACAATTGGACAGTGCCTATATAGGTACTAAGAACAATATTGCGCTGATTCGTATTCATAAACTCATTGATTATAAAAATGAAGCTGCCGCCAATGATGCTCCGATGCAGTTAGCTGCAGTGGAACAGTTGTATGGTTTTAAAGGTAAGCGGCTAGATACCATTTTAGTAACCAGTGTACGTACGTCCTGCGATATTGGGGTTAGAGAAGGTGATTTATGGTTGGTTTTTACCAATGCCTTGTATAACTATCAGGCTATTGGTGCTTGCGGTAACTCCGAAAAAATTAATACAAAGTTTTTTAACTCTGAATTGATTTACCTGATTAACCAATCCTTTGCGGAAAAAATTAAAACCTTATTGTTTTTATACTATCCTGCTGCAACTAAGCAAAAGGTGCAGGTAAAATGGAAATCAGGAAACACTTTTTTTACGCTTCCTTATACTAAACAGGGGCTGAATGGTGAATTGCAGGTCTATTCACCTGAGGGGAAATTATTGATTTTAGAAACATATAAAAATGACCAGTTAAACGGCGTATCAAAAAGCTGGTATTACAACGGTACGCCCAATACCGTACATGAATATAAAGACGGAAAACGTAATGGTACCAGCGCCTATTTCTTTCCAAATGGTAGTAAGGCCCGTGAAGAAGTGTATGAAAATGAAGAACTGAATGGGTTGAAAAAAACATGGGATTTGCTGGGTAATCTTACTTACGAGGGAACATACCGGCAAGGGCTGAGAGTAGGTGTTAGCCGGGAGTGGCATGCTGTTGATACCAGCCGAGCTTTTTTGAAAATGCAGGCTGATTTTGATTATTATGGTGAAAACCTGACGGAGGATACTATTTATCAATGGAACCAAAGCCGCCAGCTAAAAAAATACGTAGTGGCTGATAGTGTGGGTGTTTTACAAAAGGAAAAAAGTTTTTATCGTAACGGACGGTTGGAGAGTGATATTACTTATGATACAAATACGAAAAACTATCTGGAAAATAAATACTTTTATAACGGTCGTACAAAATACATGGCTATTTATAAGATACCCGAAAGAAAGACAGAAACATTATTGAGCGATAGACGTTATTTAATGGAGGAATATAATTTTAATAAAGACGGATCTAAGAAAAGAGTTATCTGGTATGATGCAGATGGCAAAAGATTATCGGTGATTGAATAAATATTCCTTATTATTGATTTTGTATAAATAAGCAGGCACTTGCACATTGCTCAATAGAATTGATGCAGTACCACCGACAAGTCGGGGTACACCTTGCATAATGTTGAGTAAAGTTACAGGTGCACAAGAGTGCGACGCAACAGACGATGATAGTAGTACTACAGCCGGGCTCATAAAAAAACATACCGCATAAAAAAAGTACCCGATGCAAACCGGGTACTTAACTTATAACTTAATACTTATAGCTTAACTATACATTGAAACGGAAATGCATTACATCTCCATCTTTTACAATGTACTCTTTACCCTCAATGCGTAGTTTACCGGCTTCACGGGCAGCAGCTTCGGTTTTGTATTGTACATAATCGTCGTAGCCAATTACCTCGGCTTTAATAAAACCTTTTTCAAAATCGGTATGAATAACACCGGCGGCTTGCGGCGCTTTCCAACCTTCGTGTATTGTCCAGGCACGTACCTCCTGCACACCGGCAGTAAAATAAGTGTAGAGGTTTAATAATTTGTAAGCTGAACGAATTAAACGATCCAAGGCTGGCTCGGTCATTTTATATTCATCCATAAACAATGCTTTATCATCAGCATTATCCATTTCGGCAATTTGTGCTTCAATAGAGTTGTTCATAATAATAACCTGTGCATTCTCGCTTTTTACAGCGGCGGCTAAAGCTTCCGAAAATTTATTGCCGGTATGCATAGATGCTTCATCTACGTTAGCAACATACAAAACAGGTTTATCGGTAAGTAAAAATAAATCGGCAATAGCTACTTTATCTTCTTTGCTTAGCTCCAGTTCACGAATGCTGCGGCCTTGCTCTAAATGCGCTTTGCAACGTAACAACACTTCTAACTCTGCTTTTAATTTGGGATCGGTCTTGGCACCTTTTTCCGTTTTCGGAATTTTCTTTTCTACACTATCTAAATCTTTTAACTGTAATTCTGTATCAATAATTTCTTTATCGGCAACGGGGTTAATAGCGCCTTCGTCACGTAATACATTCTCGTCTTCAAAACAACGAATAACGTGTATCACGGCATCTACTTCACGTATATTACCTAAAAATTTATTACCCAATCCTTCGCCTTTGCTGGCACCTTTTACCAGGCCAGCAATGTCAACAATCTCAATTTGAGTTGGTACTATGCGGTCGGGTATAACCAACTCGGCTAGTTTGTTTAAACGGGTATCGGGTACGTCAACAAGCCCTACGTTGGGTTCAATAGTACAAAAACGATAGTTGCTGGCTTGTGCTTTTGCACTGTTACTAACAGCGTTAAATAAAGTTGATTTTCCAACATTAGGTAAGCCTACAATTCCTGCTTTTAAAGCCATAAAAAAGTGTTGTAATTAAAAAGCTAATTTTAAAACTGCTATAAAGTAAAAAAGGCTACTTTTTATAGTAGCCTTTTTTTGCTTTAAAACTCTGTAGCCCGTAGGGGAATCGAACCCCTCTTCCCAGAATGAAAATCTGGTGTCCTAACCGATAGACGAACGGGCCATACCGTTTTTGGGATTGCAAAGATAAGGGCATGTTTTTTACCAGCAAAAAAAAAGATAAAAAACTTTAAAAAAATATTTTAACAGGTTGAAATAAGCACAAAAATAACTGTACTATAATTTGTATATTTGCGAGCCTTAAAAATATTGTTCAATCACAAAACAAAACTATGAGTACTGTAAAAGTAGCCATTAACGGATTTGGAAGAATAGGTCGTTTAGTATATCGTCAAATTTATAAAATGGAAGGAATTGATATTGTAGCCATCAATGACCTTACCAGCCCTAAAGTGTTAGCGCATCTGTTAAAGTACGATACAGCTCAGGGGCGTTTTGATGCTGATGTACAAGCTTCAGAAAACTCAATTACCGTTAATGGTGACGAAGTAAAAATATATGCACAAAAAGATCCGGCTCAAATTCCATGGGCTTCACACGAAGTGGATGTGGTATTAGAGTGTACCGGTTTCTTTACCGATAAAGATAAAGCCCAGGCACATATTACTGCTGGCGCTAAAAAAGTAGTTATTTCTGCACCGGCAACCGGCGATTTAAAAACAATTGTATTTAACGTAAACCATGATATTTTAGATGGTAGCGAAACAATCATTAGTTGTGCATCTTGCACCACTAACTGTTTAGCGCCAATGGCCCAGGTGTTAGAGGAGAAATTTGGTATTGTAAATGGTTTAATGACCACTATACATGCTTATACCAATGATCAAAATACACAGGATGCACCACACCCTAAAGGTGATTTACGCCGTGCACGTGCAGCCGCACAAAACATTGTACCAAACAGTACAGGTGCAGCTAAGGCAATTGGTTTGGTACTACCTTCTTTAAAAGGCAAGTTAGATGGCAGTGCACAACGTGTGCCAACACTTACCGGATCGTTAACGGAGGTTACAGCTGTGTTAGGCAAAAAAACAACAGTAGAAGAAGTAAACGCAGCCATGAAAGCCGCCGCTAACGAAAGTTTTGGTTATACCGAAGACGAAATTGTAAGCAGCGATATCATTGGTATTAGCTATGGCTCATTGTTTGATGCTACACAAACACGTGTACAAACAGTAGGCGATACACAATTAGTACGCACCATTAGCTGGTACGATAATGAAATGAGTTACGTAAGCCAATTGGTACGTACCGTTCATTATTTTGCACAGTTAATCAGCAAATAATAAGTTCTTTTTTTAGTTTATGGCGTGCCCCCGTGTTATACAAACTGCGGCTTTATCAAGCCTTGTTTACTAACACGGGGTCGGGCTATACGCTACTACTCCGGCACACCCCCTAACCCCCTACAAGGGGAACTGCTATACACAGGGCCTCACCGGGGTATCCGCTGCTATCCCTCACGCAATCACCACCATTTTATCCAATCCTACGGTATTCCTCTTTTTGTTTGGTATAAGCCCTCACTTATATCTATATTAAAACGAAGACAACTGTATGAGTAAAACGAATGCAAAGCGATTGAGCGCCAAAGAAATTCAAGCTGAAATTGAGAACGGTAGCAAATTTGTCCATTATCAATATGCGGTTTCATTTATTTTCGGAACATCAAAAGGTAAATCCGAATTAAAATTGTTAAAGCGGGGGCAAAATGCATTCCTGCATAGTTTTTGGTACAACCTTATCACCATCATGTTGGGTTGGTGGGGTATTCCGGCTGGCCCGGCAACTGCCATAAAAGCTTTACGCACCAATATAAATGGTGGTGAAGATGTAACTAACCAAATACTTGCCGTTTCGGCAGGTTACCTGATGTACGAGGAAGCGAAGGGTGAAAAAAGTACATCAACAGCACTATCATAAAATTATACAACTATATTATGAGTAAATTTTCCGATTACAATTTCAGCAATCAAAAGGTATTGGTAAGAGTTGATTTTAATGTTCCGTTAAACGAACAGTTAGAAATTACTGATGATACCAGAATTAAAGCTGCCGTACCTACTATAAAAAAAATTATAGATGATGGTGGAAAAGTAGTTTTAATGTCTCATTTAGGTCGCCCAAAAGACGGACCAACGGATAAGTACTCATTAAAACATTTATTGCAGCGTATACACGAATTATTAACCGAGGCTGTAGGTAAATCTATACCGGTATTATTTGCCGATGATTGTATTGGGAAACAAGCTGCCTTAACTGCCAATATGATGCGTGAAGGCGAAGTGTTGTTATTAGAAAACCTGCGCTTTTATAAAGAAGAAGAAAAAGGTGATGAAGGCTTTGCTAAAAAGCTAAGTGCCTTGGGCGATGTATATGTAAACGATGCATT
>DHEF01000005.1 GCA_002399735.1 Chitinophagaceae bacterium UBA4857
ACTTATATCAGGGACGTACAAAAGAATAAACTCACTACTCACTACTCACTACTCACTACTCACAATGGACTATTCACTTTCTTCCTGACTTACGGTCTTTCGGACTTCCCGACTTCTCTCTGCTCATTAGCGTACCCTGGTATTATTTTACGCTTATTCTCGTAATTTTGCAACATGAATCTTGAATATAAACAGTTATTGGCCCAGGACTTTCATCCCCAATCACGTGTTTGGGTTTACCAGAGCAGTCGCCAATTTACCTTGTCGGAGGCGTTGAACCTTGAGGAGCAGATTAATGTTTTTACGGAGCAATGGCAAAGCCATGGTGCCGATGTTAAGGCTGTCGGTTATTTATTTTTTGGTCAGTTTTTAATTTTAATGGCCGATGAAACACAAGCCAGTGTTAGTGGTTGCAGTACCGATAGCTCGGTTAGGTTTGTAAAACAATTGGAAAACATTTATCAGGTTAGTTTTTTTGACCGTACCAATATAGCATTTGTGGTGAAAGATAAAGTGCAGGTATTACCACTAAACCAGGTGCAGTATGCAGCAAATCAGCAGTTTATTACTCCCGATACCCTGTATTTTAATAATATGGTACTTACCAAACAACAGTTGGAAAACGATTGGCTGATACCGGCATCGCAAAACTGGCTGGCACAAAAAATAAAATGGCCCGAGCATCAAAGTATAATAGCTGACTAACAACCGTTTACACATTTTAAAAGGAAAACAGGGCTAAAAATTAGTTTTTCTGTCAAAGCCCTATATTTGTATTTTAACCCCCTCCAATATGTCGCAAAAAATTGAAGACTTTGATGTTAATTTGACCGGTGAAGAAGGAACAAGTGAGGAAACCAAGTCAAGTTGGTTCAAACGTATCAAAAAAAATATTGACACCAAAACATCGGAAAAAAAGGAAGTACCCGAAGGTTTGTGGGCCAAATGTCCTTCGTGTAACTATATATGTACGGTAACCGAATTGCGTGACAACGAATTTGTTTGCCCTAAATGTGCGCACCACCACCGTGTGGGTAGCGATGAATATTTTGATATAATTTTTGACAACAGTGAGTTTACCGAGCTGTTTGATAATATACGCAGTAAAGACTTTTTAGGCTTTACCGATTTAAAACCCTACCAAAAACGATTAGAAGAAACCTGGAGCAAGAGCGACCTGAAAGATTCTATGCGGGTGGCTGTAGGTAAGGTAAATGGTTACGATTTGGTAATTGCCTGTATGGACTTTGAGTTCATTGGCGGATCTTTAGGCAGTGTTATGGGTGAAAAGTTTTCTCGTGCGGTTGACCATTGTATTCAGCATAATATGCCTTATATGGTTATTAGCAAAAGTGGTGGCGCCCGTATGATGGAGAGTGCTTTCTCTTTAATGCAATTGGCTAAAACCAGTGGTAAATTATCGCAGTTGAGCGATGCAGGCCTACCTTATATTTCCATGTTAACCGACCCTACTTTTGGTGGTATATCAGCATCATTTGGTATGTTGGGCGATTTAAATATTGCTGAGCCCGGTGCTCTTATCGGTTTTGCCGGCCCACGTGTAATTAAAGAAACTATTCGTAAAGATTTGCCGGAAGGTTTTCAACGTAGTGAGTTTTTACTGGATCATGGTTTTCTTGATTTTATTATTGACCGTAAAAGTTTAAAAAACAGGTTAGGCACTTTACTAAAGTTGTTTAAAAACTAACCCCAAGGCTTTAAAGCCTGATTAAGCATAATAATATTTTTGTTACCAACGTCCCTCCCTTGATTGATCTTTCGTTGTGTCACTCACTTGTACGTCCGGTAATGCTATTCACCATTATGCAGTAAGCGAAACCTTGTTTTAGGTTCAACACTTTCGTAGTCAAAAATTTATTCATTATTAATTACTAATTCTTAATTACCCCCATGCCCGATATTTCTAACAAGTCAGTTTACCACGAATATTTTATTGATACAAAATATCAGGCGGGGATGATATTGTTAGGAACCGAAGTAAAATCCTTACGTGCAGGCAGGGCTCATTTTAACGACAGCTATTGTGTTGTTTACGATAACGAAATATGGATTAAGAGTCTGCATATATCGCAATATTCGCATGGCACCATGAATAACCATGACCCCTTGCGTGACCGTAAATTGTTATTACAAAAAAGAGAGATCAAAAAAATACAATCCAAACTAAAAGAAAAAGGCTACACTTTAGTACCCATTAAAATTTTCTTTGGCAGTAATGACTATGCCAAAATTGAAATTGGATTGGGCAAGGGTAAAAAACTATACGACAAACGTGAAACCCTGAAACAAAAAGATGTAGAACGTGATATGAAACGTTATATAAAATAAAAAGAAAGTTTTACATTCATACCAACTAACACTTACCTAAATACACAACCTGCAAGCTCCGTATATGTTCGAGGTTATTATCAGTAATATAAAAAAGAAAGTAGCCATCAATGATGAGGAAGCTGAGAAGTTAAAAACCTTTTTTACCCCAAAAAAACTACGTAAAAAACAATACCTGTTACAGGAGGGTGATATAAGCCATTATACTGCCTTTGTGGAAAAAGGTTTACTTCGCTCTTTTACCATCGATGATAAGGGACACGAACATATCATGCAGTTTGCATCGGAGGATTGGTGGATATCTGATCTCTATAGCTTTTTAACTGAAGAACCTTCCGACTACTCTATTGAAGCACTGGAAGAAACCGAACTGTTGCTTATTAACAGAAATGACTACGAAAATATGATGCTGGCCGTTCCTAAAATGGAAAGGTATTTTCGTATTCTTACACAAAACAGTCTCATTTCCATGCAACGCCGCATAAGTGGTAAAATGACACTCACCGCCGAGCAGAATTACAAAAAACTAATGGAGCAACGTCCTGCATTATTGCAACGAGTACCACAACATATGATTGCCTCGTTTTTAGGCATTGCTCCTGAAACATTAAGCCGTATACGCAAACAAATGGCGAGCAGTAAGTAGTTCATTGTTGATGATTCATAGTGAGCTGTGAATAGTCAGTAGTCGAGTTTGTTTTCTCAAATCATATATCTACAAATCAGAGATCCCTATTGACCTATGTCAACAGTTTTTGTTGCCTGCAATCAATGGACTACACTACCCTGTTTTTGTAATTTTGTACTATTAAAAATTGCAGAAATGAAAAGTACAATAGCTATAACCGGTGCTACCAATACAGCAGGTAAATTGCTGAGTGAACAGCTGGCGGCCAAAGGGTTTTCGTTACTATTACTTTCGCCTGATACAGCTGCTTTGCAAGCTTGGAATAATGATTTACAAGAAAAATTTCCCTTGGTAAATATTGATAGTATGCAATGCTCTTATGATGCATCCTGGCAAGCCGATATACTGGTGCTAAACGAAACAAAAGAGCATGTACTGGAAATTGCAACACATGTAAAAAATGTGGTTACACGTAAGCCCGTTATTGTTTTGCAAAACAATGAAAATGCAATTTGCATGCAAGCAATAAAAGCTGCTTTACCACATTGCAATATTAAAGAAGCCACTAAAGATAATATTGTAACAATTATAGAAGTGATTAATAATTAAAAAGTTGATTAGTTATTAATGATTGATGTTGTTAATGACCAAGGCTTAAAATTGTAACATGCAACGAAAAACATTTATTACAACAATAGCAGGAGGAATAGTTATGGGCAGTTTAGGAGCATTTAACAGATTTACCAGTGACTTATCAGAGACGGATGAAAAAATGCCAACATTGTTTATCGGGCACGGCTCGCCTATGAACGGTATTGAAAATAATAGTTTTAGTAAACAATGGCAAGAGCTGGGTACAAGTCTGGAAACACCAAAAGCGGTGTTGGTAATTTCGGCACACTGGCTTACCAATGGTACACAGGTTACGGCAATGGAAAACCCAAAAACCATACATGACTTTGGCGGTTTTCCGCAAGAATTATTTGATGTGCAATACCCTGCCCCTGGTGATATAAATTTAGCGACCGAAACTAAAAATTTAATTCAAACAACCAATGTTGGATTAGATCATGATTGGGGATTAGATCATGGTGCATGGACAGTTGTTAGGCATATGTACCCAAAAGCCAATATTCCCGTAATACAATTGAGTATTGATTATAGTAAACCGGCATCATACCATTATGCATTAGCCAAAGAATTAGCGGCTTTACGCAAAAAAGGCGTATTAATAATTGGCAGCGGTAATATGGTACACAACCTGCGCATGATTGACTGGAAAATATAGATACGGATAACTATGGTTATGACTGGGCCATAGAAATGCATGAGTTATTTAAAAACAAAATAAGTAACGGCGATCACCAGGCTTTGATTAATTACGAGCAGTTAAGTAAATCGGCTAAACTGGCTATACCTACACCCGACCACTACTACCCTTTAATGTACATACTGGGGTTGCAAGAGAAAAATGAAAACCCCGTTTTCTTTAATGATAAACTGGTGGCAGGATCATTGAATATGACATCGGTGAAGTTTGGGAAATAGGGTTGTGTATCACAAATAAAAAGGAGTTAATGTCAAGTTTAAAGTCTTTGTCACCCTGAGCTTGACGAAGGGCTACGCAATACAATTTATATCTATTACTTACGGACTCACCGACTTTCTGACTTCCGGACTTTCTTCTGTTGATTAGCGATATGCTGTTGAACGGAGCGTCGCCCACTAGCAAACACACAAGGTCTACTCGGGGTTAAAAACAAGGGACGATCCATCAGGGAACTAAGCTGGTAACATAAAAAATAGTATATAGTATTTAGTATAAAGAAGTAAAGTTTGCTTACTCACGACAACTTTGAACTTTTGAACATTGAACTCCTGGAACTTCTCCACCATAACTGCTGCTGACTACCAAAAAAACCTGCGAACGTTAAAAAACCTTAAAAATGCTTTTGATTACGAAATTGGTCGTATATTCGTTTAAAATGTAAAAGCGAATGTCAGTATCAAAGACAATAAAACCCACGGAAAGCGAATTAGAAATATTGCAGGTATTGTGGAATAAAGGCTTGGCTACTGTACGTGAAGTACACGAAGTATTGACCACTACCAAAGATATTGGTTACACCACTACCCTTAAATTAATGCAGATTATGCATGAAAAAGGTTTGGTAAAACGCGACGACTCGATGCGTACCCATGTGTACCAGGCAGCAGTGAATAAAGAACTTACCCAAAAACATTTATTGGATAAAATGATTAGCGGGTTATTTGGTGGCTCGGCCACACAATTAGTGATTCAGGCGTTGGGCGAGCATAAAGCAAGCCAAGAGGAGTTGGACAAAATTCAATCCATTTTAAACGACCTTAAAAGTCACTAATCCCCATGACTGCTTATCAATTAAACTTTTTAGAAGCATTAGGCTGGGCTGTTTTAGACAGTTTTTGGCAAATGGCACTTATCTGGTTGGTGTACCAACTGGTAACCGCTGCGTATAAAAATATGCAGGCCGCTAATAAAAGTGCTTTAGCTGCTACATCGCTTATTACGGGCTTTGTATTTTTTCTGATTAGTTTGTTCAGCAACCTGCTTAATGGTTACACCAATAGTTTTTTATACCAGGTTATTTTACCGGACAATAATAATATGCTTAGCTCAGTTAACGGTTTGTTGCCTTATCTATCTACAGCGTATTTGTTATTGCTATTTATTCCCTTATATCGTTTTTACCGTAACTATAAATATGTAACGGTTATACGTACTACCGGGTTAGAAAAACCTGCTTACGACTGGCGTTTATTTACTAATAAAATTGCAGCACATATTGGTATTACTAAAAAAGTTACGCTGCGTCTATCTTCTATTATACAATCGCCACTAACAGTAGGCTTTTTAAAACCCATTATATTATTGCCTGTTGCGGCAGTTAATCAGCTTACACCACAACAAATTGAATCGGTTATTTTACATGAGTTGGCTCATATTCGTCGGTTTGATTTTTTAGTAAACCTCATTTGCAGGTTTATACAAACCATTTTATACTGTAATCCGTTTGTGAGTTATTTTGTGCGTGAGCACGAAACAGAGCGGGAAAAAGCTGCCGATAAATTAGTATTACAATTTGAATACAATGCCCATGCATACGCCAGCGCTTTGGTTACCTTGCAAAAATTAGCCATACAGCAGTCACAGTTTGCTATGGCCGCTACAGGTAATAAAAACGAATTGTTGCAACGGGTAGAATGGATTATGGGTATGGGTAAACGTAATAAATTAAGCCTGCGTGCCATAGTTACGCCATTACTGGTTATTATATTTTTTGTTTGCGTTAATAGTTTACTACAACTAACTCCTGCTAAGCAAAACAAATTTTCATTAAAGCCAAAGACTAATAATAACTTATTTGTAAATGTTACTTTTCCGGAAAGCAACCTGTTTGATGTTAACAATATTATTGCGACTCCGGTAACTGATGAAGTCCATAATACCGATGATGCTCATGCATCTGATGAACATGAGGCAGCTATTACTAATGATGACACAGAACTGGTTATTGAAGAACCTGTTTATGGTGAAGCATATAATCCGTTAGTACATGCAGTAAGTAACTTTACATCGGTAATACCAACGCTTAATCCTGAACAATCGGAAGATGTAAAAAAAGCCATTGCAGCATCTAAAAAAGTAATGGAGGATATTTCATGGAAAGAGATTGAAAAAGATATTGCAGACGCCTTCTCAACTTTAGAAAAAGACAAGATTAAGGAAGTGTATAGCCAAAGTATAGCACAGGATAAAAAGTGGAAAAAACTCGAAGAACAACTTACCCTAAGCTATGAGCAGTTAAATTGGGATAAACTTAAAAATACTTTAGAAGCAGAAATTAATGCAATACGTATAGACAGTGTTCAGAAAGCCTATACCAAAGCACTTACTGAACTTAATATAGCTAAAAAAGAATTGGTTAAAGCCAAAGAAAAAGGTATTCCTGATACTGATATTACTTTAGGCGTTATTGACCAACAACGTAAAGTAGCTACCCGTGTTTTACAAGCGGTTGATAGTGTAAGAAAACTGAGAGTGATAGATTTGTAAACCGCTCATTTAAGTTTTTGTAACTACATGCTCTTTCCTTGGAGTACTACTTATCTACTCAAAAAATAAAATAACTTAATTCCTGTAGGAAATAATACAGTTGGCGGATTGTCTTTATCATTTAACGGTACATACGGAAAGTCTTCTGTTGGATCAACAGGATTAAAAAATACGGTACTACCTAAAGGCGTATTTTTATAGCCAAATTTTTGCGTACGTGCGCCCAGGCCCATAAAAAATTCACCATTAAAACGTCCAGATTTACTTAGCGGAAACACTGCACCAAATTTCACAAATCCACCCACTTCTTTCTTTAGCTGTTTATAATCTGATTGTTGAAAATATTCGCAATCACCATTTATACAGTTAATTCCAAAATCATCTGTTTTTATACTGCTTACATTTTTGTAATGAAAGCCCAATGCTACAAAAGGTATAAACCGGTTTTCGCCCATGGGTACAAAATCTCTTAAAAAATAACGTACATCGGTACGCAGTTTTAATCCCGAGTTTGATTTTATCTTATCATTAAAATCATACAAACTATATAATACTAAACCTGGTTCAACCGTTATGGCAAAACGTGGTGTAAAATGCACACCCAGCCCCAGCATAAAATTGCCATCGTTTTCTATAAAACTAAGTGGATTGGTGCGTAAACTAAAAGCCGGAAGTTTATTAATGTTTTGTGCCACCATTGCGCTATGGCATATAATGGCAGTAATAAAAAATGCTATACTATGTTTAAACATAAAATATGATAAGCCTGTCTAAAAATATAATTCGTAAAGTAATCAGTTATTTATTTTAGCAATAAATGTAGGCGCCAAGGGGTTGGTAGCAACATCATACAATGCCATTCCACCTTGCACCTGTGCAATTAACACATCACCATACGGTATTACATCTAAAAACTGTTCGCCGGTTATAGTGGTTTTAAATTCGGGGTTGTATTGGCTTGTAATATCAAATACCTTTAAACCACCATCACTTTCGCAAACATACAGCGCATTACCCTTCATACCTAACCCATAAGGATTGTTTAAGGAAATTGTATTTGCTAACACCGGTGTTGATGGGTTTTGAATATTATATACTACTAACTGACTAACACCACCACCACATGGTCCGCTGGCACGTAATGTAGCATAAGCAACCGTTTCATTGGCAACAACAGGATCGCAAGCCATCCGTATTTGATATTGTGCACTGGCGACAAGTGTAGGATTATCAGGTGTTGTAACAGAATAAATGTACATAGTGGTTGAAGAACCAATAAACAATTTATCGTTGTAAGGAAAAATGGTTTCAATATTTAAACCCAATTCTTTCTTGCCTTTATACAATGGAGCCAAAGGATTACTGATATCAAATGTTTTTAAACCGGTATGATCGACCACATACAAATAATTACCACTAATAGTAAAACGTGCAGTTGACCCACCGGCCCCACCTACGGCTGCACTTTGTTTACTGGCAGATTCTTTACTGCAATTAAAGGATACAATAATTAAACAGGTATATAAAAAATAATGTTTAAACTTTTTCATTATTTCCAACATTTAGGTTTGTTAACAGTTGTTTGTTGCCAGCCAATTACTACACCTTTTGCAGGATCCGGGCATTCAAAATAAGTGGTTTGTCCGTTATTTAATGCCGGTGGTGATTGTAATATCAAATCAGGAAACACATTTTCAATACGTGATTTTATCTGCACATTGTTTATATTAGATATATCCACCACAACTAAATCTGCCAGGTTGTTCGTATATACATAACCATTTTTCACCGCTACTTCCCGGCACATGGCCGATTGTATAAATCCCATCTTCACCGGGTTAGCTCTATCGGCAATATTAATTACATGAATACCCGAGTCTTGCTCCACCTGAAAAAGCAAATTACCCGTAACATATATTTTACCGGCTTTTACAGTAGGTTGGGCAGTTTTAGTGTACACTGTTTTTAAAGCCTCATTACTTGATGCATATATGGGTTTATAACCCGTAACACTGTCCGGCATTTCCCTTAGTGAAGATGAGGTGCAGGATATAAACACCAACATCATGATCAGACAGCCTGTGTTGATTATTTTTCTTAAAAGCATAGTTTACTTTTTTTAGAATAAAGTTGGGTTAGGTCAAGTTAGTTTTTATGATATCATCTGCATTGCATCTGGCATCGTTCCGTTCGTTCATCAACATTTAATCCTGAATGATCAATAGTGAATTTATTGACTATTCGCTTCGGACTTTCCCTACTGATTAGCGAACAGAACGTACCGCCGATAAATCGGGGTGCACCTTGCACAATGCTGAGTAATGTTACAGGTGCACAAGAGTGCGACGCAACAAAAGCCCCATCAAGGTACTGCAGCCGGCTACATAAAAATAAAATTTATTAATATAGTACTATTGCACAGCTTGAGGCCCTTATGCAAATAACCGCTGCATGGCTGTAAAATTATTTTGTAATAAAAATGTAAAATATCATTTTACTTTTTGGTGCTGCTACCTTACTTTTGCTAAAAATTACAAACATGCAAGAAACAAAAAAATACACTGGGCTTTATTGGTTACTTTTCTTCGTTTCTACCGCTGCATTTGTGTTTGCTTGTTTTGCGCACTGGGAGTGGTTAACGTTAATTCTTCCATTTGTTACCACGGCGTTTGTAAAAGCAATGGATATCATGTAAATTAAACAACCTTTTGTATATAACCCGGCCTTAAAAGCCGGGTTTTTTATTGGGTTTGGGTTACCAACGCCGGGCATTTGCCTGTTATCCTCATTTTTATAGTTAAATTGTGTATTTTATTAACGCTTAGCACCTTGCTAAGTAGCACTATTTGAACTGATAATCCCTATTTTTGCTTTCCTCAAAATAAGACCAGATATGATGAACTTTAGAAAAGTGAATAATATTACCGGATGGGCCGTTTTTTTGGTGGCCATGTTAACCTACATGCTTACCCGTGAAGCCCGTGGTAGCTTATGGGATTGTGGTGAGTTTGTGGCTACAGCCTATACCTTGGGTTTACCCCACCCTCCCGGTGCACCTATGTTTACCTTATTGGGTCGTTTCTTTATTATTTTGTTTGGCGATAATCCGCAAACTGCGGCCAACGCTGTAAACTTTATGAGTGCAATAGCCAGTGCTGCAACTATATTATTTTTATTCTGGAGCATTACGCACTTTGCACGTAAATTATTTGGTAGCACCGAAGCACAATTAAATGGCAGAGATACTTTTACCATAATGGCTGCAGGTGCAATAGGTGCATTAGCTTACACTTTTAGCGATTCGTTCTGGTACAGTGCTGTTGAAGGTGAGGTTTACGCGTTATCATCTTTCTTTACGGCATTGGTATTCTGGGCTATTTTAAAATGGGATCATGCTGATGAGAAAGCCGGTGTGGATGCCGGTGCCCGTGCAAGATCAGACAGATGGATCATCTTCCTTTTCTTTATGATGGGTTTATCAATTGGTGTTCACTTATTAAACCTGTTAACAATTCCGGCCATTGTAATGGTGTATTACTATCGTCGTTATACGCCAACATTAAAAGGTTCGGCTATTGCGTTTGCTATTGGCTGTTTAATTACCGGTATTGTGCAGGTGGGTGTTATACAATACTCCATGAAAGCTGCCGGTTTGTTTGATGTGTTTTTTGTAAACCAGCTTGGCATGCCTTTCTTTGCCGGTTTTGCTGTTTACTTTTTGTTATTGGCAGCATTAATAGTTTGGGCATTAGGTTTTAATGCTAAAAATTTAAACCCTACCAAATTAACTATCTGGTTTATACTTTTCCTAACCTTATCATTTTTTCCATTTGTAGCTTTAGGTGGTTTAAAGTTTTTTAAAGTATTGTTAGTTGCAGGTGTGGGTGCATTGGTAGGCTACTTCTTTAAAGCAGGTGGTTTAAAAATATTGAAGCTAACATTATGGTGTTATGCTTTTATCATGTTAGGTTACTTTATGTATTTCACTGCTATTATCAGGTCAAACGCCAACCCCGTAATTGACATGAATAATGTAGACAACCCGATTAGTTTGGTTTACTACTTAAGCCGTGAACAGTATGGTAGTGCGCCATTATTATATGGTCCGCACTTTGCTGCTGAGGTTGATTATGGTGATAATGGAGACCCATATGATTACGGTGAAACCCGTTATTCAAAAGGTACTGACAGTAAATCTGGTAAAGACAAATACATTGTAATTGGCCGTTCTAAAGAAGTTAGGTATAAAGATTCAGATAAAAGGCTGTTCCCCCGTATATGGGATGCCAGTACCGAACAGTATCACGCACAGTTTTATGCCGACTGGTTGGATATTGGCCGTAGCCGCGACCCACAAACCGGCAGAGAGAAATATGAGGCCCCTACTTTTGGACAAAACCTGAACTGGTTTGTAACTTACCAAAATGGGTTTATGTACTGGCGTTATTTTATGTGGAACTTTTCCGGTAAACAAAACGATATACAAGGTTATGGTAATAAAAGAGACGGCAACTGGATTACCGGTATATCATTTATAGATAATGCTATGTTAGGTGATCAAAATTTGATGCCTGACAGTATTAAAAATAATAAGGCTAATAATAAACTATTCTTACTACCATTTTTACTGGGTATTTTAGGATGTATTTATCAGTTCTTTAAAACAAAAAACGATTGGATTGTCAGTTTCTTATTATTCTTCTTTACAGGTTTGGCAGTAGTATTATACCTTAACCAACCCGGTAACCAACCAAGGGAACGTGACTATGCTTATGCAGGTTCGTTTTATGCTTTTGCTATTTGGATAGGTTTAGCGGTAGTGGCTATAGTAAGGCTTGCCAGAGAAAAGCAGGACAAACTCACTTTACAGAATGTACTCATTTGGGGTGGTGCCACCACATTTGTTATTACAGCATTAAGCTTTACTTATGGTAATGCTACCGGCATGCTTACTGCTGCTGTTGGAGCAACAGTATTATTTGCCATTATTACATTAGGTGTGGTTTATCTTACCAGAGCCATTTCATCAGGTGGTAATAATGGGTCAGTATTAAACTTATCGGCCGGTGCACTTTGTTTGTTAGTGCCTGTATTAATGGCGCAGCAAGAGTGGGATGATCATGACCGTAGTCGTAAAATACTAGCTCCGGATTTAGCAAAGGATTACCTGGAGAGCTGCGCACCAAATGCAATCATTTTCACCTATGGTGATAATGACACCTACCCGCTTTGGTATGCTCAGGAGGTTGAAAATGTAAGAAAAGATATACGTGTTATTAATACCAGCTTATTGGGTATTGACTGGTACATTAACCAATTACGTTACCGTGTAAATGAAGCAGATTCGGTAAACGTAATATGGACTCCCGAACAAATTGAAGGACAAAACCGTGAGTATTTGTTTATACGTGAAGATCCGAGAATTGACAAAAATGCGCATTACGACTTATACGACGTAATGAAAAACAACTTAGGTAAACGCAAAGAAAATGAAGAAGGTCGTGATGCGGGTCCTGATGTTATGCCGGTACGTAAGTTTAGCTTACCGGTTGATATTGATTTAGTACGTAAAAACGGAACAATCAATGCGAATGACAGTGCCTTATCACAATTATTATTTGAAATACCGGCGGGCCAAAGTGCTATTGGACGTAATGATATGGTTATCCTGAATATTATTGCAGCCAACCAATGGAAACGTCCTATTTACTTCACATCACCGTCAGCCCCTGCTGGTTTAGGTTTCTACCTGCGTAAAGATGGTCTGTCATACAGACTGGTACCTTTAGCGCCAAAACAACCACAGCAAAACTGGTTAGCAGAAAGAATGTTACGTCAATCAGGTGCAGGCGGAACGCAAATAAGAGATAATAACGAAGACTTTATGTACAAAAACCTGATGGAAAAATTTGGTTTTGGTGGCGCAGAGTTACAAGGCGTTTATTATGATGAAGAAAACCGTCGTCATTTATTAAATATTCGTAGCGCTTTTGCTGAAGCAGCAGGTAATATGGCAGATAACGGTAGAAAAGAAGAAGCTAATAAACTATTGGAAAAAGCAGAAAAAGGTATTCATACCGACAACCTGCCGTATGCCATGGTAAGCCGTTACAGCAGTCATAACCAAAATGGTTTAGTTTATTTAGAAGCAGCTTACAAAGCAGGTAATACTGCCCTAGCCGATAAAGTACGCAAAGCTTTACGTACAGATATGGAACAACAAAAACGTTATTACCAAAATGTACAAGGCTTTGAAGGTGCAGAAGTACAATTAAACGAAATTATGTTGATGGTATTAGATGGCTTAGAAAAACAATACGGATCGCAGGTACAACAAGCTGCGCCTACTGTACAACCAACTAAAGAAACCAACACAGGAACAATTACTACTCCTGCTGCGGACACAGGAAAAAAATAAAACAGTCATTTATTTTAATAAAGCCCTACCCTGAAAAGTAGGGCTTTTATTATGTTACCAACTATAGTAACACAGATGATCGTCCCTTGCGTCGCACTCTTCATCGTCCTGTTCATTATTCAGCATTGTGCAAGTTCACTTTTAGTATTGTACACATTATTGCTTAAAATAAATTTTTTGTACAAGCCTTATTCATTTTTGCTAAGGTTAATTAGTTTTATATTTTTGACATATGCGCCTTTTTAATTGCACCCTATACATACAAAGATCCATTCTGTTTTTAATATTAGTACTAACTGTAGTTGCATGTAACAATGCCGAAACTAATAGTGCAAACGAGGAAGAAGATATTATTTTTGAACCGGAAAGTTTTATTAACCCCGACACAGTAATAGCCATAAAAAATAAAGTATTGGCTACTCCACCCATAAACAATCCAATACAAGCAGAAGGCTTGCAGGTTAATATTCCTTTGTTTTATTATTACGAAACAACAACATCGGCCGGTTTTCCACTACCCTTTATAAGCGAGACCAGCGATGATGATGACTATAACGATGAAGGTGATGACAAGGAAACCGAGAAGAAACAGCAGGAAATACCCAAGGTTAAAACATTTGAGCTAATCCCAACTTTTTCCGATAAATATGATATTGACGAATATATTGCCGTAACAGACACTGCGGTTGCCAATGAGGTTGTACTATCACATTTTAAAGAAAATAATTATGAAAGAATTAATAAAATCGTTTATCAGGATAAAACTACTTACATTGGTGTAGGCTCATTTGATGCATTGATTGTATTTTATTTTTCCCCGGACACCGTGAAAGGGAGTCGGGTGTTTTATTATGCAAAAGCAACAGTTAAAAATTTATCGCAAAAAGAAACAGTGCGTTATGCTTTTCAATTATTGCAACATGGGCGTAACTTTTTAGGGGCTGTTAATTCAACAAGTAACACTAACAATTTCTCAGATCAACTGAATGAAGTAGAATATAAGACACTTGAAAAAACAATCTATTCGGCAAAAAAAGAAGCAGCTGTATTTTTAGATGATAAAAGTTATGTGAGTTATAAATTATTACAACAAGCAGGTTTGTTACATGTATTACCCAACACATTATCCGCACAACTAACACAATACGCAAGTTCGCTCCCCTTTAACCAGGCTACACCCATTACAACAATAGCTGAACTTTGTGATGCAGTTGATATGAACTTTATCAATCTCTGGCGTAGTGAAAGTGTAGTGCGCATACCTCCTACTCCTTTAAACAATAATAACATTATTGTATTAGAAATAACGCCTACCAACAATCCTGATAATATTAAACGCTTACACCTTTTAGCCCCCATTAATATTAACAACAAAAAATCATTGTTATGGCTAGAAATTCATGGTGGCGCCGCCAATAACTTTGAAAGAGACGCTTACATACAGTTGCTAAACCTGATACAATCCAAAATTTAAGCTTACTACCCATGAAATATTTATATATACTTATACTGGTAACAATTACGTTAATCACAAGTTGTAACCCTGTTGGCGAGAAGATTGATACCATTATATGTGAGGAGACTTACATTAACAGCTCCATACCATTCGATTTAAAAAAGGGTGATAAAATTGGCATTTGGCTTGCGGCTAGTGGTGTAAGACCCGATGATAAAGATGGAGACGATGAAGAAAAAGAAGATACTGAAACTGAGAAAACAGATAATATTGCTATCATTGGTATCAATATTCAACTAAAAGATCAATCCGTTTATTTTGAAAAAGTAAGGGTGTTACCGGTAAGGCCAATGATAAACACCAGCTACGATAAAAAAAGAGATTACCTGAAAGAATACGAAACGCTGGCTCATACTTATACTGCTACTGAAAGCGGGGCATACAGTGTAGATACAAAATTGTATAACGCTCCTTTTGGCCAGGACGTATCAGTTGTGGTAAGAAAGAAATAAACTTATTCTATAACTGTTTCTTTCGGAAAACTATCCGCTAAACTTGTTTCTCTGTACAGTGATTTATGTCCAATAAAGAAAATACTGTAATGAATAACGGAATAAAAAATCACTAAAAACAAGGTTTCCATATCAAACTTTTCTCCCATCAGTTTCCACATAGAATCGTCGTAATATTTTGACATATCCCATATATCATTAATTATATAAGCAAGGGAGGCCAAAATGGCCATTAATATAACTCGTTTATAATGCGCCAAAACAAAAGTTACTATACTATATAAAACAATAAAGTATAAAGCATCGGTAAACTTTTTATCCTTATACAGCCATGCATACAAGGCCAATATAAACAAACAAGATGCTATAAAATGTAGCAATCGTTGTTTGCCAAAATATTCGTGTGCTTTAGCTTTAATCCAGTTTTTTGCCTCTACAAATGCCATTGTTAAATACCCTGCAATATTTATAACCGGCACCCAACTTATAAAACCAAAAAAGCCATAGTAATTACCAAATGTATTACTTCGCCTCTCAATAGTGTTACCAATAAATGAAGTACTTACTAAAACCGGTAGTGTAATACAAGCTCCTTCTAAAAGTACAAACCAGTTAAAGTCAAATATAAATGAAAAGCTCATTTTTATAATGCTGTACACCAGTGTTAATGTAGCAAATATAAACACACTATAGGCTACAAAAAATGAAGGTAAAAACTGTTTTCTTACCATATCTACTCCTTCTGGCAATCTTAATAAATGTTGGTTATTTTTAACCCGGTTTATTAAATGCAAAAAGGCCAGTAAAAAAGCAACATCCTTAATTGTGTACAATACCGCTAATATAAACGAGTACAAAACTTCCTGCCAATTGCCTGTTATATTAATCCTTTCCAGTATTCCCAGGTTAGCATTATCCATGGTAACAATGGTAGCAATACCAATTAAAAAGGTTAACAGCCATTGCTTTTTACCTTTTATACCTTCGGCTTTACCATACAGTAATGGGATAAGTATAAAATAGCTAATTATAAAAAAACGGTTTACCCAAAGGTTAATAGTCGCTGTGTTTTTATCAAACACATAACTCATGTAATAATCCAGCGATAGTTTAATATCTTTTTTCAACATCAACTCTGCAAAAACCAGTAACCCTATTATAATAAAAGGAAACCATTTTTTCCGCACCAAAAAATAACTACCCCATACTGCTGTTGTTAATAAAACAAAGTTTATATTATTAAAAGTCGGGGATTCAGCTAACTCAGCAGCTATAAAGGGTGTAAAAAAAAGTACCAGCCTTATTAAAAAACAAAAAGCAATCAGCCATTTGATATTTGTAACCAGTCTTAATTGTTTCTCAGAAAAAAACAGATTTAAACTCATAGATCAGTACGGATTTACCAAGTATGTTTATACAATAAACATAAGCAAAATTATTAGCGAACAAGATTAATTTCAACAACAGCACTCCCATTAAAATCGGCAATAGGTGGCTTTGTTTTCTCAAGTGATACCCGCACATCAAATACCTGTGCGTATTGTAGCAATATTTTTTGAGCAATTTGTTGTACAACCGTTTCCAGTAAATTAACCGGTATGGCCATTACTTCCTGTATAATAGCATACAGTTGCCCATAATCAATCGTATCCTCCAATGATACTATCTGTGCATTGGATGTACGATACTTAGCCGATACATTAATAATAAAATCATTCCCTTCTACCCTTTCCTGTGGATACAATCCGTGGTATGCCCTGAAGTGAACATTTTGCAGTGTAATAGTAAAAACAGGTTCCGGTATCATGTTATTATTTTACTCCTTTAAAAAAATGCGTCGGTTTGTAAAGACAAAACCGAAATAAAACTGAAGTGCGTAAGCTTTGTAATCCTTGTATAAAAATAAAAACTTTCAATAAAGCAACCATGTCACTCTACCGAAAGTTTATAAAGGCTATTAAAAAATAAAAAATGGGGTGCTATTGCTTATTTGTATCCCAAAATTTTCAACATACTTTGTGCCGTTTGTTGTTTGGCATATACCCAATCCACCAACTTACCATTTTTATCCTGCTCCACAATAATATGCTGTGGCGACGGAATAAGACAGTGTTTAATACCGCCATAACCACTTATCTGATCCTGGTAAGCTCCTGTGTGAAAAAAGCCTACATACAACGGTTCTTCGCTATTTACCTTTGGTAAAAACACTTCATTAATATGTTCTTCGGAGTCATAATAATCATGACTGTCACAGGTAATGCCTCCCAACACTACCCGCTGATATTCTTCGTGCCACTTATTAATGGGCAGCATTAAAAATTTTTCACCAATACCCCATGTATCAGGTAAAGTTGTAATAAACGATGAGTCAATCATATACCATGTCTCACGATCGTTCTGTACTTTCTCGCTGGTTACTTTGTAAATATGTGCCATGCTTTCGCCAACCGTAAAGCTGCCAAACTCGGTGTAAATATTAGGCATCGGCACGTTCGATTTTTTACAAACTACCTTTATGTTACGCACAATCTCGTTAATCATAAACTGATAGTCGTACTCAAAACCTAAAGAGTGTTTAATAGGAAAACCGCCGCCAATGTTAATGGAATCTAGCTCTGGACAAATTTTCTTTAGCTGACAATACAGGTTTAGTATTTTATTCAACTCACTCCAGTAATAAATATCATCTTTAATCCCCTTGTTTAAAAATATATGTAACATTTTTAATTGAAACTTACTTTCGTAACCCTCAATCCTGTCAACATAAAACTCCAGTATATCCTTAGCTCTAATACCTAAACGAGAAGTATAAAAAGGAAACGAAGGTTCTTCCTCTGCTGCTACACGAATGCCCAGTTTAAATGGCACTTTCACTATTTTAGCATATTCCTTTAACTCATCTTTATTATCCAGTACCGGTGTTACATTATGAAAACCATTATTAATTAAACCCGCAATACGGCGGGTATAACCTTTGTCTTTATAACCGTTACAAATAATGTGAATGTCTTTATTAATCTTTTTCTTCTCGTACAATTTTTTAATAATCTCAATATCGTACCCGTACGACGTTTCCAAATGTATCTGGTGCTTTAACGCCTCCTCTACAACAAATGAAAAGTGAGAACTTTTAGTACAATAACAATAGTAGTAGTTACCCTCATAACGATGCTTTTTAAAAGCATTGGCAAACATCTCTTTTGCTTTGTTTATCTGCATCCCAATTTTGGGTAAATAGGTAAGCTTCATGGGCGTACCATATTTATCAATCAAAGCTTTTATATCCAAACCATTAAAAAACAATTGGCCATCTTTTACATTAATATCCTCTTGTGGAAAATTAAATGTTTGGTTAACCAGATCGTGGTAAGTATTATTCATGTTTTGATGCCCGCATAACGGCGAACGCTTTTTATTTCATTTTATTAATAAAGGAGCAAAATTATAACATTGAATAGTAAAAAGTCAAAATTTAAAAATTAAAAATATGTTTTCGTTTTGGGGCTGTCAACAGTAGTAATTCTGTTCAGCAGCAGTCCCCGCTTTCTGCAGTAGTGCAACGGCCATGCTGCTTTGCCAACATACGGTTGCAGCTACTACGGTCAATCGGGCAGCCCTTGTGCAGCATATAAGAAAGTCGGGAAGTCAGAGAGATAGAGATTTAGTATTGAATATTGATGATTGAATTAGACGTTGTACCGACTTTCAGACTCTCTGACTTCCCGACTCCCGGACTTTCTTTCGATGATTAGCGAACAGAAAGCTGAAGAGTGCGACGCAACAAAAGCTCAATCAGGGGTGGAACGCTGGTAACAAAAATAAAAAGTAGCGATATGCAGTATTGAGTATACAGTATAAAAATTTGTTTTCTTACGCTAACGTTGAACTTTGGAACATTGAACTTTTGGAACTTCTTCAACCTTATTACAACTGATGCCATAAAACAAAAAACCGGCTATAAAGCCGGCTTCTGTATATTTTTATAACCAGTAAATTATTTTACTGAGTTAACCAGGGTTTTAAAAGTTTCCGGGTTGTTCATAGCTAAGTCAGCTAAAACTTTACGGTCTAACTCTATACCTTTTTGTTGTAATTTGTTAATGAAAACAGAGTAAGTCATGCCTTCTTCACGTACTGCTGCGTTAATACGGGCAATCCATAAAGCACGGTATTCTCTTTTCTTTAATTTACGACCTACATACATATAGGTCATACCTTTTTCTACAACGTTTTTGGCAACTGTTAATACATTTTTACGTTTACCGTAAAAACCTTTGGCTTGTTTTAATATTTTTTTACGACGAGCTTTTGAAGCTACGGCATTTTTTGAACGAGGCATATTATAAAGAGTTTAAAAAATTAAAAATGAAAATCAACAAATAACTGAACGGGATTCAATTATTTAAGACGTAATAAACGTTTAACAAAGTTTTCGTGTGTTTTAGATACTACTCCGTCAATACGTAAAGCACGTTTGCGCTTAGTTGATTTTTTTGTTAAGATGTGACGTTTGAAACTCTTTTGGTGAGTGATTTTACCAGTGCCGGTTACTTTAAAGCGTTTTTTTGCGCTGGAGTTTGTTTTTACTTTAGGCATTTTACCTTGTAATTATAAATGATACCCTTGAGGCGTTCCCCACGGGGGGATGCTTGTGGAGCCTCTTTAGGAAATAAACAGCCCGAAACCTGTTACGATTTCGGGCTGCAAAGATAATACGTTTTAAAAAGATGACAAAGAAAAGATTTAAAAATATAATCTATTAATTATCATTCGTTTATAACGAATTTATTATTTAGAAGGTTCTAAAGCTTCTTTTATACGATCCTGTAAATCAAGTAAATGGTTTTTTGTAGCTGCATCGGTCACTAAAGGTGCTGCTGCTTTTACCTCAGCTAATAAAGTACGCAATTGTCCTTTTACTACTGATGGGCCATCGCTCTTTTTATCAAAACCTGAAGAGATAGTGATGAATGAACCACCCAAGTTAACTTGTTGCGGAGGTGTAATTTTCACTAAATCTGCTAACCTGTTTACCAGGCTTTTTTGTAATTGTCTGCGGTATGAATCTGTAGCTTTACGTGTAGCTAATTCGCTAAAGATTGTTTTACGTACATCCGTTAACATTTCAGTTGCGGTGTAAGCATTAGCCGGGCTTTCTGCTTCAAAACGCAACAGGTTGTTAATGGTACTTACGTTTACTAAACCACCTAATGCTCTTTCCTGCAAGCCACCAATTACCGCTTGTGGCGTTTGATTAGTTAAGGCAGTTACATTTTCCTGAATAACCCAGGTTGGTGTAGCAAATACGTTTTCTTTAATCCATTGTACAGCTTCTTTTTGTGTGGCTTTTGCTGTAAAGCCATAAACAGGCCCTGCTTGCTCTATACGTTTTGGTGTACGCTCAATACCACCTACATTACCGGCAACATGGCCAATATAACGACCAAACTGACCCGTAACCTGGCTGTACATTTCTGCTAACTCAGTATAATCTTTGTTCGCTTGTTTAGTTATTTGTGGCAACTTAACAATAATGCGTTTTAAATTTTTAATACCGTAAGTACTTGCTTTCATTGAGTTGTCGCCCAAATCTTCTGTCTGGCTGCGGGGATCGCCTCTGTTACCTTCGCCATCACCCCACCATAAACGTTTGTTGGCAGTTAACTCTTTAATTACACGTTGGTTTAAAACCGGTACTTCTGCATCAGCAGTTTTTTGATCAGGCATCCAACGATAGCCCCACTCAATTGCCCATTTGTCATAATCACCAATACGTGGAAACAAACCAACCTGAGAAATATTATCTTCAGGTTGTGCTACGTAGTTAAAACGTGCATAGTCCATAATAGATGGTGTGTGGCCATTAGCCTCAACCCATGCTTTGTTACGCAGGTTTTCAACAGGTACTGTTGAAGAAGAACCAAAGTTGTGACGTAAACCAATGGTGTGGCCAATTTCGTGGCTGCTTACAAAACGGATTAACTCACCCATTAACTCATCTTTTAATTCAATTGACTGAGCTGCCGGATCAACCGCACCGGTTTGTACTATATACCAGTTACGTAATAAGCTCATTACATTGTGGTACCAGTTTACATGGCTTTCAATAATTTCACCGCTACGAGGGTCATGAATGTTTGGACCACTTGCATTAGGAATATCAGAAGGTTTATAAACAATAGCGCTGTGACGGGCATCTTCTAATGAGAAAGTGCTGTCCTGCTCATAAGTTGGTGCTAATTTACCAACAATAGCATTTTTAAATCCAGCTTTTTCAAAAGCAACCTGCCAGTCGTTAACACCTGCAATAAGATATGGTATCCATTTTTTTGGTGTAAGCGGGTCTATATAGTAAACAATTTGTTTTTTAGGTTCTACCAGTTCGCCTCTTTTGTATTTTTCAATATCCTCATCTTTAGGCTCTAAACGGTAGCGGGCAATATAACGGAAACGCTCAATTCCATGAGGGTTTGCATCATAATCTGTAATACTTTGTGTAGTAAAGTAGCCTACCCTGTCATCAAAGTAACGAGGTTTCATTGGTACTTTAGGTAATAGTACTAACGATGTGTTTAACTCGTAAGTAACTGGCTGAGAGGTTGCACCACCGCCCATCATTCCACCGCCACCCGCACCACCTGCTGTAGGGGTACGGTTATAAGTTTTCTGGGTTTTAATTTCAATGTTGGTTGGGAAAGATTTTGTTGACATTACAAATGATCTGTCAGCAAAAACATTGCTTAAACCGATTGATCTTTTAGCACCTGCACTAAAAAAGAATACATCATTGTCGCCGCTGATAAAATCAGTTACATCAATTACATAAGTGCTGGAGTCACGTCCAAAAGCTTTTACATCAAACGCAGCAGCAATAGGCTGTACGTTGCTGTTTTGTACACTTTTGTACATACCTTCTGTACTGTCTCTACCTGTTTCAATAAACGATAACAGTTTTAAGAAAATTTTGTCGCCAGGACCTTTGTCAAACGCAATAGTGCGTTGGTTGATGGCATCGCCGGCATAACTACCTAAACCTGTAGGTGCTTTACCCAAACGGGCAACCGTTAAAATTTCACGGCCTAATAAATTTCCGGGAATTTCAAAGTAATATTTATTGTCCACAAAGTGAACATCAAACATACCTTTTTGTGTTTTGGCCTTAGCCGTAATAACTTCTTTGTAAGCCTTTGGGCCTGTTGCAGGACGAGCACCCATTGCAGGACTTTTTGTCGAATCAGCAGCAGGAGCTCCCGCAGGACGACCAGTTTGTCCTGGCCTTTGAGCAACAACTGTAGCTGTTGTAAGCAAAGCAATTGCTCCAATAAAAACCTTATGCATAGCTAGTTTTTGAGGTGAAAAAAAACGGTTTGAAAAATGATAAGAACTACGCCGCTTATATAAATAGCTAAGTAAAAACGGTAACCAACCGTAGCAACGTGATGTAAAAGGAAATAAAAAATAAACTCTTTGCTATAATTAAATGCAAGATTTATCTAATACCTAAACACTTGTTTTGACTAAGTTTGAATCCCATGTGACGTAAATAGCTACTTTATAAGCAGTTAAAACTGACCTTTTAGACGCCCAAAATAGTTTATTCCTGCGAAACATTCGTAACCGTTCATAATAAAATGCAAATTTTCCGTTTATCGAATATTTTTAAGGCACCAGCTTTAGTAATCCTAATCATCGTCCCTTGTGTCACTCACTTGTGCACCTGTAACTTTACTCAACATTGTGCAAGGTGCACCCCGACTTGTCGGCGGTACTGCATATCGCTAATCAGCAGCAGATTCGCAGTTATTTTTGCCACAGAGTAGTGTAGAGAAAACTCCGTGTAACTGCAAGCCCGAAGGGCTGATATTATTATAGAAAAATAAAAACATACCATAAATAAAATCCCGAAGGGATGACATTATCCTAATAATATCACCCCTTCGGGGTTTTGCAACATTTTTTGGTTTCTGCTATAATAATTCCATCCCTTCGGGATTAAGAAAAGAGTTTTGAATCTTCTGTGCACTGGTGGTGAGACACAAACCATGGCTTGGATTTGCTGGTATTTTACCACAGCGTTGCACAGAGGTTGTTCACGGAGAAAACTCCGTGTAACTCTGTGGCAAAAACTCCCTTAACGCTGTGGTTGTTATTTTTCTGCACTTGCATTATTAGGTGTCTTGCCACTAAAAAGGATAACATGCACAATGCCCAATAGAATTGTTGCAGCACAAGTGAGTGACACAAGGGACGATGATAGTAGTAATGCTGCTGGTAACAAAAAAAACAACCACGCATACAATGATGCGTGGTTGATAATATTTTAATGCTGTTGCTTCTGCCCTACTATTAACTAAGGATAAAGCGTGTATTTTTTTCGCATTTCTTTGTATTGGCTTAAACCCGGTTCCCAACTGGCACGTATTTCTTCTTCGGATTTGCCATCAAGAATTTGTTGACGGAATAAACCGGAACCTATCAGTCTTTCAATTACACCCATTTCTTTACTTAACTCACTTTTAAAAAATTGTTCTTTATTGGGGGAGGCTTTGTATAAATCCATAATCCATTGAATATTTATCTTTTTTGATTTGCGCAATAGTTCTACATCATAATTACGTAAATCAAGACCATAACAAACCTGGTTCATAAACAATGGCGTTTCGGCCATACCTTTTATGCCGGTTGGTGTATAACTAAAATTGTACTTACCTTTTAAATGCGGACTACCCATAACCGTAAACGGAAAATAAGTACCGCGACCATGATTTAGATAAGTGCCTTCGAACATACAGGTAGATGGATATAATAAAATAGCTTGCTCGGTATTTAAATTAGGTGAAGGATTTACCGGCAATGTATAACGCATATCATGATCGTAGTTGGCAACTTTAATAATTTTTAATTGACATTTTACTTTGTTGGTTAACCAACCTTCACCGTTTGCCATTTGTGCAAACTCTGCCACCGTTAAGCCATGCGACATAGGTACAGGAAACATACCAATACCCGATTTATATTTCATATCCAAGATAGGTCCGTCAATTAAATATCCGTTGGGGTTTGGTCGGTCAAGAATTAGTAACTCCTTATCATTTTCGGAGCAAGCTTCCATTAAACGGGATAAGGCATTAATGTTGGTGTAAAAACGACAACCTACATCTTGCAAATCATAAATGATGATATCTACATCGGCTAAATCTTCTTTAGAAGGTTTATTTTTTTTGCCGTATAAAGAAATGATGGGAATGCCGGTGGCTTTATCCACTTCATCTTTTACTACTACGCCGGCACTGGCATTACCACGGAAACCATGCTCGGGGCCAAATACTTTTTTAATATTAACACCTAATGATTGTAAACTATCTACCAGATGCGTTTTGCTGTTTCCAATAATGGTGGTTTGATTTGCCAACATGGCTACTCGTTTTCCCTTCAGATAAGGAAGATATAGTTCCGTTTGATCGGCACCGGTTTTTATCTGTGTTTCTTTAGCGGTAACAATATTGGTATTAACAGCTTCTTGTTTGCGAGGAATAAAAAAGCTAAGCCCTAAAATAATGGCAACAAAAAATTTCATCGTTGTACAATTTTATAAAGCCTGTTATATTCAGTAATAACAAGCTAATACGTTGAGAAGTATGTGCTAAAGTTAGGTGTTTATAATAATAGAATTGTTTTACAAATGTGAAGATTAAAAGATTAATGCGGCTTTGTTCAAGTTTTGTATTTTAGTAAACCTGAATTATAAGCGTTGTCGCAAAATCCCTTAAAAGATGTATGAAAAAAAGTTACTGTCTTAATTTTCTTTATTTTCTATTTATGCTCTAAAACCAACATTCCAAACAGTATCGCAGCGTTTTATTCTAACCTTAATCTCAACAATCCTCAAAATGTGGTTGGTGAAAAACACCAACCATGGTGTGATGCTTTTTGTAGAAGAACTGCTGCGGCAGAAACACCAACCACGGCGTGAAATACCCTGTTTGTTATGGGCATATTTCTAAACTGAAATACTAAAATATTCTCGCATTATTTCTAAAATTTTATTTGCTTTTAATTTTCTAGCTTTATCTAAAATTTCTTTCTCTGAATAAAATTCAATTTTGTATTTCTTTAAATTGCTCTGTTTGTCTTTTAAAAATCTGATTGCATCTTCTGTAAAACCAGAAGTTGACCAGAATTCAAAAACTATTTCCTTGTCTGAATTGTATTCTCTAATTCCTTTGTATATGAATGACACTTTCGTACTTAGCCAATTTTCAACAATATTTAAATCAATTCTGGTCTTGTATGCTTTACATTCACATATTATAAACTTATCTTGAAAAGTAGCATAAACATCTACTTCCTTATAATTACCATGAAAATTAATCTTTCTACCTATGTCAAGACTTTGACATAGATTACTGTAGTAATATCCAACAGCCAACTCAAATAGGTCACCACGAAGATTATTTGTTTTACCGTCAACTAGTTTCTTTAATTGTAGTAATAGCTGAAAGTATTCCTCAGGATTGGTTTTTAATATCGTTCCTGCATTAGTTACCACACTAATGAGGGATTTAAGCAAC
Source organism: Chitinophagaceae bacterium UBA4857 (assembly GCA_002399735.1). Classification (GTDB taxonomy): domain Bacteria; phylum Bacteroidota; class Bacteroidia; order Chitinophagales; family Chitinophagaceae; genus Terrimonas. The sequence goes on from DHEF01000005.1 coordinate 26,034, forward strand.
TCTTCATATTCTTCACCAAATAACTTATTTACTAATCCAACTATAATTCCATTCTCTTTTAACTTTTTAAAAGCTTCCTGTGTTAACCCGTTTGTAATAAGAAATGGAAGAAAATTGCTTGTTGTTTGAGTTTTTATGATTTGAATTTTTTGTAAAAAAAACTCAATGCTTGTTTCATCATTTATATTACCAAGCAAAATATCCGCGACCACAAATGCCGGTTGTATTTTAGAGTCATATTTAACTAATCCACTGATATAACTTGGTGCTGTAAAACAAAATTGAAATTTAGCAAATTCTGAATTAAACTTTCCTTTTTCGTATGAAATTAACCCAATGCTCTTTGAGTAATCGTAAAATTGGTTACCAATAAATTTCTTACTTAATTCGATTGCTTTGTAGTAGTTAAAATTGTTACTTGTTCTACTTGATATTCTTTCTGTAAGTTTATAGTATTCATTTTCTTCAACAACTACTTTAAGTTTTATTAAGTCTTCAATAATGCTAGAAAACTTCTTATGTGATATTAGATTCTTTACTGGGCTGAAAGAATAAGAAGCCAAATCTTCTTTAAGAATATAACCATTATGATATTCTAAAGCCACAATAATAGCATAATATCTTTTAGCTGATTTTTTTAAAGCATTTCTAAGGCTATCATAAAACCTGTCATCATTGTAGTGGTCAATGTGATAAAAAAAAGTTTGATTGTCTTTGAAAAATCCTTGTATTTTGAATATCGGTTCAGATATTCTTGAAAGCCTCTTTCTGATTGCTTCACTACTGAGGCCATCTTTTTGAAAATAGCTAATAAGCTCGCTGGAAAGTGTCGGTCCTTTTGTTAATAGATATTCTTGTATTGTCACACCACGCTATTTATAATAATTACTATTTCTAAGTGAAAGAAACAACTTTACAAAAAATTGATTTTCAAATATTTATATAGTATTTCAATTACTTGAAGTGTCCGAAATTCGTTATACGGTGTCCAAAGTTGTTACATTTAATTCATGAATTATATTACTATAATAATAACAAGATAAAATAACAATATTGAATTACAAAAAGCCTATATAATACTTTCGTATTCTCGATTGCATTCCACCAGCCCACCGGCTGCCCGATTGACAGCAGTAGCTGCAACGGTGCGGATGGCAATGCAGCATGGCCGTTGCACTACTGCAGAAAGCGGGGACTATTGCTGATTGGAAAATGGGACGATGATAGCCCCAATTAATTAATTCAAGTTGCTAGTTA
>DHEF01000007.1 GCA_002399735.1 Chitinophagaceae bacterium UBA4857
TATTATATAATATGTCATTGGCAACAAAGCGAGGGAACTCCTAAGCCAAAAAGGTTATTATAAAAAAGAGTACAGCTTGCATAATGCTGAGTAGCGAACAGAAAGCACAAGTGTGCATATTTTATTCATTTTCACTGGAAATAAATAAAATCCCGATCCTATCGGGTCGCAAGGGGACTATTATCTGTGTTACTACAGCTGACAACATAAAAAACTATACCCCATATAAACAACAACGGGGCGTTTTTAATGCCCCGTTGTTGTTTATGTTTACTTTAAAACAATTTATAAAAATTGGAGGTGTTACACCATCCATTTCCAAATTACCAAATCTCCGAATCATCACATCAATTACTCTACTTTTATACGCACCCCTTCGCTATGCGATGTAAACTCCGGCGCATACATACATTGAATGCTGGTAATGCCGTTGCTAAACTCACCGGCATGGGTAACAAACAAAGTGTATTCAAATACGTATGTGCCTTTGCGCAACTGATCGAAAAAGAAATTGGTGCTGGCATCTTTGGTGGTTTCGTAATAACCTAGGCCACCCTGCCATTTGTAACTACTTAACACATTGGTTGGCTCTAAAGCCGCAGCCCGCATGTCTTTCATGTGTACATATTCCATATCACGATCAACACGTAACTCAATACGCACTACAATTTTGCTACCAACTTTTAATACATCGCCATTATTAACGGGGTTAAGCACCGGCCCACGATCGGAGTTGGTAGATACAAACAGCTTTTTAGTTAATTGCAATGGTGTGGCAGCCGTTTTTATTTTGTCCATGTTTTCAAAATACTGCCAGTACACTGCACCCCATGTTGTTTTAGCCGCCTCACCTTTCGTAGGTGTAACCTGTACAGATATATTACCCATATCAGCTTTAACCTGTTCACCCGGAATGGTTGTTTTAAAATAACCGGTGCCGGCTTGTTGCTCCACATCTGTTGAACGGATAACATAACTATTACCTAAGTTTATTTGCACTTTAGGTTCATCGGCCAACCAGTTTGTACCTTGTAACAACAAAGCATAACAAGCTTCGGCAGTTGCTTTGGTTGTTTCCCAGTTATTGGTTTGTTTGTTTTTTAGTAACCAGGTACGCAAAGCATCTACTGTTGTAACATCTTTACCAATTTCCTGGAAAGCTTCAATCAGTAAAGCCTGTCTTTCAATCGGCGACTCGTACCACCACCAACTTCTGTTAGCATCTTTCCAATACATGCCTAACTCGTCATTTTTAACAGATGTTTCTTTTAACGATTTTAAAATAGCGGCAGGTGTTACTTTATCACCTTTTCTACCCAAGGCCAATACAATCATGCCCTGCATGTATTTGTTTTGTTTTGTCCAGGTAGTAGTTGCTTGTTGCACAAAATAGTTATAGGCTTTTTGTACAGACTCCGCCATTTTTATGCCGCTGTAAAAACTACGCATATATAAATATTGTATCACGGTATGTGAAGGAACGTATGTTTTTAAATCAGTTTTCCATTTCAATAAATCGTCATAATCTTCTTTTATTTTTTTATCTAAATACGGAATAGCATTGGCCGCAATTTGGTTTAATGCTGCTTGTTGATTTTTAACCACCGCACTAATTTTATTTAAATGAGCCATACCGGTTAATATGTACTGCGTCATGTAACGGTTATCGGGTCCGCCTTTAAACCATACAAAACCACCATTGCTGCTTTGCAATTGTTTTAATTTTTCCATGGCGCTACTTAACTCTTTACCCATGCGCACTAAATCAAACAATAAGGCAATATTTCTTTTTTGTTCAGCCTCGGTTTTTGCAGCTAACACCCATGGTGTTTCTTCTAACAATACCGCTTTCAGTTCTTCATTTTTTTGCAGGTTAGATAACAGCGCCGCTGTATCTTTTATCTGCCAGCTCTCGAATACTTTTTTAATTTTTTCGGAACTATTAACCAATGAAGAAGCAATGGAGTTAGCATAATAACGGTTCCAGGTTTGCTCGGCGCAATCGTACGGATACTCCATTAAATAAGGCAATGCCTGTACTGCATACCATGCCGGGTTGGCTGTATATTCCACCGTGATGCCCTGGTTAACCAATGTTTTACTGGTATTACCTTGCAACAGGTTGTTAAACGTAAACTTCTTGTTGTTTTCTCTTAGCGATAATGGCAAAGACTCTGTTACTAAAATTTTATTGGTTAAAACCGGTAAGGTATTTTCCTCGCCATCGCTATAACTATCATCGGCTGTTTTGCCCTGTGCCTTCGCAATAATACGCCAGGTTACGGCTTTATTAAATGCTTGCGGTATTTGTATAGGGAAATTAACGGCAGTACTTTTTCCGGCTTCTAAACTAAAGCTAATATTACCTGTCTGGTTTTTAAATATACCGTTAAGCGGTAAACCGGTTACAGCATCAACCAATTCCAGGTAAGCTTGTCCATTTAATGTTTGCTCGGATACATTCACCACTTTACTGCTAAAAGTAATATTATCACCCTCACGCAAAAAGCGTGTTGGGTTAGGCTGTACCATTAATTGTTTTTGGGTAACAATGCTGGTACTGCTATAACCAAAAGCAAGGTCTTTAGTATGTGCCAATCCCTGAAACTTCCATTGCGTTAACGCTTCGGGCAAAGTAAAACTAAAACTAATAGCACCTTCTGCATCGGTAGTTAAATGCGGAAAGAAAAAGGCTGTTTCGTTAAAGTTTTTGCGGGGAGCTGGAGCATCAGTATTTTGTTGATTGTTGTCATCATTTATTTGTCCAGGTATACCAACTTTTTTAGCATCTTCCATTTTAACAAAAAACTCGCCTTGTTCAGAAAGGCTTACCGATTTATTTTCTACAGCAGGAGCAGCCGCCATTTCTTTTTCATCTCTTGAACCACCAGAAACAGATTTTGCTCTCATTTGGTTACTGGCCATTCCTCGAATCTTCAATTCTGCACCTACTCCGCCATATCTTCTTGCATAACCTAAATCTTCAAATAACTGGTCATAATTTTTCTCAAAATATTTATGTCCATCACCTTCTGCATATCGTATTTGCGCATTTACATCTTCAAAATTTTTACTATAATTCCAATAACTGTTATTATAAAAAATTTGCCAAACATTTGGCGTCATCCAGCTTTGCGGATTAAACTGATCCAAAGAAGCATCATACATACCTGCTAAAAACTCAGCAGCTACTTTATCTTGTTTATATCCTTTTATTTTTACCGTCCATTTTTCTTCGCTACCCGGTAAAGTTTTATTGCGGTGTGTGCCGTATTCAATGGCTAAATCTTTATTTGTCCATGGTACATAAATGGTTTGCGTGTATTGGTACACCCTATTGTGTTTTACAAATAACCAGCTTACGCCATAACCGCCTCTGTCATTTTCCGTAGCACCAAATTTTTTGTATTGTTTGGTATTGTTTAGCTTATCGTAATTGTAAGTGGTGGTTAATTTGTTATTTACATTCTTTTTCAACTGCTCAATTACATATACATTATCGGCCGATGTAGCAATACCTACGTTAGTAGTTTCACCGGGCTCAATGCTATTAGCACCCTGCGACCATAAATAGGTAGGCGAAGACAGTTTAGGATTTTTATTTTCGTACAGCTCAACATACTTAACATCTTTAACCGCTGTACCATATTTATCAACTGTACTAATGGTTAATTCATAAAAACCCGGTACCAGTTTTTTATTATCAATTGTAAACTGACTATTTGCTGTTGTGGTAGCAGTAGTTTCTAATAAAGTTTTGCCTTTGTTCCAGGTTTCTTTTTCGGTTTCATTATCATATTCATCATAAGGAAACAACTGAATGTATTGTTGTTTGTTGTACACAAACTGGTCAGGACGTTGCCAATATCTTTCACGAATCAACCTGTTTTCTTCCTGCAATTTTGTGGCAGTAATAGTAACCGATGCCGGTTCAAAAACGCCATTACTATTGGTACTCGTAATAGTAAACGCTTTTAAGCTATCTAATAAAACCCTTTCCGGAATGGAACTTTGTAATAATAAAGCGGCATAACTTACGGTTACTGATTGTTGTCCGCTTCTGGTTTCACCATTAATATCTGTTACATCTGCATAAACAGTGTATTGAAATTGCGGATTAAATTTCTTGTCAATACTTTCATCCGGTATAGCATTAAACTGTACCGTAAATTGTCCATCTGCATCAGTAGTTGTTTCGCCATTGCTTATTTCCATATTATCACTCACCGGCATCCACCAACGTTTAAACATCCACGGATAAGGAAACCTTGCTTCACGAACTACCCTATAAGCCACTTTAGCACCATCAATATTATTACCGGCATAGGCTTTTGCATTGCCTTTTACCAAAATAGCATCGTTTACTTTAAAGCTGCCTTTAACGGGCTCGTACTCTACAAAAAACTTAGGTCTTTTATATTCTTCTACCCTAAAATTGGCCGATCCATTAATATTTGTTCCGGTAACTTCAATGGAGAAAGAGCCATTCAATCCACCTGAGGGCAATTGAAAAGTTCCAGAAAAAGAACCATACTCATTACTGGTCAGTTTTAAAGAATCTACTCTTTCATAGTTGGCATTTTTTAACCAAACAGTTGTAGTATGCCCTTCTTTAATTGTACTTTTTGTTTCGTTAGTAAAACGGCTTAACACAATACCTTTAAAATGTAAGGTTTGTCCGGGACGGTAAATACCTCTGTCGGTAAAAAAATATACCTGTAAGTTTTCTTTGGCTTTTACGTCTGCATCATCTCTGTAATAGTAATTATTATACTCCGACTCGTCAAGCATTAACCGGTCGTTGGTATGTGTTACCTCTAAAAATTTAGTATAACTATACCTGTTTTGGTTTTTCTCTTTTTCGCTTGGCAACTTTGCATAACCTTGTTTATCGGTAGTTACCAATTTCCCTTTGATTTTTGTGTATTTACTGGTGTTGTAATCATATTTATTTTCCCAAACCTGCACTTTTGCATTTAACAAAGGTTGGCCTGTCTCACGGTTTAATACAAAATAATCTTCCCCGTCATTTACATAACTAATGTTTGATACATGCAAAACCCTGCCGCCCAATGCAGCTTTTTTATTGGCAAAATCTTTGCTACCACCTATCAATAACATATACTTTCCAACCGGTAAGCCATCCACTTTAATCTCTACCGCATGTTGTTGCAAATCCTTTGTATCGGGTATAACCTGCTCCCAGTTTTTAATAGCTGGTTCTGCTAAAATAACTTTCCATAAATCATCGCCGTACTTATTCTCCATTCGTTTAGTAAGTGCATCATCAGCTTTTATTAACCTAAGGTGTAATTGAGCAAGGTTTGTATAATTTACCAATGTGCGAAAAGGTGTATTGGGCACATTCACTTTTTCCACCGAAAAGTTTAAACTCTGTGCTTTTAATTGGTTTAATAAATTGTAGGCATTTATTCTTCCTTCCGAAGAATCTTTTTGTTTTAATATCTGCTCGCAAATTTCTTTGGCTTTTACACGGGCATATCTATTGGTGGTGTCGCCATGAGGTTTGTAGGTTAAACCTAATTCATTATAATAACTGGCTACTAAAAACCAGGCCTGCGCAGCGGCAGGCAATTGTCCATACTGATTGGCTACATGGTTAACCGCATGAAAATACAATTGCTTTTTATCCGGATGAACTGCGTAGTTATTTACAAAACTTAAACGTTTTAAATCAACATCAATCAGCGCATCGTGTTTTGTATCTTTTAAATGAAAAACAATCAACTTTTGGTAAATCAATAAAGCCTTATGCTGTAAGGAAAGGCTGTCATTGGTAACAAACTTTCTGTGTACAAAATCAGCAGCAGGGTCAAATGCAGCCGCCTGATCAATTTTAAAAGCATAAGCTGGTTTGGTTATATCCCTTTCATTATTTTCAAAATATTCCAATGCTTTATGTGCCAGTAAATCGTACAAGGTTGGTCTTAAAAAACGTACATTTCCTTTATACAACAATGGCTCAATCTGATCCACTTTTGTTTTTAGCAAAACAGCTTCGTCCTTTAACGACAATAAATATAAGTCGCTTACTTTTTTATGAAAATCCATTGCCGACCAGGTAGCTATATCATCTTTAACAAAATTGGCTGTTGCCGTTCTGTCGTATATTTTCCAGCGGTTACGTTGAAAATATCCGTAATAAATACCGGCCATATAACTATTCAACAAAGCTTTTACTACAGGCGAAGCCGTGGTCAATTCTTTTTCAATATCAGCCAATGCCAATTTCTCATTTTCTTCTGTATTCTCCTCCCTTAATTGCGACATACCCAGTATTGCTTTTACCAGTTGCGCTTCATTGCTTTCTTTTTTTGCAAGGGCATAAATTTCTTTTACCTTTTTCAAGGCCGATTCCGGCAACCTTTGCTCCACGCCAAGTTTCTCCACCTCCTTCCACAGTGCCGTGTATTTTTTTTCATTATCCTGTCCGTAAGTGTCTGTCATAAACAAGTTGGTTAATAAAATGGCAGCAACGCCTATCAATAATTGTTTCATACTTATTTGGTTATACGTATACAAAAGTAAATAAACTAAATTCGCCTTAATGATGCGCTAAAATTAGTTTTACACAGTTTTATACACCTTTTATTTGGCTTTAAGGTTTCTTTCACTTTTTATTATTTATGTTACCAGCAGCATAGCCCTGATTGAACTTTACTTGCGACGCTTCGTTCAACAGCATATCGCTAATCATCATAAAAGTTAATAGTTCATTGTTAATGGTTAATAGTTAAGCTAAAAAAAAGGACATTTCCCCTCCTCGGAGGGGCGATAAACAGACACTTACTAATTTAATACGCTGGGGTGGGTTGTTGAATAGTATTACAGAACGATGAAGAGTGCGACGCAAGTAAAGTTCAATCAGGACTATGCTGCTGGCAACATAAAAATCAATTGCGCAACTAAAGATGCTTAATTTTTTAAAAGGTTGCTGCCTAAAAAATTATTGTTTTTTGTTAACAAGGGGCTTTAACAATTCAGCCATTTTATGATTAATTTTTTACTATAAAAAAAGCCATTAACATTAAATAACATTGCCTACAAACCAATACAGTAAAGCATTTGATAAAAATTAAAAAACATAAACACTGTTTAACTTTTTATTTTATGGCATTTAATAATTGATGGCATATGCTTTGAAATTAAAATAGCAGAACAATATTGTTCAACAATTTTAAAGCAATGATTATGAAAACAATTTTTACCCTACTTAGTTTCTTACTTTTAAGTGTTAGCCTGATGGCAACAAATGTTTTTAATAAAAGTAAAATAACAGTTAACACTGTTGGTAAAGAAGACCTACGGGTTGTATTAAACGGTAAACGTTTTGAAACAACAGGCAACAACATTACCATTAACAACCTGAATGCCGGTTCACACACGATAAAAGTGTACCGTGAAAAAAACACAGGTTTTCACAAAATTATGGGCAAACGTTACGAAGTAGTTTACGACACTCGTATTAACATTAGTAACAAAACCCATGTTAATATTAGTATTGACCGTAACGGCCGTACTACCATGAAAGAAACCGTTATTAAAAATAATGGTCGTGGCTACGGACGTGATTATGACAGAAACTATGATTACAACGATGGCCAATGGGGCGACTACCCTGTTTACACCGAAAGCAGAGGAATGAATAACTATGAGTTTGAAAAAGTAGTTAAAAATATTTCGACTGAATGGCGTGAAAGCAATAAAATAAAATCGGCTACTCAGGTTGTAAAATCTAACAACTTAACCAGCACGCAAGTAGCACAATTGGTTAGTTTGTTTAACATAGAAAGTTATAAACTGGAGTTAGCTAAAGTGGCTTACAGTAATACAGTAGATAAAAAATACTACGACTATGTGTTGGCACACTTAAACAAAACCAGTAAAACTGAGTTAACAAGATACATTCGAAATTTTAGGTAAGCTGGCAAGCAGTTGAAAGTAAAGGGAGTTGCAAGGCTCCCTTTACTCATTTAATCCATTACTTTTGCATGAGTTTTACCATGTTTACCACCACCGAACAAAAAACGAACGACTTGCCATTACCAACCCGGCTATATTCGGGATTGACGGCTTTTGCCTTGTTGTTAGTTTGTATGCATTTCACAGCTTGCAAGCCGGCAAAAGATAATGTGTTTGGTACTTATTACTTAAAAAACAAATCCGCCACAATTATTTTACAAACCGATAGCAGTTTTATTTTTAAGACTCAGGCCAGCGACAGCACATTTATTAATAAAGGATTTTTTAATTATAGCCACAATAACCTGCAACTTACCAGCTTGCCCGGTAATATTAATAATGCACAAACTATCAGCGATTCCATTACTTTTTTTACCAGTATAAATTCATTCTCCTTCTGGAATACCGAAAACGAACCTATTGATATTAGAAGAATACAAATTAACAACGATCCATCAAAAGCGCATTACGGCAATAGTTTGTATTATTTTGAACAGGACTTTAAGTCAACAGATACGATCAGATTTTACTTCGCTAATTATCCATCCGTTAGTTATCCGGGTGATATAAAAATGATACCCGGGAATAATGGACATAAGGTAACATTGCTACCGGTTTACCTGCCCCACATATTTTATAAAACGTCTTTTATTGTAAAGCGCAATAAGCTAATTGATAAAACGGACAAACAAAACTGGAAAAAGAAAAAGTAAATCAACAGCTGCGATTGTTAATTTTGCCGTATGCAAACAGACGTATTGATTATTGGTCAGGGAATTAGCGGAACTTTTTTATCATACTATTTACAGAAAGCAGGCGTTAATCATGTGGTTATTGATGATAATAAAGAAGACACTCCATCAAAAATTGCGGCGGGTATTATTAATCCGGTAACAGGAAGACGATTAGTTACCGTATGGATGGCCGATGAAATATTGCCGTTTGCCTGGAATGCTTATCAGGAAATTGGAAGTTTTTTACAGGTAAACGCTATTTCGCAAAAAAACATACTGGACTTTTTTCCCAACCCGTTTATGCGGGAATCCTTTATTAAAAAGAAAGCCGAACAAGACCCATACATTGATATTACAGAAGAAGATTTTTCAGCAACTTTTAATTATGAATTTGGCGTTGGTGTTATTAAACCTGTTTACACGGCTCACTTACAAACTTTAATTCCGGCATGGAGAAACTATTTGCAAGAGCAAAACATGTTACTGTCGGAAACCTTTGATGCAGCAGCCTTACACACAACCGAAAATGGTATTAGCTATAAAGATATTACTGCGACAAAAATAATATTTTGTGATGGTGCCGACGGAAGCACTAATACCTTTTTTAAAAACCTACCCTTTGCGCCAAATAAAGGCGAAGCATTGGTTTTATCAATACCCGGTTTATCGCAGGACTATGTTTACAAAAAAGGAATGTTATTAGCACCTTTACAAGAACCTAATACCTTTTGGATCGGATCGAATTATTTATGGGATTTTAGCGACGATAAACCATCGGAACAATTTTACAATAATACATTACAACAGTTACAGCATTTTTTAAAAATACCTTTTACGGTTGAAAAACATTTAGCAGGTGTAAGACCCGCTACTGTGGAACGAAGACCGTTTGTTGGCTTTCAACCAAGGCAACCCAATATTGGCATTTTAAATGGCATGGGCACTAAAGGTTGTTCCTTAGCCCCGTATTTTGCGCAACAACTTACCAACAATATTACCAAAGCAAAAGCTATTTCACCGGAAGCAGATGTAAACCGTTATGCAAAAGTTTTGAGCCGATAGATTTTGTATTATCAATAATTTAATTTGGGGCTATCAGCTACAGTAATACTAATCAGCTGCAGTCCGCTGCCCGCCTGCAATGTACGCTGCGCTCCCATTTACGTCTAAGCAGCGCAGCCTTTCAACTTTTGTTCATTGCTCATCGTTCATTGTTCATGGTTAACTGTTAATTGTTAATAGTTATTGGTTAATAGTATATAATACAATTCACGTTTAACTAATAACGATTAACTTAAAGCTGATTAGCGAACAGAACCCTGAACGGAGCGTCGCAAATAAAGCTCAATCAGGGATCTGCTGCTAGTAAACAAATCATTATTTTATTTGGTAAGAATATTTATATCGGACATATTGTTACGACCATAAAAAGTTGGGAAATACATTAATTCGGCTTTTACAGGATTGAGTATATACTTACCGTTATACCGAGGTTCTAATTCAATTTCATACTCGTACAAGCCTTTGGCCATTCTTTCAATAAACATTACCACTCTATCTTTTAAATACTCTTTGTGTGTACGCCAGTTATCCTGTTTTTTATCGGCATAAGTACAACCTGCCGGTATGGGTATGGTTAATTGCACATACTCCGCATCACTTAATACTTGTACACTAACTTTCATTGTTACTTTTTCACCGGCATTTAATTGTTGCATTGTCTGACTATTTTTATGAAAGCGGCTTGTAATAATAAACTTATCAGTTACCGGTTCGGGGTTTTTATTTTGAAAACTTTGCCAGGCGGTTAAATACAACATACCGCCACCTTGCTTGGTTAAACTAATGTTATTGCCGTTATCAATTTTTATACTAAGCGGAAATTGTTTGTATTCCGTCTGTTGTCCATCAACATTTACACGTAATGCCGCAGGTTGTGTAAAATTTGTATTTTTTTGTAAAACATAAGGCAAAATACCAGCTACAATATTGGCCGATTCCACCGTGTTACGCCACTTCCCATCTTTGCGACATTCTAAGAAATATTGAAGCAATCCATCCAGAATATTTGTATAAGCTTTTTCATTCACTAAGGTTTCAAAAGCAAGAATAGATGAGGCCATAATATTACTTTGCCAATAGTAATTAGCCTGCCCCCAATAAATACCCCCTAACATGGTTTTGTTTTGGTGTTGTATTAAATACTGTAATTCTTTCTCATGCCTTAATTGTTGTTTTTGCTTAACTTTTACATACTGCCATTGTGCATGAACCGGTAGTGAATCGAAATTAATTTTACGTAAGGGTGAAACATAATCCATTAAATGATTGGCTTCACTTAATGTGTATAACACTTCCATTAGCTCGCTTTTGTTGATTTTATGCAACTGATTTTGCAAATACAATAAAACATTACGTAAATTTGTTTGCACCAACACATCGCCTTGTAAAGATTGTAATGCTCTTGTTATATAGGTTGATATATACAAATTAGACTCGCCACCTTTCCACCAGGGCCAGCCACCATCAAAATTTTGTGCCCCCTGCAACTTGTTTAATAGTTGCTGAATTTGTTTTCCTTCTTTAAACGGTTTATTTAAGGCTTTCATTATTTTTTCTTCGGCCAACAATCCACGTAATTTGGAAGAAGTTTGCTCCATACAGAAAAAAGGATAATTTTTCAGATGTACCAATTCATCCAATAAAACATCCAGCGTATTATTTTGCGCATAAATTTTCACCTTACTATTCAGTAATTTTTTATACTGCAATGTAGTATCGCCATGTAAGAGCCAAAAATCACCGATTGATTCTGATATTCCTTTTTCAACAACAGGAATTTTCCTTAACTCACCATCCGCAAAACCTTCTGTAGCAATCATACTAAACGTTGCACTTATTGTATCCGCATCTTTGGTTAGTATAGTTAGGGGAACAATCAGCGCATCATTAGCAGGAATATTCACTTGTTGCTCAATAGCTTTGTTTTTATTGATAATGAAACTTATTGCAGACTTTGTTGCCTGTTGTGCATAGTTCATGACTTTGCCAATAGCGATAGCACTATCCCCTTCTACCAAAAACTGTGGTGCAGATAATTGTGCCATTAATGGCTTAAATGCCTTTACCATGGTGGATGTTTTGGCGATGCGCTTTTTCTTATCCATACCCACTACAAATGTTTGCCAACTGGTAATATTATCAGGGTACGTAACTGCAAATGATACCCTCCCTTTTTTATCGGTAATTAAGTTGGGTTGCCAGAAAGCATAATCACGAAATGCTTCCCTTAAAACGGGCCCGGTGAAATTTTTTGTAGTAATAATTACTACACCATTTGAGGCCCTGGCACCATATAAACTTACTGCGGCAGCATCTTTTAAAACCTGTGCATTCGTTATATCAGTTGGATTAATATCAGCAGGTAATTTATCTACAACAATACCATCTATAACATATAAAGGATTGTTATCAAACTGTAAGGAACTAATTCCACGTATCTGTATGGTACTGGCAGTGCCCGCATTACCGGATACTTGTAGACCCGCAACCCGGCCTTGTAACATGGAACTCAATTCCTGGGATTTAACAACAGATATAGAGCCAGTTAGACTACTCTTCTTTTGTAAACCATAACCCACTACTACTACTTCGTCCAGATTATTAGTGGACATTGTCATAGCAATATTCAGTTTTTTAATTGTATTCTCATGTACAACAATGGCAGTATCTATACTTAAATAACCAATGGCCGTAAAATGAATACGATAATTGCCAGACTTAATATTTCCTATTTCAAAACTTCCATCTGCTTTTGAAAGCGTACTAACATTGTACCCCTTTAACAGTACCGTTACTCCAACCACAGGAGAAGCGCCAAACGCATCGGTAATAACACCGGTAATATTAGCCGAACCATCCGGCATGTTTATTACTCCCGGCTTTTGTTCTTTTAATCGTTGTTCTTCGTACCATTTTCGTTCTCTTTCAATTTCTTCATTACGCTCATTCTTATAGTCATCCAGTATTTGCTCAACAACACTATTTTCTTTGTTATAAGTTAATGAGTTTGGTTTAATGTAAATAGTACCATTACCTTTAACATTAATACTGTCAACAACGGAAAAATATCCGCTTCTGGTTACTAATACAATACCGTATAGTCCTGGTGTAAGGTTATAATAACTATTAATACTATATTGTCTTACTTCCTTTTTTTTACTATCATTTTTAAGGCTGTATAAAATACCATATATAAAGGATGAATCTACTGGAAGATATAGCTGTATAGTACCTTTACCCGCTTTGGTATAATAATCACTATTTGTGGTACGTAAATAAATGGCCTGATTATTATTGGTAAATGTATGTTTCACTTCGGGTATGGCCAGTAAAGTATCGGCAATAACCCAATACGGAACTTGTTTTTTTATGGCCAAAGGTGCAGGCTTACCGGGTGTAAACAAAGGCATTTTTTCTAACCTTGATGTTTTTTCAGATAAACGGTATCTGTATCCGGGTTCAAAGGGAAAACCTATATCAAAATTGCCACGTTTAAAAAACTGAATGTTATAGCCTTTTTTAAATGGCCCTGTTATATGTGTGCCGTTTGCGCCTAAGTAAGCCAGTTTGTGTCCTTGCCACAAATAGCCATTATTCTGATCATGATGATTTTCTAATTGGAGTATACTGTTTTCAATATCGTTGCGTTCAAAAACGGTATAATATGCGGTACGCTTTACACTGCGTTTGCTTATATTGGTATCGCTTACATTAATTACAATATCATGTTTATAGTAAGGCTGTAAATAAATACTATCCTTCTCTATATATTTATCCTTAAGTCGTATGCCAATTTTTGCATAACCGGGTGCCACTTCGTGTACTTTTTTCACCATAGCATTAGTACCGTTGTACCAAACCATCTCGTTATTAATATACAGCAAGTAAATTTCCTGCGGCATACCATTATCCGTCGCAAAAACCGACACCTGCGGAACAAAATCAATTTGTTTATTTCGTACTAAGAAATGATCTTTCTCAGGCAATAACATGCGATAATACAACATGGTATCGGCTGCAAATTTGTTTACCCAGATTTTATGTTCACCTATTTTAAAACGATTCGTAAAATCTACATCCGCTATTTCATAGTTATCAAACAATAATCTGCGTTTTAATTTGTAAGTTTTTAGGTACTGTGGTTCAGGTACTTTTATTTTACTACCAAACTGACTGTTATAACTGGCCACTGTTAAATTTACACCTGCAGCCGGACGGCCTTTATAATCTTTTACATCAATTGTAATGGTGTCTTTCTGGCCCGGATAAATTACTTGTTTGCCTTTTATTTCTGTTATCAGCATTTTATCCAATATCGCCAGTTTTTCACTTCCTTTTTGCTCTTCGCCGGCCCATATATAATTCCAGTGAACCATATACATAACATTTGTTTTTAGCCTTTTTACCCAGGTAATATTCGTTACAGAATCTATACCCGTAGCTACCACTTTATTGCCGTTATATACAATAAAGTGCACCGGTATATTGTATGGGTTATACAAGCTAAAACCCGAAGTGTCCGGTTTGTGTATGTATTGAAACTGTAATTGATAATTACCGTTAACGGAGATACTTTTTGCAATTGTTGCTTTCGTAGTATTTTTTATGGTAAAGTCATAGGATTTGGTAAAGGGATTTATTTTTTCACTGTAAGGCAACTGAATAGTTTTCGGATTACGCAACACATCATTGTCCATTATAGCAGTAGTGGGTTTGGCTACGCCATCTTCTAAGTAAGTAGCTTTTATCCAGCCATTTTCCTGCTCAATATGAACGGTGGTATTTTTCGCCCAATAGTTTATAGTTATTTCCTTTTCCTGTAACTCATTATTGCTGTTTTTAAATACTGCTTTCACTTTAATATTAACATCAGCATTAGGTAAACTATTAGCCGGTAAGCTTATTTTAGTATTCCCTTGCGATTCTAATTTGTATTCTTTCTGCCAGATAGTGTCGCCAACAAACAAACGTTCTTCGTATATGTTTGTTACGTTATTTTTTAACAAATAAACAGTCACACTACCATCCATTACCGCTAAGCCATTGGCATCCTCTGCATTAGCGGTTAAAGTAATGGTATCCTGACGATAATAATCTTTTTTATCGGCCTTTACATTATAAGTAGCCACTTCATCTAACAAATAATCTTCTATTTTAAAATCGCCGCTCAGGTAAAAATGCTCCTTTTTATCTTCAAATCGCAGGTAATAAGTCTGGTCACTTTTTAAACTATCGCCCAATACAAACTCATGTACATAAGCACCTGCGCTAGCGGGTTGCAGTGTGGTTAATTTATTGCTAACAGTTTTACCGTTTTGGTAGTAGGACAAAATAACATTCAGGCTTTTCTTTAACTGTTTTTGTTTTTTGTTAATAATGTATGCTTTAAACTTAACCGTATCTAAAGGTTTGTATTCGGGTTTATTAAAAATAATGTACCCGCTTCCTTCTTTGTAGGGTTTATGTCTTTTGCCGCGGTATCGTCTATTACCTTGAACCCAGTTTTTTACTTTATTAACAGGCCATATAATGGTACGACCCAGTTTGGTGTATTTAAAAAAGTTCTCATTACGTTGTTTAAAAATTGAAGTGGTTACATCTTCCCTGGCCTCCAGTTGCATAAACAAAGTATCGCCGGGTATGACCACCTTCACAATAGCTTCATTCGGATATTTTTGTTTTAAAACAAACCCGGGTAATGCACCCATGCGTTTAACGGCTTTGCCATTTACCCAAACCCCTGCATTCGTTATTAATTCACCAGCCCCATTACGCAACTCAAGTTGTACCCTGCGTTGGTTATTAATAGGAAATAGCTGAATATTACTAACACAAAAATAGCTGGCCAATAACTCATGCCCAACCAACGAAACCATCACATAATTACCCACCGGCAAACTATCTACCTGCATGGTATCTTTATGCCAAACCGCAATGGGATTTCGGTTTTCAAAACTTTCAGGAGTAGTAATTCCCTTTTTAATATATTTTTCTGCAGAGTCGGTGGTTACTTTATACACCATTATATAATTACTGCGTTGAGGCACTTGTAACAATTGTGCCTGTACATTATATCCTGCCAATAAAACGATAAAAAGTATCCAAATTTTTTGCATAAGCCCTGGTTATGATTAACGGATGCAAATAAAAACTTCATTACATAAATGTTTTAAAAAATTTATGGAATACAAGCAATTTTCACTCGCAACCTAAACTCAACCTTATCCATGAAGAAATCCAATAGTAACTCTGGTAAAAGTAAAATGCAGGCCAAATGCCCAATAGGGCCTCCCAACCCCTCCAAAGGAGGAGCTTTAGCAACTCTTAAATTTAAAAAATAAGTGTTCAAATATTTGAACTTGCATAATGCTCATCTGTGTTAATACAGTTGAAGAGTGCGACGCAAGTAAAGCTCAATCAAGGGAGGGACGTTGGTAACCAAAAAAAATCAATAATGCCTAATAAAACGCCCATTGAGAGGCCAAATATTTATTTAAAGCACAATTGGCCAATAATTTAACCCTTAGTATCTTTGCGCACTGTTTAAAGCGCTGTAAGTTTTTTTATGGTATCAGCTTCATTGCTACTATCATCGTCCCTTGCAATCCGAAAGGATTGGGATTTAATTTATTTCCAGTGGAAATGAATGAAAGACTTACTCTTGAACAGCAGTAATTCTATTGAGCATTTTACACAACTACAATTTATATGTACAGATCGCATACCAACGGTGAGTTAAGATTAGCAAACGCAGGCCAGGAAGTAACACTGGCGGGCTGGGTACAAACAGTGCGTAAATTTGGCGCCATTACTTTTGTTGACCTGCGTGACCGTTATGGCATCACCCAACTTTTGTTTGGCGAAGAACTGAATAAACAACTGGAAGAAAACCCGCTGGGGCGTGAGTTTGTAATACAGGCAAAAGGAAAAGTAAACGAACGCAGCAATAAAAACCTGAATATTGCTACCGGCGAAATTGAGCTTATTGTAAGCAACTTTACTATTCTAAATAAATCGGCAGTTCCGCCATTTACCATTCAGGACGATACGGATGGTGGCGATGACCTGCGCATGAAATACCGTTACCTGGACTTACGTCGTAACGCTGTAAAAAAGAATCTGGAGTTGCGTTACAATGTAGGCCGTGCCGCACGCAATTACTTACACAACAACGGTTTCATGGATATTGAAACGCCGTTTTTAATTAAATCTACCCCAGAAGGTGCCCGTGATTTTGTAGTACCTAGTCGTATGAATCCGGGGCAGTTTTATGCTTTGCCACAATCGCCACAAACATTTAAACAACTACTAATGGTTAGCGGTTACGACCGTTACTACCAGATTGTAAAATGTTTTAGAGATGAGGATTTACGTGCCGACCGTCAACCGGAGTTTACCCAAATTGACTGTGAAATGGCATTTGTAGAACAGGAAGATATTTTAAGCATGTTTGAAGGTATGGTGCGCCATATTTTTAAAGATGTAAAAGACATAGACTATACAGATACCATTGAACGCATGACCTGGGAAGAAGCCATGTGGACTTATGGTAACGACAAACCGGATATTCGTTTTGGTATGCAGTTGTGCAACTTAAAGTTTCCATCACACACATTTACAACCAAAGAAAGTATTGCTTCGTTAATTAACGGTGCCGATTTTCAAGTATTTGACAGTGCCGAAACCGTTATTGCTATTGCTGTACCGGGTTGTGCAGAATATACCCGTAAACAAACTGATGAAATAACGGAATGGGTAAAACGTCCGCAAATTGGCATGAAAGGCCTTGTGTTTATTAAAGTAAATACGGATGGTACTTATAAAAGCAGCGTTGATAAATTTTATGATGAAAGCCGTTTAAAA
This sequence comes from Chitinophagaceae bacterium UBA4857, assembly GCA_002399735.1. Taxonomy (GTDB): domain Bacteria; phylum Bacteroidota; class Bacteroidia; order Chitinophagales; family Chitinophagaceae; genus Terrimonas. The sequence goes on from DHEF01000007.1 coordinate 17,643, forward strand.
GCTATTGCTGATGCAGCAGGTGCTAAACCCGGCGACCTTGTATTATTATTAGCAGGTACAGAAGAAAGAACCCGTAAAGCTACCAGCGAACTGCGTTTGGAAATGGGCAAACGTTTGGGCTTAAGAAAAGACAATGAGTTCCGTTTATTATGGGTATTAGATTTCCCATTGTTTGAATACGACGAAGATGGTAACCGTTGGGTAGCCCGCCACCATCCGTTTACTTCACCAAAACCATCGGATATAAGCACCATGATTAATAATAACCCTGTTATTGAAAATGCGGCTGAATACCTGAAACATCCTTATGCCAATATTAAAGCCAATGCTTATGATATGGTATTAAACGGTAACGAAATTGGCGGTGGATCTATTCGTATTTTCCAACGTGAATTACAAGAAAAAATGTTTGCCGCTTTGGGTATGGATGCCGAAGAACAACAACATAAATTCGGTTTCCTGTTAGGTGCATTTGAATATGGCGCACCACCACATGGCGGTATTGCTTTTGGTTTTGACAGGTTATGTTCTATTTTAGGTGGCAGCGAAAGTATCAGAGACTTTATTGCCTTCCCTAAAAACAATGCAGGCCGCGATGTAATGCTGGATGCTCCGGCAAGTATTGACGACAAACAATTTACAGAGTTGCAGATAAAGCTAAACCTGCAATAAATATATTTTAGTTCGTAAATACAAAACCCCTCGTTTGAGGGGTTTTGTATTTAAATAATATTATCGGATTTTCCTGTTAAACAATCTTCTACGGGCTCCTAATCGGCGGAAGTAAACATATATACCAGCCAGAATTAAAAACACGGCCATAATACGGAAGAAATATTTTTCAAAATAATTTTGTTTATCAAAGTCCGATGCAGCTTTACGTTCTGCTTCGTTCATAAAAGAATAAAGCATAGGATAATTAGCATTTACATTTTCTACCTCTTTAAACTTTGCCAATGCTTTACGATAATAAGAGGTATAAAAGAAATGTAAACCTTGATTATACAAGGCACTGGCATTACCCTCTTCGGGTAATATTTTTATCGAATCTATAAACTCACGAATTACAGAAACCGGAACAGCAAAATTAAATCCGCTGGCTAATATGCCACTCTTCTTTTCAATAGATCCAAATGTAGCCAGACCAATTACCTCTCCTCTTTCGTTACAAACCGGACTACCACTGCTACCATGCGCTATAATAGCGTCCATCTGTATTACCGGAAAATTATTTACAGAGTGTTTTATAGAACTGATTACACCTACTGTTAACGTAGGCTCATTTACTGATTCTTTGGCTAGAAATGCATTATTACCAACCGGATCAGGAAAACCTATTACTAATGCCCTGCTACCAATACGCGGAACATTTTCCCGGGCAATTCTTAACGATGGCAAATTCCTTACATCATCTATCTTTAAAATAGCCACATCTTTACCCGGCATGGGATTGCCTTTTATTAATACCCGGGCTACTTTTTTTATTCTCGCTTCTGCGTTTTTATTATTGCCAATACGATATACTACATTAATTTCTTTTTCTACATCAGACAATTGCATGGGCGATGTACGGGAGTATAAAAAACTATATACATCAAAAAGCACATTTCGCTGCTCTTCCGATAAAGATACCTGCCAGGATTGTTCTAAGGATGTAATACTGTTTTCTGTTACCTCCTGAAAAGTTGATAACATAAACTGTCTTTGTATATAAGCACTGTCTCTCTCAATTACATGGCAGTTGGTCAAAACATATCCGTCAGACGAAATAAAAATACCTGTACCATTGGCTATAAACCTGTGCCGCTGACTTAAGTATTCATAAGTAGGCGAAAAAAAACGTGCCGGCGAGCGGTATAATGTGGAAATAAGTAAATCCAGTTTTTGCTCCGCTGAAAGCATTGTTTGTAAAGGATCTAGTGCCTTAATGGAATCTACCAGTTTATCAAAATTCCTTTGGTTAATATCAACCTTGCGGACGTATACCGTTCCCGAAAAAACAGTTTGTACCATTACCACTCCCGGCGAGTTACGGGCATAACTTTCTTCAATACTTAACGATTGAGCATGCAATGATGCAACCCCATACAATAAACCTAAAATAAACAACAACCCCTTCATACTGTTAATTTATAAAATAACACTAAGTACCAACACTTGCAGCTTAACCAAACAAAAATAGGTAAACTACATATCCCAAGTACAGTTATGTAAAACATTGTTACAAAGGCTATAACAAAAAATAAAAATAAATAGCCTGCATTTTTTTACAGTTATTATTATTATATTCACACACACGGTTGCCATTGCGCATATAATATATTATTTAACCTTCACACCTAAACAACTGTTATGATTGGCAAGCAACTGTTTGAGGGCTATGGAGCCTACACCGGCATTTGGGACGAAATGTGTTTTCAGGATGGTATTCGTTCGCAATACAGTCAAGTTTATAATGACATTGCACAACTACCCGTTGAACTTTTATTGCAAAAAGACAAACAAGCCGGTGAACTTTTCATGAACCAGGGCATCACATTCACCGTGTATAGCGATGAGGCCGGTATTGAGAAAATTTTCCCTTTTGATATTATTCCTCGTATTCTTACTGGTACAGAATGGCGCCATATTGAATCAGGCATAACCCAACGCCTGCGGGCATTAAACCTTTTTTTAAAAGATATTTATTCAGAGCAGCAAATACTTAAAGACAAAGTAATACCTGCGGAATTGATAGCCACCTGCCCGCATTATACCCGTGAAGTACATGGCGTTAAAGTACCGCACGATCTGTATATTCATATTTCAGGTATCGATTTAATCCGTGGTCAGGATGGTACTTTTTATATTCTGGAAGACAACCTGCGTACGCCTTCCGGTGTATCCTATATGTTGGAAAACCGGGAAGTAACCAAACGTATTTTTCCTGGCATGTTAGGCAATAGCAAGGCCCGCATGATTAACAATTATCCTTTATTGTTACACGATATACTGGGAAGCCTGGCACCCCAGCAACTTTCTAACCCTACGGTGGCTTTACTTACACCGGGTGTTTACAATTCTGCCTATTTCGAGCATACTTTTCTTGCCCGCCAAATGGGTATTCCGTTGGTAGAAGGTCGTGACCTGTTAGTAGATAACCATAAAGTGTATATGAAAACCACAGCGGGTTTACAACAGGTACATGTGTTATATCGCCGGTTGGATGATGAATACCTTGACCCATTGGTATTCAGGCCCGATAGTGCTTTAGGCGTGCCCGGTTTAATGAGTGCCTATCGTAAAGGAAATATTGCGATTGTAAACGCTGTAGGTAACGGTGTTGCCGATGATAAAGCCGTATATGCTTATGTGCCGGCCATGATAAAATATTATTTAAATGAAGAAGTAATATTACCCAACGTACCTACCTACAGTATGGAAGATGAAGACGCACGGCAACATGTATTTGAAAACATGGACAAAATGGTCATTAAACGCACCAACCAATCCGGTGGTTACGGTATGGTAATGGGCGACAAAGCTGAGGAAGAAGAAATCATTGGCGTAAAAAAAGAAATTGTAGCCAACCCTCGTGATTTTATTGCGCAGCCTATTATAAAACTATCCACCGTACCTTGTTTTATTGATGGCAAGTTACAACCTCGTCACGTTGATCTAAGGCCTTATGCCCTATGTGGCCCCGGCGGTATTAAAATTGTTCCGGGCGGCTTAACCCGGGTGGCGCTTCGTGAGGGATCGTTGGTGGTAAACTCATCGCAAGGTGGTGGTAGTAAAGATACTTGGGTGGTTGATTTGTAAACTTTTATTTTTTTTGTCAGCGGCATTGCTACTATCATTGTCTGTTGTGTCACTCACTTGTGCTGCAACAATTCTATTGAGCATTGTGCAATACTCCGCTTTTAACAATAAACTTTTGAACTTTTAAGATATGTTAAGTCGTATTGCTGATTCACTTTTTTGGTTAAACCGTTATATGGAACGCAGCGATTCATTAATGCGTGTTATACGTACCCATTATATACTGGCGTTTGATAGCGGCACCAATGCCTCTTTCGATTGGAAAGATGTTGTTTCTCTTTGTACCGATACCACCAATGAAAAATTAAAAGAAGTATCCGTTTCCGAAAATGCCGCACTCAGTTTCCTTATAAACGATACAAAAAACTTTAACTCCATTAAGATGCTTATTTCCCGTGCCCGTGAAAATGCCCGTGGTGTACAGGATAATATTACCAAAGAAGTATGGGAGCAGGTAAACCAGTTATACCATATCATAAACGAACCTGGTCTTACTACAAAAATTACTGGCTCACATGCCCTGGAAGTAATTGATGAGCTAGACCAAAACAATACCTTATTTTATGGTGTTACCGATAGTACCATGCCTCGTGGGCAAGGTTGGAATTTTATGAACCTGGGTAAGTTTATTGAACGTTCTATTTTAACCATTGATATAACCTATGCTCACTTCCAAAAAATAAATCACCAGTTGGGGCAATCGCAGGATATATTGTTTTGGCGTAATCTGCTCATATCATTATCGGGTTACGAATTGTACTTAAAAAAATACACCCGTGCCGATCATAATATTTCTGTTATAGAGCATATAATTTTCAATCCCGATTTTCCAAGGTCATTAATTTATTCCTTAAGTCGTGTAAAACGTTATTTAAATTTTATTATTACCGATGCAAAAATTGAAGGAGTTGATCAATTGCAAAAAACATTTGGCAGAATAATAAGTAAAGTAGAATTTGCCGACATGAACACGATTAAAGAAACCAGTTTACCTCATTATTTATACAATCTGCGTAACGATCTTGTAAACTTTTCTAACCAGTTAACAAGAATTTATTTTTCATACGCCTAACATATTGCCAGCATGCCTGTTTTTAATATACATCATATAACAAAATACCAGTACGACAGACCCATTAAAGAAAGCGTAAATGAAATAAGAATTTATCCCTATAACTGTAATGTTCAGGAAACCTTATTCCATCAATTAAATATAACAGAAAACCCCGATATACTGGAAGTGGAAGATTATTGGGGCAACCAGTTTGGCATGTTTAACTTAATGCCGGCGCATACGGAGTTGGTTATCGAAAGCAAGTTAATTATTCGCACATTAGGCAACCCTAATCCGCCAATAAACAGCACGGCCACACTTGAACAACTGCGGGAGGAAGTTTGTTTTAACCTGAAGCTTTTAGAGCTGGCACAATTAAAAGAAACTGATTTACAACACCAGTTACAACAATTGATTGATGCTTTTGTAACACCTGATATGACTGTGGCCACTATTGTAGAAAAATGTAGCGAATATATTTTCACCAATTTTAAATATATAAAGGGCATTACCAATATAGAAACTACTGTAAAAGAAATACTGGAACTTCAATCAGGTGTCTGTCAGGATTTTGCACATCTTATGTTGGAAGTTTTACGTAAGCTGCATATACCCAGCAGGTATGTAAGCGGTTATATTTGTCCAAATAATGATGGTATGCGGGGCGAAGGCGCAACACATGCCTGGGTTGAAGCCTGGATACCGGGTTATGGCTGGACAGGTATTGACCCAACAAACAATGTATGGGTTACCAATAACCATATAAAACTTGCGGTAGGCAGAGACTTTAACGACTGCTCCCCTATTAAAGGAACGTTTAAAGGTCCGGCTCGTCAATCATTATCAGTGTATGTATCGGTGGGCTATGAGGATGGACATACATTTGAAGAGTTGAACGATGTAACCATGCAACCTGTCGGTGAAAGCGGTACTGCAATACCTGAGTACATCGAAAATTTTGCAGGACAACAGCAGCAGTAGATATTGAATATTTAAGACTTAATATTTAGTTATTGGTTGGACTATTTTTAAGTAGGAACTGTTAGTTATATAAAAAGCAGCTTGCACATTGCCCAATATAGTTACTACTGTTGAAGGGCTGACGGATGGAAGCGGTAGCTGGCCGTTGTGCGTATGAATAAGTGTGCAGGCAGGCCACTACAAGTGTACAGCCGTATATACCGATGATAGTAGCACAAAGCTAATAGCCCCCGATAACTACTTTTATATTTTAACTTTATTTTAGTGACCGATAAGTACTAATTATAAACTGAGATAATTTCTTTCCTTAATTTTGATCTTTAATGAGACTGTCATTATTTATTGTATACCTGTCCGCCCTTATACTGGGCAACTTTGGCACTGCACATGCACGTGTTACAAGTGTACGCGACAATACAGTATACAACCACAAACCTTCTCATAATGATCAGGCCAGAATTTTCTTTCATGCAGATTTCAGGTTAAGTCCTCAAACAACTATTACCGGCCATGTTACGACAGAAGTGCTGGCTGAAGAGAAGGAAGATGAAGATTTCTCTAACCATTTGCACAAACAGGTAAAACATACAGGGAATATATCCTCTGTTTTTTCCCAAATATTCTCTCCCCATCAATTTCAGTACCGTAATACGTTTGTTACACCTGAAATATTTATCGGTACAAACAGGTACCTGCGAATCTGTGTATTAAGAATCTGATCCCCTTTATTATCTAAGGTAATTTCATTTTAATGGGTACGGATATCCATAACCAACTGTTATGCCCATACTCCGTGTAATACATTATATGTAAAAAGGTATAAACCGTTTTACACTACAAATAAATACAAAGGCTGATGTATATACCAGCCAGATTTTTAATCGCTCACTCCCCAACACTTAGAGCAGAATACAATTATTACATTAACTGAATTATTTCTCATGAACAGAATTATACTGTACGCATGCGTATTAACAATGTCGTATTTAACCGGCTGTAACAGCAAAAAACATGAAAAGGAAGAAACAACTGTTTATACGGTTACCAGTCCTTTATCAATGGACACTTCTTTTACGAAGGAATATGTTGCACAAATTAACTCCGTCAGGAATATTGAAATAAGAGCCCAGGAAAAAGGCTTTTTACAAAATATTTATGTAGATGAAGGGCAATATGTAAAAGAAGGTCAACTACTTTTTAGAATCATGCCTAAAATATATGAGGCGGAGCTACTAAAGGCACAAGCCGAAGCAAAAGCAGCCGAAATAGAGTTGCAAAATGCCCGTGTATTGGTTGAGAAAAACATTGTATCGAAAAATGAACAATCCATGGCGCAGGCCAAGTTAGACAAAGCCAATGCCGAGATAGCTTTAGCAAAAGTACATTTATCCTTTACCGAAATCAGGGCACCATTTAACGGTATATTGAATCGTATTCCTAAGAAAATAGGCAGCCTGATTGACGAAGGAGAACTGCTTACCAGCCTGTCAGATAATAGCCAGGTATATGCTTACTTTAATGTTTCCGAACCCGAATACCTGAACTACCAACATACTATAAAAGAAAACGCAAAACAACAACTGAACCTGCGACTGGCAGACAACTCTATACTACCTTATATAGGCATTGTAGAAACAATAGAAGGTGAATTTAATAATGAAACCGGCAATATTGCTTTCAGGGCTAAATTCCCCAACCCCGATAAATTACTAAAACATGGCGAAACTGGAAAAGTGTTAATGACCATGCCATTGAAAGGAGCATTGATTATTCCACAGAAATCAACTTTTGAAATACAGGATAAAAAATATGTTTTCGTCATTGATAAGAATAACAAAGTTCAATCGAGAAATATTCTTATTAAAACAGAAATGCCTGACTTGTATGTAATAGAAGGCGGACTGCTTGCTGACGAACGTATTCTGCTGGAAGGTGTACAAAAAGTTAAGGAAGATGAAAAGATAAAATACACTTATCTGAAACCGGAGGATGTACTTACCCACCTAAGACTTAAAGCAGAATAATTTTTAACTATTAAGAGCATTATTACATGTTTAATAAATTTATACAACGTCCCGTACTATCAATAGTTATTTCGTTAATAATTGTTTTTTTAGGAATACTGGCCATCAATAATTTACCCGTTACCCAATTCCCCACTATTTCTCCGCCCAAAGTAACCGTTACGGTGGAGTACCCTGGCGCCAATGGCGAACTCATGATCAAATCGGCCATTATCCCGCTGGAAAGAGCTATTAATGGTGTTCCGGGTATGAAATACATGACTTCAGATGCGGGTAACGATGGCGAAGCATCCATACAAATTGTGTTTAACCTGGGAACCGATCCTAACCAGGCTGCGCTGAACGTTCAGAATCGTGTAGCATCTGTTGTAAATAAACTACCGCCACTGGTAGTAAGGGAAGGCGTGAAAATTACCCGTCAGGAATCTAATATGCTAATGTATGTGAACCTGTATAGCAAGGATAGTAAAGCCGATCAGAAGTTTTTATTTAACTACGCCGATATTAATCTTTTACCGGAGCTGAGAAGGGTAAATGGCGTAGGTGTTGCAGACATATTAGGAAACAGGGAATATGCCATGCGAATTTGGTTAAAACCTGACAGGATGCTGGCTTATAAAATATCGGCCGAAGAGGTAATGGAAGCTTTAAGCAAACAAAGCCTTGAAGCCTCACCTGGTAAAACAGGTGAAAGTTCAGGTAAAAGATCCCAGTCATTCGAATATGTATTAAAATACTCCGGTCGTTTTACTACACAGAAACAATATGAGGATGTTATACTTCGGGCCAACCCAAACAGCGAAATACTTCGTTTGAAAGATGTGGCTGACGTGGAGTTTGGCAGCTCTATGTATGACATCTACTCTAACTTAAACGGTAGCCCTTCTGCAGCTATTGTATTAAAACAATCTTACGGCAGTAATGCCAGCCAGGTAATTAAAGATGTAAAAGAAAAATTAAAAGAAATCAAAAACAGCTCTTTTCCCAAGGGCATGGATTATGAAATAAGTTACGATGTATCATCCTTTCTGGACGCTTCGATTGAAAAAGTAATACATACATTAATAGAAGCTTTTATATTGGTTGGGTTAGTAGTATTTCTTTTTTTGGGAGACTGGCGTTCCACCATTATTCCGGCCATAGCTGTTCCTGTTTCACTTATTGGCACATTTATGTTTATGCAGTTTTTTGGCATAACACTAAATCTCATTACGCTATTTGCCCTTGTACTGGCCATTGGTGTGGTGGTAGATGATGCTATTGTCGTAATTGAAGCAGTACATGCTAAAATGGAAACAGAAAATTTAAAACCCCGAAAGGCAACTAAGAAAGCTTTACGGGAAATATCGGGGGCCATTATTGCCATTACCTTCCTGATGTCTGCCGTGTTTATCCCTGTAGCCTTCATGTCAGGGCCGGTAGGTATGTTTTACAGGCAGTTTTCCATTACCATGGCTACTGCCATTGTATTGTCGGGTATAGTAGCATTAACGCTTACCCCTGCCCTTTGCGCTATTATTTTAAAAAATAATCATGGGGTTAAAACGAAACGTACACCGGTTAAAATGTTTATCGATGGGTTTAACAGATTATTCAATAAATCAGCAGGTAAATACCAAAAGCTGTTGGAAAAAATTGCATCACGACGTACGATCACTTTTATAGTACTACTTGCTTTTAGTATTGGTACATTTTTATTAAACAAAACGGTGCCATCCGGTTTTATTCCTAATGAAGATCAGGGTATGTTTTATGCGGTAATACAAACACCTCCCGGTTCCTCACTGGAAAGAACAAATGAAATAGCGGAAAGGCTACAAAAAATTGCAGAAGGCATTGATGGTATACAATCAGTTTCGGCATTAGCGGGGTATGAAATTCTTACCGAAGGTACTGCTGCTAACTCCGGTACTTGTCTGGTAAATTTAAAAGACTGGAGTAAACGTAAACATTCGGTGCAGGAGATAATGGAGGAGTTGGAAGAAAAGTCAAAAGATATTACAGGTGCCACCATTGAGTTGTTTCAACCACCGGCGGTTCCGGGTTATGGAGCAGCAGGCGGTTTTGAACTGCGGTTACTGGACAAAACAGGTTCCGGTGATTATAAAAAAATGGAAGCCGTAAATAATGATTTTGTAAAAGCATTAAACAACCGCCCCGAGCTTACTTCTGTGTTTAGTTTTTATAGTGCCAGCTACCCACAATACATGCTAAAAATTGATAATGACTTGGCGCAACAAAAAGGTATCTCTATCGAGAATGCCATGAATACTTTATCTACCCTGGTAGGCAGCAATTATGAGATAAGTTTTATACAGTTTGGCCGGCAGTATAAGGTAATTGTACAGGCAGCCGCACAGTACCGGGCCTTACCAGAAGACATACTTAAAATATATGTGAAAAATGATAAAGAAGATATGGTTCCTTTATCAGCATTTATGACCATGGAAAAAGTATATGGTTTGTCCGAAATAACCAGACATAACATGTACAATACCTCAGAAATAAGCGGATCTGCTGCCCGCGGTTACAGTAGTGGCGAAGCCATTAAAGTAATTAAGGAGGTAGCAGAAAAAACATTACCGAGAGGCTTTGGTATTGACTGGGCAGGTATTTCGGCAGATGAAGTGGCACAAACCAATCAGGCTGTTTATATTTTTCTGATTTGCCTTGGATTTGTATACCTGATACTAGCGGCCCAATATGAAAGTTTCATTTTACCCTTATCTGTAATACTGTCTTTACCGGCAGGAATATTCGGGGCTTTCTTTTTGCTAAAAATGTTTGGATTAGAAAATAATATTTATGCGCAGGTAGCCATGGTTATGTTAATAGGACTATTAGGCAAAAATGCAGTATTGATTGTTGAGTTTGCAGCACAACGTCACGAACAGGGTTTAACCATTTTACAGGCAGCCCTGGAAGGAGCAAAAGCCCGCTTCCGCCCTATCCTGATGACCTCCTTTGCGTTTATTGCAGGATTAATTCCATTGGTATTTGCAAACGGGCCTGGCAAACTGGGTAACCGCACTATTGGTACCGCCGCAGCTGGTGGTATGTTGTTAGGAACCATTTTTGGTGTGCTCGTTATACCTGGTTTGTATTACATTTTTGGTAGCATAGCTGCTAAACACAAACTAATTAAAGATGAAGACGAAACCCCGTTAACCGAAGAAATATAAATAAAATGAACAAAAGATATATAAATACAATTCTATTATGTTCCTGTATCTGCTTTTCAATTATCGGTTGTAAAGTTCCTGCAGTTATACAACAAAAAGAAAACAGAACTGTGCCTGAAACATTTGCCGGTAACAACGATACCACCAATACAAGTGCTGTTCAATGGCGTAATTTCTTTACAGACCAATTCCTTATTAGTTTATTAGATACGGCGTTAAAACATAACCAGGAATTATTAATTACGTTACAGGAAATAGAAATTGCCAGAAATGAAATTGGCATGCGTCAGGGAAAAATATTACCACATGTAAGCTACCGTGCAGGCATAGGTGTAGAAAAAGTAGCACGTTATACCAGCCAGGGAGCAGGAGATGCATCAACTGATATTAAACCCGGTAAAGCCATGCCCGAACCCTTAGGTGATTTTAACTTATCGGCTGTTGCAGGCTGGGAAGTAGATATTTGGAGAAAGTTGCGCAATGCAAAAAAAGGAGCTATTACGAAATATCTGTCAACCATTGAAGGCAAAAACTTTGTTATAACGAACCTTATTGCAGAGATAGCGGCATCCTATTACGAATTGATAGCTTTGGATAACCAATTGGCAATTGTACAACAAAATATTGCTTTGCAAAACAATGCGCTTGAAATTGTAAAAGTACAAAAACAGGCCAGCAAGGCAACTGAATTAGCCGTAAAGAAATTTGAAGCCGAAGTGTATAGCTCACAAAGCCTGGAGTTTACTATTTTACAACGCATAACGGAAACCGAAAACCGGATTAACCTTTTAGCAGGACGTTTTCCGCAACCCGTTGCACGTAATCATGCTGACATTGCAACTAATCTTTTACCAACAACCATCAACAGTGGCATACCTGTGCAGCTATTAAAAAACCGGCCCGATATTAAACAGGCGGAACTTGAACTGGCAGCGTCTAAACTGGATGTAAAAGTGGCCAGAGCAGAGTTTTATCCTTCCTTGGATTTATCTGCTTCTTTCGGTGTGCAGGCTTTTAACCCGGCTTATATTACAAGGTTACCCGAATCTTTATTGTACTCCCTAGTTGGTGATTTAGTTGGCCCATTAATTAATCGTCGTGCTATTAAAGCAGAGTTTTATAATGCCAATGCCCGTCAATTACAAGCCATGTTCGAGTATGAACGCAGTATCATAAGCGCTTGCCTGGAAATATCTTCCACCTTAGCAAAAATTCAAAATTTGCAAAAAAGTTATACGCTCAAATCAAAAGAGGTAGATGCACTAACACAGTCTATTGATATTTCTGCCGACCTGTTTAAATCTGCAAGGGCCGATTATTTAGAAGTACTAATGACACAACGTGATGCTTTGGATGCAAAACTTGAATTAGTAGATACCATAAAAGAACAATTGATAGCCACCGTAAATATTTATAAAAGCCTTGGTGGTGGTTGGCAATAATTAATATTATGCCATATTGAGTAAGCCGACGAAAGTCGGCTTTTTTATTAATAACAAATTCCTCAAGCCATACTGATTATTATTTTACCGGCTGTTGTAATGCTAATCATCGTCCCTTGTGATCCGGTAAGATCGGGATTTAATTTATTTCCAGTCCTGTTATAGGATCAAGGGCTGCGCCACTTAGCCGGAAATGCTTTACACTACAAAGCTATGCGCAAGGCCGTGTAAAGATTGCAGGCGGGTGGCGAACTGTAGCTGATAGTAGTACTAAAGCTGGCAGCCCCAAAATCTTTATCTACAATTAATACTACAAGCTTAATTTTGCATACGATAAACCTTTACCTCGAGGTTTTGTTTATTGAGGAAATAATATGTCTACAAAAAATACGCCGCCTTCCACTGCGCTGGTTATACTGGCTTTTGCCATTTTATATATTGTCTGGGGATCTACCTACTTTTTTATTCAGGTAGCTATACACGATATACCACCATTTATCATGGGCTTTATACGATTTATTATTGCTGCTTTTTTATTGGCTGGTTGGTGTGTGTACAACAAGGAAAAACTATGGAATAAGCAGCAAGTAATTACCGCATTAATAACCGGTTTTTTATTATTGTTTATTGGTAACGGTGCCGTTATTTATGCCGAAAAAATTATACCCAGTTCTCTGGCGGCGGTGTTGGTTTCATCATCGCCTCTATGGTTTGTGGTACTGGATAAACCACAATGGAAAACAAATTTTAAAAGCAAGGAAACCATTATTGGTTTAGCAATAGGTTTTATTGGCGTACTGTTATTATTTGGCGAGCAGTTTACCCATATGAATTTTGTCGACAGTAACAGTCCTATCATTTTAGCCTTAATTATATTGGTAATAGGTACCATTAGCTGGGCGGCAGGTTCGTTATACTCTAAGTATAATGGCGGAGGATCGGCCATGGTAAACAGTTCATGGCAAATGCTGGCAGCAGCTTTTGCTTTTTTATTAAGCAGTTTTATTGGCAATGAATGGCAGGGTTTTGAGTGGCAGGCCGTACCGGCAAAAGCATGGTGGGCGGTAGTGTATCTTATTTTCTTTGGCTCCATAGCAGGTTATAGTGCCTATGTTTGGTTGTTAAGTGTGAGGCCGGTTACGCAAGTGAGTACTTACGCGTATGTAAACCCTGTAGTGGCAGTTTTATTAGGTGTATTTTTTGCCAACGAAAAAATCACCTGGATGCAGATAGCGGGTTTAACTATTATTTTAACCAGTGTATTATTAATAAATCTGGCTAAATACCGAAAACAAAAGAAGGCCACTGAACTGGCCGCCGAAAATAAATAAGCCCCGTTACATACTAAAATAGTTGATATACAGTTGTATAAACATTGTTTTTAGATCAATACTTTTGCAGTTTGCGAAATAATTGCAATTTTACATCCGAAATCATATCCCTGAAACTAACTTTTTATCTCATGATTCGTTACACTATAGCTGCTTTTTGTTTACTCTTTTGCTCCTTACAGCTTACGGCGCAATCACGTGTAGGCTTGCAGATTGGCGGCCATTCATCAAATGTTTTAGAAAAAAACAATTTACCAGACTGGGACGAAACCAAGGGTTTTTATAAAGGGCGTACAGGTATACATCTGGGTGTTATTGCCGATATACCTTTTAAAGAAAACGGCCGTTTCTTTTTTCAGCCCAATATAATTTTTACACAAAAAGGCCGCAAGTTTAACCAGTTGTTCGATACGACCATCTCCGATATTGCCAACCTACGTTCCAAACAATTTGTAAGCTATATTGATATTCCTTTAAATATCGTTTACAAACAACCTTTAGGAAAAAAAGTTAAATTTATTATAGGAGCCGGTCCATACGGATCCTTTTTCTTTAATGGTCGCCATGAGCAGGAAACTTTTGCCAAAAATGGAGCATACTTAAAAGAGGAAAACAAAGACCTGCAAGTAGGTAGCGAGCCGGATAGCTATAAAATTTTTGATTTTGGCTTTAATGCATTAGCCGGTTTTGAATTTGGCAATGTGTTTTTAACGGCAAACTATAGCCAAGGTTTAAACAAGTTTTTTACCCCTAAAGATTATACAGCCAGTCAATATAACCACCAGATTATTGGCGCAACGTTTGGCGTTTATTTAGGCAAACTTAACAAAACTGAGAAAGATACTGATAATGACGGGGTGCCGGATAGCAAGGATAAATGCCCTACCCAGGCCGGAAAACCTGAACTATTTGGCTGTCCTGATAGTGATAATGACGGATTACCGGATGGCGAAGATGCTTGTCCGACAGAAGCCGGCCCTGCCGAAAACCATGGTTGCCCTTATCTTGATACCGATAAAGATGGCATTTTAGATAAAGATGATAAATGTCCTACGGTAGCCGGACCTAGAGAAAATAACGGTTGCCCTTGGCCTGATACGGATGGTGATGGCATTTTGGATAAAGATGATGTCTGCCCTACTGTTGCTGGTGTGGAAAAATACAAAGGTTGCCCTATACCGGACAGCGATGGTGATGGTATTAACGATGAAGAAGACAAGTGCCCGAAAGTAGCAGGACTAAAAGAATTGCAAGGTTGCCCTGCTATTGCAGAAGAAAAGAAAGAAGAAATTGTTAAAAAATTAAACTTTGTAGCCAAGAAAATACAATTCACTAAGAATAAAGCCGAGTTAACAAAAGGCTCAACCGTGGTATTAGATGAAATAGTAACTATACTTACAACATTCCCGGCTGCCACCTTACAAATAGATGGTCACAGTAGCGATGAAGGCTTGAGAGAAGTAAATATGCGCCTTTCTCAACAGCGTGCCAATGCGGTTAAAACCTATCTGGTATCAAAAGGTATAGCTGAGGAGAGGCTGAATAGTAACGGCTTTGGCCCTGATAAACCAATTAATCCGGCTAAAACTGAACAAGCTCGTCAGCAAAACCGAAGGGTGGAAATAAGCCTAAGCAACTAATTTTAGCGGTTTACCGTCAACAACATTACCAAAACCTCTGTTATAAATAAATACAGGGGTTTTTTGTTTTAGATAAAATGTATGGGTGGTAAACGTTAATTTCGCATATTCACCAAATTTGTAGCATGAAAAGACACAGTATGATTTCATTAAAACGATTTGCTTTATTTGTAACGGCAGGATTATTTAGTATTAGCCTGTTTGCACAAAAAAAAGAAGTACCAAACGGATGGCATTTAAAGGATAGCAAGGACAGTGGATTTTACGGTATAAGTATGGATAAAGCTTATGCTTTTGTAAAAGCCAAAAAATTAAAAAGTGAGCCCGTTATTGTTGCCGTAATTGATTCAGGTATTGATACCCTGCACGAAGATTTAAAACCTGTATTGTGGGTTAACACAAAAGAAATTCCGGGTAATGGTATTGATGATGATAAAAATGGTTATGTAGATGATGTACATGGCTGGAATTTTTTAGGTGGTAAAAACAATACCAACGTTGACAAAGACTCTTACGAAGCAGCACGTGTGTACCATAAATACAAAACAAAGTTTGATGGTAAAGACATTAATGTTGCTACGTTAAGTAAGGAAGAAACAAAAGAGTTTGAAATGTGGTCAAGAGCAAAAGAAGAAGTTGCCGGTGAAATGGACGACTTTTCAGTAATGATGCTTAACCGGATGTATAAAACTTTGGTAGAAGGTGACAGCGTAATTAAAAGAGAGTTAGGTAAAGAAGAATATACCTGTAAAGATTTAGCTACTTACACTACAACTAATCCTGCTGCCATTAAGGCAAAAGGACAATTAATTTCATTATGCAAAATGAATGAAACTGACGAGATAAGTAATGTGGCTATTCTTAACCAGTTATCGGGAGAAGTAGAGAAACTGAAAGCCGCTGATACACCACCAACCAATTACCGTGGTAATGTAGTTAGTGATAACTACAGCGATATTAATGATCGTTTTTATGGTAACAACAACCTGATGGTTTCTAACAGTGCAGCCATGCATGGTACACACGTATCTGGTATTATTGCTGCTGCACGTAACAACGGTGTAGGTATGGATGGTGTTGCCGACAATGTAAAAATCATGACTATCAGAGCCGTACCGGATGGTGATGAACATGATAAGGACATTGCATTGGGTATTCGTTATGCAGTGGACAATGGCGCAAAAATCATCAACATGAGTTTTGGTAAATCATACTCACCTGAAAAAAAATGGGTTGATGAAGCAGTACAGTATGCACAAAGCAAAGGTGTATTATTGGTTCATGCTGCAGGTAATAGTGCTAAAAACCTGGATACAACTTTTAACTTCCCTACCCCGGTTTACGAAAATGGTCAGCGTGCCACAAACTGGATTACCGTTGGTGCCAGCGCACCAAAACTTGATATTAAAGAAGGCGGATTAACTGCCAGCTTTTCTAACTATGGTAAAAAAGAAGTAGATGTTTTTGCACCGGGTGTAAAAATTTATGCAACTGTTCCGGGTGGTAATACTTATGCCAACTTACAAGGTACCAGTATGGCATCGCCGGTGGTGGCTGGTTTAGCTGCGTTTATTTTAAACTACTACCCTAAACTTACGGCTGAGCAGGTTAAATACGCTATCGAAAAATCGGTATCGGTTCCTAATGGCAAAGTGTTGGATCCGGGAACAAAAGAAGAAGTAGATTTTAGCGAATTAAGCCGCAATGGTGGTATTATAAATGCTTACGAAGCCATCAAAATTGCGTCTACTTTAAAAGGCGAACGTAAAGAAGTTAAGGCACCGGTAAAATCTACCGTTAAGCCAAAAGCAAAAGACTAAATAAAAATGTTTTTATATTTTATTAAAGACCGGTTTATGCCGGTCTTTTTTTATTATGATATCAGTTGCATTACTACTATCATCGTCTGTTGCGTCGCATACTTCATCGTTCAGTAGTTCTATTCAGCATTATGCATGTTTACAATTAATTGTTTAAAGTTGAGTTATGCAGGAGTTTTTCTCTGTGTTACTCTGTGAAAACACTCTGTGTAAACTGTGTGGTATAATTACCGCGTATCTGCTGTTGATTAGCGATATGCTGCACAAGCGTGCGACGCAAGGGACGATGATCAAAGAACTAAAGCTGGTAATATAAAAAATATACTATGCATAAACATCGCTAAAAACAAGGTTTAGAAGCTAGTGTTGTGGTAAAAAAACATGACCTTTGGTAACCAATAAAGTACAAATAATGACTCCCCTTGCCGAAAGAATAAGGCCCCGCATTTTAGACGAATTAACCGGACAGCAACATCTTGTTGGCAAAGGCAGCATTTTAAGAACTGCTATTGAAGCCGGAAAAATTCCGTCGATGATTTTATGGGGTCCACCGGGAACCGGAAAGACAACACTGGCCAATATTATTGCCAATACATTGTCGGTGCCTTTTTATACTTTAAGTGCAATAAGCTCCGGCGTAAAAGATATACGTGAAGTAATTGAGCAAGCAAAACATGCCCGCAATGCCATTTTGTTTATTGATGAGATACATCGTTTTAATAAAGGTCAACAAGATGCTTTATTAGGTGCAGTAGAAAAAGGCACCATTACATTAATTGGCGCAACAACAGAAAACCCATCTTTTGAAGTAAACAGTGCCTTACTAAGCAGGTCGCAGGTGTATGTATTAAAAGCATTAGAACCAGCCGATTTAATTGCACTATTACATAACGCCATTGAAAAAGACGAATACATACAAGTTAAAAAAGTTGAACTAAAAGAAACTGCTGCTTTATTAAATATTTCCGGCGGCGATGCCCGTAAGCTTTTAAATTTATTTGAACTGGTAGTAACCAATACGCCGTTTAACGAAGCCGGGAAAACTGTTATAACTGATGACCAGGTAATGAAAATTGCCCAGCGAAAAGTGGCTTTGTATGATAAAGCAGGTGAGCAACATTATGATATCATTTCGGCCTTTATAAAATCTATCAGAGGCAGTGATCCTAATGCTGCAGTGTATTGGCTGGCCCGTATGTTAGATGGTGGCGAAGATATTAAATTCATAGCCCGTCGTTTGGTTATATTGGCCAGCGAAGATGTTGGCAATGCCAACCCCAATGCTTTATTATTAGCCAATGCAACATTTGAGGCAGTAAACAAAGTGGGCAATCCGGAGTCACGTATTATTCTTTCGCAATGTGCCGTGTACTTGGCAAGCTCAGCAAAAAGCAATGCATCCTATGTAGCCATAGGTAGTGCACAGGCTATGGTGCAAAAAACCGGCGACTTACCGGTGCCCTTGCATTTACGTAATGCGCCTACCAAATTGATGAAAAATCTTGATTACGGCGCCGATTATCAATATGCCCACAACTATGATAATAACTTTGTTGCACAAGAATTTTTACCGGATAAAATTGCGGGTACAAAGTTTTACGAGCCGGGCAATAATGCACGTGAACATGAATTGAGAAATTATTTAAAAAAACTCTGGAAAGATAAATATGGGTATTAATAATACGATTGAATGGAAGCTGGCGCATTTTAATGATTTATCGGCCAATGAACTTTATAATATATTACAATTAAGATCTGCCATTTTTGTAGTAGAGCAAAATTGTGTTTACTTGGATGCTGATGGAAAAGATAAACAGTGTTACCACTTATTTGCTACACAAAATAATGTTGTGATAGCCTGCTCCAGAATTGTACCCCCGGGTGTATCGTACACCGAACCATCTATTGGACGCATTGCGACCGCTACGGCAGCCAGAGGCACAGGCAAAGGAAAAGAACTGGTAAAGCGAAGTATTGAAGCCTCTTTACAACTACATGGCAATACAAGTATAAAAATTGGAGCTCAACTTTACCTTAAAAAATTCTACGAATCATTTGGCTTTGTACAGGTTGGCAATGTGTATGACGAAGATGGTATTGACCATATTAAAATGATAAGGTCTTACGCTTAAAAAAGTAATAAGTACATAGCCAATTAGTAAATTAACGAAGTACTAGAACGCTAAAAAGGTGTAAAAAGAAAAAAAAGGTTCATTAATATTTGTCGTGTTTTTGGGTTGATATAATTTAGCTGCTGAAACCAATAAGAGAAACCGAAAATCTGATATCTATGAACCGAGCTTTTTTGAAGGCACGACTGTGCCTGCTAAGCATTACTGTGTGCTGCTTTTTATATTCTTCCCAATCAAATGCCCAATCTATTTTTAACCAAAAAGGTAACATGGAATTTGGCATTGGCGTAGGCCCAATGTTTTTCCTTGGCGACCTTGGTGGGTCCCCCGGTGTTGGTAGAGGTTTTGTAAAAGACGTTGACTTTTCACTCACTAAATTGGCAACCGGTGTATTTTTAAGTTACCACCCTAATGAATGGCTTAATTTCAGAGTAGCACTTAACCATGGTGTTGTTGAAGGTGATGACGCTGAAACTACTTTAAAAGGTGGCCGTGAGATAAGTCGTTACAATCGTAATCTTCATTTTAAGTCTCATATTTGGGAAGCATTTGTTGCTGCTGAAGTTTATCCAACCGTCTTCTTTGAAAGACATGATGATTTAAAAGGTAAACTTAGACCTTATGGGTTAATTGGAATTGGTGGTTTTAGATTTAACCCCAAAGCAAAAGACAATAATGGTAACTGGGTTGCCTTACAACCTTTAAGAACAGAAGGTCAGGGCATGGCAGAATATCCTGACAGAAAACCTTATAGTCTTTTCCAAATGGAAATACCCATGGGCCTAGGTATAAAATATTATGTAACCGATAAAATGTATGTTGGCCTAGAATTAATCCACCGTCAATTATTTACTGATTACATTGATGATGTTAGCACCAACTACATTGACCCTATACATTTTGACACTTATCTTACTCCCGCAAATGCTGCCTTGGCAAAACAAATGAACAACCGCCAGTTAAATATCAATCCAGGATCTAACCCAGGTAGAATAGAAGGTGTTCAACGCGGAGATCCGAAGGATAATGACTCCTTTTTCTCAACGCTTTTAAAAGTAGGTATTCGTTTTAATGAAGGCGACTCTCCTAACAAAAGAGCAAGAAGACAATTAAGATGTCCGGTGTTTTATTAAAATTAAATTCCCTTTTACAAGTTTCACATATGTATGTTGTACTAACATACACCACCACTTTTCCGGTAAACATATGAACAGGCGAGTGTGTTTAATAAAATCTAATACCCTGGTTGAATAAACCTAATCCGTTCTCTATTGGTTCTCTTTTTTCGTAAGAATTTTATTAAACCCTTCCTGTTCCCTTACCGGAACTTAACATTTGGTAGTTCTTTTTTTTCTCATAACTAAGGACCCGTACTAACAGGGACTCATGCAAAATCCAATATATCCGGATGAAAAACATGGTTAACTTTAACCACACCCGAAAAGATTTTCTGATGTTCCCTGTTTCCTACGGGAAATGCCAAAATGTATTTTTCCAGATTCCAGTAACAAAAGATAGTAACACCAAGTAAAAAAGGGTTGTAGTTAATAGCTACAACCCTTTTTATTGTTAGAAAACTAAAATCTTATTTCTACTACAACTCAGTTTTTAAATACATAGCTGTATGACTTTCCTTCACTTTTACTAATTTTTCAGGTGTTCCTTCAAATAAAACCTGCCCTCCCCCATCACCACCTTCAGGTCCAATATCAATAATATGATCTGCCATTTTAATTACATCCATATTATGCTCAATCACCAAAACAGTATTACCTTTTTCTACTAATTGGTTTAATATATGTAACAGGTGTTTAATGTCCTCAAAGTGTAAACCCGTAGTAGGTTCATCCAGTATATAAAAAGTTTTTCCGGTATCTCTTTTTCCTAACTCTGTTGATAGTTTAACCCTTTGTGCTTCACCACCACTTAGTGTTACGGCCGATTGACCGAGTGTTATATAACCAAGACCTACATCTTCCAGTACTTTTATTTTTCTGTAAATGTATGGTACCGGCTGAAAAAATTGCACCGCATCTTCTACCGTCATTTCCAATACATCTGCAATTGATTTACCCTTGTATCTTATTTCCAGTGTTTCCCTGTTATATCTTTTACCATTACATTTCTCACAAGGAACATATACATCGGGTAAAAAATTCATTTCTATTACACGCATACCACCACCTTCACATACTTCGCAGCGGCCACTTTTTACATTAAAAGAAAAACGTCCTGCATTATAGCCTCTTATTTTAGCTTCGGGTATAGAGGCAAATAAAGTACGTATATCAGTAAAAAATCCAC
This sequence comes from Chitinophagaceae bacterium UBA4857, assembly GCA_002399735.1. GTDB lineage: Bacteria > Bacteroidota > Bacteroidia > Chitinophagales > Chitinophagaceae > Terrimonas. Next base: position 39,354 of record DHEF01000007.1, read on the forward strand.
AATATGTTGCCGGATTACTTCTTGGTGTACGCCCGATAGGTAACTGATCAATTTCAATTACTTTATCAATATGCTCAAGCCCCTTAACTGATTTGTACGCTAACGGAGCCTGCTTTGATTTAAAAGCATGTTGTGATAAAATAGGATACAGCGTTTCGTTTATCAGGGTTGATTTACCACTCCCGCTTACACCCGTAACCACAATCATTTTACCCAAAGGAAAACTAACCGATACATTCTGCAGGTTATTCCCTGTTGCGCCTTTTATATCCAGACTTTTTCCATTTCCTTTACGGCGTGTAGCAGGTGTTGCAATGGTGTTGGTGCCGTTCAAGTATCCGGCTGTAATAGTATCCAGTTTTACAATATCCTTAGGCAAACCTTCAGCAACTACTTTACCGCCATGTATACCGGCTTTAGGACCAATATCAATCAGGTAATCTGCAGCTAGCATTATATCTTTATCATGCTCTACTACAATTAAACTATTGCCAATATCTCTTAAAGATTGCAAAGCCTGTATCAGTTTATGATTATCACGTTGGTGCAAACCAATAGAAGGCTCATCCAGTATATAAGTTATACCACGTAACTGCGATCCTATTTGCGTAGCTAAACGTATACGTTGCGATTCACCACCGCTTAATGTACGTGAAGTACGGCTTAAAGCCAGGTACGTTAATCCTACATCTAATAAAAACTGTAGCCGTTCTCTTATTTCTTTAAGTATATCCTTACCAATTGTTTTTTGCCTGTTATCAATTCTTAATTCTATTCCGTCTAACCATGCCGCTAAATTATCCAGATTCATATCGCTTAACTCTGATATGTTTCTACCGGCAATTTTAAACCAGATGCTTTCCTTCTTTAATCTGGCACCATTACAGCTTTCGCAGGTTTTGGTTTCCATGTATTGCTCCGCCCATTCCTTAATGTTATCACTGGTATTACCATGAAACCAGCGGTTTAACATATTTACCACACCTTCAAATGGTGCTTGCGCATCATATTGGTATTGCTCATAGTCAGTTTCAGCAGCTTCACCCGTTTCGTTTCCAAACAATATCAGGTTTAATAAGTTTTCCGCAATATCCTGTATAGGTTTATTCAGCGGTATTTTATTTTTCTTAGCTAATGCCTGTACCTGTTTGTAAATATGGGCATCACGTTCTTCGCCAATAGGTACAATACCACCATCTTTTATACTCACAGTTTTGTCAGGTATTACCGCATCCATACTAATGTAGTAAGTAGTACCTAAACCACGGCAGGTTGGGCAAGCACCATAAGGCGAGTTAAACGAAAACGAATTAGGCGATGGTTCCTCATAACTTATACCCGTATCCTCACACATCAACATTTTGCTGTACTGCACTAATTTATTGGAGTCATTCACCAAAATAAATAACAGGTCTTTACCAGTTTTCAACCCTTGTGTTGTACTCTGGCTAAGCCGTGTTCTTAAATCTTCCGATACTTCCATTCTGTCAATCACCAACTCAATATCATGTACCTTATACCTGTCCACCTGCATTTTAGCTACCACATCCTGAATCTCACCATCTACCCTTACTTTTAAAAATCCTTTCTTTCTTATATCTTCAAACAACTCACGATAATGCCCTTTACGCCCACGTATCATGGGGGCCAGTATGGTTATTTTTTTACCGTCATATTTTTCCAGTATATCATTTACAATTTGCTCCTCGCTCCATTTCACCATTTTTTTACCGGTATTGTACGAGTAGGCTTCGCCAATACGGGCATATAATAAACGAAAAAAATCATACAGTTCGGTAATGGTACCAACTGTCGATCTGGGATTTTTATTGGTTGTTTTTTGCTCAATAGATATTACCGGCGATAAACCTGTTATCTTATCAACATCGGGTCTTTCCATATCGCCAATAAATTGCCGGGCATAGGCACCAAATGTTTCCATATACCGGCGCTGCCCTTCGGCATATATAGTATCAAATACCAAGGATGATTTACCGCTGCCACTTATTCCGGTAACAACAACTAATTTATTTTTAGGTATATTAAGGCTAATATTTTTAAGGTTGTGCACTTTAGCACCTATAACAGCTATTTCCTGATTGGCTGTTTTTTTGTCCACACTTTTACCCATAATTATGTTTCGCTTATAAGGCTGCAAAGATACAATGCAAATGGCGATAGAAATTTGGAAACAAGTCCGTAACAGATAAAAGTGTATAAGTTTTATTCAGATTTTTTATCAGAAGCATCAACAGCATCGCCTTGATCAGCTGCAGTCTCCCGCCATCCGTTCCTACTCCGCCACAATAAGGTATAGGGCATAGGCTTTAAGACAAAACTGTTATAAACGTTGTATATTTTCTGCCCTTTGCCCTATACCTTATTCCTTCGCACCAACCTTCAGCGGAGTATCCACTGCTGTCGGGGCTAGGCTGGACAATATAACTTTAATCATCAGTTCAAAAAACTTTAAACTACTACAAAATAATACTATAGTTTATGGCAATATTTTAATCATTTATTGCTTTTTTTAAAATTAAAACTCATCACTATCAAATTATAATTAACAACAAATCAGCTTTAAATACCTCAAAATGTATAGTAATTAACCACCGTGCATAACTATTTAAAAATGATTTTAAACATGATTTATAAGTTTTTTCATACAAAACCGGTTTTTGGCATAATATTTTAAAGACTAAGAGTGAAAACACAAAATCTCAAACAAAATTTGACGTATATGAAAAGAAATGTGATTTATGCAACCGCCGTAGCTTTATTAATGAACGCCGTTGCTTTTGCCCAGGAAACGCCAACAGTAACACAAACAAAAACGGCCGAAGTACCACAAAATTATAGGCCAAAATCGGCTGAATTGTTACCAATGCCGGCAGCACTTTCACAAGATGCTATTTTCCCTGCAATTGGTGTGTATGAGTTAACAGATAAAACAGGTACTGCCAGCCATGTAACTGTTACACAAGACGAAGAAAACAAAGGTATCGTTTGGATAGAAGGTTTACCTCAAGGAAAAATTAAAGCTTATTTAAAACAATCACCATCATTATATAAAATTCCTGCACAAGAGCCTTACAAAGAAGTTGTAGCTGATGAGCAGGAAGAAGCCGTTGCTGCACCAAAAGCAAAAAAACAAAAAGAAGCTGCACCAAAAACAAATATGTTACCCGAAGGTACATTGTATTATGACAAAGAAAATAACATAATGCAAATACAATTAGGTACTAAATTTAACGAAGCCGATCCTTTACAGGTTTTCAATAATGCAACTGATGAAGCCAATGCATCGTCAGATGTAGCTGAAGAAGGAACAGCAAAAAAATCAAAAACAGCGAAGGCTAAAACTCAAAAAGCTCCTGTTGTTAAAACCTGGTTATATACCGGTGCAAAAGCAACCACTGAGGAAGCTGTTGAAGTAGTACCAACAACTGTTGTAGAATAATTGTATAGTATACTACTAAACAAGAAAAGGCTGTTATAAACAGTCTTTTCTTGTTTAAACTTGAAAAAATAAAATATTAACGCTTAACTTTGCGGAAATTTTTTCGATATGCCTTTGTAAATTCTTTACAAAAGTATTTTTGAAAACACCTAAAGCCCCTTCAAACCTTCATACTTAACCAAAATTTTATTTTATGTTGACATTAAAAAAAGGTATTCTTTGCTTAGGCTTATTTAGCATTGTAGCTGCAACCAGCTGTGACTCCATGAACAAAACACAAAAAGGTGGTGCCATTGGTGCAGGTGGTGGTGCTGTAGTAGGTGGTATTATTGGCCGTGCTACAGGTAACACAGCATTGGGTGCAATTATTGGTGCTACAGTTGGTGGTGTTGCCGGTGCGGTAATTGGTAAACAAATGGATAAGCAGGCCGAAGAAATTAAAAATGAAGTTCCGGGTGCAAAAGTTGAACGTGTAGAGGAAGGTATTGTAGTAGAATTTAGCAGCGCTGTTTTATTCGGTTTTGACCAATCAAACTTATCTGCTGCTGCACAAAAAACACTGGATGATTTAATCACCATTTTGAAAAAATATCCCGATACCGATTTGGAAATTCAGGGTCATACAGATAACAAAGGTTCTGAAAAATACAACCAGGGTTTATCTGAAAAAAGAGCATCAACTGTATCAAACTACTTAAGTAGTAAAGGTATTCCCTTGGAGCGTTTAAGCACCATTGGTTATGGTTTACTTAGGCCAAAGTATACCAATGACACAGATGCAGGCCGTGCACAAAATCGCCGTGTTGAGTTTTTAATTACTGCTAACGAAAAAATGAAAGCTGACGCAGAAAAACAAGCAGCTCAATAATTGGTATTTGTTAAAATTTAGGTATAATCACTTATACATACAACGTTTTAAAAAATCAAAGACTCTTAGACAGTTTAAAATTAAAATTTATGAAAGCAATCAAAATCAGTTTCTTGTTGGGCGCAGTTATGCTAGTTGCAACAAGTGTACAAGCACAGGTATCTTTTGGTGTTAGAGCAGGTGTTAACCTATCAAACATTAACGGTAAAGATGCTGCAGACAATAAGTTAGAAAACAGACTTATTCCTGGCTTTAATGCTGGTGTTAATGTAGAAATTCCTGTTGCTGATCAGTTTTATCTTCAACCAGGTTTGTTATTTACAACTAAAGGAGCAAGAGCTGAAGAAGGTGATGGTAAAACCACTTTAGGTTATGTTGAGCTTCCTATTAACTTAGTATTTAAACCTGAATTAGGTGCTGGTAAAATGTTATTAGGTTTTGGTCCTTATGTTGCTTACGGTGTAACCGGTAAAGCAAAAGATGGTAACGATAGCGAAGACGTTAAATTTGAAAAAGAAATTAACGTTGCTGAATTACTTAGTGGTGTATATGCAAAACCGTTTGATGCAGGTGCAAATGTATTAGTTGGTTATGAGTTTTCTAATAAACTGTCAGCGCAACTGAATGCTGGTTTAGGTTTACTTAATGTTAACCCAAAAGTCACTGGTCCCGGTTCTGAAGCGGCTGATAAAATAAAAATGAAAAACACAACTTTTGGTATTTCTATCGGTTACAGATTTTAATACAAAGGTTTAATATTTTTAAGCAGGCCAATACTTATGTGTTGGCCTGTTTTTTTGTTGGGTATTGTACATCTGTTGAGCATAGCCCCGATTGTAACGGAAACAATATTTTACAAGGCCATAACAGGACTTGTATTGTAAACTTTAGAAACTAAAAATTGTTATACGCTGCCTTGTAAAATGTTGTTGTAGTGTAAAGCGGGATACTGAAGCTGACCCCGATTAACAAAAACTACTGCTCATTCTTCGCCTTGTTTTTGTAATTCGGGGTTAAAAACCGGAGTTACTATTGCTGATGCTTCTAAAAAAATTATTTCATACGAATGCGAGGATCTACAACGCCATATAAAATATCGGCCAGGATATTAATGAGTACAAAAAAAGCAGCAGAAATTAATACCGAACCCATTACTACAGGATAATCTAACTTCTCCAATGCATCTACCGTTACCTTACCTATACCCTGCCAGCCAAAAATATATTCTACAAAAAAAGCACCGGCCAACAACTCAGCAAACCAACCTGTAACGGCTGTAATAACCGGGTTTAGGGCATTGCGTAAACCATGTTTCCAAACCACTTGTTGTTTGCTTAAACCTTTTGCATAAGCGGTGCGTATATAATCCTGATCTAATACATCCAACATAGCACTACGGGTAAGCTGTGTAATAATGGCCAACGGTCGTATGCCTAGTGTAATGGCGGGGAGTATTAAATTTTGTAGTGATAATGTTTTTTGTCCGGTAACAGCATCTACATTAAACCAATTGCCGGATATGTGCAGGCCTGTCCAATCGCTTAATACAAAACCAAATAAATAAGCGATGATAATACCCATAAAAAATGATGGCGCCGAAATACCGATAATGCTGGAGAAAATAGCGGTGGTGTCCCACCAGGTATTTTGTTTTACCGCGGCCAATATACCTAACGGAATACCAATGGCGACGGCAATAAACATAGCGGCCAAGGCCAGCATAATAGTACCGGGCAAGGCTTGCATTAAAATGCTCCAGACATCACGTTTGCTTTGGTATGATTTACGCAGGTAAGGCACTTTTAACGCCAGCTTAGTATCGCCTCCAATAAATACACCTTTTAATTGCTTTTGCTCAATGTCTTGTTTATTATGAATAGCAATGGGGGAAATATCGTTTACATACAAGAAAAATTGCTGCCATTTGGGTTTATCCAAGTACAGTTCCTTACGGATAGACTCCTGTGTTTTAGCATCGCCACTTTGCCCCATAATCATCCTTGAAGGATCGCCAAACCCCTGAAACAGAAAAAACACCAATGTAACCACACCACCTAATACCAGCAGGCTGTACAAAAGTTTTTTTATGGTATAGTTAAACAAGCTGTGGCAATTGGGCTTTTACGGTTGTACGTTTTGTAAAGTATCGGTTGTTGGTATAGTATCAGCAACAGGAATTACTGGCACCGGTACCGGCAAGGCTGCTATTGGTTGCAATACATCCACTGCAGCATCCATACGTTTACCGCTCCATTTATTTACAATAGTTCCTTCGTTTAATAGGTATAATGTAGGACTTGTTCTGGCCGCAGTGCGGAAGGCAGTATTATCAAAATTATATAAAGGAATATCTTGCAAACCATGTTGGGCTAACTGTTGCTTTAACTCGGTGTAACTGGAGCTGGCAATGTAAACGGGAATATTTTTTTGTTTAGCTGCTTCGTAAACGGTTTTAAATTTAGCCGCCCAATCTTTTGCCTTGGCAATACGGGCTTCGGCAAATAATAAAACGGCGTATTTATCTTGTAAAAGCGTAGCGGTAACATCTTCACCATCCGGTGTAGTTAATGCAAATCCGCTGATGGGGGCTACATTATTAGAGCCCTCTTTGATAACTTTATCAACCCTGTCAACGTAGGTATATAAGCTATCGCTAAAATCGGCCGGAAATTTATCGGCAGTAAACTCTACCCGTTGGCCTTGTTTGTCGTACACAAAATAAATAGCAATACTATCCTGTATGGCATTGGATGGCATTTTCATTTTCTCGGTGATGTTGTTACCTTTTTTATAAGGCAGACAATCAACAAATGGTCCGTATTGTAAAGCCCACCATTGCATACCAAAACTTATAAGGGTAATTAACAACATAAAACCGGTATTTAAACCGTTGCTGAAAAGCGGTTTTATTTTGTTACGGTAATAGAAAATATAGGCAAGTAATACTAACAGTACCACATCTTTTAAAAAGGATGTTTGGGAGGTAATGGGCAAACAATCGCCAAAACAACCACAGTTTTTAGGTTTTCCGGTAAAGTAAGTATAACCTGTGAGGTAGGTAAAAAAGACAATCAGCAGCAATAGCAACCAACTGAATAACTTAATGCGCCAGCCTACTAACAAGGCGAAACCGGCAATAATTTCAAAAGCATTCATTAATACCGAGGAAAGAAGTGTCCAGTCGTTTAAACCATGCCAGCCCCAAATTTCAAAAAACTCCTGCATTTTATAGCTTAAACCCAAGGGATCGTTTGCTTTTACTAAACCTGAAAATATGAATAGTACTCCAACAAAAATTCTAACAAAATTTAGTAACACTTTCATAATGAATTATTGGTATTAAATTATAAATCAAATTATGCATTCTTCTCGCTTTGTAATATTAAAGCGAATACGGCATAATTAATAATGTCGTTGTAGTTGGCATCAATGCCTTCGCTAATGATGGTTTTACCATCATTAACCAGTATTTGACGAATACGTTGCAGTTTCATTAATATTAAATCCACAAAACTTTCCTGACTCATGCTTCGCCAGGCTTCGCCGTAGTCGTGGTTTTTATCTTCCATTAGTTTTTTAGCCACATTGGTAAAATGCTCATATTGTTTTGCCACTTCTTGCACGTCCATCTCCTCCGGTGCATCGGTAGGCAGACTTAATTGAATATTACCAATAATGGAATAATTAATGATACCGATAAACTCTCCGGGAATATCGTCGCCAATTAATTGTGTCTTTTTTTCCTGAATGGTGCGTATGCGTTGCGCCTTAATATAAATTTGATCCACCACCGAAATGGTACGTAAAATTCGCCAGGCGGTTCCGTAATCCTTGCTCTTTTTTAAAAATAAATCTTTACACTGTTCTATAACACTATCGTACTGACGGTTTGTTTGCGACATTGCTCCTCTATTTGTTAATAGTTCATGGTTGATAGTTTATGGTTTCGAGTCTAAATACTATATACTTTATACTGAATACTAAAAAACTATCTTCGCTTCAAAAATAACAAACAAATTGCGGATGGTAACGCTTAATTGTAAAGGAAGGCTTTTAGTTATAAATAAACCGGTGGCAATGGGTATTATTAATACCACTCCTGACTCCTTTTTTGAAGGCAGCAGGCATAATGCACAACAGCAAATAGTAGATACAGCCGGTAAAATGGTTAACGATGGCGCTACCATTATTGATATTGGCGGACAAAGCACCCGCCCGGGAAGTTTACAAGTAAGCGATGCTGAAGAGCTGGAACGCACCGCCCCTGCTGTTGAAGCCATACGCAAACATTTTCCGGATACCTTTATTTCTATTGACACCTATTACAGTAAAGTGGCAAAGGAAGCCGTTAATTTAGGTGCAGACATAGTAAACGATATTAGTGCCGGAACCATGGATGACGACCTGATACCAACTGTTGCTGAATTAAATGTGCCTTATATATTAATGCACATGCAAGGCACGCCGGCTGATATGCAAGCAAAACCTCATTATGAAAATGTGGTACAGGAAGTGTTGCAATTTATGATCACTTACAAATCTGCTTTACAAGCAGCGGGCATTAAAGATATTATTATTGATCCCGGCTTTGGCTTTGGCAAAACCATACAGCACAACTTGCAATTATTAAAAAACCTAAAGGCTTTCTCTATATTAGAAGGTGCTTTACTGGCAGGACTTTCTCGTAAATCAACAATTTATAAAACATTGAATATTAGTGAAAATAAAGCACTTAACGGAACCACTGCTTTAAATATGCTGGCATTAAATAATGGTGCTACTATTTTAAGGGTGCATGATGTTAAGGAAGCGGTGGAGTGTATTAAGTTGTATGATGCGTATATACAGAGTTAATAGTTAATAGTTAATGGTTCATTGTTAATAGTTGTATTGTAAAGGTGAATAGTGAGTAGTCAATAAATGTACGTCCCTGATATAAGTTG
>DHEF01000010.1 GCA_002399735.1 Chitinophagaceae bacterium UBA4857
GACTAGCAACTTGGGTTAATTAGGGGCTATCGGCATTAGTAACTCCCATCAGCCGCATACCGGGCTGTACGCTTGTAGTGGCCTGCTTACACACTTGGCATACACACAAAGGCCAGCTATCGCTTCCATCCCGCAGCCATTCATCAGTAGTAATGCTATTGGGCATTATTCAAAACGACCGTTTTAACTACATAAAAAAAGAGACGCCAACATGGCATCTCTACAAATTTTACTATTAACTAATCGCTTATTCTTTTTTACCAAATACCTTTTTAAAGAAACCTTTCTTCTTTTTGGGTTCATCAGCATCACCTATTTGTTTGCTGTTGGGGTCTTTGGTCGGGCTTTTTTTTTGCGTAGTATCCTTATTAGGCTTGCTATTTGTAGGAGCATCAGGATCTACATACGGCTTAGAATCCGTTTCAAAATCGTTAAACATATAGTCATCGCCGGTACCTACACCCTGATCATCGCCTTCGGCACCAGGAGTTACATCGTAATCATTTATTAAAGCATCGGCACTGCTCATTTCATTTTCAAGCTCGGCAGGTTTAATAAACTTCTCATCCTTGTTTATACCCAAAGTTTTATCGGCATATACTTTTTTAAAGAAGGATTCCCAAATTGGTCTGGAGGCAGCGCCACCAAAACCTCCATTACCTTCATTACGTATAAAACGGTCATCGCAACCAACCCATACTCCACCTAATAACTGAGGTGTAAAACCAATATACCAGGCATCTGAGTTGTCATTCGTAGTGCCGGTTTTTCCCGCCATTTCGGCTGCACCCAGGCGAGCTTTTAAACCGGCAGCAGTACCTCTTGTAACCGCACCTTCCATCATTCGTGCCATTTTGTAAGCGGTTATTTCACTAATAGCTTCTTTACGGTTTACACTATAATCAAAACGTTTAATTACATTTCCGTTACGGTCTTCAATACGGCTTATAAAGTAAGGCTTGGTAGTAAACCCACGGCCGGCATACATGGTATAACCCCATAACATTTCAAATAATGATAAATCACAAGAACCAAGTGCAATAGAAGGGAAAGGCTCAACCTTTGTAGGAATATTAATACGTGATAAAAATTCAGCAAATTCTTTAGGGCCAACCTGTTTCATAATATAAGCTGTAGCGCAGTTTAAAGAATGTGCTAATGCACCAGCCATAGATACAGATGGGCCTGCGCGACCACAACTTTTTCCTGCCGGTACCCAGCCGCTGCCCGGAAAATATTGGGCCGTATTTTCACAAACTGTTTCTGCTTCAAAACCTCTTTCTTCCATTGCCTGTGTGTACAGCAAAGGTTTAATGGTAGAACCTACCTGTCTTTTGGTGCGCATATTAACGTGGTCCAATTTGTAGGTTTTAAAGTTTATACCACCTACCCAGGCTTTCACTTCACCGGTAATGGGGTCCATAACCATAAACGCCGATTGCACCATGGTACGGTGATACTTGATAGAATCGTAGGGTGTCATCACCGTATCTTTTTCATGCGTTTTATTAAAAGCAAATATTTTCATGGGTGTTTTTACATAAAAACTTGCCTTAATTTCTTTATCGGAAAGTCCATCCTCTACACCATTTTTCCAACGATCACTTTCTTTCATAGCACGGTTTAGTACATTGTCCCTGTCTTTCCAGATAGCACCATTTTTAACCTTACTTTGTGCCACTAATGCCTTTTGTAAAACAGGTACCTGAGCAGCCATAGACTCCTCGGCATATTCCTGCATACGTGGGTTAATAGTGGTATAAATTTTTAAGCCATCTTCGTAAATATTATAAGAGCTGCCATCAGGTTTTTTTAAATCACCTGACTTTAATAAAGTTTTTACTTCATCACGCAACACTTCACGGAAATAAGGTGCATAACCGGTATTTTCATCCAGTTTTTTATAATTAAGTTTAATGGGGGCTGCTTTGTGTTTTGTAGCATCTGCCGCAGTAATGTTACCGTTTTCTTCCATCCGGGTTAATACCAGGTTACGGCGATCACGGGATGCCACCGGATTACGGCGTGGATTGTAAATACCGGGGCCGTTAATCATACCCACTAATAAGGCGGCTTCCTCAACATTTAACCTATCCGGTTCTTTCTGAAAAAATGTACGGGATGCGTTGCGTATACCAAATACGTTTTCCGAAAAAGGAACAGCGTTCAGGTATAAAGCTATAATTTCTTCTTTGGTAAAATTGCGTTCCAGTTTTACTGAAATAATCCACTCCTTTAATTTTTGCATTACACGTAATGCTTTGTTAGTGGCACGTTGGTTAAACAAGGCCAATGCTAATTGCTGTGTAATAGTACTACCGCCTCCCTGACTACCTAAAAAAACCACAGCCCTGAAAGTACCTTTCATGTCAATACCGGCATGGTCTTTAAAACGTTTATCTTCGGTAGCAATTAATGCGTTTACTACGTGTGGAGAAATGTCGCGGTACTTAACAATACTTCTGTTACCGTTGGGCAAATAATATTTACCCATTAGCGTACCATCTTCGGCATATACTTCTGACGATTGTAAGATAGAGGGGTTTTCCAACTCTTCTATTGACGGCATTTTACCAAATACGCCAAAGTTAGCCATTAATAAAATGGCTATAAAGCCCAAAAATCCGAATAGAAAAACACGCCAGAAAATTTTAACGCTTTTGCGTATAATACCTTTTTGAGGTTGTTTAGCTGTTGCCATAAATGAGTTAATCGTATTTTAAAACGCTTTTTTTATTGTTTAAGTGTTTTAACTAGCTAAGTTGTTAGTTGTACTAAAAATGAAGCTTAACCGGTTTTACTTTAAAATCGATAAAGTTTTATAGCAAAAACCAGGCTACAATATTACCCGAAATTAAATAAAACATCTGCTATAATTCAGGTTTTTAAACTTAAATTGTTGCTAAAGTAGTTGCCGCTACAAAACTATTGTAAAAGCGTGCTTTAAAACAACTAGTTAACTGATAATCAATATAATTAACTAAACATCAGGTTCTCTCAAAATTACAAGCCACTTAACACATCTACTACTTTAAAAGCAGACATATCAAAATACTTTTCGTCAGCAGTTTTGGTAAATGCTTTCAGGTCTCTTTGAGAAACCGGCTCGTTGCTTTTATTGTATAGTATTTGCCTGACTATAAAACCATCAATCATATCTTTAGCGGTGGTACTGCTTGCCGGAAATTTATAGGTTTCTAATCTGGCTCCCATCATATAGTTACCACTTAAGTTTATAGATATGTCTTTACTTAACCAAACCTCCATGTATGAATATTTAGGTTTATTGTCATACGTATAAATATATTTTCTGGCTTTAAACCCATTAATGGTTTCATAAATATCGGTTGCTTTCCAGCCAGCCATATCTTTATCCGATTCCTCACGCTCAGCCTCTTTCTTTGCCATTTTCTCTGCCATTTTTTTGGCGTTAATCAGGGGCATCTTAATGGCGCTTTTATCTTTAATGTTACATACGTAATTAGCTTTGTCGGCGTAGTTATATATAAACCAGGTTTCGTTTTTATCGCCTTCTTCGTTTACCATACATTCACCAACCTTACCAAATATTACTTTAGAAACAGTTGTTTTTTTTATTTCGCCTTTTTTCTTAAAAGTTTTGTCTTCAAATGTAATAGTTGCCTGTACTTTATTGTTCGGGTCTTTATAGCGGGTATCGTTTTCGTAAGTTATTTTTTCCAGTTCTTCTTTGCCTTTTTGTCGTTGTGGATCGGCATATTTTTTTTCCATGTCTTTTTCTACAGCATTTTTTGCCGCAGCGGGTGGACGAACCGGAGGTTTTTTAATGGGAGGTTTTTGGGCAAAAAGAAAATTGTTTATACTAAGTAATAACAAGGCCGCAAGGCAGCAGGTAACAAAAGTTTTCATAACAGAGAAGGTTTTAAGGTTTAATTGAGAGTAAAGGTAGGAAGAAAGACAGAAAGACCGGAAGTTGGAGAGTCAGAAAGATGAACTATAATCTACAGATGAAGGGCTGGGGGATGGAAGCGGTAGCTGGCCGGTGTGTGATGGCCAAGTGTGAAGGCTGGCCACTACAAGCGTACAGCCCCGACTGTTGCCGATAGTAGTACTGGAGTTGGTAGCCCCTGATTAATTAGATAATTTGAAAATTAGGTAATGAGATAATGTACTGATTACAACGAAATGTTTTTTTGCAAAAACTGTATGTAAGCATCCACATCTTTAGTGGTTTGCAATAGTTTTAAGTTGCGTTCGGATATGATATGGAACGTGTATTTGCCACCTTTTAACCAAGGGATAATATCGGTTGCTGCTTTGGGTTTTACTTCGTTTAAGTAGGTAGTTGCTTCTGCTACGTTTTTAAACGGACTGATTAATAATAGCCTGTTATCGGTAGTTAAATTGTTTAACTCGGCTGTCATGGTTTTATTAAAGAATGCATCCTTGTTGTAACGGGCAAAGGCATTACGTGCTTCGCTTACAAACACAGGATCTACCTTGTTTAATACAATTAAAACATATTGTGGTGCATCGGTATCAAAATAATATTCGTTATCGGCAACAGTAGGTTTTGGTTTTACAACCGGTGCCTGCGTAATTAAAGGCGTATCAATAACCGGCTTTGGTTTTACAGCAGGTGTATCAACTGTTTTTGGTTGCGTTTTAATAGAATCAATAACAGGTTTTATTTGTACAACAGGTGAATCAATAACAGGTTTTTTAATAACACTGTCAATTTTTGGTTGTGGTGTTTTCACCGTATCTATTACAGATTTTGGTTTTGCAATTACGCTGTCAATTTTCGGTGTAGTTTTCACTGTATCAATGGTAGGTTTTGCTACTGTATCAACAACAGATGGAGCCGTAGTTTTTACAGGCTGAATAGTTGGTTTTGCAATATTAATATTGCTATTGGCTTTGTTTTTATCGATGGTGGCTATATCGGTTTTTGTTTTTGCGCTATCGGCAATTAATTGTCGTTGTTTTGGAATGACAAGGGTAGGTGCTGTTTGTTGCAAAGTATCATCATCTGTAATAGCCGGTAATACTAAGTTGGTCAACTCATCTTCAATTTGTTGACGGCGACTTAACACATCTAACAAATTGGTGGCTTTGACCGCCATGGGTGTGCCGTTAAATTTATTGATTAAGCTGGTTAATGTTTTAGTAGCAACGGAATCTTCACGTTGTTTAATATAATATACAGACTCGATGTATAATAATTGTGGTGTCCAGTAGTTATCGCCATAGGTACTGTCGGCTATTTTCTTTTGGGCTTTTGCTTGTGCAAAATTGCCTTCAATAAATAAATCGTACACATCTTCGTAAGCTTTTGTAGCCACGGCCGTATCAACAACAGCAGGATTTTTTCCGGTGTTGATGATAGCAGTAAAGTTGCTATCGCCAAACTTATTGGTCATTGTTTTTTTTACCGCATTGGCCTGGGCTATATAACCTTGTTTGTTGTAACAATAGTATAAGTTAAACAGAATTTCCTCCATACGCGGATGCTCTGGGAAGCGTTCCATTACGGCTTCTAAAGTAGGTACGCCTAAAGCACATTCCTCCAAAGTTTGTATATAAATGCGGCCAATTTCAAACTGCGCCATTTGGATAGAATCGTTGGAAACTTTTAATAACTCCGGCGTGAGTGGTAAACGACTGTATAGTAAATCGGAAGTTATTTCCTGATTTATGTCTATGGCAGTCGCATTTAAATCCTGCGATAACGGATCATTTGATAATTGCGAATTTAGTCCGCGACCTTTAGCCGCCACAGCACTACTACGGCGCCAGTTATCTACATTAGGGCGGGTACCCCATTTACTTTTAAAATCGCCGTTACCACGTTGTTTAAGCGAGTTGTTATTAAAGTACCATTCGCCTTTATTGTCGTTATTAAACAAGGAAGGGGGAGGTGTTTTTGAAGATGATAAAGTGTTGCCACCGCCACTGGTAAAACTTTCGTCCTTTAAACCTTGTTGTTTACGCAACTGGCGGGCCAGTTTTTTTACATAGGCTCTCCTTTCTTCCTCCGGTAACAAGGCAATACGCTGTATGCTATCCTGTCTTTCAACAATTTCATATTGAAGGGCCAGGTCAGTTGCATTCTTTTTCCTGATAGCAATGTCTTCCGGATCAAAAGGATCATCAGGCGTAACCACTATGCTATCATAAAAATTTGCGGAGGGACGATATTTGCGGCTATCAAAAGACAGGTCGGCCAGTTGCAGAAAAATACGATTACGTTGTAAAGGATTTACCTGCGTGGTATATTTTGAAGCTCTCTCTAACAAATTAATGGCACCCGGAATATTTTTACGCTCCAACTCCATTTGGGCTGCGGTGTAATATAAAATATCACGGTAGTCCATGTATTTATCGCGACGAGCCATTTTTAATAAAGTGGCTATGTTTTCTTCAATATAATTATCACCGCCATCTTTATTAACACGAATGGATGCCAGACGGGCATAGATTTCTAAAACAGGATCGGTGGTGTGTTTGATGGTTTTGGCGTAAAATTCTTCGGCCTGGTCAAAATTTTTAGCCTGTTCATACATTTGGCCAATTAAATATTCCCAACGGCCGCGTTCGTGTTGGTTGGTAGCATTACCCAATGCTTTTGTAAGGTAAGCAGCAGAGCTATCCCAGTTTTGCAGTTTATAATGCATGTAGGCCTGTACTTCGGCCAGGTCGTTTTGTAACCTTTTAGGAAATAATGGATCTTCTTTTAAAACAGTAATTAAACTGTTGGCTTCGGAATATTCTTTTAAGGCAATATGGTTACGTATTTGCCAGATAAAGGCATCGTTACGGCTTGGCGGTTGCGTAAATGTTTTTTTAATAATGTTACCCGATTCCTTATTGGACACACTATAGGCCATATTACCATCCAAAGCACTACCGATTATTTTGTTATAACCATCTTCCTTTTTAGGTGCAAAAGAGTAGTTGATGAACTGCAACATGAGGTAGGCCGAATCGTATTTTTGCTGATAATGATAGGCAATACCCCAAAGCAGGTAGAGGTTATCAATCCAATCGCCTCGTAAATCGTGAATGGCTATACCGGTTTGTGATTTATAGGTAAGCGAATCCAGTTGAACGCTATCTGCTGCTATTGTTTCTGGGCTGTAATTATAAAATGATAACAAACTGGCATAATCGTCACGGTGTGAAGATTTTGCTCTTCCCAGTATATCGTTTAGCTTATTATTGGCGTTGAAATAGTAATTAAAGCGGGTAATGGTGTTTTGGTACACCCTGCGACTGAAAGTAAACTTTTTGTCCTGTGATTTTTCGGACTGTAACACCTTGTTTTCGTACTCTTTAGGCTTGGCAAACTGGTACGAAATGCCCAATTGGCCTAAAGCCGAAAAGGAAAAGGTAGCAGCTAGCAGCCAAAATGCTATATGTATGATATATTTAAACCCGGGTGTCAATCTGCGCAAACTAAGGCCTTATTAACTGAATTTCAAAGATTTTAGTATAAAATCAATCGTTTTTTTTAGGAATATTTTGAATAAATAGAACCAACCTGCACCTTGCTCAATAGCATTACTGCTGTTGAACAGTTAGTTTATAATTCATTTCCACTGGAAATAAATTATATCCCAATCCTGCGGATTGCAAGGGACGGTCAATCAGGGAACTGCAGCTGGTCAAACAAAAAAATCTATATTTTTTAAACAATTTTATAAACCGTTTGATGGTGGTATTGCTGCCCCGGTTCTAAGATAGTATTGGGAAACGAAGGTTGGTTAACCGCATTGGGGTGTACCTGCGTTTCAAAACAAAGGCCGGTATAAGGGCCGTATTGGGTGCCGTTCTTGCCTGTTAAGTTGGGTATCCAGCGGCCGGTGTAAAAATGCACCGTTGGTTGGTTGGTGTACACTTGTAATTGTAAGCCGCCTTCGGTGACATAAGTTGCTGCCGCCAGCGTATTGATGTTTTGGTTGTTTACCACAAAAGTTTGGTCGTAACCACTTTCGGCATCCCAGTTTGCAGAAACTTTTTTAAAGGCTGTAAAATCATGCGTGGTATTGGCAACAGGTACCAGGTTACCGGTGGTTACAAAACCGCTGTCCTGCTCCAGGTAATTGTCGCTGTTTATAAAAACCTGGTGATTGGTGATATCGCTGCCATCAGTATTCAGGTTAAAATAACTGTGATGGGTAATGTTAACGGCTGTAGCCTTGTCTGTGGTGGCCGTTATGGTATGGGTTAATTCGTTGTTATCAGATAAAACAAATTCAATAGTGGTAGTCAATGTACCGGGAAAACCTTCGTCGCCATCGGGTGAAATATGCTCCAACACCAACCTTGTGGTTTCGTACAAAACAGTTTTCCATACTTTTTTATCAAATCCGCTATAACCACCGTGTAATTGGTGCGGATTAAAATTAGGCGATACTTTGACTGTTTGCCCATGTAAAGGAAATTGTGCATGGCCAATACGGTTACCATAACGTCCAATAATGGCACCTAAATACGGATAATCTTTACTGTAATAATCACTATCCATGTAACGGGCTACATCATCAAAACCCAATACAATATCCTGCAATTGGCCCTCTTTATTTTTAATAATAAACGATTGTATAATGGCGCCATAGTTGGTTATGCCAACCTGCGTATTTTTTGAGTTGGTTAGTTTAAATAAATAAATATCTTCACCGTTTGTATGGGTAGCAACCCGTTCGTTATTAAATTGTAGCATAATATAAAAATAGTTATTATTCCATGACCATCGATGCATTAAAACAAGAATTTGAAAATAGATATAACAAGCCTGCCACCCAAAGTTTTTTTTGCCCCGGCCGTGTTAATTTAATTGGTGAACATATTGATTATAATGGCGGACAGGTAATGCCTTTTGCCATATCCTTAGGCACCTACTTATTTGTTGCGCCAAACAACGATAATGTATTCAGGTTTCAATGTTCCAATTTTCCGGAAACGGCTGAGTTTGCCGTTGGCGATAAATACAGAAAAAGCGGTAAGGAGTGGTTTTATTACCCCTTAGGCGTGGTAGATTATTTTACCCAAAAACAACAACAACTGGGTGGGTTAGATTTATTTTTTTACGGCAACCTGCCCATTGGTTCAGGTTTGTCATCCTCAGCTTCTATCGAGGTATTAATGGCTTATGCCCTAAGTCAGCTATTTAATATTGGCATTAGTAAAAAAGATATTGCCCTGCTTTGTAAAGAAGTAGAAAATAAATTTATTGGTGTTAACTCCGGCATTATGGATCAGTTTGCCGTGGCTATGGGTAAACAAAACCATGTTATACTATTAAACTGCGATACGGTGGAGCATATTTACATTCCGTTTAATGCATCGCCATACAAGGTTATGGTTATTAATAGTAACAAGCAGCGTTCTTTGGCAGAATCAAAATACAACGAACGTTATGCCGAATGTATGGAAGCGCTGGCGCAACTAAAACAGGAGCTTAATATACATCAGTTATGCGATATTGATTATGGTACTTTTCAAAAATATGCGCATTTAATTACCAACCCCGTAGTAGGCAAACGTGCGGCGCATGTTATAACCGAAAACGATAGAGTAAAAGCTGCTACCGAAGCTTTACAAAATGGCGATATGGAAACGCTTGGCCAGATTTTATACGCATCACATGAATCATTAAAAAATCTGTACGAAGTATCGGGCCGTGAATTAGATGCCATTGTTGATTATTGCAAAACCTACAATGGTTGTATTGGCGCCCGCATGACCGGTGCCGGTTTTGGCGGTTGTGCTATTGCATTGGTACACGAAGATGTTGCCGATGCCTTTGCCGAAAACCTTACACAATATTACAACGGTGTGGTAGGTTATCCTTGCGAAGTATTTACATCGGCTATTAGCGAAGGTGTAAGTTTACTGGAAGCATAATATTATTTGGGGGGCTGTCGGCCGTAGTAATTCTTATCAACTACATATGCGGCTGTACGCTTGTAGTGGCCTGCCAACGCACTTGGCAATATAACCACGGCCAGCTACCACTTCCATCCGCCAGCCCGTCAACAGTATAACCCTGTTCATCATTAATAATTGATGGTTCATAGTAATACTATGAACCATCAATTATTAACCATTCTAAAAAAAAGTTAATTGATGCCCCGTTAACATCTTAGCCCAAAGACATAATGTAGTTTACCGTAAACAAACTACAGTCTATGAACAAAATATTACACATTTTTCTCCTCAGCAGTTGCACTTTTTTTATTACAGATGCTTACTCGCAAAAGTGGACTACGTCCTTGTATTCACAAGCACATTTTCCACAAAAAGAATACAAAGATACTTATGCTAAAACCGGTGTTGGATTTGGAATAGATGCCATGAACACACCAGCAGAAGACGGGTTGTTTAGTATTGGCGGCGAGTTTGGTGTTTTGTTTTTACGTAATACCCGACGCCGGGTTGATTTGTATAACCTTGGTTGGGGAAATACCCATCAACTCATCGTATCAAACAGTATTATGAACATGGGGGCAAAAGTAAGAATAAATCTTATAAGAGATCAGGAAAAACCTGTCCGTCTTTTTATTGAAGGAAAGTTAGGTACTAACGCATTTATCCGTAGTGTAGAACTACAACAACTTATTACCGGTGAAACCGATGCAAATGCATCCAGAACAAAGTGGGCATTATATGGTGGTCCCGGTGCAGGTATTGCTGTTGCACTTGGCGAAAATCGAAAGGTTTTTGTATTTGCCCAAGCTGCCTATTTGTGGGGTAGTACCACTACTTATTACTCACACCCACGCATAAACGAAAATGATAAACCTGAATTTACAGCTAACCGTTCTTCAACAGATATGATACTGGCTCAATTAGGTTTCACCTTTAACCTGGATAGTTAAATGTCATTATCTGCCTGAGCTGATCAAAAAATATTCAGGCTCAGGCAGATGATATTTTAGTTACAGATATCTTTCCTGTATAATATTTATATGATGTGTAGCATGCCCCAATAAAATGTAACCCCAGCCTAAAACATAGTTTTCACTTCCTGAAGCTATTCCTTTAGCCATTAGTTGTTCTTCATCAAAAGATGCAAACATGATTTGTGAAGACCGTCTCACTAGTTTACATTCTTCCAGTAAATCATCCCAGCTTCTGTTATTGGTCTTGGCATTTGCAGCAAACAGGTTTTCATCAAAACCGGGCAGGGGTGTGTAATCCTTACGGGCAAAACGTAAGGCCCGGTAAGCAAAAACTCTCTCAGCATCTACAATATGTTGCAACACTTCTTTAATCGTCCATTTTTCCGGAGCATATTTATGATCATATTTTTCCGGCGGTATGTTGCTAAAAAAGCTAACTAATTTTTGTGTATGGTTTTCAAAACCATTCTTCAGGGTATCTTCTTTTACCAAACCAATATAACCATGGTACCAATTGCCTATTAAAGAAAGATCGGGTCGCATAATTTGTATTTATAAATATTAATTTCCGAAAAAAAGCTATAATCTTTCGAACCTATCACTATTTATTCCCTTACAACATAATTACATAATAATTTTCATCGAAATGTAATATATAAATAATATTAAATACAATTTTAGTAATATATCCAGTGATGGTATAATTATTTAACAATCTAAAGTACAATACTAGTCATTACCTAATCAAGGTAACCGTTCCCTTCTTCTCATAACTACCTCCCGATGTACATTCCAGTTCAACAAAATATACATAAGTTCCTGAAGGTGCTTCCATGCCTTTATATTTACCATCCCATGCCGATCGTTTATCCTCCGGAAAAATGTCACGCTTAAAAAATACCAACTCGCCCCAACGGTTAAATATTTTAAATGATTTTATTTTATTTACACCTGTACCCAAGGCCATAAATACATCGTTTTTACCATCACTATTGGGCGTAAATGCGTTGGGCAAATAAATATTACCCGCCGAGCAAAAAGCAGTAACCAGTATTGAATCTTTAGCAATACAGCGGTATTGATTTTCTACTGTAATTACATAATTGGTAGTAGCATAAGGTTTACTAATAGGCGAGGGACAATTGGTGCAACTTAAAAAATCGGTTGGCGTCCATGTCCATTTAGTAACATCAGCACTATTGGTTATTACTAACTGGTTTTCCGCTCCGTAAATACTGTGTATATCATTACCGGCTTTCACCCAGGGTAATGGCCGTACCATTACATTAATGGTAGCAGTATCAGTGTAACATCCGTATTGATCGGTACCAACAACTGTATAAGTAGTATTAGTTAAAGTAGTAGCCGTTGGTGTTGCTATTTGTAAATTATTTAAACCTGTAGTATGGTTAATCCATTGGTAGGTAGTAGCACCACTAACGGTAAGTTGGGCTACTTCGCCGGAACAAACCTCTACCACATTTTTTACCTGTAATGTAAATGGCTTAGGTACAATTACAGTTGTTTGTCCTTGTCCTTTACAACCGGCAGCATCTATGGCCTGGACCACATAGGTTGCAGTGTTTAACGGACTCGCAAATGGATTTGCAATTAACGCATTACTTAATCCCTCAACCGGCGACCAAGTATATTGCACACCACCCGAAGCAGTAAGTTGTACGGGCGTTGTTTTACAATAAACCGGATTTGAGGGTGTAATATTTATAACTGGGTTGGGGTTAACAATAACAGGTTGTGTTAATGTAGCGGCTACAGTACAGCCATTAGCGCCGGTAAGTATTAATGATGGATTGTAAGCACCTGCTTTAGCGTATTGCAAAGTAACCACCGTATCAGCCGTTGTTTGTAAACTGCCCGTACCTACGTCCCATGTATATTGATCGCTGTTTTTAGGTGTGGTGGTAAATAGTTTCACCTGCTCGTCAATACAAATAACCTGCTTAGTAATATCCAGATTTACCGATGGTTGCTCCACGGTAACCGTATCGGTATATTGGTTAAACACCGTTGCATTATGATAAACATTTAACCGCACCACATATTTACCCGGCACCGTATAAATATGGCTTGGGTTGGTTTGATTTTCAACTTTATAGCCGTCACCAAAATCCCATTCCAGTTTAGTGTAATAGGCGGATGAGTTATAATAAAAATTAGCCGTAACAGGCGGGCATTTACTGTTATTACCAATCAAAGTAGTATTGGTTATAAATACCGGGTTAGGGGGTAATACAGTTATTGTTGTTTGTATAGTATCTAAACAACTATTGTTTAAACTTTTTGCTATCAGCCTTACATTATACCTGCCAGGTTGTGTAAAAGTTTCAGACGCATTTTGTGTAGTTACCGTACTGCCATTACCTAATAACCATTCATAGTTTACCGTACCGGCATTATATGATTGCGAATTGTTGTTATAATTTATCGTAGTATTTACATTGACTGTTGTACCGGTAGAAGTATAAAAATTAGCCTTGGTACCATACACTTCCACATACTGCGATTGGTTATTACTGGACTGACAACCACTGGCATCCTGCACCGTTAAGCGTACGAAATAAGATCCCGGTCTTGTATATTGATAAACAAGTGGTGCTTTAATGGTTTGCGTAACCAGGTTACCATCACCCATATTCCATGTCCACCTAACAATGGGGTTGTTGGCTAATGTTTTAGTAGTATCGTTTAAGGTAACAGGCGATTTAAAACAATGCTTGTCATTAAGTATTTCAAAACCGGCTAATACACCTGTTGTATGTAGATTAACATAGTTAGTAGTATCATAACAGTTAACACCATTAGCTCGTATAATAGCCCTTACCCGACTTTGTTTGGGCTCAATGGTAGTTAACTGCCCTGAGGCCGAAATGTAAAAGTTATAATTATCTAAACTGTAATTGGAAATGATAGTGCCGTCTTCGTATTCAAATTTTACAATACTATAATCGCTTGACCAGCTATTAGACATAAACGGATTGTCTTCCAACCCATTTATAGTGTATCGTATGGGCTGATTAACACAGGTAATATTGCGGTCAAACGATAAAACCGGCTTTTGTTTTAACAATACGGGTACGCTTACAGAATCTTTTACTGTACAGCTGCCATTGGTATTTGTCAACACAACATTGTAGGTACCGGTAGCAGTAAAATTATATTCAATTTTAGCAGGCGGGGTTGTGTAAGAAGTAGACCCTTGGTTACCAAAATTCCATTGCCAGCTATTGGTTTGTTTGCTTGCCTCTGTAAATCTTACTAACCCTCTGTTATTATCACAGGTATTTTCATAGGCGGTTATTTGCGGAAATGGTGGTGATACTTTTATTGCCGCCACTTTTGTTATGGTATCATTACACATACCATTATAGGCAATCATCTGTATGTCATAAGTACCTTCATCAGTAAATTTGTAAGGATTAACCCATGATACTACATTATTAATTTTCCAGGTTGTATTGGTGTAATAACCGGTGGACGTATTATTAAAATAAACAGGTGTATTGCCGCACACGGTAGCCGGTACAGTAAAATTGGCCACCGGTTTCTGCCGCACTACGATATTTGGGAAATAGGTTGCCGTGCCGGTACAGCCCTTAATGGTGGTATAGGTAAGTGTTACCGCATAACTACCGGGGGTAGTATAGCTAATTTCCGGTGATTCTTCTGTTGATGTTTGTCCGTTACCAAAGTTCCATTGAAGGCTGGCAAATGCCTCGGTTGTACGGTAATTGAACTTAGTGGTAAATGGCGCACAACCTGTGCTATTATTACTGGGTGCAATATAAATACCAACCAATGGCCTGCTGATGTACACGTATTTTGACACATTGGAGGAACAACCCTCCCGATTAGTAACATCTAAGTTTACCCAATAATTACCATCGGCAGTATAAGTATAGGAAGGGTTTTGTGTTGAAGCTCTTGCTGGATTGTAATAATCATTATTAAAATTCCAGTTCCATCTAACGGCACTGGCGGTCGTATCTTTAAAATTTACCAAGGTAGGAGCACCACATTCGGTGGTAATATCCACTACAAAACCATTTATAACGGGTCTTGGTTTTACCTCAATGGTTTTGGTGATGGATTCCGTGCAAGGGCCAAAATTATTTTCTAACCTTACTTGATAAGTACCCGGCGTTGGAAAAGTATAATTAAAACTATAAACACTCCATGATTGTACAAGTGTATTGTTCACATACCAGCGACTACTGGTTGGTGTAGGCGTGCTGCTATTGGTAAAAGTGGTCATAGTTCCTTCGCAGATAAGCGATGGTATGGTAAAGTTGGTTTCGTAAAAGCCAATATTGATATAATTGTTGCGGGTTAAAGTTTTGCGGCAACCATCCGGATTGGTAACCGTTAAACTAACATGATACAAACCTTTTTTGGTGTAATGATGTGTTGGGTTGACAGCAGTAGAAGTATTGCCATCGCCAAAATTCCATTGATAAGTTAATGTACCCGGGCCTGTGCTGCTGTTGGTAAAACGTACTGTTCCCTCATCTTCACAAAAAACAGTTTTGTCGGCATTAAAACCAGGCTTTACTTCGCCTTTAACGGTAACAATGTTTTCCTTTACAATGGTTTTACTGCAACCGGTATTGGTTACGGCTGTTAAACTTACCGTAGCCGTTTGCACCTGGTTATAGTTATGCGATGTGGCAGATGAATAGGCAGCTTGTGTACGGCCATCACCAAAATCCCAATGCCAGCGGGCCACGCTTACATCGGAGGTAGCGGTAAAGTTGGTAGCATCGGGTAAACAGGTTACAGCAGGGCTTACGGTAAAATCGATGACCGGGCTTTTATTAACGGTGATGGTTTTTGTTTGGGTGGAAGTTTGTGTACCATCGGTAACTTTTAAGGTGATGGTATAATTTTTTTCCTCTACAAATATGGCGCTGGGATTTTTTATATCGGCGTTATTGCCGTTGCCAAAATTCCATTCCCAGGTGGCATTGGCACTGGCACCTGTGGTGGTATTGGTAAAGTTGATAACTAAAGGTGAGCAGCCACTGGAACGATCCATCACAAAATCGGCCCGCAATTGTGCAAACAGCAGGGTGCTACATAAGGAAAAGAGTACAGTTAGTTGGTGGCGTAACATACTGGGTGGTACAGTTGGTAATGGTTTTTTTAAGCCACAATATATACATTAATGGGCAAAGGAGGAAGGTTTAGGGATGTTAAGGTTTGATTAAGACAGAGAGGCAAATAAATTTTACACAGATAATATAGTCTTCTCTAACGCTTCATGCTCACAAAATTTGTTAGCAGCAATTTTCTGCGTGAGGGATAGCAGCGGATACCCCGGTGAAGGTTTGTGTGTGGGCTTTGTGCCGGAGTAGCAGCGAATAGCCCGACCCCGGACCGCCGGAATGTAACTTATAAATTAAGCAAAACTTTGCGGCGGCCGGGGGCACGCCATAATAAAATGTAAACTAATTATAAATGGTTTTTGGTAATAGTATTACAAAATCTCCTCTACATTTTTGCGAATATTAGCTGCAATTTTTTCGGTAGGTACATCGTTGGCATCGCCGCCAAAGGGATCTTCAATTTCTTCGGCAATTAACTCAAGACTTGCTAATACGTAGGTGATAAACGCTACCACAGGTATTACCAGATAACCTAGGGTGAATACAAAACCAAAGGGCAGCGTCATAACATACACAAAAATAAAACGCTTGATAAACACACTGTAGGAATAGGGGATGGGTGTGTTTTTTATACGTTCGCAGGCACCACAAATATCGGTAAAGGATTGCAGCTCGTGGTTAAGATACAATAACTCTTCACCGCTTATTTTTTTATCGCGGTACATTTCCTGCGTTTGTTTTAACATAATGCCGGCTAACTGGTTGGGCAAGTGTTTGGCTTTATCTATACTGTTAAACACATGTTTATGTTCTTCATCGTCAAACAGGGCTAATCCGGTTTCTTTTTTATGTAAATGTGTATGCAATGCATCGGCATAAGCGGGAATTAGTTTGCGGAAAATAGAGCGCTGGCCTTTATCGGCCACACCTAAAATAGCATTTAGTTTTAAAGCCAGGTTACGACTGTTGTTTACCAGCGAACCCCACATTTTGCGGCCTTCCCACCAGCGATCGTAAGCGGTATTAGTACGAAATACCAGTAACATGGATATGGCAAAACCCAACAAGGAATGCATGACGGGAATGCCTTTTACATAGCTTTGGTCGGATAGCTTCCAGTAACTCAACTCGAGGTAAGCAATAAGTGCGGAATAGACACAAATGCCTAAGATTAACGGTCCCAGCTTCCGGAATGTATCGGCCTTATGAAAACGGAATATGTAGGTGAACCAGATTTTGGGATCGTAGGAAATCATATATAAAATTTCGAAAACAAATTTAGCAGGAAAAACTACTGTTACACAAAATATTCTAATATCATTTTAATGTGATTTTAATTGGCTTGGTTTATGTTGCTTTTTTTGTGCAAATTTGTTGCTTACAATTTTAAACCTAAACGATTCTTGTATGAACACCTCTGACAAAGCAGTTACTATTAGTGCCACAGTAAATGCCCCGGTTGAAAAAGCCTGGAATTATTTTTTTAACCCCGTACATATTGTAAAATGGAATTCGGCTTCTCCGGATTGGCATACACCCAGTGCATCAGGCGACTTACGCCCCGGTGGCCGCTTTACCTCACGCATGGAAGCTAAAGACGGCAGCATGGGTTTTGATTTTGGCGGCGTGTATGATGAAGTAATACCAAACGAATTTGTCAGTTATACCATGGATGATGGCCGGAAAGTAACCATTAGTTTTACCGGAACGGAAAACGGTACAGACATTTTAGAAAAATTTGACCCCGAAGAAATGAATCCGGTGGAGTTTCAGCAAGCAGGCTGGCAGGCAATACTGGATAGTTTTAAAACTTATACAGAGAATAATTAAGCTTTATAAAAATAAAACCCCGGAAATGCCGGGGTTTTATTTTTTATGCTTTTATGTTAATTACTTGTTTTGGACTGCTTTTACCAAAATACCTGAAGGCCCAGGCCAGGGTAAAGGTTGGGATAAAATCGGTAAACGGTAAAAGCTCTTCTAAAAAGCTAAGACCGCCACCCAATACACCCATTTTACCGCCAAAAAGCTTGTAAAAAATAACAGCGGAAACGGGTGCCCAAACCAGATCGGTAAATTCGCCCAAAACAGGAATACTAAACGATGCATACCCTATAAAATCCAGTAAAATACATAGGGGTAATGCGGGAATAGTTTTTTGTGTTTTGTTCATTTTCGTTATTAATAGTTTAGCTAGATAAGTATCAAATTACATGCTAATGCCGTATTTTGTCAATTTGACAATGCTAAAATTTGTTAACAGTTCGGAAGAGTTGTCGGGAAGAGGAAATACCAGAAGATTAACAAATAACCAATAACCATTAACAATGAACCATGCCACAAGGATTCTTACGTAAGTTTATACACAACTGCGTTATTTTTTAATGAATTAGTGGGTGAGAAGGCGGGTTTTATTATCTTTAATCGGTTTAACGGGATGTTATGAGTAAACTGGAAGGCGAATCTACGTTTAAGCGACTGCGTAACCGGTATCGGATGGTGGTAATGAACGACGATACTTATGAAGAAGTAGTTACGTTTAAGCTTACACGTTTGAGTGTGTATATTATGTTGAGCTCCATATTTGTTATATTGGTGGGGCTTACTGTGGCGTTGATAGTGTTTACTCCATTGCGTTATTACATTCCCGGACAAGTAACCAACCAGTCGGGCCGGGAAATGCGTACCGTTAAAATGGGCATTGATTCGGTAAGTAGGCAGGTTGAATACAGCGAAAAATATCTTGATAATATAAGAAGAGTTTTAAAAGGAGATGTTGCTATACCGTTGGACACCACATTGTTAGAAGTTCCTAAAGATGAATTGTCTGAAGACTAAAACCAACATAATATGTTCAATAATCCTAAAAAAACCGGTAGTACCGAAAAATCTTCGTCCGGTAGTGCCGCCACCCTTGTAAGTGCCGGTACCACCCTTAGTGGCGATATTAACAGCGATACGGACTTACGTATTGATGGTACTGTAAAAGGCAACATTCAATGTGCTGCTAAAGTAGTAGTAGGTACCAACGGCGTGGTAGAAGGTGATATAACCGGTGTACAGGCCGATATTGTAGGTAAAGTAACCGGTACTATTCGTGCCAAAGAACTGGTACAGCTACGTGGCGAGTGTATTGTAACCGGCAATTTATTTGCTGGTAAATTACAGGTTGAGCCCACTGCTACTTTTAACGGCGAATGCCGCATGGGCAACAATATTGTGGAAATGAAAAAAGAAAACAAACTGGCTCCTGCTGTTGCAAAATAAACGGAACAAATCGCAAAAAACGTTTTTACGTTACCTTGGGCTTGGCTCGCAACTATTAGTTATGTTGGCCGGGGCGGTTTTTGGCGGTATATGGCTGGATGAAAAATTAGATGTATCGCCGTTACTTACCTGTGCCTTACCTTTGCTGGTATTAGTGGGTGTGTTTTACTCCCTTATCAGGCAAACAACAAAAAAGAATAAAGATGGTAGGAGCAATAACTAGGTCGTCAACTTTCACAAAATCGTTAATTGCATTTGTTATAATTACTTTAGTAACCATTGCCGGAAAAAATTGGCTGGCCGCACAGTTAATTGATTACAGGGTAATACTGGGTGGTAATATTTTATTGTTTCTTATAAGCGTGGTTACAACGGCCATGTCGGTTAATACACTTAAAAACCCCAATCCGCATGCATTTGTACGTGCGGTATATGCCGGTTTTTTGTTACGCTTATTTGCCTGCGCCATTGCAGCCGTTATATACATTGTATTTGCCAAAGAAGGCGTAAATAAATACGGTTTATTTTTAAGCATGTTAACCTATTTTGTTTACACGGCTATTGAGGTAACATCTATCCAAAAAATACTAAGAGAAAAGAGGAATAAGAATGCCTAAAAAGGATGTTCCCATTGCACAACTTCAGGATTTTTTGCCCGATGGTGTGTATGCTGCCGTACTGCAGTACCTTAACCAATACAAGGTGCATCTTACCATTACCAAAGAACGAAAATCGGTATTGGGCGATTACCGACACCGTACTATACAACAAAGGCACCGCATTAGCATAAACGGCAACCTTAACAAATACTCCTTTTTAATTACATTGTTACACGAGTTGGCACATTTGCTCACATTTGAACAGTTTGGCAATCGTGTGCAAGCACATGGTAAAGAGTGGAAAGCGGTTTACGGGCAAGTATTACAACAGTTTGTATTAACCAAAGTTTTTCCGGAAGATATAGAAAGTGAGTTGCTGCAATCCTTAAAAAATCCGGCTGCATCCAGTTGTGCCGAAGAGGGTTTACTGCGTGTTTTAAGACGTTACGATAAAGTTCCCGCATCGCAAAAACTGGTAGAAGAGTTACCTGACGAAAGTTTATTTGCCACCAGCGATGGCCGCATTTTTCAGAAAGGTAAAAAACTGCGTAAACGTTATTTGTGTAAAGAACTAAAAACCGGCAAAACCTATTTATTCAGCGGTTTGTATCCGGCACATGTAGTACAAATTACGGATTAGAAAAAAAGTTAGAGAAGTTCAAGAGGTTTAGGAGGTTCCATAAGTTCAAAGTTTACTGCTATGCGAAACTTGTAGTTTCGCATTATTATTCTATCGCCGAAGGCGATTAATCAACTATTTTTATTAGCCAACAGCAGTAATACTAATCATCGTCCCTTGCGTCGCACTCTTGTGCTGTAGTAATTCTATTCAACAAGCCACCCCAATGTATTAAAGAAGTATAAGACCTTACACCGCCCCTCCAAGGAGGGGAAGAACCCTATTTTAATAAAGTCTGGTAATGCTTCTACTATTAACAATGAACCATTAACTATGAACCAATAACCAAATCACTATACGAAACCGCTACAAAATCTTTCTCTTCAATACCTAAAAAATCTTTGTAAAAATTGGCTTGCTCTTGTATCGCTTCAAGCGTAGCATGTTGTTCATCGGCTATGGCTTCTACCTCTACAAAAGTGCCCAGGTTTTCCAGTATATCAAAATGGAATTTTACATTATCAACAAAGTAAATCTTCCTGCTTTTTTTTACCAATACCTTAATGCCCAATGTTTTTACCAGAATAGCTTTTAAAGTAGCATCAGGTTGGTGTTTGTATAACAAAATATCTGATTGTTTGGCACCGGCAATATTGGGTCTTATATAATGTATCAATGCGTTTTCTATGTTTCCCTCTCTTAATTTTAATCTGCCTTCGGTTACATTAAAATAAGTATCAATCTGTACATCGATGCCTTTAAAAACAGGATTTAGGGTGAGTAACTTTTCTTCTAAAACAGCTAATTGTGTAGTGACAGCTTTAAATTCAAAATTCAGCTTTACAGACATTTTTTTTATCAAAGTTATTGGTTTAAATACGGAGTATTACAAAATGCTGAATAGAATTACCGGCACTCCGATTAAAATACGGATTACTGCATTTTGGCCAATAGAATTGATGCAGTACAAGAGTGAGTCTTTAATTCATTTCCACTGGAAATAAATTAAATCCCGATCCTATCGGATCGCAAGGGACGATGATAGTAGCAATGTAGCTGATAACATAAAATATGTATGCTGTGTCAGACTCTACCTAAGCCCCTCCTTCGGAGGTTCACGAAGGGGAGTAATGAAGTTAGGGGGAGGCTTTTCCAAATCACCAAATTATCTAATTATCTAATTGCCTCTTATCGTTATTTTTGCAGCATGAAGCATTTAAGGGCGCTTAATAAATATTTTTGGAAATACAGGTGGCGTTTGGGCTTCGGTGTTTTTTTTGTGGTCTTATCCAACTATTTCAATGTGTTGGCCCCGCAACTTACGGGCTATGTTATTGATTATGTAAATCACTCCCTGCAATTTAACGGCGCAGCACCTTCTACCGATGGCAAATCGTACGATATTTTAATAAAACAGCTTATAAACTACATTACTAACTTAAACGGAGCTTGGAGTGTGGTGGTTTTATGTGTGGTGGTACTGATTGTACTGGCCTTACTAAAAGCTTTTTTTCTTTTCTTAATGCGGCAGACCATTATTGTCATGAGCCGCTTAATTGAGTACGACCAAAAAAACGAAGTGTACAAACATTACCAGCAATTGGATGCCCTGTTTTACAAACGCAACAGTACCGGTGACTTAATGAACCGTATAACGGAAGATGTGAGCCGTGTACGTATGTTTACCGGCCCGGCTATTATGTATGTGGTAAACTTAGTAACCATTATTGGTTTTAGTGTGTTTTTTATGTTTCAGCGCAGTCCGGAACTAACCATTTATGTACTATTGCCATTACCTATTCTGGCCATCATTATTTATGTGGTTAACCAACGTATACACAAACAGAGTGAGGTTATAC
This sequence comes from Chitinophagaceae bacterium UBA4857, assembly GCA_002399735.1. GTDB lineage: Bacteria > Bacteroidota > Bacteroidia > Chitinophagales > Chitinophagaceae > Terrimonas. The sequence continues at coordinate 22,354 of DHEF01000010.1, forward strand.
AGGAATCCTTATCGGCTTTAACCACCAATGCGCAGGAGTCCTATGCAGGTATACGGGTAATTAAATCCTTTACACAGGAAAATACGATGCTGCGTTTTTTTACCCAAAACAGTGAGAAATACAGGCAGAGTGCGGTAGGATTGGCTAAGATAGAAGCTTTATATTTTCCGGCCATAACCTTGTTGATTGGCTTAAGTACATTATTAACCATCATGATTGGCGGCCTGTACTATATTAACGGCACGCATAATATTGGCCCCGGAACTATTGTGGAGTTTGTAATATATGTAAACATGCTTACGTTTCCGGTAAGTGCCATCGGGCTTACGGCCAGTATGATACAACGTGCCGCAGCTTCGCAAAAAAGATTGAACGAATTTTTAGATACTAAATCTGCTATTACCGATCAACCATTGGCAAGGGATATTCCGTTGAAAGGTGATATTGTTTTTAATAATGTAACCCTGCGTTATCCCGATACCGGTATCTATGCCTTAAAACAGTTTAACCTGCATATTAAATCGGGCGAAAAAATTGCCATATTTGGCCGTACCGGTAGCGGAAAAACTACGTTGGCGCAATTACTTTTGCGTATGTACGATCCGCAGGAAGGGCATCTAAGTATTGATGGGGTAGATGTGAGAGACATTAAACTGGCATCGTTACGCCGGCAGATAAGTTATGTACCGCAGGATGTGTTTTTATTCAGTGATACGATTTATAACAATATTGCGTCCGGTGAAGCCAATGTAACCGAAGAGCAGGTATACGAAGCCGCCAGGCAAGCAGGTGTGCATGAGGAAATTTTACGTTTCCCGCAACAATACCAAACCGTTGTAGGCGAGAGAGGCGTAACCTTAAGCGGCGGACAGAAACAGCGTGTATCTATTGCAAGGGCTATTATTAAAAATCCACATATTTTATTGTTTGACGATTGTTTAAGTGCCGTAGATGCGAAGACTGAAAGTTTAATTACCGGACATTTAAACAATTACCTGCATAACAAAACTGCCATCATTATTACGCACCGCATTTTTGCCTCTTTACAATTTGACAAAATTTTTGTGCTGGACGAAGGCGAAGTAATTGAACAAGGCACGCATGAGGAATTACTGCAAATTCCGGACGGATATTATGCTGCACTATACCAGCAACAGAAGAAAGCTTAAGTCATTTTATTTAAACAGTTTTATGTCTGCTACCATTAATTATAACAATAGAAAGTTTTGTGCTATTGAGAATTCCGAAAACGGAGAAGTAGATGCTGCACTGGTTTTCTATTATCAACAAGAAGGAAATATTCTCAGTTGTTCTTATACCGGTGCAAAAATTTTACAGGGACATTTATTAGGATTAGTAAATGATGATGGCAGCATTCATATGCGTTACCACCAGGTTAATATTCAACACCAACTGTTAACCGGTATCTGTACCTCCACGCCGGAAATTATGCCCGATGGTAAAATTAAATTACATGAAGTCTGGCAATGGACAAGTGGTGATAAAAGCGAAGGAAAATCGGTATTGATAGAGATAGATTAAATTTTCCCGGTCGAGTCCATAGCCAGCGTACAAAGCTTGTGTGAGACCCGGCTGAGAAGTTGCTGTTAAATTTAATCGAATTAAAAGAATCTGTCAGGCTGAGCCTGGCGAAGCCCGATAAAAATTTTTATTCCGCTGTGTAACCCTTCGTCAAGCTCCCACGCTATGCGGGGTTAAAAACAGGGTGACAAAGACTCTAATTTTCTTACGCCGCGTCCGTAGCCAACGCACAAGGCTTGTATGAGACTCGTCTGAGAAGTATAGACTCATTTATAAATATTCAAACCAATATTATGATTTTAGAAGTTGCCATGCTACAAGTAATAGCCGGAAAAGAAAAATCTTTTGAGCAGGACTTTGATACAGCCGGTCAATACATCAGCAGTATTAAAGGTTATATCAAACATTCATTGAAAAAATGCATAGAACTACCCAATAAATATATTTTATTGGTAGAGTGGGAAACACTGGAAGATCATACCATCGGCTTCCGTCAATCAGCCGCTTACCTGGAATGGAAAAAACTATTACATCATTATTACGATCCGTTTCCTACGGTTGAACACTTTGAAGAAGTAGTAACAGCCACAAAACCATAATTGCTGTTTTGCTATTAACCATTAACGATGAACTATATTCTATTGATGAAGGGCTGCCCGACTGGCAGCAGTAGCTGTAATGGTGCGTTGGAAGGCAGCATGGGCATTGCACTACTGCAGAAGGCGGGAACAGAAGTTGAATAGCATTACAACTGCTGATAGCCACAAGGAAAAATTATACGTGATTAGCTAATTCCAACGTCTTTATTTTACGCGGATTTTTTTCTGCGTAACTACTAATCAATTGGCGTATCACCATGTTTTCTTTGTAACGGGTAAGGCGGTCTTTTAAATCTTCCACATCATACACTGCATCATCGGTCTGTATATAACCCATACCATAAAACTCACCCTGATACACAAGTATACAGGACTGTTCATTGGCCTGCAAACCTTTGTCCAGTATCACAAAAGTTTTATCACTTTTTAACGACAATAGGGCTTCTTCCACACGGGCATTATAGGTATCAGCATCTTCAGTTTGTTCGCAAGCGCCATTACAATAATGTTGTTCTATGCCTTCACAAACATCGTTGCTTACTTGTATAAAACACAATTTGGGGCAAAGGTTATACTCCTTCATCCAGGCACGTAAAATATTATGGCCTTCCACTATGTACTGAAAACGATAAATGGGCTGCATACTCTTACGCACTTTTTCAATAACAATGCGGTAGTAACCATTTTGGTCAGTGTATAAAAAGAAACCAAACTGTGCTTCAGGGCTTTTTTGCGACGAATTAAAAACGGGCCATAATCTTTTAATCTCAACCGATTCATAAATTGCAGCCATCAGCTCCGTTCCCCAACTTTCGTAACTGATGGCATGTGTATGAATTAAAAAATTCTGCTTTTGTTTTGTAGGGCTGTTATTGCTAAAATGACTGTTAACGCGGTAACGAATATTTTTTGCTTTGCCGGTGTAAATAACTTTTCCTTTTTCATTATGGAAATAATAAACACCCGGACAATAGGGCAGGTTGGTAAAATGTTCCTTAGGTACATTGGGCGGTAATACCTGCTCTTTTGAATTACGTTTCAGGCTTTTTAAAATCAGTTGCTCATCATCATTGGCCAGCAAACGCTGAAACAAAATGGCGGTAGCCGCGGTATCTCCTCCGGCACGGTGCCGGTTATTTAAAGGTATATCCAACGATCGGCAAAGATTACCCAAACTATATGACCTGAAACCCGGAAAAATTTTCCGGCTAAGCCTTACCGTACATAATTTATTCACCTTTAAATCGTACTTGCATACCTCCAGCTGATATTTTACAAAGGAATAATCAAAATTTACATTATGTGCCACAAAAACATTCCCTTCCAATAACGAATAAATCTTTTCGGCCACATCCTTAAACGATGGCGCATCTTCCACCATTTCATTAGTAATACCCGTCATGGCCGAAATATAAGGCGGAATATATTTGTGCGGATTAATCAACGTTTCATAGGTTTCAATCACCTGGTCATTTTCCAGCACATAAATACATATCTCTGTAATGCCGCCTGCTGCTGCATGTGCTCCCGTCGTCTCAATATCTACAATTGCAAAACGCATATTATTTTCGCAGAGCGTATTAAAATTTTATAGTTTATTTTTTGGTTACCGGCAGCATGAACACAGATGAACTTTTGTTGCGTCGCACTCTTGTGCACCTGTAACATTACTCAGCATTGTGCAAGGTGCACCCCGATTTATCGGCGGTACGTTCTGCTCTTTGTGCATCATCGTGTTATGCGTTGGCCGTTTACTTAATTGCTTATCCTAAGCAATATAAACTAAAATGATAAATTATTTAGCAAAAATAAACTAAATTTTTTATACAAATAATAAATAATTATACCACCGAGGTACACAGAGGGCTTACACAGCGTGACACGGAGGTTATTCTAAATCTTACACAAACTCCTCTGTGTACCTCAGTGAAAAAACTCCTTTAACTCAGTGGTAAAAGTATTGCGTGGAAAACGCCACACACCCAATACCAATATTTCCCTCTTTATATCTCAGCATTAATACCGATTTTCGCAGCCGGGTAAAAAACAGGTACATGAAATTAGAAATGTTTGCAAACAGGCTGGCGAAAGTGTTTAAACACAAAAACAAACAGGCAAAACGCCAGGGCATAAGTTGTTACCGCCTTTACGATCACGATTTACCTGAATTTCCCTTTTGTATAGAATGGTATGGGGTAAACTTATACGTTGCCGAGTACAAACGCAACCACGGCATGGACGATGCAACACATGATGCTTGGATGGAACAAAGTATTGAGGTAATGCAACAGGTGCTACATGTAGAAAAAGAAAACATTTTTTTAAAACTGCGTCAGCGCAAACCCGGCAGGTTAGGGCAGTACCAACGGATAGATAAACAACAAAATGAATTTATAGTACAAGAGAACAACCTGAATTTTAATATAAACCTGAGCGATTATTTAGATACTGGTTTATTTTTAGATCATCGCCTCACTCGCCAAATGGTAAAAGAGGAAAGTACTGGTAAAAAAGTATTAAACCTCTTTGCTTATACCGGTTCATTTTCTGTATATGCTGCTGCAGGTGGTGCAACGGAGGTAATAACAGTGGATATGTCTAACACTTACCTGCAATGGGCACAACGAAATTTTACAGCTAATAATTTTGCAATAGCAAACGAACCATTTACAGGCGGCAACAGTTTTGTACAGGCCGATGTAATGCAGTATGTAAAAGACTTACCCGAGAACTATTTTGATCTTATTGTAATGGATCCGCCAACGTTTAGCAATAGTAAACGTATGCTGGACATACTGGATATACAGCGAGACCATGTGGGTTTGTTAAACGATACACTTAAAAGTTTAGCACCCGGTGGTAAAATGTATTTTAGTACCAATGCCCGTACTTTTCAGCTTGCCGAAACGGAGATTCATGCAAGCAGTATAAAAAATATTACCAAGGCCACAACACCTTTTGATTTTGAAGGCAAATTATTTCGCTGGTGTTACTTATTGGAAAAATAAATTTCGTTTAACAAAAAGGAATAGGAAGTAAACATATGATGAACAAAGGGCGTTTCTCTGCTATCGGGAAATTTTTTCATGTAAGCTTCGCTGGGCATTAAAACAATGGGAACACCGGAACGCATGTAATTGTTACCTCCGGCATAAACAGGTTGTTTATATTGCGGATGTTGTTTTTTCACCATCTTATACAAACGTTTCCCTAAATATTTTTCTAACCGCTTTTGTGCTTTAACGGTAGATTTGTCTAACTTTTTATACATACCACCTAATACAAGTCGTGGCAATAGTTTTTGTTTTTTTATTGTTTTCTTTAATCCCGGGAATGGGTTAGAGTAGTTAAAATCACTTAATGTTTGTACACTAAATGGTGATTCCGGTACCCAGTCAGCCGCATTTACAATCGTAAAAGCCCAATCTCCACGAGTTAAAAAATCAAAATCGTAAGCATAGTACATATTACCAACCTTGGGTGCAGCACTACTGTACGTTTTATAAACTATATCTTTTGGCAGGTTGCCTTTTTGTGTTTCATACTCAAGGTATGAACGCATTAAATTAGCCAACGCACCTCCCTGACTATGACCGGAAATGAAAAAGTCTTTTGTACCATTACTTTTATAATACTGGTTAATTTTTGCCACTACATCGGGGCCTAAAAAACCAATAGCAAACGCCCAACCTACATGTACCTGTGCGTTAGGGTTATTGGCAAACTTATAATTGAATGTTGTAGTATCATTTAGCTGTAAACTGCCGGTTGCCGGAATTGCAGCAGCATAAAAATTTTCCATCCAACTGACCATATTACTTACAGTACCGCGAAGGTCAATTACGCCTACATTATCATTGCGTAAATACAATGACCAAAGATTTAATAAGCCCATTTCCGGCGAACGGTAAACTTGTTTATACGGATCAACCGCTGTAAGGCGTTTTACGGAATCGGGAATACTGCTTTTATAAAATGTAAGCGACAACAGGTCGGCATATTCTTTTGGGTTGAAACCCGGCTTTAAAATGTTTTGAGCAAAACAATGAGTTGTACCAACAATAAATGTCAATACAATAAAGCACTTTTTAAGCATAGTATTATGTAATGGTTTAAGGCTTATCAATTAAAATAAAAAGACTTTGCCATGGCAAAGTCTTTTTATGAAGGTTTTATAAGGTTTTCAAAACGTCGTTCATACTTCTAACCGCGTCGGCACTTTTGTTAAACTCCGCTTGTTCTGCTTCGTTTAAGCCAAAGTCCAGGATTTTCTCCCAGCCACCTTTACCTATAATAACCGGTACACCCAAGCAAATATCCTTTTGGCCATATTCGCCGTCCAAGGCTACGCAACAGGTAAATAGTTTTTTCTCGTCACGCAAAATGCTTTCAACCAAAGCGGCTCCTGCAGCTCCAGGTGCATACCAGGCAGAAGTGCCAATTAATTTGGTAAGCGTTGCACCACCTACCATGGTATCAGCTACTATTTGTTTTTGTTGCTCCTCGCTTAAAAACTTAGTAACCGGAACAGAGTTCCAGGTAGCCAATCTGATTAAAGGAATCATGGTTGTATCGCCATGGCCACCCACAACAACCGCATTTAAATCGCTTGGGCTACAGCCTAAATGCTGGCTTAACTGGTATTTAAAACGGCTGCTATCCAATGTGCCACCCATACCAATAATACGGTTTTTAGGCAAGCCTGTGCTTTGTAAAGCCAGGTATGTCATCGTATCCATCGGGTTACTGATAACAATAATGATAGCATTAGGAGAGTGCTCCAGTATATTTTTTGCAACTGTTTTTACAATACCGGCATTTACACCAATCAGTTCCTCACGGGTCATACCCGGTTTACGTGGCAAACCCGAAGTAATAACTACCACGTCACTATTAGCCGTTTTTGTATAGTCGTTGGTTGAACCTACAATTTTTGTATCAAAACCCAGTAGGGTAGCGGTCTGCATCATATCCTGTGCCTTCCCTTCGGCAATACCTTCCTTAATGTCTAATAAAACTAATTCGCTGGCAAGTTCTTTTCTGGCAATATTATCAGCACAAGTTGCGCCTACTGCGCCTGCACCTACAACCGTTACTTTCATGTGAAATATGTTTAAATGTTTACAATTTAAGTATGGCAAATATAACTGTAAGATTTGAGAATAAAGAAAGCTACTGCGAAAGGCTTATTTATATATTTATTAAGTTTTAATACTTCTAAAAACTTCATTAAAGTAGGAGGGGTTTATTCCATTTCATTTACTTAATGCTACAGCCCAAAGCATTGATGGCTTATACAAATTAACACTTGGTATTGCACAGCGCCCAATAACATTACCGGAGGTAAAAGTGAGCGACACAACCACAGCCCCATCAAGGGTGGGACGATGGTAACAAAAAAAACGTTCTACCAAGTTTCAAACTGCTAAAAGAAACAAAGGTGAAGCCCCAAAAGCACTACAGCCGCTTATATAAAATACCTGCATAATACCTTGACAACTTCGCTTCAAAAATTAGGAGGAATCAGTATAGTTTGTTTATTTTCACAGCATAATAAACGAATTTTATGCGTATTGTACCGTTTATAGTATCTACGATTATTACCACAACTTTAGTTTGGGCATTAAACAAACCCTGGGGCGAAAAAGTACCTATGCCATTGGGTAAATTTTTAAGTCCGCAACATGGCTTTTGGCAAAATGCCGAAGACGTAAATCATAATTTTTCTGCCAGCTTAAATTTTACCGATCTGAAAGGAAAGGTGGATGTATATTTTGATGACCGTTTGGTTCCCCACGTTTTTGCATCGGAAGAGGACGATCTGTATTTTGTGCAGGGTTACCTGCATGCTAAATTCCGTTTGTTTCAAATGGATTTACAAACCAAAGTTGCGGAAGGAAGGGCCAGTGAAATTGCCGGTGAAAAAGCCATACCGATGGATAGGGAAAGCCGCCGTGGCGGTATGCGCCACGCAGCCGAAAATGCATTGAAGGGAATGGAAAAAGATCCGCAGGCAAAAGCTTATTATACGGCCTACACAAAAGGTATTAATGCTTATATTAACTCATTAAAAGAAAACGAAATTCCGCTGGAGTATAAAATTTTAAATTTTAAGCCGGAAGCCTGGACAAACCTGCGTACGGCCTTGTTATTAAAAATGATGGCTAAAATGCTGGCCTGGGGAACTGAAAGTGATTTAGCGGCTACCAATGCACGTAATGTTTTTACCGATGAGCAAATGAAAGCATTGTACCCGGAAGTGCACGATTCCTTAATGCCTATTATACCCAAAGGAACTGTTTTTGACAAACCCGGTATTGTACCTGTAAAACCGGCCATTGCTGACTCGGTATACTTCAGACAACAAAAAACAATTGCCGCTACCGAAAACTTTAAACCCGATATTGATAACGGTAGTAACAACTGGGTTGTTGCCGGAAGTAAAACACAAAGTGGTGCACCAATCTTATCAAACGATCCGCATTTGGAATTATCGTTACCATCCATCTGGTACGAAATGCAGTTAACCACACCAAGACATAACGTATACGGTGTTACGTTACCCGGTAGTCCTTTTATTATCATAGGTTTTAACGATAGCATTGCATGGGGCGTAACCAATGCCCAGCGTGATGTAAAAGACTTTTACGAAATAACGTTTAAGGATAGCCAGAAAAAAGAATACCAATACAATGGTGAGTGGAAACCTACCACCCGTATTATTGAAGAAATAAAAGTAAAAGGTAAACCCAGCGTGTACGACACAGTAATATACACGCATTACGGACCGGTTATGTTTGATAAATCTTATACCAATGGTTTAACCGCCGATAAAAACCTGGCGGTACGTTGGGTAGGATACGAACCCGGTAATGATGGTAAAGCTTTTCATCAGTTAAACCATGCCGAAAACTATGAACAGTATGTACGTGCCATATCTAACATGATTTGCCCCGCACAAAATTTTGTGTTTGCATCTAAGTCCGGCGATATTGCTATCTGGCAACAAGGCCTTTTTCCTGCCCGTTGGGAAGGGCAGGGTTTGTACACCATGCCCGGTAACGACAGTAGTTTTGAGTGGCAGGGTTTTATACCACAAAACGAAAACCCGCATGCTTTAAATCCGGCTCGTGGATTTTTGGAGAGTGCCAACCAGCGCCCCGTTGATGCAACTTATCCTTATTTTATACCCGGCTCGTATATGACGCCCCGTGGTATAGCTGTTGAACATTTTTTAAATAACATGTCAGGTATCACACCGCAGGATATGATGGCCTTACAAAACAATTATTTTAATGTAACAGCACAGGATATTGTTCCTTTCTTTTTAAAATATGTTGATGAGTACCGGTTAAATGCCAACGCAAAAAAATACCTAGATGAACTAAAAGGCTGGGATTATTTTGCTACGCCAACAACAAAAGGACAAACCATTTACCAAACCTGGTTTGATAGTTTGAAAGTGGCTTTATGGTACGACGAGCTGGAACAAATTAAAGTAGCCGCACCTGTACCGGATGAGCAAACTACCATAGAAATGTTGTTGCGTGATACGACTGCTTTAGTGTACATCAACAATGTAAATACACCGGAAACCGAAACATTGGCCGATATACTGGTAAGCTCCTTAAACAAAGCGGCTGATTACTTAAGTGTAAAAGACAAAGAAGGTAAACTGGAATGGGCAGCATTCAAAAATCCAACGGTTTACCATTTATTAAAAACAGCGTTGATGCCCTTTGCACGTACCGGCTTAAAAGTTGGTGGCGCCAATAATATTATTAATGCCATTAAACATAGCCATGGTCCAAGCTGGCGTATGGTGGCACAAATGGGCTCCCAAACCGAAGCCTATGGTGTGTATCCCGGCGGACAAAGCGGTAATCCCGGCAGTAAATTTTACGATAATTTTATTGATACCTGGGCCAAGGGCGAGTATTATACTTTATGGGTAATGAAAGCTGCTGAAGCTACCGACAAAAAAGTAAAATGGACAATCAACTTTAGTAAATAAACCATTGTTCAACGCATCTGAAAAATAATCTACTACCATTTTCAAGTTAATTATATGAAGTTTATTATAGCCACTATACTTACCATATTACTATCTTTTATTGCAGGTTTATATTTACCCTGGTGGGGTTTTGCTATTGCAGCATTTATTGTAGGACTGTTGGTACATCAACGTGCAGGCCGTTCATTTTTAACCGGCTTTACCTCGCTTTTTATTTTGTGGTTGGTATTAGCCTGGTGGCAAAGTAGTGCTAATGATAATATTTTAGCCGGTAAAATTGCAAAGTTATTAGGCATTGGTAATAACGCAACACTTTTAATCATCATCACGGCATTTATTGCCGCATTAGTTGCCGGTTTTGCCGCCATGAGTGGTAGCTTTTTACGCAGCAAACCTATAGGTAAATAGTTTTATTTTTTGTTAGCTAGCAGCAGTAATGTTGGAGAAGTTCCAGCAGTTCAATGTTCAAAAGTTCAACGTTATCATGCAATTACAAAAGTTTCGTCTAAATGCTATTTACTCAATACTGTATATTTTTTTTACGTTACCAGCGTTCCACCCTTGATTGAGCTTTACTTGCGTCGCACTCTTCAACTTTCTGTTCGCTAATCGGCTGAGGAAAGCCAGGAAGACTATTAGTTGTATTTTGCTCTGCAAAACTTGCAGTTTGGCAGTAGTATTTTATCGCCTTTATCGATTAAACTATACAGATACTCTAAAATAGACTGGTTCGTGAGGCATGAACCGTTGCAAAAAATATCAAATCATCTATTCTTTCTTCTATAAACCAAAAATAGAGTTGTACCTATTGCAACGCCTAAAACTAATGCTATAATTGCCATTCCTTCATAGTTAAATTCTATTAACTGCATATTTGTTGTTAATTTTAAAAATAGAAACTTTTAGCAAACTCTTGTTTTCTATAAATTGATTTATTAGCAAAAGTGAAATTACAATAAAAAAGCAAGAGCTTGCTAAATGCTGCATAGCGAACCGGACGTACAAGTGAGTGACACAACTAAAGCTCAATCAAAGGTGGGACGCCGGTAAAAAAAATAAAAAACACATTTCCTATTAACCATTAACTATGAACGATTAGCTACTAATTAACAAATCCTTTTTCACAATTTGTCATTTTAAGTTTTATTTTGCTTGTAATGGCCAAACATCTACTCACTGTTTTTTGCTTTTTTATTATTTCGTCAACTGCATTTGCGGGGCGTATTAGTGGTAAAATTACCGATATAGAAGGCAACCCCTTATCATTCGCATCAGTAACTATAAAAGGTACTAACAAAGGTGTAAACGCCAATAATGCCGGTACTTACAGCATTAACCTTAATAGCGGTAACTACACTATTGTTTGCCAGTTTGTGGGTTACACCAAGGTAGAAAAACAAATAACGGTAACCGACGAAAATCAGGTAGTTGATTTTGTATTAAGTCTGCAAGGTTTAACTATGGATGAAGTGATTATTAAAAAAGGGGAGGATCCTGCTTATGAGATCATTCGTAATGCGATAAAAAAACGTTCCTATTATAATAATCAGGTAGACTCGTTTGAAGTAAATGTTTACATAAAAGGCATTATGCGTTCCCGCAAATTACCCCAAAAAGTATTTGGTCAAAAAATTGAAAGAGAAGCAAATGACGGCCTGGACTCAACCGGTAAAGGCATTTTGTTTTTGTCTGAATCGCTTACCAAAGTGGCTTATGCCAAACCCGATAAAATCAAGTTAGACGTAATTTCTACCCGGCAAAGTGGAGGCGATGGTTTTGGTTTAAGCTTTCCGTTTTTCATTAACTTTTACCAAAACAATGTAGCCGTTTTTGATAACAATATAAACCCACGAGGTTTTGTATCACCCATTGCCGATGGTGCTTTAAACTTTTACAAATTCAAATACGAAGGCTTTTTTGTTGAAGATGGTAAAACCATTAACACCATCAAGGTTATACCACGTCGTAAAAACGAACCGGTATTTTCCGGTACCATACATATTGTAGAAGATGAATGGGCTATCCATAGCCTTGATTTGGTTACCACAAAAAATTACCAATTGGAATTAGCCGACTCTCTACGCATCAGCCAGCTTTCATCTGTTGTGCAAGATGATGTTTGGAAAACTAAAAACCAGATTACCAATATAACTTTCAAACGTTTTGGTATAGATGTAGCCGGAGATTTTGTGAATGTTTACTCAGACTACAATATTAATCCAGGATTTAAGAAAAAACATTTTGGTAATATTTTAATGCGTTACGATACCGCATCTAATAAACGTGACACCAATTACTGGAACGAAGTACGACCTATACCATTAGACCCGGATGAAGTGCGGGATTATATTTTTAAAGACAGTGTTGCAAAGGTAAGTAGAGACTCAGTGTACAGTAAACCTTACCGTGATTCTTTAATAAGTAAACAAAACAAGTTTACTATACCCGGGTTATTATGGAAGTCGGGTGGTGCAAGCCTTGCCATAGGCGGCAAAAAAAATATGGCTTTTTATAAAGTAAAACCATTATTACCACAATTGGAATATAATACAGTGGAGGGCATTTCGCTAAACGTTAACCAACATCTCAGAATGACACCAGAGAAAAGTAAGGTGGGTTACGCTTTGGACTGGTTTACACGTTATGGTTTTATGAACGGGCATCTTAATTCATTTGGTGTACTTACAGTAAACAACAGAAAAAAAGAATCGTTTAATCAACAACTACTAAAACTTTCAGGTGGTAAAAGATTGGTACAGTTTAATGCAGATAATCCAATAGATAAATGGACGAATGCTGCATACACTTTGTTACTGAAAAGAAACTACATGAAATTGTATGAAAACTGGTTTGCCGGTGTATCATGGGAGCATAACACGGAAAACGGTTTTAGTTATACCATACATGGTACTTACGAGAACCGTTTACCGGTGGAGAACACAACTGATTTTTCTGTATTTAATCGTAGTGATAATTTGTTACCCAATCACCCCTACGAGTTAGCCAACATGTCTTTTGAAAAACACCAGGCACTTATCGCCGGTTTTTCTATCAGGTGGCAACCGGGGCAAAAGTATATTCAATATCCAAAGTATAAACGATCTTTAGGTTCACGTATGCCGGTCTTCGATCTGGCTTATACCAAAGGTATCAGCGGGTTATTGGGCAGCGATGTTGATTATGATAAATGGGCATTATCCGTAAATCATAAAAAGAATTTTAAACTGGGCGGTGAGTTTAAATACAAAATTGGTGTAGGTGGCTTTTTAAATAGTAAATCAGTTTCTATCCCCGATTTACAGCACTTTAACGGTAACCGGACTTTTTACAATACAAAATACTTAAACAGTTTTCAACTGGCTCCTTATTACAGGTATAGTAATGCCGAAAGCTTTTATGCCATTACACATATCGAACATCATTTAAATGGTTTACTGACTAATAAAATTCCGCTGTTAAACTCGTTAAAATGGAATTTAGTATTGGGTGGCAATGCTTTTTTTGTAAACGAAAACAACTATTATATTGAGGCCTTTGCCGGACTGGAAAATATATTCAAAATATTCAGGGTAGATGTGGTGAATGCTTACCAACCCGGTATTGGAAATAACGTGGGTGTTCGTGTAGGCTTAGGTGGTATTATTGGCGGTCAAATGCGTTTTGGGAATTAGGTTTTTTTGTTGTCAACTGTAGTAATGCTAATCAACTTCTGTTGCGTCGCACACTGTATCGTTCCGTTCGCTAATCAACACCGTGTTATACGCAGCTTCTTTAGAAAAGAGGATGAGACATTGTATTGTCAGCTCCTAATTAACTAGTTTTCAAATTATCTAATTGTCTAATTGCCTATTGCACAATTTCTTGTTGCAACCACTTGGCAATTGTTTCATTAAAGTTGGATGCATTTAATCCTATTAGCGTATTGGTTAAACTTAAAAAGTGTTCAATACTATTTGGAGCGGTTACTACTTTTGTAATACCGTTCATGCCATATTTTTCTTTAATCTTTTTACAAATTAAAGCACCAATAAAATACTTGGCCGAAATTTTCCCATCCACCTGAAAGTCTTTTATATAACCTTCATAAATATTGGTAATGTTTTTTTCTTTTATTCGGTTAGCCAAATGGCTTATACCTTCTTCGTAAGTTATTCCGCCGCTGCCGCCTAATAAAGTAGCCAGACCTTCATCGGCAAAATTGTTTATTTGTCCGTTATTAATACTGCGTGTATACAGGTGTACAAATTCATGTTCATAAATTTCTGAATTGTTCGCAGCCAACACCGTTCCCGCTTCAAATTTTACAAAGCCACCGGTTGTATCGTAATACATATTGGGCAAATAATCAAACCCAAGGTGATTAAATAAGGTAACGGCATTTTTAAACTTATAATAAGTAACTGGTCTTACCGGCAACCCAAACATGGCGGCTATTCTATAATTAATAGCATCCATTTTTTTACAATCCGCTTTATTAATATGATCGGTGTATTTATACAGTATAGAGCCTGCCTGATGGCTTTGCATTATACCGGAGTGATATGATGCCATGGAATAAAATTTAAACCCGGTTTCATGCTTTTGAGCATATACATTGTAAATACAATTAATGGTAGTACTACTATTTTCATCGGTTTTGGTGTAGGCCAGTTTTACTTTGTATGCAGTAGGATTTATGGGATCTACACGCATTACTACCGGCTGTTGTGTAACATTATTATCTATGTTAGCAAAAAATACGAAAGCATCTGGATCGTTTTTAATATAGTCTTTATCAATAACGGTGGAGTTGATGGGGTAGTCCTTTACATCATCTAAAAAAGTTATCAGGTTTGCTTTAAGCAAATCAGCAGTGGTAGTATCAATACCATAAAATGCTATGGGGTTAACAGACATACGATTGTCTGCCACTTGTGTACAAGCAGTAAGTTGTATATGTAGCAATATTGCACTAAATAACTTGGCCATAAAATAAAACGCTTACAAAATGTTGAGTATTGTTACTACAGTTGCAGTGTGCGACGCAACAGACGATGATAGTAGCACTACAGCTGATAACATAATAAAATCACTGCCGGTAAAAGCTTTATAAAAAACTAAACAGTTGTCAAATTTAAAATTGCCATAACATAAACCAATGATTTACAAACAAAAGATTTGCGTTTAAATTGTTAAAATCTATGATTATCTTTGCAGCGGTTTTAAAAGACCGACATGAAATTTGGTGTAACCTGCAATTACCCAATTATTAATTAATTTTCCGCAGAGGCGGAATCAAATTTCAAAAGTTATGGCTTTACACAATCGTGTTTCCCGTCAGGAATTAAAGGATCGTATTGCAAATGATCCAACTCCGCGTACTACTATTTCTTTTTACCAGTATTTTGTTATTGCTGATCCGCTTTCATTCAGAAATGAAATGTACCGTGCCATGAACACCATTGGCGTAATGGGCCGCATTTATGTGGCCAAAGAAGGTATAAATGCGCAAATAAGTGTGCCTACTGAAAACTTTGAAGCGCTAAAAACTTATTTATACAGTATTCCTGAATTGAACGGTTTACGTTTAAATATTGCCGTAAATGATGATGGAAAATCCTTTTATGTACTGGATATAAAAGTGCGGGAAAAAATTGTAGCTGATGGTATTGACGATCCGGATTTTGATATGGCCAACAAGGGCAAATATGTGAATGCCGAACAGTTTAACCAACTAACCGGCGATCCTGATACCATTGTGATTGACATGCGCAATCATTATGAATTTGAAGTAGGCCATTTTGAAAAAGCAATAGAAATACCAAGCGATACGTTCCGGGATCAGTTACCCATGGCTGCCGATATGATGGCAGAGCATAAGGATAAAAATATCATTATGTATTGCACCGGCGGTATACGCTGCGAGAAAGCATCGGCATATATGTTACACAAGGGTTTTAAAAATGTATTTCACCTGGAAGGTGGTATTATTAACTATACCAACCACGTAAAAAAAGCCGGACTTGATAATAAATTTCATGGAAAAAACTTTGTGTTTGACCAACGTTTGGGTGAAAGAATTACCGACGAAATAATTGCCAACTGCCACCAATGTGGTAAACCGGCCGATACCCATACCAATTGCATTAACGATGCCTGTCATTTATTGTTTATACAATGTGATGAGTGCAAAGAAAAGTTTGAAAACTGCTGTAGTCAGGAGTGTCAGGATTTTATACACTTGCCGGAGGAAGAACAAAAAACATTGAGAAGCGGTATTGACAAGGGTAGAAACGTTTTCAATAAATCCAAAAGCATATTGCAACAAAAAATGAATAAATAGCTTGTTGTTGCATTTACAATACACCATTAAAAAGCACTGTTTTGAAAAAAATAATCCTGTATATTTTTCCTCTTTTTATGCTATCCTGTAAAGAGGATACAAAAATAAGTGACGATAAGTTGGAAGGCGGCTGGTTGGTTTTGTACCCTGACGACAAACAGCTAAACAGCGATGAACGCAGAAGTTATGCTACCGTACAAGATTCAGTTGTAGGCCTACTTGGTTTAAAAGTATTACGTTTTGATGAAGGCGGTATGTTTTACCAGGCAGACAGCTTGTATAAAAAAGATGGCGAAGGAGAATGGAAATTATTACCCGAAGCTGTTGTACATATTGCCAATGCAGGCAAAGGCCTGAATGTATTTTATGGTAAAGACGCTGTTATTAATAAGGACACTTTAAAAATGACCGAAAAAATTGATGCCGGTGAACAACAGGTATCGATTGTTTGGAACTTGAAAAAAATTACTGATAAAAAGTATAGTTCATTATTTACTGACGAAGGCAATAACTGGCGTAAAAAAGCCAATGCAGTAGAAGATAAAACTGCCCTTACAAAACGTGTATTGGCTATGTTACACTATTATTCTTTGTACTATGAGTTGGTATCAAATGAATCAGCATTCTTTGTATCGCAACGTGTGCATTTACCCTTTAAATATTACCAGCATGGGGTAGGTATGGAGCCTTTTAATAAGGAGTCGTCTTTTGCCCGTTATTTTTATAACGAGGTGCAAGCCCTGGAGGCGTATGGTATTATTTCAACCGGCATGGATCAGTTTAGTAAATATGGTAAATATCCTTCCGGTAAAAATTACGTGATAGAATATTCCTTGTTTATGAGTAAGATGAAGGAAACAATAGAAATAGAAACAGCTATAAAGTTATAAAAGTAAAAGGGACTTCAAACGAAGTCCCTTTTTTCCAATTATTTGCTATAATTAAAATATTACCAGCGATTGTTGGAATGAGCAGGTCTTGCAGGACGCTCTTCTTTTGGACGAGCAACCATAACCTTAATAGTACGACCGTCAACGGTAGCACCATCTAACTCAGCAATAGCTTTTTCAGCAGCAGCATCATCAGACATTTCAACAAAACCAAAACCTTTGCTACGGTTAGTAAATTTGTCAGTGATAACTTTAGCAGATGTAACTTCACCATACTCTGCGAAATA
Organism: Chitinophagaceae bacterium UBA4857; assembly: GCA_002399735.1. GTDB lineage: Bacteria > Bacteroidota > Bacteroidia > Chitinophagales > Chitinophagaceae > Terrimonas. Next base: position 40,008 of record DHEF01000010.1, read on the forward strand.
GCTTCTCAAATCTTCGTCAATTACAGCGAAGCTGAGGTTTGAAACATAAATGTTCATTCAAGAGAAATTAAAATAAATAAAAATACTTGAGAAAACAGGGTAAAGAAGAAGACTTACTATCAAAACAAAAATGCTTAGCAGGAATTATCGTTCAGTTACACGAGGCTGTAAAACTCAAATTAACGGGGCAAAGATAGCTCCTTTTAATCACAAACAATCTTTTAATTTTGAAAAACAATAATCTGTAACAATTTGCTAACATGGTTACCTACACAACGCAAATAAAAAAGTTTACCAACAACGGCGAAAAATCAGGCTGGACCTACATTACAGTGCCACAAGACATAGCACATACCATAAAACCCGGTAACAAAAAAGGTTTTAGGGTAAAGGGCAAGCTTGATAATTATCATATTGAAATGGTGGCATTAATACCCATGGGTGACGGAAATTTTATTATTCCGCTAAATGCGACGTTTAGAAAAGGTATTGCAAAGAAAGTGGGAGCCATGTTGCAGGTACAAATAAAAGAAGACAAAACCGAATACCAGCTCAATAGTTTTTTAGTAGAATGTCTGGCCGATGTACCTGAGGCACAAACCTTTTTTAATACTTTAACCAACAGCCATAAAAACTATTTCAGCAAATGGATTGATAGTGCCAAAACGGATATAACCCGCGATAAAAGAATTGCCCAAGCCATTTACGGACTGGAACGAAAAATGGATTATGGCGCCATGATACGTTTTCACCAAAAGAAGAGTTAGTTTTTTGTTACCAACGTCCCTCCCTTGATTGAGCTTCGGTTGTGTCACTCACTGCATCGTTCAGTAATTCTATTCAGCATTGTGTAAAAGCCTTATAAAATATTGGAGTCTTAATTGTTTAGGGTTCAACTCCCTCTCCTAAAGGAGAGGGCTGGGGTGAGGTTCTATTGAGCATGTGCAAGTTTTCAACTTTATCGGTCAAACTCATTTTCAAATAACCTCATTTTCAAATTATCTAATTGTTTCCTTATCTTACCGCATAGCAATCAAGCCCGAAAATTTTCTTATTGTTTTATGAGACAGCTACTGCATTTTTTGTCGCTATATATTTTAAGTTTAGTTTTTAATACTCAGCTTTGTGCGCAGGAAATTCCATTACCTGAAAAAATAGCACAACAGTTAGCACATAACGAGCAGTATTTCCGCACTACAGAACTGTATTTACATATTGACAAATCAGTGTACATCAATAACGAGAATATCTGGTTTGCCGGTTATTTACTAAAATCAGCGGTAGAAGTTCAACAACACCATACCATGTATGTTGTATTAAGTAACAGCACCACCAAAAAAGTAGTAGCCTCCGATAAATTTGTAATGGATAACGGTTTAGCCTCGGGTAACTTATTTTTAGCAGACTCCTTACTGGCCGGCGATTATGATTTGATAGCTTATACCAATAAATTTACACAACAACAACCGGCAAAGTTTTTCTTTCAACAACGAATCAGCATTAAATCCAGCCGGAAAGATGTTTTTAATATTGAGTTTAGTAACCCGATTGCAAACAGTACTGACACATTAACAGTACCTACTAAAATAACCACTGCAGAATCCTACGATGCTAAAAGTGCTGTTGTGGCCTACCAGATTATAGCCAATGGTAAAAAGATTTTTGAAACCACTGCCACCACCAATAACTATGGCGAGGTAAATATAAAAGTACCATTGCAACAACAAGCTGCACAATACGAGTGGCATGCCACCATTAAAGAAGCAAAAAAATCGTTTGTAACTAAGCGAGATATAAGTAAGTTATCTAATCGGGTAATTATTAATTGGTATCCCGAAGGCGGCAGCTTAGTAGATGGTTTACCGTCAAAATTGGCTTTTGAAGCCCTTACCATTACCGGTAAACCGGTTGCGTTACAAGGTAAGCTGGTATCATCTTCTAAAACATTAATTCCATTACAAACCAATACTGCTGGTTTGGGTGCGGTAAATTTCAGGCCCAATATTGCCGAAACGTATTCATTGGTGTTGGATGACTCCTCATACCGTTTACATAATTTCACCTTACCAACTATTAAACCCAATGGTTATGTTGTACAGTTAAATAATGCCGTTCCTTTAGATACGGTAACCATGCGTATTTACAAAAATAAAATGCCCGAAGAAGTTTGGGTAATGGTGCATAATTACAGTGCTGCTTACAGTTATTTCCCGCTGCAAATAAAAAACAATGTGATACAGTTTAAAATGCCTGTAAAGGAGTTGCCAATTGGTTTGGCATTTATAACCCTGCTTTCAAAAGAAGGTGAACCGTTAACAGAGAGAAGTTTTTTTGTTGGCCATCAAACCATTCCTGTATTAGAACTTAAGCTTAGCGGTACACAGTTTAATAAACGAAGCAAAGTATCGATTGATATAAAAGCCATGTTAGCAGATAAAACACCTGTGCCGGCTATATTTTCCAGTGCTGCAGTTTTGTATAAAAGGGTAGACACAACCAACTTTCAACATATTTTATCCTATTCTGTATTAAACAGCTATATACAAAACGGTATTATTCCAAAATCACAGATAAACAAGCTGCAAAACAAGGAAGAACTGGAGATGTTTTTACTTACCCGTTGCTGGACAAATTTTAAAGAAATACAACCGGAGAATAACAATTTAATTGCTACACCTTCAGAGAAAGAATTGAATACAAGTGGTTACGTTTTATTATATGACAAAAAACTAAAAAAGCCGGTTGAAATTGGTGTGATCAATAAAGACGGATTTGATATTATTTCTACAGACTCATCAGGAAACTTTACCATACCACATGAAATGATTGCTACAGTAGCTGATAATAAAATCAGTTTGTTTATAAATGGAGTTACTGGAAAAGAAAATTATACTGTTGTATTAAATAAACTGGAAGAAGATATTAGTAACCAGGTTTCACAATTGCATTTTTTGCAACATTTATTAATTAAGGCAGAATTACCAAAAGAAGAGAAGGATGAACTAAATAAAATTCCTACATTGACCAATGTAGTTGTAACAGGTAAAGACAAAAAAAATGAATTTGATTATAGTGGTAATGAAATAGTGAGTAGTACATGTAATGATTATGTGTGCATGTATAATATACTTAATTGCAGAAATCATCCGGGAGGTACGCCAGCGGTAAATGGCGAGGTATACAATATTAATGGAAGGATGGTAATGTATAGGTGTATGAACGCTAAACAAAAAGAACAGGAAACATTTGTAAAAATAAAAGGCCGCTATTTTACCAAAGAGTTTTATAAAGCAGATTATGCTAAATTTAATCCGCCAGATCCTGAAATTGCCAGTACCTTATTTTGGCAACCGGCAACTATTACCAATGCAAACGGGGAAGCACTAATAGAATTTTATACCAACGATTTACCCGGGGTGTATGCCTTTATGGTAGAAGGCATAACTGATAACGGTGTACTACAACAACAGGTTTTATTTAAAGTAAACAACCAGTAATAGTTAATATACCTCGCTGTTTCTTTTATATTTAGCCAAACGTTTTTTTGCACGTAACAGTTTACTATTGATGTTATTTTTTTCGCTTGGTGTAAGTATACCATCCATTTTATATTTTTCAATGGTGTAGGCAATCACTTCCTGCTCTTTTAACAGTTTACTGTATTCCAGTTCAGTAATTTGTTTCTTTTTATAAGCACTTTTTATTTCGCTTTCAATTTGTTTCTGTTTCTTTTCAAATGTTTTATCGTTTTTATCAAATGCTAATAACGATAAGGATAAACTCATGCTGATAGCTAATAAAATCATTTTCATAACTCAAAAAATTTTTACGTTTAAAGTTTCAATTACCATGCCGTAACCATGCGTGAGGGATAGCAGTGGAAAGCCCGGTGAGGATAGGTGAGAAGCGTAAAGTATAAGCCTTATAACAGAAAATTTGCCAACAATAATACCTTTACCTTAAACCTATGCCTTATACTTTACATGTGCCGGACTTGGAACGAATAGCCCGACCCTGTTTATTAAACAGGGACACGCCCAAATAAAATTATTGCACTACTATTTCGGTAATAACGGCTTTTCCTAAAGCCTCGTTAACCCGTTTTATAATATTGTCTTTTTGGTAACGCAGCTCATGTTTTAAAGGAGCAACATCTGTACTAATAATGAGTTTATTACCAAAAATTTGCAATTTTTTAGTGTATCTGGCTACGGTTTTGCCCATAATTTCTTCCCACACATCATAAATCTGCATGGCTTGAATATCGCCTCTGATGCGGCTTTTATCCAAAAACTGTTGTATGGCATCTCCCAGGGAATACTCGCCCATATTGCAACTATTAATTATAAACGTACGTTGCAAAGGTACAAATACTGTGGTTTACTGCCTACAATAAATACATCGGTAAAGGGTAAAAAATGTCATCAAAGCTCCAGCATATCAAAATCAATACCCAGGTTTTCAAGCTGCTGCGTAAGGCGCTGCGCATTGGTGTCAGTTATAAAAACCTGTCCCTCATCGGCCTGGCAAACATGTTGTAAGAGGTTGCTAATGCGGGATTCGTCTAACTTTTCAAAAATATCATCTAATAAGAGGATAGGGGCAAACTTTTTCTGTTCTTTCAATACATCGGTTTCGGTAAGTTTTAAAGCAAATAACAAACTTTTCCGTTGCCCCTGCGATGCAATAGACTTAAAAGATTGGTTGGCAAATTGTATATCTAAATCATCGCGGTGAGGACCGCCGGTAGTGCGTTGTGCATACATATCTTTATTACGCTGCGCCTGTAATAGTTCTTTAAAACCGGTGGTATGCAACTGACTGTCGTAAATAAGCCGTATATCTTCGGGTTGTTGCGCAATATTTTGATAAGTACGTTTTACAGCCGGTAAAAAAGTGACCATAAACTCTTTGCGTACCGAAAAAATATATTCACCGGGTGCAATTAACTGCTCATCTAAAATATCCAGTAAGGATAAGTTTTTTTGACCCGTTTCGGCAAAAGATTTTAACAGGGCATTACGTTGCAGCAATACTTTGTTATAAACAATTAGTTGTTGCAAATAAGTAGCATCTAACTGCGATAATAATGCATCCATAAAACGACGGCGTTCTTCGCTGCCGCCTGTAATCAATATAGCATCATCCGGTGCAATAATCACGCAAGGGTAACGGCCTATATGTTGCGAAAACTTATCGTATTGTGTGCCATTAATGGCAAATTCTTTTTTCCCCGTTTCACGTAATAAGCAAGTGGCTTTTTCTACCTGCGATTGTACCACAAACTCACCTTCTAACCTAAAGCCTTGTTGCCCGGCTTGTACACAATTAGCATCGGTACGGGTAAAATAACTTTTGGTAAAACACAGGTAATGTATAGCATCCAGCAAATTGGTTTTGCCATGCCCGTTATTACCACATATACCAATTACCTGTTTAGTAAAACTAAATTTACGATTGGTGTAGTTTTTAAACTGCAATAATGATATAGATTGCAAGTACAACATAATATTGCAAGATAAGGCAGTAAATAATAAAAAAGACAAACCGGTTTTATTAACTGTGCATAAAAGGCTACTTAAAAAAACTTGTTTATATTCGGGCTGATTGATTGCAAAAAAATGCCTGTAAAAATATGATTATGTCAACACAAACTAAATACGACCCCGTTAAATATAAAACACCAACCGGCAATACACTTACCTGTAAAGGTTGGGTGCAGGAAGCAGCCCTCCGTATGTTGTTAAACAATTTGGATCCCGAAGTAGCTGAACGTCCTGATGAGTTGATTGTGTACGGTGGCCGTGGTAAAGCAGCCCGAAATTTTGATGCGTTGGATAAAATAATCCATGGATTAAAAATTTTAGCGAATGATGAATCCTTATTAATACAATCGGGCAAACCGGTAGGTATTTTAAAAACCCATGCCGATGCGCCAAGAGTGTTAATCAGTAACTCGCAATTGGTACCTAATTGGGCCAACTGGAAACATTTTGAAGAGCTGGAGAAAAAAGGATTGATGATGTATGGCCAAATGACCGCCGGTAGCTGGATCTACATCGGCAGCCAGGGTATTGTGCAAGGCACTTACGAAACCTATGCAGCAGCAGCGGATAAACACTTTGGTGGCACATTAAAAGGCACGTTAAATGTTACGGCAGGCTTAGGGGGTATGGGTGGCGCACAACCTTTGGCCATTACCATGAACGAAGGCGTGGCCTTAGTGGCCGAAGTAGAAGAGTGGCGTATTGACAAACGTTTGGAAACAAAATATCTGGACGAAAAATATACTGATATTGACCAAGCCATCAATGCCGCATTAGCCTATAAACAAAGTGGCACGGCAAAAAGTATTGGCGTTTTGTGTAATGCAGTTGAGTTATTGCAACGTTTGCTGGATAAAAACATTATTCCCGATACGTTAACCGACCAGACAAGTGCACACGACCCATTGATTGGTTATATACCACATACCTTAACCAATGAGCAAGCGAATGTATTACGTAAAGATAATCCGGATGCTTACCTGAAACTGAGTTACGAAACCATGTACCTGCATGTGCAATTGATGTTACAGTTAATGGATAAAGGTGCCATTACTTTTGACTATGGTAATAATATTAGAGCAAGAGCTAAAGAATATGAGGAAAGTCGGGTAGACAGAAAGACCGAAAGTCGGGAAGAAGAGAAGATGGAGGATAAATTATCTTCCGGACTTCCGGACTCACCCTCTTTCCGACTTGGTCGTTGTTTTGATTTCCCCGGTTTTGTACCCGCCTATATACGTCCGTTATTTTGCGAAGGAAAAGGCCCATTCCGTTGGGCCGCATTAAGTGGCGATCCGGCTGATATAGCGGTAACAGATGAATTAATTATGAAGATGTTTCCTGAAAACAAAGGCCTGATGCGTTGGATGAAAATGGCGAAAGAAAAAATTGCTTTCCAGGGTTTGCCGGCACGTATTTGTTGGCTGGGCCAAGGCGAACGTGAAAAAGCAGGATTAGCTTTTAATGAACTGGTAAAAACCGGTAAGGTAAAAGCGCCTATTGTTATTGGCCGCGACCATTTAGATACCGGCAGTGTAGCGAGCCCCAATCGTGAAACCGAAGCCATGATGGATGGCAGCGATGCCGTTGCCGATTGGCCAATATTAAATGCATTGGTAAATACAGCCGGTGGCGCCAGTTGGGTTAGCTTACACCATGGCGGCGGCGTAGGTATGGGTTATAGCATACATGCGGGTATGGTAATTGTTGCTGATGGCACTGATGCAGCTGCAAACCGTTTAAGCCGTGTATTGCGTAACGATCCCGGCATGGGTGTTATTCGTCATGCGGATGCAGGTTATGAGATAGCCAAACAAACCGCAAATGAACATGGATTAAACCTTGACAGTTAATTAATAAACACCAATTTAGTTTACCCTAATTTTACAAAAAATTACTACAATGAGCCAGTTAGATATAGCTGTACCACACCAATTACCACAAGAAGAAGCCTTAACCCGTGTAAAAAATTTATTGGCACAAGTGCAGGAAGATCAGAAACATTTAATTGATGATTTATCCGAAGAATGGGATGGTAACAACGCCAGCTTTAGCTTTAATGCTAAAGGTTTTTCCTTGGCCGGCAACATTCAGGTAAACGAAAATGATGTAACTATTCAAGGCGATTTACCCTTTATGCTTTCTTTTTTCAAAGGCAAAATTGAAGAAGTAATTAAAAACAAAGCAGCGGCTATATTGGCTTAAAATATTTATATCGGATGAGTTTTTGACGAAGCTGGCAGATATTTTTTTGTTCACCAACGTTCCATCCTTGATTGGGCTTTTGTTGCGTCGCACTCTTCAACGTCCTGTTCTTTATTCAACATCGTGTTTTATCACGGTCGTTTAACATTATTACTACGTCTTACAAAATGAAGATTATTCAGCTTAACAAAACAGAAGGCAACCTAGTGTTCGACCTTTTTAATAAATACCGGATATTTTATAAACAACCATCGGATATTGAACTTGCTGAAAACTTTGTTCAGGAACGTTTAAACAATAACGAGTCCATCATTTTTGTAGCATTATCTAACGAAAATATTCCGATTGGTTTTACGCAGCTATATCCAAAGTATTCATCCATGCGAGCCATAAAAAACTGGATATTGAATGATTTATATGTTGAAGAAAAGCACCGTAAACAAGGAATAGGCGAGGCCTTAATTAAAACTGTGATGAATTTTGCAAAGCAAAACAAAGCAACATTTGTAGAACTGTCTACCGCAATTGATAACTACAATGCCCAAAGCCTGTACGAGCAAATTGGCTTTGTAAAACAAGTACCCGAAACCGATTTTTACACTTACCGCATTGATGTAACTAAATAAGTCAGTCAGTCTGTTAATTATTGTAGGAAGTAAACCTTATGAGTAGACGTAAATTCATTAAAAGAACATTACTTGGACTTACAGGTGTAGGACTTTTAAGCGGTTTATATGCCTGGCAAATTGAGCCGTTTTGGTTGGAGTTTGTAAAAATTAAAATGCCCGTTAAAAACTTGCCCGACAATTTAGTTGGCAAAACCTTAATGCAAATTAGCGACATACATATTGGCAAAAGATTTGACCACCAGTACATAATAGATTCATTTGAAAAAGCAAGTGCACTTAATCCTGATTTTGTAGTTTATACAGGTGATTATGTAAGCACTTACAAAGATGAAGTACAGTATAAAGAATTGACAGAAGTTTTCAAAAATCTTGTTAAAGGAAAACTGGGAACCGTTGGCGTTTTAGGCAATCACGATTATGGCAAAAACTGGACCCAACCTGAAGTTGCAGATACTATTTCCAATATGCTTACGAGTAAAGGTGTAGATGTATTAAGAAATGCAAGCATAGACCTTAGTGGCTTAAGTTTTATTGGTTTTGACGATTATTGGGGTCTTGGTTTTGACCCACAAAAAGCAATGGCTAATTTCGACAAATCAAAAGCCAATATTGTTTTATGTCATAATCCGGATGTATGCGATTTAAATGTATGGGGCGACTATAATAGCTGGATATTATCCGGACATACACATGGCGGACAAGTAAAGGCGCCATTCCTTCCACCGTTTGTGCTTCCGGTGAAAAATAAAAAATATTCAGCAGGCAAATTTGATTTAAGCAATAATAGAACCTTATACATAAACAGAGCTTTAGGCCATTTATGGCAAGTACGTTTTAATGTACGACCCGAAATAACCATTTTTGAATTGCAAAAGGCATAAAAGTTAGATTTGTTTCCGTAATCTAATATCTAAATACTGCATACTAATATCCACTAACACCTAACTTTGCAGCTTAAATTCACATTTTTTGAGCGCAACCGTTTTTTTATTTACGCCTCCTTTTACACAATTAAATACCCCGTATCCCGCAACGGCATATTTAAAAGGTTTTTTAAATACAAAAAACATTCCATCTTATCAGGCCGATTTAGGTATAGAAGTTACCCTGGCTTTATTCTCAAAAGAAGGATTAAAAGACGTTTTTGCTTTTATTCAACAACAAACAATCACACCTTCCGATAATGCGGCCCGTATAATTGCTTTACAAGAGGATTATATTAACACCATCGATGATGTCATACTTTTTTTGCAAGGTAAAAATCCAACACTGGCGCATTTAATTTGTAAACGTGATTTTTTACCCGAAGCCTCTCGGTTTGAACAATTGGACGATTTAAACTGGGCCTTTGGCAGTATGGGTACACAGGATATGGCCAAACACCTGGCTACTATGTATCTGGAAGACTTATCAGACCTGGTAAAAGAATGTGTCGACGACCATTTTGGTTTTAGCCGCTATGCGGAAAGACTGGCCCGATCGGCCAATAGTTTTGATGAGCTGTACCAAACCCTGCAAAGCGATTATACTTTTATTGATAATATTTTGATTAACCTGCTGCAGGAAAATATGAAAAAGGTACAACCAGAACTGGTTGCTATTTCTGTTCCTTTTCCGGGCAACTTATATGCAGCATTACGATGCGGTAAATGGATAAAAGATAATCACCCTAAAACCAAAGTGGTAATGGGTGGCGGTTTTGCCAATACCGAATTACGATCATTAAGTGATACAAGAGTTTTTGAATTTTTAGATTTTATTACCCTTGACGATGGCGAAGCTCCTTTTGAAAACCTTATTGGTTATATAAAGGGCGATAAACAATTAAGCGAACTTAAAAGAACATTCACCTTAGTAGATGATACGGTTACTTACTTCAACAATCCTGCTTGCAGCGATTACAAACAAGGACAAGTAGGTACACCCGATTACAGCGATTTATTACTGGATAAATATATTTCGGCCATTGAAGTAGTAAACCCCATGCATCGTTTGTGGAGCGATGGCCGGTGGAATAAACTAACCATGGCACATGGTTGCTATTGGGGCAAATGCACCTTCTGCGATATTTCGTTGGATTATATAAAAGTATACGAACCCATTGCTGCATCGTTATTATGCGACAGAATGGAGGAGATAATGAAACAAACCGGGCAAAACGGTTTTCATTTTGTTGATGAAGCGGCACCGCCTGCATTAATGCGAGCATTAGCCATAGAAATAATCAAACGTAAACTAACTGTATCCTGGTGGACCAATATTCGTTTTGAAAAAAGTTTCACCCGCGATTTATGTTTACTCTTAAAAGCATCCGGTTGTATTGCCGTTTCCGGCGGATTGGAAGTCGCATCGGACAGATTATTGGAGTTAATACAAAAAGGAATTACTGTTGCACAAGTAGCAAGGGTAAATAAAAACTTTACCGATGCCGGCATCATGGTCCATGCCTACCTCATGTACGGCTTTCCTACACAAACCGAACAGGAAACTATTGACTCATTGGAAATGGTTCGCCAAATGTTTAACGAAGGTGTATTGCAGTCTGCTTACTGGCATCAGTTTGCTATGACGGCACATAGCCCTGTTGGCTTATATCCGGAACAGTTTAACGTAAAAAAAGTAACCAACGAAGTTGGCACATTTGCCAATAACGATATTGTACATACCGATCCTACCGGTGCCGATCATGATACGTTTAGCTATGGTTTAAAAAAATCATTACTCAACTTTATGCACGGCATTGGTTTAACCGATCCGTTAAATAAATGGTTTGACTTTAAAACGCCTAAAACCAGCATTGATCCAAAATTTATTAGCCATGCACTGGACGATGATGCAGAGGCATTGATATTTAAACCCAATGCAAAAGTTATCTGGTTAGGAAAATTATTAAAAGCAAGTACCATCACAAAATCAAAAAAAGGAAACAGTTGGGAAGTAACTAGCCTTGATTTTGTTACCCGCAAACAAACCCAACAAATTCAATTAGCCAAAGAGCAAGGGGAGTGGTTGCTAAAAATGTTACCGCAGTTATCGGTTGATAATCCAAAGTTGTTAACCCTGCAAGAAATTAAAAACAATTATACCGAAGCTGGCCTGGAAGATTTTGAATTGTTCTGGGATAATAAACCCATGAGTACGATGTATAAATTGGGTTTGTTGCGTTTGTAATAATTATCGAAATTTTTATTTTGTTACCGGCTACATTACTACTATCATCGTCTGTTGCAACCCGATAGGGTTGGGATTAAATTTATTTCCAGTGGAAATGAATTTAAGACTCTCTCTTCATCTTTCAGTAATTCTATTCAGCATTTTGTAAGTATCCATTTATATTGTAAAACTCTTTACGTTATAGGGTTCCGTCACCTCGACCATAGGGAGAGGTCTCCTCCAATTGTGGTACTAAATTTATTCAAGGAGTTTCCTCGCTTTGCTGCCAATGACATATTATAT
>DHEF01000045.1:0-22564 GCA_002399735.1 Chitinophagaceae bacterium UBA4857
CATTGTGCAGGGTGCACCCCGACTCGTCGGTGGTACTGCATATCGCTAATCAGCAGCAGGTACGCGGCAATAATACCACAGAGTATACACAAAGGTTTTTCACAGAGTAACACAGAGAAGATAATATGATAACGCCAGTCGCATTAGTCCATATATTTAATCATTTCTCTATCCTTTATTATTTTATGGCAGTTTTTCATTAGCATATCAGCACATTAGCTAATCGGCACATTGTCTAATTGTCTATTTTCGCTGTTTTAAAAAATTGCATTTCGCATGATATATTTTACCGAAGCATCGATTGAAAACTTAGCCATACATAAAGTAGGTAATAAACAAATGGGAGAAGGTCTTGCCCTTTCGGAGCAACCCTTACAAGTGGAAGATGAAGTATTGAATAGCCTACTAAAGCAATACTTTTTAGCCCCATTTGAAAAGAACAATGAAATATATCGCTTTACCCACGCAACAGAAGAAATCGGTTTAAACGAGTTATACCACTTTGCCAATAAGATTTTTGAAAACCAGGAAGATTTTCATGAAAATACCCGCCAGATTGCCAAACAATTGTACGATATAACCAGCCATCCCAATATAAAATCGGGGGAGTTATATGTTGTTTATTTTAAGCAATTACAGATTGAAGGCGAACTACAGGATGCCATCGGTATTTTTAAATCAGAATCCAAAGAGCCTTATTTAATGGTATCACAATCTGGGCCTGAATTTGAAATTGGTTATAAAGAAGAAGCTATCAATATTAAAAAACTGGACAAAGGTTGTCTTATTTTTAATACTGAAAAAGAAGAAGGCTACAAAGTAGCAGTAATAGACCAGACCAATAAAACGGGTGCAGTGTACTGGGTAGATGAGTTTTTAAAGCTACGCATACGTAACGATGATTTTAATAAAACAACTGCCACATTAAGCCTTTGCAAGAGTTTTGTGAACGAGGAGTTGGAAGAGCATTTTACCATGAGCAAGGCTGATAAAGCCGATTTGCTAAACCGATCAATAAAATACTTTAAACAAAGTGAATCTTTTAATGTAGATGAGTTTGCACAAGATGTTATTGGAATACCGGAAGCCTCCGGAATGTTTAAAAGCTATAAAGAACAATACGAGCAAAATTTTGATACCCAGATAGAAGATAGTTTTACCATCTCATCAGCAGCAGTAAAAAAACAAGCCCGTGTTTTTAAGTCAGTAATTAAACTGGATAAAAACTTTCATATTTACATTCATGGCAATAAGGATATGATAGAACAGGGTTATGATGATGCAGTTGGCCGAAAGTATTATAAGCTATATTTTGAAGAAGAAGCATAGTGGTAGAATTTGGTGATTTGCTGGTTTGGAGATTTGATAATAAGAGATACATAAAAAAGAAAGTAGTAAGCCTAAGCGTAAAAAGTTTACTAATAGCAAACTAACTGTATAAACGCAGCGTCCACAGCCAACCCACAAGCCCTTTATGAGACTCGGCTTGTAAACATAATATCGTGGAGGGTATATTTTATAATCGGCTAAATAACTTGCAAATATTAGCAAGGGTTATTACTTTTCGGACATGAAAGCCCGCCACCTCATTATTTTATTGGTATTGTTTTGCTGTAGGGTAACACTACAAGCTCAAACATTTTACAAAACTCCGTATGGTCAAAAATACCATACAGCCGATTGTCGTTCTGTAAAAAATGTATCGGAAGCAATTGCAGCAAAAAATATTCCAGCATCAGGTTTGGAACCTTGCAAAATATGTAAACCGGTATTTGTAGTTAGTAAAAGCAGCGAAACAAAAAAGCCTGCCGGCGAGGCTCGCAATACCGTTCAATGCAAAGGCATTACCAAGGCCGGAAACCGATGTAAACACAATACAAGTATAGCCAACGGTTATTGTTATCAGCACCAACCATAATTTTTCACCTGCCAAACTGATAATATTTGGCCAATTCGTTGGATTTGTCTTGCAGGTGATCCATAAGTATTTTACGGGCTTGCATGGAGAAAGTAATGCCATTGCCGCCAAAACCTAATACAAAATAACCATGTTTATATTCCGGTGATACACCAATATATGGTAAGCCATCTTTGGTAGAGCCAAATACGCCGCCCCAGCTAAAATCTTCTATAAAATTTATTCCAGGTATTAAGCCGGTAACTTTTTTAATCAATTTATCAGACTTTTTTTCCTTTACATTTTGTTGGTCAGTTTGCGATAGTTTATCACTGTCTTCACCACCAATTAATAAACGACCATCGCCTGTAGTACGTAAATATAAATAGGGATCATTGGTATCCCAAACTAATATATCATGTAATTTTTTAGGAATTTGCGCATTGGGCTCGCTAACACAGGCATAGGTATTAAAAAGCTTAGCTACTTTTTCTTTCAATAAATAAGTGGTCTCAAAACCGGTACAGAATATTATTCTTTTGCCTTGTATAGTGTAACCATCCGCCGTATAAATAGTGGCACCGTTTTTTTCTTCCGTTATTTTTTTTATACAGGTTTGGTCGTATACTTGTAAGCCTTTGCTCACGTTTTGTTTTATTAATTCATGCGATAATTTGTAAGCATCCGCACTGCCCGCCATATCGGATAAAATGCCGCCATGCGACAAAAGCCCATACTGTCTTAATATTTGTTCCTGCGTTAACCACTTAACACCCAGTTTATGTTTTTTTCTGGCTAAAAACTCTTTTTCCAGTTTAACACTACTCTTTTTATTGTGAGCTATGTATAAAGACTTTTTGAGCTTAAAGTCACAATCAATTTTTTTCTTAGTAACCAATTTTTCCAGATCAGTAATTGCTTGTATACCGGCTTGATAACACTTGGCAGCAGCTTCTTCGCCAATCATTTTACTTAAGTCTATTAACATTTCATCAATTTCGTATTGCAACATACAAGTAGTGGCAGCAGTACTCCCGTTACTAATATCTCTACGATCAATGAGTGTAACGTTAAAATTATTTTCTATTAACACATCGCTTATTAATGCTCCCGTTATACCTCCACCCACAACAATGTAATCTGTTTTAATATTTTGTTGTAATACAGGATAGGTATATAACAAACCGTTTTTTAGCAGCCAGAATGATTCGTATGTACGTAAACGCATAATAAAAGTGGTATTTTATTTGTACTTAATAAGTTAGTATAAAAATGATGCCGATTTTTTTAATAAAACAATAGTAGGTATAAATGGTATTATTTGTTATATTGATTGCGAAGGCAATGAACAAATTTGTTAATATGCCGATGTGCTAATGAAAACGACCTATAGGTGATTAGATAATTAACTAATGTGGCTTGCGTTATATAACATTTCCTCCTCTGCGTTTCTCTGTGACATAACTCAGTGTAGCTCTGTGATTAAAAATAAACGACCTACGCATAACACGATGTTGAATAGCGATATGCAGTTGAACGGAGCGTCGCAACTAAAGTTCAGTCAAGGATATCTAGCTGGTAAACAAAAAATAAAATAATAAATATGGCCGGAATTTTTTCTAAGTTAAGACAAGCATACAAACTATATCAGCAAGTTGATATGGATAAATTAGCTAAACTATCGGCAAAGGTTGATTTGAAAGAAGTGATGGATAAGTTTGCAGGTTTGGATGATACCCAATTAAAAGGCCTGATGAAAATGATGAGCAGCAGTGGGAAACCTAAAAAAGAATTACCTGAAATTAATGGTGACTTTTATGAACTGCACATGCGTTTAACACCCGAGGAACGTGCCATACAATTAAAGGTTCGTGAGTTTATGGAAAGGGAGATAAAACCGATTGTCAATAACTTTTGGTTACATGATGAATTTCCACACGAGATTATTCCCAAGTTTGCAGAATTAGGCTTGTGTGGTGTTACTTACAAAGGTTACGAATGTCCGGGTCTTAGTTTTTTAATGGAAGGTATTATTGCCATGGAAATGGCCAGAGTTGATGCGTCTATCGCTACTTTTTTTGGTGTACAAAGTGGGTTAAGCATGGGATCTATTTATATGTGCGGATCGGAAGAACAAAAACAAGAATGGTTACCCGCCATGCATCGTATGGAAAAAATTGGTGCCTTTGGATTAACCGAACCGGAAGTAGGATCGGGGGCCGCAGGCGGATTAACCACTACCGTAAAACGTGTAGGCGATAAATGGATATTGAATGGCCAAAAGAAATGGATTGGCAATGCTACGTTTGCTGATGTTACCATTATCTGGGCAAGAGATATTGATGATGGCGAAGTAAAAGGGTTTATTGTAAGAAAAGATACACCGGGTTTTGAAGTTGAAAAGATAAAAGGTAAAATGGCTCTGCGTATTGTACAAAATGGTTTAATTACCATGACCGATTGTGCTATACCGGAAAGTGACCGTATGCCAAACGCCAACAGTTTTAAAGATACTGCCCGTGTATTACAAATGACACGTGCCGGTGTTGCCTGGATGGCTGTAGGTTGTGCCCGTGGTGCGTATGAAAATGCATTGGATTATACCCGCAAACGCAAACAGTTTGGTAAACCTATTGCATCGTTTCAGTTAATACAAAATCATTTGGTAGAAATGTTGAGCAACTTAACGGCTATGCAATCTTTGGTATATCGTTTATCGGAGTTGCAGGATGGCGGCTTGTTAAAAGATGAACATGCTTCGCTGGCAAAAGTATTTTGCTCCTTACGTACAAGAGATATTGTTAGCAAGGCTCGTGAAGTAATGGGTGGCAATGGTATTTTGTTAGACCATAATGTAGCCCGTTTTGTAGCCGATGCTGAAGCTATTTATTCTTATGAAGGAACCAAAGAAATAAATTCTTTAATTGTTGGCAGAGCCATTACCGGCTTTAGTGCCTTTGTTTAGGAAACAATCCAGTTAATAGGATCAAGACCTTTACTTACCAGGTATTCGTTGGTTTTGGAGAAATGTTTACATCCAAAAAATCCGCCATAGGCCGATAGGGGTGAGGGGTGAACGGAACGAAGTATAAGATGTTTGCTTTCGTCAATTAATGTACGTTTTTCCTGTGCAAACTTGCCCCATAATAAAAACACAACATGTTGTTTTTGTTCGGAAATAGTTTTAATAACCGCATTGGTAAAATCGGCCCAGCCAATTTTTGCATGGCTCATAGGTTCGCCGGCTTTTACCGTTAATGATGCGTTTAGTAAAAATACACCTTGCTCGGCCCAAGTGGTAAGGTCGCCATGGGTAGGCGTACGCATACCAATATCATCAGCAAGTTCTTTATAAATATTCATTAACGATGGCGGTATGGCTACTCCTTTTTGTACGGAAAAACTTAGCCCATGTGCCTGTTTCGGCCCATGATAGGGGTCCTGACCAATAATCACCACTTTTACTTTATCAAGCGGTGTAAGGTTAAACGCATTAAATATTTGTGACCCGGGAGGATAAATAGGAGTCTGTTGCTGTTTTTCAATCTTTAGCCTGTCAATTATACTTTGAAAATAGGGTTGGATAAATTCTTTGGCAAGTGCTTGTTTCCAACTGGCTTCTATTTGAACGTTCATCGTTAAAGTAAAAATTAAAAATTTAAAAAAAATTAAAAGCTAAACACCTTACTCTGCATACTAAATACTACAACCTATTATCTACCTCCTGCTTACGCAAAAAGTATTTACCAATAACATCAAATTCAATATTAACCTTGGTACCGGTTTGCACCAAATGAATATTGGTGTGCTGGTATGTGTAGGGAATAATTGCCACGGTAAAATTAGTAGCACCCACATTAAAACAGGTAAGGCTGGTGCCATTTATACACACCGAACCTTTTTCTATAATTAAAGTGGCAAACTGCGGATGAATATCAAAAGTATACTCCCAACTTCCATCTAATACTTTTACCTCGGTACAAATAGCAGTATCATCTACATGGCCTTGTACAAAATGTCCGTCTAACCGACCATTCATTTGCAGACAACGTTCCAGGTTTACAATATGGCCAACCTGCCAACCGGCTAAGTTTGTTTTTAGTAAGGTTTCTTTAATGGCCGTTACCTGAAAGCGGTTTTCTGTAATGGCCTCAACAGTAAGGCAAACGCCATCGTGACAAAGACTTTGGTCAATTTTTAGTTCATGAGCCAGGGGTGAGCTTACCCAAAATGTTTTATTGGTACCGTTTTCTTTTATATTTTCAATTATACCGGTGGTTTCTATAATTCCTGTAAACATGGTGCAAAGGTGGCGCTTCAAATAATTTTAGGCAAAAAATTTTACAATTGTGTCGTAATCAGATTATTTTACTATATTTGCACCCTAAAAACTACCAAAGGAGGTATATAACACTATGCTAATTATTGATTCAAAAGATTGCGAAAACATTGACAAGGCGCTTAAAAAGTACAAGAAGAAGTTTGAAAAATCTAAAACTTTGTTACAATTGCGTGAACGTCAAAGTTTCACTAAACCATCGGTTAAACGCCGTGGCGAGGTTTTAAAAGCAATTTATAAGCAGCAGATCCACAGTGGAAAAATTGACGCTTAATTAATTTAAGCGTTTAATAACGATAAACTTTTAAGCCGCAACTATTGTTGCGGCTTTTTTTATTTGTATTTTTATTATATGCTGGTAAATACCGAGTTACAGACCCTTATACAGCCGTTTATCAATTTTCTGCAATACGAAAAACGTTATTCGGCACATACCATATTGGCTTACACCAAGGATCTGGAGACTTTTTTCACCTACCTGCATAAAACCTACGGACAAATTGCCCCGGCCGAAATAACGCACAGTTTTATCCGCAGTTGGCTGGCCGAAGGAAAACAAATCCTTCATTGGGATAGCCGCACCATCAACCGTAAAATATCCACATTAAAATCATACTTCAAATACTTATTAACGCAGGGCGATATTAAACAAAGCCCTATGACCAAAGTTATATCGCCAAAAACAGCCAAAAAGCTACCCACATTTTTAAAAGAAGCCGAAGCTACACAGCTTTTACAGAATATTGATACCACCACCGAAAGCTGGAAAACCTTAAACGCCAAATTGCTTATCACGCTTTTTTATGCCACAGGCATGCGTTTAAGTGAGCTTATCAACTTACAGGAAAGTCAAGTAGATAATTCCCGCCAACAATTAAAGGTTTTAGGTAAGGGTAATAAGGAAAGAATACTACCCGTAGCCCGCGAAATTATAACCATGCTGGATGAATACTACCAACTAAAAAGAAAGGAATTTGCCAATTTTGATAGTACAGTACTGGTAACTGAAAAAGGTAAAAAATTATACCCCAAATATGCGTACCTAATAGTAAACCATTACATTGGGCAGGCCACTACGCTTGATAAAAAAAGCCCTCACGTACTAAGGCATACTTTTGCCACACATTTATTAAATAATGGGGCTGAGTTAAACGCTGTAAAAGAGTTATTAGGTCACAGCAGTTTAGCCGCAACGCAAGTGTACACCCATAATACTATTGATAAGTTGAAAGACGTTTACAAAAAAGCTCATCCTAAAGCATAGTTATAGTAGTTCAAAGGTTCAAGGTTATCGTAAAAAATCGGAGTTTCCTTCTTTATATTCAATACTAAATACTATAATACTTTTATTATGTTAACCAGCAGCAGTAATACTAATCATCGTTCCTTGCGTCGCACTCTTGTACTGCAACAATTCTATTGACCAAAATGCAGTACTCCGTATTTTAATCGGAGTGCATATCGCTGTTTAACAGAAGAAAGTCCGAAAGCATGGAATACGGTGAGTCAGTTGTGAATAGTCAATAGTGAGAAGATTGAACAACAATTCTCATATCTCAATGCTGAAATCTCATATCTCAGATCAAAAAATCAGACATCAACAAATCAGAAATCTAAAATCGCAAGCCCTAAATCTGCCCTCAAGTAGTGGTATTACAATAAATTTTACTATTAAATAATTGTAACATTTCTATTAAAAAATCATGTCTAAATATTTGTTTTCTCAATTATCGTTTAGTAACTTCATAATAAATGAATGAGCGTTGAAATACTCATTTTTAAAGTTCTTTTTTTTATTATTTCATTCATTAAATGTGAAATTATGAACGTAAACATTCAATCAGTACGTTTTGATGCAGATGCGAAGTTGACAGAGTATGTAAACAAAAAATTACAGAAGTTAGGTACCTTTCACGAGCGCATCATTGAAGTAAATGTATTTCTGAAACTTGACAATGTTGTTCACACGATTAAAGACAAAATTGCCGAAATACGAGTGCATGTACCAAGACACAATTTTTTTGTAAAAACAACCAGTAAATCCTTCGAAGAATCTTTTGACACCGCATTAGATTCTATTATAAACCAAATAAAAAGAAAAAAAGAAAAGCTCGCCGCATAACATATTCATTAAAAAGACCTCCAATCGGAGGTCTTTTTTTTATGTATGAAGCTGTCCAAATTTTAAAACGTAAACCTGGCTGAAACACCAACAGCAGCCGGCTCAAAAAACACCTCACGTACTAAGTTTAATTCCGGTTTCCAGTCAAGCGAAATATTTAAGGGTATACCGGCAAATTTATAATCAAGTCCCACTACACCTTGTGCACCAACATTGGGTTCAGTAACATCTTTGTTTTTGGTAGTGTGATAATATTTTTCAAAACCCAAATAAGCACCACCGCCATAAAACCAGTTTAAACCTTCAACGGCTAAAGGGTTATGAATTTGATACAACGCTCCAAAAGCAATAGGGTCGCCTAATGATATTAATGCTTCAATAGCATGGTTCTCTTTAAAAAAATACCTGAATGAGATGGAGTTGTTTACTACTGCCGGACTACTGCTAAGTCGTAAACCAACAGCAGCTTTGTACGGCTTAGGTTGTATGGTAGTAGCAGGTAGTTCGGGGTCGGTTTCTTCTTGGGCGGTTGCTTGTAAACTAAACATGCAAATAGCCATTACCATAGCGGAGCACATTATTTTCTTCATAACTAAGTATAATTTCATCTACAACGTAAACTCCATAAAATATTGTTGTAAAAAAATGTAAAAACTGGTAGTAGGAATTGTTAATCTTTAGCCAAACGGGGTGAGATTACAATGGTATATTTGCAGCATGTCAGGTATAATAAATTTGCAGATTTTTAAACAGTTTTTCAAATCGGGTTCGGCCGGTGGGGTTATTTTAATTTGCAGTGTATTGGTTTCATTAATTGTAGCCAATACATCCGCAGGCGAACAGCTGCAACATATTTTAAATTATGCTTTAGGTTATGAAAATAGCTGGTTGCAGCTAAAGTATCCGGTACTGCTATGGATTAACGATGGTTTGATGGCCATATTCTTTTTATTGGTTGGGTTAGAAATAAAAAGAGAACTAGTAGAAGGAGAACTCTCTACTATAAAAAAAGCCAGCTTACCAATATTGGCTGCCTTTGGCGGCGCCATCGTTCCGGCTATTATTTTTTTATTATTTAATAAAAATACTATTTCGGCAGATGGTTGGGGCATACCCATGGCTACCGATATTGCTTTTGCATTGGCCATTATTGCTTTACTGGGAAAACGTGTACCGGTATCTTTAAAAATATTTTTAGCCGCACTGGCTATTGTTGATGATTTAATAGCCATCTTAGTTATAGCTTTTTTCTATTCATCGGAATTGCATTTAATTAACCTGTTGTATGCCGGTGGATTGCTTGCTGTATTATTTATACTTAACCGTGCAGGCATAAAAAACCTTGTTTTTTATTTAATACCGGGCTTGTTTATATGGTATTTTGTTCATCATTCGGGTATTCATGCAACAATAGCGGGTGTTTTAGTAGCTTTTACTTTACCTACCAATAAAGGAAGTAATGAGTCGCCGTTAGAAAAACTGGAGCATATTTTAATGAAGCCGGTTAATTTTTTTATTATGCCGTTGTTTGCACTGGCAAATACTAATATAACCATAGAGGCTGATATGTTTACTGCACTTGATTCGCCATTAGGATTAGGGATAATGGCGGGGTTATTAATTGGAAAACCGGTTGGTATTTTATTTAGTTCCTGGCTGGCTGTTAAAGCAGGCTTAAGCAAACTACCCGATGCGGCCTCATGGAAGCATATTACCGGTATTGGTATAATTGGTGGTATTGGTTTTACCATGTCTATTTTTATAGCATTACTATCTTACCCTGAAAATGTTGTGTTACAAACTGAAGCTAAATTTGCTGTTTTACTTACATCTGTTACTGCCGGAATAGTGGGGTATATGTGGTTGAAGAAAACGGGGAAAGGGATGTAGGATTTTTGATTTCTGATGTAGGATTTGCTGATCTCTGATTTAAACGACCGCAACATAACACGATGATGCACAAAGAACCGAACGATGAACGGAGCGTCGCCCCGAATCAAACACACAAGGCCAACTCGGGCTAAAAAACAAGGGACGATCAATCAGAGAAGGGACGATGATAAAATTAATTTTACGACAGTCAGATTATAATGTATTGTCAGTAAGATAGCGAGATTGCAAATCTCATTTCTCAATTCTGACTTCTCATCTCTACAAATTGTACCACGGATTACGTTTTGTGGATTTTATGTAGTTACGCATATTTCGCCAAAAAGCAAGAATCATGTACAAAATAATAGGCGAACCCATAGTTACAAGCGAGGTGTAAATAAAAAACTGCCTGATACGGCCTGTAGATATTCCCATACGATTACCAATGGCTGCGCAAACGCCAAAAGCATTCCATTCTACAAAGTTTTTAAATTGGTTCATAACACAAAGCTAAATATTTATAACAAAATTGTCAAGTAACTGTAATTTACGTTATGTTTTTGTAACTTCGCAGCCTTGTAATGATACCGGTTGTACATTGGCTTTTTACATGAACAATTTCATACCTAGCTTTGTTATTATCAATGAATTAGCTATTTGTCTGCCGACAAATTAAAAGTATTTCAACTCCACATTATGGCATTCGATTTCGACTTGATTCAAAAACACTATTCTCAACTTCCCGAACGAGTAGCTGCTGCTCGTAAATTACTTGGTAAACCACTTACCCTGACTGAGAAGATTTTGTACTCTCATTTATGGGATGGTAACGCTACCACAATATTTGAGCGTGGTAAAAGTTATGTGGATTTTGCGCCAGACCGTGTGGCGATGCAGGACGCAACAGCACAAATGGCTTTGTTGCAATTTATGCAGGCCGGCAGGGCAAAAGTAGCTGTACCCAGTACAGTACACTGCGATCACCTGATTCAGGCTAAAGAAAGTAGTACGATTGACCTTAACCGTGCAGTACAGGAAAGTAAAGAAGTGTATGATTTTTTAGCTTCAGTTTCTAATAAATACGGTATTGGTTTCTGGAAACCGGGTGCCGGTATTATTCATCAGGTGGTGTTGGAAAACTATGCTTTTCCGGGTGGTATGATGATTGGTACCGATAGCCATACTGTAAATGCAGGTGGTTTAGGTATGGTGGCCATTGGTGTTGGCGGTGCCGATGCTTGTGATGTAATGGCTGGTTTACCTTGGGAGCTTAAGTTTCCTAAATTAATTGGTGTAAAACTAACCGGTAAATTAAGCGGTTGGACAGCCCCTAAAGACGTTATTTTAAAAGTTGCCGGTATTTTAACCGTAAAAGGTGGTACTGGTGCTATTGTTGAATATTTTGGCGAAGGCGCCACCAGTATGAGTTGTACAGGTAAAGGTACCATTTGTAATATGGGTGCCGAGATTGGTGCAACCACTTCTACTTTTGGTTATGATGAAAGCATGAGCCGCTATTTATCTGCCACTAACCGTGCAGATATTGCTGCTGCTGCAGATTTAGTAAAAGAACATTTAACAGGTGATGCAGAAGTGTATGCAAATCCTGAATTATATTTTGATCAGGTTATTGAAATTAACTTATCGGAATTAGAACCACATTTGAATGGTCCGTTTACACCGGATTTAGCTACACCAATTTCAAAAATGAAAGAAGAGGCTGCTAAAAATGGCTGGCCTTTAAAAGTAGAAGTGGGTTTAATTGGTAGCTGTACCAACTCATCTTACGAAGATATTAGCCGTGCAGAGAGTTTAGCCAAACAAGTAGCCGCAAAAAAATTAAAAACCAAAGCCGAGTTTACTATTACGCCTGGTTCCGAACTGGTACGTTATACCATTGAAAAAGATGGTTTCTTAAATACCTTTGACCAGATTGGTGCTAAAGTATTTGCCAATGCCTGTGGCCCTTGTATTGGTATGTGGGACAGGGTAGGTGCCGAAAAGCAAGAGAAAAATACCATTGTACACTCGTTTAACCGCAACTTTGCTAAACGTGCCGATGGTAACCCCAATACATATGCGTTTGTAGGTTCTCCGGAAATTGTAACAGCATTAGCTATTGCCGGCGATTTAGGCTTTAACCCTTTGACAGATACCTTAACCAACGAAGATGGTGAGCAGGTGATGTTAGACGCACCAACCGGTTATGAATTACCTCCAAAAGGTTTTGATGTAGAAGATCCGGGCTATCAGGCTCCTGCTGAAGACGGTAGCAATGTAGTGGTGGCTGTTAGCCCCGATTCAAACAGGCTGCAGTTATTAGAACCATTCCCGGCCTGGGAAGGTACCGACCTTAAAGGCTTAAAATTATTAATTAAAGCCAAAGGTAAATGTACAACTGACCATATTTCAATGGCGGGCCCATGGTTAAAATTCCGTGGTCACTTAGATAATATTTCTAACAACATGTTAATTGGTGCGGTTAACTATTACAACGAAAAAACCGACAAAATTAAAAACCAGTTAACAGGCGAATATGGCCCTGTACCTGCTACACAACGTGATTATAAAGCAAACGGTGTTGGTACAATTGTAGTTGGCGACGAAAACTATGGTGAAGGTAGTAGCCGTGAACATGCTGCGATGGAGCCTCGTCATTTGGGTGTACGTGCGGTATTGGTAAAATCATTTGCCCGTATTCACGAAACCAACCTCAAAAAACAAGGTATGTTAGCCTTAACTTTTGCTAACAAAGAAGACTACGATAAAATTTTAGAAGATGATACCATCGACATTATTGGCTTAACAGAATTTGCAGCAGGTGAACCACTACAGATTGTGCTTAACCATAAAAAAGGTGGCAGCGATACTATTATAGTTAACCACACCTATAACGACCAGCAGATAAGCTGGTTTAAAGAAGGTGCTGCGTTAAATATTATTCGCAAGCAATTTGCATAATAAATACATTCTCTTGTTTAAGCCCCTCACAGTTGAGGGGCTTTTTTTTATGGTATCAACTGCAACCCCAAACCCCTAAAGGGGCTTTAAAACCTGATTAACTACAATTCTTTTTTGTTATCATCGTCCCTCCCTTGATTGATCTTCTGTTGTTGTACTCTTGTGCTGAATATCGCTAATCAACATCGTACTGTTTTGCTAACCCAGCTTTCTTCTGAGTATTTAAAACTAAACGGAGATTTTCTTTCAGCTTTATGCGTTCTGCGTTAAGCCTATAATTTGTTGATGACATATTATACCCGCTTACGATGAGTAAGAAAGCGCTCAACTAAACAAAGGGTATAATGAAAAAGAATACGAAAAGATGGGGGATATTATTGGTGATACTACTGTTATCCCAGTCTCCGGAAGCGAGTAATAATAATGCACTTACCCTAAACAAGTTTGATATAACAATTAACTTACCATTATTACCATCTGTCCGATTTACAGCACTGGAGTTGTAACTAACAATCGTTACCTTTACGCTTCTATAATAACATATAAGCTATATGAAAGAAGTGTATATAATTTCTGCCGTTCGCACACCCATGGGAAGTTTTGGCGGCTCGTTAAAGTCGTTAACCGCTACGCAATTGGGAGCAGCAGCCATAAAAGGAGCACTGGAGAAAGCGGGTGTAAATAAAGACCAGGTAAATGATGTTTTAATGGGTTGTGTAATACAAGCCAACTTAGGTCAGGCACCTGCCCGTCAGGCAGCAAAATTTGCCGGTTTACCCGATCATGTAAATTGTACCACAGTAAATAAAGTATGTGCCAGTGGTATGAAAGCCATTGCGCAAGCCGCACAATCCATTTTATTAGGTGATGCCGATATTGTTATTGCCGGCGGTATGGAAAGTATGAGCAATATTCCATTTTATGCCGAAAGTATGCGTTGGGGCAATAAATATGGCAATGCTACATTTATTGATGGTTTGGTAAAAGACGGATTAACGGATGTATACGATGGTAAAGCCATGGGCTTTGCCGGTGAATTATGCGCTAAAGAATGTGGTATTACTAGAGAAGAGCAAGACAACTTTGCCATCAACAGTTATAAACGTTCACAAGCAGCCTGGGAAAAAGGTTTGTTTGATAATGAAGTGGTACCGGTAAATATACCGCAACGCAAAGGCGATCCTGTTGTATTTGCTAAAGACGAAGAGCCTTATAATGTAAAATTTGATAAAATAACCAGTTTACCAGCCGCATTTGAAAAAGGTGGTACGGTTACAGCCGCCAATGCCTCTACCCTAAACGATGGTGCTGCTGCACTGGTTTTAATGAGCAAAGAAAAAGCAGAAGCATTAGGATTAAAACCTATTGCAAAAGTATTATCATATGCTGACGCTGAACAAGCACCTGAATGGTTTACCACCGCACCGGCTTTAGCAGTGCCAAAAGCTGTACAAAAAGCAGGTTTACAAATGAGCGATATAGCATTTTGGGAATTAAACGAAGCATTTTCTGTTGTGGGTATTGAAAACACTAAACGCATGCAACTGGATCCTGAAAAAGTGAATGTGCATGGCGGTGCTGTAGCCTTAGGCCATCCGTTGGGCTGTAGTGGAGCAAGAATTATTGTAACACTAATTAATGTATTAAAAGCCAATAACGCTAAATACGGTGCAGCCGGTATTTGTAATGGCGGCGGTGGTGCCAGTGCTATGGTCATTGAGAATGTGATGTAAGAATAGTATGTAGAATTTAGTATTGAGATATTAGAAAAGAGATGAGTAGCAACTCATCTCTTTTTTATTACTATTCAATTCCGGCTAATTCGTAAAAAGTGCTTCTACCACCACCTTTTAATACTAGTACACCCAGTTCAGCCAGATGTTGTAAATCTCTTGTGCTGGTTGCTTTTGAGGCTTTGGTAATACTCATGTATTTTTTTGCTGTCATACCACCTTGAAAACCTGTTGTACCGGCCGCCAACATTTTTTTTATAACTTTTAGTTCTCTTGCATTCAACTGCGATTGAAAAGTTTGTAACAGATTATTTTTAGTAAGTGTGTGCTGTACCATACTCACTGCTTCTGTTTGTGCTTGTACTAAAATATTGGCAAAGTAAACCAACCATTGGTCTATGTTCATGGTGCTTTGCGCTTCTTTTAAAGCAGCATAATATTGTTTTTTATTTTTTTCAATTACGCTGGATATACTTAATAAGACCGGCCTACCGATTGAAGCTGATAAACATTTCTCCGCTATTGCCCGACCTATTCTCCCATTACCATCTTCAAAAGGATGGATAGTTAAAAAGTATAAATGCGCAATAGCGGTTTTAATAATTGCCTGTGTTAAATTTCCATTTACTTCATAGTGATTATACCATTGTACAAATTGTTTCATTTCAGCGGGCACTTTATCCGATGGCGGTGCTTCAAAATGGATTACTTCTTTACCAATACTACCTGAAATAACCTGCATAGGTTCTTTGCCTGTACGCCATTTGCCGACAGTTATATTTTTTGCATCGCTGAATAACAAGGAGTGCCACTCTTTTATATCGGTAAGTGTTAGTTTTTTTTGATAATTACGTTTCGCTGTTACCAACATAGCTGTAATAGCTTTTACCCTTTTGTCTTTTACTATTTCGGGCTGTTGGTTGATACCCAATTTGTTTCTGATAGAAGACATTACATCAACATGATTAAGTATTTCGCCTTCGATAGCAGAAGTAGTAAGTGCTTCGGACATGATAAGGGCCAGTTCCGTTTCTTGTTTTTGAGCATTACCTAAACCCAATAAAACACCTGTCATTTGGCCGGTAATGGCAGATAATGACAAAGCAACCTGTTCAATTACAGTAGCGTTGTATTTAAAATTAGGCCAGCTTTTATGTTGCCAGTTATATGCCATTTGTGTTGTTAATACTTACTGTGGAGTTTATAAATTGCCCATGGTTGAGCCGATTAAGAAAAATAATCGGCTCAAATATACAACAAATATGAGCCGATTAAAAATTTAATCGGCTCAAAAATTGAAAAAATATGAGCCGATTAATCTTTCTAATTTGTTTGAAAAAATAAAGGGTATTAAAAAAGCTAAATAGATAAAATTAAGAATAGTCCTCGCTTTATACCTTGAAATTATTTCCTATTGTTTCCGACTATAGAAGAGTGGATAAGCTATAGTTATTAGATCAGGGTTGTTAATGTTGGTGCTTAAATATATCCATTTAAGCAATTTATTGCTATTAAAATAATATGCATGTATATGTAAAACAAGTAGGCATAAACATATAGCAAAGCATTAAACCATGAACATTCGTTTATGCGGGCAACGCATGAATCTTCCTTTGAACTGCGTACCATCACCCAAGAGTAAACCCTATCAGATTAAATTAGGTATAAACTCTGATACACAAATGTGTACCCATATTTATATATATGTGATTATACTTTTGTATCCGCAGTTTGCCGCTTTGGCAACTTGATATTATTAAGTGTTTTTAATTACAAAGACCAAACAAAATTATCATCAAATTATAAGTAACATGACAAAAATTTTCCTTTTATCTTTCGCTTTATTTTTATGTGTATGCAATATAAATGCCCAAATCACCTGCGGCACTTTTAAAAAACTGGCTGTTGGAAGCACTAGCTTTTCCATAGCTCAAAAATCAGATGGTACGATATGGGGTTGGGGAACAAACACAAACAGCCAATTAGGCCTCGATAATTCCACACCACAAAACAGTCCTCAAAAAATAGGTTCGGTTACTACCTGGTCCAGCATGAGTGTTGGTACTAGTCACACTTTAGCAATTAGAACAAACGGAACCCTTTGGGTATGGGGAAGTGATGCTTATGGGCAATTGGGTAATGGTTCAGGCGTAACTGACCGAGCGACACCTACTCAAGTTGGCAGTTCTACCTTATGGGCAAGTGCCGCGGCCGGACCACGGTTCTCGATGGCTGTTAGAACAAATGGCACTCTTTGGGGCTGGGGTTACAACGCCTGGGGGCAATTAGGCGATGGTACTGAAGTAGATAAAGAAAGCCCTACACAGATAGGTAGTGTGAATACTTGGAAAACAGTAAGTATTGGTGATAATTATATGATTGCTTTAAGAACAAACGGAACTTTATGGTCTTCCGGTGAAAATTATTATGGAAAGTTGGGTCGCAACTTAGTCGATAATAAAGCCACCCTTGGTCAAATAGGTTCCGCTACCGACTGGGCTAGCATTGCTTCTGGAACAGAACATAATTTTGCCATAAAAACAAATGGTACTTTATGGGCCTGGGGGCGTAATACCCACGGCCAATTAGGCGATGGAACTGGCGTATCAAAAGGTAATCCTGTTCAGGTTGGTACAGCTTCTGATTGGGAAAGCGTTTCGGCCGGTGGTTATTTTGGAATGGCTATTAAAAAAGACGGAACCCTGTGGGCATGGGGTGACAATACGAATGGTCAATTGGGTGAAACCAGCCAAAATGCTTTTCAACTTATCCCTATACAAGTAGGTACAGCTAATGATTGGATGTCCGTTTCATGCGGTATAAACCACAGTATGGCTATAAAAAAAGATGGAACACTTTGGACCTGGGGTGTAAACAGTAATGGTCAGTTGGGCGACAACAGCACTACTAACAGAAATGCGCCTGTACAAATAAGTAGTGTAAGCCTTGTATCTCTTACTACTGTTAGTACAAGTCAAACTTTACCTGTATCTAATACTACTACTTATTACAATGTTACCGACTGTAATAATTTAATAGCAGTAGTAGCTCCGCAAGGCACAACCCCGGTAAGCGGCAATACAACGGCCAAGGTATGGATACAATCTGAACAGCCTTTACAATATGTAAAGCGCCATTATGAAATTACTCCCGGCACTAATGCAGCTAATGCTACCGGCCGTATTACGCTATATTTTACTCAGGCCGAATTTAATGCTTTTAATGCTGTAAATGTACGAAAACTGCCAACTGGTCCAACGGATGAGGCCAACAAGGCTAACTTAATTATTGAAAAAAGACCCGGGGTGAGTAGTAATAATACCGGTTTGCCAGAAACTTATACTGGTACTGCAGTTAATATTTATCCTACTGCTTCCGAAATTATTTGGAATGCTGTTGCCAGCCGTTGGGAAGTAAGCTTTAATGTAACCGGCTTTAGTGGTTTGTATGTAAAAAACAGTCACTTTATATTACCGGTAACATTGTTACACTTTACTACTACTAAAACAAGTAAAAGTACCGCCTTGTTAAAATGGGCAACATCATCGGAACAAAACAACAAAGGTTTTTATGTTGAGCGTAGCTTTAATGGCACAGAATGGAATACCATTGGTTTTGTAAATTCCGTTGCAGCAAATGGTAACAGTAGTACTGTATTAAATTATCAGTTTGAAGATAGTGAACCGCTAAAATTAATTAATTATTATAGATTAAAGCAAATAGATTTTGACGAAACCTACCAATATAGTGCCATACGACAAATACAAGTGTTAGACCAGTCATTAATTAGCCTTGCACCTAACCCTGCCAAAGACTATTTATGGGTTAGCGGTTTAAAAGGTAACGAAACTATTCAAGTGATGGATCTAGCTGGTAAATTGTTAATGCAGGAAAAAGCAAAAACCGGTAAACATCAACTTTTAACTAATCATTTAGCTAACGGAATTTATCACTTAGTTATTATAGATAATAATTATAAAAGAAGTGTTTATAAGTTTATAAAATAAACAGAGAAATATATTATAAAAACCAGAGGCAGATGACATTAGTTCATCTGCTTTTTTTTGTCTTTTGCCACAACTGACTACTTACCATAAACCATCAATTATAATATATTTATTATTTTAACTTTTAATGTAGTTTAAATAAACTTTAAACCCTTGCATAAAAACCTTACTGCTATTGCGTTTGGTTATGCCATATGCTGAATAATGTTACAAAAGCTGAAAGGCTGGGGGATGGAAGCGGTAGCTGGCCGTTGTGCGCATGAATAAGTGCGCAGGCAGGCCACTACAAGCGTACAGCCGTATATGGGTTGATAGTAGTAGTGCAGATGAAAGCCCCAGATCAACGGACAAGTGACAGTTGACAATTAGCCCAGTGCTACATCTAAAATCATCATAATTAAAAAGCCGCCGATGAAACCAAGTACCGAACGATCGGTGAATTTATCACGCTGGGTTTCGGGAATTACTTCTTCTACCACTACAAATATCATGGCGCCTGCTGCAAATGCTAACGCAAAGGGTAGGATGGGTTGCATGTAAATAACGGCAACTGCGCCAATAACACCGGCTACCGGTTCTACAATGGCAGAAAGTTGCCCGAACCAAAAACTACGTTTACGACTAACGCCATGACGACGCAAAGGCATAGCTACGGCAATACCTTCAGGAAAATTTTGAATACCAATACCAATAGCCAATGCAATGGCGGCGCTTACAGATGCACCTTCCATACCGGTGGCAGCAGCACCAAACAATACACCTACGGCAAGTCCTTCTGGAATATTGTGTAAGGTAATAGCCAGTATTAATAAAGTAGTTTTATGTAGTTTGGTTTTTACGCCTTCGGTTTCGTTAATGCCAAAGTTTAAATGTAAATGTGGCGTTACTTTATCCAGAAAGAAAATGAATAAAGCCCCTAACAAAAAGCCTACCGCAGCAGGTACCCAACTATAACCGGGGTACATTTTTTCGGACATTTCTATTGCCGGATTTAACAACGACCAAAAACTGGCGGCCACCATTACACCTCCGGTAAAGCCCAACATGGGATCTAATACACCACGGCTTAATGTTTTAAAGAAAAATACCAATGATGCACCGGCGGCTGTTACCAACCAGGTGAATGTGGTAGCAATAAGGGCTGCGTAAACAGGTCCTATTTCAATGAAAAATTTTTCAATACTCTGCAACATGGTGGTTATATTTTCACGTAAATGTTTTCGGCCAATTGGCGGCTAATATTTATTAATGGCTGTTTGCCTATTTTTAATTCCAGGGATCCGTCAAAATCAAATTTCTTTTTCACTTCCAGTTTGGTACCAAGGGCTATGCTTTTGTGGTTTAATAAATCCAGCATATCGGCCGATTGGTCTTTTACATTACACACAACCGCCACTTTATTTATGGCCAATTCGCTTAATGCAATCTGGCGGCTTATTTCTATTTTTCCCGATGCATCGGGAATGGGGTCGCCATGCGGGTCAAAACGGGGGAAGTCTAAAAACTCATCCAGTTTGTTAATTAGTTTTTCATTGCTTACATGTTCCAGTTCTTCGGCAACTTCATGCACTTCGTCCCAGCTAAATTGTAGTTTTTCCGATAAAAAGTATTCCCATAAACGGTGCCGGCGAATAATCATCAGTGCCGTTTTACGCCCCTCAGGAGTTAACTTAAAACCTTTATATGCTTCGTAATGAATAATTTTTTTTGCTTTCAGCTTTTTCATCATATCGGTAATAGAAGCAGGCTTGGTGTTTAACTCAGCCGCTAATTGATTAGTACTTACCGATTGATCGCCATGTTGTAAGTGATAAATTGCCTTGATATGATTCTCTTCGCTAATAGAAAAAGTTAGCATTCCGTAATAATATTTTTAGACAAATCTAAATAAATAATTACATGCAGCAAAATTCAGTTGTAATGCCGCTAAAAAATGTTTACTTTGTTGCAGTAAAAATCTATATATGAATTGTAAGCCGTTGGTATATCTTTTAATTGTTTGCACAAGTTTGTTTGCCGCTTGTAAAGAGGAAACTAAAATAACCGACCTGAGCAAAGAAGAAACGGCTACTGTTGAAGATTTTTTAGGCGCTTTTCCTGAAACAGAAACGCCTTTCAGATACGCCGATACCGTACTTACACAAAAACAATACGACAGCTTACGCATTAACAACAAAATAGTTGCCCAGTTTATACCGGATAGTATTATTGTGGCCACGTTTGGTAAAGGAGCAAAAACAAAGTTTTATCCTTACGCAAAAATGTACAATGCCAATAAACTACAATACCTGATTGCAAATGTTATTGATGCCAAAAAGAAAGTAAGTTTTTTATTGGTATTTGATAAAAAGAACAAATTCATGGCAGGTACTCCATTGCTTATTTTAGACGCATTGTCAAATACCGAACAGCAAGTGAGTTTTGACAGAAATGCGAGATCAATTTTTAAAGGCATTACCCGCAAAAATGCCGACGAATCGGTAAGCCAGGGCCAAACGGCTTATGCCTTTGATGAAGCTACGGCAAGTTTTGCCTTGGTGATGACACAGCCATTAGATAATAAAGCTCCCGATTTAATTAACCCAATAGATACCTTTAGCCGTAAACAAAAATATACAGCCGATTATGGCACCGGCAAAAATAACCTGGTATCTATTCGTGATGGCAGAAGGGATAATAAAATCACATTCTTCATTCATATAGATAAAGACAATGGCGATTGCACAGGTGAACTAAAAGGTGAGGCTACATTAAAGTCGCCAACATTGGCTGAGTATCGTGTAGGAGGAGATCCCTGTGTGTTAGAATTTAAATTTACAAACAACTCGGTAACACTAACAGAGGTGGAAGGTTGTGGCGCCAGGCGTGACCTGCGTTGCTCATTTAATGGTGTATACTCCCGTAAAAAAACACCGGCACCTAAAAAAGGCGCCGGTAAAAAGTAAAAGTTTTATTTTATGTAAGCCAGCATGTCGCTCACTTTCATAGTGCCTTCATGTCGTTTTAATAGTTTATGTTTTTTATCGTAAAACGCAATCATCGGTAAACTGCTTATATCAAAGTACGATATCAGCATGTACTGCCTGTCGCGCCCTACTGTAATATTTTTATACTTTGATAATTGATAGTGTTTGTAAAATTCTTTCATTTTATCAAAAGGTTGTGATGTTGCCATTACAATATGCACATCTTTCAGTTTGTCAATATTCTTAATTATATCTTCCGTTTCATGTTTGCAATGGTCACAATCCGGACTAAACAATATTAAAAAAACAGGCTTGTTTTTTTTAAAATTACTCTTCGTAAAAGTTGTTGTACTATCTACCAACAATAAACTCAATGGCGGATTATCAGGAAACTGCAGGTAAGGCGATTTAGGTACATCACCATTTTGTGCACATACATTATTTACAACTGCAACAGAAAATAACAATAGAATACTTAAATACTTCATAATAACAAAGTAACGAAATTATACCGCAAATAGTTGCATGTAAGCCATTAATATAGCCCCAAACCCCTAAAGGGGCTTTAGACGCCTATTAGGCAAAATGATTTTTTGTTACCATCGTCCCTCCCTTGATTGGGCTGTTGTTGTGTCACTCACTTGTGCTGCAACAATTCTATTGGCCA
>DHEF01000045.1:22662-25780 GCA_002399735.1 Chitinophagaceae bacterium UBA4857
TCACTTGTGCTGCAACAATTCTATTGGCCATTTAGCAGTACCCCGTATTTTAATCGGGGCTGTTCGGTAATTCTATTGGCATTGTGTAAGTTTTCTATATAATGTGGCAACCCCTCAATTATTAATTACAAGTAAGCAGCATTATTAAATATTCAACCTTATAAATATTACATCCTCTTCAAAAGTTAAAATTTTATAAAAATCAACATTTATTTTGCTATTTACGAAAATTTCGTAAACTTTACGAAAAATTCGTAGACATGGTTCGTTTAACCTTACAGGAAGAAGAAGTAATGTTAGCTATTTGGAAAACAGGCGAAGGTTTCATAAAACTATTTATGGAAAACATGTCCGATGCGCCACCATATACAACAGTAGCTTCTACAGTAAAAAATTTAG
Source organism: Chitinophagaceae bacterium UBA4857 (assembly GCA_002399735.1). Taxonomy (GTDB): domain Bacteria; phylum Bacteroidota; class Bacteroidia; order Chitinophagales; family Chitinophagaceae; genus Terrimonas. The sequence goes on from DHEF01000045.1 coordinate 23,062, forward strand.
AAAAAAAGGGTTACTTAATCAGCAGGGCAGTTGGTAATGCGTATATGTACAAACCAGCCATGAACGAGGCGGAGTATAAGAAAAAATTTATGGGGCATGTGGTGCAGGATTATTTTGACAACTCCTACAAAGAACTGGTCAACTTTTTTGTGGAACAAAAAAAATTATCCGCCAAAGAGTTAAAAGATATACTGCGTATGATTGAAAAAGGCGAGGATAAATAAATTTTTATGCCCTTCCAACTACTTATTAATGATTAAATAATTACTTATGCCCGAAGTATTTCAATATTTACTAAAATTAAGTATCAATCTAACTGTACTGTATTTATTCTATTTCTTTGTTTTAAGAAGGTTAACTTTTTATAGCTATAACCGGTGGTATTTATTAGGCTACTCCATACTTAGTTTTTTTATTGCTGCCATTAATATTGCACCGTTAGTAACCCAAAGTTCACCGGGTACATTTACCTGGATCCAGAACTTCCCTACGGTTTCATTTTCTCAAGTACCGGCTGTAACCAATCATTTAGAAACCGTAGCAGCCCATACAAGCTGGCCTTTATGGAACTATGCCGCAATTATATTTATTACAGGTATTGTCTTTTTGTTGGGTCGTTTGTTTATACAGTTTATCTCATTTAGAAAAGTAAAACAGAAAGCAACACTTATTCCTGCCAATGGTATAAAACTATACCAGGTAAATGCACCCATTATACCATTTTCCTTTGGTAGCAATATTTACCTGAACAGCCATTTACATGCACCGCAGGAATTAGAAAAAATTATTCAGCATGAGATTGTGCATGTAAAACAAAAACATACCATTGATATTATTTGCAGTGAAATCATCTGTTACCTTAATTGGTACAACCCCTTTGCATGGCTAATAAGAAAAGCCATCAGACAAAATCTGGAATATATTGCCGATAACCAGGTAATTGAAACCGGCATGAATAAAAAAGAATACCAATACCTCTTATTAAAAGTAATGGGTAATCAAAATTTTAGTATAGCAACTCCCTTTAATTTTTCGTCACTTAAAAAACGTATCGCCATGATGAACAAACTCAAAACATCAAGAGTGCATGCACTCAAATTTCTTTTTTTGCTGCCATTAATGGCAACCGTATTACTTGCTTTCCGTAGCGAAATAGGTCATACCAAAAATGCATTACCATTTACATATGGAGGCATGGTAATAGATAATCTAACCGGTAACCCAATTGCCAATGTAAACGTTGTAGAAAAAAACAGCGGTGTAACTGTAATAACTGACAATAACGGTTTTTTTAGTTTTAAAGTAACTGATTTAATAATCAATCATAAGTTAAGCCTTAGTGATACCGCAACGAATTTTCATTTTACCTACAATCGCAATAGTAATGATACCAAAAGCTTTTTAGTACTGATAAAAGCACAACAAAAAGGTGAAAAGATGAATGTATTGTCTTCATCCATTGCCATGGAGTGGGATGGTAGCATGGAAGAAGCCATTAACAGAGGAAAAACCTATGCCGAACAACCATATATAAAACCAGTTGTTGAAAGTTTTGGAAACGACAATATAAGGCTTGAGTCAAAAGGTGGTGTAATGGGTTGGGCTGGTACCAAACCACATAAGGATATGTTTATTACAGCCGATACTATTAAAGTGATAATTGATAAACCAAAAGAATACATCATATACGCTGATAAGATGTACACGGGTAAAGAATACAAAGACAAGTTTAACGATGTACATGTTACTAAAGTCTATTTCTTTTCAAACGAAAACGCCATTAAAATTTGGGGTAATAAAGGCAAAGACGGTGTAATAATGATTAATGATAACCCATCTTACAACAAATACACAACTGTAGAAAATTTTAATGCAAAAGATACGGTGCCTAAACAAAATAAATGGGTGCAAAAGGCTCCGGCTAATAAATACCCGGATACACTAAGTTGGGTAACCGATGGCAGAGAAGCGCATGATAATTTTATGGAAAGACATCCGGATGTACAAAACATTAACTGGACAACCAAACAGCGTAACGCTAAAACAAAAGCGGATGAATGTTTTATAAAACTTACTTTAAAAAATGGTACTACTGAAAAGTATAATTTATTAAACGATAAAGATGTACAGCGTTTTAAGGATAAATATGGTGAGTTACCGGTGCAAGCACCACCACCGCCAACGCCTCCAACGCCAGTTCCCATTTCCTTTTCATCAAAAATACCTGCACATAAATACGCTGTACCACCAGCTCCGGCATATCTTTCACCAAAAGTTGCAACTGTACCGGCTGTTCCTCCAGCACCACCCACACCAGTTAATAATAGAACCTCAAAATTAAGCCCTGCGGTGCAACAATCATTAGACGTTTACGCAGCTTATAATGTACCACGTAATACGAATAAACCACTTGCAAATTATAGCACAGTAACTGTGCAAGAACAATTTGTAGTAAGGCATAAAAATGAGTCGGAGAAAAGCTCCGCACCTACACCCATAACTGTTAGAAAAGCCGTGGTAAGAAACACTGAGAAAAACTAGATGATCGGGAATGGGTTGGGTGAATTTATTTCTCAAAAAAAATAACTTGCCGCTATAAAACAACTGATGCATAAAGCACGATGATGATTAGCGAACAGCATTCCCGAAACAAGTTCGGGATGCTGCAACTTGACCAATAGAATTAATTGGATATTAGTTATTGGATTAGCCTCATTGA
>DHEF01000045.1:25844-77550 GCA_002399735.1 Chitinophagaceae bacterium UBA4857
GATATTAGTTATTGGATTAGCCTCATTGATGCTCCGTGTTAATGCAGTTGAACGGAGCGTCGCAAGGGACGATCAATCAGGGCTATACAGCTGATAAACAAAAAAATAAAAAACATAAAGGCCTTGTAGCAGGGTAAAAAATGGTTTCCCTATCTTTGCCGCCTTAAAAATAGAGTTTTATGGCAAATACATCGGACATAAGCCGCGGCATGATTCTTAAGCTTGACAATAGTTTATACAGCGTTGTTGAGTTTGGCGAAAACAAAACTGCCCGTGCGGCGGCCAAGGTTTGGGCAAAATTAAAAGGGGTGGACAATAGCCGCTCTATTGAAAAAACCTGGAACTCAGGTGATACCATTTACCCGGTTCGTGTGGAAAAAAGAGCTTTTCAGTTTTTGTATAAAGATGATACCGGCTACAATTTTATGGACAACGAAACTTTTGAGCAGATTGCTTTAAACGAAAACATGGTAGATGCTCCTCAGTTTTTAAAAGATGGTCAGGAAGTAAGTGTGGCAATTAACACCGAAACTGAACAACCTATGAGTGTTGAGTTACCGGAGAAAATTGTTTTATTGGTAACTTATACCGAGCCTGGTTTACGTGGCGATACGGCTACCCGTACTTTAAAACCGGCTACCGTTGAAACCGGTGCTACCGTTAACGTTCCTTTGTTTGTAAACGAAGGTGAGTTAATACGTGTTAACGCAAAATCCGGCGAATACGTAGAAAGAGTAAAAGAATAATTTATTCGTTTTATAAAAAAATGGCCTGAAATTGTACAATTTCAGGCCATTTTTTATTGTTTTTAACCTTTTTTCGGGCAATTTCGCAAAAAAAGCGTTGATTTGCTTTTGGCTGCAGTTACCTAACTTAGCCTTCTAAATTTTTAACTAACTAATACCTGTTAAATTGAAACACATGGACTTTAAACAGATCCAGGAACTGATCAAAATGATCAACAAGTCGAACATTGGTGAAGTAACCATTGAGCAAAAAGACTTTAAAGTAACGATTAAGCAAAAAGAAGATCAAATAACACAAGTTGTAAGTGCTGCCCCTGTTAGTTATGCTCCTCCGGTTGCGCAAGCTGCTCCTGCAGCCGCACCTGTTGCAACAACTGCAGCTCCTGCCGCAGCAGCCAAGCCTGCTGAAGCTGCCGGTAATCTTATTACGATTAAAAGCCCGATGATTGGTACTTTCTACCGTAAAGCGGGTCCGGATAAACCAAGTTTTGTGGAGCCTGGTACCGAAGTAGCACCGGGTAAAGTTGTATGTATTATTGAAGCCATGAAGCTGTTTAACGAAATTGAAAGCGAGGTAAGCGGCAAAATCGTAAAAATTTTAGTTGACGATGCTACTCCGGTAGAATACGACCAACCGTTATTCTTAGTTGAACCGGCTTAATTTGAAAATGTGCTAATGTGCTAATTTGCTAATGTGCCAATTATGTGGCGCTATTCCTAATCATGCACTTTAAGTCTCCATTACCAAATTTTCAAATCATCTAATTTTCAAATTAAACTCATGTTTAAGAAAATATTAATTGCCAACCGTGGCGAAATAGCCCTTCGTGTTATAAGAACCTGTCGTGAGATGGGTATTAAAACGGTGGCTGTATATTCTACTGCCGATAGAGATAGCTTACATGTAAAATTTGCCGATGAAGCAGTTTGTATTGGTAAGCCTCAAAGCAGCGACTCTTACTTAAATATTCCGCATATAATGGCGGCGGCCGAAATTACCAATGCCGATGCCATACATCCCGGTTATGGATTTCTGGCCGAGAATGCTAAGTTTGCCAATATTTGTAAAGATCATGGTATTAAATTCATTGGGCCAACAGCCGAAATGATTAATAAAATGGGTGACAAAATCACCGCCAAAGAAACCATGATTAAAGCCGGTGTGCCCGTTGTACCCGGTGGCGAAGGTTTATTACAAAATATTGACGAAGCCAAAAGCCTTGCCCGCGATATGGGTTACCCTGTAATATTAAAAGCAACTGCCGGTGGTGGTGGCAAGGGTATGCGTATTGTGTGGGAAGAAGCCGACATGGAAAAAGCTTACGATACAGCCAAGGCCGAAGCAGGTGCTGCGTTTAAAAACGACGGTATTTATATGGAAAAGTTTGTAGAAGAACCACGCCATATAGAAATTCAGGTTGCGGGCGACCAATACGGTACTATTTGTCACTTAAGCGAGAGAGATTGTTCCATCCAACGTCGTCACCAAAAATTGGTAGAAGAAGCCCCCTCTCCGTTTATGACCGAAGAACTGCGTCACGCAATGGGCGAAGCCGCTAAAAAAGCAGCCGGTGCCATTGGTTACGAGAGTGTAGGTACTATTGAGTTTCTGGTGGACAAAAACCGCAACTTCTATTTCATGGAAATGAACACCCGTATACAGGTAGAACACTGTGTTACGGAAGAAGTTATCAATTTTGATTTAATTAAAGAGCAAATCAAAATTGCCATGGGCGAAAAAGTTTCCGGTTTAGACCATTTCCCTCAAATGCATTCTATTGAGTGTCGTATTAATGCCGAAGATCCCTATAACGATTTCCGTCCATCACCGGGTAAAATAACCACCTTACACCAGCCAGGCGGACACGGTGTTCGTGTGGATAGCCACGTATATGCGGGATACGTTATACCTCCGTATTACGATTCCATGATTGGTAAATTAATTACCGTTGCCCGTACCCGCGACGAAGCCATCGATACCATGTATCGTGCTTTAAGCGAATATGTAATTGAAGGGGTAAAAACAACCATTCCTTTTCACTTGCAATTAATGCAGGACGAACGTTTCCGCAAAGGCGATTTTAATACCAAATTCCTGGAAACATTTAAATTACAATAATAAGTTTTTATAAAATTTTTTCTAAAAGCTATCTCTGCAAAGAGGTAGCTTTTTTATTTACTGCATTGTCTAATTATCTCATCATCTAATTATCTAATTAATCAGGGGCTATCAGCTATAGTAACACCCATCAGCTTTTGTTCCCGCTTTCTGCAGTAGTGCAACGCCAACCCACGTAGCCATACTTCGTTGCAGCTACAGCTGCCAATCGGGCAGCTTTTCAACTGTATCAATTACTTCATCATTTATCATTCACCGGCTTGCAATTATCCTTAAGTATCTCTATCTTCAAACAAGCAACATAACCATTAACTAAGTTCGTGTGACTGAGAATAGCGAAGCTGTGTATGACAAGTCCATAAAAAATCAATCATATGACTTGCAACTATTTATTACAAAAAAATTGAATAAAAAAAATGAAGACTGTTTTTATCATCATAGGACTTATAGTTTTAATAATTGTAATTTTTGCAGTTTATAGAATTGTAAAAGTTAAACGACAGAACAAAAAACTCAACGCCGAACGCTTTGATAGAATTAAAGAACTCTACGAAAAACTTGAAAGCGGACAAGAACTGACACATAATGATGTTTTGCCTTTTGCGAAAAACTTATTGACAAGACAAACAACATTTGAACTTTTAGCAGACCACGACAAGACAAATCTGTTTCCGAAAGAATATAATAATTTAGTAGCAGGAGCAGAAAGCAATCTTGCAAATTGGTTAGAGTTCCCAACTGAACTTGATGCTTGCCCTGACGAGATAGAACATATTAAACGAGTAACTTTTGACTTTGACGGACAGAATAATTTTGTTCATTATGAAGTTTTTAAATGTAGAGTTAATGAGCCTCATTGGGCGGCAAAAGACGGTTGGTTTTTAGGTATTGTTGGGCCATACTTTGACGACAGCAAGCCTTATGACTTTCCTCACGCAACTTTTTGTAGAATAAGTAGTACATTGGACAAAGTGACTCCAGACGAGGAAGCCAAATGGGTTCACGAAAATATTTCAATGAGACGGTAGACAACAAGTCAAGCTATCAACAGTAGCCTCACTACGCTGGCTAGCAAATAATTCCTCATCTTTTTGTCGGAATCAGCTACGGTTCAGTCAGACGTAATTCTATTCAGCAGTAGTTCTTATCTTCACCATCAGTAATTTTATTGGCCAACAGTATCAGGCTGGACGTTATAAATTCCGGCACAGCAGTAAGCCTTGAAAGTTGTCTGCAATTTCTGGGAAACGCTCTAATTTTTAAAGGGTTTATGAAAAAGAAAAAGAACACACATAAGAAATCTAAGCCAAAAAGGAATAAAAAATACCAGGGTGCGTCAGCTCAATCCGCTAAAGACAAAGAGAAAAATGAACAGACTTATCACAAAGCTATTGAGTACATTTCAAATTATTCTAACAAGATAAACTCAATAAATAACAGTCTTTCCTTCTTAGACAAACTTCAATATCAAAATAGTCTTTTTAAATCCATAAGTGGTTTTCAGGACCAGTTCTCCACATTTAGCAAGTTTCAAACAATGCTTCCTTCAACAAAATATTTAGAAGGTCTTGGAGCAATTGCTGATATTACGAGAAGTTCAACTTTAGGACTTTCTGCACTAAGCAACTTTGATTCAATTTCAAAAATTACCGATATTTGGTCTAATAGTTTTGACTTGGAGCAACAGGAAAGACTGATAAAAGGTTCTTTGCTTAGTAGTTCATACTTCAAAGCCTTTGAAATCCCAGACTTTACAAAAACGCTTAATGCTTTCGACAAGACACAAGATTTATTTTCTTATGGTATCCAATCAAGCCTTATAAAAGCTACAGAACTTAATCTTTTTGCAGAAAAAAGTCTTTCAAATTTTAATTGGCAAGAGTTAGGTTCACGAATTAGCATTGGTGATTTAGAAAGAAAAACTATTCAAGGTTCTTTTACAACATTCTCAGATAACTATTCTGCACTCTTAAAATCTTATTCGTCTGACAAAGCAAGCATAATTACAACAAACCCAGAATTAATTAAACTTCCTTCTATTGAATATTTTACATCTTCAAATCTTGTTGAAGCGATTTCAACAGATGAAAAAATTAGTGCTGAAGAAGAAATTGTAAAGACAGACATTCAGTATGAGAATGAGTATTCATTACTTCAATGGTTACCAAAAATTGATGACGGTCTTTTAAAGATGTGGAAAGGTGCAGTTGAAGCTTTAAACTCAAACAATGCCGACAGAATTAGACATTTTGTGACATCAATTAGAGAGTTGTATACTCACTTATTTCATATTTTAGCACCAGACAAAGACATAACATCTTGGTCGAAAAGTGCAGACGACTTCCATAATGGACGACCAACACGAAAAGCTCGACTATCTTTTATTTGCAGAAACATTTCGGACGAACCATTCAAAAAGTTCATAGATAAAGATATTGAAGCCACAATTGCTTTTATTGATTTATTCCAACGAGGCACACATTCAATTGACCCAACTTTTTCTGACAACCATTTGATAACAATTAAATGCAAAGCCGAAACCACATTAAGATTTCTTTTAGAGATACACTTTACAACAAACAATTAAAACATCAATCAACAAAAGGTTTGCAAAAAGCCTGGCGGACGGAAGGGCAATCGTCTGTTGTACTACTTTCAGCTAAAATCAGGCTTGACCGAATTCTATTTAACTTTTAATTGTTAACTTCAACATCAGTAATTTATTGGGCTGGGTTCCGTGTTTGGAGGTTCTAAAATTCCAGCTCAGCAACAAGCGCTGTACGTTGGCATTAACTTTTTTGACACTCCATGCGACACAAAGTTCTTTTTATAAGCTTATTACTGACGACTTGCCTAAGTTCATGTTCCTTGCACTATTGGGCATATCTAAGAAACTTGACAGATAGTACAGCAATTGTTGAGGTTTATATTAATGACACTACCCATCGTAATAAACTGCCGACTACTATTAACACGGCAAATAAAATTGTAGAATTTAAAAATGGACACCGAAAATATTTTACCGACACAACCAATATTGTATGGGTAGACAGCTCACATATCAAAGTTTTTATTAAGCCACAAACGACTATTGACTTTGAGGATATCGCAAGATACTTTTTAAACTCATATCAATTAAGCGACATTTCGGTCTTAGTTAGTTCAAAACAATTTACAGACACTTTAATGAACGGCAGAACAGATTTTAGGCATGACAAATTTGTTTATAAGCGAAACGGGGTTATACCACCAAGACCTTTATTATATTATGATATTACTAATTAACACCATAAGCAATTACAGATTGAACGTTACTAAGTACCAGACCAACAGCAGGCCTTTCTAGCCGGCAGCAACCACATATGAAAATTCTACTCTGCATACTTTTCTTTTCAAATATTAGTTTTTCCCAAAACACAATAATTTGGGAAATTACTGACACTATTAATAACAAAACATCTTTTGTTGTTGGCACATTTCATAATATAGGCAACTTATTTATTGATACTATTCGCTTGCATTAAATTTATGGACAAAGAAATACTTGATATTATAAATAAAGATTTTAAAGTCGAACAAAGAGATTCAGTAATTAAAGAATTATCTTCCATAAACGAGAATCATGTAATGGCCAAATCTGAATATAATTTAAAGAATACAAGAATGGCTATTTTGTATTTGGCAAAAGGAAATTTGTTACAAGTTGTAACATTGACTGAAAGAGCGAGAATTGACTTTCGTGATGTTATTATGTGGGCAACGCAAGAAAAGAATTTAAAAGACAAGTAAAACACGACACTACACTGATTTTTTCTAAAAATGAAAAATAAGACAAACATAAAATTACCACTGACCGACATAGAGAAAGCAAATTTGAGAAAGAACAAAATCAAAATAGCAAACATTCCTGATTTCGCAACTGACGAGCTGGGAGTGTTGTTAAATGTTACTATGGAACGAGCAAAAGAAATTCATGCGTTGGCGGAATTTCAAACCGTTCCATCAGTCGGAATAAAATTTGCCGAAGACCTTGTGTTTTTAGGCTATTACTCACTCTACCAATTAAAAAATAAAGACGGAGCAAAACTTACTGACGAATACGAACATAAAAAAGGGTATTGGGTTGACCCTTGCGTTGAAGATCAATTCAGGTTAGTGGTAAATTTTGCAAACACAAAGGATAAAACAAAAACCTGGTGGGATTTTACCGAAGAACGTAAAAATTTCCGAACAGAAAATGGTTATCCCAAAAGCAGACCTCAGCAAGCATGGCACGAAACAGTAGTATTAAAATAAAAGATAAAAGACAGTAGCTAGCAAGCTATTGCCCAAAGCGAGGCTAAACAGCTTTGAATTGGTATTTGAGCAAGGTTCAATTATCGTTTTTAATTGACTTTTTTTTCTAAGAATTCCCGTCTTAGGCAATATCCACAAAGTTATGTGTAATTTATTAAAATCTATATGAGGTTATTTCTCACAATTATTTCGTTAATTAGTCTAATTGCTTGTGAGCAAACAAATTCGAATATTAAAGACACTAAAATGATACCTGTATTGACAAAAAACCAAAAGATGGACACTTCATCCTTTTGGAAAATCATTGACTACGGTTTTGAAAGAGGAAATTTCAATAATAAGACAAAGGCTCAAGCTATTCTTGAACAATTGACAAAGTTGACTCCTGAACAGATTCAAGAGTTTGAAATTATATTTCAAGCAATGAACAAAAAAGCAACAACGCAGGGTGTTTACGCGGCTCAAATTCTGATAGAACAAGGCTCTTCTGATGATAGATTTTATTATTTCCGCTGTTGGCTGATCTCGTTAGGTGAGTACAACTTTAATCAGACAATTAAAAACGCAGATCACCTGGCCACTCTCGATATTCCAATAAATGAACAGTACGGTGAATATTATTGCCAGTTTGAAGAGTTAATTCCGATGGCAGACAATGCATATGAAATAGTGACGAAAAAGGATCCTTTAACGGATTATACTTTCCCAAGACCTAATGCAGAAAAACTTGGGCTATTCTATGACAGCAGTGCTTTGATATATATGACAGATCCCGACTGGAGTGATGACGAAATACGCAAACGACTTCCCAAACTATATAGTAAATACTCAGTGAAATGAACTACACGCAAGATTGGATTTTCAGCTATGTTGGATGACGAATAAAGTCTTTATCAACACAACACCCCAAAAACACCAGCCATTGAAAACAAGAATACTTTTAATTTTTAGCATATTCACTTTACTAACTTCCTGCAATGGAAAAAGTCAAAAAGCAACGGCTAATATTGGAAGTACAGTTTCCGCATTAAGTAAAAGTATATTGCTTGTTTATCAGGCTACAAATGGCGATTATTGGTTTGGCAGCGATGCAGACGGCGTATATCGTTATGATGGTAAAACCATTATTCATTTCTCAGAAAAAGATGGACTAAGTAACAACCGTATCAGAAGCATTCAAGAAAATAAACAGGGTAATATTTACTTGGCAACATTGGGTGGCATCAGCAAGTTTGACGGACAAAATTTTACGACCCTTACACCCATAAAAAGCAAATTTGTAGCAGACAATTGGAAACTACAACCCGATGATTTATGGTTTGCTATGACCGGTAAAAGTGGCGAAAAAGGTCCATACCGCTACGACGGAAAAAACTTATACCAATTAGATTTCCCTAAACATTATCTCGCTGATAGTTTTTTTACAAAACATCCGGACAAACCCTGGAGTCCTTACGAAGTGTACTCCATTTACAAAGACAGTAAAGGCAATATGTGGTTTGGGACAGGAAATTTGGGTGTATGTCGTTATGATGGCAAATCACTCAGTTGGTTATACGAAGACCATTTAACCAATATTCCCAACGGCGGAAGTTTTGGTATTCGTTCTGTTATGGAAGATACCGCAGGAAAGTTTTGGATTTGCAATACCAATTATGGCTATACCATTTCGCCTGACCCTATAAAACAAAATGATAAAATTTTAATTAAATACGAAACACAAAAGGGGATAGAGGGCATACAATTGGCCAATGGAAATAACGGCGTTTATTTTATGTCGGCCATCAACGACAATGACGGAAACCTATGGTTAGCTACTTACGACCAGGGCGTATGGTGTTACAATGGTAAAAGTGCAAAACAGTATATTGTAAAAGACGGTGATAAAAACACTACACTTTTTTCTGTTTACAAAGACAAAAAAGGCACACTTTGGCTTGGCACACACCAATCAGGTGCATACAAATTTAACGGGCAAACATTTGAAAAATTTGCACCTTAATACAAGAAGAAACAACTTATTGACCCTTGCTGCAAATATTGGCAGGCTAGTTGCTATTACAGTAACATAAAACACTTAACACATTAAAATATACAAACTATGGATTTAACAAGCATTCTCATCATCTTAGCCATTGGTGCTATTGCAGGATGGCTGGCCGGTTTACTATTTAAAGGAAGTGGTTTTGGTTTATTAGGTAATATAGTAGTAGGTATTGTTGGCGGCTTTATTGGTAGCTGGCTTGCCCCAAAAGTAAATTTAACCTTTGGTGGTGGCGTAATAGGCACCATTTTATTATCTGCCGCCGGTGCTATCATACTCCTCATTATCATTAATATATTCAGGCGAGATTAAGTATAAAAACTTATCAATAAGATCCGGTGTATTATTATACCGGATTTTTTATTTGTATACCGGCTGCAGTTCCCTGATGGAGTTTCACTTGCAATCCGATAGGATTGTGATTTAATTTATTTCCTGTGGAAATGAATTAAATATTCACTCTGCAACTGTAGTAATACTATTGAGCAAATATTTGTAAATTCATGTAGAACTTGTTGTAATAAAAATAATATCTATTAAATGAGTAAATTATTCTTTTATTTTTCATCACTTATATTACCGATGTCAAACATTCATTGCAATACACCTTCATCTTCCGGTTATAAAACTTTAGTAAATAAAATATTCTTTACTACCAACGTATTCAAAAATGATAATTTACTGGATAATTTGATAGAAAATGATTACTTGGATTACAATGATACTGCAATTGGACAGTGGAATTTAAACCAAACTATATTTAGTGATGATGGTGAGAATGCTGTAACAGTAACACATACTTTCAGATTTACAAAAAACCCTATTAATGAAGTGCCTATTGAATACGGAAAAATTGAGCTAAGGATTAACGAAACATCTAAGTCAAATACAATTCTTAGTCTTACTTCGTACATCTATTTTGCATCAAAAGAAAAAGCCCTAATATTTTATAATACACTTCATGAGATGTTTAAACCTGTATCAAAATCAGTAGAAACGGACAAGTTTATTGACAACAAATTAATGACGGCTTATACCGATGTTGACGAAAAGATTAAAACTAAAAATGCCATAATAACTATTGATACATTACTTCCCGGAAATATTAACCGCATTTCAATATCCCTGCAATAGAATTGCAAAGAAGTAACAATTACTTTTTTGTAATTACCGTTTATCACCTAAAATAAATAAACCGTAATCATAAATAAGATTTTTATATAACTCGATTTTATCAATATGAAAATTGGTTTAATTTACAAATGTTAAATTAATACTGTTTATTATGCGCCATCTTAACAAGCTTCCATTCATTCTGTTATTATTATTTGCGGTTTCCTGTAAACCCTTTAGCTATGGTTATTCACATAACAAAGCCAATAACCAATATAACCTGATAACAGGCAATAAGAAAAACTTAGGTGATAAAAGAATAAAGTATACAAAAAGCCTGTATAAAAAAAGTGAATTGGGTAATTTTTTAAACTGCGCTTGTAACGAACGTGGTTTGCCAGATTTTATTTACGAATACGAAAAAAGCGACAAATGTCGCGGCATAAAATTGTTTTATTTGCAACAAGATTCTGTGTTTGTATTTGAAGAGCCTAAGAAAAATAGATTTTCTTCTGTATTACAAGCGTCTCGCAAAATGACTGATAATGAGAAGCTGATTTTTAAACAATTGCAATCGGGATTAACCGTTGGAGAAAAGTATGCTACTCCTTAAAAGTTTTAAGTATTTTCGGGTCCATTTATGTCTACCTCAATAACAACCCAACGTTTTCTGTTAAGGCCAATTGTTGCCGATGATATGGAAAATATTTACAAAGGACTTTCGCATCCCGATGTAATAAAATATTACGGTGTTAGTTACCATAGTTTAGCCGCCACACAGGAGCAAATGGATTGGTACGCACAATTAGAAAATAATAAAACCGGCGCATGGTTTGCCATTGTTTCACCCGATAACCAAATATTTTACGGTGCCGCAGGTTTAAACAATTTACAAGCCCAACATAAAAAAGCTGAATTAGGTTTTTGGTTATTACCTGAGTACTGGGGTAAAGGTATTGTACCCGAAGTAGTACCTGCTATTTGTAAATATGCTTTTGAGGAGCTTCAACTACATCGTATTGAAGCACTTATTGAAACCTTAAATACTAATAGTAAAACGGTAATGCGCAAACTAGGTTTTGTGTATGAAGGTTGTATGCAGGACTGTGAAATTAAAAACGGTGAATTTATTAGCCTGGATATTTATGCATTAATACGCAGAGCTGTTTAAAATCATCTTTTTTGCTATATAATCTTTGTAACTTTAAATATTATAAAATTATAGCAAGATGAAAAAAGTAAATGCAATTGGTTTAGATACAAAAAAATCAGAAGGTTTAGCCGCACAGTTGAATGAATTACTGGCTAATTATTCCATCTTTTATCAAAATGTACGTGGCTATCACTGGAATATTAAAGGCGAAAAGTTTTTTGAATTACATGTAAAATTTGAAGAATTATACAATGACCTTTTATTAAAGATTGATGAAATAGCCGAACGAATACTAACCTTGGGTTACGCACCTAACCATAACTATTCTGAGTATAAAAAAGCTTCTGTTATTAAAGAAAGTGTGCAGGTATCTGACGGTATAAAAGCGGTTGATGATATTTTAAGTTCTTTTAAAGTAGTAATTACAAAACAAAGAGAATTACTTAACCTTTCGGCTGATGCCAATGACGAGGGTACTAATGCCTTAATGAGCGATTATATACGTGAGCAGGAAAAATTAGTTTGGATGTATTCTGCTTTTTTAAAAAAATAAATCGTCAACTCTTGCATAAAAAACTCCTGTCGCAAAACAGGAGTTTTTTTATTTATCTGTGATCCTGATAAAATATAGGTTCAATCATTTTTTGTAGTTGTTCATACTCGCCATTAGAAAGCTTGGGGAAATCTTGTATTGCCATAATATCATCTAAATGTTCCTGTGTTCTTATTCCTGCAATTACACTACCCGTAACCGGATGATGCAGTACATACTGCAATGCCAAATGGCCAATGTTTTTGGTACTGTCAAAGTTTGTCAGTGCCTCAATAACATCAGCTACTCTTTCTAATGGATGTGCCAGGTAAGCTTTGGCCGACTTACCAGCTAATAACCCCTGCGCAATGGCGCCACGTACCAATAGTCCCTTTTGATGTTGTTGCAATAAAGGCAAACAGGTTTCTTCTGGTCTTCTGTCAAGCAGGCTGTACTGCATCATTACACTTACAATATTTGATTTTTGAACATATTCTCTGATAACATTGGGCCTGATTGAGGATATACCGTAAGCCCTTATTTTGCCTTGTTGTTTCAACAATTCAAATGCTTCAATTGTTTCCTCCATATTATCCTGAATAGTACCACCATGTAATTGGTACAAATCAATATAATCGGTTTGTAGTCTTTGTAAACTATCTTCTACGGCTTTAATAATATGCGATTTACCTGGGTTCCAGTTTAACCCATTTTTCTCGGCATTCCACACATTGCCTACTTTAGTACATAACACAATGTTTTTACGTATTGCTTGAAAGGCTTTACCAACAATTATTTCATTCAATCCTTGATCGTATATATCGGCAGTATCAAAAATGGTAATGCCTTTATTATAGGCATTCATTAATAAGTCGGTTGCTGTTTTTTCGTCGGTGCCTAATGACATACAACCAAAACCAATTGCTGATACTTTTATATCACTATTGCCTAAATTATTGTATTGCATACTCAAATATACAAATAGAAAAATCTATATTTAGTGGTGGATGTTGGTGAGTGTATGCTAGCTTAAGCTAAACAGGTTAACCGATGATAGACATGGTTAACGATTTATGCTGAATATAGAACTGAACGATGAAGAGTGCGACGCAACAGACGATGATAGTAGTAATGTAGTTGACCCAAAAAATAAAAAAAGTATAGCATAAAATTGAAACCCGTATTTAGAATAGCACCCACACCCAGTGGATATTTACACATTGGCAATGCCATGTCGTTTGTGTACACAGCGCAATTAGCCAAAGCAATGAAAGCCGATTTGTTGTTGCGTATTGATGATATGGATAGTGAAAGAACCCGACCGGAATATGTGCAGGATATTTTTGATACGCTTGATTTTTTGAATATACAACCAACGGTTGGCCCTACAAATGCAAACGAACTGGCTACAAAATACGCACAAATACATCGCAGCAATTTGTATGATGCGGCATTACAACAATTAATTAATACAGGGTTGGCGTATGCTTGCACTTGTTCCCGCAAAACGCTGGAACAACAAAATGGTAATTGTGTATGTAATGGTACATCAGCAACTTTGCAGGATAAGGATGTGGCTTTGCGTATAAAAGTACCACCTGATACCATTATTAATTTCACCGATGTTTTGTTAGGCAGTGTTAGTATTAATTTATACCAACACAATAAAAATTTTGTGGTGAGGCGTAGGGAAGGAGTACCGGCTTATCAGCTAACATCGGTATGCGATGATATATTTTTTGGCGTTACGCATATTGTGCGTGGTGTAGATTTATTGCCATCAACAGCTATGCAATTATACCTTGCTACGCTGCTAAATTATACTCCTTTTTTGCATACAAATTTTTATCATCATCCGGTATTAAAAAACAGTAACGGAGAAAAAATGTCCAAATCTGCGGGAGCAGAATCTATAAAAGAATTATGCAAGCATAAAACGGCAGAGGAATTAAGCGTAATTATACAGCAGTTATTAAAAGAAAACGGTTTGGTGTAAAATAATCAGCATGGTTCTGTTATGGTTGCAAATGGATTAATTACTTTTGCAACAGCATTATGAAGAAGATTGTAGTAACCATAGACGGATGGAGTAGTTGCGGTAAAAGCACATTGGCCAAACAACTGGCTAAAAAGCTGAATTATGTATATGTTGATAGTGGCGCCATGTACAGGGCCATTACTTTATACTTTATTCGCAACAGTGTGGATATTACTGATATGGAGGCCGTAAAAAAAGCACTGGAAGAAATTAACCTGGACTTTAGATTTAACGAAACCAGTCAGGCAAGCGAAATGTTTCTGAATGATGAAAATGTGGAATATGTAATTCGTGACCTGGTAATTGCCGAAAAAGTAAGTGATGTGGCCGCTATTAAAGAAGTAAGAACATTTGCCGTAGCTGCCCAACAAAAAATGGGTACTAAAAAAGGCATTGTAATGGATGGCCGCGATATTGGCACCGTTGTTTTTCCCAAAGCCGAAATGAAAATATTTATGACCGCCGATAATGCAGTTCGAGTGGAACGCAGGTTTAAAGAACTGTATGCAAAAAATCCGAATATTACTATTGAGGAAGTAAAAAATAACCTGGAGATGCGGGACTATATTGACAGCCACCGTGAGGTGAGTCCGTTAAAACAAGCGAAAGATGCTGTAGTACTGGATAACACCAACATTACACCCGACGAACAATTTAAACTGGCCTTGGGCTGGATAAAAGCAATAAAAGAAAAAGGTTAAGCAAATGCTTAACCTTTTTAGTATGTTACAAATCGTTATTCAATTCATAAAAAATCAAGATAAAAAAAATCCTTTCCGAAATATGCGAAAACTAATTGGCAAATTATCTAATTACCCAATTATCTAATTCTCTTCCCCTTTTTTCACATCTACCAATTCAATCTCAAAAATTAAAGCAGCACCACCCGGAATTTTTGGCGGGCTGCCATGTAAACCATAACCTAAGTTATAAGGTATATATAGTTTGTATTTTGACCCAACTGACATTAATTGTAAACCTTCTGTCCAACCCGCAATAACACGGTTTAAAGGAAATGAAATAGGCTCAGTACCATGTTTTCTAGATCCGTCAAACTCTTCGCCATTAATTAATGTACCGCTGTAATGGGCAGTAACCACATCGGTAGCTAATGGTTTCGCACCGGTACCTTCGGTAATTACTTCGTATTGTAAACCGCTGGCAGTAGTTTTAACACCGGGTCGTTTGGCGTTACGGGCTAAAAAAGCAGTGCCTGAATCAATTACTGCTTTACTTTTAGCTTCCTGCATTTTATTGGAGTAAGCGTTTAATACAGTAAACGATGAGTTATCGTCAATTAAAGTAGACTTACCGGCAAATACATCCTTCATGGCTTGCTCCATAATTTTTGTATTTATTTTTTCCATCCCTTGCATTTTTAACGAGCTGGCAACATTTACACCTAAGGCATAACTGGCCGAATCGGCTAAGTTTCTTAACGCTAATGCAGGAACCGGTTTGGCCGCAACAGGCTTTGTGGTTTTGACAGGAGTTTTGGGTTTGGTAGTTTGTGCCAGTAAACCAACGGGCAACGACAATACTACCGCAACAGCAATAATTTTATTCATGTATAAAATTTAAGGATGCAAAAATAAATATTACAGTCCTATTAAAATACACGTAAACCAGTAATTTAGCATATTGTTGATAAAACAGAAAGGTTATGAGCTTATTTACACAAGAAGTACAGATACGTTGGTCCGATTTAGATCCGAATATTCACCTGCGCCACTCCGTTTATTACGATTGGGGTGCATTTTGTCGCATTGCATTTTTAACCAATCAGGGTTTATCTACCGAGGTAATGAACCAATTACAAATTGGCCCCATACTATTTAGAGAAGAATGTATTTTCCGCCGGGAAATTCGCCTGGGCGATAAAGTTACCATCAATTTAAAGTTGTTAAAAGCCAAACGTGATTTTGCCCGTTGGTCCATTGTACACGAAATTGTAAAAAACGGCGACACTACTTCGGCTGTATTAACAGTAGATGGCGCCTGGCTCGATATTGTCCGTCGTAAATTATCCACACCGCCACCAAAGGTTTTTGAAGTGTTTACTTTAATGGACAGAACCGATGATTTTGTTTGGTTAGATTAAGCCCCCAACCCGGTAAAGTTGTTCCAGAAGTTCAATGTTCAAAAGTTCAATGTTATCATGTTATTGCAGGTGTATTTACTAAATACTATGATACTAACTGCTGCATAGTTTTTTGTTATGTAATCAGCAATAGTAACACAGATGATCGTCCCTTGCGTCGCACTCTTGTGCTTTCTGTTCTCTATTCATCATCGTGTTATGCGAAAAGTAACACCGAGTTGCACCGAGTTATTTTCACAGAGTAATCACGGAGGAAAGGCAACTTAACACAGCTTCATTAACTCATACGCTTGTGTTATGTTTAGGACTTTAAAAATTCTCATATCTCAATTCTGAAATCTCAAATCAAAAAAAATCAGACACCAGCCATCATCAAATGAGACATCTCAATTCTCAAATCTCAATTTCTAAATCAGAAATCCGCAAATCCTAAATCATACATCCCTGTTTCTTGTTAAAGCTTTCTTAAACGTACTAACTTGCATATGGAAACCCTTTCGGGCAACATCCTTTCATAAAACGCTTATGAAATTTATTTGCACCACTTTGTTTACCGTATTGCTAACAGCCTGTATCAACGATTCTCTGTCAACTAATAATAATTCATCCAATACAAGCATCGCCACAAAAGGTAAATTTTATACCAGTATTAAAGAAATACCTGTTCCTGAAGGGTATGAAAGAATAATGTTCGCTGAAAATTCATACGGTGCTTATTTAAGAAACTTAAGTTTGAAACAGGACAATACCGTTTACCTATATAACGGATCAAAAAAAGGAAATCAACAAGCGCAATTTGCCGTACTAAGTATGGATGTTGGCAATAAAGATTTACAACAATGTGCCGATGCTGCCATGCGTTTATATGCCGAACATTTATATGCACAAAAACAATACGACAAAATACGATTTAATTTAACCAATGGTTTTGACTGTAATTTTAAAAAATATGCAGAAGGGTATAGGGTAGTGGTAAATGGCAATAAAACAAATTGGGTATTACAAGCAAAGCCGGATAACAGTTATGCTGTTTTTCGTAAATACATGGATTTGGTTTTTAACTATGCCGGCACCAGATCCTTACACGGTCAAATGAAAACAGTTTCGTTTGATAACATGCAAACAGGTGATGTATTTATTCAAACCGGTGAGCCTTATGGCCATGCCGTAACGGTAATGGATATGGCGGTAAATAAAACTACAAAGGATACCGTATTTATGTTATCGCAGAGTTATATGCCGGCACAAAATATTCATGTATTACTTAACCCAAATGCCGACGGAAAAAGCCCTTGGTATAGCAAAAATTTTAATGGCAAATTGTACACACCTGAATGGACTTTTACTAAAACAGACTTGAAGCGTTTTTAACACGAGACAATTAGTTAATTAGCTGATTAGCTGATGTGCTAATGTAAACGACCAAGGCATTATTACGATGATGATTAGCGAACGGAACGTTGCAGTGTGCGACGCAAGTAAAGCTCAATCATGGGTGGAACGCTGGTAACATAATAAAAATATCAAGTATTAAGTATGTAGTATATAGAAGGAAACCTGCATCATCACGACAACTTTGAACTTTTGAACCTTCACCGCTGCCCGTAACAAAATAATTTTACAAATAGTAAAACAGTAAAAAGTTAACCACACCAATAAGCACACCGGTTAGTAAACCGCCCCAACGTAAAATGTTGAAAGGTTTTTGTAATGGTTGTTGCAGCATGGTTTTAAATTCAGCATCGGATATAGCATTTATTTTTTGGCTTACCATTTGCGTTAAGTCCACCGATGAAAATAGTTTACCGCCAAACTGTTGCATAATTTCTGGAAAAAGTGTTTGCAGTTGTTTTATAAAAACGGCTTTCAGTTGATCGGTTGTTTTGTTACCTATAAACATGCCAATCATCGGAATTTCTTCTTTTAGCTTAACGTTTAAAAACTCGTCAATATGTTTTTCAATAGTAGGCATGGCATCATCCAGCAAAGCGGGGTCGCCCAGTTTGTGTTGTAAACTATCCAGGTTAATATGTTTTGCAGCAAACTGCCCAATGAAAATAGCAAGACTGCTTTTTTTATGAAGCAAATGGTTGTATATATTACTGCTAAAACAGTATGCTGCCAACCAGCCTAACAAACCCGATATAATTAAACTTAAAAATAAACTGGTAGCCATGATATGTTTGAAATTTATACAAATAAAAACCCCGAATATAAAATATCCGGGGTTTGTGTGGGTGGCTAACCGGGCTCGAACCGGCGACCCCCAGAACCACAATCTGGTGCTCTAACCAACTGAGCTACAACCACCATGTTGCCATTACAAACATCAATTTTGTAAAAGCGACTGCAAAAGTAATCAAATTTGATTTACAGTGTAATTAAAACCAATATTTTTTTTAAAATTAATCAAAAACAAGCTTTAGGGTGTTAGTATAATAATCATATGTTTTGCGTATTAACATATTTTATCATTGAGTTCCATTAAAATGGGTAACACACCATTCATCAAAAAGCAAAGTTAAAAGCTCAATAATACACGAAAGTGTTCGTTTTTATATTATTTTTGGATTATGCGTTCTGCAATTAAATATTTAACAGATATGAAGAGACTTCCGATAGTGTTGTTATTGGTTATAGCAGGTTTTTTTCTGGCCTTTAAAACTATTAATGCCGGTGGTACTAAAACACCTCCAGGCAAATACGAAGAAATATTAAGAATGGTGGGCGAAATGTTGAAGCAAGGACATTTTAGTCCTAAAAACATTGATGACAGCCTTTCACTAAAAATATTTGACGGCTACATTAAAATGTTAGACTCCGACAAAACTTTCTTTTTACAAAGAGACCTTGACTCTTTAAAAAACCTGTACGGTACCAAACTGGATGATGAAATAAATGGTGCGCCGGTAGTATTTTTTAAAGAAGCGGGTAAAGTATTTAAAGCAAGGGTTAACGAATCGGCAGCCAATGCGGCTTCTTACCTAAAAAAACCTTTTAACTATAAAATAGATGAAGAGGTAGAGTTAGATTCGAAAAACTTTGATTTTACAAAGACGGTAGCAGAGCGTAATGAAAGATGGCGTAAGAAAGTTAAGCTAATGTCGTTGGAGCAATATGCGGACTTGTTAACGGTACGTGAGCGTAACAAAGGTGTTGACAGTTTTGTGGTTAAAGCAGATTCTACATTGGAAAGAGAAGCCCGCCAAAAAGCTAACAAAACATTAGACCGGATTTTTGAAAGATACAATCATAAATTTAGTGATGATGATATGTTTAGCTTATATGTAAACTCCATTACTGCTTTAATGGATACACATACCGAGTTTATGCCTCCTGAAGATAAAAGATACTTTGATGAAGAAATGAGCGGTACTTTTTATGGTATAGGAGCTTTACTGCAATATGACGAAGGCAGTATAAAAATAGCCAGTGTTGTAGCCGGTGGTCCTGCTGCAAAATCTGGACAAATTGAAGCCGGTGATTATATTGCAAAAGTAACCGAAGCCGGTAGTGCAGAAACAGTGGAGTTGATTGGCTATTTAGTAAGCGATGCAGTAAAAGTAATTAGAGGAAAAGAGGGCAGCAGTGTAACCCTTACCCTTAAAAAAACAGATGGCCGTTTAAAGGATGTTACATTAAAGCGTGAAAAAATTGATAATGATATTGAAACATTTGCCCGTAGTGTAGTGGTAAATGAAGGTGGTTTAAAAATAGGGTATATTTATTTGCCTTCTTTCTATGCCGATTTTGATAATGCAAACGGCAGACGTTCTTACCTGGATGTTGCCCGTGAAGTAGAAAAATTAAAAAAGCAAAACATCGATGGTATAGTAATGGACTTGCGTAACAACGGCGGTGGTTCGTTATACGATGTGGTACAAATGGCCGGTTTGTTTATTGGCGAAGGCCCTGTTGTACAGGTAAAAGATCGTGTTAATAAACCCAATGTACTAAGCGATAAAGATAAAACCGTTTTATACAATGGTCCGTTAGCGGTAATGGTAAATGAGTTCAGTGCTTCGGCATCAGAAATATTTGCGGCTGCTATACAGGATTATGGCCGTGGGGTAGTAATAGGCAGTACATCCACTTATGGAAAAGGAACAGTACAGCGCAATATTGGTATTGATAAAAATGGTTTTTCCAACACTAATGCAGAGTTAGGTACCATCAAATTAACTTTACAAAAGTTCTATCGTATTAACGGTGGTTCTACACAGTTAAATGGTGTTAGCTCTGATATTGTTTTACCTGACCAATACGAGTTTTTGAAAGTGCGTGAAAAAGACGCCGAAAATGCACTGGAGTGGGATGAAATAGCTAAATCGCCTTACAGAACATGGGATGCAGGTTATAACCTGGATGATGTAAAAAATTTAAGTAAACTACGTTTAGAGAATGATACGGTATTTTCTAAAATACATGATTACTCTAAATGGTTGTATGAAAACAACAATAAAACAGTATCGCTGAAATTAGATGATTACAAAAAATCGCAGAAAGAGATTACTGATGTTGTAGCTAAAACCAGAAATTTACTTAAGTTAAAAGAAGAATTGAATGTAGCTTCTTTGGATAGTGAGAAAGATAAATATGCAGGTGATAAAGCCAAAGCTGATCGTTATAACCAATGGTTAACTGCTTTACGCCAGGATATTTACCTGAACCAGGCTATAAAAGTAATTAACGATGTAGTTAACTTACAAAATATAGCTAAAGGAAAAGGTACAGCAAAACCTGAAGACGCTCCTAAAAAAGCATTCTAATATTTTTATAGAGATATTTATGAATAAGGTTCAGCCATTGCTGAACCTTATTTTTTTGTATATATTAATTTACCATAATTGAACGGTAGGTATTAACTTTAAAACCACGTAAGCTTAAAAAATTAAACATGAATAAACTTTCTGGATTTGTATTTTTTTCTTTTCTATTAATGGTTGTGGGATGTTCGCCAAAAGCGAGTAAAACTTCAAATGAAGGAAACAATTGGATAAACCTTTTTAACGGAAAAAATATTGATGACTGGATAGTAAAAATTCATGGCCACGAGGTAGGAGATAATTACGGCAATACATTCAGGGTAGAAGAAGGTATACTAAAAGTACGTTACGATCAATACGATGGTTTTAAAGAAAGATATGGTCATTTGTATTATAAAAATCCGTTTTCAAACTATCATTTAAAAATGGAATATCGTTTTGCAGATGGTTGGATGAAAGATGCGCCTTCGTATACCGAATTAAACAGTGGCGTTATGTTTCATTCGCAAGATCCACGTACGATGCCGAAGGAACAAGACTGGCCTATATCTGTTGAAATGCAATTTTTAGCGGGCTTGCCTGATGGCAAACCAAGACCTACCGGCAATATGTGTTCACCGGGTACAGATATTGTTTACGAAGGCAAAATATATAGCGGCCATTGTCTTAATTCTACTGCTAAAACTTACAAACCTGATGAATGGGTAAAAGCAGAATTGATTGTTTTAGGCGATTCGTTAATTACACATATCATTAACGGCGATACGGTACTGCAATATTCAAAACCATCCATTGGCGGCGGTGTTGCTAACCGCTACGATCCCAAACAAAAAGTGGACGGCACTCCTTTGAAAAGTGGTTTTATTGCTTTACAAAGCGAAGGCCAGCCGATTGATTTTAGAAATATTGTGTTGAAAGAATTGCAGTAAATAATGATGAATGATGAGTCATGAATGATGAACTGCTATGCGAAACTTGCAGTTTCGCATTAATATGCTATCGCCTTTGGCGATAATATACTTTACAAAAACAACAGTTTATGGATGACGAATGGCGATTGACTGCGAAGTCAATAACAAAATACAACCCCATTTATCGAGATAAAGATGGTCGGTATAAAAAAAACGAATGGATTGGCTTTTTTCAGGTAGGGCAGACCATTAACGGTTTACCCTTGAAAATAGATGAGTATTTGCAAGTTGAAGAAAAGTATATATTAGCTGTTATTGCTTTCTTTAATTTTCATGACTGTAAAAAAGTAGTTATAAGAAGTTTAGAAAAACAAAAAGATTTGCCTTCTCAACTTTTTGATAACGACGAATTATTTCATAGTTATAATTCTTTAAAAGAAGATATAACTATTCCAGTAGAAAATTTAGGTATTATCATAAAACTGATTTTAAGAGAATTTGCTTGGGCAGAGTTGTTTTGTGTGGAAAGTGATGAAATTGCAGTGCGTTTTGGATATGATTTTTATATGTATGTAAATTCGAATAGGGGCTTGGATAGTTTTTTTGAGAATGTTAAAGCAATAGGCTTGTTTGTTGATTGATAAAAGACACCTTTATAATTTAAATGTTTTAATAAAAAAGCAGGACAACTTACACAATGCCCAATAGCATTACCGAACGTACAAGTGAGTGACACAACAGACGATGATAGTAGTAATGCAGCTGACAAAATAAAAATAAAAAAGCCCGGAGTTAATCCGGGCTTTGTATTTATAAAGAATTTAATCTTACAAATGTATTGCTTCACCGTAGGCTACTTCAATAGCATCTTTCACACTTTCGCTGATAGTTGGGTGCGGGTGAATGCTGTTTAATACCTCCTGGTAAGTAGTTTCTAACTTACGGGCAGTAACAGTTTGCGCAATAATTTCGGTTACGTTGTAACCAATAGCGTGGGTACCTAACCACTCACCATATTTTGCATCAAAAATTACTTTTACAAAACCTTCGGCATGGCCGGCAGCAGATGCTTTACCTGATGCACTTAACGGGAATTTACCTACTTTAATCTCGTATCCTGCTTCTTTAGCTTGCGCTTCGGTATAACCTACCGATGCAATTTCGGGGTAGCAATAGGTACAACCCGGTACGTTGTTATAATCCAACGCCTCAGGCTGATGGTGATATTTACCTTCAGCTTTTGCAATGGCTTCAATACAAACAATACCTTCTTTACTGGCAACGTGGGCCAAAGCCTGACCAGGTGCACAGTCGCCAATGGCATAAATGCCATCAACATTTGTTTTGTAAAACTTGTCAACCGAAATACGACCTTTCTCGGTTTTAATACCTAACTCTTCCAGGCCAATTCCTTCAATATTGGCTACTACACCAACGGCGCTTAACAATACGTCAGCTTCTAATACTACATCGCCATTGGCCGTTTTTACGGTAGCTTTTACGCCTGCGCCCGAAGTATCAACCGAAGTTACTTCGCTGCTGGTCATAATATCAATACCTTGTTTCTTTAAGTTTTTATCTAATTCTTTTGATACGTCCTCGTCTTCTACAGGTACAATGCGTGGTAAAAATTCAACAATAGTAACCTTAGTTCCTACGCTGTTATAAAAATATCCAAACTCCACACCTATGGCACCGCTACCTACCACAATAATGCTTTTAGGTTGCTGGGGTAATGACATAGCTTCTCTGTAACCAATAATTTTTTTGCCGTCTTGTTTTAAAGCAGGCAATTCGCGGCTGCGACCACCGGTAGCAATTACCACATGGCGACCTTCAACCACTTGTTTTTCACCGTTGTTATCTACTTCAACCTTGCCTTTGGCAACTACTTTACCAAAACCGTTGATAACATCAATTTTATTTTTGCGCATTAAAAACTGAACGCCTTTACTCATTTTATCGGCAACACCACGGCTACGTTTAATAATTGCATCAAATTTTGGTGTACCGGTTGCTTCAATACCATATGCCTCGGCATGTTTAATATCGTTTGCAACTTGTGCACTTTTTAATAATGCTTTAGTAGGAATACAGCCCCAGTTTAAGCAAATACCACCTAAACTTTCTTTTTCAATAATAGCTGTTTTAAAACCTAACTGCGATGCACGGATTGCAGCTACATATCCGCCGGGGCCACTGCCCAATACAACTACGTCGTATGCCATATACTGTTATTTAATATTTGTGTTAGTCTTTTCGTTTAAAAAGTCAGGCGAAGTTATTTGAAAACCTTCAAACGGGCAAACCCAACATTTTTATGGTTTTACGGTAATAATAACAACTGTTGGGTAGGTTTAGTTTAGCTTTTTGGCTAAGAATACTTATAAGCTTAGGTGAAGCCCAAAAACCATGAAGCGTACCCCATTACTAATTATTAATTCTTAATTATTAATTCCCCCTAACCATTTACTTATTTTTGTTGCATGATAATAAGTTTTTGGACAATTGGTAAAACACACGATGCTTACGTAAAACAGGGCATAGAAGAGTTTACCAAACGCATTACAAATTATTTTAAAGTGGAGTGGCAAATCATTCCGCCTTTAAAAAACAGCGGCAGCCTGCCCGAAACAGAAGTTAAAAAACGAGAGGCCGAAATGGTTTTATATGCACTGGACAAAAACGATTACCTGGTATTACTTGACGAAAGAGGTAAACAAATTAGCTCCGAAGCTCTGGCTAATTTTATACAAAGCCGGGCAAACGAAAGCACTAAAAAGCTGGTATTTCTTATTGGTGGTGCGTTTGGTGTAGATACGCAGTTAATGCAACGGGCCAATTATCAATGGAGTTTATCGCAATTGGTTTTTCCGCACCAGTTAGTACGCCTTATTCTTGCCGAGCAAGTATATCGTGCCTGCAGCATTTTACGTAACGAAAAATATCATCACCAATAACTTTAACGTTGGTATAGTTTGTTGCTTACATTTTATCCGTTATTTTTAAGTTATGGAATTTTCTTTTACGCTGGTTTTAATTGCCGCAACCATTTTAATATCATTCAGGGCTTTTAACAGTGAAAAACTAATGAACGACCTCATTTTTTATCCGCCTGCAATAACAGAGCGTAATCAATGGTATCGTTTTATAAGCTGTGGTGTAATACATGCCGATTGGGGCCATCTGCTGTTTAACATGTATGCCTTGTATTTATTTGGCGCCGGCGAGGGCAATACCGGCGTGGAGTTTACTTTTAAAGCGTTGTTTGGTAATTTAGGCAGCTTTTATTATTTGCTTATGTATGTAACTGCATTGGTTATATGTATGATACCTTCTTATATAAAAAACAAAAACAATTACCACTACCGAAGTCTGGGTGCATCGGGTGCGGTATCGGCTGTAATTTTTGCCTACATGTTTTTTAACCCAACCATAAAACTGGGTTTATTATTCATTCCCATTTACATTCCGGGTTTTTTGTTTGGTTTTATTTACCTGTTAATTTCCACCTGGTTTGCCAATAAAGGAGGTGGATACATTAATCATTCGGCACATATCTGGGGGGCAATTTGGGGTATTGTGTTTGTAATCATTTTCTGCACCGCATTTTCCGATTATCCCGTTATCGAAGCATTTATTGAACAAGTTTCCAGTATGAACGCTTCCGATTTTATTCAATTTGGCCGTTATTAGTAAAGTTTTTTATGTTACCGGCTGTAGTAATGCTAATCAGCGTCCCTTGCGTCGCACTCTTGTACTTTCTGTTCGCTAATCAGCAGAGGGAAATCCGAGAGTGGGGAAGCCTAAACAAGAACAGTCTATTCAGTATTCCATTAACAATGAACTATTAACTCTAAATTATTTTAACAAATGAAAAAGGTTTTACTAATAATTCTCGTCTTATTGCTTGGTGGTGCTACAGCCTTCTGGTTTTTTGTATTAAAAGGTGGTAAAAAAGGTCCTAAAGCCGAAAAAACATTAGTAGCTATAAAAGGTGGTAAACGCAGCGAAGCATTTAACACATCTTTGCAAGCCATGCTTAGCGATTACTACGCATTAACCGAAGGACTGGTAAACTGGGATACAACCGTTGTAAATAAATATAGTTTACAATTACAAAACTCCATTGAAGGAGTAAAAATTGATGAACTGAAAGATGATACTACCGGTTTGTATTTAACAGCGCAAGACCCTATTGCCAATGCCAAAACAAATGTTGCTGCTTTTATTACAGCACCAACACTGGATGAAAAAAGGGTAGTGTTTAACCAGCTTTCCGATAATATCAGGAACCTGTTACAAACCCTGCCTCCTGACAGCGGTATTATTTACTGGCAGGAATGCCCGATGGCATTTGGCGAAAACAGCACCGGTGGCTGGCTAAGCAATAAAGAGGAAATTAGAAATCCATATTTAGGAACCAGCCACCCAAAATATAAAAATAGTATGTTAACCTGTGGCGAAGTAAGGCATACTATTAAGCCCGATACAACCGGATTAAACTAATAGTTACCGGGCAGTTGTAACCAAGTATTTTATACCAATAGCATAAAAACAACAACCCAAAAATGAAAAGAGTATTTGTTTCCTGCTGCCTGCTTATTACTACGTTAGCAATTAATGCACAAGAAAAAGTTGACCAGGCCATGGTTAACAAAATTAAAAAGGAAGGATTTGACAATTCCAAAGTAATGGATATTGCCTTTCAGTTAACCGATGTAAATGGCCCTCGTTTAAGTGGTTCACCGGGTTTATTAAAAGCTTCTAACTGGGCTAAAACCGAAATGACCAAATGGGGGTTAACCAATGCGGCACTAGAACCCTGGGGCGAGTTTGGTAAAGGTTGGGAATTACAAAAAAGTTATGTAGCCATGACGGCTCCCTATTATAAACCTTTAATTGCTTACCCCAAAACCTGGACAAAAGGAAGCGGCGGTTTAAAAAATGCACCAATCTTATTAATCAAAGCTAAAGACTCAGTAGAATTGACTGCATACAAAGGACAGTTTAAAGGTAAAGCCATTTTGGTTTACCGTACCGATACTTTAGTACCATCATACAAAGCTGATGCCAGCCGTTACAGCGATGAAGAACTGGCTAAACTAGCCGCATACGAATTACCACAAAGATCTGCACCTGCTGATACTGCGGAATTACGCCGCAGACGTGAAGCCATGCAACGCCGTGGAATGGGTGGCCCTAACTTAACAAACCTGATTAAAGAGTTTGCAACTAAAGAAGGGGCAGTAGCAATTTTAAGCGTTAGTCCTCGTGGTCACGATGGTACTTTATTTGTACAAGGCGGTGGTTCATATGCACCGGATGCACCGGAAAATCCGCTGGACTTAATGTTACCGTTTGAAGACTATATGACTTTCTGCCGTTTGGCCAATGCAGGTATTCCTGTATCGTTAGATGTAGATGTAAAAACTGCTTTTCAAACAAAAGACACAAAAGGTTATAACGTTGTAGCCGAAATAAAAGGTACCGACCCTACATTAAAAGATGAAATTGTAATGCTGGGCGGACATATTGATAGCTGGCAAAGTTCAACCGGAGCCACTGATAATGCAGCGGGTTGTGCCGTAATGATGGAAGCTGTTCGTATTTTAAAAGCATTAGGCGTACAACCTCGTCGTACCATTCGCATTGCCTTATGGAGTGGTGAAGAGCAAGGTTTGTTAGGTTCCCGCAACTATGTAAAAAACCATTTTGCCGATCCGGCAACCATGAAGCTATTACCTGCACACGAAAAAGTTTCCGCTTATTTTAATATTGATAACGGAACAGGTAAAATTCGTGGCATATACACACAAGGCAACGAAAAAGTAAAAGATATTTTTACAGCATGGTTAGCTCCTTTTCACGACTTAGGCGCTAAAACAGTTACCTTATCAAACACTGGGGGTACCGACCACCAATCCTTTGATGCAGTAGGTATTCCCGGCTTCCAGTTTATACAGGATGCTATTGAGTACAGTACACGTACACACCATACTAATATGGACTCATACGATCACTTACAGGCTGATGATTTAAAACAGATCTCAGTAATTGTTGCATCGTTTGTGTATAATGCAGCTATGCGTGACGAAAAACTTCCGCGTAAAGAATTACCACAAGCACGTGGTGCAGGTGGTGGACGTTTTTAATAATAAATCAAACTTTTTTAAAAGGCTGTCTGTTTATACATAGGCAGCTTTTTAATTTTGGTACATCTTAATTGTACGTGCAATACTGTAACTTGTGTAAAATTATTTTTGTTATGATGAAAAAGTTTGGAGCAGGATTATTATTCAGCATATTTTCTTTAGCCGGTTGTGCACAAAGTACGCCACTTAAGAAAGCGGCTAACAATAATACGCTATTGTGGAAAGTAACAGGAAAAGACTTAAAACAGCCTTCGTATATATTTGGTACCATTCACATGATTTGTGCCGATGACGCTTTACTAAGCGATAATATGAAAACCGTTATAAAATCGGTGGATGAAGTGTACCTGGAAGTAGATATGGATGATATGATGCAAATGCTTTCGTTGGTTACAAAAATGAAGATGAAAGACGGAGCTACTTTACGTAGTTTATTAAGCGAAGAAGATTATGAACTGGTAAAAACATATTTTACAGAGAAGGGTAGTATGTTGCCTTTTTCCATGCTAGAAACATTTAAACCTTTAATGGCCACGTCGCTTATAGCACAAAAAACCAGTGAATGCGAAAGCATGTCGGCCATGGAAACTGTGATAATGAGTGCGGCCAAGGATAGCAAAAAGGAAATTAAAGGATTAGAATCCATGGCTTATCAAGCCGGCATATTAGACTCAATACCTTATAAAGCCCAGGCAGAACTACTGGTACAGTCTATTAAAAGTGAAACTGCTGCTGAAGTTGGTACAGGTGCCGAATCGGACATGAATAAATTGTTTGATGCTTACAAAAGCCAGAACCTGGATGTGTTAGAAAATTTAATGGTAAAATCGGAAGCCGGTTTGAGCGAGTATATGGATTTGTTATTGTTTAAGCGCAACCATAACTGGGTAGAAAAATTAAAAGAAATTTTACCGGCTAGATCGGTGTTGATTGCTGTAGGTGCGGGACATTTACCGGGTAACGAAGGCGTATTAAACCTGCTTAAAAAAGAAGGTTATAAGGTAGAGCCTATTGACAACAGTTTAGTGAAAGAAATTTAACAACATTAGATGGAAATAAAAAAACCGGCTTAAAGCCGGTTTTTTTATTTATTGCTGGTATCAATTAAAATTGCTCCAAACCACTAAAGAAAAAGTCACCTTCAATTTTAGCGTTCTCGTCGCTATCGCTACCATGTACTGCGTTTTCGCCTAATGAGGTAGCATATAATTTACGGATAGTACCTTCGGCAGCTTGTGCAGGATTAGTTGCACCAATTAACTCACGAAAAGTAGCTACTGCGTTATCTTTTTCCAAAATTGCCGCATAAATAGGACCACTGCTCATAAACTCAACTAACTCACCGTAAAAAGGTCTTTCTTTATGTACTGCATAAAACTCACCTGCTTTTTCGGCAGATAATTTAGTAAGTTTTAAACCTACAATACGAAAACCCTCTTTAATAAAACGGTCAATGATAGCACCGGCATGGCCATTTTTTACGGCATCGGGCTTAATCATTGTAAAAGTGCGATTGCTCATTATAACTTGTTTTTGGGCGGCAAAGGTAGATTATTAAGTAAAAAGTAAAAATTTAAAATAGAAAAATTAACAAAACCCCTTTGTCTACTGGGTTTTCTGTTTACATGTTGATGCTGGTTATACTGCCCGGTCTAGCCCCGACAGCAGTGAATACCCCGCTGAAGGCAGGTGTGTTGGCGGTTTCCCCTTTAGTGGGTTAGGGGGTGGTGCAGTAGCAACGAATGGTGGGATGCTGCTGTTGATCTGGGCTATACAGCCAATGCTTCCTAAAAATAATAACGGATAATTTACAAGCTTTACACAGTTGTTTTTTTGCTTATGTAAAACCATTAGAAACATTATCTTCGCAGCCCAAAGATGAAACCTTTAATTGATTTTATTCCATTGCTGGACACGCCTAAACGGGTTGTGATTACCATGCACCAAAAACCTGATGCGGATGCTATGGGCTCCTCGTTAGGTTTATATAATTTCCTTATTCAACTGGGGCATACCGTCACCGTTATTTCGCCAACCAATTGGGCCTCTTGGCTTAATTGGATGCCGGGTTGTAATTTGGTAATTAATTATGAAGCGGAGGGCAGCAAAGCGCAACAGGCACTGGATGAATGTGACTGGCTTTTTTGCCTCGATTTTAATATTTTTCACCGTACCAAACATTTGGCCGAAAAGTTGGCTGCTGCCAACTGTGTTAAAATATTAATTGATCATCACCGTGAGCCTGATGAAGTGTCGTTTAATTATGGTAACAGCGATATTACCAAAAGCTCTACCTGCGAAATGATTTATGACTTTATAAATCTTAGCGGTAAACAGGCCTTGCTTAGCAATGATATAGCCGAGTGCTTATATTCAGGTGTGGTTACAGATACAGGGTCGTTCCGTTTTTCATCAACCACGGCCAGTGTACATAACATGGTAGCCGATTTAAAAAACCGTGGCTTAAACCATAGCGAAATTCACAATAACCTGTTTAATAATTTTTTAGAAAACAGGCTTCGTTTTATTGGCCATGTGTTGCTTAACCGTATGGAAGTTTTTTACGAGTACAACACCGCATTAATTGCTATTACCAAACAGGATTTGCTGAAGTTTCATGTAAAAACAGGTGATACGGATAGTTTGGTAAACTTTCCACAATCCATACAAGGAATTAAGATGGTAGGATTGGTAATTGACCGTGATGAGGAAAGAAAATGGAGCTTTCGTAGTCAGGATGACTTTGATTGCAATACATTTGCCCGCAAATATTTTAATGGCGGTGGTCATTATAATGCGGCAGGTGGTCATACCAAAGATTCATTGATCCAAACCGTAGAACACTTTAAACAGGTTTTAAAAGAGAACAAAGAACTGCTTCAATAAACAAAAAAATAAACTCAACAACAAATGCAAAAGTTAAGGTTAGGCGGCCTGGTATTATTAACAGGTATCATGATGGTAGCCTGTAATTCGGTTAGTTACAAGAAAACCGCTGATGGCTTATTATACAAAATTTTTCCTGGTAACAGTAAAGACTCGTTAATTAAGGAAGGAAATATTGTAAAATTTGATTTTTCGGTAAAATTTAATGATTCATTATTGCAGACAACATATGGCAAAATGCCACATTTTGCGCCCGTGCAACCTGCAAACCCTCAAGGTAATTTAGACCCTCTTAGCATTTTACCCATGCTAAAAAAAGGCGATAGTGCACTTGTAGTAATTCTTGTTGACTCATTATTAAACAAACCGGGTGTGCAATTACCTGCTGGTGCTAAAAAAGGCGACCGCTTTATTTTTAGCATGAGTATTAAGCATGTATTTACCAGCGATAGTTTAGCGCAGGCCGATTATGCTAAAGAACAAGCATTAGATGCTCCACGCCAACAAAAAGAAATGGAAGAGCAACGTGCAAAAATGATTAAAGAACAACAGGAAGAACAAAAAAAGCAAGATGCTGAATTAGAAAAATCAGGTAAAAAAGTTGAGTTAGATGCGTTGGTTAAAAACTTTTTAGCCTCTAAAAATATTACTGCTACTAAAACAGCTTTAGGTACTTATGTACGTATTGACAACCCGGGTGCTGGTGATGCAGTACAAAACGGTAAAATTGCTACGGTTAAATACAACGGTAAATTTTTATTAACTGATAGCTCTTTCCAAGCTAACACGCTTGATTTTGCTATTGGTGAGAATGGTTTAATCCGTGGTATGGAAGATGGTTTATTACAGTTTAAAAAAGGTGGTAAAGGAACTATTTATATTCCCGGTCATTTGGCTTATGGTACAAATCCTCCTCCAGGCTCACCGTTTAAACCATTTGATGCTTTAATGTTTGATGTAGAAGTGATAGATATAAAAGCTAAACCAACTACACCTGAACAACCAGGACATTAATATTTTATAGATAATATTGTAAAAATCCCTGTTCTTTCATACCAGCAGGGATTTTTTTATTAAATATCTTTTTAGCAACGGATGGTATTTGCTAATATCTAATTATAAACACTTAGATAACAATACATTTTAAACCATACAAATGTCAATTACACAATTATTTTTTTTAAAACTTGATGTAACTCAAGTAAAAAAGGCTTAACTTACAAATTAAAGTAAGAACTTTGATTTGTAAAATTCAAACCTAAGAATAGCTTAATCGGTTGGCCCCGTTTTTAGTCCAACATCCATGTTACCCTTTCGAAAACAATACATGTAGATTAAGTAGTCTTATCTTATGAGTGTGTTCCGTCCAAGAGAATTACCTTATATCCAAATCCTTTAAAAGATCGTGGCAATATGCCTAAGTGTATGTTGTGGTCTGATGTAAAAAACTTCGCATTAGAAGCGGCCGGTCACTAGTTGACCGGCTTTTTTATTTTAAGAAGAAATACAATTGGGGGCTATCAACAGTAGTAACTCCGGTCAGCTTTTGTTCCCGCCTTCGGTAGTAGTGCAATGCTTAGCTACAAACCCACACACATATTGCAGCTGCTACAGCCAGTCGGGCAGCCTTTCAACATCAGTTAAGAGTTCATCATTTATAACTCATAATTTAAGAAGCAATACCTTATTTTTTTAATGCTTTACCGTACACTTCTAAACATCGCTTTCTGGCTACATCATGTTCAACAATGGGTAGGGGATAGGTCAACTCATCTAACTCGGGCACCCATTTCTGTATGTATATAAGTTTGCCGTCAAACTTTTGGGTTTGTAAGTAGGGGTTAAAAATACGGAAGTAAGGTGCTGCGTCGCAGCCACTGCCTGCGGCCCATTGCCAGCCACCGTTATTGGCAGCAAGGTCATAGTCTAACAGTTTTTTGGCAAAGTAAGCTTCGCCCCAGCGCCAGTCAATTAATAAGTGTTTGGTTAGAAATGATGCTACCACCATTCTTATTCTGTTGTGCATAAAACCGGTGGTATTTAATTCCCGCATGCCTGCATCAACAATGGGGTAGCCGGTTTGTCCGTTACACCAGGCTTCAAACTCTTTTTCATTATTACGCCATTGTATATTGTCGTATTCTTTTTTAAAGGAGTTGTACACCACATGCGGAAAATGCCATAAAATCATCTGGTAAAAATCACGCCATATCAGTTCATTCAAAAAGGTTTCATTAATAGCGCCTGCTTCACATACCAACTGTCTGATACTAATAGTGCCAAAACGTAAATGCACACTTAAACGGGATGTACCTTTAATAGCAGGAATATCACGTTGAGTAGTATAGTTTGCAATAATATTCTCGTCCCAATCTGTTGTCGGAAAATCAATAGCCGATAAAGTAAAACCCATCAATGCCAATGATGGAATAGGCTTCTCGGGTTGTTTAAATACATTTGCCAGGTATTTTTTTACCGGGTAAGATTTTTTATAAAAATAGGTAAGTGTAGCTTTCCACTTTCTTGAGTACGGCGTAAAAATGGTATAAGGATCTCCGTTGTCTTTTACTACTTCTTTCTTTTCAAAAATTACCTGGTCTTTATAGGTTGTAAATTTTATTTGTTTTGTGGCTAATAAAGATGCAATTGTTTTATCACGTTCCTGTGCATAAGGCTCATAATCGTGGTTGGTGTAAACGGCTTCAATGGTATAATCCTTCATTAGGCTTGTAAATACTTCCTCTGGTGTGCCGTACCTAACATCCAATGTACTGCCAAGCTTTATCAATTGCTGTTGTAGTTTTTCAATGGCTTTGTAAATAAAAGTTACACGGCTATCTGCTTTATCATCCAGTGCTTCCAATATATTACTGTCAAAAATAAAAACAGGTACAACCGGTGTACTGCTTTTTAATGCATGGTATAAACCGGCATTGTCATGTAATCTTAAATCGCGGCGGAACCAGAATATAGAAATTGCTTTTTTCATTGTGTACACAAAATAAACTATTGCCTACAAAATTGTATGTACAATAGTATTGTTACTTAAAATAAAACTTTGCATTAGAGTACTTTGTTATGAATGGTAGGTAATTGTTGAGATATGTTATGATGATGACGGGCTGCCCGATTGCAGCGGCACCGAAGGCCTGGTGTTAGCAAACAAGGCGAAGCATGAGCCGTAGTTTGCGTTACACGGGGCCATAGGTACAGCGGAAAGCGGGAACAAAAGCTGATGGTAGTTACTACTGCTGACAGCCCCTATTATTAACTACATTTTGCTTGCTTCCCAGGGCTTGTTGGCGTATCTTTGCAGCATAAATTTTTGCAGATCAGTTTGTATGCACGAAATAGAACCTTTTTATAATTGGCGCCACATTTATGTAAGTGAAGAAGATAAGCTCTCTCCATTTTTTGGCAGAGATTACTCGGAGTTTGAATATTCTCAAACCGTTTATAATTATTACATACACCCGCAATGGGATGATTTTGGTAGCCGCACTTTATACCTTAAAATTTTAATGGCCGATTATGAAGAGCATTATGCCATTATTGAAATGATAGGGGAGTGGAACGATGCAGTGGAGAATGATATAATGACACTGAAACGTGACTTACTGGAAAAACTGATGTATGAAGGGATTTACAAGTTTATTTTAATTACCGAAAATGTACTGAATTTTCATAGCGACGAAGCTGATTATTACGAAGAACTTTTTGAAGAATTAACCGATGAAAACGGGTGGATTGTGAGTTTAAATATGCCTATACAAACGCAGCATGATTTTAAACAGAAGCACTTGAACCGCTATGTAGAATTGATGGAAATAGACAACTGGCGTACGTATAAACCGTTTCATTTGTTCAAAAAAATTGACAACGAGATTAACGCCAGATTAAAATTATAAAGGGTTAAAATTTTTTGTCATTGTTTCGTCATACAGTGCTATTTTTGCACAAACCACCATTGTAACTAACCTGCTGATATTTAGAATAGTGCATTTATGTACTTGCAAAAAACAAGCAGCACGCTGGTGTTAATAATCTGATACTGATTTTAAGATAACTAGGTTTACAGGCAATTTTATTTGGTATTTGTGTGTTAAATATGCACTATTCCACATAGTTGTAGTTGCCCACGAAAAAGAAAATTTATACAGATGAAATGGTCTGAATTGTTTACGTCCTCGGTAGGTAAGAAGCTTATAATGAGTATTACCGGTATTTCTCTTGTTTTATTTTTAGTGGTACACGTTGGTTTAAATGCCTGTATTTGGGCTAATGACGGCGGTGTTATGTTTAACAAAGCGGCGCACTTTATGGGCGCTAATGTTGTTCCCCGTATTTTAGAGATTGGCCTTTTTGTGGGTATTTTACTGCACATTATTCAAGGTTTTGCTTTGGAAATACAAAACAGAGCTAAACGTAAAATTGGTTATGCCGTACCCATGGGTAACAAAGGCAGTAAATGGTACAGCCGCAGCATGGGTCTTTTGGGTACTTTGTTGTTGTTGTTCCTTATTATGCATATTGCACATTTTTGGGTACCATCACGTATTACAGGTTTAGAGCCCATGTTTATTGATATGACCAATGGTCAGGTTGCAGCCACCGTATCGCCTGTAGCTAAGGAATACCACGATTTATTTGGTAAAATGCGTGAAGTTTTTGACGGTAACTTACTGGTTGTTATTTTATATACTTTAGGTTGTATATCACTGGGCTGGCATTTGCTGCACGGCTTTACCAGTGCTTTCCGCACATTGGGATTAACCAATCATAAATACATCAAATTATTAGATGCTACCGGTTTAGCATTTTCAATAATTGTTCCTTTGGCGTTTATTATGATGCCGATAAGTTTTTACATGGGATGGGTTTAACTAATACCAATGGTATTTTGTAAAACCGGTGTAGCTGACGAATTAAATTACTTGTAACAAATAACTAGCGAAACTTTTGATTATGCTTGATTCAAAAATTCCACAAGGCAAGTTAGAAGATAAATGGAATGACTATAAGGGACATTGTAAACTGGTAAACCCTGCCAATAAAAGAAAAATGGAAGTAATTGTAATTGGTACCGGTTTGGCCGGTGCTTCTGCAGCCGCTTCTCTGGCAGAGTTAGGTTATAAGGTTAAAGCATTCTGTTTCCAGGATTCACCCCGCAGGGCTCACTCCATTGCGGCGCAGGGTGGTATTAATGCTGCAAAAAATTATCAAAACGACGGCGACTCAGTTTTCCGTCTATTTTACGATACTATTAAAGGTGGTGACTACCGTGCACGTGAAGCCAACGTTCATCGTTTGGCCGAAGTAAGTGTAAACATTATTGACCAATGCGTGGCACAAGGTGTACCTTTTGCACGTGAATATGGCGGTTTGTTAAATAACCGTTCATTTGGCGGTACGCAGGTAAAAAGAACATTTTATGCTGCCGGTCAAACCGGACAGCAATTATTAATAGGTGCCTACCAGGCTTTGGAGCGCCAGATTGGTTTGGGTAATGTAACTATGTACAACCGCCACGAAATGCTGGAGGTTGTTACCGTAGATGGTAAAGCCCGTGGTATTATTGCCCGCGACCTGGTAAGTGGGCAGTTAGAGCGACATTTTGGTCATGCCGTATTGTTATGTACCGGTGGTTATGGTAATGTGTTTTATTTATCTACCAACGCCATGGGTAGTAATGTAACAGCAGCCTGGAAAGCGCATAAAAAAGGGGCTTACTTTGGCAACCCTTGCTTTACACAAATTCACCCAACTTGTATTCCTGTTACCGGCGATCATCAGAGTAAGTTAACGCTTATGTCAGAATCGTTACGTAATGACGGACGTATTTGGGTGCCTAAAAAACAAAACGATACACGTAAGGCCAACGATATTCCGGAAGATGAAAGAGATTACTACTTAGAAAGACGTTATCCTGCGTTTGGTAACCTTGTACCACGTGACGTAGCCTCTCGTGCAGCAAAAGAAAGATGTGATGCCGGTTACGGTGTTGGTACAACCAAGCAAGCGGTTTATTTAGACTTTAGATCAAACCTTATAAATAAATACGGACGTACCGAAGCGAACAAGTTAGGTATTCAAAACCCTGACGAAGCTACGCTGGAGCGTTTAGGTAAAGAGGTAGTGAAAGAGGAGTATGGTAACCTGTTTGATATGTACGAAAAAATCACAGGCGAAAACCCTTACGAAGTACCTATGCGTATTTACCCGGCGGTACACTATACCATGGGTGGTTTATGGGTTGATTATGAGTTAATGACGAATGTACAAGGTTTATATGCATTGGGTGAAGCTAACTTTAGCGATCACGGTGCCAACCGTTTAGGTGCTTCTGCCTTAATGCAAGGGCTGGCAGATGGTTACTTTGTAATTCCTTATACTATTGGTAATTATCTGGCAGATGAAATTGCCGTAAAACCAATACCACTTAACCACGAAGCTTTTGAAACTGCTGAAGCGGAAGTAAAAAACAGAATTGATACTTTAATGAACATTAAGGGTAAACAATCTGTTGAAAGTTTCCATAAGCGTTTAGGAAAAATTATGTGGGAAAAATGTGGTATGGCCCGTAATGAAAAAGGGTTGCAGGAAGCCATTATAGAAATACAAGCGCTTAAAAAAGAATTCTGGAGCGATGTTCGCATTCCGGGTGAAGTAGCCGGTATTAATCCAGAATTAGATAAAGCAGGCCGTGTGGCCGACTTTATTGAACTGGGAGAGTTAATGTGCCGCGATGCTTTGGTAAGAAATGAAAGCTGTGGCGGCCACTTCCGTGAAGAAAGCCAGACAGAAGATGGTGAAGCATTACGCCACGACGATCAGTTTATGTTTGTATCGGCATGGCAGTACAAAGGCGAAAGCGAGTGGGAGCTGCATAAAGAAGAGTTGAAATATGAGGTGATTAAGCCGAGTCAACGGA
This sequence comes from Chitinophagaceae bacterium UBA4857, assembly GCA_002399735.1. Lineage (GTDB taxonomy): Bacteria > Bacteroidota > Bacteroidia > Chitinophagales > Chitinophagaceae > Terrimonas. Next base: position 63,636 of record DHEF01000045.1, read on the forward strand.
ACTATAAATAAAATTCGACAATTTGCCAATGAGGCAATTTGCCAATTATTGAATGTACGCTAACCCTGATAATATTATTTTGCAAAAAACAATTGCTTTTTCATTAAAAGTAATTGACTATGTAGACATATTAGAAACACAGAAAAAATTTGTTGTAGCTAATCAATTATTAAGGTCGGCTACATCAATTGGAGCTAATGTTCACGAAGCACAAAATGCAGAAAGTAAAGCTGACTTTATTCATAAATTTAAAGTAGCTGCTAAAGAGGTTGAAGAGACTAAATATTGGTTAATACTTTGTCAACAATCTCAGAAATATCCTGATTGTACGGAGTTGCAAAACGACTTACATCAAATCGATAAAATAATTACTAAAATTCTTGCTACAAGTAAGACAAAGTAATTAAAGCCATGATGACAATTGTCGAATTGGCAAATTAACAAATTGACTAATTAAAGAGTATGGAACATTACAACATGAACCTCACTTTAAAAGTGTGGAAACAGGCAAATAAAAATTCTGTAGGCAGGTTTGAGATGTACGAAGTATCAGATATTTCTTCTGAAATGTCGTTCCTGGAGATGTTTGATGTGTTAAACGAAAAATTAATACACGAAGGAAAAGAACCTATTGCATTTGACCACGATTGCCGCGAAGGTATTTGTGGTATGTGCTCCATGTATATTGATGGTCGTCCGCATGGCCCCTGGCATGGTACAACAACCTGCCAGTTACACATGCGTGCCTTTAAAAATGGCGATACAATCACCGTAGAACCCTGGCGTGCCAATGCATTCCCGGTGATTAAAGATTTAATGGTTGACCGTAGTGCTTTTGACCGTATTATTGCATCAGGTGGTTATGTATCGGTTAATACCGGTGTATCGGTTGATGGTAATGCTATACCTATTGAAAAAGACAATGCCGATAAAGCCTTTGCGGCCGCAGCATGTATTGGTTGTGGTGCTTGTGTAGCAGCCTGTAAAAACTCATCAGCTTTACTATTTGTATCGGCAAAAGTGTCGCATTTATCCTTGTTACCGCAAGGTGCGCCTGAAAAGAAAAACCGTGTGTTAAACATGGTAGCGCAAATGGATAAAGAAGGTTTTGGTTCTTGTACCAATACCGGTGCTTGCGAAGCCGTTTGTCCTAAAGAAATTTCTATTACCAATATTGCCCGCTTAAATGCACAGTACGCTGTTGCAGCTTTAGCATCTGATAAATAATATCGGCAGTAAAATATATTTACAATCTCTGTGCAGTAATGTACAGAGATTTTTTTTGTTACAATCGTCCCTCCCTTGATTGAACTTTTGTTGCGTCGCACACTTGTACTGCAGTAATTCTATTCAACATTTTGCAATACCAAACTTAATTGCCCATGTTCATTAATTACAAAACATTATTCTTTTTTACATTCGACCCCTTCAGGGTCGTGAACCTGATTACAATATTTTTACTATAAACATGTCATCCCTTTGGGATGATAAACAATTAATATTCTTACTGTAATTTTATCGTATTTCCATTGCTGTTTTGATTCCGAAGGCATCAAATGTTTATAACAACAACTATACACCTAATTGACGACTCCGAAGGAGTCGAATGTTGTGTTATTAATCACTTGCATAAATGGAATAAAGACCTGAAAACGCATTATATTTAGATATGCATATTATTATGAAAAATTTAATGGCCTTTGTTTTTTTAGCAACCCTAAGTTGCGTTGCCTGTAAAAGCAATAGTACCAACTCCAAAGAAAAAGACAATGACGTAATTGTTCCATCACCAAAAAGCTTTAAAGACAGCTTACCACAGTCCATAGGTTATATAAACGACTTTGATAGTTTGTTTACACCAGAACAAACAAAGGAGTTTGAAAAACTGCTGTCCGATTTTGAAAAGAAAACAACTATTGAGATTGCCGTTGTAACCTTAGATACCTTAATGACAAGTACTGATAGTTTACACGCAACCACTTTAAAAATTGCTAACTATTGGGGAGTGGGCAAAAAAGATAAAAATAACGGAGTAGTTATTGGTATTTGCAGAGGATGCCGAAAAATGGTTATACAAAATGGTTACGGCATTGAAAAAGGATTAAGCAAAAAAGAAACCGATCATATAATTGCCACCGGCTTTGTACAGGGTTTTATTAACGATAATTTTTATGAAGGAACCATTGTTGGACTAAGGTCTTTAATAGAAGTGCTGGAGGAAAAGATTAGACTTAAATTAATTGAATGATGCCATCATCAAAGTTCATTTTTAATCGCTAAAAGCGACAGAATAGTAATACGAAACTGCAAGTTTCGTATAGCAGCTCGCTCTGCGAAACTTGCAGTTTCGCAGTAATATTTTATAGCCTTTGGCGATATACTTGGCAAAGCATGCTTTGTGCTAAGACAATAACAGCTTACATAATGCCCAATAGAATTACTACAGTTGAAGAGTGCGACGCAAGGGACGATGCTAGTAGTAATGCAGTTGATGAACAAATAAAAAAACGGCTAGTATAAAACCAGCCGTTAAATATTTATAGCAAAATATATTACTTAACTATTCCGGGATATTGTTTTAGTGCTTTTTCTAAACAATCCATAGCGGCATTAATAGCATCGGCATTTAGTACATAAGCCAAACGAACTTCGTTTTTACCTAAGCCCGGTGTGCCGTAAAAACCAGTAGCAGGAGCTAACATTACCGTCTGGTTATTGTGACTAAAACTTTCCAGCAACCATTGACAAAACTTATCCGCATCGTCAATAGGTAACCGTGCTATGGCATAAAATGCACCACCGGGTGTAGGACAAAATACACCGGGCATCGCATTCAAACGTTTAATTAATGTATCACGACGATGCAGGTATTCAGCCTTCGGTGCATCAAAATAACTTTCGGGTAAATCAACTGCGGCTTCACCTAAAATTTGCGCTAAACCGGGAGGACTTAAACGTGCCTGTGCAAACTTCATAGCCGTATCGTAAACCGCTTTATTTTTTGTAACCAATGCGCCAATACGGGCACCACAAGCACTGTAACGTTTGCTAATGGTATCCATTAAAACAACATGCTCTTCTAATCCTTCTAACTGCATGGCACTGATGTATTCGCCATCGTAACAAAACTCACGATAAGCTTCATCGCTAAACAGGTAAAGGTTATGTTTTAAACAGATATTTTTCAAAGCCTCCATTTCTTCGCGGCTGTACAAATAACCCGTTGGGTTATTAGGGTTACAAACCACAATAGCTTTTGTTTTGGAGGTAATTACTTTTTCAAAATCTTCTATAGGCGGTAAAGCAAAACCGGTTTCAATGTAAGAAGTAATAGGCACTACGTTTACACCTGCAGTACAAGCAAATCCATTATAGTTAGCATAAAATGGTTCGGGAATAATTACTTCATCGCCGGGGTTTAAACAACTGAAAAAGCCAAACAGGATAGCTTCGCTACCGCCGGCTGTAATCATTATCTGGTCATGGGTAACATCAATACCCACACGTTTGTAGTATTCAACCAATTTGCGACGGTAGCTTTCGTTACCGGCACTATGGCTGTACTCCAACACTTTCATGTCGGTATTTTTTACGGCATCCATAATTTCTGCCGGGGTTTCAATATCGGGCTGTCCAATATTTAAGTGATATACTTTGGTTCCTTTTTTCTTTGCAGCCTCGGCAAAGGGAACTAATTTTCTGATGGGTGATGCGGGCATGGCAGTACCGCGTTCTGAAATTGTAAGCATGATGCAAAGGTAAGGGAAGAAACGATGTTTTAAGGTTGACAAAACCTGCATTTTTAAGGTAAAATTGCTAAAAGAAATATGCTTAGGATTTTATATAAAATGCTAATTTAACAGTGCGAAAAAAGTTAAAACAACTGCTATGCAAGCTAAAGCAACCACACCCGACCAGTATATAAAAGATTTGCCTGAAGACAGACAAGCTGCATTTAAAAAATTGAGAGTCGCCATTAAGAAAAACCTACCCAAAGGTTTTACGGAATGTATTTCCTACGGTATGATTGGTTATGTTGTGCCACATAGTATTTATCCGGCCGGGTATCATTGCTCACCGGAGCTACCGTTGCCTTTTATGAGCATAGCTTCACAAAAAAATTTTATTGCTATTTACCACATGGGTGTATATGGTATGCCCGAATTATATGATTGGTTTGTAGCGGAACATGCCAAACACAGCACTAAAAAATTAGACATGGGCAAAAGTTGCATCCGCTATAAAAAACCGGAAGATATTCCTGTTGAACTGATAGCAGAACTATGCACTAAGATCACTGTGCCCGAATGGATAGCTTTTTATGAGCAAACTTATAAACACTAAACCTATTTATCGGTAAACATACCTGGATACAAAGTTCCTTCGCCATTTGGTAAGGTAATTTGTAATAGCTTGGATATGATGGGTGCAATATCTACCAGACTCATTTCTGGTATAACAGCGCCTTTTTTAATTCCTTTACCAAATGCTACAAAGCCGGTTTGTATTTCTTTAAAATCAGGGAAAAAGCCATGTGTACCACCTTTACCTGCACGGATAAATTCGCCGGTAGCAACTGAGTTAAAGGCAAATCCCTGTATGGGTGCCAGTGCCAATACAGCATTAGGGTCTGCACCAATTTTGTCCAACTTTTTTCTGCTTTTAATATCAAATGATTTTTGTTGCTGCTCGGGAAGATTTTCCAATATTTCCTCAACCGCTTCAATTGTTTTTTTATCCTTGGCATCTTTTACGTGTAAAAAAGCTGAGCCGCTGGCTGCATGAAAATAAGCTTTCCATTGCTCCGGCTTTTCGGGGTTATACAAACCTGCTTTGGCTAATAAAACATTCGGTGCTAAAACCGAATGAATATCTACAAAACCATGATCTCCCGTAATAATGAAGGTTGTATTATTTTTTATGCCGGCTTTATCTACCGCTTCCATAATGGTTTTTACTGCACGGTCAACACCGGCAACGGCAGCTCTAACTTTGTCACCATCACGTCCTTCTTCATGTTCAAAATGATCTACCATTACTAAATGAAGTGCCAGAAAAGAAGGTTTATATTTACGTATAACATACGCACTAGCACGGGCAAGGTTTTCATCCAGGCCTAAATATTTTACATCAAAATCAATGGAGTCTAATTTACCAATGGCATTATTTTCCAACTCTTCATAAAAACCAGCGGGTTTGGCTTTATCAATCCAAGCCTGTTTCATATTACGCTTGGTACCTTTTGTTTTGGGTAAGTACCAGTATTCCGGAAGATTATAAGTGGCAGGCGAGTTAACCGATACGGGCCAGAACATTGAGGCTGTTTTTAATCCTTTCTTTTCAGCCTCACTAAAAATAGTAGGCACTTTAATGTTTTCATAATGCCAGTTCCAGTTGCCCGTTATACCCAAAGGTTCTGATGGTGTATTAAAATGTACACCATGTTTTATTGGTGTTACACCGGTAACCATAGTGGTATGTGAAGGGTAGGTAACCGAAGGAAAAACACTGTTCACGCCATCAGCATAAGTTCCGGTTTGCATAGCCTGACGCAAGTGTACCATATTCCACGATGGGTCTTTATAAAACTCCGGTCTTAAACCATCTATGCTTATTAAAATAACATGATTATCCTGTGCATGAATGGTAATAGAAAATAAAACGGCGAAAGCCAATGCAAACTTTTTCATGTAAATATTTTGAAGGCAGTAAAAACTAACGGGTGGCGAAACTAATCAGTCATTGTTACCTTAATGTTAGTGAATTATTAATTTGTTATACATAAGTAGTAAAACGTAGCGCTGTTTATATTTACCTTTGCGCATAACTTTTCCACCATGTCTTCATTAATTAAAGATGTTTACTCACCTGCTTTTTTTACGCAGTTACATAGTATTTTAAAAAAAATTGTTCCGGGTTATAATAAAAATAACTTTATGAAAACCATTGCCGGGCAAGACTTTGAAGCTAAAGAGTGGAAGGGTAGAATGCAGGCGGTAACTTTTTCTTTAAACACTGTATTGGATAAAGATTATGCAAAAGCCAATAAGCAATTAATGCAAATGGTAGATGCGTTTAAACAACAAGGCGGGGGTGGCATTGCGCATGTGTTTTTGCCCGATTATATTGCACAATATGGCATCAATCATTTTAAAGATGCGGTAAAAGCATTGGAACATACCACCCAATTTATAAGTTGCGAATTTGCTGTGAGACCTTTTTTATTGCAATACCCCGATGCTATGTTGCAACAAATGATAAAATGGAGCAACCATAAAAGCCATGCTGTACGCAGGTTAGCAAGCGAAGGTGCAAGACCACGTTTGCCCTGGGCCATGGCTTTGCCTATGTATAAAAAAAATCCTCAGCCCTTAATTCCGTTACTTGAAAATTTAATAACAGATAAACACGAGTGGGTACGTTTAAGTGTGGCCAATCATTTGAATGATATATCCAAAGATCATCCTGCAATCTTTTTACAAATTGCCAATAAATGGAAAGGGAAAACCAAAGAGATTGATGCCATTATTAAACACGCTTCCCGTACTTTATTAAAAGCCGGTGATGCAGACATTCTGCAATTATTTAACCTTAGCGATGAAGGTTTATCACTATCAAAGTTTAAAGTTTTAACGCCGGAAATAACAGTAGGAGAGAGTGTGATCTTTGAATTCATGGTAACTAATACTAATCCGACACCTAAGCATTTACGATTAGAATATGCCATCTATTACCAAAAATCGAAAGGGCATCTTACCAAAAAAGTATTTAAAATAAGTGAACGTTTATTGCAGCCTGCAGAAAAGTTGGTCATCATACGCAAACAGTCTTTTAAACCTATTACCACCAGGGTTTTTCATAAAGGTTTGCATAAAGTAGCAGTAATTGTAAACGGTAAAGAGTCGGTAGCAAAAGCTTTTCAGTTGTTGTAATTTGAAAACTTAATGCTAAATGTGTGTCACTTGTACGTTCTGTAATTCTATAGTTAACAGGTTACCGACTCTCAGACTTTCTCTGCTGATTAGCGAACGGGACGCACAAGAGTGCGACGCAACAAAAGTTCAATCAAGGATGGGACGCTGGTAACAAAAAATAGATTCAATAAAATAAGACTTTGAAGTTCTTTTGGGCTCCATTAAAAATGTTAAACGGTTGTATTAGTTTACTGCTATTGCCTGCAAGTGCTGATTAGCCCTTATTTTTGCAGTTTTACGACGATTAATTATGCTGGCGCTTCTTTTCTATAATCTTTTTTTGTTCTTTTTTCAACTGGGCTCCAGGATATTGGCGCTGTTTAACAAAAAAGCAGCCTTGTGGGTAAAGGGGCGCCTGTTTATTTTCTCCAAATTAAAGGACGCTTTTGAAAACGAAACAGCACCGGTTATCTGGTTTCATTGCGCATCATTAGGAGAGTTTGAGCAAGGCCGACCTGTAATGGAAAGTTTGCGTGAGCAATACCCTGCACATAAAATACTGGTTACCTTTTTTTCTCCATCGGGGTATGAAATAAGAAAAAACTACAACGGCGCTGATTATATTTTTTACTTACCCATGGATGGAATGGTTAATGCCATGCGTTTTATAAATATTGTAAAACCTAAACTAGCCGTTTTTATTAAGTACGAACTGTGGTACTATTACACCCGTGTTATGCACGAAAGACAAATTCCGTTGTTATTAATATCGGCTATATTTTTAAAAACACATTCGTATTTTAAGTGGCATGGCGAAGTGCAGCGCAAAACCTTATCAAAATTTTCCCATGTATTTGTGCAGGATGAGTTATCGAAAAAACTGGCAGATAAATTACAATTACCGGTTTCATTTACAGTAGCCGGCGATACAAGGTTTGACCGTGTTATTAAAATTGCTTCGCAATACAAACGCATTGATGCCTTAACCAATTGGGCCAGCGGAAGCCGGTTGGTGGTTGCCGGAAGTACCTGGCCCGATGATGAACGTGTATTATGGGAAGTATTGCTTTTGTTAAAGCAGCATAATTTAAAGTTGGTAATAGCTCCACACGAAATAAATGAAAGCCATTTAACGCAAATTGAAAAACAGTTTGACCAACAAACGGTTCGTTTTTCGCAAGTGGCTAATCATCCAAATAGTGATGTGTTGATTATTGATAATATTGGCATGCTTTCCAGCCTATACCATTATGCACATATAACTTATATTGGTGGCGGTTATACGCCAACGGGTATTCATAATTGCTTAGAAGCTGCTGTATATGGCAAGCCTGTAGTGTTTGGTCCTACTTACCTGAAATACGCCGAAGCTAAAGGTTTAATTAAAGTGGGTGGTGCTTTTTCGTTTAAAAACTCAGGAGAATTAAACAACATTTTAACCCGTTTATTACAGCAGGAAACCGCATACAAAACTGCTGCAACTGCTGCAGGTGAATTTGTAATTGTGCACCAGGGCGCTACCGATAAAATTGTAGATTATATTCAGGAAAACCGTCTTTTAACCAACTGATCAAAATGAGCGACCAACTCATTATCAGCTTGCCAACCCAATTTTAATTTTAGTTCACGGCTTATCCAGTATTCGGCTTCGGGGTAAATATTAAAAGCGTTAATGGTTTTAATGCTTCTTTCGTACATAGCTTCATCGCCACGGAAAAGTTCGTTTATAAAAGCAAAGCGATCATTAATACCTACGCCTTTTCTTAAGTCCTTTATGGGGCCATCGGTCAGCTTATTTCCTAATTCTTCATCATGTTTTTTTAACATATCATTAAGAGAAACGGGCTCAATTGATACCGGTTTTTCCTGAAAATGTTGCGAAAGTGTGGGTATTTCCACCAACGGATCGTAGGCCTTGGTATCAATAAAATCGGTAACCGGCGGTGTGGGTTGAGCAACAGGTGCCACTATTTCCACAGGTTCAGGCTCCACCTCTGTTACTGTATTTTCGTCTTCTTCTAAGGTATAAATAATCTTTTCTTCGGTAGGTACTTCGGTATAAATTACAGGCTCTTCAGCCGGGGTTTGATTGCTTGATGCGGATGTATTATTAGTAACAACATCTTCGTATCCCTGCACCGGTACAGTCATTGCAGGCATGAGTACTGCCACTTTGTTACTGCCCAGGCTACGGGAAGCCTGCACAGTTTTAGTCAATTCCAATTGCAGCTCTCGGGTGGTTGTTAACAATTGTGCTGTATCGGCATTTTGTTCACGCAGGTGTTTCAATTTATGTATTAGCTCGTCTATTCGGTTCATTATTATTACTTTTGGCAAATTGAAAGTAGTCCGTAAAATTACAAACTGTTTGCCAAAAAACGGTTTGTGCAAAAAAGAAAATTAACTGTTGATATGTTTATTGAGCCTAATATACGGGGTGAACGAAGAGGTTGGATAGAAGTGATTTGTGGTTCCATGTTTAGTGGTAAAACCGAGGAGTTGATACGCCGTTTAAAAAGAGTAAAAATTGCCAACCTGAAAGTAGAAATTTTTAAACCGGCAGTTGATATTCGTTACGACGAAACCAATATCGTTTCCCACGATACCAATGCTATTATTTCCACCCCAATTGATAACTCGCAAAAAATATTATTACTGGCACAGGATGCCGATGTAATTGGTATTGACGAGGCACAGTTTTTTGACTCAGAACTGGCAAATGTTTGCGATCAGCTGGCTTACCGTGGTATGCGGGTAATTGTAGCGGGATTAGATATGGATTTTACCGGTAAACCATTTGGTCAAATGCCTTTTCTATTGGCCAAGGCCGATTATATTACCAAACTGCACGCCATTTGTGTAAAGTGCGGACATATAGCCAATTATTCTTACCGTAAAATTCCTAATGAGGAACAGGTAATGTTAGGTGCTACCGATGTGTACGAGCCTCGTTGTCGTACTTGTTACCACGATAACAAATAAGCCGTTACTTTTGCACCACTAAAAACAATACAACATCAGTACACTCCAAAATATAGTAACACTTTTTAAAAAAGACCTGTTGCTGGAAATAAGACAACAATACAGTTTTTACGGCATCCTTTTATACATGGGGGCTACCATTTTTGTATTGTTCATGTCAATGGAAGCTCCTGAACCGGCTGTTTGGAACGGACTGTTTTGGGTAATACAATTATTTATTTGCATTAACACCGTAGCCAAAAGTTTTTTAACCGAAAACCGTGGCCGCATGTTATACTTTTTCACCATCACCTCACCGGTAAGTTTTGTACTGGCCAAACTGTTATTTAACTTGCTGTTAATGGTAGTAATGAGTTTATTAAGCTTACTACTGTTTACCATGTTTTTAGGTAATCCAATGGTAAAAGCCCCGGCCTTCATCGGTTTGGTTTTATTAGGTGGTGGCAGCTTAAGCCTTGTATTTACTTTTTTATCGGCCATTGCCGCCAAAGCACACCAAAATGCAGCCATCATGGCGGTATTGGGTTTCCCGCTTATTATTCCGCAGTTAATGGTATTAATGAAACTCTCCACTGCTGCCTTCTCTACCGAGCAAGCCATACAAATTACCGATATTTTATTACTGGCCGCATTAGATGTAATGGTGATGGTACTCTCCATTATCCTTTTCCCTTTTTTGTGGAAGGATTAAATAAGTGCAGTTTTTTTTTGTTAGTCAGCAGCAGGAATTCTAATCATCGTCCCTTGCGACGCTCCGTTCGACAGCATATCGCTAATCAACATCGTGTTATATGTAATTGTACCACCGAGTTGCGCAGAGTATTTTCACCGAGGGACACAGAGTAAAATTAATCTGGCGCAAGTGTTCCGCAGGATCACTTGTGCCGCAACAAAACCCACCCGATTGTATCGGGATTAATAAAATCTGTTGCGTGAAGACACGCACCATGGCACAAACAAAAAAACTCTGTGAACCTCCGTGCAACACTTCCTTAAACTCTGTGGTCAAAAAACAATTTACTATCCGTACTTTTATCGCAATTTTTTGTATTTCATCGTCACAAACTAACAACTCTCCTCTTCCACATGGTTGACAATCAATTCATACTTAGCAATCTTCAAAAACTTACCCAAATAAAGCAGACTGCAAATGAGTCATTTGCCAATCTTACTTCCGAACAGTTTAATTACAAACTTCAGCCGGAACAATGGAGTGTAGCACAATGCTTAGATCATTTAGTGGTTTCCGATTTGCTGTATTTTCCTGTTTTAAAAAATATTACATCCGGTAATTATCAAATGACAAAATGGGAAAAATGGAATCCTTTAAACTTTTTAATTGGTAAAATGTTAGTTACCGGAATGCAGGAGCAAGTGAAGAAGAAGTTCAAGTCACCCAAAATATTTTTACCCGATACCAAAACCATTGATACCGGAATTTATGAACGGTACGATAAACACCTTGATACTTTAATGGGTTATATCAGTAGCGCACAATCGCTGGATATTGACAAAATTAAACTCACCTCACCTGCATCTCCCATTATTACATTAAGCCTGCGACATGCCTTTTTGTTACTGGTACAACACCAGGGGCGGCATATAAACCAGGCACTAAAACTAAAAAAACAACGCAGTTTTCCCAATTAACTGCAATCTTGTCATTTTTTACGAACTTGTACATTATTTGCAATTGGGTCGCATCACATTTTATGAAGATACTTTACAACTATTTAAAACCCTTCAGGGGGTTGGTTATACTAACGCTTTTATTAAGCGCATTAAATATCAGTTTTTCTCTGTTAGACCCGATTTATTTCGGGGAGCTAATTAACTTATCTAACGATTACATAAATACACCTAATCTGTATCAACCTTTTTGGTGGGCTTATGCCGGACCTGTATTAATTATTCTGGGTAAATTAGTAGGTGTTGCCATGATAAGTCGTATAGCCAAAGCTTTTCAGGATTATTTTTTAAACCTGATTGCACAAAAATTTGGTGCGAAGGTTTTTACTGATGGTTTACAGCAGGCGATGCGCCTACCATATCATGAGTTTGAAGACCAACGTAGTGGCGAAACATTAGGCATATTACAGAAAGTAAGAATTGATACAGAAAAGTTTATCTCCGGTTTTATTAACCTACTTTTCCCAGTGTTAATCGGGATTGTGTTTGTGGCCATTTATGCAGCAAGTCTTCACTGGAGTTTACCGTTTATTTATTTTGGGGGCATATTTATTTTGATTGTGTTATCAAATGTTTTGAGCAAGAAAATAAAAACAGTTCAAAAAAATATTGTGGCACAAACTACTGCTTTAGCCGGTGCCACGACTGAATCGTTGCGAAATATTGAACTGGTAAAAAGCTTAGGCTTAACACAACAAGAGGTTGAGCGCCTTAATAAAAATACTTACAAAATTTTAGGACTGGAACTTACAAAAGTTAAACGTGTAAGAAGTATTTCCTTTGTACAAGGAACATTTGTAAATACTTTAAGGCAGGTTATTTTGTTTATGTTATTATGGGTGGTGTATAACAAGGACTTAAATACAGGTCAGTTAGTAACCATGCAGTTTTTTTCCTTTTTTATATTTGGACCATTACAGGAAATAAGTAATATCATTTTATCGTACCGTGAGGCTGAAGCATCGTTAAACAACTTTGATACCCTCATGCAGAAAAAACCTGAGGCCGAAGCAATTAACCCTACACCGTTGGGCAGCATACAAACCTTAAGTTTTGATCAGGTTGGTTTTAAGCATCAGTCCGCACAAAACTATGCCATTAATAATATCAGTTTTCATGCAAAAAAAGGTGAAACTATTGCCTTTGTCGGTCCATCAGGTTCAGGGAAATCAACATTAATGAAATTGCTGGTAGGACTTTACCGTCCCAAAACAGGTAGTATTTTATACAACAACCTGAACGAAGAAAAAATTAGCTTTGATGACCTGCGTAAACAAATAGGATTTGTAACACAGGATACACAATTGTTTTCGGGTACTATCCGTGAAAACCTGTTGTTTGTAAACCCTGCAGCAACGGAGGCTGATTTGTATGATGCATTAAACAAGGCAGCTTGTCAGAATTTATTGGCCCGGGCCGAAAAAGGATTGGATACAGCTATTGGTGAAAGTGGTTTAAAACTTTCCGGTGGTGAAAAACAGCGTATCAGTATAGCCCGTGCATTAATACGCAATCCGAAATTATTAATATTTGATGAAGCTACATCCGCATTGGATTCATTAACAGAAGAAGAAATTACGGAAACCATCCGTTCTATTTCGAAAGACGGCGACCAGATTACGATATTGATTGCACATCGTTTAAGTACCATTATGCATGCGGACAGAATTTATGTTTTAGAACGTGGCGATGTGGTGGAAACTGGCAATCACCAGGAACTGATTAATGAAAAAGGCTTGTATTATGCTATGTGGCGCCAGCAAATTGGTGAGAGAAAAGACTTTAAGCCTGCCACAAAAAACATTGAGCAAAGTTTAAATTAATCATGTCTTTATTTTCCTTTTTTTCTCGCACCGATTTTAGAAAGTTATATGCACAGGGTGCCATCATTATCGATATTCGTTCGGTTAACGAATACGATAATGGTCGCATACCTGACTCTTTTAATATTTCAATAGATAGGTTGGCGGCTAATATGGACAGGATAAAACACTACACCAAACCCATCATCCTTTGTGGTACAGATAGTAGTCGCATTAACCAGGCCATTCGCATTTTAAAAAGCAATGGTGTTAAAAATATTTATAACGGCGGGCATTGGCAAAAGCTGATTGAGAAAATACGTTAATGTGATGATTTGGTAATACGGTTATTTAAAAATGAGGTTTTCCGATATTAAAGGAGGCTTACACCATGCCCAATAAAATTACTGCAGTACGACCGACGAGTCGGGGTGCACCTTGCACAATGGTGAGTAATGTTACAGCTCTCCGATTAAAATGCGGAGTACTGCAAAGTGGCCAATAGAATTAATTCGATATTAGTTATTG
>DHEF01000045.1:77733-137767 GCA_002399735.1 Chitinophagaceae bacterium UBA4857
TAATGTTACAGGTGCACAAGAGTGCGACGCAACCGCAGCTCTATCAGGGAACTGCAGCTGGCAACATAAAAATATATTATGACCTGATTGATTTAATGCCCCATCATAACATTTTCTAGCTCTTCCAATGTTTTGCCTTTGGTTTCTTTTACTTTAAAATATACAAACAATAAACCTATTGCGCAAATGGCTGCATAAATGTAAAAAGTGCTGTCTTTAAATTTTTCAAACAAAATGGGGAAAGTAAATACCAATATAAAGTAGGCGGCCCATAAACTTAGTACCGCTACAGAAGTGGCAGCACCACGAACTTTGTTAGGAAAGATTTCCGATATCAACACCCAGGTTACAGGCGCTAATGTCATGGCGTAAATACCAATTGCGGCTAATAAAAACCAGGACACACTTGCCGATCCTGCACCTAGTAATTGAACTACAATAATATATAAAATGGCCAGCCCGCCGGCGCCCAATAACATCAATGGTTTACGTCCTAATTTATCTACCAACAGCATAGCCAAAATGGTAAATACCAGATTTACGCAACCTATAAAAACTGTTTGTAACAATTGGTCATCCTGCGATGCGCCAATGCTTTCGAAAATGCGTGGCGTATAATTAAACACTACATTTATTCCGCATAGTTGTTGAAACACAGCCAGCCCGATACCAATTAAAACAGCAGGCAATACAGCTTTGTTTAATAAAGTACGCCAGTTGGTTTTAGTGCTACTGGTTAATGATTTTTGAATAGCTGTTATTGAGTTGTTAGCAAAATTGCTGTCGGCAATTTTTGTAAGTATGGTATTGGCTTGTGTTACTTTATTAACCTGTACTAACCAACGCGGACTTTCGGGTAACCACCAGGCTCCAATAAAAAAAAGGGTAGAGGGAACGGCGCCTAAACCAAACATCCAACGCCAGGCATCTTCACCGCTGTTACGTAATGCGTAGTTAACAATATTGGTAACCAATATACCAATTACAACGGTTAATTGATTAATGGCAACCATACGTCCACGAAGATGTGCAGGCGCAATTTCGGCAATATACATAGGTGATAACATAGAAGCCATACCAACGCCTACACCTGCCATACAACGAGCGGCAATAAACATATCACGACCCGTAGCCAGCGCCATTGCAATAGACGAGATGGCGAATATAGCAGCAGCCAATAACAAGCCGACACGGCGACCATATTTATCGGATACTGAGGCTGCAATGCCACAACCAATCATAGCACCAATAGCCAGACTACCGGTTGCAAAACCTTCCCAATAAGCATCCAAGCCAAACTGCTCCTGCAAAAAAGGTAAAGCGCCTGCAATAACCGCAAAATCAAATCCGAATAAATAACCGCCTAATGCCGAAATAAAAGATATGCCTAAAATATAGCGATGATTATAGTTTGTTGTCTGCATATAATTATTGAACTGATAATTTAAAAATAGTTGTTGCCTGGTATGTTTCTTCTGGCTGTAAAATACAGTTTGGAAAATGGGCATGGTTTGGACTATCCGGATATAATTGGGTTTCTAACGCAACAGCACCATGTTGTTTATAAGGCACTTGCTGCGAACCAATGATACTACCATCCCAATAGTTTGCGGTGTAAACTTGTATGGCAGGTTTGGTAGTGTACACGGTAAGTGTACGGCCACTTTCTACATCATATAATCCGGCAGCTTTACTAAGTTGACCTGGTGTTTTGTCTATCACAAAATTATGATCGTAACCTTTATCGGTTGTAAGCACTTTAATATGTGTGCCTATCAACTTTGGTGTAGTAAAATCAAATGGTGTATTGTACACTGCTTGTATTTCACCTGTGGGAATATTGTCACTGTTTTTTGGCGTGTAATGTGTTGCTTGCAACCAAAGTTGGTGTGTAAGTATAGTAGCTTTTTTAAAACCTGATAAATTAAAATAACTATGATTGGTTAAGTTAACCGGTGTTGCTTTTGTGGTATTGGCTTTGTAAGCTATACTAATATTATTTTCATCATCTAATGAATAGGTTACCGTAATATCAACCTGGCCGGGATAACCCTCCTCACCATCATTGCTGGTATAACTAAATGTTACTCCAGCTTTTTCCGGTTGTTTAAATGTATCGGTTAGTTGCCATAGTTTATGGCTAAATCCTTTGGTGCCGCCATGCAAATGATTTTTACCATCATTTTTTGCAAGGATATATTGTTTTTCAGCCATTACAAAACTTCCGTTTGCAATACGGTTAGCAAACCTGCCCACCGTGCAACCGAAATACTCTTTATTAATCAGGTAATCGTTTATGTTGTTAAACCCTGCTACAATATTATCTGAATTACCGTGTTTGTCAGGCGTATATATGGCTATAATACTTGCGCCAATATTAGTAAGCGTAACCGTTGTAATACCATTGGTAAGCGTAATTAAATAAACACCTTTTTCCGTATTAACAGGAGTTGTTATTGCTACATTGCATACTATGGTATCGGAATTAATCATTTGTGCTAATAGATTTATGCAATTACTTTTTCAGTCACAGCGGGATTAAAAAATGATAACATCTGCAAATGTGTAGCGGCTCCCTGGTGGTTAATATCCATTGCTAAAACCTGATGTAATAGGGTAGTAGCTTTATCAGTTTTTAATAAACCAAGGTAACCCAAAGCTTGCAGATACAAACAATGTATACAGTTGCGTAAGTTTATATCTACATCAAAAACCAGCATATCCGGTAGGGATACAGCGAAATAATCAATCTTTATTTCATCGTTAATATGTTTTTCGCCAAATGTTATAAAGCGTTCAAAAATCTGGTTGGCTTTTTCGTTTTCACCTAATTTTTTCCAGGCCAATGCCTGGTAAACTATTTTGTCCGGTTGTGCATCGTTATAATAAATAGCTTGGGCGGGCTCGCTTATACCAACAGTGGCTTTTATAAAATATTCAGTTGCTAATTGATGGTTTTGTTTTCCTTCATAGGCGCAACCCAATAAATAATGAATATCGTTTTCTTGTACACCATATAGTTTGCCTTCGCCTAAGTTTTCAGGGTATTTATCGGTATAGTTTAGTAATGTTATAGCTGTATCATATTCACCATTTTGTAATGCCTGTTTGGCAAGTGAAGTATAACACAATAAAAACTGCCCGACAATTTTGCCTTCGCCACCTTCCCAGGGATGAAACCTTCTTTGTGCCAGCAGCGTACGGGCTTTTTCAAACTTGCCCGTATTGTTGTATAATGTTATCAATTCCAAATATAAATCATCACGTTGTTGTACAAGGTTCAGGTACTTGTTTAGCAAGTTCAATCTTTCTTCAAATCCTCTGCCCGTAACTTTGTACAATTGGTCTAACTCCATTAAAACCCTTGCATCATTATTATTTAAGTCAAAGGCTTTTTCTAAATAGCTAATTGCTTTTGGCACATCTTGTTGTTTGTTATAATAAGCTAAAGACAAGTTACGGTACGGTGTGGCAAAATCCGGTGCAATTAAGGTTGCTTTCTCCCAGCAATCAATGGCCTCTGTATATTGTCTTTTATCATACCATAAATTACCCAATGTATATAAAGCAGTCGCGTTAGCAGGGCTGTTCATTATAGCTGCTTTTAAAATAGTTATTTCTTCTACTTTATTAGGAAAACAACCGGCAGGCGATTGTAGGGCAGCTAGTTTGTAATAGTTTGTAGCCAACGAAACATGATTACTTTGCAAAGCATACCAGCCCATGTAATAATATACCAGAGGCGAAATGGTTTCGTTTTGATGGGCATATAACTCCAGTAGTTCCAATGCATCTGTAAAGAAACCTGCATGTGCATAGTCTAACGATAACTCCAGGTAGTTATTACTATCATTGCGTAATAAACTGAATAGCCGAATTAATAATTGGTCAGCTTCGTTTTTATTATTATTCGCTGTATGGTGTTTGTATAACTCATAATACACACCGCTATTAAAAATATCAATACTAATAGATTCCTGAATAAAACTTACCAACTCATTCTTTTGCAATTTCTTTAGTAAAATACTTTTTAAGTGTCTGGCAGTCTGGCTATGGTTATTTTTTACTAAGGACTTATCAATATGTTGTAAAGCCAGTTCATATTTTTCTTGTTTACAGGCTATACGAGCCAGTGCTAAAAAGCCGCTATGTTGCCAGGCATCGTTCCAGGTAGCTTTGTAAAATGCATCATAAGCTTCCTGTGTTTTTTGTTGCAATAGCAAACACCATCCTAAATTATAATAAGCTTCTCCATCGTAAGGATTAGGATTGCGTTTTGTTAACGCTTCAATCGCTTTTTTAAAATACGGTGTTGCTTTTTCAAATTGTCCGCGACGTAATAACAATAAACCCATCGCATTATTACAGCGTGTATCATGCGGACTTCTTCTTAACGCTTCATTATAATAATCACTTGCCTGGTAAGTCGCATGTCTATACTGTTCAATATGCAAACCTGTCAGGTACAAGTCTTCTATTTGTTCAATCTCCGATGGTTGTAAAGCAGCCTTGGCCGGCTCAGGTATTTCTTTATTATCATTTTCTTCCCATTGCCAGTCAACCAGTGTTGTATTATTTTCATCAGTTACCACAACTTTCCAATCTGCTAACATAACGGTAGTATCTGTATGCAATGTTTGTATAAAAATATGTTCGGGAGAAATGTTGGATTCATAACGCTGCACTAATTCATTCTTACAGTATAATTGCACTGTTGCGTTTTTATAGAATGCCGTGGTATATACTTTTATGTGTACATTATTGCCTTCTATTTCCATATTTACCATGGCTTCTTTGGTCGCATTTTTAACTGCGCCAATCTTAGCATAAGGCATGAAATATTGTTCAAAATTTTTTCCTTCGTTGGGGTTAAGCCATGAAAAGTCGGGTTGATTATCGGTAAACACACCCGTCATTAATTCAATATAAGGCCCGTCTTCATCGGTCAGGTTGCGGTCCCATGCAAAACCAAAATCGCCATTACCCCAAGTCCATTGTTTTTTACCTGGCGATAAATGATGATCCGCCACATGCAACATGCCCGCTTGGGTATCATGTTCATAACAGCCCATAAAATCATAATTGGAACGTATTGCCATATACGAAGTTGGTACCGGGATAGTACTGTATTTTGATATATCAGTACCCGGTGCATAATCTACTTTGTAATAAGTTCCGGTAGCAATAGGAAAATCTGATACATCACGTTTGCCATGATCAAATACCGCATATACATCCGGTGGGAAAATAGATTGATAATGTTCATTTACTTTCACTGCAGGATTGGCCCACCATAAAAACGTTTGTGCAAAGGGCGACCGGTTAAACAAACGTCCTTTTATTTCCAGATATGCTTTACCGGGATGTAATGTAAACCCCGCCATACCTTTTGTCCTGAACATTTTTTCTACTTCATTCACCCAAACTGTTTTACTGCCGTCTGTGTTTTCTTCTATCGTATAATCAACCGGGCTAAAAGTACTGGGACGATGGTGTTGCGGCCAGTTAAATTCAATACCTCCCGATATCCATGGACCGGCTAACCCTACCAATGCCGGTTTAATTACCTGGTTGTAATAAACGAAATCGCGTTGTTGCACTTTATCATATGCACGTTGAATACGACCGCCAATTTCAGGCAGCACCATTATCAGCAAATATTCATTTTCAATATACACGGCCGTGTATTCCACATCTTCTTTTTCATCGGCAATGGTTTCAATTACTGCATGCGGATATACTACGCCACTACTTCCCTGGTACACACGCTTCTCTAAAAACATCGGATTTTTTTCAGGTGTGCCAACTTTATACGTTGGTATTGTTACTTTCTCTATCCATGCTTTTACACTCATGATATTATCCTCCAATAATTTAATTTTTATTTTTGTTATCAGCTACAGTACTACTATCATCGTTCCTTGCGTCGCACTCTTGTGCACCTGTAACTTTACTCAGCATTATGCAAGGTACACCCCGACTCGTCGGTGGTACAGTAGCAATTCTATTCAGCAATATGCAAGCCTCTCTTTTTTTGCATAATATTTTCAAATGCTTAAAACTTTCCATCACTTCTAGCAAGGATATTTCTACTGAACGTTAGATATTTATTTTCCATTTTCGTTTCGTGAGACACGAACCGAGGCTATCGATTATTCAATTACCTAATTATCTAATTGCCTAATTCTTCTTGCACCAATTTTAACATCACCGCATCTTTTACCGGCACTTCAATAGTAAAATTTGGTTTCCCATTTGCAATGGTGCCAACCACACTACCAGTTAAAAAGTCAACTACTTTATAGTTTTTATTTTTCCATTTTACATCAGCCTGTTCAAATGTTGCAGTAAATGTTTTATCCGTATAAAAATTAAATGCTGCTAATAAAATAGTGTCGCCGGGTAAATAAAAACGCAGTTGTTGCGATTGTCCGTTACCTACCGGAAAGTTAAGCGGTGTAAAAGCTTTGGGGTTACTAAAAAAGTTACAAACCGCTTCGTTGTTTAAAAACTGCCTGGCTCTTTCTGCTGCTATTTTGTTTCTGTAATCGGTGCCGTCGCCAAATACGCTACCTAAAGCCATCATGCTAAACAGCCTCACTTTTACATCCTGCTCACCAATGTCTTTATGCTTTTGAAAATTTTTCATTACAATCACATCCATATTGGTATAGGGCCATAAAGTGCCTTGTGTCCACCAGAAATGGGTGGCACTAACCATTGATGCGCTGGTACTGCCATAATGTGGTAGGCCCGGTTGGTCGTTGCGTAAGTGTGAATATACATCGGTGGATAAAAACCTTGTATGTGCATACTGGTGCGGAAACAAGGGCGATATAGCTTGGGTAATAAAAATATCCGGACCAAGAATGGAGTCAGTTAAGTGTTGCAGCATTTTCATGCCGTAGTTATAGGCCTGCTTACCGGAACGTATGGTGGGATCGTACCTGCGGGTAGATTCCAATGCACCGGCTGACAGAAAATCAATTTTTAAAAACTTTGCATCGATGGCTTTGGCTTTCAACAGTTGTTTTATTATATACTCCCGTACATATGGGTGTGTAGGGTCAATAGGAAATGCTCCCCAGTCGCCATCTTTGTAAGGCACATAATTTCTGTTTTCGTCTAATAATATAACATCACGTAAGGGATGATCAGTTAATGTTAAACGGGCATCGTTAATACCGCTTTTCCAGTTCCATAAGGCAAAGGGAATAAAATAAAAACCCATTTGCTGGCCTTTCTTTTTACCATAACGGCTTACCGATTGTAATACTTCGGTACTATAAATTCCCTGATCGTAGGAGTCGATACTTAAAACGGGTTTGGTAGTTTTATTAAAGTTTTTTAAGCTGTAAATAAAGTCTGAAACTTTGGCTACATCCAACGGCATCATTACTTTTTCATAACCCAATACACCTTCTACACCAAAGCTGTTCCAATAAAAAGGGGCTGCTTTGCTCCATTTTTTACTACCCGCAATTTTCTGGATTGTTTTACCATAGCCCATTAAATCGGTACGAATATCTCCCGAAGCAGATAAGAATAACAACGGAGCAGTAACGGATGTTCCTACTTGTGTACCATGGGCTACCATATCATGTGTACCATCTTTACCTCCGTAGGAATCGGGTAGGGCCGGATTGTCTTTTGTAGCCGCACCACCATAAATAATGAGTGAATCAATTGCTTTATTGTTTGTTCCTGTGCCGTATTGTATGCCTGTTTTCCAAAAATCGTGTGCCAGGTTGCCAATAGCAAAACCACTGTTGGTTTGCGGGTGGTAAACTGATACCAGTTCGTAACTTATACCGCTTACTGTTTGGTTATTGTTGGGCCATTTTTGCGATATTACATCCACCCAGTTATCGTTATCGTAAGGATAGTCGGTAATTAAATTGCCTTCGTTTGGTAATACAATTTTTCCGCCATTTGCAGGTACAATGCTAAGTGGCGATATATTGCGGGTCTCAATAATTGAGGCAGGTTGTACTGCTTCGGCTTCGCTGCTGATTAATACAAATGGTTGCAGCTCGTACACCGTAATGTATTGTGTTAGTTTAACCGGACTGCCTGTTGATTGATGAACAACATTTATACAAATTCCTTTACCCAACGGATCTTTTATATTATCAATAGTATATTGGTGTTCTTTGTAATCAGAAGCGTTAAAAGTACCGTGTTTTACATCTTCTATATAAGCAATGGTATTATTAAAATGGGTGCCGTTTGTAAAGTGATAATTTATTTTACCGGTGTTATTGTTGATGATAACATTTACGTAAGGATTGGAAATAGTTAATATGCCATCCTTATCTTCTTTTTGTTGCGCATAGGTGATACTACTATAAAATAGTATTAACATAAAAAAGCCCAGCCTGATAAAATGACTATTGGTGTAATTGCGTGAGGGATGCGAAGGGCGGCGAGGAACGAGCCGGTGCGAAGGCCATAGCCAACGCACGGAAGCGAAGCGTACCCCGTAGCAGCCCGGCCCTGCCGGTAGCAATAACCATGCGTGTAACGAATTGTTTTTTTTGCTACCGGCTGGGACACGCCCCAATAATAATTTATATACTGATTGTAAAATAGTCATGATGATATAAAGAGGAACTTGTAATTTTTTAATTAATAACCGGGATTTTGATCGGCTGGTTTTAATGAACGATTAAGCTCGAACTCACGAGAGGAAATGGGCAATAACACATTTTTTTCAGTAATATAAGGTGCTGCATCGGGATTATTAGTTTTTGTTTGTGTAATTAATTTTCCGGTGCGTTTTAAGTCGGACCAGCGCCAACCTTCAAAACCCAGTTCACGCATACGCTCTTTTAAAATTTCGTCACGAAACTCAACTTGTGTAGGTGTATGGCCTAAAACGGTTTCCCAATCAGCCAGGTCTGCACGGTTTCTTATTTTATTCAGGAAAGGTAACGCAGTACCTGTTTCGTTGTTTTCATTCAATGCTTCAGCATACATTAACACAGCATCGGCATAACGCAGGTAATACAGGTTGCGTGATGAAAGACCACTGTTAATGGATTTGTCTTTTGTAATATCGAATTTTTTTACATGTGGTTTTGTTACATCGGCCCACCACCAGTAATCAACTTCATTACCATTGGCATCGTAAAATTTATAACGGATGGAGGCATCTCTGCGGGCATCGCCGGTTTCGAAACTATTGCTGTAATAATCGGTAGGAATAACAACATGGCCGCCGCCGCCGGGGTAGGTATTGGCAATATGCCAGCCACCCAATGTATTGGCATGACCGGTGGTGTTATTATTTTCGTTACTGAATTGCACTTCTAATAACGACTCGATGTTGTTTTCATTTTCTTCATCAAACAAATCGGCATAATCGGGCATAAGTGCAGCGTTACTTATGTTCATTAATGGCTGTAAAATTGTTATTGCATTGGGATAATCTTTCAGCGTGAGATACACTTTGCCAAGCAGGGTAGCAGCAGCTTCTTTATTGGCATGTCCGGTTGCAGCCGTGCCTTTTACTTTTAAGTTTTCGGTAGCAAATTTTAAATCATCAATAATTAGTGCATACACATCCGTTTCGCTGCTACGTGGTTTACCACCGTTGGCATCGGCCGCAGCATCTATTACTTCGGTAGGTAAGGGCACGCCACCAAAAAACTGAACCAGCCTGAAATAAAATACGGCACGTAAAAATTTGGCTTCGGCTATTAATTCATTTTTAACGGGTGCCGATGCAGTGGAAGAAGGAATAAAACGAATGGCGGTATTTGCATTGGTAATGCCTTTGTAGCAGGCGTTCCATAAACCTTGTATCAATTGATTTTGTGATGTAAGCAAACTGTTATAACTGTTTATGCCATCGTAATGCTGCCAGTAACCACCCCAGGTAGGCACAAAGGATGATGTTTTGCCTTCATCGGTACCAACAATACCAACGAAGTAATAATCGCCGCTATTGAGTTCCATAAATTTTCGGTAAATACCAATGATACCAGAACGGGAGCCGTTTTCATCTTTGTATACCTGCTCGGGTGATAAAAATGTTTCGGGTACAAATTGTAAATCTTTTTTACAAGCGGTAACAAATGTGAGCATTAATAAAAATGCAGGGATGTATATATATTTTTTTAGCGTAAGCATAGTAGTTTGTTTAATGCGTTAAAAACTTAGTTGAATGCCAAAAAGGAAAGTGCGATAACGGGGATAGATATCGTATTGATTGGCTCCAATTTCAGGATCTACACCTTTATACTTTGTAAACAAAAATGGTTCTACCACCTGTGTATATGCCCGTAAGGAATTTATTTTTGCTTTTGCTAATAACCTGGAAGGAACATCATAAGCCAGCGTAATATTTCTGATGCGGATAAAATCGCCTTTTTGTACCATAAAGCTGGAAGTGCCGCCGGGTAAGCCTCTTAGCGATCGGCCAAATTGGTTAGGTCTGGGTACATCGGTATTGGTATTTTCTGGAGTCCAGTAATTCATTCCGTCTTTAATGGTACGTGTGGCCGTACGGCTGGAGTAATATAAATAATCCTGATAGGCTTTGTTATTAATATCATGTCCGTATGTGTAGTTGGCAAACACTGTTAAGGAAATTTGTTTGTAACGAACATAATTCCATATACCGCCCCAGCCTTTGGGTATAGTTCGACCAACAATGGTACGATCGTATTGGTTGATGATGCCGTTTTTATCCAGATCTTTCACACGCACATCGCCGGGACGGGCATCGGGGTTTAAAGAAAAGTCATCGCCTTCCTGGTATAAACCATCGTAGATATAATCCACTATTAAACTGTTGGGGGCTTCGCCTACTTTTAAATAAGGACTTAGTGAGTCTACCCCGGGTAAAAGTTTTCTTATTTCTGTTTTATACTTTGACCAGTTGATGTCCAGTTGCCAGTCGAAATTTTGTGTTTTAACAATAGATGCTTTAAGGCCAAGGTCAATACCGGTGGTATTCATCTGGGCAATATTAATCCATTTGTAATCGAAGCCTTGCGAAGGAGCCAAATAGTTTTGTAACAATAGGTCCCGAATATCTTTGTTATAATAATCGAATGTTAGTTGGATACGTGAATTATAAAATGCTAAATCCAGGCCCGCATTAAATTGATTTTGGCTGGACCATTTTAAGAAGGGATTACCTTCTTGTCCGGTACCCAATTGAAAGCCTGCTGTTTGCGTATTACCATTAAAAGGGTAGGCTGCGGGTAACATTTTCATAAAAATGGCATCGTAGGGAATATCCTGGTTACCTACCGTACCATAACCTACACGAATTTTTGCATCGCTGATAACGGAACGTGTTTTTAAACCGATGAATGGTTCATCAATAATACGCCAGGCGGCACTTATCGAAGGGAAATAACCATATACATTTTCCGGACCAAAACGAGAAGATCCGTCACGACGTATGGTTCCGTTGATGATATAACGGTTTTTAAATTTGTATATAGCTCTTGCTAATAGTGAACCAACTGACCATTCAAAATAATCGCTGGAGATAGCATCACGGTTACTGGCCAAGCTCATATTTTTATAGGTAAGATCATCGGTTGGGAAACCGGAAGCCTCTTCAAAATTCCATTCCTGTCTGCGTTTTTGGTAAGTGGCGCCAGCCAATACATCAAATGAATGATTGTTGCCTAAGTTGAAGTTATAGGCCAAGGTGTTTTCCCATAAATAATCACGCCAGCCAAAGTTTTGTACTCTTGCAATACCTTTTTTACCAAAGCCGGTGCTGGTGGTACGTGGGTAATATTCAAAGCGTTGATTTTTGTACACATCAACACCAAAGCTGGTGCGAAAGAGTAAGTTTTTTAAAATTTTATATTCACCATATATGTTGCCAATAAGTCTATCGTCAACGTTTTGTTGTGGCGACAAAGTAAGGGTTACAGGATTGTTGAATAATAAATTACCGCTGCTGGGGTCGAAATTAGCCGAAGGATTACCCAGCGAATCATAAATAGACATTAACGGACTAATAGTTACTGCCGTAAAAAATGCTTCGTTACTTACCTGGTTGTTTTTTATATGCGCATAGTTAGAGTTAATACCCACTCTTAATTTGCTACTTACTTCCGATTCCATATTGGCCTTAACCGAAATACGTTCAAAGTTGGAACCTTTTATAATACCGTCCTGGTTTAGATAGTTGCCACTTAAGTAGAATTTGTTTTTACCAAACCCGTTGGATACACTGATGGTATGGCTTTGCTGTGGAGCAGTCTGTGTAATGGCACCTACCCAATCTGTCCAGTTACCTGCCGCCATATTGCGTCTTTCATCGCCATTGAATAAAATGGTATCTAAGTCGGGGGTCATAGGCCAGGCAATCGGGTCTTCATCGCTAAGTCCTTTACGGCGAAGGTGAACATAGTCATCAACATTATCTACAAAATTGTAAGTGTTAATGCGCTTTTGTAAACCGTAGTATGCATCATAGTTTACTGTAGTTTTGCCGGCACTGGCTTTGCGGGTAGTAATAATAATAACACCTTCGGCAGCACGTGAACCATAAATAGCAGCGGCCGATGCATCTTTTAAAACATCGATGGATTCAATATCATTGGGATTTATTTCTCGTATATCGTAAGAAACTATATTACCATCTACTACATAAATAGGACCTGAACTTTCGTTAATAGCATTCACACCCCTTATTCTTACGTTGGTACCGGCACCGGGTTGGTGGCCGGCAGCCGTAATTTGCATACCGGGAATACGGGCTTGTAAGGCACTGTTAATGTTAGTTACCGGTAGCTCTCTTAACTCTTTACCCGAAATGGAGGAGATGGCACTGGTTATATCTTTCTTTTTTTGCTTACCATAGCCAATCACCACTACGTCATCTAACGAACCCTGGTCGTGTGTTAATAAAACTTCAATATTAGTATCGGTGGGTAACACGGTTATGCTTTTACTTTCGTAACCAACATAACTTACTATAAAAATTGTTTTCTCTTCAATAGTAAGATTGAATGTGCCCTGATCGTCGGTAGTAACAGTATTGCTTTTACCAACAGGGCTTAATGTGGCGTTACTTAAAGGTGCTTTGGTTTCGGCATCCAGCACCCGGCCTTTTATTGTTTTTGATTGTGCTAAAGTATGGCATAACATGCCGATAAACATGCAGGCCAATAGCAGGATTTTTTTCATGGCAATCGTTTTACTCATTTGTAGTGTATGGTTGACAAGCGTTTTGAGAATTCAAATTTCGACTAAAGAACAGCCACACAGAATAGCGTTTTTTATGAAAATGATGGATTATTTTATGGTTTAATTAAATTGCAGTATTAAATAATATTGTTTGGCATGAAATCTACTATTAAAAAAAGAGCCGGTTTTGACGGACAACGACTGATTGTTGTACCTAAAAAAATTGGTACCGATTTTTTAACGAAAGATCCGATTACCAAACAAATTTACATAACTGATATTGGTTATTACCCCAAGGCAAATCACCATTATGTTGACCGGTCGCAAGGTGTTACACAACATATAATTATTTATTGTGTTGAAGGGCAGGGTTGGGTAAGTTTTGATAAGAAAAAAGTTAATATAGCACCTTCGCAATTCATTGTTATACCCGCGAATAAAGCACATAAGTACGGGGCCGATGAAAATAATCCATGGACAATTTACTGGGTACATTTTAAAGGCCATATTTCTGACTATGTTGTTAGTTTATTGCAACAACATGTTCAAAATTATCAACCGCATATTAGTTATAATGAGAACAGGATTAAACTGTTTGAGGAAATTTATAATAACCTGGCTAAAGGTTACAGCGGCGATAATTTACGTTATGTAAACATGACTTTTTATCACTTTTTATCATCGCTAATTTATGAAGATAAGTTTAACAGCAACGCTAAATCGGTTTCTGTTAACCCGGTTAATACCGTAATAAAATTTATGCAGGATAGAATACACGATGTAGTTACGCTGCAACAACTAGCGCAGGCTGTTAATTTATCGGTATCATATTTTTCGGCATTGTTCAGACAACAAACCGGTTATTCGCCTATTGAATATTTTAACCACTTAAAAGTACAGGAGGCCTGTCAGTATTTATCATTCAGTAATTTATCGGTTAAAGAAATGGCTTCCAGATTAGGCATCGAAGATCAGTATTATTTCTCCCGATTATTTTCTAAGCTTATGGGCATGTCGCCATCGGAGTACAGAAAAAAGAACGGGGCATCAGTAAAAAGTAATAGTGTTGGATAAGTCCGATAGTTAGGAAGACCGAAAGGCCATAAGTAGGAAAGAGAGTGAGTCTGAAAAACAGCAGCGAAGCTAAGTATTTTTATTATGTCAGCTGTAGTAACACAGATGATCGTCCCTTGCGACGCTCCGTTCAACTGCATATCGCTAATCAGCTGTAAGAGTCCTGAGTCCGGAAGTCCGCTAGTCCGAAACAAAATACCTTTTAATATTAAATTTATGATGGCAAAACAGCTTATTCAAAGCTGGATATTTTTCTCCTGACTCACCGACTTGCTGACTTCCTCTGCCGAATAGCGAACAGAACCCCGAACGGAGCGTCGCAAGATCAGCCCAATCAGGGCTATACAGCCGGTAACCCACAAAAAACCGTTCATAAAATGTTGATTGTACTGTGCTTTGAAAATCATACTTTTAAAACTTTAACATTTCCGAAGGATTTGTAAAAAAAAGTAGTCTAATACAAAAAAAATCTGCAAATGAGAAAAATCAGTCCTCGCAGTAAGTTTTTCTTTGCCTTTCTAAACTTATTGCTCATTCAGTTAGCTGTTGTTGCGCAACCTACGTTTCCGGAAAATGGCGTAAATGATGCCCGCCACGGGTATTATGCATTTACCAATGCCACAATCGTGAAAGACGGTGCCACTACTATTTCCAATGGTACATTAGTTATTAAAGACGGTAAAATTGTACAGGTTGGTGCAGGTATTGCTGCTCCTGCCGGTGCTGTAGTGGTTGATTGTAAAGGGAAATTTATTTACCCTTCGTTAATTGATATGTATGCTGATTACGGCATTCCTGCCGCAGAAAGACCTTCCATTACCGGAGGCTTTGGTCGTTCGGCACAGTTGGAAACCAATGTAAAAGGTCCTTATGGCTGGAACCAGGCTTTAAAAACCGAGGTAGATGCTTACCGTTTATTTACAGTGGACGATGCCAAGGCCAAACAATTGCGTGATGCCGGTTTTGGTACTGTGCTTACACACGTAAAAGATGGTATTGCCCGCGGTACGGGTGCTGTAGTAACCTTAGCCAACCAGAAAGAAAACCTGGTAATTGTTAAAGAAAAAGCTTCTTCACATTACTCTTTCAGTAAAGGAACTTCATCGCAAAGCTATCCCAGCTCAATGATGGGAACAATTGCTTTGTTGCGTCAAACTTTTTTAGATGCACAATGGTATAAAACAAACCCTGCCAGCGAAGGACTAAATCTTACTTTAAAATCGTGGAATGAAAACCTGGCTTTACCACAAATTTTTGAGGCAAACGATAAATGGAATAACCTGCGTGCTGATCAAATTGGTGATGAGTTTGGTGTACAATATATCATTAAAGCCGGTGGTAATGAATACCAACGTATTCAGGAAATGAAAGCTACTAACGCTTCGTTTATTTTACCTGTTAATTTTCCGCAACCACAGGATGTAGAAGATCCTAATGATGCAGCTTATGTATCGTTAAGTGATATGAAACACTGGGAGCTTGCACCAACAAATGCTGCGGCTTTTGAAAAAGCAGGTATTCCCTTTGCCTTAACCACAGCCGATTTACGCAGCCCTGCTCAGTTCTGGAGCAGCTTGCAAAAATCAATTCAATACGGTTTATCTGAGGCTAAAGCGCTGGATGCTTTAACCAAAACACCTGCTACCTTAATGGGTGTATATGATAAAGTAGGTAGTTTAGATGCCGGTAAACTGGCTAATTTTTTAATTACCAACGGACCATTATTAAACGAAAAAACAAACATTTTATATAACTACGTTCAGGGTATTAAATACGAAATAAAACCTGATGTGGCGGGTATTACCGGTTTATATAAAATTGCAGTTAATACGCCTGCCGGTGTAGAAAACTACAACTTAAAAGTAACCGGCGCAAGTGCTGCTACTTTGTATGCAAAAGATACTTTGAATGCACGTTTTAGCTTTGATGGCAAACAGGTTAAGTTAAACTTTGCGCCTGCTACTCGTCGTGCGCCACAAGCTGAGGGTGCACCTGCTGGCGGACCTCGTGGTGGTGGCCGTGGTGGTGCAGCGGAATTGCCGGTAACTGCTACTAAATTATCGGGGTTTGTAAGTGGCGATGAGTGGAATGGTGTTGGTTCGGATTCGCTAGGCAACCCTTTGAGCTGGACAGCCAGTTTGGTAACTGCCGAAGCTCCTAAATTAGATACAGCTACTAAAAGAGCTGCTGCACCTGCTTTAGGCTCGTTAACTTTTCCGTTAGAGCCATTTGGCGTAACCGCTGAACAAAAACCAAAACAGGAAACCATTTTAATTAAAAATGCTACTGTTTGGACAAACGAGAAAGATGGTGTGTTAAAAAATACTGACGTATTAATTAAGGACGGTAAAATTGCCGGTGTGGGTAAAAACCTTGCTGCCGGTGGTGCCCGTGTAATAGATGGTACCGATAAACACGTTACTGCCGGTATTATTGATGAACACTCGCATATTGCTGCTGCTTCTATTAACGAAGGAGCACAAAGTGTAACATCGGAAGTACGTATTGGCGATAACCTTAACCCAGATGATATAAATATTTACCGCCAGTTAAGCGGTGGTGTTACTACCTCCCATATTTTACATGGTTCGGCCAACGTAATTGGTGGCCAAACACAATTGATTAAATTACGCTGGGGAGCTAATGCCGAAGAGCTGAAGTTTAAAAACTGGGTAGGACAAATAAAATTTGCGTTGGGCGAAAACGTAAAACGTTCCAGCAGTACAACCGGTAATGTACGTTACCCTGATACACGTATGGGTGTTGAACAGGTATTGGAAGATGCTTTTACCCGTGCAAAAGACTACCAAAAAGCCTGGGCAACCTATAATACAGCAAAAGACAAAAAAACAAGAGTAGCTCCACGTCGTGATTTAGAGTTAGATGCACTGGTGGAAATTTTAGAAAATAATCGCCATATTACTTGTCACTCCTATGTACAAAGTGAAATTTTAGGTTCTATTGATATGGCTAAGAAAATGGGGTATAAATACAATACTTTTACCCATATTTTAGAAGGCTATAAAGTAGCCGATAAAATGTTGGAGCATGGTTCTAATGCATCAACTTTTGCTGACTGGTGGGCTTATAAAGTGGAAGTGGAAGATGCTATTCCTTACAATGCCGCCATTATGCATAAAGTAGGTTTAAATGTAGCCATTAATTCAGATGATGCTGAAATGGCCCGTCGTTTAAACCAGGAAGCCGCTAAAGTGGTAAAATATGGCGGTGTTACAGAAGAAGAAGCATTAAAAATGGTAACTTTAAATCCTGCTAAAATGCTGCATGTTGATGACAGAGTAGGTAGTATTAAAGTTGGTAAAGATGGGGATGTGGTTTTATGGAGCAATCATCCTTTGAGCATTTATGCAAAATCAGTGTACACCATTGTTGACGGTACAGTATTTTTTGATCGTGCAAAAGACGAGCAAATACAAAAAGATGTTGATGCAGAGCGTTTACGTTTAGTACGTAAAATGAATGGCGAAAAACGTTCGGGGGTAGCGGTTACACCGGCGCAACCAACTTACACATTAATGCATAGCTGTATGGATCATGGTCATGACCACGGTTTATTAGTGGTAGATGCAGAATAACTTTAATCGACTAAACTTTTTACAATATGAAAAAATATTTTATCATACTATTAAGCTTGTTTTGTACACAGGCTTTTGGCCAGGCAAACGTATTGCCGGCTAAAGACCAGACCAAACTGGTTGTTATAAAAAATGCCACCATTCACGTAGGTAACGGGCAGGTCATTGAAAATGGCACTATCATTATTAACAAAGGCAAGATTGAAAAAATTGGTGCCAATCTTGCTATTCCTGTTGGTGATGTACATGTAACAGATGCAAGTGGCAAACATGTTTATCCGGGTATTATTTTACCTACCAGCAAAACAGGTTTGTTAGAAACTGGTTCTATTCGTGCCAGTAACGATGTACGGGAAATTGGTGATATTAATCCTAATGTACGTTCAATTGTTGCATACAATTCCGATTCAAAAGTTATTAATACACTTCGTTCTAACGGAATACTATTTGCTAACGTAGTACCTCAGGGTTCTTTATTAGCAGGTAGTTCCTCTGTTGTTCAGCTAGATGCCTGGAGCTACCAGGATGCTGCTTACCAAACCGACGGTGGCATGCATTTATACCTGCCTTCGTTAATGGCTCGTCCCAGTTTCAGAGGTGGAATGGGTGGCGGTCGTGGTGGCCCTAATGCCGGCCCTGCTGCCGATCCGGTAAAAGAAGGTTTAGAAACTATTGAAAAAGTAAAAACCTTTTTCAACGAGGCCAAAGCATATTTAGCTAATCCTGCAAAAACAGAAACCAACTTAAAGTTTGAAGCGGCTAAAAAACTGTTTGATAAAAAACAAAAGTTATATGTGCATGCGCAAACCGAAAGACAAATTCTGGCGGCAGTTGATTTTGTAAAAGAGTTTGGCTTTGAGGTGGTGATTGTTGGCGGTAGCGAAAGTTACAAAGTAACCGACTTGTTAAAAAAATACAACGTATCGGTAATTTTAAGCCAGGCACACCGCTTACCAACCATGAAAGATGATGATGTTGACCAACCTTATAAAACCGCTGCGGCTTTACATAAAGCCGGTGTTTTATATACCATCACTGATGAAGATGATCATAACCGTGGCCGTAACGTAATTTTTAATGCAGGGACCACTGCTGCTTACGGTTTAAATAAAGAAGAAGCTTTACAAGCCATTACGCTAAATGCAGCCAAGGTATTAGGCATTGCCGATAAAACAGGTAGCCTGGAAGTAGGTAAAGATGCCAACATTGTAATAAGCAGCGGCGATTTGTTAGACATGCGTACCAGCAATGTTACCGAAGCCTTTATACAAGGCCGTAAAATTGATTTGGACAATAAACAAAAGCAATTAAACAGCCGTTACGAAGAAAAATACGAACTGAAAAAAGCATTTTAATAAATACTTTTAATAAAAAAACCGGGAACACATCCCGGTTTTTTTATGCCATTTATTTTTTTTGACTAGCTTTTGAGCCTTGATAGACTGAGGTTGCGACGCTCCGTTCATCGTTCGGATCTTTATCTTTGTGCATCATCGTAGTATTATACTGTATCAGCTTACTGTTTCAGGTAGGCTAATATTTTTTCTGTTATATAACTTCGTTCTGCTGTTGTAGCATCATCATCCATATTACTATGATTAATGTTGGTAAACTGCACTGTCATCTTATATTTTTTTGCATCTTCATCGGTTGGTAAAACACCGTCGTCAGCAGGGTAGTCGTTCGATCTTAATGTAAATACCTGCGGTGCAGAAGTTCGGGGTAAGGCCATTCTTCTGTTGTCCATGGTAATTATTTTATGAACTAATGTGGGATATTGTTGCGTAAACAATGCCGCCATATCACCGCCATTTGAGTGCCCTATTACAACAAGTTTATTATACAACAAATCAGGATAACTGGTTTTTATTTGCTGTAATACCGAATAAATATTTTTAGCTCCGCTTCCCCAGTTAGGCCTTCTTGTTTCTTGTAATTTACCCGTCATGGCCAGCAGTTCATCCGTTGGTAGCTCATGTTGTATACTCATGACAAAATATCCCTCCGATGCTAAAAACGTTGTCAGGTAAGAATAAATTAAATAGTCACCACCTTTATTACCACCATAGCCATGATTAAAAATGATGGGGATTTTGTTTAAGTTTTTTTCATTTTCCGGCTGATAAATGGCCACCGGTATTTCCCTGTTTCTGCTTTGGTCAACCAACGTCAAAGTATCCAGTTTATAGGACAGTACTTGTTTATGTACAGCTGCGTTTTTTTTATTGCTAGCGCATTGTGTAAACAAAAAAACAAAACTTAAAAGCAATGAAAGTTTTATAATGGTGCCTGTGTTTTGCATAGCAGGTTAGCCAATTTTATGGCCATAAAAAAATTAAATACTGTTTAAACGTTCTTCTTCCAAATCAAGCTGGTATAATTGCTGGCGTATAATTTCCTCATTTATTTTAGGGTCTTTATTCAATTCAACCAGGTATTGTCGTTGCACTTCCAGCATTTCAATAAAAATAACTTTTGTTTTTTCATTCATCCAGCTATCATCAGCTGCTTTTGCTCTTTCCTCCCACATGTGTAAAAACTTTTCCAAACCAGCATGGTCTTTAAGCTCTGTTTCATGCTTATTTTTTAAAAAATTATATACATGTTGTTTAAGGCCTTTTTTCATTTGCTTACGGGTTTCTTCCTCTTCCTCTTCGGCAAAAAGTCCGTTAAAAAAGCCGGTGCGTTTAATAAAGTAGGGTAGGGTAAGGCCTTGCACCAAAAGCGTAAGCAGTATAGCTATAAAAGTTATAAATAGTATCAGATTTCGGTGTGGAAACGGAGCACCTGTACTTTCCAGTGTAACAGGTATTGCTAAAGCAGCCGCTAATGATACTACGCCACGCATACCTGTCCACCCCAATAATAGAGGCATTAACCATCGTCTTTTTACCGACCTTGCATGAGGTATTGATTTGCGACGGAATATCATAGTAGCTATTAATGCTGCATAAGCACTTATCATACGGGCAATAATTAATACGCCGGTTACCAGTAATCCGTAACCAATTGCTGTTTTTATTGGAACACCATCTGCTTTCAATCCGTTTACAATTTCGGGTAATTCCAAACCAATAAGCAAAAAAACAATGCCGTTAAGTATAAATACAAAACTTTCCCATACACTATAACCTTTAATACGGCTTGCACTGCTTAAGAAAGATAACCTTTTAGACGACATGTATAAACCACCTGCTACCACTGCCAATACACCGGAGCAATGTATTTGCTCTGCTATCCAGTACATAAAGTAGGGTTCAATTAATGTAAGTGCAATGTCAGATGGGGCATCTGTTGGCAGCCTTTTGTGTGCCTGTACAAAAAACCATCCTAATAACAAACCAATGCCTGTACCGGCAAATACCATCCATGCAAAACTGGTTGCGGCTTCGGTCCAAATAAACTGGCCGGTACCAATTGCCACTAAGGCAAAACGAAATATAATTAATGATGATGCGTCATTCAGCAAACTTTCTCCTTCCAGAATTGCGGCTGTTGATTTTGGGATTTTTACAAATTTGGTAATAGCACCGGTACTTACCGCATCGGGTGGAGAAACAATACCACCTAATAAAAAACCCAATGCAATGGTAAAACCGGGTATATAGTAATTGGCAACAACTGCTACTGATAGTGCCGTAAAAAATACCACTAAAAAAGCAAAACTGGTAATCATACGGTACCATTTTTTCATTTCTTTAAATGATACACTCCAGGCAGCCTCGAAAAGTAAAGGCGGAAGAAATAAAAAGAAAATAAGATCGGGGTTTACTTTAACCATGGGCAAACCCGGAATAAAACTAACCAGTAAGCCTGCAACAACTAAGAGTATGGGATAAGCAATTTTTAATTTCGTTGCCCACATATTTAGCAACACAATGGCGGCCACCATGGCCAGTAAAAATGGTAAGATGGTATGCATCAGATAGGTTTAGTTTAGTGAATTTTCAGGTTGGTGTTTTTAAAATCTTAGTTATTTCCGGTGGATATTATCGGTGTTGATCTATTAAAATCTGGTTACCATCGGGGTCAGTTAAAGTTATGTGTGCGGGGCCGGTAGTGTTTTCATCGGTTTCGCCGGTTAATGTTATGCCTTGTTCTTTTAAATGTTTTTGTATAGCTCGTACATCATCAAACGCATCTATATTTTGTCCGTCCTGATTCCAACCCGGGTTAAATGTTAGCAGGTTGCCCTGAAACATGCCCTGGAATAAACCAATAACGGTTTGTCCGTTTTTAAGTATCAGCCAGTTTTGTTCAATATCGCCACCATGTTTGCTAAAGCCCAGTTTTTCGTAAAAAGCTTTGGAAGCGTGTATATCTTTTACGGCAAAACTTACAGAGAATGCGCCTAAGGTTATGTTACTCATAATTGCGGTTTAGTTTACTGCAAAGGTTAGTGAGATTTTCTGATTTTTACATTTGCTTTATCCACAGTAAAGTGAATAAAAAGAATATTTTAAAAGCTTTATAGTTGTGAGTTATAGAAAATATTTTTGCTCCCATCGTCCCACCCTTGATTTGTCTGACGTTGCGACGCTCCGTTCATCGTTCGGTCCGCTTATCATCATCATGTTATGCGATGGTGGTTTATGATAGTTTTTTTGCCTTAAAGTAAATACTAAAAGTACTGTCGCTATTTCATTTTTCGAGGTTGAGATGCGAGAAAGCAAATGGTTAAACTGCGTAGCCTGTAGTATAACACATTGCTATAAACGACCCATGCGTGAGGTGGACAGAGGGTGCGACCGTAGGGAGCAGTGCGAAGTAAAACGTAGCACCGGAGCGAAGCGTAGCCCGGCGGAGACCGACCCGCTTGTATTTTTTGCGTGTTTTTGTGCGGTGGCAAAATACAAAGGGGCACGCCATAATAAATACTTTAACGTTTATAAATAAGAAGCCCCCTTTGCAGGGGGCTAATGGTTTTTAGATACGTGGCTTTTACATAGTGTTACTGTTATTGTTTCACTATTTTATGTATTTCGCTTACACCGTTTGGTGTTGTTATTTGTACATAATAAACACCTTTGGCTACTTTATGCATATTTAATGTGTGCAAAGTGCTAAGTGCTTTGTTGGTAATAACCGCCTGTCCATTCATGTTAAATAAGGTAATGGTTTCGTTACCTTTTAAACCATCGATGGTTAAGGTTTGGTTTTTTACAGGATTAGGGAACAGTTGAACTTTTGTAGCAGTCTGGATTCCAAAACGGGCTGTAACGGTTGATGTATAAGTTAACTTAGTATCAACATCTACAATTTGCAAACGGTAGTAGTTAATGCCTGTTGCAGGTGTGGCATGGGTATAGTTGTAGCTTAAACGTGTGTGGCTGTTTCCATTATTGGAAAGTGATGCAATTTGGCTTAAGTTCACCCAGTTTCTACCATCGGTACTATGTTGTACATTAAAGCTTTTTACATTTTCTTCGCTTGTTGTGGCCCATAGTAATTTGGCTGCATTATCGGTTTTGTTCACTATAAAGTATTCCATTTTAGCCGGTAGGCCCCAACTAAAGGTTACAGTATAATTAGCCGGTGTTTTATCAGAAATATCTGCCGCATCTAAAGTTGCATATTGGAACACAGTAGTAGTGGTACCAACAGGCGTTGTGGCCGATGGCTCGATGGTTAATAATGCAGGATTGTAATTGAAGATAGTATCGCCGGCTTCAATAACAACACTGTTATATTTAAGTATGAAATTGTTGGTAGGTAATGTGGTAATAATTAAATTATTATTATTCCAACTTTCTCTAACATTACCGTTGTCCTCCATGTCTGCACCTTCCATTGGTACATCGCCTAAGTTTACAGGTGTACCAACAACCGGAGGGCCTACAACTATTTTAGTTTCGTCGTAGCTTTCTGGCGCACGTTCTATACCAAAGTTAAGGTTGTCAATATCTACAGCGCCCACGGTTACAGCTAGTATACCATTAACATCACCATCATTACCTGTTGTAGTTGGTAAGCCGTGGTTTTCGCCGGTGCTTTCCCAAATACCCGGTAAGTCAGATTCTGTAAGTACTGTGCCGGCATTGTGTGGAGTGGCACTTAGTATTAATAAGTAATCGCCTTCTCCTATTGATCCGAAGCTATATTCGCCAGTGTTGGTAACTGTTCTGTAATCAATTACTTCGTTGGTGATAGCATCTACCAGGTGTACGTAAATTGTGCCACCTGCGTTAGTGCCCGGACCGTTTACCATTCCATCTTTTAACCCGTTAGCATCGTTAAATACATTACCGGTTAATGTAATGTCGCCAATTGGGCTTTCGCACAAGTCGGCATAAAGTGTAACCGTAGTACGCCTTACAATGCAACCGTTTACTACTACTACACACTGGTACTCACCAGCATTGCTTGCATTAAATGAAGGGAAAGTATATTGTCTTGTTGTAGCAAATGTTACTCCGCCTTTTGACCAGGTATAGGTAGCGTTTACATAATCTGGTACTGATAATGTGTAAGGAACACCTACGCAAGGCTGTTGGGTTTGCTCAATATTGATACTTTCTAATACACCAATTGTAACTTCATCAGGTATGGAGTTACCACAGGCATCCACAATTCTAATATCATAAGTTGTGTTGGCTAATAACCCGTTTACAGTTACGTTAGCAGGTGATGTTGGGAAAGTGGTAGTTGCATTCGGGTATTGCTGGAAAGCAGTTTCAGGATCTGTTTTAAGTTTATAATAAAATCTGAAAGGAGCTTTACCATAAAAACTTACAAATGCCGAACCAGTGCCGCCAGGTGTACCATTAGCATCTTCGCAAATAGCACCGTAC
This sequence comes from Chitinophagaceae bacterium UBA4857, assembly GCA_002399735.1. Classification (GTDB taxonomy): domain Bacteria; phylum Bacteroidota; class Bacteroidia; order Chitinophagales; family Chitinophagaceae; genus Terrimonas. Next base: position 102,359 of record DHEF01000045.1, read on the forward strand.
TTACGGGTAATAACCGGAGCTGCATCGGCAGCTTGAACTACTACATTGTTAGAGGCAAGTTCATAACCTGTTCCGCAACCATAGCTGGCATTCCAACCAATGGTCATGGTAGCATAGTAAGTACCTTCGCCTTGGTTAGGAATGATAATATTACCTCCCGAGCCTGTATAGATAGGCGTAGTAACTCCGGTTTTATATATACGAATAGTCGGATGTCCGGATCCGTTATAGACAGAAGTAAGTATAATATTTCCTATTCCGGCACCGGTTGCACAAAGTTGTTGTGCACTTAAGCTAATGCTTTGTTGTAAAGCCTGGCTTGTAGCACCCGGAGGAATAGTAAATGTTACATTTTGAGGTGGTAATGCACAGTCGAACCCTGATGGAGCGGTAAGTAAGGCTGTATAAGTTGTGCCAGGTATTAAATTGTAAAATTCAAAAGACCTACCGGAAACCCGCCTGCCTACATTACCTGCACCTGGTGATGAAGTAATTACCAGAGTAGTACCAGTTAAAGCTAAGCCCGGGAAACTACCATTGATACGTACCTGAGCGGTAACGGTACCACTTTCATTTGTACAATTTGCCCTGGAAGTAGAGGTTAATTGGGCTGAAACAGGGTCGCTTAGGCTGGCAACTGTTGTTGTAAACGTATGTAATTGACCACAAGCGTCGGTTACTTCAAATGTATAAGTATCGCCGTAAGGTAAACCGTTGATGGCCCGGGATCGGGTAGTAGAAGTGCCGCTTGCAACTGTTACTCCTAAACTGTTTTTCACAACATAGTTATAGGGTAATGTAGTAAACTCATTCATAAAAATATTAAGTGTAACAGTAGGTACGGTACCACCTGTACAACCATCCTGCGAAATACCAATGCTTCCGCCCGGTTGTCCAAACTCATTATCGCCGCGGTAACAAATATCACTAACAGCGCCGCATGGGGTAATCATACGTATAACCAACCTTTTCATTCTGGGAATTAAAATATCATCGTTACCACGGGCAGGGTTAATAACAGTAGTATAAGAAGGTAATAACTCACCGGCATCAACTGCACAGTTATTGTTTAAATCTTCATACACCTCAATAGTAACTCCTGCAGCAGGTAATAGGTTATGGGTTATCCATACACCATTGGATTCTAATCTTACCCAAGCATCAATGTTGGGTTGAGTAGTTACACAAGCAATATTACCGGATACCCATGGGCCTACACTTGTAATTTGTAAATTGGCCGGATAAGGATTGGCTACTTCAATTTGTTTGGTTACATAAGCACCACAAGCATCTTTAAATCTTACATTGTAAGTACCAAACGATGTTACATTAAATACAGTGGTAGTGCCATATAAATTTTCTGTGATAATTTCTGCTTCAGGCCTATCGGGGCCTCCGGCGCTTTGCGGCCATATGGCAAATTGTGTACCTGCTGTGCTGCCACCTGTAACAGTAGCTGTAATTGTTCCGGCATTACCACCGGTACATAAGTTTGACACAGCCAGACTTCCGTTAATGGGCGCATAGCCGTCATTTAAAATGGTAACATTTATTTCCTGAAATGTAGCCGGATTGTCAATACATGATGCTCTTACAGTATAGGTTCCGGGATATAAACTGTTAAAAGTAGCAGATTCAGGTCCGATTAGTCCGGTTTGATGATCCGGACCGGCAGTAATTTCAAAATTAACCAAATTAGCATAGCTTGTTGGTACTGTAACTGTAAAACTGCCGTTTGAAGGGCAGGTAGCTGCAATTACATTTGTTGCAGTAAGTCCGCTAATTGAAGTTGGACATTGGGCAAAATTTTTTTGAGCAAAAAATGTGGTGATGAATAGCAGCATAATAGCGGCTACCTTTTTCATGTGGCTGAATAAAGCCATGCGAAACACGGGTAGTGTTTTTTTCATGTCTGAAATGGTGTTTAAAATGATTAGTTAATGGTATATCAGGGATAATTTGGAAGTCGGTTTTTCAAAGGATGGTTAGATTTAAAGCATTAATATGACTATTTTGATATATATATATTATACAAAATCTATAGTTAGCAACTGTAATAGCTGCATACAAAAAACTCAATTACAAATTGGAAAATTGGAAGCTAGAGGGGGAGGCTCCTATGTTATATCTGTAAAAACTAATATATCAACTTGATATAAGGAGTATAACAATGGTGCATAAGTATCTATTTAAGTACTTATACGCAAATGTATGGTAAAATTACTTGCATATCTTTTTTTTGTTAAAAAATGTATATTTCATTTAAGTTGAATTATTTTATGAAAACACGAGATAACAACAAGCTATACAGCCATCAGCTTTTAAAAATTATTAACTTGTAAGCTTAAATGTTTGCAATGAGATTTTTACTCTTTTTATTTGTTTTTATTAGTGTACCCTTTATGGCTATTGCTCAAACGGGTGGTTCCGGAACTTTTTTGAAAGATAATTACGAAGAGCTTAGCTATCATATACCTATGCGGGATGGTATAAAACTTTTTACTATTTTATATATACCGAAGGACAAAACAAAAAGTTATCCGTTTTTAATTAACCGTACACCATACAATGCTTCTAATTATGCCAATTTTAAAGCCAGCAATTATCCTTCAAAGTATATAGTAGAAGGGGGTTATATATTGGTGTACCAGGATGTACGAGGTCGTTATAAAAGTGAAGGCTTATATAATAACATGACACCAAATATTCCCGGAAATAATACTAAAAACAAAAAAGATATTGACGAAAGCTCTGATACCTGGGATACTATTGACTGGTTGGTAAAAAATGTAAAAGGTAATAATGGCCGTGCTGGTATTTATGGTGTTTCTTATCCGGGTTTTTATAGTGCCGCTGCTTTGCCCGATGCACATCCGGCATTAAAAGCTTCATCGCCTCAGGCACCTATCGCCGATTTTTTCTTTGACGACTTCCATCACAACGGTGTTTTTTTACAAAGTTATACCGGGGCTTTTGCGGTATTCGGATACCAGAAAAAAGATACAACTTCAAAAAACTGGTTTGATGAAGAATTAGGCCGCTTTTTTAATATAAATGCAAAAGACGGTTACAAATATCATTTGTCACAAGGTCCGCTTAAGACTTTTACAGAAGGAATGCACCATGATAATTTTTTCTGGAAACAGGTTATTGATCATCCCAATTACGATACCTTCTGGCAAAAACGTAGCATATTACCCCATTTAAAAAATATTAAACCTGCTGTATTAACTGTTGGCGGTTGGTTTGATGCGGAAGATTTATATGGCCCCATTAATATTTATAAAACCATTGAGAAAACCACACCCGAAGCAAAAAATACCATTGTAATGGGGCCTTGGGCACATGGCGATTGGGCCAGAGAAAGCGGTAAAGCTATTCACAATCACATTTATTTTGGTGACAGTATTTCTACCTTTTACCAGCAAAATATTGAAAAGCCTTTTTGGGATTTTTATTTGAAAGATATAGGTAACCCAGAAATACCGGAAGCTTATATGTACGATACGGGCATTAAACAATGGGAAAAGTTTAAACAATGGCCTCCCACTGATATACCTCCCGTAAATTTATATTTTGGCAGCGACGGACGTTTATCGGTAAACAAACCTTTAGATAAAAATGCTGTGTTTGATTATATAAGTGACCCTGCCAAGCCGGTGCCTTATACATCGCAAACGGAAGCACTTACTTTTACACCACGTAAGTTTATGAGCGACGACCAACGCCATGCCGCTACCCGCCCGGATGTATTAACTTTTGAAACCGATACATTAACAGACGCCGTTACTATTGCAGGTGAAATACTGGCTAAATTAAAAGTAGCATTGAGTACTACCGATGCCGATTTTATTGTGAAACTGATTGATGTATATCCGCAGCAGCATCCTAATTACGAACACAACCCGGTTAATATAAGTATGGGCGGTTATCAGCAATTGGTACGCAGCGAGGTTTTTAGAGGACGCTTTAGAAACAGTTTTGAAAAACCTGAGCCGTTTGTACCAGGCCAACCAACGGATGTGAATATACGTTTACAAGATGTGTTACATACTTTTAAACCCGGACATAAAATTATGATACAGGTACACAGCACCTGGTTTCCGTATATTGATCGTAACCCACAAAACTATGTTGACAATATTTATAAGGCCAACAAAGAAGATTTTATAAAGGCTACTATTAAAGTGTTTGGTTCATCGGAGGTAAGTGCAGGTGGAACACAAACTTTGGAAACACGGAAAGCATTTTAGGAATGTTCATGGTTAATAGTTAATAGTTCATGGTTCATAGGTTTATGATAACATTGATGAACTTTAACTATAAAAGAATATATAAAAAGAAGCTGCTTCATTGTTGTGAAGCAGCTTCTTTTTATTTGTGTTTATTTTTTTATAATCTTTTTAGTCAATTTACCATCAGCGGTTTTTAATAAATATATACCTGCTGCTAAATGCGAAACATTATAAGCTTGTAGCTGGTTAGTACTAATTATCCAGGTGTTTAATAAGCCGCCTGTCATATTATATAGCTGTAAGCTTTGTGGTTTATTATTATTAGCCGGTAATTGTACTTGTAACACATTGTTTACAGGGTTGGCTATTACTTTTATACCACTTTGCGTATTATTATTCCACTTAGCCTGCGCCACTGTTGAGTAGCTATGTTTACCGTCTATATCAACCTGTTTAATACGGTAGTAATTGGTGCCATTAAACGGTGTATTATCATTAAAACTGTATTGTTGTGTGCTGTTGCCATGGGTACCGGCTTTTACTTTCCCTATTGCTGTATAGCTGTTGTCGGTGTTTAATCTTTCAATTTCAAAATAATCATTGTTTACTTCCGATGCAGTTGACCAGTCAATGCGGATAAAATTTTCTTTTGGTGTAGCACTTACCTGGGTAAAACTTACCGGTAAAGTAGTAATGCCTCCCGGCGGTACAAAGTTGGAGATAACTAACTCGGCACTGCCATACGTATTATCTGTTGCATTTATACCAAAAGTAATAGTTGAGTTAGCCGGAATATTCATGCCGCTAAAAACACCACTTTGTGTAACAGCACCAGCATTATTTGATAATTGAGTATAAGTGCCATTAATCGTTACGTATGCAAGATCCCATTGGGCTTCATTGTAAGTGTCATAAGTTTGGTATGCCCAGTTAAACTGCCATATGCCGGCTGCAATGGTGTTAATAGTTATTTCAGTAAGTACATTGGTTGCATTTGCTCCATCGCTACCTATAATTCTTACACTGTTAGGTGCGCCGGAAAAATCAATACTACCATTTGATACAGGCGATAAAAAAGTTGTCCACCTGGCCGGGGCATACCTGCCCGAAAACTGGGCTTTTGCATTACATACAAATACTAACAAGATAAACGACAATGTGTACAGTTGTTTCATAAAAAAAGATATTGGATTGATCCTATTACACACACAAAGCGGTTATTTTTTATGCTTGTTGCGTATTTTGGATTTTAAAAAGTGGACAAATGTACTGATGTTATATATGCTAAAATTTGTATGTATGTTTTAGGCCCACATACTTATTCACATTTAGTAAAAATGCCTGGTAGTTGTACGTTTGTATTTGTGTGTGATAAAATAACATCTGTTGATAAGCGAACAGAACGTTGAAGAGTGGCTCTCATTTTTTCTTTCACTGAAAGAAAAACTTGCGAACAATCACCTGATTGCAACAAAAGTTCAATCAGGGAACTGCAGCTGGTAACAAAATAATTAAAAAAAAGCGAGGAGACTTACACTAGCAGCAATAAAAGCCTCCCGTTTTGCGGGAGGCTTTTGAAGTTTATAATGTTTGTAAGCTTTCTGTTATTGCTTTTATCTTTTCTTCGGCATCAGCTTTTTTCTTTTGCTCCACCGCTACCACTTCGGGTTTGGCATTTTGCACAAACTTTTCGTTGGCCAGTTTCTTTTCTACCGATGTTAAAAAGCCTTTGTAATAATCCAGGTCTTTTTGCAATTGCTCTTTTTGTGCTGTGGTATCAATGGCAGTTTCCGTAGCAATATAAAAAGTGTTTTTGTGTAACACCACATTAATACATTCCGGTACCAATGCTGTTACGTACACCACTTCCTTAGCGTTTACCTGTTTAGCCAGTATGGTTTCAAAAGCTTTAAAATCATCCGGCGTTTCGGTTTGTATATTTAAAGTAACCGTTTCCTTTTGTTTTAACTGTGCTTTGGTACGGGCATCACGAATGGCCGATATAGTTTCTTTCAATAGCTGACCTTGTTGTAATACCACAGGATTAACTTGTGTATTAAACGCAAATTGTTTTACACATAAATCATCTTGCTGCTCGTCTAACAAATGATAAATTTCTTCAGTAATAAAAGGCATAAACGGATGCAACAACTGCATCAGCTCCTCAAAGAAATTTACGGTTTTTTTGTACGTGTCGGTATGTATGGGTTGCTCAAACCCGGGTTTGGCAAACTCTAAATACCAGCTGCAGAAATCGTCCCAAATTAAAGAGTAAATAACTTTTAATGCTTCGCTTAACCTGAACTCTTTGTATAGTTTTTCTACTTGTTCTTTAGCTTCAGCTAATCTGCTGTTAAACCAGTTAACCGCAAATGTGGCTTCGTGTTGGTAAGCACTGTCGGTGGTTTGGCGGCCTTCCCACATTTTTACCAGCTTCAGCGCATTCCATATTTTATTATTAAAAAATTTACCCTGGTCACAACTGCTGGCATCAAACAATAAATCGTTACCAGCGGGGGATGATATCATAATACCAAAACGTACGGCATCGGCTCCGTAATCATCAATCAACTTTAGTAAGTCGGGTGAGTTGCCTAACTGCTTACTCATTTTACGTCCTTGTTTATCACGCACCATACCGGTAAAATAAACATCGCTGAAAGGTTTCTGGCCTTCAAACTCCATACCTGCCATTATCATACGGGCCACCCAGAAAAATATAATATCCTGTCCGGTAACTAAAACCGAAGTAGGGTAGTAGTATTTTACCTCCGGGTTGCCGGGGTTAGATATACCTTTAAAAACCTCCGTAGGCCATAACCAGGATGAGAACCAGGTATCCAACACATCTTCATCCTGTGTTAAACTATCAGGTGTATAACCATGTTCGGTAGCAAATAAAGTTTTAGCATCTGCTTCGGTAGCGGCAACAACAAATTTGCCATCGGCATCGTACCAGGCAGGTATTTGCTGGCCCCACCAAAGCTGGCGGCTTATACACCAGTCTTTTACATTTTCCAGCCAATACTTATACGTTGCCAAAAATTTATCACCCGGGTGTATTTTAATACGGCCTTCTGTTACTTCTTTCAAAGCAGGCTCGGCAAGGTCTTTCATTTTTACAAACCACTGGGTGCTAATACGAGGTTCTACGACGGCATTGGTACGTTGTGAGTTGCCCACACGGGTACTGTATTCTTCTTCTTTAGTTAACTGTCCGTTATCACGTAAAAAAGCAACTACTTGTTTGCGGGCTTCAAAACGGTCAAGGCCCACAAAGCTACCTGCTGCTTCGCTAATTGTTCCGTCTTCGTTTAAGGTATCAACAATTGGTAACTGGTGTTTTAAACCCAGGTTATAGTCGTTAATATCATGTGCAGGCGTAACTTTTAACGCACCCGTACCAAATTCTTTATCTACATACTCATCAAAAATCAATGGTACGGCACGGTTAACAATCGGTACAATTATTTTACGGCCTTTAAAAGGCAGGTAACGCTCATCTGTTGGGTTAACACAAACTGCCGTGTCGCCCATAATCGTTTCGGGGCGTTGGGTTGCAATTACAATATACTCATCCGTAGGTTGGTCGTTAACATCGGCTACGGCATACTTCACGAAATACAGTTTACCCTGAATGTCCTTGTATTCCACTTCCTCATCGCTCAAGGCAGTTTTAGCCGAGGGATCCCAGTTAATCATACGGGCACCACGGTAAATCAACCCTTTTTTATACAGGTCAATAAACACTTTAATAACGGCACTGTAATAAGTGTCGTCCATGGTAAAGGTTACGCGGTTCCAGTCTACACTGCAACCCAGGCGTTCAATCTGGTTATAAATAATACCACCATATTTTTCCTTCCACTGAAAAGCGTACTCCAAAAACTTCTGGCGGCTTAAGTTATTCTTGTCAATGTTCTGGTCTTTCAGCATTTGCACCACTTTAGCCTCGGTAGCAATAGAAGCGTGGTCGCTGCCCGGTACCCAGCAGGCGTTATAACCGCTCATGCGGGCCTTACGCACTAAAATATCCTGAACCGTTTCGTTAAGCGTATGTCCCATATGTAACACACCCGTTACATTGGGCGGGGGAATGACCACCGTAAAAGCCGGCCTTTCGTCAGGCGTACTGTTAAAATACTGCTTTTCCTTCCAGTGATTATTCCACCTGGTTTCTACTAAATTTGGTTCAAAATTTTTGCTCAATTCCATAAGGCCGCAAAATTACCACTTTTTAGCATTATTGCTGGGAATATTAACGGATTTAACGGTGCAAATGACAGCGGGCTATCCTGAAGGATTTTCGGCAGGAAGACATTCCTTACCAAATCATCAAATTTTCAAATTGGGTAATTAATTGGGGGCTCTCATCGTCCCGTTCTTTGTTCGGCTTCAGTTCCCCGCCCGTCTGCAATACCCGCCTTTAAGGGCGGGCATTTACGCCTAAGCGGGGCAGCCTTTCATCGGTAAATCATGGTTGATGGTTCATGGCTAATAGGTCATAATTTATAGCTGCACAGGTGGCATACGACACCAACAAAAGGGGATAATATAGCGTTTTGCGGCAGAGATTATAACAAGCCGCTGTTAACGCCATACTATATCATCAATTTCCAAAATCTAATGAACAGCAAAATTATTGCAACTCCGCTTAAACCAATTGATAGCCATGCGAGCTTTCTATTTTCTTTTTTCCAAAGTGCTAATACTGCAAAAATTAAGCTAATAATGGAAACCAAACCCAAGTAAACTTTCACATCTAGTTGGGAAACTTCTGTTATGCCGAAAAGAGCCCTGGTTTTACCTGTAGATGTATTAAACATTTCCGCCAATCTGTAATTCTGATAAACTATACCTGTAATGGATACTAAACTAAAAAATATTGAAACCTGATACTTTTTCATATATAATACCTCTTGTTTGGAGCTTGGTAATTATTACAAACCCATAGCGCACAACTTCTTTCATCAATTTGTTGAAAGATCTACAATGCATTGCTCTCTGATTTTCCAAAGTTCGTCTAAAGTTAAATGCAACGTTTTTTGTTTTGCAAGCCAATTGGCTAAATATTGTTTGTGATACTTTACTTTGAAGTCTGAAATTTGCTCGGGTTGAATTTCAGATTCTTCTATCAGTTCATTTTCAAAGTCGGCTGGTGTTGAAGTCTTATTGGTATAGTCCAAAATTTGGCTTCCATATTTCAGATAATTGTGCGCTTCGGGAATGTAATCAAGGTTATGTTGTGCTAATGTTGCTGCAATTTTTGGTGTATTACTTGCATTCATGCGGAAAAGTCCGGTAACAAGTTTCAGGTTGTCAACATTATTTTCTTTTGCAAGCTGTTTCAGTACAGCGTGTTTTGTGCTACAGGTACCACAATTGTCGGCAAAAATAGTCGTCAGGTCCAATTTGTTTTTGTTTCGTCCGTATGAAAGCTGTCTAATAAATTCCGTTGCTTCCATAAAAGTCAAAATGTTATGATCCAAAAATTTTCTTGAAACTGGCCCAACTGGCTTTATATGAAAATCTATATTGTCGTTCATTTACAGTAGTTTTCTTAAAATCATATATAAAATAAGCAGCGCTTTATTCGGGTTGAGAGTTGGTATTTCATTTGCCGATAACCACTGCTGATTGAAAATATATTGTTGAAGTTATGTACAAAAGTGATAATTTATTCGTTAGACGGCATAGCAAAACTCCATGTTCTGTGCAGTTGTTTCATAATGCTATTATATTGCGTTGTATGTTCACTAAAAGATTTCTGGTAAGAATACCTTTATTAGCTAATAATTCAATCGCGGTCCATACATTTCCATAATCTCCGAACCAGTTCGCAAGATTCTTAAACTTACTTGTTGTAGTCATATAATTGTAAAAGAAATAACCATCTAAGAAACCAAATTCGGGTTTAGTTATGTATATGAGTTCAACAACCTGTTTTGTCCGTAAATTATCAAATCTGCATTCTGCGCCATGGAAATAATATGTCCACTCTTCTCTAAAAAAACCTTTGCTGTTGTATTTGTGATTGTAAATCTCCCTCGGAAATTTTTCGGTAGCGTTTAGACTAAAATTAAAATCTTTTGCTAGTTCATTCATTAGGTAATTAGCATCTTGTCGAAATGACTTAGCACATTCAACAATTTCTATTTGGTTCTGTATAATTTCAGTTTCTGTCATAGAATCACATACAACGTCAGCCTTTATGAAGAGTTAGAATTAGTATTCCATTTGCCGATAACCGCTACTGATTAAAAATATTTTGTTGAAGTTATATACAAAAGTGATAATTTATTCGTTAGACGGCATAGCAACAAACCACATGTTGGTTACGGTGGCATTCATAGTGAGGCATTTCGTTTTGTTATGAACTTAGTGTAAGCTTCTTCGCCATCAAAACAGTTTGGCCCTCGTTTTGTTATGAATTTTTCTTTAAGCCAGTTTTTCAATTTTGCTGTGTAGTCCTCAAATGTTTTTGATTTATCTTTTACTTCCCCTTTGTCAAGAAATTGATTGCAATAATGAATATAGTATAAAAGTCCGTAACCGCTTATAACAAATGGCGATGAAAGTTCGATAATTTCATTTTTTCTCCAAAGGTCCTGCTGTATGTAAACACCTTTATCATCTTCAAGTTTCTTAATGTCGTCAATATTAATTTCATCTTTTGTAAAGTAAAAATTCAAATATCGATGATTAGCAGTTATTATTTGAATGGCTTTGTCGAACGTAACTTTCTCAAAAAACCGGTAATTTTCCTGATGTTTAAAAAACCAACAATATACTTTTAGGTTAAGATCATTAAAAATAAAAGATAGAAAGTCTTTCAAATTGTCACCTGACCAATAGCTTGTCAGTTCATTAAACTTATATTTTATATTTGGCTTTTCGCAATAAATTAGTGGATTTAAGAAAAGGTGATAAGTCGGTGAATAATCTATGTCAATTGAAATTGGTTTTGTTATCTTATTACAATTTGTACAAGTTGTTATAATTTTTATTTCTCTAAAATCTTCGGTCCCCAATCTTGGTATATATTCAAACTGAACTTTAAACCACTCGTTTTTGCAAGTACATTTTTTCTTTTTGGGATATTCGTTTTGTATAAGGTCATACCAATACTCTAAGCTGTCAAGAATAAGGTAGCTGTCGTCATTCTTAGTTGTCAATAATCCAACACCATCGTCTTTGAGGAGACGAACTTGAAATTCATCTTCCCCTTTGTCTGTCGTAATATTTTTGATTATTTCTGTTTGCATCGTAGGTTCTGTCTATGCTTGCTGCCAACAGCCGGACTTTATACAAGGTAAGAATTAGTATTCCGTCTGCATATAACCGCTGCTGATTGAAAATATATTGTTAGCGGTTTATTGTTTTTTTATTACTTCGTCCACGATATAAAATCAATAATTTATTTAATCTTCTTATGTCTGTGTCATAACCGTCAATTTGTAAATGTTCCGTACCGTGAGGAAAATTATAAGTCAAGTAATAGTGAGTGTGCTTACCTGAACCTTTGCTAATTACTTTTTCGTTTTCAATGTCATTCCAATTATAAAAGTCTGTTGATATGGTTTCAATTCCTTTGTCATTAATTATAATTTGAGGTTCTGTATTTGTGGCTTCTTTGTACTCTTTGTAAGCAAAATATGCCCCAATAACTGAAAGAATAGAACCGAAAATGTAGCTATCTGTTTTAAGAATTAAATAAATACCAACACCTAAGCAGACAAGCATAATCGCCATTTCTAAAAAATTTTTACTTTTTGAGTAGTAAATGACAGTTTCATCAGGTATAGTGAAATCGTCTTGAAAAAGGTCGGCTTGTTTAAATTTATTTTGAAGTGAGGTTAATTTTTCTTTGTCAATGCTATTCCGAATTTCTGTTTTTTCAAAAATGCTATTATCCGGCCATATAAGTTTTTCTTGTATGGCCCGTTGTTTAAGTTCGTGAACATTTCTAACGTTTTCAAAGGCCCAAAGTCTCCACTTTGTTATCATAAAACTCCACCAAAGCCAGGCAAGAATAAATGAAAGTATAAAACCTACTGCAAGACACCAAGTTGGAATTACTTTTTGTATTCCTAAATAAATAGTAAGTCCAAGAATTCCGAACAAAACCAGCATACCCGGATAAGTTACCATTTTATGCCCTTTTGAAATTGCTTCGTCAACTGTTACAGTCTCATTCATACTTTCTGATTCTTTATGGGTCGCTCTACAATAGCCGCTAACGGGCAGGGCTTTATGCAGGTTGGGCATTTGTATTCCGACTACCGATAACCGCTGCTGATTAAAAATATTTTATTGAAGTTATGTACAAAAGCTGATAATTTATTCTTAACCACAGCATAGCAAAAAACCACTTTGGTCTATACTTCTATGCGAGACTTGTTAATCAAGGTATCACTAAACGCTTCTTAATTTGCGATGTAATTGTGCTGTCTCAGGACAGATGATAAGGAGTTGGTTTAAGGTAATAATTCGAACATATTGATTGTATTCAAAACCTGCTTGGCTAAACCAGTCACCGCATAATTGCAAAGAAGGAACAATATGATATGGATCACTTTGTTTTTCACGAAGTACGGGCTGCACTTTCAGTCGTCTGCTCTCCGGCAAAAGCGTAAAGCCACCATCCCTCAGATTTGTAAGGTTTTGACGAAGTTGTCCCATGTTGGTTAAGGCTTCTCGAAGCTGCTCCAATGCTTCCAGCGACTGTTGTTCCGTCGGTACAATTGTATTGAACTGTTTCATTCGGTGTTAATTTGCCACAAGATAGAATAAATTTCAAACTGCACCCAAGTACGGGTGCATTATTTTTTTAAAATTTATCCACCTTCGCTATAATGACAACTAAAGAGGAAAAAATTTTAAAGGCTTTCGGAAAAAATCTACAGCAACTTCGGCTAGAAAGAGGTTTTAGCACTCGCAAGTTTGCCTTCGAGGCTGATATATCTGCGAGTTCTCTTGGCAGGTTAGAAGCAGGCCTATCTAATCCTTCGCTTACAACTTTGTTGAAATTATCAGAGGCATTAAAAGTTGACCTCATTACATTAACGTCTGGCAAATAAAGCACTGTTACAGTATTGCATACAAAGTCCGCAGCCTGGCGCAATAGCTGCTAGTTGGAATTATCAGAGTATTTTTGAAAAAGATAAAACAAACTATCACATGAAAACTCTGTTAAGTGTGGTTTTTTAAACTAGGATTATTTTTTATAAAATCAGAAATTTGATTCTCTATATTTTTATTTTCTTCATGTCTTTCTTCTTCCTTCATTAGTTCTCTTAATTTATTTAAAACAATTGCCCTGTTTCTCGCGCCAACAATTCCCCATTGATTTAACAAGCCTTCTTCGATTTCTGAAATGCTTATTTTTAGATTTTGTGAATTGAAATGATATTCATCATTTACTCCTTCAAATTCTTTTCCTAGAAAGTTAAATGCCAGTTCCCAAATATTTAGGAAACCATTTTTCAGGTTGTCTTCTAAAGAGTCAGTTATATTACCACAGTATTTTAATAAAGGTTTCTCGATACCATCTATAAATCTCGATAGATCACTAAAGTTATCGCACTCAAAATTATGTGCAAACTGATTTCTTATGCTTATTATGTGTTGGAGATTCGTGTAAGTTTGTTTGTCGATTTTACCACAATCAGAAAGTAAGTCAATTTTGGCTTTCAAGCTAATTGATGAAGATTTGTTGTCCAAAGATTTAGTACTTCCATACAAGTCTAAACCAAACATATGTTTAATTAGTTTTGATGTCAACGCTTCAATTGCAAGCGTCTTTTCAATCGCAATTTGTCTATTTTCAAACGTAGGCATAAACATTATTTAAATCACAGCTAACGAGTAGGGCTTGCTACAGTTTGGGAATTAGTATCCATCTGCCCCATAACCGCTGCTAATTAAAAATATATTATTGAAGTTATGTACAAAAGCTAATAGTTATTCGTCTGCTGAAACTGAAGCCGGGATTTTCAATCAGCTGATATTATATTGTTAAGCCCAACTTGTGTAAAAAACAATGTTAGCGGTAGGTTAATTAAGTCCATCAATATCAAAGTCGTCAAACCTGTCAATTTTAAAGTCTGCAATGTCAAAATTTATTTCCGTATTACCATTAGTAAAAGCAATAACTGTCATACCCGCTTTTTTGGCGGCTAACATACCCGAATATGAATCTTCTATTGCCACACAGTTAAATGCAGGAACATTAAGTTTTGCTGCTGTCGTTAAATAGATTGCGGGGTCTGGTTTTCCGTTGAGTTCAAATTCTGCTGAAGAAACTGTGTCAAAAAGGAGTAATGCGTCTAATTTTTGCAGAACAATTGGAATAATATTGTTGGGCGAATTTGTCGCCAATCCAATTTTATAATTCCTTGCTTTAAGTTTTTCTATAAACTCTTTCACGCCATTTATTTCACAGTCTTCTGTATCTATTAGTTGGGTAACCCTTGAAATAACCATTTGTTCAACAGTGTCTAAACTTATATTTTGCCAGGGAAACTTGTCAAACCAAAATCTTGTAACGGCAGAAGTTGTCATTGATTTTGTTACTTCGGAATGTTCATCGGTTACAGTTACACCCAATGAAGAAAAGATTTCTTTCTCTGCTTGCTTCCACAGTTTTTCCGAGTCTATAATTACTCCGTCCATATCAAATATGACGGCTTTATGTGTTATGTCCATTTGTCAATTTATAGGGTGTCGCCATGACTTACCGTTAACGTTTCGGGGCTTTACGTTCGGGCGGGAAATCGAAGCACAAAAGCTGGTTTTATAACTAATGTCTAATTGAAAAACAGCTGTTGAATTTTGCACTTCTGCCCGCCTGATGCAAAACCCTTGTTAGGTGCAGGTTTTCTTTTCTTTACGTCAATTTGCTCGTTTTTATGTCTTCAATTATTTCGTCTGAAATGGAAATTAATTTATTCTCTATTTCTTTGGTTAATTTTTCCAAGTCGTTAAAGTTTGGTTTGTCAATTAGCACTGTTTCAAGAATTGAATATTGAGGTCTGGTTGTTCTGTTTTTATTCCACTTGGTCAATTTAAAGTATTCCCAATATTTTTCTTGAATTGGAATTGTCTGTCCTAAAAGCCAAATTTCAAATTGCATTTTGGTATGGTTCAATACAAGTCCCATTTTTAGCTTTCTCTTTTTTAGGAAGTCGTTTGAGTAATAGAAATATGTATAGTCCATATAACCTTGAAAAAGACTTCCAAATGAATAAGTGTCTCCAAGGCTGTTTGATAAATTTGTTCCAAGCCTTGTTACATATTTGACAAGTCCAACATATGCTTCTTGAATGTCGCCTTTGTAAAGTTGCTCTTTGTATTTGTCAACGAAATAATTTAAGTCTTTCATTTTTGCTTTATGTCATTACTTGTTTATTGTCGATTTTGGGTTGGTCGGCTAATTTGCACCTAACGGTTTAGGGCTTTGCTAAGGAGCGGATTAGAAAGACAAAAATTTCAACTTTTGCACAAACGTTAGCAAAACCATTTTTTCTTTTTGCTAAATTACAAAAAAGAGCAAAAGAAAAATGGTTTTTGCGAATTAGAAGCACAAATGTTGAAGTTTGCACTTAACCCGCTCTTTTGCAAAACCCATGTTGGTGGCTGCCCTTTCGTCTGTTAAGGTTAGTCGCTTAGTTCTTCACAGTCAAAACCTTTGTCTTGTAAGAGTTTGATTATAGTTTTGCATATTTCTGTTTCACTGTCAATGCGTAAAATTTTGTCGCAATCTTCAAGGTCAAAGTTCCACTTAGCTTGTCGCAACAACTCGTTTAAATGAGGTTTCAATCCTCTGACTTCCTTTTTCAGTTTTACTGATGTCTTAAACACATAAATCATCACATTGATTTAAAATTCTACAATCCTTTTTTGCCTTCCAACCAATAACCTTGCGAATAAATGTTTCCTTGCGTTTTGCCCTTTAAAACTTTTCTAAATGTCTGAACAGATTTGACGTTTCCGACTAAAGCAAAGTTTGCGGTATTCCATTCGTCCGTTTGAAATAACGGTAAGTTGTTTATCCATTTTTCATTTCTGAACGAATTGTCTTTTGGAAATACCGTGTAAGTTTCCAACTTCAAAAGTTCGGGAACGTTTTTATTCGCTTCGTCCAACTCAAAATAAAATTGAAATTGATGATTATTATTTTTCAATAATGGCAAAAGTGCAAACGCCACGCCCAACGAAGTTTCATCGCCAAAAAAGAATTGTTGTTTTACGTTTTTGTCGTACAACTTTTTTCCTCGTGGCGGACTGATAAACAATTCGTCATTTGCTTGCAATGTGTCAATATATTTACTTCCAACTCCGTTGCCGTGAATGTGAAAGATAATATCAAAAATCCCGTTTTCTTTGTCGTGATATGCAACTGTATAATTTCTAAATTCTGTTTCGCTTACACGAACTACACTTGCGTATCCGATTTGAAAACTCCATTTTGAGATTTCGCCTTGAAAACGGATTTTCTTTATTTGTGGACTGATGTACGAAGTTTCTACAACTTTTACATTGGGTTGCATTGCATTTCCGAACAAATTGCTAACCCATTTTGGTATGCTTGAAATCATTGTTTACTACATTAAAATTTAATGCAAAGGAACAACGAAAGCATTTTTCGGACAATGACAATAAAAGGTAAGTATTGGACTATTCAAGGTTTTTGTTTCGGAATGCCAAAGCGGTCATTCCCGTAACTTTTGAAAATAGTCGGGAAAAATAAGGATAATCGTCATAGCCTAATTCGGTTGCAATTTCTTTTACCGATTTATCGGAATGATAAAGCAAGCGTTTGGCTTCTAAAATTACTCGTTGTTGTATGTGATGTGAAACAGAATGTCCTGTGGTATTTTTTACACATTCGTTCAGGTAAGGCGAAGAAATGTGTAGTTGCTGTGCGTATTCTGTCGGACTTTTGGCAGAAATGAAATTTCGTTCCAACAATTCTTTAAAGGCTTTGGTTACGATTTCAAATCTTGAAAGTTTGTCAAACGGTTTAGATTGGACTAAATACTGTGAAATTACAAGCCCAATTAACGTATTACAACTTCCACTCAGCAATGAATGATATAATTTTTCATCTTTTTGTTCCGATAATTTGATACAAAGCGAAACAGCTTCGCAAATAACGGAAAACATTTCTTTCTTTAATGTCAAAGGTTTGGTAGGCGAAATGTCTTCCAACAATTTCAAGTATTCGGGATTTAGGTTTTCGTTGCTGATTGCCCAAATGCTTACTGTTGCGTTTTTGAACGATAACGTTCGGTGTACTTGATTTTGATGAATAAAAATAACCGACAAAGATTTTATCGTGTATTTATGAAAATCTATTTCAATAGTCGTTGTTCCTTTTTCCTGCAAGAGAAACAAATGATATTCGTCTCTGTGCGACTGCTTAATCGTGTCAAATCCATCAGCTTGCTCATATAAATGAAAATCCTCGCTCGTCATTCTTCCAACAAAAATGCCTTTGCCTAATTCGGCTATCATTGGATTTACAGGTATGGAAGATTTTGTCGGCATTGTTTTTATTCTGTCCCAAAGTTAGAAATAAATGTTTTCAATTCACGTTTAGTCGTGTCAAAATGTCTTGGGGGGGCTTGGTTTCCCGTTTTTGTTTGTCAGTTGAGGTTTGCACGGGTGTCGCTTAGGGTTGCCACCAACGTTTCGGGGCTTTGCTATGGTGGGGCAATCGAAGCACAAATCTTCAATTTTGTACAAAAGTTCAAACGAAGAAGTACCGTTGAGCTTTGCCGTTTCGCCCCACTATTGCAAAACCCTTGTTATGCGTTCGCTTTTTTGTTTTCAATTATTTGTTTCTTTAATTCATTTTCAATATTCGTCCACATTGTTCGATGTGTCAAAATAAGTTTAGTGTTACATTCTTTGTTCGCTACATCAATTATATGTCTATACCAATCGAAATAACTCCATTCTCTTGGTTTTGGTGAATAAAGAAATAATTCTTTTTGGTCCCAATGAACTTCTGGTGCGGTTCTGTAAATTAAAGTAAATCGTTCTCTTTTCGGTCGAACAAAAAGCTGTTCATCTTTGTCAATACCTAATTCAATAATTTCGTCGAGTGTTTGTCCAATTGCTTTTGTCTGTAATTGGTCGAAAATAATTCTTCCAATGTAAAGCTTTAATTTTGGAAATTCTCGTCTGTAATATTCATTCCAATAACTAATCATTCTACTTTCAGTCTGCTGATAATATTTTTGATTATCATTTACAAACCGCTTGTAATTTTCCAATTTATTGTTGTCAATCTGGTCATCTAATACTTCTATTATTTCTAGAACATATTCTCCTAAAAGTTGAAAAGTGAATGGTGTTAACCAATATTCGTTATTTTCAATTTTTTCCAAGCGACTTTGCCTTAAATATCCATTATGGTGTCGAAGAAAAATACAGTTCAGAATTGATTTTTGCTGATTTGTAAGAGTTTGTTCCTTTTCTATTTCTGGTTCATTAAAATAAACTCTGTAAGGTATTTTCAAAACTTCTCCGTCAAGATTGACTATTTGAAAATCTGGATGAATTAAGTTTTCTACATTGTGGAATTGTCCGTCAGATAATTTTACATTATTAACCTCAAAGGGTAGTATATTCAATACGCTTTCTACGTCCTTTTTTAAATTCCGTGGGAAAGCATTGAGAAGTATTTCTCGATATTGTGAATGTTTGTTTCCTTTGAACCAGTTAATCATTTTCGGTCTGTCGTTTTAAAGTGACACATAACGTGCAAGGCTTTATGCAGGTTGGGAATTGTATTCCGAATGCCGACAATCGCTGCTGATTAAAAATATATTATTGAAATTATATACAAAAGCTAATAGTTATTAGTTTGCTAGAACTGAAGCTGAGATTTGTAATTAGCTGATGTTACAAGGTCAAGCCCAACGTGCATAAAACCCAATGTTGTACGTTCGCCCTTCTTACTTAGCTGATTTTATCCCTACCATTGGTTTCTGCATACTCGTTATATGTCTGTAAAAAAGCATTATATGTTTCATCAAGATATAACCCTTTATACTCACTTTGTCGTTTTTTTAAGATATCCTCAAGCTGTTCTCTAAAAACCGTAGAGTTTGCAAGACTATATTTTGTAATGCCTTTCCATTCTTCTTTTAATTTTTTATCCCTAATAAACACTTCATAATGATTCATTTTATAGTATATCAATCCTTTAAGTTTTAGGTTTAACAATTTATCTTCCAATCTTTGAATACGTATGTCGCAGGTATTAATATTTTTAATGTTCGCTGAACCGTCAATTTTTGCGATAATTTTTTCATTCTTGACAATTTTAAAAGGACTTTCTACCAAAATTTCATTTATAAAGATTTTGCTACTTGTGTTAAGGGTTGCAATTTCTACATCTTTCCCATTTTCAATTACAAAAGTCTCATTGCAGTCTGTGATTTCTATCATACTGTTTTTGATACTTAGCATGGCGGTTAAGTCTCTGTTGTGTCCGTCATAAAAAGTCCATAATTCAGGATGTTCAATTAATATCTTGTCTAGTTCTGCTAAATATGTGAGGTTTCTATTTTGAATATCCTTGTCAAATGTTTTGATGATGTAATAAAAGCCTAAGCCAGAAATCAGAAGGCTAATTGCACCAATCAGCATTGTTAACCAATCTAAATCTGAGTCACTATTTTCTTCTTTCGGAATGTTAATGTCTAAGTTTTGAATTAATACCAAAGTGTCAGGAATATATGTTGATGGCTGTATAGCGGGTAAAGACTTTTGTGGAATTTTTGTAGTAATACGAGAAGATGTCAATTTATTACTACTTGTTTCTATTTTATTTTTTTTGTTTAACTGCTGGACTGTTTTACAACCACAAAAAATAATGAAAGCAGTTATTATTAATAATAGTGTTTTTGCAATAAAATCAAATTTCATTTTAGCTTGCTGTAAATTATTACTTGATGTGTTATAATGGGTGACGCACAACGGTTCTCGGCTTGGCGATGTGGCGGATTTTTAGCACAAAAGTTCCATAGAATTACTGCTGTTGAACCTTGCGCAAATGTTTCATAGAAGCACTTCAGCCGCCATATTGCCATACCGATGTTGTGCGTTCGTATTTTTAAAATTGCTTTTCAAAAGTTTTTCCGTTAAACTTAAATATATTTCCATCTGCCATTCCAAAAAGCAAATTGTTTTTGTTGTCTTTATAAATGGTCCAAATCATTGGTTTAGATGGATTATCGCTAACTGCATAGTTTTTAAAGGTTTTACCGTCATATTTCCAAGCTCCTGTATACACATCTCCAAACCAAATATTACCTTCCGAATCTTCTTCAATAGCAAAAGGGTGTTCTAGCGTACCTGGTTGTGATTTATTATCTCCTTTTCTTGTACTTGTTGGATGGATTAATTTATTCTTTTCAGAAAAATTGATGGTCGAATTACCTTCCATTAGCAAAACGCCAATTCCATTATTTCCTATCCAAATTCGACCTTTTGAATCTGCTAGTACACTTCTAATATGCAATTGTTCATTATCTTTTAGGTTTAATTTTTCAGCATCAAAGATGTTTACCATTTTGTCATCATAACTGTATAGTGCTGCATAAGTCGCAATCCAAACTTTACCGTCTTTATCTTTTGAGATACCCGTAACACCATAAGATGTATTAGGTTTTTTATTTTTGGGTTTTGGGAAAATCAGATAGTTCATATTTGTTCCGTCAAAACGATTAATTCCGTCTTCCTCCCAAGCATAAAACCATAAATTCCCTCTGGTTTTATCCCAATCAAATAGTAGATTGTTATTTTTAGATGGATAATTAGTAAACCTCCCTTGGTCATATACACTTATTCCGTTTGCAGTTCCAAACCAAATTTTTCCATTCTCGTCTTCTTGGATTGAACGGATTTGATTGTCGGATAAACCCTCATTAATTGTAAAGTAATTAAATGATTCGCCATTATAAAAACTTACGCCTTCATTATGACTTCCAATCCAATAATTACCTTTACTGTCCTGAAAGATAGCACGTATTGCCGAAGTGAATTTCAAGGTGTTGGTTTTTGAAGTCGCTACCAATTCTGGACTGTCCGTTTCTTTTTCTGTTGATTTCTTTTCAACACAAGAAAAGTTCAGTGTCAATATGAGTATTAGGTAAATCAATTTAATTTTTTTGTCCATTTCGGGTTTTCTAATATGACGCACAACGTTTCGGGGCTTTGCGTTCGGGCGGGAAATAGAAGCACAAAAGCTGAATTTATTACTGATGTTTAATTGAAAAACTGCTGTTGAGTTTTCCACTTCAGCCCGCCTGACGCAAAAACCTTGTTAGCTGCAGCTTTTATTTGTAATTGCCATTGTTCCACAATTTTTCTATTATTTCTTGTTCGCTATATTCAAAGTAATTTCCGTTTTTGTCTTTATTTCGTTGGAATAGTTTATGGTCATAAGTCTTAAAATTTTTCTCCAAAAAGCTAATGTAATAGTCATCAAATCGGTAGTAAAATTGTCCTTTAAAACTATCGTCATTTTCGTCTGGTAATACAAAAGTTTTATTTCGTTTTACAATTTCTATTAATTCAGGTTATATAATATTCTCGACAAGTTTTGGGTCTGGCAAACTAATGTCAAAAGCTAAGTTTTCAGCTCCGTCAGCTTCCCACCATTCCCAAAGGTTAAACTTCGACATATCTTTTCCTGTTATTCCGTGAAGTTTATTCTCAAGTTTTTGATATTGAGAATTGTCTTCATCTCCATTTTCGTCACAATAGTCAGTATAAGCCAAAATTAGTTTCAAAACTTCGGGATAAATTCTTTCGGCAGTTTCAATGTCAGGTTCAATCTCTTTTCTTAGTTCCATTTTTCTTTCAGTTAGAACGTAATGTCTGTTAAAGTTGCAGCACAACGTTGAGGGGCTTTGCGTTCGGGCGGGTTTCGGAGCGCAAAGTTTCAATTTATTACTAATGTTTATTTAGATGCACAAAGCTCCAAGTTTGCACTTCAGCCCGCCTGACGCAAAACCCGTGTTATGTGTAGCTGTTTTTATTCTGCAAGTTCGGTTTTCATTTTTTCAAAGTCTTTAATGTGTTTATCAATTTTCGCTTGGTCTTTAGTTGAAAGTAAGAATGACTTTTTTCGTCCAGTTACCATTATGTCCCAAACTGTTCTGTTGTCAGCCCCAACGATGTTACAAGAATTTGTCGCTTGAAACATTTTACATTTTGTTTTTTGTAGTCTGGTCGCTAACCAAGCATATTCTTTAGTTTCAAATTGATTTGACAAAAAAAGAGTTTCTAAATTTCTCAGATGTCCTAAGGGTTGTAAAGTATCGTCTGCAATCTTTAGGTTTGTTATGCTGAGAGTGCTTAGGTTTGTCAAATTCTTTAACGGATTAATTGACTTTATTTTTAGTGGCTTGTCGTGTCCGCCACCTAATGTCAAGTCGTTAATTTGCGTTGCGAGTGAAAGCTGGTCTATTTCTTCCAACTTTGAAAAGTCAGTAATTTCAAGCGTTTTTAAACCTCTGTTTTTGCTGATGTCCCAGAGTGATGTTGATTTTGTGTTCCAGTTCAGAATAATTGTTTCTGTTTCGTCAAGAGTTTCAAGAATTGTCAAGTCTTTAGCCAATACTTGGTATAAATTAAGATACTTTAAATTAACTAAAGGAAGTATTTTTCTTAACTCTTTGTCGTTTGCTCCAATAAGCCACAGATTTTCAATAGACAGTTCTTTTAGTCTTTCAATGTTTTTAGCAGAAACAGACATATGCAAAGACTTCTCATTCTTGTCGAAGTCGTTCAAGTCCGTAATAAATGCTTTTGGTTTCTGTGGTAAATTGTCTGTCATTGTCGTTCGTTACAGTTACACATAACGCCTGTATTGGCGTTATCACCCACAATATACAAAAAAATATAGCTTTTGAAAACCAACGTATTAGTATTATACTTTTTCTATTATCATTAGCACAATACCATACTATACAGATTAGAAACCCCGAATAAAACACGGAGTATTCCAGATTGCCCAATAGAATTACCAAACGATGCAGTGAGTGACACAACAGACGCTGATAGTAGTAATGCTGCCCCGAATCAAAACATAAACCTTACTCGGGGTTAGAAATTGGTAGCATAAAAAAAGGGACAACCAAACTGTCGTCCCTTTTAATATTTATAATGTCATGGCCAAGTGAACCATCAACCTGTCCTGCGCCCGGGCTAATCCGTTAGCCAGGTTTTGCGAAAGCGGGGTCTGGTAATTGGCACCCAGGGAATACTTGCCAAAGATGGTTTCTACACCCAGGGTGCCTAATAACAGGTTACCACCGGAAGCAAACACTTTTAGTTGGGCATCCAGATCGGTTTGGGCTGTTTCACACTGTACACCTGCGTTGGGTGCCAACATTATTTTGTTTTTAGTACGAAACTTATAATATACCTGCGAGTTTACGGTAAACTTATTGCCGTATTGGTAATGGTGCCGGTTGGCGGTATTTATTTTATAATTGGTGTTTACATTTATACCGGCATCCTGTAAACGTACATCGTACATGGCGGTAATATTAAAATCGTAACTGCCGGTACCCAGTTGAAATAAATTTAAACCTTGCGCCTGTATAGCTTTATCAGCCGGATTGTATGTACCGGTAGCCAGTTTAACGCCGCCACCCAGCCATAAACTTTGTACCAATAAGCGGCTATGTTGGGTGGTGTTCCGTTTGTTTATTATTTGGTACAGCCCTGTGAGGGATATATCGCCTAATCCGTTTTTACTGTCTGTATTGCCCTGGTTTGTTTTAGCCGTAAGGCTGTAGGGCACAGCAGCCATTACCCTAACTTTTGGGGTAATATTCCAACCGCCCCAGGCTTCGGTTATATGGTATTTTTCACGAGTGGTAAGATGGGTGGTGGCACCACCATTGCCTAAATGTGTGAGCATGCTGTTATACCTGTAACGTACACCCATAATGTGTTTTTGAAAATCGGGCAGTATACCAATGTATTTATTGCCAATACCACATCCGCAAATGTCGCAGGCAATACTTAATAAGGGGCTGGAAAGAAAAAATAATACGATCAATCTGTATTTCATGCTGTTGATATAATATGATGATTTATTGCTCGGCCAATAATGTATTGGTAATAAAATGTCGGTCGTTTAACGTGGCTAAAAATGCAAGTACCTGTTGTTTTTCGTCGTTGCTTAGGGGAATACCATTGCTTAACAACGGATCAAGATTTGGCGTAGCCTGCACCGTGCTGCTGTAATGGTTTAATACTGCATCCAGTTTTATATAACGGCCATCGTGCATATAAGGTGCCGTATAAGCCAGGTTGCGTAAGCTGGGTACTTTAAATTTGTATTTATCATTGTCGTTCAGTGTAATATCATAACGCCCCAAATCATCGTTATAACCAATGCCAATGCCGTTATTGCGAAAACTGTTATCGGTAAACAAGGGTTCCTTGTGGCAACTGCCACATTTTTGTTGCACCAACCGGTAACCGGCTGCTTCCTGTTGGGTAAATTTTGCATTCCCCATATTCAACATCACACTATCGTACTTACTATTACTACTAATACACATGAGCATAAACTGCGATAGCGCTTTCATAAAATGAGCCGTGGTAATGGTTTCATTGCCAAATGCTTTTTTAAACAAACCCGGATATTGCGGATGTGCCTGTAGTTTGGCAATAACATTACTCACGGTTTCATCCATTTCTTCATGTGCCGTAATGGGGTTAATGGGTTGCAGGTCAAGATCAAAAATGCCACCATCCCACATATAGTTGGGTATCCAGGCCAGGTTCATAATAGGCGGACTGTTTCGCCGGCCCAGTCGGTCATCAATACCATGGCTTACATCATGCCCGTGTTGTGTAAAGGCTGATGATTGTATATGACAACTGCCACAACTAATGGTATTGTCGCGGGACAACCGCGGCTCATAAAATAAACGCCTCCCTAACTCAAAACCATCTTTGGTAATGGGGTTATGCTCTAACGCATAAACAGGTGCGGGAAAATGGGGTGGGTTTACAAAACCCGGAAATATAGACTCCACAGCATGTTTGCTACAAGCAGCAATCACCAATATTACCCCGGTGATGACGGAAAAATGTTTACGGTTCATAACAATTAATTTTCGGTATGATCGTGGGTAAACATTGTTGCATAGTTGTTGGCAACGGGCACACTAAAATTGCTGAACATTACTTGCGGTCTTTCGGCAATACTAATAGTGGTGCTGCCACTTAACACTTTATCAATGTCAACAAAAAAATGAATATTGGCATTACGGCCTTTTCTTACCTGTGCAATGCCGCGACTCGTTAAATCGGCAGTAACCGTTTTAATATTGTTGATAGTAGGGGCGGAGTAACCGCCAAAGCCACCAATATGGTAACGGTATTTTCTAACACCTGTTGGATCAACCGGTGCAGCCGGACTAATACCTTCCATTTTTAAAAATATATAACCCGGGTTCCAACCCCAGTACATACCATTATCCATACCACCGGCAGGATCAAGTACACCGGTGCGTTTGCTAATGTCCATGGTGCTGCGTAAACTATCAACACCCAGTGTAAATGTTACACGGGTATAATCGCCTTCAGGAACTTTTACCCGGGCAAAACGTGTATCGGGCTCCGATTCCTTAATAAGAAAATAACTGCTGTCCTGCGGCACGGTATAAACCGTACCATCAGCTTTTGCCACCTGTATATTGCTGATATAATATTGCAGTACCTGAATATTATATACTTCACCGGATGCATTGGTAAAATTTACATTGTTTAAAATAAGGTTTTGTCCGCCAACAATATTGTCAAACTCAATAGACAAAGGTGCCAAGTTTTCCGGATTAAAACCCGGTTCGGTTGGGTTTTTGCGGCAGGATAACTGGGTTAACAAACTAAGCGAGACGATTAAAATATTTTTTAACATCATGATTTTATTTTTAAGCCAGCAACTTTATTAAGGAGCTGTAAGGTCTTTACGATGAATAAAATCTTCATCAGTAAGTGTTTTTAAAAAAGCAATAATTGCCTGAATATCTGTTTGTGAAAGCGCTATACCTGCAGCACCGTTTGGTAATTGGTACATACCCTTTGCCAGACTAGGAGAAACTTTTACACCTTGGGCATAATGTTGTAAAACTGCTTCTATATTGGCAAACCTTCCATCATGCATATAAGGTGCAGTAAGCATAATATTTCTAAGCGTAGGTGTTTTATAAGCTCCTACATCGGCAAGCTGATAACTTACCCTGTACCTGCCCAAGTAAATACCCTCATGGTCTACTTCATTAAATGTGGCATCCAACCCGTTATTATGGTAGTTATTATCTGTAAACAAATCACTACTATGGCAACCCTGACATTTCTGCTTCACCAGAGTTAATCCGTTTTTTTCAACATCAGAAAGCCATCCGCCATCCTCTTTACGTACATATTTATCATACCGGCTATTGGCCGATACAATGGTGCGCTGAAACTGGGCTAATGCTTTTACAATATTGGGAGAAGATATGTCTTGTTGAAACGCTTGCTGAAATTGCCTTATATATGTTGGATCGGCACGCAGCTCGTCAATCAACTCATATAGGTTTTGATCCATTTCGTCGTGAGCAGACAAAGGCCCGAAAGCCTGTGATTCCAGGTTAGTAGAACCACCATCCCAAAATAAACCATTGTTACTCCATGCCAGATTTATAAGAGTAGGAGAATGTCTAAGTAAAGTAGTACCAGAAACACCTGTAGTGCTAAGTGCTACTCCATCACTAAATGCCAAATCTTGCTTATGGCAACTGGCACATGAAATTTGATTATTACCCGACAAACGCACATCATAAAATAATCTCCGACCCAATGCAATGCCATCAATCGTTAATGGATTAGTGGAACTACTTTCAGGTTGAGGAAAGTTTGAAGGAACCGCAAGTTTATAAGCTTGCGGCTCTTTCAAAACATCTGTTTTGCTACAGGATAACAATAAAATTGCAGCCAATAAAATATTAACAATATAAAAAAGGCGTCCTTTCATTGTTTCTATTTAGCCGATACCACAGAAAAGGACTGCGTATAATTATTAGCCAACTGAGTCATGGCTGCTGCTTGCGAAGCACCGATAGTAGGTGTGGTAAATAAATCTAAACCGGTCAATATCTTAGCCACATCAACTGACAATAACACTGTAGAAGCAGTTGATCCGCCTATGTTTATTGGTGCTGCCAGATCAAGCGAAACTGTTTTATAGTTACTGTTTAAACCGGTTTCTGCTATAATGTTTTTTGATGTAGTACCATTAGAAACAGTACCGCCGATGGCTGAGAAAATATAACTGGTATGCCACATCCACGAAACATTTGTCATACCATTTAGTTGTGACAATTCACCTTTTTGTAAGCTAAGGTTATCATTATATTCTTTTTCTACACCAATAGAAAATTGAATAGTTTTATACTGTCCCTTAGGAATATTAAGAAGCTTTACATCCTCTCTTTTTTTAGCAGGGTAGGTGTAATCACCATCTTGTACTGCAACCGGCGAGGTTTCTTCTAATAAATAATAACTATCAGGTACAGAATATACATTGCCATTCACATCTATCAGGTTAACATTGCTCACCCAATAACGTAGTTTATTAAATCGGTATGTCTGGCTGTTTATGCTAAAGTCAGTATTCAAACTAAAGTCTGCATTACCCACTTTGGCATCAAAAGTTAAAACAGCTTCACCTGCATTTTCAATAATGGTTGTTTCTTTTTTACAAGATGCAAAAAATACTCCTGCAAAAAACAGGGAAAATATAGTACGAGTCATGATGATGAGATTAAAATAAATGTTTACAATAAGTGGGCAAGCCAGTAATAGTTGCTCAGTAAAAGAGCAAACAAAGTAAGCCACAACAGTAGGCGCATTATCATACGCATGCGACGTATCATGGTGGCGTTGGGCAATTGCCTTAAACCTGTCATTATATAATTTTTAAATAATAAAAAGCAAACCTGGTTGTTCAGGTAAGTAAATCATATAAAAATCAGGCAATGGGCGGACGTAACAGGAAGCTGGTTTGGGAGATTGTTTTACCAATGCAAAACAGTAAAAAATAAGTATGTTTTTTTACTATTTTAATTACAGATTCGGGGAAATAAGACCGGCTACTGATGGAGTTATCAGCCTTCGTTTCCATTTTCTTTTGTTGTTCTTTTTCTTCTTTTTGTTGTTGCGCCAACATTCTTTTTGCCAACACACATTTACCATTACACTCCAGCATGGGCCTGTATTTATTAATACAATTTTTTAAATACGTGGCGTTGTTTACTTGGTAGTCAACAACAATCATTGCCTTACCAAAGGTTTGCCCTGCAAACGCCAGTAAAAGAAGCATGGTAATGATTTTTTTGAACACCGGGTATTTATTTTTTGCAAAATTACGCCAACCTTAACCGGTAAAGTTTTGTAATTCGTATCAATTGTTTAATAATTAGTACCAAATAAACATTGTTGTTGATTGTTACTAATACATTTGGGGGCTGTCATCAGCATATCGCTTATCAGCTACAGTCCGCTACCCGCCTGCAATGTCCGCTGCGCTACCATTTACGACTAAGCATCGCAGCCCTTCAGTTGTAGCAATACTAATCAACCATCGTACTTCGTTGGCACAACGTTTTTACTCAGGTGTATTGATAAATGGAATACGAAAAGTTTTTCTTTCCCATGAAAAATGAATACTGCCTGTTGTATCATTATCTTTTTGTACTACGTACGTAAGCCTTGGTGTAATACTTACCGTATCAGTTGTAACAGGAATATTTAAAATATCCTCACTGGCAGCATACTCATCCGCTAAATGTTGCGTATGGTTCTTGTTCAACAAAAACCGCCATTCTTTTTCTCCGGGAATAGTGAAAATAGCATAGGTACCTGCACCCACTTTATTGCCGGCAATGGTAACCGGTTTACCAAAGGTTACTTTGGTGGCAGTGTGCGCCCCGGTAACCCAAACATGGTTGTAGGGTACTAATCCGCCCCAAATAATACGTCCTTTTACACCGGGTGAATGATAAGTAAGGTGAACATGATTAGTACCAATGGTAGCCATAGTAACACGTGCCGGACTTCCTTTTAAAGTATCCTCTTTTATAGTGCCATTGTTCACACTATCTACATAACCGCGGCCTGTTGTTTTGTGTTGCGCATGTTCATCGGGGGCAGTTGTAGCTGTTGAACCGCAAGATGTAAACACAAAAGCCACTAATACAACATAAAAAATACGTGCTAACATAATAATACTATTATAACAGTTTAAAAATTCTTTTTTCTGTAACGCTCCGGTGTGTAACCGGTTTTCTTTTTAAAAAAGGTAATAAAATACGATAAACTTTCAAAGCCCAACTCGTAAGCAATTTCTGAAACAGTTTGTTGTGTATGTAATAATAACCTTTTAGCTTCTGTTATTACACGTTCCTGAATCAGTTGACTACTGGTTAAACCTTTATATATTTTGCAAAGCTTGTTTAAATAATGAGTGGTAATAAACAATTTACCGGCATAAAAAGACGGGCTTTTTTGCTCCCGGTACGCTGTTTCCAGCAAACTTACAAACAAACCTATTTTCTCAGAAGGGGCGAAGATCGAAAAATCTGCTCGTTCATGTTCCAACCTTTCAGTATCCTGTAATAAAATATTAAGGTAGGAGCGTAGCACCATTTGCTCATTTTTGGGTTTATGCAAAAACTCATGCCACATAAAAGCCAATAACTCCTGCCATTTTACTGAAAGTAGCGTAGGCAAACTAAACAGATGTTGTTCACCCGTTTGAAAAAATGCAAACCGGTTCAATATATTGTTATGATATCTTAATGAATAAAAAGCATCCGTAAATACCACCAAAAAACCTTTTGCTCCATTTTCCAGTTGTAAACTGTTTATACTATTGGGTGCGCAACAAAACACATGATTATTTTGCAACATTACACTTTGCTCATCTGTTTCTGCCATACCTTTTCCCTCCTGCAAATACAAGATGGAATAGAAATTTTGCCGGAAAGGTTTATCCATAAAAGAATAACCTTGATACAGATTCGCTAATTCGCACATCCAGAATGCCGGAGCGGACTTATCAAATGCAGCAATAGTATAAACAGGCACCTCATAATGCTGAGTTCCCATTTATAAAAATTGTAAGTAATAAATTGATTAATTAAAAACTAAGCGAAGTGAGAAGGGGGCTTAATTAAACCTGTTGAAAAACCCTGGGGTAATAGTTGATGATGATAGGAATTAAAAAATGCTTGAGGTTGGGCAAACTCAACCGGAGGCGGTATGTTGTTTACACTTGTTGCAACCCATAACTGCACCGGATTACCTTTTAAGTCGGGTAATGTTTCCTGTTGCGCATCGTTTTGGTTTAATTGTTCTTCTAAAAAACAAGAGCCTTTACACAGCGGAATTAAATCGAACCGATTGATACAAACTTCCTGCGCAATATAATCACGGTTTACATAAAATAAACCTAATATCCATAATTGGGTAAAAGATTGTAAAACAAATACTACAATTAATAATATGGATATAATTTTCTTCAACGGGTGCAAAGATACAATTAAAATTGTTCGGCTAAAAGAACGGCAATGTCTGCAATGAGTCTATCTGTTTCGGCAGGCTTGGTGCCATTATAAACACCACGAATATGCCTGTTCTTATCAATTAATAACAAGCCACCGCTATGGGTAAAGCCACCGGGAGCAGTACTGTCGGGGTAAGCAGCCGAGAAATAAGACTTTTCGGCCAGGTGCATGATTGTATCCTGGTTACCGGTAACAAAATGCCATTTAGGTGTACTTACCTGTAAGTTGTTAGCATAAGCTTTTAAACGGGGGATGGTATCATTATCCGGATCAATGGTATGGGATAATAATGCAACGCGGTCATCTTGTAAATAAGCCCGGTAAACCTTATTCATGGCTGCGGTCATTTTAGGACAAATAGTAGGGCAGGATAAAAAAATAAAATCAGCTATATAAACTTTATCTGTAAAAGTGCCGGCGTTAACCTGTTGGCTATCCTGGTTAATAAAGTTAAAAGAAGCAATAGTAGGATATACTTTTTCATTACCAATAAGCTCCGGTTCACCTAAAACGGGCAATTGTTGCTGTTTCTCTTTGCAGGCAAACAAACAAAAGCAAAATACCAGTAACAAAAACCTAAAACTTTTTTCATGCATGACTACCCCCCCTAATAATAATAAATAATAAATGCAAAAGTATCTTATTTAAAATGATGTACGCCTAAAAAACAATATTCACAATCAAATTAAATGTTTTATTTATTGTTAAATGTCGCGTTAATCAAGTTATTAGATGTATCTGTTGTTGCTAAGCGAAGAACAAAGCCTTATATTTATTTTTTTAGACCTCTGAACGAAATCAATGTCGAAATATGACCAAATACAAAATTGCTGCTACTACATTTTTACTCATCGTTATTATTCCTGTTAATCTGCTGGCCTGTTCTGCCTTTTTTTACCGTGGGGAAAGAAAGATTTTTGGAAAAAATTTTGATTGGGGTTCAGGAGAAGGGTTTATTATAAAAAACAATCGTGGTCAAATAAAATACGCTTATGGTATAAGGGGAACCAATCAGGCTAAATGGATGGCTAAATATGGTTCCGTAACATTTAATCAAATAGGCAAAGAAAATCCATATGGCGGTATGAACGAAAAGGGGTTGGTAGTTGAACAGCTTTGGCTAACAACCAGTAATTATCAGGACAACCAAAATGCCACTATTTCTGAGTTGGAATGGATACAATTTCAGTTAGACAACTATAGTACAGTAGAGGAAATTGTAAAAAATATTCATAACCTCACCATTCAGCCAACAAAAGCAACGGTACATTACTTTGTAGCTGACAGAAATGGAAAATCGGCAGTGATTGATTTTGTAAACGGGAAGACAATTATTTCTACTACAGAAAATAAGTTTCAGGTAATAACCAATAGCACCTACGAAAAATCGGTAAATTATTTAACAAAGTTTGGGCAAAATATAGACACCAGTTCCAGAAGCTCAGAAGACAGGTTTTGTCAGATAAACAATAATCTTTCTAAAACTAATTTAAGCGAAATTAATAAGGCATTTGTAGTACTTGATGCGAGTGCAGAAAACAGGACAAATTATAAAACCTATTGGACCATTGTTTATGATATGGATAATATGGAAATTCATTATAAATCCTACGATAATAAACCAATAAAAACAATCCGCCTACATGATCTTTCTTATCAGGAAAACAGTACAATATCAGGCAGTAAAATAAATAATGATACCTTTAAATTAGAGCCGTATACACATAGTTTAAATGCTGCACTTTTAAATACTTCTTTACAAATGATGAATTTAAAAATGGATAACACATTAGCCAATGAACACCAGATGAATCCTTCTCAAAACAATATTGACCATATTTATCAAGCAAACTATATTGATTTAAAATTGACCTTTAACATAAAACGTAAAAAAGGAATACTATTTTATACATTTATTAACGGCGAAGAGAACTTTAAAAGCAGGAAAGGAATATACTCCGCCATGACAATGGTTACTAACAATGTTTATCAAACTGTTTTATATACTTTTCCGAAAGGTGAATATGCTATAGCTTCTTTCCACGATTTAAATGGCGATTATAAAATGGATAAAGGTTTATTTGGTATTCCCAAAGCCTATGCTTTTTCCAATAATGCAAAAGGATTATTTGGATTACCTCCCCAATACAGAAAAGCAAAAATAAATTTGCAACAAAATACAGACTTGTCTATCCACATTAAATAATATTGGTTTATTATAATTATATATAAAATGGTTGTCCCTGAATTATTACAACAAATAGCATTTATAAAAGAAATTGATAAGCTGAAATACATTCAGCGAAAAACAAAATTGTTTAACAGGGACCGCAATGAAAATGATGCGGAACATAGTTGGCACCTGGCCGTAATGGCCATTGTATTAGCCCAACATGCCAACGAAACCGTAGACATATTGAAAGTAGTAAAAATGTTGCTGATACATGATATTGTTGAAATTGATGCCGGTGATACTTTTATTTACGATACACAAAAAAATCATACCAATACCGAAGAGGAACGCCTTGCGGCTAATAGAATTTTTGGACTGCTGCCACCCGAACAAAAAGAAGAACTGATACAAATATGGGAAGAGTTTGAAGCCTGCGAAACGGCCGAAGCCAAATTTGCAAAAGCAATGGATAGGCTAGAACCATTGTTACAAAACAGCTCTAACAATGGCGGCACATGGAACGAACCGGGTGTGAATTACGAAAAAGTTTACGAAAAGAAAAGTGTGATTAAAAACGGTTCTACAACCATTTGGGAATATGCTGAAAAGCTGATTAATGAAGGAGTTGAAAAAGGAATATTAAAAAAATAAAATCATTAAAATAAAACAAATGCGAAAGCTTTCCATTTTTATAGCCTCCAGTCTGGATGGTTATATTGCCCAACCCAATGACGACCTTAGTTTTTTAAAAATAGTGGAGAAAGAAGGGGAGGACTACGGCTATGCTGAGTTTACCCAAAACATTGACACCATTATTATTGGCCGCAAAACCTACGATTGGGTGGTAAAAGAAATTGGTGCAGGGCATTACGATAATGGCGAACGTAATGTGTATGTTATTACCCGCACAGCAAAACCACCCACAGGTAAAACAACATTTTACACCGGCAAACTGACTGATTTAATACAGGAATTAAAAAGCAAAAACGGAAAAAACATTTATTGCGATGGCGGTGCCGAAGTAATAAACGAGTTATTGCAACATAACCTGATTGATGAACTGATTATTTCTGTTATACCCATATTACTTGGTGCAGGCACCAGGCTTTTTAAAGATGACCGACCTGAACAAGCACTGGAATTAATTACTACCAAAACATTCGATACCGGACTTACGCAATTGCATTACAAGGTGAAGAAATAGCAGGATTTGTTTATGCTATTCTTACGTGAGAACAGGCACCAAGGCAGAAGAACACTTACGCAATGTCCAATAGAATTACCTAACGTACAAGAGAAAGTATTAAATTTATTTTCGCTGGAAATAAATTTAATCCCAACCCTATCGGGTTACAACAGACGATGATAGTAGCACTACAGTCGACTAAATAAATAAAATACACTAATCATATCCACAAAAAAAGACAAGTTGAAAATACCCACTTGTCTTTTTTGTTTTGAGGATGTAAAATAGGTTCAGATTTATTTATTTTCCTTTAGCCATTTTTGTCTACGTTGATCCGGCAAATGGTTTACTGAAAAATTTTCGAATTTAGCACTGAAACCATTTCCATCAGGACTTGCAGCCATTACACCAACCATAACCGGTGTATTATCCTGAAACCAGGCGTTACGCATCATGGTGTATTCTTTATCATCAAACGAATAAAATATTTCTACCGCATCCAACCGTCTTACCGCTTTTATCCAAACGAAGGGAACAGGTTTTTCAAGTGTAATAACACTCCAATCGCTTGTTTTATGTGTTACAACCGTGCTTAAGTTAAATTTGCCATCAACAAACTCTATTCCTGCTTTAATGTAATTTTCGGCATCTATTCTCAACATCAATCCTGTCTGGTCAAAGCGGGCTTTGTAATCTCCGGTAAGTTTAACTTTTGCCTCAAACTCGCCACCGTAATTTGAATAAAGAAATGGCGCATCGTCAACAGTAAAACCATAATGTGAAATTCTCCAATAATCGCTTTGCGGTGTAACATGCATTGTTAAGCTATTGTTCTTTATTTCCCATTTTTTAGGTTCATTAAACCATTGCATTTTATCCATGGTTTGGGCAAATAAAGTAGAGAGTTGTGTAAGGCATAAAGCAATAACGAGCATTGATATTTTATTCATGTTGATATGTTTAATATGTGTATTTTTTTATAAAACTATTGCAAAGTAAAAGCTTGAGGTGATTTTATTACAAAGATTTTAAGCCGGTTAAATTTTGCTTTTGTGCTTATTGATAAATATT
The DNA here is from genome assembly GCA_002399735.1 of Chitinophagaceae bacterium UBA4857. GTDB lineage: Bacteria > Bacteroidota > Bacteroidia > Chitinophagales > Chitinophagaceae > Terrimonas. Next base: position 137,678 of record DHEF01000045.1, read on the forward strand.
GATAGCATAAAAACAACAAAGCCTCGCAAATTGCAAGGCTTGTGTGAACCGGATTGGATTCGAACCAATGACCTACTGCTTAGAAGGCAG
>DHEF01000045.1:137881-196200 GCA_002399735.1 Chitinophagaceae bacterium UBA4857
GCTCTATCCAGCTGAGCTACCGGTCCATTCGGAAAGGGCTGCAATTTAGTTAAAATTTATTTACGGCAGCCTTTTGTTGCGTTTTTTTTAGCTAAACAATTAAAAATTACGCCATTAAAGTATCATAAACCACCACTTTGTCCCATAAATGGCTGTAATTATCTACAAAAGCTTTATGTATAGGGTGTACCTGATAGGCATCCTGCTCTTCCTTGTTATTAAAAAACATCAATTCGGATACGTCGTAACTATGATCCACCACATCCCTTTTTTCCGTGCCTGCCGGTGTACCAATCAACAACTGGCCAATTTCTTTAATACCTTTTAGTGTTTCTAAACCTTCTATCAGCTTTGCTCTATCGGCCTGCGATCCTGCATTTTTTAACCAAAAGAAAACATGATGTACCAGTTGCGTTTTACCCTTAACATCACTACCCGAAGTGTTACACGATACCGCGGTTACCACCGTACCCGTAGCCAGCACCGTTGCAGCGGCTAAAAATTTTCGTCTGTTAAATTGCTCCATGTTTTTAGTTTATGCGTAAAGATAAGCGACAAATTACAAGAAGGCAAACGATACCCTCAAGTTTAAAATAAGGTCACTTTAATAGCCGGCTTTTTATTTTTATGTTACCGGCTGTAGTTCCTTGATCATCTTCTGTTGCGTCGCACTCTTGTGCACCTGTAACTTTACTCAGCATTGTGCAAGGTGCACCCCGACTTGTCGGTGGTACTGTTGTAATTCTATTGGGCATTGCGCAAGTGTTCCTCTGCCTTGGTGCGTGTCCTTAAGCACCAATCACATTAAGACCATTGCATAATTTTTTATCAATTATACTTTGGTCTTATTCTTGTTATGTATGAGCCATACAAGCCATTTTAATACTTAAAAACAAAAACTATTTTTATTATGGCTACAAAAACTAAAACAGCAACAAGCGCAAAAAAAGTTCCAGCAAAAAAATCAGCAGCAAAAGAATTGAACGATTTGTTTGAAGATGGATTGAAAGATATTTACTGGGCGGAGAAAGCACTGGTAAAAGCGCTGCCTAAAATGCAAAAAAATGCTACCCATCCCAAACTTAAAAAGGCCATTGAGAGTCACTTGGCACAAACAGAAAAACATGTAACCCGACTGGAAAAATGTTTTACTGCAATAGGCAAAAAAGCACAAGCTAAAAAATGCGATGCGATGCAAGGCTTGCTGGACGAAGGAAAAGGTATTATGGAAGAAACAAAACCCGGACCGGTACGTGATGCCGGTATTATTGCTGCCGCACAAAAAGTAGAACATTACGAAATTGCTACCTACGGCACACTGGCTGCTTACGCTAAGGTGTTGGGCGAAGAAGCTTGTTTGAAAAATTTTCTACAAACATTGTCAGAAGAAAAAAAATGTGATGAAACACTAACCGGCATTGCAGACACTGCTTTAAATAAAGAAGCGATGGAGGCAGCATAAGCTCGTATTTAAAAGCATTCATAAACAAAAAATAGCTAACCAAATGGTTAGCTATTTTTTGTTACTGTTTCCAAAGTCTTCTATAAAAACTTCCTGCTGTCTGTTAATATTATGCAGCACTAATCTTTCTATGCCTAATTCTAAATAACTGTCTAATTGTTTATTTAAATCGGGCATATTGGTAAACACAGGAATGCTGTTAGTTACATCATCAGGTGTTTTATGTTTACCTTCTTTGTCAAAATCTGCTACTTCTTCTAAGTCTTCCAGTTTTTCTGTGGGTAACATGTTGGACCGCCATTGATGGTACACTCCATCAACGGCCTCTTGCTCATTACGTGCATACGAAAAACCAAATTGCAGATACACAGGTTTACCTTTTCCTCCGTTGTTACGAAAAAGCTGAATTTTTTTGTTTACATCATCTATAGATCCGGCAGTAGTTAATAAACCATCGGCCCAACTGCCTGCCCACTCAGCCGTTTCATCGGATATAGCGGCACATAATAATTGTGGTGGCTGTTTAGGTAAAGTGTACAATTTTGCATGGCTTACTTGTATCTCACCTTCAAAATTTACTTCTTCGCCATTTAGTAATTGTTTCATTACACTATAACTTTCCCATAGTCGTTTATTACGTAAATCCTTTTCCGGCCAGGGCTCGCCGGTAATGGTTTCATTAAGGGCTTCGCCACTACCCAGTTCCATATTAAACCTACCGGGAAACATTTCGCATAAAGTAGCAGCTGCTTGTGCAATAATAGCCGGATGCAAACGCTGACCCGGTGCACAAACCATACTAAACGGAAGGGTAGTGGCCTGCATAGCAGCGCCAATCCAACTGAGCGTAAATCCACTTTCGCCCTGTCTTTTACTCCATGGATGAAAATGATCGGATGCATGTATACCCTGAAACCCTGCATTTTCGGCCTTTTGCACCAATTGTAATAAATGGGATGGTGAAAATTGCTCGTGTGATGCGTGGTAACAAATGATAGACATGACTGAAGCTTTTATTGTTTAAAAATCCATACGGCTATTTTTCCGGCATCTACAAAAAAGGTGGTTTCGCCGTTTTCGTTTACGGTTATTTCAAAAGCATGGTCACCAAAAATATTGATCATCTTTTTCCCGACATGTTCTGTTCCTATATGCATATTTTTTTCGCCACCGTCTCGGTTACTGATTAATACCGCACAACCGCTGTTGGGCATATCCTGTATACCGGCACGTGTCCAACCTATAATATTTGCATGGTCAAAATAGTCTCTTTGTTCACCATAGGCAGTAGTTTTACGTGTAACCAGTAATTGCTCTAACTCACCCACCACACTTAAATCAATATTAAATGTTTGTTCGCCTTTAGTATCCTCGTAATGTGCGCCATAAAAATCGGTGAAAAAAACACTGGGTATTCCTTGCTCTCTTAGTAATATTAATGCATAGGCATGTGGTTTAAACCATGGTTCAACCCATGATTCTAATGCTTGTAATGGTTGTGTATCGTGGTTGTCAACAAAAGTGATAGCCATTTCGGGCTTTTGTTGAATAAGGGTATTATCAAAAATTTGGCGCAGGTCATAATCGCCGCCACTTTTTGATGCCTGGTGAAAATTGAAATGCAAGGGAACATCAAACAACTGTATCATGTTGTGTGTAGCTTCTATATAATGTAACAACGGTTCTACATCGGCTTTCCAATATTCACCCACACAAAAAAAGTCACGCTGTAATGTTTCTTTTAAGTAAGACAACCATTCAGGAAAAAAATCGGTGCTCATGTGTTTCACTGCATCTAAGCGAAAGCCACTCACACCGGTTGTTTCCACATACCATTTACCCCAGTATGTTAGTTCATCCCTTACAGCAGGATTACGGTGTTCAATATCGCACCCCAATAAAAAATCATAATTACCATATCTTTTTTCCATTACATCATCCCAGGTACCATTGGTATGTTCGTTCATGATAACATATATTTTACCATCCACCTTAATACCGGTAAAGCTGTGCCAGTCCCAGGTAAAATCGGAGTACTGGCCATGTCGTCCGGGAAAAGTAAACTTGGTGTAAGCTCGTATGTTATGCTCTTCGGAAATTATTTCATTACGATTGTTTATATCCACCTCTTTAACAGGAACATCTTCTTCTTCATCAGCAAATACTTTATGGTTCAGTACTATATCAGCTAGTATCCCGATGCTTTTTTCATGGAAAGCATTAATGCAAGCGAGGTAATCTTCTTTGGTTCCGTATTTTGTTCTTACACTTCCGCGCTGATCAAACTCACCTAAATCGAACAAATCATACACGGCATAACCCGGTTCATGTGTACCACGTGCCGATTTGTATGCCGGCGGTAGCCATACGTTGGTTATACCTAAATCGGCCATACGTTGCGATTGGTCTACAGCATAATGCCATAAATTTTCTTCGGGTGAATACCAATGAAAAAATTGAAATATAGTTCTGTTCATAAAATTGTAAAGTTGATTAATAAAGGGAATAGTTTTAGGGTTGAAAAAAAGTAAACGACTTACGCAAAACACGATGATGCCCAAAGAACAGCAAGATGAACGGAGCGTCGCAACGAGTGTTCATCTGTGTTAATGTAGCTGGTAACATAATTAAAACTATTATTTAAGGACATTAAACGAATGTTGCAGTTAAACACAACGTAGCTGTATGTGTATTGCAAAAGTTATGCCCCAATAAAATTTGAATAAGGTTAGCTTATTTTAAATATACCTTCTTCGTAAAAAGCATAGCAAATAACATTTGATTGAACAGCCCTGGTATCTAAGCCGGTAAAAAGACTAAAGGCAGGTAATATAATTTGTTGGGGTGCCACCACATAACAGGGCAAACGCAAACGTTTTTTATCGGGAAATTGCAGGCTGACACCGGGATGAATATGGCCGGTAATGGAAAAAGTATTTTGATTGGTATGCTGATGGCTGAAGTGAATAGCGCCAATATTTAAGTGACTGCAAATAGTATGAATACCCATATCCTGCAAGACATAATCAGGAAATTTATCGTGGTTGCCTTTAACCAATGTAAAATGAATATACGGAAACGTAGCAATAAAATCTTTTAGCAAGTTAACTTCTTTGTTAGCACCTGCATGCAACAGATCGCCAACAATAATAACTTGTTCGGCTTTAAAATGTAGTAATAATTGTTGCAATCTTTGTAAATCATGCACACTTACCTGACTAGGTAATGCTATACCATGTTTGCGAAAATGTGCGGCCTTCCCCAAATGAAGATCGGACAGTATTAAGGTTTTTTGTTGTTGCCAAAAAATGGCCCGTTGGTTGGTTAATAATAATTCTTCGTTGCCAAAACTAATCTGCTGCTCAATTATCTTCATTACTTTTTCTTTGCCGGTTTTAAGCTGCTGGTTTGTAATTTTTGAATACGACTTGCTAAATCTTCGCTGGATAATGACTGTCGTAAACTATCCACTTTAATAGGAAAACTCAACGGCGTAAAGCCGGTAGCAAATTTAAAGATGATTTTACTTTTTTTAATACGCTGAAAAGCGGCGGTTAAACGTTGCTCTTCTAATTGCTGGTTAAATACCTCGGTATAGGCTTGCCTTAGTAACAAGTTGTCTGCATCATGCGTTTCCAGCACATTAAAAATTATGCCGGCAGATGATTGCAATGACTTATTAGTTTTTTGCGCACCGGGAAAAGTTTGCACTACCATACCTGAAATAACGGCTATATCCCTGAACTTTCTTTTAGCCATTTCGGTGGCATTAATACTGTTTACTACATCCTGTATTAAATTATCGGGACTTAAAATTTGTTGCAGTTGTTCATCATCCAGTTTTATTTCGGTATCGGAAAAAAGTTCGAAGCCATAATCGTTCATGGCCATAGAAAAACTAATAGGGTATAGTTTGCTGATGCGAAACGCCATTAAAGCGGACATAACTTCATGTATCAAGCGGCCTTCAAAAGGATACATAAACAGGTGGTAACCTTCTTTTGTTTTAATTAGTTCCACTAAAAATTCATCATCGGCCGGTATATGTGAAATTTCTTTTTGCCTTGCAAAAAGCGGATGCAAAAAATTGAGTTCTTTTTCGGTAGCGCCGGGTTTATTAGCTGCGGCTAATTTTTCCCGTAAAAACTGACTTAGTTGTGAGGTTAAAGGTAAACGGCCACCTAACCAACTTGGCGTAATGGCCTTGCCGGATGATGACCGTACATAGGCTGTCATTTCTTTTATGCGTATCATTTCTAACACTCTGCCTGCCAAAATAAATTTATCGCCGGGCTTCATCCGGGAAATAAAATATTCTTCCATCATGCCTATATAACCACCTGATATAAATTTTACTTTCAACATGGCATCGCTTACAATTACACCTACATTCATGCGGTGTAACATGGCAATTCTCCGGTTTTCAACTATCAGTAATCCATCTTCGTGTTGCATTACTTTATGGTACTCTTCATAATTTTGGCCAATCTTTCCGCCAACAGTAATAAAAGCAATACACCATTGCCATTCTTCTTCCGTTATTTCGCTAAAGACAAATGTTTTTTTTATAACCGGAAAAATTTCATTTTCATAAAAACCACCACCTAAAGCAAGTGTTATTAAAAATTGTACCAACACATCAAAAGTTTGTACAACCGGCTCACGACTTTCAATTACCTGTTTTTTTACCGCTTCTTTTAATGCGGCTACTTCTATCAACTCCAATGAATGGGTTGGTACTGCATAAATAGTAGACACTTCAAAAGGGGAGTGGCCGCTTCTTCCGGCACGTTGCATAAAACGGGCTACACCTTTGCTGGATCCGATTTGTATAACCGTATCAACCGGTTTAAAGTCCACGCCTAAATCCAACGATGAAGTAGATACAACCGCTTTCAGTTTTCCGGCACTTAAACTTTCTTCTATCCATTGTCGTAGCTTACCATCAATAGAACTATGGTGTATAGCAATTTGGCCGGCAAAATCAGGATAAGCATCCAGTAATAATTGATACCAGGCTTCGCTCTGGCCGCGGGTATTGGTAAATACAATGGTTGATTTACTTTTAAGTATGATGGGCACTACCTGATCTACCAGCTTACCACCTAAATGTCCAGCCCATGGCAATACTTCTACCTGATCGGGAAACACTGATAATACTTCTATCTTCTTTTTTTCTTTGGCAACAATCTTTGTTTTTTTATTATCATGCGGTATTAAAACCTCTAAGGCTTCATCCAGGTTACCAATGGTGGCTGTAATGCCCCAAATGCGCAGTTTTTTATTTTTTGCTTTTAAATAAGCCAGGGCCAACTCCACCATTACGCCTCGTTTAGATCCTAATAGTTCATGCCACTCATCTACACTTACACAGCGTAAGGATTTAAATATTTTTTCTCTTCCTTTTTGTGCTAATAAAAGATGCAGGCTTTCCGGTGTAACTAATAACACATCCGGCATTTGTTTGCTCTGCTTTGCTTTTTGTTTGGGGTCGGTATCGCCATTGCGTACCTCCACTGTCCAGTCAAGGCCAATTTCATCAATGGCTTCCTGCATGGCTTTGCCTAAATCCTTAGCCAGCGATCGCAGCGGTGTAATCCATAACAATTTTAACCCGTCTTTGTAAGTATCGGGTGCATTCATAAAATCAATCAGCACAGCTAAAAAAACGGAAAAAGTTTTACCAAATCCGGTAGGGGCTACTACCATGCCGCTGTAACCTGCTGCATATTTTTCCCAGGTATTTTGCTGAAAACTAAATGGCGTAAACGTTTTTGATTGCATCCAGTTGTCAACTACAGTATAACCTTGTGTATGTTGGAATGTTTTTTTCAAATCAACGAATCAGTTTTTTTATTTCTTCTATTTCATCAATATCGGCTACCGTTTTATCTTTTCGCCATCTAACAATTCTGGGAAAACGTAAAGCCACACCGGCTTTGTGCCTGCTGCTAAAACCTATACCTTCAAATGCTATTTCAAAAACCAATTCCGGTTTTACGGTTCTTACCGGACCAAATTTTTCTATGGCATTTTTATTTACAAAACGGCTTACTTCCTGTATTTCTTTATCGGTTAATCCGGAGTAAGCTTTAGCAATGGTAACCAATTGGTCACCTTGTTTTACGGCAAAAGTATAATCCGTATAATAAGCACTTCTTCGGCCGCTACCTTTTTGGGCGTAAATTAAAACAGCATCAATGGTTAAGGGGTCAATCTTCCATTTCCACCAATCACCTTTTTTTCTTCCGGTATGGTAAGGCGATCCTTTATGTTTTAACATCAAACCTTCGCTATTTACCAAACGGGCATTTTCTCTTATTGCTTTTAGTGCATCCCAATCATTCACCTCAATTACTTGCGATAATTTTATATTTTCCGACACATTAGTCAGTACCAATGCTTCCACTTTTTCTCTCCGTTCCTGTAAAGTTTTATTACGCCAGTCTTCACCTTCGTACTCTAATAAATCATACACAAATAAAGCAACCGGTAAATCGTCCAACATTTTTTTGGATAATGTTTTTCGGTTTAATCGTTTTTGCAACTCGCTAAAATTTAGCACCTGCTTTTGTTTATACACCAACAACTCACCGTCCAGCACAAAATTTCCCGGCCACTGTAATAAGGTTGTTTTTACTTCCGGAAATTGTTCTGTTACCAACTCTTCACCTCTGGACCATATAAAAACTTCTCCGTCACGTTTAATTAATTGCCCCCGTATTCCATCCCATTTATATTCGGCCTGCCATGTTTTTATATCACCTAAATCTTCCAACTCTTTTTCTAAAGCATAGGCCAGACAAAAAGGGTAGGGCTTTGATAATTGTGTATCGGTATATTCTCCTTCTATTAGTTTATCAAAAGAAACATCTTCCATTTTCCAATCGCCCATGATACTATGAGTTATAGTATTTGCCTCTAAACTATAATGTTTTGCCAGCGCATTAATTAAGGATTGAGAAGATATGCCCAACCTGAAACTTCCACCTAATAATTTATTAAAAATAAAACGTTCTGTGGTGGGTAAACTATCCCATGCTTGCAATACAAAATCCTTTTTTTCTTCCTCTGTTTTTTCTTTCAAGCCAATAATCAGGTTCATCCATTCCGTTAGTGTCCGTTCAGTATAAGTAGTAGGCGGTGGTAAAACCAAGGCAATGGTTTCGCCTAAATCCCCAACAGATGCATAAGACTCCTGAAACAGCCATTCAGGAATATTAACCAGTTCAATGGCCCATTGTTTCATGAGGGCCGTGTTAATATTTCGTTTAGGTCTTTTACCGGTAAACAAAGCCAGTAGCCACAGTTTATCACTGTCAACAGCATCCGTTAAAAAACGCTCAATGGCTTCCAGTTTTAAACCGGTTTTATTGGTGCTGTCTAATGCGTTTATTAATCGGGCAAATACTTTCATTCTGCTGCTGGTGTTGTGTTTTCAATTACTTCTTCCTCGGCACCAAACTCAGTTTTAACTTCTTCGGCAGCAATACCATTTTCATTCAGGTATTGGGTAAACACAGCCGTTTGTCCATGTGTTATATATACTTTTTCGGCACCGGTTGCTTTTATTACTTCATTCAATCCACGCCAATCAGCATGATCACTTATGGCAAAACCCGCATCAGCACTACGCCATCTTCTGGCACCACGTACCTGCATCCAACCCGAACATATTGCATTGGCCATGTTCGGAATTTTTCTGATTGCCGTAGAATCTACCAGGGCCGGTGGCATAATAATAATGGCTTTATCCAGGTGTTTTACATCTTCCCGTAAATCTACAATATCATATTCCGGTAAACGCACACCCACTGTTTCATAAGCCTGGTTTAATTTGCCAATTGAGTAATGCACCAACAGCGGGCCAACACCTTCCATGGCTTTCATTATTCGTTGCGCCTTGCCTAATGAGTAGCCAATAAAAACAGAGTTCTTTCCATTAGCCTGATTTTGTAAAACCCAATCCTGCATTTGTTTATTTTGTTCAGCAACCGGCAACCAATTATAAATGGGTAAACCAAACGTACTTTCCGATACAAACTCATTACACTTTACTAACTCAAACGGCGTTGTTAATCCGTCGTCCTGTGTTTTATAGTCGCCGGAAATAACGGTTACCTTTCCTTTATATTCTAATCGTACCTGTGCCGAGCCAATAATATGCCCGGCCGGATGCAGCGACAACTTCACACCATTTATCGTCATGGTTTCGTTGTAGCCAATTCCGGTTACATCAATATCCTCGCTAATTCTCGATTTTAAAATGGGTACCGTATCGGTATGACATAAATATTTTTTCATGCCCCAACGTGCATGGTCAGCATGGCCGTGTGTAATAACAGCCATGTCCACAGGTTTCCATGGATCTATATAAAACCCGCCCTGAACACAAAAAATTCCCTGAGGGGTAAATTTTATCATATTGGTAAATACAATGGCAAAAGCTATACCGAATGTAAAACACATCAGTAACCCTGGTATAATTATTTGTTAGCCAGCAGCAATGCTACTAGCATCGTCTGTTGTAACCCTGTAGGGTTGGGATTAAATTCATTTCCAATGGAAATGAATTTAAGACTATCACTTGTGCTGCAACAACGCAAAGCATCAATGAGGCTAATCCAATAACTAATATCGAATTAATTCTATTGGGCATTGTGTAAGCTGTCATTATTTCGGCACAAACCATGCTTTGCTAGTTTTATCGCCAAAGGCGATAAAATATTACTGCGAAACTGCAAGTTTCGCAGAGCGAACCTGATTGTTGTAAATACTTAACTCACTACTAACAATCGACTATTCACTTTCTTCCTGACTTACGGTCTTTCGGACTCTCCGACTATCAGACTTCTCTCTGCTGATTAGCGAACGGAACGATGAACGGAGCGTCGCAAGTAAAGTTCAATCAAGGGTGGGACGATGATAAAATAATAAAATAACTAAGTAAAATACAAACACTAACTATCAACTATTTTTTCAAGCGTCTGGTTTTTTCCTGTATCAATAACAGGTTTTCACGAAGTGTTTTCTTCAGGTGTATTTTTAATATTTGGCCCATTGTTTTACAACGGCTAAAAATGGTAGTATTAAAATGTTGGTTCAATTCGTTTTTTAATTGTTCTACTTTTTCGGGTGGCGAAATTTCATCAACCGCCATAATATTTAATAACTCCATTAAACGATAGCGGGAGTTGGCTACCCTAAATGCCATGGCCGATTTTTCTTCGGCCTGGTATTGCTCAATAGATTCTTTATTTAACTGCGATAAAGTGGTTTGCACTAAAGGAAAATTCTCTTTAAAAAATTGTGGCAGGTACATGTTTTTACGCCCCTCATAACATTGCTGGTCAAAATCAATGGCACGTATGCGGTATTGATAATCTTCAATGTCGGGTGTAATATCCACCACAAAATTATAGCTCCGCATATCACCTAACAAGCGCACAAAACAACGCTCATTAAATTTTACAAACTCCTTGGCCAATCGGGTTTTATTGGTTTCGGATTTGTTTAAGGTATGCTCAATAAAAACATCGCCGGGCAAGCCAGGTATATGTTCTTCTACCAATGTATTGCCATGTGTAAAATAAGTGATACGGTTCGGCGATAAAATATGCTCGAGCTCCAAACCATAAATGCGGGAAGCATCATTTAGTTTAATATAGTAATGGTCGTAATTGGAGTTGAACTTATTTACAATTCTTATGCGAAAAGGTAGCGAGTTTCCAAAGGTGCAATAATCAATGCGGGCCACATCCAACTGATCGATAAACGTTAAGTCGCCTTCGGTTTTTAAAACGGCATAAATATGTACAAGACCTTCCCTTAAATAATCCCATTCCCGGGTATCGTAAATAGCTTTTTCCCAATGGGTGGGGTTGCCGTCTTTATCTTTAATGGGAATGGACCAGGTGAAATTCAATAGTTCTTTATGGGCAATGGGTAGGGTTACTTCTCGGCCGGTATTTTTTAAATAAGCCTGTAACTTTTTACCCACGGGGTATAACTTCTTTTTCCGGGATGGTTTATCACTTTCCAGCAACTCCAGGTTATTCTTATTTTCTAAAAAACTCATACTATATAGGTTAAGCCAATTTTTGTAAAACGTAAACAGGTAATACCGGCTTCGTTTTTAAACAAGCAGGCATTAGGGGTATCATCAAATTTAATATTAAGTAAGTTACGCTAATAGTTTTTTAAAATAAGCAGGTGCGTGGCAAAGTCTGCTACCATACCAGCTAAAATATTCCCCGTCTGCCAGTAATATTTTTGTGTAAGGTAAGAGTGATTGTAATTCTGTTACATGGTTTTGCTTAAAAGGGTAGGGCTCCGTTGAAAGTAATAAGTAATCAGGTTGCAGCTTTTGTAGTTCGGTTATAGTTGTTTCGGGGTAACGGGTTTGGTTGGCAAATACATTTACTAATCCGCAATGTTGCAACATAGCGTGAATAAAAGTATCGTTGCCTACTGTCATATACGGGTTTTGCCAAATAAGGTAAGCCACGCTTTTTTGTGGACTAATTGGTTGTAAGTTGGCAAAAGCAGTTTCTATTTCTTGTATGATTGATTGGGCCTTGGGTAGAGTATTGGTAAGTGCTCCCAGTTTTTCTATCATGTCAAGAGCAGATGTAAGATTATTTACGTCGCTAATAAAAACAGGAAAATTTTTAGCCAGTTCAGTTATTTCGGCTTGTAAGTTTTCTTCCTTATTGGCAATAATGAGGTCGGGTTGTAATTGTTTAATTTTTGCAAGGTTCAGGTTTTTTGTACCGCCAATAATAGTTTTGGTTGTTTTCCAATTTGGCGGATGTACGCAAAACTTGGTAATACCGGCAACTTGCTGCTCAAGCCCTAAATGGTACAATAACTCGGTTTGGGAAGGAACCGTAGAAATAATTTTTTTCGGGAAAGTTTGTAATTCAATACGCTGTTGTAGCTGATCGGTAACCAAAATCATACAGCAAATTACAATAAGTAACTATAAGGGTAGTAAAAAATCACCGCGCCTCCTGCCAAACAGGTTCGGCAGGAGGGTTCCGGATATTATACTCTTTTCATGGATTTTTGGACCACGGTGATATGGACTTGGTTAATCTAGTAAATTTTGGATGGTTGTCTTATCAAGGGATGGTGGACTTTGTGGTAAATTTAATTACCTAAGGTTTTACAACTGGACGGTTGGTTTTAAAACAGCTTTTTTTAGGATAGGACTTTCGCAGTTTTTGGATAGAATGGTTGGATGGGCTTTTCGGAAGTTTTTAATTTCCTTAGGAAACGGATTTTATTACAAGGCTCATTTAATTAAAACAAAAAAAAGAAGTTGACTGATACTGGATTTTTGTTTTGGTTTTAAAAGGATTTTCTTGGACTAATTTTAAAATAGGATGATGGACGGTTCACTCACTCGATATTGGATTTACAAAGATTGATCAGCGATCAATCAACTTCTACCACAAAAGTAGTATGCCGCAGCATATATTTATAGAGCATTATTGCTTAATTTTTAAGCATCGGTATTTGCTGTAGAATAGCGTATTTTGACTTTTATCAAATGTGCTTTTACATATATATGTGATAGTAATTATACGAAAAACAGCTTATGCAAACCTTTGCATAACTCCTTTTTAACCCTTTGAACCACTTAAAATTGCCTATTACGGTAATTACTGCAGTTTTTACGCAGGCGGTTTTAGCGGTGAAACTCAAAATATTTTTTACTGCTTTTTGCTTTTACAGAAAGAAAATCTGGTTAATACTACAAATGGAGTATATGTACGATACCCAAAAAACCTGTAAAAGGAGCCGGAAATAAAAATCCGGATACTTTTAATGTACCCGGATTTTTAAGGTATAGGCGGAAAATATTTAACCCCTTACAATATATTTGTTAACTACCTAAGGCCTGTATAACATCATATTTAGTAATAATATGGTAATTGCCGGCTTCATCTTTCCCTAAAACGGCACCATTCTCTTTGGTTATGAGTGTTTTAAGCTTTTCCACGGGCGTTAAAAAGTCAACAATAGGAAAACCCGGTTCTAAAACAGATCCTATTGTTTCATTTTTTATATCAATATTGGAAAACACTTTTTGAAATAATCCGCTTTCGCTGATGGAACCTGAAACCTGGTCATTGTCAAATACCGGAATATGCTCAATATCATAAGTTTTCATTAACTCAACCGCTTTAGAAACAGGATCTTGTGATGTAACGGTTACCAGTTTTTGGCTGCTTGGGCGGCCATTCACTATATCTTTAAACGATTTAACGTCTAAAAATCCACGTTCCATCATCCACTGGTCGTTGTATATTTTTCCTACATAACGGCTACCGTGGTCATGAAAAATACATACCACCAGGTCATCGGGTTTCAGTGTGCTTTTTAATTGCATTAAACCTTGTATACAGCTACCGGCACTGTAACCACAAAACAGGCCTTCTTCTTTTGCCAGCTTGCGGGCCATGATGGCACCGTCCTTGTCAGTCACTTGTTCAAACTTATCTATTACACTCATGTCGTAATTGGCGGGAATAAAGTCTTCTCCAAAACCTTCACTTATGTAGGGATAAACTTCATTGTCATCTATTTCACCTGTATTAAAATATTTAGTTAATAAAGATCCATAAACATCTATAGCCCAAATTTGTATGTCTTTATTTTTTTCTTTTAAAAACTGTGCAGTACCGGTTATAGTACCACCTGTACCGGCTGTACAAACCAGGTGTGTAATCTTGCCATCGGTCTGTTTCCAAATTTCCGGACCCGTAGTTTCGTAATGCGCTAACCGATTAGCCAGGTTATCGTATTGGTTAAAATGGTAGGAATTAGGTACTTCAGTTGCTAATCGTTTGGCTACGCTGTAATAGCTTTTAGGGTCATCAGGCGCTACATTGGTAGGGCAAACAATTACCTCGGCACCTACCGCTTTTAATATATCGGCCTTTTCTTTTGATTGTTTATCGGTTGTAACAAAAATACATTTGTAGCCTTTTACCACAGCAGCCAGGGCTAAACCCATACCGGTGTTACCACTGGTACCTTCAATAATTGTTCCGCCGGGTTTTATTTTTCCTTCGGCCTCGGCTACTTCCAGCATTTTAAGTGCCATACGGTCTTTAATACTGTTACCGGGGTTAAAGTAATCTACCTTGGCCAATATCTGGCAGGGAATATCTTTGGTTATTTTGTTTAAGCGTATTAATGGAGTGTTACCAATAGTTTCTAAAATGTTATTCTTAATATCCATACAGGAAAAATTTTATGGTTAGGTTGGTTGGGCATTATCAAAAACGGTGTTTGTTGTATGCATTATATATTATACATAAACTTACAGTAGCTATAATAACGGCAAACAACAGGTAAAAGGTACAAATATACGTTTTTGGCCTTAGTAAAACCTTAAGTAAAGGTTATGGTTGTATGATGGGTTTAATCAGGGAACTGCTGTTAAACGGAGCGTCGCAAGGGACGTTAAATCAGGGGAGGGACGTTGACCCCAAAATAAAAAAAGCCTAAATTTTTCTGAGTTTAAAGCCCTTTTAGGGGTTGGGGTTATCAGGGAACCGAACGCTGGTAACACCTTAAAAAACACAGTAGTTAATACGAAATATGCCTTGCAGAAAATGTACTGTTTAATTTGCATTGTTTCCCTTATTTTTGCTTCCCGTTTAAAAGGTATAAACCCTCAAAAAAATTAATGCCGGTGGCTACTAAATTTTCAAAAGAGACTTACTTATACTGGTACGAGTTAATGCAATTAATTCGTCAGTTTGAGTTGACAGCAGAAGAGAAATACAAAATGGATGGTAAGATTCGTGGCTTTTTTCATGCCTATGTAGGGCAGGAGGCCATTGCGGCAGGATGTATGACGGCAACCCGTGCAGATGACCTGTTTATTACTGCTTACCGCGATCACGGATTGGCTTTGGCAAAAGGTATGAGTGCCGATAGTTGCATGGCCGAGTTGTATGGTAAAGCTACCGGATGTGCAAAAGGTAAGGGTGGTAGCATGCACTTTTTTGGTAAAAAAGAAAACTTTTACGGTGGTCATGGTATAGTAGGTGCACAAATTGGCACCGGTGCCGGTTTGGCTTTTGCCGAAAAATACCGTGGTACCGATAATGTAGTACTTTGCTATTTTGGCGATGGTGCTGCACGTCAGGGTATTTTACACGAAACTTTTAACCTGGCCATGTTATGGAAGTTACCGGTTATTTTCATTTGCGAAAATAACAACTACGCCATGGGTACTTCTATTGAACGTACATCAAACGTTGTTGATATTTATAAATTAGCTGATGCTTACGAAATGCCTGCAGACCAACTGGATGGTATGAGTGCAGAAACAGTACACGATGGTGTAAGCCGTGCAGTGAAAAGAGCCCGTGAAGGTAACGGACCTACTTTGTTAGAAATAAAAACATACCGTTATAAAGGTCACTCTATCAGTGATCCGCAAAAATACAGAACCAAGGAAGAGGTGGACGAGTATAAAGACCGTGACCCTATTTCATTGGTAAAAGCAACTATTTTAAAAGAAAACTTTGCCACCGAAGAAGAGCTGAAAGCTATTGATGACAGAATTGATGCAGTAGTAGCCCAATCGGTAAAATTTGCCGAAGAAAGCCCATGGCCTAACGACGACGAAGTTTTAAAAGATGTTTATGTTGACCAAAACTATCCGTTTATAGTTGACTAAAAACCAAAACAACAAACAAGCAAATCATTCATTAATTTAAACTTACAATGGCAGAAAATAAACAGGTGCAACCAGCAGCCGGTGGTGATGATGTAGTAGTAAAGGCCAAGGATTTTTGGCAACGCAACGCAAAAACAATTTCAATTGCACTTATACTGGTTATCGTTTTAGGCGGTGGCTGGTTTGTATACAATAACTATTTTAAAAAGCCGAAAGAAGCCGAAGCAATGGATAAATTATTCAAAGCCGAGGATTATTTCCGCCAGGATTCTATCAACCTTGCTTTAAACGGCGATGGTCAGCAACTGGGTTTTTTAAAAATTATATCTAAGTACAGCGGTACCGATGCGGCAAATATGGCTAACTTTTATGCAGGTAGCTGTTATATTAAGTTAGATCAAAACGATAAAGCGGTAGAACACCTTAAAAAGTTTAGCTCAGATGCTAAACAAATTCAGGCCCGTGCTTACAAATTATTAGGCGATGCTTATGGCGATTTAGGCAAAAGCAGCGAAGCAGTTGAGTATTATACCAAAGCTGCTCATCATTTTGAGGCCGACAAACAAGCTTCTTCTGAGGCATTGTTTAGTGCAGCTTATGCAGCCCAACATTTGTTAAACAAGCCTGACCAGGCTGTAAAACTGTACAAAGAGTTAAAAGAAAAATACCCAATGACCCAATACGGTTTTGAGGCCGATAAATACTTGGCTCAACTGGGTGTGTATAGCGCAAACTAAAAGGCATTTTTGGTAATCAGCAGCATTACTACTATCATCGTCTGTTGCGTCGCACTCTTGTACTGTAGTAACGCTATTCAGCATTGTGTAAAAGCAAAAGCAAAATTTGATAATCACTTATTGTAAAAGTGTAGTTAATCTTAAATAATTAGCTAATCAGCACATCAGCTAATTATCTAATTACCTAATTATCTAATTGATATATGGCAGATGTAAACAATAGCAGTTTATTACAAATAAATACAGGCATTCTGAAAAAGGATGCCTGTGTTGTTTTAGTAAAAACCGAATGGAATGCCACCATTGTAGATGAAATGGAAAACGGTGCCCGCAAAGTATTTGCGGCAAATGGCATTACCAATGTTATAACCAAAGTTGTACCTGGCTGTTTTGAACTGCCTTTTGCCATTAAAAAAATATGGCACAATGCCGAGCTGGGTTTAAAACCCGATGCTTTTATAGCCATTGGTACCGTCATACGCGGCGACACCCCCCATTTTGATTATGTATGTAAAGCCGTAACTGACGGAGTAGTACATTTAAATATGACCCTACCTGTACCCACCATTTTTGGTGTATTAACGGTAAATAATCAGCAACAAGCCATTGAACGTATTGGTGGCCTGCACGGCCACAAAGGCGAAGAAGCTGCCATTACTGCCATAAAAATGATCGGACTGGATGTAAGTCTGAACCATTAACTTTTTACTTTTCATTTTTCCTTTTTTAATTTGAACGTACAAATATTTATACCCTGTTTTGTAGACCAGCTCTATCCATCCACGGCTTTTAATATGGTAAAAGTGTTGGAAAAAGCAGGTTGTACGGTTAGTTATAATGCCAACCAAACCTGTTGTGGCCAACCTGCTTTTAATGCGGGCTTTTGGGAAGAATCAAAACAGGTATGCAGTAAGTTTTTAAAAGATTTTGAAGGCAACGATTGTATTGTTGCCCCCAGCGCCAGTTGTGTTGGTTTTGTACGTAACTACTACACTAAACTATTCGACAATTCATCACAGCATAACGAGGTTAAAAAACTAGGTGAAAGAATATTTGAGTTTTCTGAGTTTTTGGTAAATGTTTTAAAAGTAGAAAACCTTGGTGCCAGCCTACCCGGTTTGGCAACCTACCACGATAGTTGTGCCGGCCTTAGAGAATGTAAAATAAAAGAAGAGCCACGTAAACTTTTAGCACAGGTAAAAGGGTTGGAGCTTACTGAGATGAACGATGTGGAAACCTGTTGTGGGTTTGGCGGCACGTTTGCCGTAAAATTTGAACCCATTTCTGTAGCCATGGGCGACCAAAAAGCAGATAATGCGCAGGCTACCGGCGCACAATACTTAATCTCTACTGACCTTTCCTGCCTGATGCATATTGATGGTGTAATTAAAAACAAAGGTGTTGATATTAAAGCTATGCACTTGGCGGATGTACTGGCCAGTGGCTGGTAAAAAGCTCACCCGATAAGAAGTTAATAAAGCAACGCCATTTTTAATATTTGAAACAACTATTAAATGACGCTATCTGAATACGTAAAAAAAATAAATGGTGTTCCGATAGGAAATTCAAACTCACTTCGTAACAATTTATACAAATCGCTGGGGGCTAAAAATTTTTCAACCTTTTGGAATTTCTGGAATCCAATATTTGGATACTATTTAGGATTAAAAATATTTAAACCATTAAAGAAAATATTGCCCAATGCTTTTGCAATAATATTTACATTTATTTTTTGTGGTTTAATACATGATTTAGTAACCACATTTTTAAGAGGAAAAGTTTCGCTATTTTTTACGGTATGGTTTTTAATTATGGCACTTGGTGTAGTTATTTCAAAACGGGTTAACTATAACCAGGCAAATAAAAACTGGACTATAAGAGCTTTCACAAACTTGTCTATTATTACAATATGTTTACTATTAACGTTATATTTAAACGAAATGCTTAACTTTTACTAAACCTTCATCATTACATCTCAAGTTTTTGAAAGCGAAGTGTTATAAGCAAATACTTTTCTTTATACGCTATTATTCATAGCAAATTTTCTTTTAACTTCAACTATTATATCAAATTGCTATAGCAATATTAAATAAACCAGTATTAAATATTAACTCACTCATGGCTTATTGGCTAATAAAATCGGAACCGTTTAAATATAGCTGGGACCAATTGGTAAAAGATAAAAAAACGTTTTGGGATGGCGTACGTAATTACGCTGCCCGTAATAATTTGCGTGCCATGAAAAAAGGCGACCTGGCTTTTTTCTATCACAGTAACGAAGGAGTAGAAATTGTGGGGATAGCCAAAGTAGTAAAAGAAGCTTATCAGGATCCTACCACACCGGAAGAAACCTGGTCGGCAGTAGATTTTGCGCCACATAAAAAACTTAAAAAACCGGTTACACTGGCGCAAATAAAAGCTGAAGAAAGCTTAGCTAATATGGTGCTGGTAAGGTTAGGCCGTTTATCGGTACAACCTGTAACCGAAGAAGAATGGAATATAGTAATGGAAATGAGCGAAACCAAGTAAGGTTTCGTTTGTTATTTATACTAAAACTGTTTTATGCAAATGAATACACCTGTAAAAAATACCGCCATACAATTGGTTGAATGTCCCCGCGATGCTATGCAGGGCTGGAAAACATTTATTCCAACCGAGCAAAAAATACAGTACCTGAACAGCCTTTTAAAGGTTGGCTTTCATACGCTGGATTTTGGCAGTTTTGTATCGCCCAAATCCATTCCGCAAATGGCCGATACTGCGCAGGTTATTCCGCATTTAGATTTGTCGCAAACTGATACAAAATTACTAGCCATTATTGCCAACCAACGTGGGGCAGAAGATGCCGTTGTATTTGATGAAATTAGTTACCTCGGTTTTCCTTTTTCCATTTCAGAGACTTTTCAGATGCGTAATACCAATGCGGATATACAAACATCTTTGGAAAGGGTGGCGGATATTCAGAACCTTTGTGTAAAAAATAATAAAAAACTGGTTATTTATATTTCCATGGGGTTTGGCAATCCCTATGGTGATCCTTATTCGGAAGAGCTGGTTTTTGAATGGGTAAATAAAATAATAGGGTTAGATATTGATATTATTTCACTGGCTGATACAGTAGGACTGGCTACACCACAACAGGTTTTTGATGTTACGGATTATCTGGTACAATCATTACCCGAAACTACTATTGGTGTGCATTTACATTCTACTGCCCAAAATTGGCAAGCCAAACTGGAAGCTGCAGTAAATGCAGGCAGTAAACGTTTTGACGGGGCCTTGAAAGGAATAGGGGGTTGTCCTATGGCCAATGACGAGTTGGTTGGCAACATGAATACCGAATGGATGATTGATTACTTTATTGAGAACAATATAGATCTATCGTTAAATAAAGAAGCTTTGCAAGAAAGTTTGCGCATTGCATCAAAATTATTTCCTACAGGATTATTGTAAAATAAAAGCAATAATCTATAATTAATTATTTTTCAATAACTAACGAATTATTATTACTCTTCTTCTTATTAAACACAGGTAGCAATATTACACTTATACAACCTGCCAACAAAATAATGGCGGTTTGCGATAACCATAATAACCACCCAAATGCTGTGGCTATACTTTTGGGTAATCCATATACCATCATGGTGCTTTCAATAAAATAAGCGTAAGCACCTATACCTCCGGGAGTGGGAACAATCATACCAATAGTACCCGCAGAAAGTACCGTCAGACTTTCTTTAAAACCAAAATGGCTGGTTTCTTGTAATGCCAGAAAACCAATATAACCGCTACCTAAATAACCAGCCCAGATTAAAAAGGTGTACAATAAAAAACTCTTGCGTTTTTTCATATGGCGTATGGTGGTAAGCCCCTGCCATACTCTTAAAACCAGGTTTTTTATCATCAGGAATAAATCCTTAAAACTTTTCTTCTTAATCAACATCCAGGCGCCAAGTGCCAAACCAACTAAAACAATTCCTATTAATGGAATAAGGTATTTTGTATTAGAGCTTTCGGCAGCAGCTTGTTCGCCACTATTGCTGTAAAACCAGGTATCTATGAAACGGGAATATAAATCAGGCTGAATAGCCAATGTGATTAATAATATAATGACAAAGCAAAAAGCATCTATTAAACGTTCCTGTACAATAGTACCAACCAGTTTATCGGCCGGAACTTTTTCGTAACGGGCTAAAATAGTACATTTTAAAACCTCACCTAAACGGGGTACAGCCGTATTGGCTAAATAGCCAACCATTACAGCAAAAAAAGTATTTAATTTGCCCGTGTTGTAGCCCATGGGCTCCATTAATAAGCGCCAGCGTAAGGCACGGGCATAGTGTGAAATGAGTAAAATGGCAAAAACGGGAATTACCAAATACACCCTGGCGCCTTCTAAAGATTGCTTTATTTCGGCCCATTTTTGAGCATCAATGTCTTTAACCGACCACCAAACCAAAAAAAGCCCTAAGGCCAGAAAAAAAATGTATTGCAGTATAATACCGGGCTTTAGCTTCATGATGACGCTAAAGTAAATACTAAAAGGCAAATTAAAAAGCGAGTAGCCTAATTACAATTAAAGTTTATTATCATCTTTGGGAAAAATAACCCATGGCTTAAAAGTCTTGGCAGCTTCAAAATCCATTTGGGCATAGGATATAATTACCACCACATCGCCGGCCATACCTTTACGGGCTGCAGGGCCGTTCAGGCAAATAACACCAGACTGGCGTTTACCTTTTATAACGTAGGTTTCAATACGTTCACCATTGTTTACGTTTACAACCTGAACTTTTTCGTTTTCAATTAAATTGGCCGCGTCCATCAGGTCTTCATCAATAGTAATGCTACCAACATAATTTAAGTTGGCCTCCGTAATAGTAACGCGGTGAATCTTCGATTTTAAAACTTCTATTTCCATTGCGGCGCAAAGTTATGGGTTTGTAAAATATAATCAGAAGCCATACTTCTAATAATTAAAATAGCCGCATTAATAACAAAAATCAAGTATAAAAGTTGAAAAGAGTCAATATACAATTTACCCGAAAATGTTATATACGTAAAAAACACGATGATGATTGAAGAATAAAAAGATGCAGTGTTGAACGCTATTAAAGCTGAATAGAATTACTACAGTTACAAACAAAATACTAAGCAGTATATTACTTAATATTTAAAATAAATAAAAAATCATAATAAAATGATAATAATATATTTATAATAAAAAATATTATTTTTTAGTTAACTAAATTAACACAGATGAGTGCTCCTTGCGCATGCCTCGACGAGTGGAGTGGAACCCGGAGTCACAGTCTTTTACTGCATATCGCTGTTCACGATCGTCCCAAATAATGCATAACTATATTATTTAATAAATTGATTACTAAATATATAGTATAAGTTAATTAAACTAAAATATTATCAATTAACCTTACGTCTCCTAAAAAAGCAGCTACAACAATTACTAATTTAATATTATTATAAAAATCTGTAACTTTTTGTAAATCTGTTGATTGTGCAAATGAAAAATAATCAGGTTTAAATCCTGCCGTTTGTAATTGTTCTATAGAATATTGTTCTAATTCTGAAAGCGGTTTTTTATCGGCATTCTCTTTTGCATAAACTAATAGCTTATATATTGTAGTTGCTGTTTCCCGATCAGTTGCCGATAACCTGCGGTTTCGGCTGCTCATGGCAAGTCCGTCATTTTCCCGAATGGTGGGGCACACTACCAATTCCATTGCTTTATCTAATCCCGTAAGTTCCAGCAATTTTTTAATCACCATACATTGCTGGTAATCTTTCTGGCCCATAAATAAACGGTTAGGTTTTACAATATCCAGTAGCCGGTGCACAACCTGACATACTCCCTGAAAATGACCGGGTCGGTGGGCTGCTTCAAAAATTTGGTCCAAATGACCCAATGGGTAAGCGTTTGCAGCAAGGGTAGTCCCGTTGGGGTACATTTCATCTACCGATGGTAGGAAAAGTGCATGTACACCGGCAGCTTCCAGTTGCTGTATATCGTTTTCAATAGTAATAGGGTATTTTTCAAAATCGTTTTTATCATTAAACTGAGTAGGATTAACAAAAATGCTACACACTGTAAACTGCTGTTCCCGTATGGATTGTTGTACTAATTGTATATGCCCCTGGTGCAAAGCCCCCATGGTAGGTACAAAACCTATTGATTTACCGACTTTTTTTTGTGTATTTATATGGTGTTGTATGTCGGTAATTTTCTTAAAAACAATCATAAATAGTTTATTATTAGTAGCAAAAACTCTTAAAAAGCGTTTTTCAATATAAAATAGTAACTTTGCAAACCTTTTATAGAAAAAGTTTAATCTAAACGGAACGCATGTCTGCAAAGAAAAGAATTTTATTTATTGCCAACGAAATGTCGCCATACCTGGAATTAACCGAATTTTCAGAGTTGGTGAACAAACTGGCAATAAAAGCGAACGATACCGGATACGAAGTACGTTGTATAATGCCCCGTTTTGGTAGCATTAATGAACGTCGCCATCGTTTACACGAGGTAGTAAGGCTTTCCGGTATTAATGTAAATATTGATAATGATGACATGCCCCTGCAAATTAAGGTAGCATCATTACCCAGTGCAAGATTACAAGTTTATTTTTTAGATAACGAAGAGTTGTTTAAACGCAAATTTGTTTTTCATGACGAAGAAGATAAGTGGTTTGATGACAACGATTTAAGAACTGTGTTCTTTTGTCGTGGTGCATTAGAAACGGTTAAAAAATTTGGATGGCCCCCTGATGTTGTTCATTGCAGTGGCTGGATGACAGGTTTAATACCTGCCTATCTAAAAACATTGTACAAAAAAGAGCCTGTTTTTGCACACAGCAAAATTGTATATACAATAGGTCAAAGTACTTTTAAGGAAAAGTTAGGCAGCGATTTCATTAGAAAAGCGCTCATACATGATTCATTAAAGGAAAAAGACCTGGAACCTTTTAAGGATGCAAATAATGTGGCTATGTTTCGTGGCGGAGCCACTTATGCCGATGCAATAACTTTTGGAGCAGATAAGGTTGATAAGAAATTATTAACAGAGTTTACCAAGGTTAAAGGCAAGAAAACGTTACTGTACAACGAAGAATCTGATTTAACAGACTATTTGCAACTGTATAACGACCTTGCAAGCTAATGATTCGGGCATCAAACGATTTTTCTTTGATGGCAACGTTTAAAAACAAAACCCACTTAACAATTTCTTTGTGAAGCAAAAAAATATTGCAGCCGCATTTGTATTTGTTCTGGTAAGTTCAATTACATTATTTTTCTCTTGTAAAAAAATAAACGAAGCCACTACATTGGGTGGTGACCTTATTCCGGTAGTTGATAATGTAAATACATTTGATACTACCTTGGATGTATTGGCTTACAATGATATTTTCACCAATAGTAATGATAGCAGTGCTTCCTCTTACACTGAAGTACAATACCTGGGACAGATTACCAATGATCCGTTATTTGGTACAACAGATGCCCGCATGTTTTTTCAGCTTAAACCTGGCTTTTACAAACACAGTTTTTTAAACCGACCAGATAGTTTGGAGCTTGACTCCATTGTATTAGTGTTGGATTATGTAAATACTTACGGCGATACTGTACAACCACAAACTGTTCGTGTTTTTGAAATAGCACAAATAAGTTCTTTTAAAAAGTCTGCATTGGATTCGGTATATGTTGATGGTATTTGGGAAAAATATTCCTATGATACAGCATATAAGTACAGGCAAAATAATATTGTTTATCAAAACCCGGGCATGCCTTTGGGGCAAAAAACATTTGTGCCTTATCAATTAAAAGATTCAGTTAAAGCTTATAAAGACACTACGGCAAAACAATTGCGCATAAAACTGGATAATGCTTTTGGTCGCAGGTTGTTAGACTATGACTCATCAATGACAAATGGACGAATTGATGCTTATTCCTCCGACTCGGCCTTTAATAGTCGTTTTAAAGGTTTTGCGCTGGAAGCAACAGGTGGTAACGCCGTTTTAGGTTTTAGCCTTACCGGTGCTAACACAAAACTGGCTATTTACTATAAAGACAAAGGCAATAACAGACCACAAGCAGATTGGGATACTACGGTTACTTACTTTAGTTTCTCCACCAGTTTAAGTGCCAGTGCCAACTATATTCAACGTGATTATAGTACAACACCATGGTATGCCACCGCCGGCGATAATGTACCGGATAATAGTATTTTTATTCAAAATACACCCGGCACGTTTGCAAAGCTATCGGTACCCGGTTTAGCAGGGTTAAATAGCAGGGTAGTACACCTGGCTCAATTAATTATTGAACAAGATTATACCAATATTACAGATTCATTATTTTATGCGCCATTATCTATGATGTTGGATGCGTGGGATCCCTCAATTTCTAAATTCCGTACCATTCCATATGATTTACTTGCCAATAATTCAGGTACTTTTGGATTTGCCAGTTTTGGTACCTTCCCCGGACGTAGTCTAAATGATGCTGGCCAAAGTATTAATGTATGGAAGTTTAACCTGACACGCTATGTGCAACAAGTAGTAACAGATCGTTTACCCATTTATGATTTCAGATTATATAGCCCAACATTTGTGCGACTCCAATATGGAATACCTTCTGTGTTAAGTGATGTGTCAGCAGCTATCCAACCTATCAGCCCATCTGTATCAACTATTGGTCGTGTTAAGTTGTATGGTGGTGGCGATGGAAGTTTACCCAATGCCAATCCGCGTAGAATGCGTGTAAGAGTCGTTTACTCCAAATTATAGTTAAACTAACTATTTTCATATTACAAATAGGGTGCTATATTTGCACCCTATTAATTTTATATACTAACCCAACAAATCAAAACAAAATACATTATGCCTTACTTGTTTACATCGGAAAGTGTTTCAGAAGGACATCCGGATAAAGTAGCCGATCAGATATCAGATGCGTTAATTGATAACTTTTTAGCTTTTGATGCACAGTCAAAAGTAGCTTGCGAAACATTGGTTACAACCGGACAAGTAGTGTTAGCAGGTGAGGTTAAATCAAAAGCCTATTTAGATGTTCAGGAAATTGCACGTGGTGTAATTCGTAAAATTGGTTATACCAAAAGCGAATACATGTTTGAAGCAAACTCTTGCGGTATTTTGTCTGCCATTCATGAGCAATCTGCCGATATTAACCAAGGCGTTGACCGTAAGAAAAAAGAAGAGCAGGGTGCAGGTGACCAGGGTATGATGTTTGGTTATGCCACCAACGAAACCGAAGACTATATGCCTTTGGCTTTAGACTTATCCCATAAATTATTAATTGAGTTAGCTGCTTTACGCCGCGAAAATAAAGCTATCAAATACTTACGCCCTGATGCTAAAAGTCAGGTTACCTTAGAGTATGATGATAATAACAAACCTGTGCGTATTGATGCGATTGTAATCTCTACCCAACACGATGACTTTGATACGGAGTCTAAAATGTTAGCCAAAATAAAAGATGATATCATTAAAATTTTGATTCCTCGTGTAAAATCAAAATATAAAAAATACGCTAAGTTGTTTAACGACAACATTAAATACCATATTAACCCAACCGGTAAATTTGTTATTGGTGGTCCGCATGGCGATACAGGCTTAACCGGCCGTAAAATTATTGTTGATACTTATGGGGGTAAAGGTGCACACGGTGGTGGCGCTTTCAGCGGTAAAGACCCGTCAAAAGTTGACCGTTCTGCAGCATATGCAACCCGTCACATTGCCAAAAACTTAGTGGCTGCAGGTGTTGCCAGCGAAGTATTGGTACAGGTTTCTTACGCTATTGGTGTGGCTAAACCAACCAGCATTAATGTAAAAACTTTTGGTACCGCTAATGTAGAATTAACCGATGGCGAGATTGGTAAAATTGTAGAAGGTATTTTTGACTTGCGCCCTTACTACATTGAGCAACGTTTAAAATTACGTACACCTATTTATAGCGAAACTGCTGCTTATGGTCATATGGGCCGTAAACCAGAAGTAGTGGAAAAAACTTTCACTTCACCTGATGGTAAAGTAGTGAAGAAGAAAGTAGAGCTATTTACATGGGAAAAATTAGACTATGTATCCAAAGTAAAAAAAGCTTTTGGTATCAAATAAATTGAGTTTCTCAATAAACGGCACCCGCAGTAATTGCGGGTGTTTTGTTTTACATTTGTTAAGTAAGGCCGAAAGCCCAATGCAAAAAGCTTAAAGTCAAATGTGCACCCAACTTTAAACATAAAACGCTAAACTTCTGGAACCTCTGGAACATTGAACCTTTTGAACCTTTGAACAACTTTAAACATAAAACTTCAAACATTAAACATATTATGCCTAAACTAACCATTGCTTTTATTGCTGCTATTATTATGACGATTGTAATGCAGTGGCAGGGGAGTGACCTTGTAAATGATACAGCCCCATGGGGTATTGTAAACCTGGAAATTGATCGGCCAGTTAGTCGCGTACAGGAAGTGATTGCTTCCAATACCAAAAGCGATTGGTATATGAACATTGGTCTGGACTTTGTATACATTTTCTTTTACACCGCTTTCTTTTACCTGGCAAGTGTAAGCTTTCATAAAAAGGAGCGTCCTTTATTTAAAGGCAAATCAGGCAAATGGTTTATTAAACTAAGTATTGCCGCGGGTGTGTTGGATGTAATTGAAAACATCAGCATGTTATGGTCGCTTAACAGCGGACCAAGTGTGGCCAGTATATGGGTGGCACGCCATGCTTCCATTATTAAATTTGGCTTTTTAGCTATACTTATTATAGCCTTACTTACGTCACTGATACTTAATTTTACTAAATGGAAGCAGAGCAAAACCCCTGGAAAATAACCGGCGAAAAAAATGTGTACGATAATAATTGGATTAATGTAACTCACTATGACGTAATTAATCCATCCGGCGGAAAAGGTATTTATGGCAAAGTACATTTTAAAAATCATGCAATTGCCATTGTTCCTTTAGATGAAGAAGGAAATACCTATTTAGTAGGACAGTACAGATTTACTGTTAATGAATATAGCTGGGAATTGCCGGAAGGGGGAGCCCCGGTAAATACTAATCCGTTAGAATCAGCTAAGCGGGAACTGCTGGAAGAAACAGGTTTAATAGCAGGAGAGTGGACCGAAGTGATGCAGATGCATTTATCAAACTCGGTTTGTGATGAATTAGCTTATGTTTATTTAGCAAGGCAATTGCAACAAGGCATTGCAGAGCCGGAAGAAACTGAACAGTTACAGGTAAAAAAATTACCTTTTGAAGAAGTATATAATATGGTGATGGATGGTAGCATAAAAGATGTGTTAACCATTGCGGCTGTGCTAAAAGTAAAGTTGTTATTGGCAAAGTGATATGACCGGTATGCGGGTTATAAACAATTAAAAAAATTACATGAAAAAATTTCGTTCGCCTCAGCGCCCTAAAAAAAGCTCGTTGGTTATTGGCAGACAGGCCGTGAAAGAAGCTTTATTAACAGGTAAACATTTAGATAAAATATTTTTAGATACCAGGGCCAACGGAGCTGATATTGGCGAAATAAAAAAACTGGCTGTACAAAATAACACACCCATTAGTTATGTGCCAGTGGTTAAGCTAAATAGTTTTAACGTTACTAACCACGATGGTTGTATTGCACAAATTGCAAGGGTACAATATATTGACTTACAACAATTGATTTCTTTTGTTACTGAGAGCGGTGAAACACCTTTATTCTTAATACTGGATGGCATTACCGATATACGTAATATTGGCGGCATTGCCCGTACAGCTTATTGCTGTGGTGTGCATGGCATTATTATACCGGATAAAGGAGTAGGTGCGTTAAGCGATGATGCAGTATTAACATCGGCAGGGGCTTTGGAGCAAATACCGGTTTGCCGGGTTAACAGCCTTGTTAAAGCGGTTGATGATTTACACCTGAACGGCATAAAAGTATTTGCCAGTGAAATGACGGCTGAAACCACCATTGATTCAGTTAACTTAACCGAACCTACAGCTATTGTAATGGGTGGTGAAGAAAATGGTATTCACCCCACATTAATGAAGGTATGTGACGAGAAAATAAAAATTCCGATGACCGGTGATTTTGAAAGCTTAAACGTATCAGTAGCTACCGGTATGATATTGTATGAAACTATGCAACAGAGAAGGAAATTAGGTAATTAGATAATTTGGTGATTTGGAAATGTGCCTCTATGTGATAATTAAGATTGTCATGTTGGCGATAGGAGGTAACTGCTGCCAACTAAGCAAATGTTCATCCAGATTATATAGCTGAAAGGCTGCCGGATTGCAGCGGCATACCGACCGATAGGGAGGTATACAGCGGAAAGCCGGGACTGCAGCTAATAGCATTACTACTGTTGACAGCCCCAATAAAAACAAACATGAAAAAATTAGTTATACTTACCGGCGCAGGCGTAAGTGCCGAGAGTGGTTTAAAAACTTTCAGGGATAGTGATGGTTTGTGGGAAGGGCACAATGTGTATGAAGTGGCAAGCCCTAGAGGCTGGCATAAAAATACGCAACTGGTGCTTGACTTTTATAATATGCGCCGCCGGGATGTAGCCGCTGCACAACCCAATGCCGCACACAAAGGACTGGCAGCCTTAGAACAGTTTTTTGATGTACATATTATTACCCAAAACATTGATGATTTACATGAACGTGCCGGTAGTACCAACGTGTTACACTTGCATGGCGAAATTTTTAAGATGCGCAGTGTGAATAATGAAACACTGGTGTATGATATTACCGGTGATATAAACCTTGGCGACACGGCTGAAGACGGTGCACAATTACGCCCCCATATTGTTTGGTTTGAAGAAGCGGTGCCTATGATAGAACCCGCTGCCACACTGGCTATGAATGCAGATATTTTTGTGGTAGTAGGTACATCGTTGGTAGTTTATCCGGCCGCAGGTTTGCTGGATTATGTGGAGCTGGCCACTCCAAAATTTATTATTGATAAACATATACCACCCGTGCGTACACAACGCAATACAACCCTGATTGAAAAACCGGCAACCGAAGGTATTGTTGAATTACAGGAATTGTTACAACAATATTTGTAGGCCGTTGCTAAATAAAAGTGGTTATTTTTTTGTTACCAGCAGCAGTAATTCTAATCAGCTTTTGTTGCGTCGCACTCTTCAACTGCAACAACACTATTGAGCATTTTGCAAAAGCTTTATGTTATCGTAAACCCCAATTATTAATTATTAAATACTAATTTTTAATTCTTCTTTTTTTAGTTCCCTCAATATTGGGTAAAAAACCGGTGATAATACCAATGAGCGGCAGGTAAGCACAAACAGAAAATACATATTCAATACTCGTTTTATCGGCCACCCAACCTAAAACAGCCGAGCCAATACCACCCATACCAAAAGCAAAACCAAAAAACAAGCCGGCTACCAAACCCACTTTGCCCGGAATTAAATCGGTAGCGTACACCAATATAGCCGAGAACGCTGATGCAATTATAACACCAATGATAACGGCCAATACTACAGTACCAAACAAATTCATATGTGGTAGTAAAAGTGTAAATGGTGCAGCACCTAAAATAGAAATCCAAATAATAAGTTTACGTCCGTAACGGTCGCCTAATGGTCCGCCCAATATAGTACCCGCAGCCACTGCCGCCAGAAAAGTAAATAAATATATTTGCGATTGTTGTACCGTTACCTGAAACTTTTCAATTAAATAAAAAGTAAAATAGCTGGTCATACTAGCCATGTAGAAATACTTAGAAAAAATTAAAACCAACAGAATAATAATAGAAATTACAACCCTGTTTTTTGAAACAGCAGAAACAAGAATAGGGGTTTCGGCCGTTTTTTTAGTAGCAGCTTTTAGCTGCATATTTTGTTGATACCAATGACCCACATAGGTTAACAATATAATACCCATAACCGCCAATACACCAAACCAACTGATATACTTTTGACCAAAAGGAATAACCACCAAGGCCGCTAACAACGGGCCTGCCGAGCTACCGGCATTACCACCCACCTGAAAAATAGATTGTGCCAAACCTTTTTTACCACCCGATGCCAGGTGCGCAACACGGGAAGCTTCCGGATGAAAAATAGATGAACCCATACCAATAAGACTAACCGAAGCCAGTATATAATAAAAGTCAGCGGCAAAAGCAATACACATTAAACCTGTAAACGAAAACATCATACCAATGGCCAGCGAACGTGGGTTTGGTTTTTTATCGGTGTACAAACCAACAAAGGGTTGTAATAAGGAGGCAGTAAGTTGAAACACCAATGTAATAATACCAATTTGGGTAAACGTAAGCGCATAATTATCTTTTAATAACGGATATACAGCCGGAATAACGGACTGGATAAGATCGTTTAATAAATGCGAAAAACTTATGGCAAACAAAATGGGATAAACAGTTTGCTGTGTGGTTAAGGAGGTGGTTGTTGGCTTCATAAATATTCAAAAACGCTTCAGGTCATCAGATGGACGCAAAATTACAAATAGTTTTTTCTGTAAGTGGTAAAGATTTGTTGCGCAAATTTTAAACGTTTCATTATTCAATGATTGATTGTAAAAACAGCGTTTGTAAGAGTAGCTTAATTTGCAGAAATAGTAGCGGGAATAGGGCATGCATTTTTAATGTAAGGATTCGGATTTAAGTTGGGCGATAACGCAGCACAATTAAGGCTAATGTACTGCATAGGGCGTATTTTAGTTTTAATTACTTAACATAATATAAATTATAGGAAAAATAATAGAAATTAGAAGAAAGTCAAATAGATACAAATATTTGATTTTCAATATAATTAATCAGCTCAAAACTGCTTGCTTAAAAACAATAATCTTTCTGAGGTCAGTTTATCCATCCGCATTTGGACTTCATATTTTATCCTAAGCTTACATTATTGATAAAAGATTTATTCAACGAAAAATTTATACAAAAGGTAAAATGTACAATTTATGGAGAAATCCGTCCATTGATTCGCAGGCTTTATAAAACCAACTTTGCTGTATCAAATTATTTAAAACAATTAAAAAAAATAACATGAACAGAAAAGCTACAGCCGTATGGAACGGTTCAATTAAAGAAGGTAAAGGAAATCTTACTTCCCAAAGTAAAGTACTTAACGCCACACCTTATAGCTTTATTTCCAGGTTTGAAAATGGCCAGGGTACAAATCCTGAAGAACTAATGGCCGCAGCACATGCCGGCTGTTTTACCATGAAGCTTAGCCTTGATCTTGGAGCCGCCGGGTTTGTTCCGGATGAATTAACCACTACAGCTACCATTTCATTGGAAAACGGAATTATTTCAAAATCGGTACTGGTATTACACGCAAAAATTCCGGCTATAAGTACCGAACAATTTTTAGCCATTGCTAACAATAGTAAAGAAACCTGTCCGGTAAGCAAAGCCTATAATGTAGAAATTACGCTTGAAGCACATTTAAATTAAAAACAAAAATCATTATCAAAAAAACATTCAAACTTTTATAAAATGAAAAATATATCATTCACCATCGCCTTTTTAGTTTCATTATTTGCAAACAGTTTAATTGCACAAAATATTAAAAGGCAACCTGCCGCTTATGGCAGAACAGAATTTATTGAAGTGGAAAAAAATGTAAAACTACATATTACAGATATTGGCATGGGCCAACCCATTGTACTAATTCACGGCTGGCCCTTAAGCGATGCTATGTATGAATATCAGTATCAATATCTGTCTCGCAAAGGCTTTAGGGTTATTGGTATTACACTACGTGGTTTCGGAAAATCTGACAAACCTTATGGCAAATATGACTTTGATGTTTTTTCTGACGACATAAAAGTGGTATTGGAAAAACTGAATATAAAAGATGCCGTATTAGGTGGTTTTTCAATGGGTGGCGCAGTAGTACTGCATTATATAACTAAATACAATTCGGCGCATGTAAGTAAGTTAGCATTGTTTGGTGCCGCTGCACCATCATGGAAACAAAGAACCGATTTTCCAAACGGCATACCGGAAGATGTAGTTAACGGATTAATACAAAGTACCATGACGAACAGACAAGATTTGATAGCAGGTTTTGGTGCCGGCTTCCCGGCCAAGGAAGGCAATATTTCTAAAAACATGGAAAAATGGTTGGAGAATATCAACTTAGAGGCCTCCCCTTTTGCCATCACAGAATCTATTATTGCGTTAAGCAATCTGGATTTACGTCCTGTACTATCAAAAATTACTATACCGGTGGCTATTTTTCATGGTATATACGATAAAAACTGTCCTTATATCTGGGCCGAGGATTTAAACAAAAGTTTAAAAAACTCCACCATCATTAAGTTTGAAAATAGCGGCCATGCATTATTTGTAGAGGAAATGGAAAAATTTAATACCGAACTTGAAAAATTTGCTACCAATTAATTAACCTTACTTATTACTTAGTGCCAATGCCTTCATACCGGCATTGGCATTATGCCTGTACAGCTTTACCTTATCAAATAATAATTATATCTTTTGACTAAATAACCTTTATACAATGAACAACCATTTATTTCAAAGCCATTTAAAAACATTCGGATTTTTATCCATTGACGAAAACAATAAACAACTACTTAATTCCACTGACTATCAATCTTACATACGTGTATTGTATGTAAATCAAGGCTGTCAACTAATTTCCGATTTTACTGAGTTTGAAGTAAAAACACCATCGTTATTTTTTATTGGCCCTAACCAACACTTACATGTTAAACAAATGGGCCAACAACCGGGGCATTTTATATATTATAACCGCGACTTTTATTGCATACAAATACACGATGAAGAAGTTGCCTGCGACGGATTGTTGTACAACAACGTATATAATATGCCGCAGGTTACTTTACAAACCGATGAAGCAAATTTTTATAATTACCTGTACAGCCAGATAAGCGATGAGTTTGCCTTAAACGATACTTCCCTGGAAGAAATGGTAAGAACCTATTTAAAGCAAATATTTATAAAAGCGGTACGCTCCTGGAAAAAACAAAACCTCGAAAAAGAATTGGTAAACAATAATAACGATCTAGCGTTTTTTAGAAAGTTTACGGTACTGGTAGATGCACACTATACACAAAAACATACCGTAGCCGATTATGCCGACATGCTGCATATAGCCCCCAAAACCATTACCAATAAATTTAAAAAACTCAACCTGTTGCAACCCAACGAAATTATTAAAAACAGAATTGTATTGCAGGCCAAACGTTTATTGGTACATACTAAAATGTCGGCTAAAGAAATCAGCTATCAGTTAGGCTACGATGATCCGGCTTATTTTACCAGACTGTTTACGGTAAAAACAGGCGAATCACCCACCAGTTATCGTGCAAAATTTTTACAGGCTTAAGTAAAAAAAATTCTGTTTATCATTTCTACCATTAACAAGTACAGGTACTATTTCAACACATAATAAATTACCTAACCAGTCCTAAATACTTTTCCCTGTTTTCGTAAATAATCCAGATTAAAACGGCCCATAACAATAATGCAATCAGCAAACCGTCTGGTGCAACAAAAATATGTGTAAGCAAAATGCCCACCATTACCGGAAAAAGCACCAACACACCCAAGGCCCTTGTTTTTGGTAAAATCACCAGCAAGCCACCCAAAATTTCAGCTACGGCAATCAATGGCATCAGCCATTCAATTTCCACCATGGCCATGCTGTCTTTTATCAGCGGCTCCGGTAAATTGTCCGGCACCGGCATATAATTTAAAAATTTGTTCAAGCCACCGTTAATCATCATCAAACCTAACAAGGCCGATACTACCGTTAAAATTTTATGCTTCATTAGTTGCGTTTTAAATTGTTTTTATTTTAAGCGTTCCAGTTTCCCTTTTCGTTTTACAATGTTTTTATAATCCCACTGTATATAACGGGCTTTTTGCAACCAGCGTTTTACATCCTTCTTACTTATTTCCTCAACTGCATTGTAAAAAACAGATGCATCTTTAAATTTCTCGCCACATACGTTTAAAGCTTCTTCATCAAAATCGGCACCGCTCCAAAACATTAGTCGTATGCCACGTTTTTCCTTACTGTAACCCGTTATGGGGTTACCATCTAAAAACCAAACCGGATGCCTGTGCCATACCTTGTTTTCCGCTTCCGGCAAATGTTTGGTTATTTCGGCAGATAGCAATTCACAAATGGCTTTATCTGTATCCGTCATGCCATTGTTATAATCCTGTATAGCAGTTGCAATTGTGTTGGCCATATCAAATAAGGTTTCTATAGTAAGTTACTAATTTAATGTGGTTAGTAATTGGTCCAGTTGATTTAAGCCGGCTGTAAAGCCTTCCTTAAAGCCCATTCCAATTATTTTTTCCAATGTTTCCAGGCTATCCAACGTAACAGTAATGTTTACGGTAGTTTGCCCGTTACTTTCGGTAAACTGGTTAAGCCATTGCATACGGTCAAAAGCCGTATTAATATTGCCCGCTTCATCGCAAAAAGCATCCAGGCCTGTGTAACTTTTCTGTGGCTCTATTGTCTCGTAATCAAACCGGCACCAATGTGTTTCGTTCTCCGGGCTTATCATAGCATAATGCCAAAGGCCACCATTCCGAAAATCGAGTGTTTTGGTTTTATTGCGGTAAGGTTGTGGTGCCCACCATTGGTCCAGCAGTTCGGCGGTGGTCCAGGCTTTCCAAACCAGTTCTAAGCCGGCAGCAAATGCACGTGTTACATGAATGGTTTTGTTTTCCTTGTCTACCGCAAATTCGAATAAAAGATTAGAATTCATTTTTTTTGCTTTTTAACAGTTGATAATAAATTGTCCAGTTGGTTAAAACGTGTTTCCCATAATTTTCTAAACTGTGCTAACCATTTATCTATTTCCTTCATTTTATTTATTTCCAGTTGGTAATAAATTTCCCTACCCCTTTGCTCAGGTTTTACTAGTTCACACTCATGTAAAATGCGTAAGTGTTTAGATATGGCTTGTCTGGTAGTAACAAAATGTTCGGCCAATGCATTCGGTGTCATAGCCTGTATGGCAATCAAGGTAATAATAGCCCGCCGTGTGGGATCGGCTATGGCCTGAAAAATATCTCTGCGCATATCCTGTAATTTTTTAAGAAACCGTTCGGTTGCAAATTTATATGCAACCATTTGATTGCGCAAGATATTTTCTCATTTTTTTTAAATTTTTTTATGGGTTGGGCAGCTTGCTTTCATCCGTGTATAGTATTTCCCATTGGTGGCCATCCGGGTCGGCAAAACAATCGTAGTACATCCAGCCATGATCTTCGCCCTGGCGGTAACGGGTGCCACCATTTTCCAGTGCCAGTTTTATGGTAGCATCTACTTTTTCACGGCTTTCTACATCAATAGCCAATAGTACTTGTGTGGTGCTGCCATTGGCAACAGGTCGGTTGGTAAAACTGGTAAAAAAAGGTTCGGTTAACAGCATGGCATACATCAGCCCCTCGTTCAGCACCAGGCACAGACCTTTATCGCTACTAAACTGTTCGTTAAAACTAAAGCCCAGTTTTGTCCAAAAGTTTCTGGTAACGGCCAGGTCTTTCACCGGCAGGTTTACATAAATCGATTTTACTTTCATGGTTGTTGATTTGTTTTACAACACAACATTAAACCAAGGTTTTGGCAAGGCTCTTAGCATAGGGCAAGAAATAATTTGGTACATAAAAACGATGTATACAGTTATTATAACCTTACTGCGTGAGGGATAGCAGCGAATACCCCGGTGAAGGTCTGTGCAAGGGGCTGTGCCGGAGTAGCAGCGAATAGCCCGACCCACAGGGGCACGTCCCACCCAATCTGCTATTCATACAAAAAATAAAAAAGGCTACCTTATCGGTAGCCTTCACCCCTTTTTGATTTTTACGTAGGATAATGAATAAAAAAATTGGTGTTTTTCATGGTTAGCGCACCATTACAGACGTATAGACATACAACTGCTTATTCTTACATATTTTTAAAGTAGTATTTATAACATCAGCCATAAATGCAAAGAACTTTTATTTTTTAGCACAAGGCAAAAAACCGCATACCCAATAGCTACCCGTATTATAATTTACTGCTTATCAATATATTATAATGATTAAAAAATTATTCAAACACTAAAAAAGTATATTAACAGTAGCAATTGCGTATTTGCAGCCTTCATATGCTTAATATAAAACAATTATTACCGGGCTTATTAACGCTCATCAAGTCACACCCGTCTTTCCCCCTACTTAACCCGATAATAAAAATTTGCGTAGTTAAATAACTACATATAAATTTGTAGCCAAATAGCTACATAATAAAATTTACAACCATGCTTTTACGTCGAGATGTTTTTCAGGCCATTGCCGACCCTACCCGCAGGACAATACTCATGCTGGTAACGGCACAGGGTATGACCGCTGGTGCCATTGCTGCCAATTTTGATACAGCCCGGCCCACCGTATCGAAACATTTGCAAATACTAACGGAATGCGAGTTGCTGCAACAACACCAAACCGGCCGCGAAGTATACTACTACTTAAATGCACCTAAACTAAAAGAGATTGCCGATTTTATTGAGCCCTTTAGAAAAATGTGGGACGACCGCTTTAATAAACTGGAAACTTTAATGAAAAACTATAAACCCAAAAAATAAATACCATGGAACTTAAAACCAAAATAAATGCCGAGGCCGGCACACACGATTTACATATTACCCGCGAATTTGATTTACCGGTTGATTTATTATTTACGGCTTATACCGACGCGGATATTGTGGCACAATGGATGAATACCAAAGTAATAAAACTGGACAATAAAAAACACGGCGGCTGGCAGTTTGAAACCAGCGACCCCAACGGCAATGTAGTATTTGAAGCCAACGGCACCATACACGAGTTTGTACCCAATCAAAAAATTACCCGCACTTTCGAAATAAACAACGCCCCTTTTGATGTGCAACTGGAGTTTCTGACTTTTGAACCACTTACTACTAATACCAGTAAACTAACCATACATATTGTGTACCGCAGCATTGCCATACGCGACCAAATGTTGCAACTGCCTTTTGCAAAAGGCTTAAATATGGCCCATAACCTGTTACAAAAAATTATGCAACCCACAACCAACTAAACGCATGAAAAAAGCACATAAAATTATTTACTGGATAGCCACCGCCTGGCTGGCATTAGGTATGTTAAGTACCGGCATAGTACAACTGTTACAGTTAAAAGAAGAAACCGAATTTATTATACAATTAGGTTACCCCTACTATTTTTTAACTATCTTGGGTGTATGGAAAATATTGGGCGTAATAGCCATTTTACTACCGGGTTTTGCCTTGGTAAAAGAATGGACTTATGCCGGCTTTTTCTTTGTAACAACAGGCGCCTTGTTTTCGCATATAGCTGCGGGTAATATTGCTATTGGCGATTGGTTTCCGGCTTTATTATTACTAGCCTTAACCATTGTATCCTGGTATTACCGGCCGGTTAACAGAAGGCTTATGGCAAACAATAAAACACCGTTTAGTTAAATATTTTTTTGTTAGTCGGCAGCAGTATTGCTAATCAGCGTTCCTTGCAATCAAGTGATTGTTCGCAATCCTTTCTTTCAGTGAAAGAAAGGATGAGAGTCACACTGCACCGTTCGGTTCCTAATCAACATCGTGTTATGCCACGGTACTTTCAGGTGGCAAAACATAGCTATAAAAAACACAATTACTTTATAAAAAATTGAACAATGTCATCTAGTAAAAAAAAATTACCGGCATCGCAACAAAAAGAATTGTTGCAAATACTTAAAACCAGGTTTGAAAAAAACATGCCCCGCCATAAAGGAATAGATTGGGCAAAAGTGGAGAAGAAGTTAGAAGCCAACCCTGATAAATTATGGTCCTTAAACGAAATGGATATAACCGAAGGCGAACCCGATGTAGTAGGTTATGATAAAAAAACAGGAGCCTATATTTTTATGGATTGCAGTGCCGAAAGCCCCAAAGGCCGCCGCAGTATTTGTTACGATCCGGAAGCATTAGAAAGCCGTAAGGAACATAAACCCAAACACAGTGCCATAGGTATGGCTGCCGAAATGGGCATTGCCATTTTAACTGAGGAAGAATACCGCGACTTACAAAAACTAGGTAAGTTTGACACCAAAACCTCCAGTTGGCTTAACACCCCTGCCCCCATACGTAAACTGGGGGGTGGTATTTTTGGCGACTGGCGTTATGGTCAGGTATTTATTTACCATAATGGCGTAGAATCGTATTACGGCGCCAGAGGGTTTAGAGCTGTATTACATGTGTAAGTATTATAAAAATTTATAAAGGCCGGTTTTAACCGGCTTTATTTTTTGGTGGTTACATAAAGTAAAAAAGGCCACCCCTTTCGGTAGTGACCTTAACCCTAAGTGATTTTTACACAGGATAAGAGGATTAATGGTATTGGTGTTTATCAAGTAGGTGTTCCGTCCCTGGTCAAGTCAGTTTAAAAGTGAAAAAACTATTCAGGTTCCTTACTTCATGTTTTGTCTTTACAAAGGATTTTTAGACAGATAACTGGTTCTTTTCAAAGGTTAGCAATCCGTTTTAAGCTTTCTAAAGGAATAAGATTTATTTGGTATGATGTTTTTATAGGTTAGCCTATACCTTCAAATAAAACAGTTTAATAGCTTCAACTAATTTTTATCCTAAAATATTAAAAACAGGACTACTTTGTTTTGCTACACAAAGATGATAGTAAAAGGCAGTAAACTCCAAAAAAACAGATACGTATTAGATACGTATTAACATCTATTAATTTGATTATTAATGAAATAAAATATGTTTATTTATGTTTATACATACTAACTCATATATATTGGCTTTAATAATCTGCCAAGGGATTGCTTTGTTTCAGTTTATCTAATTAAGGGCAATACTTCAGTTATGCCTTTTCAATAATTTAAAAAAGGCTACCGCAGAAGCAGGTAGCCTTCACCATTTTGATCTTTATATAGGATTTTTGGGGAAATGAGGTTTTAGAGCATTTGTTTTTCTATAGGTATCAGGATTATTTTTTAATAATTTTCTGTTTGTTTAACAGCCTACCCTCTTTATTGGTAATGGTAATAAAATATATACCCACCGGTAATTGTTCAATGGTTAATATGCATGTATTACTGGTAATGTTCGTTGTTTTAATCACCTGTCCGGCCAAATTGGTAAGGTTAACAACTTCATTATTATTAACCCCGCTAATAGTTACTTTATTAATAGCCGGGTTAGGACTTACAGTTATATACCGATCAGCATTAATTGTTCTTACTTCACTATAGGTATGTTTACCATCAAAATCGGTTTGCTTTAGGCGGTAAAAATTTTTGCCACTTGCGGGTTGTGTATGGGTATAATTATACTTTAAAGCTTGATTGCTGTTTCCGTTATTGGCCTGGGTCTTTACAAATTGTATATCAGCCCAGCTAACACCATTGTTACTGTGTTGTACGGCAAAACCTTTGTTGTTTTGCTCGAATGATGTAACCCATTTTAAAACAATGTCGTGGTTTACCTTTTCAGCCGTAAAAAATACCAGTGTTACAGGCAAAGTTTCGGATCCATCTAATAATAGAAGTTTAGCAAGGCCGGTGTTTGCGCTTTCTTTATTTGCATTGTCAATTGCTTTAAAATAAAAGTTTACTTCTGTTTCTCCGTCAATAGCCGGGTCGGCAGTAATTGGCCAGGATGGTAATCCGCTTGCATCAGCAGGAATAATTAAAGCGGTTAGTGCAGTCAAATCTGCCGGGTAATATTGTGTACCGTTAATAAATATAGAGGTGGCCCCGTCAGGAAACTGGGTAAGCCTAATGGCTATAACAGTACCTGGTAATGGGTCGGTACTTTCGGTAATATTGGTAAATGTGTTTGCCGGTACATTTACCTGAATTGTACCACCAGGGTTAATGCTTCTATTTCTTCCCTCGCCGGCAGTTGGCGGCTGCTGTATACCAAAGTTAACATTGGTAACAGTTCCGGTAGCCGGAGTAGTTACAGCTATAATTCCGGGAGTAATAGTTTCGATACCCGTACCGGCGGCATTACCTGTGCCAAAAGCTTCGCCGGTGTTAACCCAGGTGGCAGGCAAACCTGCTGTTACAGGATTACCTGCTGATATACCAGCTATGTTACTTAGTACTACCCTATAAGCTGTACTTGGTGCTGCATTATTAAAGCTATATATACCATTTGTTGCAATGGCAGAACTACTAACGACCAAACCAGCACTATTTACCAGATAAGCGGTAAGCGTAGTTGAACCTGCATTGGTATCAGATTCGCCAGTGTTTTGAATAACATTTGCATTAACATCATTAAAAACTTTACCGGAAATAACAATAGGTGCAGTAAGGTTTAATACCGCCGTACCCTGTAAACCTGTATTATTCGATCGGGCATTCCCATTATCTACGGCCACAAAAGGAATAGTTACTGTTGTGGCACCATCCAAAGTCGGGTCAACCGTAATAGTTGTACCCGATATTGGTAGTCCATTTGTATTGGTATTGATTGTTACACCAGCCGTTGGAAAACTTACGCCCCCGCTGCCGTAGGTAACGCCATTTATAACAATAGAGTTGGCACCTGTAGGTATGCCAGTTATAATAATAGAAGTTACAATTCCCGGAGCAGGATCGGTACTATTGTTAAGGTTGATAAATGTATTTAAAGGAACAGGAATTTGTACATTGCCCGGTTGGTTTAAAGCACTGTTAGTTCCGTTGCCGGCAGTTGGTGGCTGCTGTATACCAAAATTTTGGTTGGTTATGGTTGCTGTACCGGTGGTTAATTCTATTTGTCCTAAAGCAGATGTTTGTGAAGCAGTATTACCGGTACCAATACTTTCACCGGTGTTACGCCAGCCTGTAGGTAAAGGGCCGGGCGTGATAGATGTAGCACTATTGGTTAGTACCAGTTTTAAACCAGACGTGCCGGGTAATATGTTAGAAAATGAATAAGTACCATTTGTTGCTACTAAGGTTGTGGCAATTACCGTGTTGTCTGAATTTACCAGATTTACTCTTAAACCGGATCCCGTATTTGTACCATTTTCACCAGCGTTTTGTGTAATATTAGCGTTCACGTCGTTCCAAACCAAGCCGCTAAGGCTAAGCCCAGCACAAGGGCTAATAACCGCCTGTATTTCTGCAACTGTTGATTCTGTTGGTTTGCCAGAACCTGACATTTCACTCCCACTAACTCTAAACGCCGAAATTGTTGACCAGTTAAACGTGCCACCTTTTCTTTCCAGGTTACCATTGGTTAACCAAAGCCTTAAATCGCTGCCAGAGATATTTGCGTAACTGGCAAAGTTACCGCTTGAGTTATACCCTACATGTATACCCGTTGATAAAAAGTAAGCTGTGGTAGAAGGTTCAAGCTCAAAGTTTTCGCCTACTTTAATACAGGCATATTGGGCACAAAAAAAGTTGTTATTGCCTTTTACCTGCAGGTTACCTGCTGCTACATCAAGAGTAGCCCGATTAATTAATAACTTGGTATTATTGCCTTCCATCTGGATTTGTTTGGCCGTTAACGAGCCTCCATCCTTTACAGTAACTATTGCTCCGTTTTGAAATAGCAGCTCGGCACTTGCATAATTTACCGCATGGGTTATTAATACCCTGTAACCTGTACCGGACATGGTAACCGGTGGTGCTACATTACCTACCCAGGTGCTGGCCGATGTCCAGCTACCGTTTTGCCTACTTATATAAGTATATGTGGATGGTTCGTTACAGCCAGTGGGTGCCTGACTAAAAACAATTTGTGCAGAAAAGATTAATACAATAAACGCTGAAACTATTTTAAGCGTTATACCAAAACGTGGTGTGAGATTAGAGAACGAAAGGAGATGCATATTATACATATTTATTATAAAGAAATGGTGCTGTTTTTCTTATAGCATATAAAACGAATGTTACTAAACCGTCATTCATGATTATAACTACATGATTGACATTTTAATAAAAAATAACCTGGCTACAATTAAGTAACCTGATAAATTTGGTTTATTGTGAGGAGGCTTTAGGTTGGGTTTTCAAAAAGGAGATGGTAGTAATACAATATTTAAAGGGATTATTAATGTTGATAATAATACATCAATCCATATATTACTTGTTTTAGAATTGAGTTCACAAATGTTATATTAAAATATATAATTATAAAGCAATGACATACGTATTACATACGTAGAATATCGCAATAGCTATTAACTAATTGATAGTCAATATCAACTTTTTATAGTGAGCGGGTTTTTATTGTTAATTAGTAAACAGAACGATGAATGGATGCTCTAATACTTCTTTCAGTGAAAGAAGTATTGCGAACAATCAGTTGATTGCAACATCAGCCCAATCCGGGCTATGTAGTTGGTAAAATGAGTTAAAAAAACAATATATGTAAATACGTATTAGCTACATATTATTTTTAAATAAATATGAATATTGAAATGGGTAACGAAATATGAGAAATGGAAAGTGTAATGAAATATAAGCGTTTAGGCTTACTGAATAATACAGCCTAATATCGTTATCCAAGCCCTTTCATCCATATATATATATCCAGGTTAGAGTCTATACCCAGTTTTTTTCTTAAATCAGATTTACGGGTTTGAATGGTACGCACAGATTTAAAAGTATACTCTGAAATATCTTTACTTGAAAAATCGAGGTATATATAAGCACAAAGTGTTAGCTCAGAAAGACGCAGATTTGGACTTAATGTTGTCAGTTTTTGGTGTAGATCGGGA
The DNA here is from genome assembly GCA_002399735.1 of Chitinophagaceae bacterium UBA4857. Classification (GTDB taxonomy): domain Bacteria; phylum Bacteroidota; class Bacteroidia; order Chitinophagales; family Chitinophagaceae; genus Terrimonas. Next base: position 181,589 of record DHEF01000045.1, read on the forward strand.
TAAATTTCTTTAAACCGAGCATAAAAATTAGGATGATTTGTACGCCCCAATTCTACAAGCTCATTAAAAGACTCATTTACTTTTTGTTGTAACTGCAGCGTTTCCTGTTCTTTTTTTTCCAGTTCAAGTACCGACTCTGATACTTCTTTATGCAACTTCTCTGTTTCAAGTTGTTTTTCAATAAGTTTTTTATTTGACTCTTGAACTTTTTTACTCAGCAAAGCCGCTTCTTTCTCTTTCTGGCGCTTCCGGCGTCTTAATTTTACCAGGTAAACCCATGAAATGATTAAAAAAAGCACAGCCAGAAGGACCAATAAATACAACTTTAGCTCCTGTTTTTTGCTTTCTTCTCTTGATTTCTGTAATACCTTATTTACAGGAATCTCAATCAATAAACGTTGGGCATATTGAATACTATCATTTAATTGTGTGTATTTATTAAGGTAATATTGATTATTCTTAAGATCGTTTGTCAAGCTGTATGCTTCATATAGTAACTTGTAAGTATCCCGGGCGTCTTTTTGTTTGCCACCCGCTTCGGAAATAGCCGCAGACGCTTTGTATGCATCAAAAGCATCATCATATTTTTTAAGGGCTACAAAATACCTTCCTTTGTTTCTTAAAAGAATGGATTGTTGGTGTATATCAAATTTACCAGCTGTAAAAAGTGAATCGCCTATTTGTAAATAATGGGATGCGGAGTCGAGATTGACAATATACACGGTATAAAACTTAGCCAACCGGGATGCAACAATGGGGGTATTATTAAGTGTGTAAGCCTTTCTTAAGTAATAAAGTAATTGTTTATTATCGCCTTTTTCTTCATATACAAATGAGTAACAAGCATATAAATAATCTAAAAATTTTAGTTTATCCAATCCCTCCGGCCATTTTTCATTAACAACCTTTTCAGATGCCTGGTAATGCGTAATGGATTGTTGAAACAGGCCTAAATCATGGTAACTACGACCATACTCAGCATATACTCTTGCCAACAAATCATAATCCTTCTCTTCTGAAAGCATGGGCAATAAAACATCCAGGTATTCAACACTTTCCTTACTACGTCCAAGTACTGTCAGTATATTACTTAACAGGTGATACCCGTTTTTAATACCCTGTTTGTAGTTACTGTTTATGGCATTTTCCAGTGTTTCTTCTGTAAGCGATAATGCTTCCCCTACTTTGCCGGCTTTGCGCAAACGAGAAACTTCATTTTTTAAAGTGGTGTCAATTCTTTCCTGCGTCCAATGTTGGGCATACAACTTTGATTCTGTAAAGAATAAAAAAAATAAAGAAAAAAATAACTTATAAAAGCAGCTAGAAGGCATTTTGAAAAACATTGGGATATAAATATCTGAAATTTTATCAGATTCTGGTATTCAGTGTATTTGATTATTAAACAGTGAACAAAATTATGTCAAACAGACCGATTACAATAGTACACAAAAGTGTATGTTGAAAAGTAAACTACTTTTTTGCAAGATTAATGTTAAACAAAAATCAAAAGCAATAAGTATTTATACCTACAAACTAACCCTATAAATCTTCCAGAATTTCTAAATAATTATATACCCAACACCATAAAATGCTTTCCAATAACTATTTCTTCTTCACAAAAATGATTGTTTGTTCTAACCAATCTTTATCCGACTGCAGATGAATATCAGGTTTCACCCCTTTGTCTTCAAATTGCAAAAGTTTGTGTGGTCCTTTCATATCAGTAGGATAAACGGCAAATTGTTGGCTGGGTAATTTTATCGTTTCACCATAATTACTGCCATACATCAACATCCCTTTGGTTGTTTGCCCCAATACTGTTACGTTATTTATTTTTTTTAACTTTAGTAAAAATATTTCACCCTGACTTAAAGTGCCGTTATTTATAATAACATAAATTTTACCTTTTTTAGCATAAGCTTTTAACATTTTCCAATATTTCTTAGTTTCATGTTTAGCTCCACCTTCATGATCCCGCAAATCCAGTATTATATTAGGAGCCGTTAATTTTCCTTTGATGGAATCATAAAACTTTTGCGACAGTTTACTTGTTATTGCATTGGTTTGAAAAGTACGAATGGCAATGTATTGAATATTGGCATCCAGGTTTTTCATGCTAAACTTTGGCGTTCCATTTGGCAGGTTAATATAATTCGTATCAGTAAGTTGTTTAGCATAATTACCTTTATAAAATGAAATATTAAAGTAACTATTAACCAATGACTGATAATCGTATTTTTCAATAGCCTGATAAAGAAAATTCTTGGTGTAAGGATGGGCATATATTGCTTTATATAGCCCGGCTTTTTGTTCGTATAAATAAAGTGCTACCTGCCCTTTAGTCCAAAAATTTATTTCGGAGTCAAGTATTATACCGACATATTCCTTTTCAACGGTACTAAATACCCCTACCGTATAATATTTACCGTAATAATAAATACCCTCTACACCTGTTGCAGGTTTGGTTGCTAATGCTTTTTTTAAAGAGTCAATATTTAATGCGTAAGCCGGATGCCGAGAAAAGGATGGTGTTTGTACAAAGCTATCAATACTTGCCTTACTCCTGTATATATTATAATTGGCTGTTTGATAAAACTCCAGGTGATTATCACGCACCGGAAATATTAACTGTGCCAGATTATAAAAATATTGGTAGCTGTTAACAGCAGTTACTGTATCGGCCAGCAAATTGTTATACATTTTTATATAGGCCTTTTTTTTCTTGCCCTTTATTTGCGCTTTGTACGATTTTGTCTTTTGGATAATTGTTTTCAGTTCCTGCAAATCGGCAACGTAGTTACTATGCTGCGCATTTACACATTGTATACCTATAATGAAACAGTTAATAATAAATATTAGAATTTTCATGGCTTGAAATATTTTATACTGTTATTCACTTACTGTAACCTATATAATCATATACACTTACCGGTTGGTATTTAGGGCTGCGTTGCAACCACATATTAAAAAAGGCGGTATGCGTAGCGCCCATTAATATAAACACCCTATCGTTTTTGTCTAATTCAATCTGGTTTATATTGGAGTACATTACCAGGTTGCGGTGATAAAACTTAGCCGCTTCTTCTGCCCCTTCCCATTTTCCTTCGGTAGATATATGCGTTAATATATCAGCATTAATATTCATTAGCATATCCAGATATTGCGGGTGATTCGAAATTCTTAAATGATCTAAAACTGTCATTTTATCTTCGGGGTATTGTACGCCTATCACATCCAACATGCGCATATAACCGTTAAGAGTTGCCGTGTCTTTAAAATCAATTGTATTACCAACCATATAATTATATTTCTGTTTATAATCTACACCATAAATACGTTTTGTTCCGCTTAAACGTCCCAATTCGTAAGCCAGTAACTCTATTTCAGACGGGTTTTTAAACTTCATAGCCGGATTTTTTACATATTCTGCATATGCCTTTTGTAAGCTTTCATTATTTTCAGGTAATGCTTCTACCAATATAACCGTAGGTTTAAATTCAGCTATCATTTTAGCAATGGCGTGTACCTGTTTTACATTATCAACATTGTGCTCGTCAAACTCGGTTTTATTCGCATCAGTTGTAAAACCCATATGAAAAGTTCCCATATTTAATACGGCAATAGCCGAATCAAAACGGGTAGATGAGCTTAAAGGTTTTTGCTGGGCAAAAATTTTCATACTTAACATTATTGTTACAAGAAATAAAACACTTGCTTTCATTGCATATTTTTTTGTAGTGATAAAATTGTAAAGCAAATTTTGTCAGGATTAACGGCCGTGACAAGTTTTTTCTACCAACCTACCGTTTTTTTCTACCAACCTGTTATAGCTATAAGCATCTGTATAGTACTTTTATAAAAAATTAAGGACACATGCTTTATAAAAGTCCGTTATCAACAAGAAAAGAAATTATTATTCACCTGGCATTTTGGGTAATAGCTGCCTATTTCACTTTAATAAAATTTAAAAACGCACAACTGGAAATAGTTCCCCTGAGTATTTTTGAAATAACCTGGGCCATTGTTTTTGTAGCAAGCTTTTATTTTAATTATATACTGGTATTACCCAGAGTAATAAATAAGTTTAACTGGAAAAAAGCATTTGTAGGGCTTTTATGCAATATGTTTTTTTTTATTGTTTTCCGATACCTGGTAGAGGAAATACTGGTGTTTCAGCTAAGCGGCGAAAGAAATTATTATAGAGGAACCCCTCTCTGGTATTACGCCTTCGATAATTTATATTTTAGCAGTTTGCCCATTATTGTAAGTACATTTTTCTGGCTCATTATTTTTGTTATTCGCTTGTATGCATACAACCAGTTTATTTTAGAAGAAAAAAAGAATACAGAAATTAAATTTCTAAAAGCGCAAATCAATCCCCATTTTATTTTTAACACCCTAAATAATATTTACTCCATGGTATATTTTCAATCGCCAAAATCATTACCGGCTATTGAAAAGCTAAGTAGCATTATGCGTTTTACTACTTACGAGTCGCAAAAAGAAAAAATAAAACTAACGGATGAGTTAAACTATATTGAATCATATATTCAATTGGAAGAGCTCCGGCACGAGCAGGAAAATTTTGTAAAAACAATAGTACAAATAAGCGACAATACTATTCAAATACCGCCTTATATCCTATCCCCGTTTGTGGAGAATGCTTTAAAACATGGTGTAGCATTAACCGAAACACCTATTCATATACAGTTGCAGGCAACTACTAAAGAACTAACATTTACGGTAACCAATACTATTGGTCAGCAAAAAAAAGATAAACTCGGTGGCATAGGATTAGAAAATGTAAAAAGACGTTTACAAATTCACTATCCCAATCAACACCAGCTTACTATTAACAACAGTAATAATACTTTTACCATTCAACTGCATATTCAATTAACAGCATGAAAACAATACAATGTATCATACTTGATGATGAACCACTGGCTGTAAAGTTATTAAACGATTATGCGCAAAAAATTACACAGCTACAAGTAGTTTACGCGGGCAGTGATGTATATACTGCTATTAATTTATTAAACAGCCAGTCCATCGATCTTGTTTTTCTGGACATTCAAATGCCCGAACTAACCGGTATGGAAATAATGCAGCTTTTTAGTAAACAACAAAATTTCATCATCACCTCTGCTTATCAGGAGTACGCATTGGATGCCTATCAGTTTCAGGTAATTGATTTTATTTTAAAACCTATTACATTCAATCGCTTTTACCAAAGCGTAGAAAAGTTTATACACTGGCAACAAAATTTTAGTAAAAAAACAACTCCCGATTATCTGGTAGTAAAAGCCGACAGAAAACATCATCAATTAGCTGTTGACAATATTGTTTACATTGAAGGTTTGAAAGATTATATACGCATACATACCACTGACGAACAAATTATTGTTTGGGAAAACATGAAGGATATTTTAGAAAAACTGCCACAACAACAATTTTTGCGCATACATCGTTCCTATATTATTGCAGTGAGTAAAATTAAACTGGTAGAAGGCAATCGCATTCAATTACAAAACCTGGAGTACTTACCCGTTGGCGAAACCTACCGCAAAGTGGTGGCTGATTGGTTACAAAGCAATTAATACAACAATAGTTATTTTTAATTTTTTTATGGGGGTGCCCCTACGGGTCGGGCTATTACGGGGTACGCTTCGCTCCCGTGCTGCGGCTATCGCCTTAGCACCGGCTCGTTCCTCGCCGCCCTCCATATCCCTCACCCGCCAATGCCTGTGGGTAATTAATAATTAGCAATTAAGAATTAGTAATATTGTGTGGTACTACTACATAATGCCCAATAGAATTAATTAGATATTAGTTATTGGATTAGCCTCATTGATGCATAGCGTTACTGCAGTACCACCCCGATACATCGGGGGGTGCACCTTGCACAATGCTGAGTAAAGTTACAGGTGCACAAGAGTGCGACGCAACAAAAGCTCAATCAGGGGTGGGACGCTGGTAACATAAAATTTAATTACATTCTTATAACAAACCATTTTTAACTAATAAAAAAAGTACCCATTACATTTGTGCTTAAATAATAAAGACCAATGAAAAAAATAATTGTATCTACTATATTAGGTTTAGCCGTAGTTAGCTTTACTGCTTGCGGTACCGATAGTACACCACCCAAAGAAGAAATACCGGCTGAACAAGCTATTGCCCCAGAAAAACCGGCAGACACTATTTATAGCGCAACCGGGAAAATAACAAAGATTGAAAATGGTAAAGACGGTTATATGGCCACTTTACAGGATGATAAAAACAAAACCTATATAGCCACTATTAGTATTGTTAACTTACAAAAAAGTGGAGGTACCTATAAAAAACATGATGTAGGAGATACCATTACTGTAAACGGTACAGGTTGGCAGGATAACGAAGGAAATACTTTTATTATGGTAAAGCAGTTGAATTAATCAACTGCTTTTTTGTTTTAAGTAACAGGCGTTTACAGCATTGTTAATGTTGCATTATAAGCCTTGGCATAATTAGTGCTTGAAAAAGATAAAACATTGTAATTATGAGTCAGGCAAAAGCATTAGAACAGTTTATAGCGTTACATAAAAACGAATCGCCATTATTATTAGGCAATGTGTGGGATGCACATACAACCAAATTGGCGCAGGATGCAGGTTATAAAGCCATCGGCACATCTAGCCATGCTATTGCCATAGCATTGGGTTATGCCGATGGAGAAAATATTAGTCTGGAAGAATTATTATGCGCTATTAAACGCATTGTTGCGGTGGCCTCTGTACCTGTATCAGTTGATTTTGAAGCCGGTTATTCCACCGCACCTAACCAGGTTGCAGATAACGTAAAACTGTTAACAGATTTAGGTATAGTTGGTATAAACTTAGAAGATGGCATAGTGAAAGACGGAACCCGTGTATTGGAAGATGCGAATAAACTGGTGGATAAAATTAAAGCCATTAAACAAGTAACAAATGTTTTTATTAATGCACGTGTAGATACTTATACGACTAAACATGTGCAAGCTTTGGAAGAAAGTATTAAAAGGGCATTGCAATATAAAGAAGCGGGTGCTGATGGAATTTTTGTTCCGCTAATAGAAACAGAAGCGGATATAAAAGCATTTACAGAAAAAGTAGATCTGCCATTGAATGTATTTACCACTGCTAAGTTACCGGCATATGATCAATTAGGTGCATTGGGTGTAAAAAGGTTGAGCCATGGCGGTAAACAATTTGATCAGTTAATGAAAATTTCCAAGGATATTTTTCAAAAATTTATTGATACAAAAGATTATAAAGTAATACTGGGTAGTTAATATTTACTTACGCCAAAGCCACGGTGGCGAAGCTTTTTTATCCTGCCACAAACCGGCTTTATTTTTACGGGCTATCTGTTCCAACATATAATAGCTGGTATCTTTTGAGTATTGTTTGTAGTGCCAGGCATATCCGGCTTTAACCAGTTCTTTATTTACATTTATGCTATCGTTTACAAATATTACGGCAATAGTACGGCGGTAGCGATCACGTTGTTTTGTAGTTACTACCCTCACCTCTTTGCCAAAGCAAAGGTTAGCAGCAAACTGTTTGGCTTTGTTACCGTATGGTTGCGATTTTTCCGGACAATCAATATGTGCCAAACGAATAGTTTGCGCTTTGCCATTATAGAGTACTTTAAAAGTATCACCATCTTTTACTGCAACAACTTTTCCGGTAAAGTTGTTGTTGGTTTGTTGTTGTGCCGCCGCTACATTAAACAACAATAAAAAAATGTAAACCAGTTTTTTCATGAATATGGTAAAAATTGCTAAACTACTGGTTTTAATCAGCAATAACAATTACCATTTGCACAAACGCCTATAATGGTAAAACAATAACTTTGTAAGTATTAATTACTTTTAAATATCTTGTATGTCATCCGTATCTTTTGTGTGTTTCGGCGAAATTTTGTGGGATATTTTACCCAATGAAGAAGTACCAGGTGGTGCACCTATGAATGTAGCTTATCATTTACAGCAACTGGGTAATACACCTGTAATCATTACACAGGTAGGAGCCGACAAAAGCGGCGAAGAGTTGCTTCGTTTATTAAAAGAACAACAGATTGATACTCGTTTTGTTTTAACTACTACTGAATACTCTACCGGACTGGTAAATGCCATTCCACAGCCAAATGGTGATATGCAATACACCATATTGCAACCGGTAGCATGGGATTATATTCAGTACGATCATGAATTGGTGAAAGCTGTTAAACAGGCAAAATATTTTATTTTCGGAAGTTTGGTAGCTCGTAACGATGTATCCTCCTATACACTTTTACAATTATTACAGGTAGCCAACACCAAAGTATTGGATATAAATTTACGGGCACCACATTACACACAGGAATCCATCACTACTTTATTACAAGCAGCAGATATATTAAAGCTGAATGAAGACGAATTAATACTGATTACCAATTGGTGGAGCAGTTTTGATAGCCTTGAGGAAAGAACAGCATACCTGTATAAAACTTTTTCATTACAATTAATAATTGTAACCAAAGGCGCAGATGGAGCCATGGTATACGATGGTGAAGCATTTTATTATCAGGGTGGTATTAAGGTAAATGTAATTGACACCATTGGTAGCGGTGACTCTTTTCTAGCAGCATTTTTAAACCATTATGCAAGGGGTAAAACAATACCTGATGCCTTATTATTTGCTACCAAACTGGGTGCATTTGTGGCATCATCAAAAGGTGCATGGCCTGTTTATAATCCTGCTGATTTAACGGTTGGTGACAAATAGTTTAGTACGTTGAAAATCAATGCAACCCTGAACTTGACAGCTCTCCTGCCACTTTAATAAAATTCATCCGCTTAATTTTTCTACAAAAACTTATCCCCCATTTGCGTTGTTTGGCTTGAAAATGGTTTGTAATGTAGTAATACATTAAAACCCATTTGTTATGAGCACAGAAAACTTACACAACAAAGAAGCCATCGACAAATTAAAAAAGTTAGCCGAGAAAACTGACATTGGTATGTTATGCACCCGAACATCCGGTGACAAACATGTACATGCCATACCCATGAGCACACAGGAAGTGGACGAAGATGGAAATATCTGGTTTTTATTTTCATCGGAAAGTGATACCTATAAACACTTACAGGAAGACAAAACCGTCTGTCTTTTATATTCCGATATAAAAAACTATAATTTTCTGAGTATTTATGGTGGTACTGAAATATCGGGCAGTAAAGTATTGATTGATAAATACTGGAATAAGATGATGGAAGGCTGGTTTGAAAAAGGTAAAGACGATCGTCATATTCGTGTACTAAAAGTAATACCATCCGAAGCACATTATTGGGATAATAAAACCAATAAGCTGGTTACCTTTTTTAAAGTAGCAGCCAGTGCTTTATCTGGTGCAAAAATGGATATTGGCCGCCAAGGTGACCTGAGTATTTAATCACATTGTTCATTATAAAACAGATTTACTATGTCAAAAAAAATAGCCATTCTGGCAACACACGGTTTTGAAGAAAGTGAGTTAAAATCTCCCAAAGATCATTTGGAAAAACAAGGTTGGACGGTGCATATTGTGAGTACCGAAATAGATGCTATTAAAGCCTGGGCAAAAAAAGATTGGGGTAAGGCCTATGAAGTAGATAAACATGTAAATCAGGTTTCGGCCCGTGATTATGATGCATTGGTCATACCCGGGGGTGTACTTAATCCCGATAAATTAAGAACCGATATGGAAGTACTGGAATTTGTACGGGATTTTTTTAAACAACAAAAACCGGTTGCCGCCATTTGTCATGGTCCGCAAATACTAATAAATGCTGAAGTAGTGAACGGTCGTACCATGACATCGGTTGCTGCCATTAGTATTGATTTAAAAAATGCCGGTGCCCGTTGGATAAACGAAGAAGTAGTGGTAGACAAAGGTTTAATTACCAGCCGTACGCCACAGGATTTACCCGCTTTTAACGCAAAAATTGTGGAAGAGGTAATGGAGGCTAAACATGCCGGACAACATGCATAAAACTTTAAAGAGCCCCTTTTAAGCGGCTCTTTAATTTACTGTAACTCTAACTTTATATGTTTGTGAGAATTTAAAATTTCCACAATTATGTCAAACAAAGTTTGTCCTTTGCCAGACAGAAGTGCATCCAGCTGCTCCTGCGCCCATCCGACATTATAAGGTTTACCCTGATTAATTTTTTGTTGGTAAAACGCTCTTGTAGCTTCCACACCTAATGCTGCTTTGCTTTTGTCCGAACCCTCCCATACAATTCTCACCGGCTCTGTTCCAAAGCCACTATACAACATATCATTTAATGCATCCAGATTGTGTGAAGGAGTCCAGTCCTCATATAAATTCATTAAGCCATAAATAGTCGTGTAAAATCCTTCCATATCACTAAATCGGGAACCAGGAATGGTAATAACAGGCTGCATATTTTAATAGACTATTGCCGCAAAATTAGGACCAACAATAAATCAAATAAGTTTTTATTGATAAAAAGATTAAAGCTGTGTTTATTTTAATCATAGCCTCTGACATACCTTTGTCACTAGCCCAATTTAGTTTCGCGGCAAAACAAAATAACATGGAAAAAAAACCGGCTTTTACAGTAATTGGCATTGCAGTACGTACAAGTAATCAAAACGGACAAGCAACACAGGATATTCCTGCGCTATGGCATAGGTTTATGAGTAATAACATGGCTGCAAGTATACCCAATAAAATAAGTGATGAAATTTATTGCATGTATACCGATTATGAAAAAGACCACACTCTACCCTATACCACATTACTCGGTTGTGCAGTGAGAAGCCTTGACACCATACCCGAAGGCATGGTTGGTAAAACAGTTGATGCGGGTACATTTGTAAAATATACAGCCAAAGGAAACCTGGTACAAGGTGCTGTATATAATGAATGGATTAAAATATGGGCCAATACAGCCGCTAATCGTGCCTTTACTACCGATTATGAAATTTATGGTGCGAAAGCTGCAAACCCTGAAAATGGCGAGGTTGATATTTTTGTAGGAGTGAAAGAAATGTAGGATTTCTGATTTATCTAAGATCTCAGAAGTATTGATCTAAGATTTTTGAATATTCATGCTTGTTTTATATCTGACTTCTCATATCTCAAATCTGATAGCTGCGTAACACGATGATGCACATAGAACAGGACGATGAACGGAGCGTCGCAAGGGACGATCAATCAGGGAACTATCGCTGATAAACAAAAAATTAAAAGCTCAATACATTTTGTGTTGAGCTTTTTGTATTAGGCATTTACACAAATAACTCCTGCTGCTGTTGTATACCTTCTAATTGTAATAACTTTTTCTTAGCAGGTAAACCGCCGGCATAACCGGTAAGCTCGCCTTTACTACCTATAATACGATGACAGGGAACAATAATGGAAATAGCGTTGGCACCATTAGCCGACGCCACAGCCCGAATGGCTTTTTCATCGCCCAACTGCCGGCTTAACTTCAGGTAAGAAACTGTTTTACCATACGGCACCTGTAATAATTGCTGCCATACTTTTTGCTGAAAATCGCTGCCGGCCAATAACAAAGGAATATCAAAATTTTTTCTATTTTTCACAAAATACTCTTCCAGTTGTTGTATAACTATCTGGTGTAATGGCGTTGATTGATGCGTGTATTTAGCAGATAAAAAATTACATACTCTTTCATCTACCTGTAAGCGGCGGGCCCGGTATTTCCAATCCAGCAAACATAACTTTTGTTCATAATCGCCAATAAGTAATGCGCCAAAAGGACTATCGTATGTACAAATGTAAATGGTATTCATAACGCAGAAATAGTGAGGCAAGTTACATGATTTTATACGGTTGATAAAGATGAAGTATGTGATGTGGATATTATTTTGAAAAACAATCTTTTGGGAAATCTTGTCAGACTTTAAATTGCGAATACAGTGTATTCGCAATTTAAAAACAATAAAGAACTAGAAAGTTTTGAGGAAAATAAAACAGATATATAAACAGTTTACAAGCTAGTTTGTTACTTTTAGTATAAACCTTTTTTATGCAGTTTGGAAAAGTAACCAATCCGGGTATTATTGATTTTACCTTGCCGAAAGATGCACCGGAGACAACAGCAGTATTAAGCGCATATAAAAACGATATTCCATTTGATGTATATGTTGGTTGCGCTAAATGGAACAGGGCCGATTTGAAAGGTTTTTATCCCCGTGGTACTAAAGATGAACTGACCTACTATTCCACCCAGTTTAACAGCATTGAATTAAATGCTACATTTTATAAAATGCCCGATTTTAAACAGGTAGAGACCTGGAAAAATAAAACACCTGAGGGATTTAAATTCTTTCCAAAAATTACTGATATCATCAGCCATTATAAAAGACTGATAGATGTACAAAAACCATTAGAAGAGTTTTGTAATGCTATTAGCGGTTTTGACGAAAAACTGGGAATGACTTTTTTGCAATTACACGATAATTTTTCACCCAAGGACTTTGACCGTTTAAAAAATGTATTACAGAATTTCCCAAAAGGAATTCCATTAGCGGTGGAAGTACGTAACGAAGCATGGTTTAGCGATAAAACAAATAGCAGTGCTTATGGCGATTTATTAGAAAGCCTGGGTATGGCCAATATTATTGTAGATACTGCCGGCCGCCGCGATATGTTACACATGCGATTAACAGGCCCTGAAGCATTTGTACGCTACGTAGGCGCAAATCATACCAGCGACAAAACCCGGTTGGATGATTGGATTACCCGCATTAAAAAATGGCGTAAGGCGGGCTTACAAAAATTATACTTTTTCGTACACCAGAATGTAGAACTGGAATCACCCTTGCTGGCCGCACACTTTATCAAACGGTTAAATGAGGAGTTTAATGTAAACCTTACCATTCCAAACAAAGGAAATGATGGTCCGCAACAATCTTTATTTTAAAAAGATTTGTTAGTCTTTCCAACGCCAGTCACCTGCAATTTGCAAAGCTTCCTTCAGGTTATTTTTAATCAGCATGGCTTTAATTTCAGTTTCTGTTTGGCGTATAACAGGTATGGTAACAGCATCGGCCAAACCATAGGTTAACATGGTATTATAACGTACTGTATTTTGCATACCTTTTTCATCTACCAAACTAAAATCATCACAATCCGCATGGTAACAACGCCCACTGTTGTTAGGCAGTTTACCACCACCAGCACCACCTGTTGCTATACCTTGTAACATAAAAGGCTGGTGATCGCTATGCAAGCCAACACCCGCACGAAAAGTATTTTTAAAAGCAGTATCAATTTGTTGGGCAATAGTACCAATGCTTTCAAAAAGTTCTTTTGTCTCCTCACGGCTACTGGAGTAACCGGTAGGGTCGTTGGTCATATCGTAATTAAGCATGTAACGCACCTGACCAATGCTTTTATCTTTTAAGGCTTGTGCCACATAATGTTTAGATCCCAGTAACCCCTGCTCCTCGCCCATAAATAAAACGAACTCAACCGTACGGGCAGGTTGTAAATTCAAGGTTTTAAAAGTACGGGCCATATCAATTACTGAAAAAGAACCAATACCATTATCAATAGCGCCAGTTGCTAAATCCCAGCTATCCAGGTGACCACCAACAACAATTTTTTCGTTAGGTAAGGTTTTACCCTTTAACGTAGCAATTACATTACGTGCTTTTATTTTACCTGAAGAATTTGTCAGGTTAATTTGTGCGGTTTGCGGCGTAGTTTTTAATTTTTCTTTTAAAGCCAGGCCATCTTCTTTACCAATACAAACTGCCGGTATTGGAATTAGTTTACCGGTTACAGATGCCGTACCAGTTAACAATACGCCATTATCAACCGTATTAAAAATGATAATTCCCTTTGCACCGTATTTAATAGCCAAGGCTGTTTTTTCGGAACGGTGCAGATTTTTTAGCCCTTCCTTAGAGCCGGGTAAAATACCCAAATAAACCAAGGCAATCTTACCTTTTACTTTTCCGGCATCAGTTATATAATCCTCTTCCAGGCCATTGCCTACATCAATTATACTTCCTGTAACGTCTGACTTAACCGGTGCATGAGCCAATGACACTGCCTTCACTGCGGCTACACTATTTGCATTATCTCCTATTTTTACAGTTATCGTTCCCCTGCTCCAACTTTCTACTTCAAATGTTTGAAAACGAACATCGGTAAAACCATAACTTTTTAATAAATCAAATGCCTGTTGCTCGGCCTTAGCACCATTGGTACTGCCTGTTAACCTATGTCCAATTGTACTGGTAGAATGTTTAAGGTTAGCATATGCCTGCGAGTTATTTAATACTTCTTTGTTTATACTACTAAAAACTTGCGGCCAGCTACCATTACTTTGTGCATACACAACCTTACCAACCATTGTTAACAACAAAGCCGACAAAAAACATTTTACCTTATTCATATATTCAGTATTATAAATTCAATTTTTATTTGGTTACCAACGTCCCACCCTTGAGTAAACTTTAGTTGCGTCGCACTCTTGTACTGTATTAATTCTATTGGGCAATTAGCAGTACTCCGTATTTTAATCGGAGAAACCTGCGTAAGCCCCGACATTTGTCGTGGGTAAC
>DHEF01000045.1:196259-221217 GCA_002399735.1 Chitinophagaceae bacterium UBA4857
ATTTTAATCGGAGAAACCTGCGTAAGCCCCGACATTTGTCGTGGGTAACTTTACTCAGCATTGTGCAAGGTGCCCCCCGATGTATCGGGGTGGTACTGCAACAATGCTATGCATCAATTAGGCTAATCCAATAACTAATCTCCAATTAATTCTATTTGGCATTATGCAAGTTTCTTATTTGTATAGTAAACCCTCATTTCCAAATTTTCAAATCATCTAATTATCAAATTGTAGTACCACGGTACAACCAAACCCGAATATATTAAATAAAATTCAGTCGTATTAATTCCACAATGGTTTTTTACCACTTGGTTTAGGGCCTCCTTTTGGTTTGTTAGAGAGTTTAATATTCTGACGGGGATCTGCTTTTGCTGTAAACTTGGAAAAATCGCTTACCGGAATATCATTCGGATCTACGGTATGTTCATGATGCTCGTTTGATAATAATGTATCAACAGGCACTGCTACCGGTGGTTTATTTATTTCTAAAGGTTGCGATACAATTAATTTATCGGGCGAAACAGATTCTTGTTTTGCTGATCTTTTAGTTGAAGTCTTTTTAGCTGTTTTCTTAGCTACAACTTTTTTAGGTACTGCCTTTTTTGTCGCAGTCTTTTTAGGCGCAGCTTTTTTAACAGTCACTTTTTTTGCTGCGGCTTTCTTCGGTGATGCTTTTTTAGTAGCTACTTTCTTTGTAGCAGACTTTTTAGATGCTGCTTTTTTAGGTGCAGATTTTTTTGTCGCAGTTTTTTTAGCGACTACCTTTTTAGGTGCAGCCTTTTTTGCTACTTTCTTTGTTGCTGTTTTTTTAGTAGCTGTTTTTTTGCTAGCGACTTTTTTAACTGCTGTTTTCTTTTTAGGAGCAGCAGGCACTTTTGCTCCTTTTTCTTTTGCTTGGGATAAACCAATTGCAACTGCTTGTTTAGGGTTAGTTACTTTTTTATCGGATTGTCCACTGGTTAACTTACCTTTTTTCATTTTACGCATTGCCGTAGCAACTGATTTCTGTGCGGTTTTTGAATACTTAGCCATAAATCATACTGTTTTAAAATGATTGAATAGAAAGTAAAGTGACTTATGTTAATAAAGTTTTCAAAAACCATACCATTGCATTAATTGTAGGATTCTTACATTGGGTGAGGGATAGCAGCGGCATCCTTTTGCGAAGCGTTGGCAATGGCAGCGCAGGGCAAAAGATATAGCATAACCGAGTGATTAAAGCAATAAAATTGCTTTATGCGAAGGTTACTAACGCAGTTACCCGACCCGTAGGGACACCCCCATCATTAATTTTTATTAAAATTTACACTGTAATTGTGTTATGAAAGACTAAAGAGAAAATATAAATTATTGTAAAGCCACCGTCCATGTTTTTTGAAAACTGCCTTGCGGTTGTAATGTTTCAATGCCTTCTTTATCGGATAATTGTTGGTTAGCATCTACTCTATCGGCAATACCACACCAAGGCTCAATACAAATAAAATCGGCACCTTTTGCAGCCCACAGACCCAGGTAATTAAAACCGGGAAAATTAAATGTAAGTGACTTGTTGGTTTTATCGCTTGCCAATGTAAGGGCATTGGATTGCAGGTGTTTAAACACCAATGCATCTTTAGCAAACAATTCTTTTGTAAGCGGCAGTTTGCTGGTATTATCCAATAACGGCAACGGTGTATTTTCTATTAAGCCATCGGGAGAAATTGGCCAACGGCCGGCCGTTTCTTTTTGATTGAATTGTAAAAAATAATCGTTATAATTTGTATTTGCGGCAATGGGTAACTTAAATGCAGGATGCCCGCCTACAGAGAAATACAAAACATCATTACCGGTGTTTTGTACATGGTAAGTTACATGTAGTGCATTATTAACCAAAGAATATACAATGATGAATTTAAAGGCAAAAGGATAAACGATATGCGTAGATTCATCATCGGTTAATTGCAGGCTGATACGATCAGTAAGTTGCTCGATTACTGTAAAGTTTTTATCGCGGGCAAAACCATGCCTTGGTAATTGGTATGCATTATTGTTGTGGTAGTAAGTATTATTTTTTAATGTACCAATTATAGGAAATAGAACGGGCGAATGTTTTGGCCATGCTTCGGCAGCAGGCCACATATAATCGTCGCCGGTAGCTAATAGAATTAAACTACTTAGTTCGGCTCCTTTGGTTAATATAGTGGCTTGCAGTATGTCGTTGCTGATAGTGTACATACTGCAATTTATTTATTTTTTAGCAGCAATAACCAACCTTTATTTTTTTCAACAGGTATAGTATCAGTTGGTGCAAATGTCTTTTCGATTTGAAAATTTGTGACAGCCGGTGCGTATAATACAGCGTTGGCGGGGTTAATACCTAGTAACTCCCAATTAATGTTGAGTTGTACATTGGTATTATCGTTTGCCCAACTTGCAATGGAAATAAGCGTAACACCTTTCTTTTTGTACACGGTTGCCAATACTTTTTCATTGTTGGTTTTAACGGGACAATTAGGGCTCCAGTAACCAATCATCTCAGACTGCTGAATACCAAAACTATCCCACAATTTCCAGATAGGCCTTGGGTCGGCATTGGCACTCCAGGGTAAGCGGTTGGTAATACCATAAATCATACCCCGCCATGGGTTGCCACCACCTTCCAGCATTTCGCCCATTAAACCAAATGGAATACCGCTGATTTCCGTCATGTAAAAATCCGGGCTATTTTTTTCATAGTCGAAATATTCGCCAAACCATAAACGGTTTAAGTAAGGAAAATGTTCCATGTACAGATTAGCACTATTGTTAAAACCATCACTTTTGTTGTACTGATTGGCAGAATGCAGATCGATGATACCTGGTTTATTATTTTGTGTAAGTACACGCTTAACCCGTTTCATGGTAATGCGATCAAACGCAACATCATCTAAATAAATACCATCAATACCTACATTTTTAGTAAGCCAGTTCATCCCTTCAACATAGTAATTATGCCAACGGCTCATACCACTGTTAATAATGGCAGCATCTTTATTTTCGGGAACAAACCAGGCAGCGATGTAATCATTTTTTACATGCTCCTGTAACCAGCTAAAACCACCACCCTTGCCGGGTGAATATATTTCATGTCCAAGACTGCGCAATGGAAATGTTTCGTAAGCTTTGTTGGATAACTCACGAACGGTATTGTATATTTTTACTTTTAAGCCTTTTTGATGCGCTTCATCAATATAAGCTTTCATTCTTTTCCATTCGATAAACGGATAGTTTATCCATGGGTTAATTGCATTGGCATGGTGAATATTGACAACTGTGGCACCGGTAGCTTTAATGGTGTCAATTTCTTTATAACGATGATAATACCTATCGGCCCATTGTTGTTGCGTATTTAGTGTATGAAAAGGTGTTAACAACAACGTGAAATTATAAAATAAGGTTTCACCTTTTTTTAATTCACGGGAACCACTGTACGCATTTACCAAAACTGAACTGCCTTTTTTAAATACATTTACCCCACCCTTACTATTATTACCCCATGAAACAGGTAGTAGCAAAGGTTTTTGCAGGTAAAAATTGGTATTAAGCGGACGTACATAATGTTCATCACGCAAGGAAAATTGTACACCTACATTTACATCGCCTAACCATGCGCCATCCTGGTTTTTGTTGGCAACATCCCATTTCCATAAAACAGAATCCGGACGCAGGCCTCCTTTTAAACCAAAACCCATGAGGTATTTGGCATGTTGCGGTTGTACAGGCATATGAAAATTAATATCGCTTAAAGAAATATCATCCAATGCAGTAACCTTAACCTCATATGCCAGAAATCCATCAAACTCCAGGCTGGCGTTTACCTGCATTTGTAATTTATCGGTATTAGCGGTAGCCTGCCATTTAACTGTGCCAGGGTCTTTTGTTGTAAATGTTACACCGGAAAATTGTGGTGTAATTTTTTGATTTCCGTCCGTAAAATAAAAATGCATAGGCTCGGCCAACAAATTATAAGCTTGTGCGCCTACACTCGTCATTTCGGGTGTAAAGTAACTTTGTATTTGTGCCGGAAAACCATCTTTACCAATTAGGAGTTTACGCCCCAGTAAGCTAACCGTTGTATCGCTAACCTGTAAAGCTGTATAAGGTGCTATTACTGTATTTTCCTGCGCCAGGGTTGAGTTTAGCCATTGCAGGCGGGTTTGTTTTTCAGGATTATTAATACCACGGTCTTTTGCTGTATTATTACTAACCTGTATTTGAATAGTGATAATTGTTGGCGGCTGGTTATTGGCCGTTACGGTTGCCGTACCCTTGTAGGTACCGGCTGCAATAGCCACCGGAATATTTACCATACACCACATAGGTTGAATCATACCTGCTGCAACTGCTACCTGTTTTGTAAGAACCTCTGCCTTATAGTTAATACCATCCGTATTTAAACAGTTAATCGCATTTGCTTTAATAATACCGTTAGCTGACTTTAAATCGGAAAACTTCACCTGAACATTTTCTAATGCTGTTTGTGCCCAAATACCTAGTTGGTAGCTGTAGTTTTCGCCTTTATCGGCATTACCGGTAAAACTGTTTGTTAATTTTTTTTGTGTCCACCTATAGGGAATATTATCCTGCATTTTTATGGGATATATTCTGTCTTCAGGAAAAACGATATAGGCTTTGTTTGTAGCTGCTGCTTTAATTTTTTGTTGTTCATCCGCAGTAGCAATAAAATTCATGGGATAAAAACTGTTAAATGCATCAACCGACTGGTAAGCCAATACATTAGCTGTGGCAAATTTTGTAGCACTGCCAGCGGTTGTATACCAACTGCTATTAGTTTTTGCCGCGGTTAAATAAACACCTTTGGGATAATTTGACCTGCCCTCATTTGTATAAGGCAAATAATACACAAAATATTTTCCAGGGCCGGATATTGGTTCAAACAATATTTCACCTTTTTCGGCCGTAATATTTTGTGCCAATACATTTGACACCGGTGAATTATCTTTTTCACTTACCACGATAATTTTTTTATCGGCAGGTTGTTTGTCCGAACGACGCCATGGAATAATGGCTTTGGCAACTTGTTTATTGGCCGCATAACCTGTTGCCATTACAGCTACTACAAAACGGTGAT
This sequence comes from Chitinophagaceae bacterium UBA4857, assembly GCA_002399735.1. GTDB lineage: Bacteria > Bacteroidota > Bacteroidia > Chitinophagales > Chitinophagaceae > Terrimonas. The sequence goes on from DHEF01000045.1 coordinate 201,370, forward strand.
TACCCAAGCTATCAGCATCCCAGGTATTGTTGCCGTTTTGGTATTGCATAGATTGCGCATTAACCGTAGTCGTTAAAACAATCAGCAATAAACCAATAACAACTTGGGTAAGAGACATACTTTTCATGTTACAGGTATTTTAATCCAATGTTGTAAAATCAATAACCGGTGGTGTTTTTTGTGGTACAAAATCATGTTGACTATCCACTTGCAGGCTACTGTTAAAGAAACCACAGTTACGCATAAAGGGTTTATTGTTTTGTACGCCACCGTCATAATCCACACGGTATTTTTTACGGCCGGTATTATCAACGGATACTTTTAATTTGTCAACAGCTTTCCATTCACCCGATGCAGTACGCATCCACTGGTTTTGGTAATACGCCATACGACTTATATTTCCGGTAGCCGGATTAAAGTTTTCTAAGAAAGAATGAAAACGGGTTAAATAAGTATGGGTTTTAGGGCGACTGAAGCTGGCTATTAAACGCCATTGGCCTTCCTCGGGTGCAAAAAAGTAAGCGGTATAATTGGTGTAGTTATTTGCTACCGGTACACCACGTAACAAAAATTTATAACTGTTACCGGCTTTCCAGTTAAAACGTAAAAAACTTTGTCCGCCGGAGCCTTCGTTGCCAAATTCACCGGTGTTTACATCCTTGCCTTTTTTTAATAAAATAATCTTTTGGTCGTCAGGTATTTCTTTGGGATTATCGGTGCTAAAAGGGCTCCATACCGAAAATAAAACCCTGCGTTCGGTAGCCGAATTTACTTGCATACCAAAATAACCTTCACCAAAACCATTCGCCATGTAATAAGAACCTATTACATCATTTTTTTCAGGCACATTTATTTCGCTGTAATACCATTCAATATTTTTCTCTTTGTTTAAATCGTAGTTAAGATGAACAGATGGACCGCGACGGCCCCAATAAAAAAAGTTTCCTTCATTATTTTTTACGTACTGCGTATTCGCATCAACAGCGGTGCCTTTTATTTTTATGCCGGTAACACTGGCAAACTGCTCCCCCGTTTTGCTGATGCCTTTGCAATTAATTTGTAAATAACCGGCTTTTGTAATTTGCCATTCGCCGGCTTCAAAACTTTGTTCGGCATTGCCGGATAAGTTTACCTTTTTATTTTTACCATTTATGCTTATTTCAACCGTAGCCGTATTACCACCGGCATTGGCGACTAAAGCTAATTGCAATGTGCCAGGCTTATCCAGCTTTACAAATGTGCTGAACACAGCATCAGTACTCTGCCAGTTGCGCCAACCATCATTTCGCACTTCTTCTCTACTTTTTTCAGGTTTGGTTACCCATGAGTTACCACCAACAGGAATGGTTTGCCATTCATCGTTAATTGATAACTGATTGATTGTTATAGTAGCATTATTGGTAATCGCAGGTTTAATACCGGGCATTAACAGGCCAACGCCTATCAAGCCTAACAAGTTTAATACTTTCATTTTTAAATTATTTCTACTGTATAAATAAGGCAGGTAAAATGGATGGTTTGCATGCTAACCCTGTGAAGTTAGTATTATGTTTTATACAGAAATCACGCAAACGATTGGGTGATTTTTTGGGGGGAGTTTTTGAAATGTAGTAAAGAAATTGCCACAGTGTTACACGGAGTCTTTGCACAGAGTAACGCAGAGTGAGAACAAGAATAAGTTATAGTCACTATAACATGCTTCTATTTACTTAATAACAAGTAAGATGTTTTATGTTGTTTACTTACTAATAATTTGAATGAGTGTATCAGTTATTTTATTTACACTATATTTCATTAAGATAAGGATGCGACAAGAATGAGCTTTACACAAAACTGTAGCTAAAATTGTACGATCTGTCTCATATCGCAATTCTTATATCGCAATTCTTATATCTCAATTCTTATATCTCAATTCTAACCTCTCAATTCTGTTAATACTGAAACCATATTTCCGTAGCACCGTAACCATAATTTGGATGATATTGATTGACGAAGGACTTTACTTCTTTTTTTAAGCGCAGGTTTTCATGTATATCGTTGCGTAAACGCCCCTCGCCTACACCATGTATAATAATTAAGGAGGGTTGACGATGTGCCACTGCCAGATCGTAATATTTTTCAAATGTTTGTAACTGCAAAGTAAGCATTTCAAAATTGCTCATCTTTTTCCAGTTGTCGGTTAATTTATCAATATGCAGATCCACCAGGCTACGGGCAGGCTCTAAATATTCCCTGGCTTCGCTGGCTTTGTACACTTTGTAACCTTTGGCGGTTAGCTTTTCAAGGCCCAAGCTTTCTACTAAATCTTCCTGTTTATCGGGATAGGTTTCAAATAACAGATGCGAGAACATAGCCTCGTTGTTTTGCCTTATTTTTTCAATAGCGTTAAATAGTTGCTTAGGCTTTAGTTTTACCTGCGTTTCGTAATAAGGTGCTTTACCTTTTTGTTCTACCGTGAGACTAAACTGAAAGTTAAAAACCGGACTATCATTTATATCCGAAAAAGGAATATCGTGTAAATAAAAATCCTGAAAGGGCTGAATATTGTTTTTTAATTCAAAATCTTTTTCACCTAAAAAGAATAACTGGTAGTAAAAATTATAAGCTGTTTTGGTACGGTTTATTACATGAATTTTTAACGACTCTACTATATCATCACCAAACTCATCCGTGTCCATAATCGGAATAAAACTCAGCCAGATACCATCTTCCTTTCTATCGCCAATATTTACCTTTTTTTCCTTGGGTAAGTCTTCCAGTTTTTTCTTAACCGGTATGTTTTGTATTTTCTTTTGTGTAAATCGTTTAAAATAAGGAAAATCAATCTGGTCTAAATAAACAGGAAATCGTACACCACGGATCTCTACCAGCACCATTTTGTCGTTAATAAATTCCACCACTTTTCCTTCCTCATCAGTCTGTAACACTATAATCGTATCGCCAATTTGATATTTCATAAATAACTAAAAACTAAAAAATTTATAGGCAAAGGTAGGACAATTTGGAAATTACCTCACCCCAACCCTCTCCTAAAGGAGAGGGAGCCATAATCCGATTGAAATAAGAGTACTGTTGCAAATAAAATGAACCGTGATAAAACAAGGGCTATATGCACGTTGCACAATAGCATTAACGAACAGCCCCGATTAAAATAAGGAGTACTGCATTTTGCCCAATAGAATTACTGAACGTAGAAGTGAGTGACACAACAGACGATGCTAGTAGTACTACTGCTGACTAAATAAAAAATATGGCGCATAAAAAAATGAGAACCGAGACAGTTTAACATCTCAATTCTCATTTCTCAATTCCGTCTATCCGACTTCCGGACTTCCTGACTATTGCTCTTTACCCAGCTTACTATTACGGTAACCGTAGAAGAAATAAATGGCCAGGCCCAATGCCATCCAGATAAAGAACCATTGCCAGCTTACGGCCGGAATTTCTATCATTAAATACATACAAGTAAGTACACCCATAATTGGAATAAGTGAATACTTGCGTAGGAATGTGAGTACGCTAAAAATGGCGGCAAATAAAATAAACACCAGGAATAATACTTTCTGGTAACTCTCGTGGCCAATATTTAGTACGGCATCTTCAATTCTGTCCCAAAAGAAATAACAGAAGGTGGCTAACAATGCCGGTACAATAAATTGTCCGTTAATATAGGGTAAATGAAACCTGCCGGGCTCTTTTGGTCTTGGTGGTAGTAATAATACACCGCCCGACACCAATATAAAGGCAAACAAAGTACCAATGCTGGTAAGGTCCGTTACCAGGTTACCTTCTAAAAATAAAGCACCAATGCCTACAATAATACCGGTAACAATAGTAGCAAAGGATGGTGTTTGAAATTTAGGATGTACTTTCTGGAATTTTTTGGGTAGTAAACCATCACGGCTCATGGCCATCCAGATACGCGGCTGCCCAATTTGAAACACCAGTAATACGGATGTTGTAGCCACCACGGCACTTATAGAAATAATGGTTTCAATCCATGGTGCCCTGTCTTTAAATACAAAAGCCAAGGGATCGTTTACACCATCAAATTTGGAATAATGTTCCACACCGGTTAATACCAATGCAATTAAAATATACAGGCCGGTACAAATTAACAGTGAGTAAATCATACCCCGGGGCATATCACGCTGCGGATTTTTACATTCCTCGGCCGTTGTACTAATCGCATCAAAACCAATATAGGCGTAAAACACAGCCGATACACCTTTTAGCACCCCTTCAAATCCGTTAGGCATAAACGGACGCCAGTTGTTGGTATCAACAAAAAACGCACCAGCTACAATAACAAATATGATAACGGCAATTTTAAAAATCACCATGTAATTGGCCGAGTTTTTACTCTCCTTAATACCAATATAAGCCACCCAGGTAATGAGTGCCACAATAATAAAAGCGGGCAGGTTAAAAAATATTCTAAATCCTGCTACTGTAGGTGCACTGTTGTAAGCCTCAATAGCAAACTGGTAACTTTTTATTTTTTCCGGATCGGTAATAGTGCCTGCGGCCAGCTCGGTTGTAGCAGTGTTAAAAGCGTGAATAGCGGTGCCGGGATCCACCAGCATCCAATCGGGCAAATGAATATTAAATAAATGAACCAATAAATTATTAAAGTAACTGCTCCACGATATGGCCACCACAATATTACCAATGGCATATTCCAGAATTAGCGCCCAACCAATAATCCAGGCAATCAGCTCGCCAAACGTTACGTACGAGTAAGTATAAGCACTACCGGCAACCGGTACACGGCTGGCAAACTCGGCATAACAAAGGGCCGAAAAACCACAAGTAATGGCTGTAATAATAAATAAAACCGATACACCCGGGCCGCCATTAAACGCTGCACCACCAATGGTCGAAAAAATGCCGGCACCTACTACGGCTGCAATACCCAAAAAAGTAAGGTCGCGTACACCTAGTATTTTTTTCAACCCACTGCCATGATCCGACATACCGGCATCATGTTCGGCCTTAATTTTATCTATACTCTTTTTTCTAAACAACGAGTTAGCCATTGGTAGCAGTTTATAATTAAGCTGGTAAAGTAATGAAAAAAATAAAAAGTAAAAATTAAAAAGTGAAACAGGGGAAATTAAAAAGGTTGTTTTACTTCGGAGTCATTTTCGTCCTAATGAATAAAAAATCTATACATTATAGTAACCTTGTCAGGCTGAGCTTAAAGAAGCCCGTGAGAGATTATGTTTTGCTGCGTCACCCTTCTTGAGGCTCAGGGTGACAGAAAACTTTAAACTTCTTATTAACAACCTCATAAAGGCGCTTCATTAGCAGATCAGCACATTAGCCCATTAGCTAATTAATTAGGGGCTGTCAGCTTTAGTAATTCTATTCAGCAGTAGTTCCGGCTGTACGCTTGTAGTGGCCAGGCCATGCACATTAGCCAATCTGCATCGGCCAGCTACCGCTTCCATCCGGCAGCCTGTGATTTGTAGAATGATGGTTGAGCAATTTGTAAACTATTAAAACAGCCTGAATAGAATAAAGTAACTCACGATTTAAACCACAGCCCATGGATGTTATATCGTAATTAAGAAAGATTATTATTTACAATTACTCTTTTATACAGCTTCAGGTTAATGCTACAAATCCAAATTAAAAATGTAGCAAAACTTATTTTCTGGATAATGGGTAAATAAACAATCAGTTCCTGATTGTAATAAACATAATTATTCAGTGCCACCAGTAATATGTTCATTAGTCCGAAGGCAAAAAGCCTATACCATTGTAATTTATAAAGTCCGATATAAACACCAATGGTTGCTAAGAGCCCAAACAGTGAAGCCAGATTGGTAATTAAATCGTGGTTAAAATTGGTAAACAGTAAAGATGCAGCTCCCATGGATAGCAATCCCGAAGTTTGAATGGCTATTTTATACTTTTTCCCCATGTTTATATAAAGTGGAAACAGCAACCAAAACAAAGAAAGTGTTACACACAGAATAATCATTCCTGCAATAGCAATTGGTTTTGCAGTGTTAGGCTGTCCGTTAATGGCATTGTCATTTAATAAATTGCACCAGTAATTATTCAGCCAGCTAAATCCTACTGCATTTTTATCAACCTGTGAACCACCGGGGTAAAAAATAGTGGCAACAAAGTATAACATAACAAATAAAGCAGCTCCAAAAATTGGTATTAACAGCAAAATGTTATTCCGCTTATTCAATTTTTTATTATTGATGTTGTTTGCAAACTTGTTTTATCTCCTATTTGGGCAAGTAGAAGATAAGATAATTTTGTGTTTTATAATATATGAGTTGTATTTTTTAAACCGTTAAAACGGTTGTTGTAACGTACAATGATTATAGCCCACGGTGTAAACCGTAGACTATGGATGTAATGTGTTGTTTAATGGATTTATCCATTTATTGAAAAATTTCATAGGTTTAAAAGTACTTTCTTCCAATCCTCGCCTTCTGCAAATTCTTTAATTATTTTATTTCGTTGAAGTAACAGCTTACGAAAATATCTTGTTACAAAAATCATTTCTGAAAGTTTGCCTAATATTCCAAGTGGTGCTTTAAAGGTGAAAACATCTTTCATTAAAGTATTAGCACCACTCTCGTTAAAGAAATGTTCATGTTCCATACTTTTAAAAATGCCCTTTATTTGTTCGTCTTTAAAATATACAGGCGATTCGTACTTAGTAATTTTTGTAGTAAGCCTTTGTTTGATGCCAAAATGAACTGCCTCCCAGGTGACAAATTCACCCAGGTTTATTAAACCTTCCGTGCGGCCGGCTATTGCGGTTTCTTTAGTGTGGGCTGTAGATATTTTATGGAAGTCAATACTACGTGATAAATCGAAGCACCTTGTAATTGGTGCCTTAATTTTTGTTGCTAAGATGATTGTAGCCATGCTTTAAATAATAAATGTAAAATACAACTATTGGTGATATTTGTTATAATGCCTAAAGGCTGCCCGATGCGAAGGGTTTAGTGCGAAATGCAAGTGAGTAAAAGGCAACGGAATGTTGCGTTTGACTCACTTGCGAACATAGTTCGAACACCGGAGCGAAGCGGAGCCCGTAGTAGCGGGACTGCAGCTGATGGTTGTGCTACAGCTGAGAGCCCCATGAATTAACTGTTTCAAAACGTTTTCAAAAAAATATTTTTAACAAACAGTGTAAGTAAACAATACGCTTTGTTGTTATTCCAATACGGTTAAATTGTAAAACCCTACATATTAAACAATAAAAATTGCTCCTTCATTATTAGCATAATAGCTTCGTTTTTACGAGTAATACCAATTATTAATATACATTAACCATAACCTTTTACTATGTACAAATTAAACATTTGCCTGTTACCATTATTATTGCTGCTATCATTCCTGCAACGTGCAGGTGCGCAAAATGTAGGAATAGGTACTACCATTCCATTGGCCCGCTTACACGTGGCAGACAGTAGTGTACTTTTTACGGGAGGAGCTATTAACCGAAATGCCGCCCCTCCCGTAAGTGGAGCAGGAACCAGAATGATGTGGTTTGCTCCAAGTGCTGCTTTTAGAGCAGGTATTGTTACCGGAACGCATTGGGATTTGACAAATATAGGCCAGGCCTCACTGGGTATAGGCGAAGACGTAAACGCCAGTGGTAAAGGAAGTGTTGCTTTAGGGTATCAAACCCTTGCAGCAGGAGACCATTCTTTTGCCGCTGGTGATCGTAGTCATGCTACAGCTATTGGTGCCTTTTCCCAGGGAAGCCTTGCCGTGGCCAGTGGAAGTTATTCTTTTGCATTAGGAGCCAGCGTACGGACAACAGGTGAATACGCCACTGCTATTGGAGCCGCTTCTTACGCAAGCGGGAGTTTTTCATTCGCCGCCGGAGCTGCACGGGCAAATGGTGAATATTCCGTTGCAATAGGCCGGAGTGCTACTGCAACAGGTGATAAATCTTATGCACTGGGAGAGTTTTCACGATCTGTTGGAATATACTCTTATGCTTTGGGGACAGGTAATACTGCAAAAGGTTATGCCGAAACCGTACTGGGAGCCAACGCAATTGAATCAAACAGTTCACCTGACAGTTGGGTAGGCAACGACCCTATACTACAGGTTGGAAACGGACGGGATTCCTGGTCAAAAAGCACTGCGTTTACCATTTTAAAAAATGGTAATACAGGGATAGGAAGTATGCTACCACAGGCCAAACTGCACATAGAAGGCAACCAGCTAATAAAACTAAACAGCTCCGGCGGTACTCCCCAGCTTATTCTGGAAGCTACTCAGTCAGGAGACGGAAGCCGTATACAATTCCGCAACAGCAACACTGGTAACCGCGTTTGGAATTTATATGGGCAACCCCACCTTAGCAATGATGCCGATGCAAGATTCCATATCAATTATTCAAGAGTAGGGAATGTAATGGAAATGAGGGGTAACGGCAATGTATGGTTTCGCGGCACAGTAACACAAAACAGCGATGTCAACTTAAAAAAAAATATTACCGTTGTAGATAATGCCCTTACAAAAATACAGCAACTCAGTGGTTACAATTATTATTGGAAAGACAGTACCCGCGACCAGCAGCTACAGGCCGGTTTGCTGGCACAGGAAATAGAAACATGGATGCCCGAACTGGTTACTACCGATGAAGCCGGTATAAAAAGTGTGAATTACAGCGGACTTATTCCCTACCTGGTGGAAGCCATTAAAGAACAGCAAAAAATAATTGAACAACTCAGGAAAAAATAAACGGGATAATTCATACCTCCTCTTTAAAAAAATTATATGAAATATTTTATAAAAAGTATCATTCTTTATTTATGGATGATTACTACCCAGACTTTTGCACAGAATGTAGGCATTGGTACTACTACCCCCCAGCAAAAGTTACACGTTAATGGTGCTATAAAAATTGGTGAAGCAGGAAGTGCAACGCCGGTAGCAGGTACCATACAATGGAACAATACTAAACGTGAATTTGAAGGGTTTAACGGCACACAATGGATCAGCCTGAATAACAGTATGACCGGCTGGGGCGATACCCAAACATTTATAACCGAAAATGATGGCTTTGATAGCTTTTTAAATGGGAATAATGGTTTAACAGGTACTTCGTTAGGTCATTCGCTGGCCACCTGGAATAATCACTTTGTAAGTGGTTCTCCTTTTGATCATGATGGCAATGATTATTTACATACCGGTAGTATGAGGCATTATTACAAGCCTGATGGCGCACCCTGGCGCTTTTCGGTTAAATTCAGTAGCCTGCGTTTAGGAGAGTCGGCTTACTTTGGTAAAAGTGTTGCCAGTAATGGTAAATTTCTGGTAAGCAGTACGCTTGGATTAAACAGTATTACGGTATATACTATTAACGGGTATTCTATACTTCATCCTGAAGAAATAATACACAATGACGGGGCTGCTCCGGGCAGCTTTGGTGAATCGGTAAGTATTGACAGCAATACTATTGTTGTGGGAGCCCCGGAAAAAATGTGGCAGGGGCAAGACAAAGCCGGAAGAGCATTCCTGTATCGCCATAACGGTAACGTATGGGTTCAGACAGCAGCCTTAAATGCGCCTGCTGCCGAATCCAATGGTTTATTCGGAACCAGTTGTGCTATACAAGGCATGTACCTGGCTATCGGTGCACCGGCTAACAATTTAAACAGCCAGATTAATTCCGGAAAAGTATTTGTATATCGCCGTAACGGCCCGCTATGGGGATTAATTGCTACACTGGAAGCTCCCCTTGAATCAAGTGCAAAAAAATTTGGTGTCTCAGTAGCTATTAATGGTAACAAATTAGCTATTGGTGCTGCCGTTACTATGACAAATGCCCATATAAACGGAACCGTAAATATTTATACCCTGGAAGGAAATAATGTTACGCACGAAACCACGCTTAGTGACAACAAACCCAACACCTTATTCGGCCATTCCTTAGCATTTAAAGATAACCTGCTGGTGATAGGAGCACCGGCAACCAAAAACAAAAGTTATCATAACAGCGGTCTGGTACATGTATATGTTTCAAAAAATAACCAATGGCAAAAAGAAGCAATACTGGTACCATCCGTTTTACAATCTTATAGCAGCTTTGGATATGCCGTAGGGATTACCAATGATGACATAATTGTGGGCGCCCCTGGTACAGATTTGCCCAACAGGCCTGCCAATGGGAAAATATATATTTTTAAAAAGCCCTTATAATCAGGTTACCGGCTGTAGTTTTTCATGACATCTTCGTTGCGTCGCACACTTCAGCTGCAATATCACAATTACTTTATCATTATAAAAGACTCCCTCATCATGAAAAAAATATACCTGCTGTTTATCAGTATATTCTCAACCATCATCATACTAGCTCAATCGGTAATATATATTCAGCCTAATGCGGTAATAACCATACAGGAAAATGCCCTGCTTCAACTGGATGGATTAACCCTTACACCTGACAAAGACTTATCACTTAGTAATACCTCCTTATTAAAAACAACAACAACAGCGCATACGATTAATATAAACTATGTTAACCGTATTTACCGTTTTACAGACAATATTCCGGTATTTAGTGGTAAGCTACGCATCAGTTACACAACAGAAGAACTGAATAATTTACCCGCCACCGGTTTATTTATGCGTATATATAACGGCAGCCAATGGTTGCCTTACCGTGATAATACCGGCAGCAATAGTAACGACAATTTCGTAGAAACAACTTTACCCAATGCTGTATCGCTACATGAACTTATATTAACCGCCAACCACACCGCCCTACCGCTTGTATGGGGGCTGCTAAATGGTGTTTGCCAAAACAACCTAATTCAATTAAAATGGGAAACTTTACAGGAAAGTAATACAAAAGAATTTATTATTGAGCGCAGTAGTAATGGTAACACATGGACCTATGCTCAGCAACTGGATGCTGTGGGTAATAGTACATCCAAACAGCAATATACTATCACAGACAAACCATCGCAGCAAGTGCAACAATGGTTTTACCGGATTAAATCAGTTGATATGGACGGTACTTTCTCTTACTCAGCTATTATAAAAGTGGCAAGTTGTTCGGCAACTGATAAACCTAGCCTGGCACCGGTTCCGGTACGCAATTACACGAACCTGTCAATGTCAAGTAATATAGCCGGGAATGCTGCTATAATTATATATGACGCAACCGGTAAAACAATCAACAGTATGACAAGCTATATACAGGAAGGACAAAATACTATTTCCATAAACACAAGTAAGTTAAATGCCGGCATTTACTACCTCAAAATTGTGTTAGCCAATAAAAACTACCCGACTATACCTTTTACCAAAATACATTAACCCGGGTTATTAAAAGGCAAACAAGGACTCTAAAAAAGGGAGCCTTGTTTGTCTTTTCTTTTTAAATTAATCCCGGATTCACGTTTAAACGATTAAAAATGAGAATTGTCAATCAAAGTGGATTAAACAATCAACAAAAAAGAAAAATTTTTGATTTGTGGAATAATGAATACCCTGTACAACTTGTATATAAATCAATGAACGACTTTGAAACTTATTTAAATAAGCTGATAGCAGCGACCCATTATTTATTGGTTGAGGAGGATGAGGAAATAAAAGGTTGGACTGCCACTTTTATAAGAGACGATGAAAAGTGGTTTGTCCTTATTATTGCGAAAGCATTGCAGGGAAAAGGATTTGGGACAAAAATGTTAACCAAGTTGAAAGAAAAAGAAGATATATTGAATGGTTGGGTAATTGACCACAGTTCAGCAAAAAAGTCCAACGGTGATATATACTTATCACCATTAGGTTTTTATAAAAAAAATGAATTTACTGTTATGCATGAAAAAAGACTCGGGTTACCAAACCTGTCAGCTGTTAAAATAAAATGGATAAAATATTTTTTCGGTAGTAATGATCTTGTAATGAAGTAATGTATAAACACAAAACTACCGCCGCTGGTACTAAAACTGTAAGCTACAATAGTTTATAGTATTTAGTATGCAGGCAGTAACCTTGACAATGAACCATCGACTATTAACCGTTAACTTCAACCTTATACATCCCGCTTTACCAGGTATTCAGCCAGTTGGAGCAATGGTTGTTTACGGGCCGATAAAACCGCCATTTCTTCCATATTGGCAAAGGCTTTGTCCAGATAAGTATTTTTAAGTTGTAGTGCCCAGTCATCAACTTTACAGTCGCGGTAAAGCTGTAATACTTTAGCTACTTTATCGGGGTGGTTATTATTTAGTTGCTCTTGCAGTTCTTGTTTCTGTTGGGCATTGGCAGTTTCTAATGCGTGTATTAACAGGAATGTTTTTTTGTTGGCTAAAATATCGCCGCCTACTTGTTTGCCAAACTTTTCAGGATCGCCAAATGCATCTAAATAATCATCCTGCACCTGAAAAGCAAGGCCCAGATTTAAACCAAACTGATAAATATTATCCTGGTTACGTTGACTGGCACCGCCAATGATGGCACCTAATTTTAGGCTGGCCGCTATTAAAACAGATGTTTTTAATTCGATCATTTTTAAATAATCGTCCTGCGAAACATTGTCCTGTTTTTCAAAATCCATATCCATTTGCTGGCCTTCGCAAACCTGACGGGCAGTAGTATTAAACAACTGCAACAATTGTGTAAGGTAGGGCGATTGTATAGATGCGAGATGCTCGTAAGCCCGTACCAGCATTACATCGCCACATAAAATGGCGGTGCTGTTGTCGTATTTTGTATGGATGGTTTGCATGCCCCTGCGTAAAGGAGCATTGTCCATTATATCGTCGTGTATTAAGGTGAAATTGTGAAACAGCTCTATAGCCGTGGCTATTTCGTAAGCTTCGGGTTTTACATCGTCAAACAAATCGTTGCCCATTAAACACAATATGGGCCTGATTCTTTTACCGCCTATTTGTAAAAAATATTCGTTAGGCTGGTACAGGGTTTCCGGCGAGGACGGAAATTGGGGCTGGTTAAATTTTTGTGCAAACTGGCCCGATAAATATTCAAAAGAATTCATGCGGTAAAAATAAGTCTATCCCTTGTTCTTTTTTGTTTTTTGTTTCTTTGGTGCTACAGCTTCTGCTTCGGTATCCACCACCCAATCATAATCTAACTGGCGTTTTTCTAAATTAGCAGCCAATACTTTTATGGTTACTTTATCACCCATGCGGAATTTTTTACCGCTGCGCATACCTACCAAACAGTAATCGCTTTCCAGGTGGCGAAACTCATCATAATCCATCAGGTTGTTTACACTTACCAAACCTTCGCATTTATGCTCCACTGTTTCTACCCAAAAACCAAAGGCGGCTACACCACTAATAACCCCCTCAAATTCGTGTCCTACAAACTGTTGCATGTATTGTACCTGTTTGTATTTGTTGGCCGTACGTTCGGCATCCATCGCAGCTTTTTCCCTGTCGCTGCAATGTTTGCATTTTTCCTCCATGCGTTTATCTATATTGGCTTTGCCATCTAATACTTCCTGTAAAATACGGTGTACCATAATATCGGGGTAACGGCGTATGGGTGAAGTAAAATGACAATAATGCTCAAAACCTAAACCGTAGTGACCGATGTTTTCACTGGTGTACTTGGCTTTCGCCATGGTACGTATGCCTAATTGCTCCAACACATGTTGTTCTGGTTTACCATGTACATCTTTTAACAACTGGTTAAAAGATTTAGCAATAGCATCAGGTGATGAATTATCGAACTTATGACCAAACTTATTGGCAAATGCTATAAAAGGTAATAATTTTTCTTCGTCAGGCGTATCATGTACACGGTACGGGAAAGAAAGTGGTTTACCTTTTACCTGTATTTTGGCTATGTTTTGTGCTACATATTTATTAGCCAGTAGCATAAACTCCTCAATCAGTTGATGCGCCTCCTTGCTTTCTTTTACCATTATGCCAATAGGGTTACCTACTTCATCCAATTTAAAACGTACTTCCGTTGAAGAAAAGTTAATAGCCCCCTTATCAAAACGTTGTTTGCGTAATTTTTGTGCAATGGTATTCAGGGTTTTAATTACCTCTGCATGATCGCCTTCGCCGGTTTCAATAATTTCCTGTGCTTCTTCGTAGGTAAACCGTCTGTCGGAATGGATGACGGTACGTCCCAGCCAATATTGTTTTACATCGCCACGACCATTTACCTGGAATATGGCGGAGAAGGTAAGTTTATCCTCGTTAGGTCTTAAAGAACACAATACATTGGAAATATGTTCGGGCAACATTGGGTTAACCCTGTCCGGTAAATAAACAGATGTTGCTTTGGCATAAGCCGCTTTGTCTAAAGCATTTTCCGGTTCTACATAATGGCTAACATCGGCAATATGTACACCAATTTCGTAACTACCATTTTTTAAAATGCGGAAAGAAATGGCATCGTCAAAATCTTTGGCATCAACAGGGTCGATAGTAAAGGTTAACAAATCTCTTATATCCTTACGTCTTTCTATTTCGCTCTTGGGAATAGTATCCGGAATGCGGGCTGCCACTTCCAATGCATCATCAGGAAAACTTAATGGGAATCCTGCGTCTAACAAAATTTCCTTCATGGTTACATCGTTCATGTTTTCCTCGCCTAATACGCTTACTACTTCGCCAACCGGACGTTTATCGCCATGCTCCCATTTCACCAATCGAACTACCACTTTTTCGCCATTTTTAGCGCCGTTAATATGGTTGGAAGGAATATAAAAATCGGGGGTTGGTTTATCGCCATCAATTAATACAAAAGCAAAACCGTCGTTCATTTCCAGCTTGCCAATAAAATCGGTACGCTTGCGTTCCAATACAGTTTTTACTTCGGCTTGCGGCCTGCGGCCACCGCCTGCTTTTACTTTTACCAAAACCGTATCACCATGCATGGCGGTATTAAAATCGTGCGGACGAATGATTAAATCTGTTTCCTGATCGGGTACAATTACAAAACCCATACCCGAACGTGTTATATCTAAAGTACCTTTAACGGTGCCTGTTGGTGCGGTTGAATGTCCTCTTTTTGTTCCTTTCTTCTGCGAATGCTTTTTCCCCATAAATAATGTTATAAATTAGGTTTAATATTGGTTATAAAATCCAGTATCGTATTGTCAAATTTTTCGCCTTCCTCAAACAAAAAATAATGTTCAATAGGCAATACATAAATTGGCTCATCTTCTATTTCGGCCTGGAACTTTGACAACCGTACAGCATCTTTTTCCGTTGTTAAGATAATTTTATTTTCGTTGTCAATAGCATTAAATTTTTTCCGAATTTCCTTCAGGTCATCAATGTTAAAAATATGATGATCGGGGTACTGCAATAACTGGTAAGATGAAGTGTGTTTTTCCAATAATTGTTTTAAATGTACCGGATTGGCAATACCGGTAACCAGCAACACTTCCATATCCATTTGTACGGTTCGCACTTCCTTTGAAAAAAGGTGATAAGCTTCGCCATACTTGGTGGTAGTAAAAAACACCTGCTGGTGTGGCAACGGTTTTATTTCGACAATAATTTTCTTTTTTTCGTCTACGGATAATTGGGGATCACACTTGGTAACCACTATTACATGGGCACGTTTGTAGCCCGATTTTAAATCACGCAAATCGCCGGTAGGTAAATAAAAATCACGGGTAAAAAGATTACTGCTATCAGTTAATAAAATATTTAAGCCGGCCTCCACAGCACGGTGCTGTAAGGCATCGTCCAGTATAATTACATTGGTTTCGGGCTTGTCCTGCAACAACAACGGAATAGCCACTACCCTTTCTTCACCCACGGCCACCGGTACATGAGGAAATTTTAGGTGAAACTGCATAGGTTCGTCGCCTATATCCAAGGCAGTGGTATTATCGCCTGCCAGTACATAACCCTTTGTGCGACGTTTATAACCGCGGCTTAACGTGGCGGGCTTATAGTTTTTGTTTAGTAAACGGATTAAATATTCCACCATGGGAGATTTACCTGTGCCCCCTACTGCCAGATTGCCCACACATATAAGGGGCAAAGCAAAGCTTGTTGACTTATAAATTTTTTTATGATATAGCCAGTTACGTACAGCAATTACCAGCCAGTAAATAAGTGCTACGGGTAATAATAATATGCGAAATGAACGTAAGAAAAAATTAGAAAACATATGTTTTATACGGTGTAATACAATAATTTAAAGGTACATCAAATTCGTTGCGGTCGCTTATTTGGACAACCGGTTCAAAATAACTGATGCCAATTTTAATAATATTGGGACGGCAGTTAGCCAGGTATTTATCGTAAAAACCTTTGCCATAGCCAACCCTGTAGCCTTGTTTGTCAAAAGTTAATAAGGGTATACAAATCATATCCACCTGTTCAGGTGCAATAGTTGTGCCGTCAATTGGTTCGGGAATATACCATTCATTTTTTTCAAAAAAACTATCCTCAGTTGTGAGTATAGCTTCCATTTGCTGCGTTTGCAAATTACTTTTGGGATAAGCAACCTCTAATTCCGGAATGGTGAAATGTAAATAATCTACCATTAAATCTGTTGGCGGTTCGTTGTTTTCGTCAATAGCAGCGTAGGTTAAAATGGTTTGTATAGGAGGTAATGGAATCTTTTGAAATTGTATCAATAACAAATCATCCAACTTATTTTTTTCGGAAGGGGTTAATGCTTTTCGTTTTTGGCGGTATATGGTGCGAAGTTCTTTTTTTTGCATCTTTATAATTCATAGTTAATGGTTCATGGAGCAATTGACAGTTGAAAAAAATGGAATGTAATCACTATCGACTGCTAACTTACGGTCTTCCCATCTCTCAGAACTTCCGGACTTTCCTAAGTTGATTAGCGATATACTGATGAACGGAGCGTCGCAAGGAACGATCAATCAGGGAACTGCAGCCCCGAACCAACACACAAATCTCTACTCGGGGTTAGAAACCGGTAACCAAAAATTAAACAGTGAAAAAAGAGAAAATGGTGGTGCCGTAATTTTTCTCCATTTTATAGCCTTCAAAAGTTTTATAATCGTTACGGGGTGTATGTTCCAGCACAAAAATGCCATCGGGTTTCAGTAACTTTTTTTCTATAATCAATTTAGGCAACTCATCAATAGTAGTCAATGCATACGGCGGGCCGGCAAATATAAAATCGTACTGCTCGGTGCATTGCAGGATGTATTTAAACACATCCATTTTAATAGGTTTAATACCTTCTATTTTGAGTTGCTCAATAGTTTTTTTTATAAAGGCAAACATGTTGTTGTCCTTTTCAACCAGCGTTAAATCCTCAGCACCACGTGATGCTAACTCGTAACTTATATTACCGGTACCACCAAACAAATCGAGGGTTTTAAGGCCCTCCATATCTAACTGGTGCTGCAATACATTAAACAAACCTTCTTTGGCTATATCGGTGGTTGGACGTGTGTAAGGCATTTTAGATGGCGGATTAAACTTACGTCCACCATATTCGCCGGCTATAATACGCATGTTGCCAACTGATTTAAAGGGGTGAAAAAATGTGCAGGATAATTGTCTTCCTTTTCCTTAACCTGCCAACCGGATACCGTTGCGAAATCAATTTGAATAAAGTATTGGTACAACTCTTTGTACAAAGCCGACTCCTGTGTTATTAAACCCGATAATACAAGTTTTACCGTTTCTTGCTCCAGCTTATATTGCTGGCAGCAGGATAACAAATGAAACAATACATCGGCCGGTGTTTTGTAACTATAGGTTTGCGCCAATAAAACCTGACCGTTGTTTTCGGCTACCAGCGTAAACTCGCTGCCATCAAAATTTACCAACAGGGTTCCGTTTTCGGGTAAATTATTTAACTGATGGATACTTACTGTATGCTGATGTACATACTTTGCTTGTGGAAAGTAATTTTTCAACGTAAGGTAAATTTCTTCAGGTACTGCAAACACATTACAAATTTGCCAACCAGCAATACGGTCGTTGGATATAATATCAAAATTGCTTACCAGGTGCAATGTTTTTAAAAGTTGGGCACTTTCTTCCTCACGATAAAATTTAAAAGGCACCAACATACTTTGCGAAAAATTGTAAGCTATTTTTACCTGCGTAAAATTGTTGGTCAATTCTGTATGTGTATCAAAAAAATCGGTAATCGTTTTTTTATCAATAGTTGCACCGGTGTGCCAAACCAATGATTGCAATACCGTACCCTCGGTATTGGTAATGGAAAAACCCAAGAAAGTTTTACCTACACACAAGGCCAGTGCCTGCTCTTTTTCGGGTACGTCTTTATTATTTATTATGGAATATATCTGGTTCAAATTTGGTTGTTTTCAGGTGCAATGTTAACAAAAAATACCCATTAGGCCCTCACAAAAAGTACAAAGGGAAACAATTATAAAACATAGCAAATGAACGGTTTCCTGTAGCTTTGTCACCTTTTTTATGGCAGCCACATTACCACATAACGATTTACGTGTAGGAACCAGCAACCGACAGATTTTAAAAATTGCCATGCCTATTTCATTAGCCTTACTGGTACCGCAAATAAATTTTGTAGCCAATACCATTTTTTTGGGTGGTTTAGGCGAGCTGGAACTAGGCGCAGCCGGCATAACCGGTGTTTATTACCTGGTGTTTGCGCTGGTGGGTAATGGCTTAAACAGTGGCTTGCAGGCTTTAATTGCCCGTCGTGCAGGAGAAAACCGCCGCAACGATATTGGCCTGTTATTTTCCCAATCCATATGGATTGCTTTATTCTTTGCCGCTTTTAGCATTACGCTTTGTTACCTGGCAGCACCTTACTTTTTTGGTGCTGTTATACAAAACGACGCCATAAGAAAAGACGCCATTGATTTTTCGCTGATACGCATATTGGGCCTACCCTTTTTATACTTATTTCAAATGTGTAATGCCATGTTGGTAGGCACCAATAACAGCAAATTTTTAAAGTATGCGTTTATTGTAGAGGCTTTGTTAAATATATTTTTAGACTATGCACTTATCTATGGCAAATTTGGTTTTACGGCCATTGGTTTTAACGGTGCAGCTATTGCATCGGTTTGTGCCGAGGTGGTAGGACTGGCCATTGTGCTGGCTTTAATTTATTATAAAAAGTTTAACCGCCAGTTTAGTTTATTTAGTTACTTAAAATTCAGACCCCAAACTGCCGGTTTAATATTTAAACAATCATCGCCATTGGTAATGCAGTTTGTATTAAGCGTCGGTGCCTGGTTATTGTTTTATTTATTAATAGAAAAACATGGCCCGCGACCACTGGCTATCAGCAATGCCATCCGTAATATGTTTGGAGTGTTTGGTATTTTCATCTGGGCATTTGCCAATACCACCAATGCCATGGTAAGTAATATAATTGGCCAGGGTAAAAAAGAACAAGTACTTTTTATTATAAACAAAATTGCAAGGCTCAGCTTCAGTTTTACGTTAATTATGTGTGTACTCATCAACCTGTTTCCACATATTGTATTGTCTATTTACGGACAAGGTGCCGATTTTATTGCTGATGCCACCCCAGTGTTACGTATTGTTTCAATAGGTTTATTAACCATGTCCTTCGGTACGGTTTGGCTAAACGGTGTAACCGGTACGGCCAACACAAAAATTAACCTGGCCATCGAACTCATCACCATTGCTGTTTACAGCTTATATATTTACCTGGTGCTGCATGTATATCATTTGTCGCTGGTATGGGCTTGGGCTTCGGAACTGCTTTATTGGAGTATACTATTCATTTTGTCCTACCTGTATTTGCAAAGTGGTAAATGGAAGAACAAGGTGATTTAATAAGGAGCGTTTTCTTAATGTGGTATTTATTTTGTAACCGACTGCAGTTCCCTGATGGGGCTTTTGTTACGATCCGATAGGATCGGGATTTAATTTATTTCCTGTGGAA
>DHEF01000045.1:221303-224043 GCA_002399735.1 Chitinophagaceae bacterium UBA4857
TAGGATCGGGATTTAATTTATTTCCTGTGGAAATGAATTAAATACTCACTCTTGTACGTTCTGTTCTTTATTAAGCAGGGAAAGTGCGAGAGTCGGAAAGTCTGTGAGCCGGCAGTGAATAGTTATTCATTATTGCCCCCCTTGACCTATCAACTATGAACGATTAACCATTACCCCCTAAGCCTTCAATTCGTTGCTGGTAAAAGCAAGCGGTAGTAGCTGCTGCGCTGTTTCAATAATATAAACTTGTCCGCTTTGGCCCGAAAGAATAATACGGATAGGTTGTTGCATACGGCCTTCATATTCCAGTAAAGCTTGCCGGCACATACCACATGGCGATATAGGGTTGGCTGCATCTCTATGCTCCGATGAAAAAGAAACTGCCAAAGTATGAATGGGTGTGTTAGGGTGCAACATAGCGGCTATGCCCAGTAAAACCCTCTCGGCACAAATGGTTACAGGGTATGCTGCATTTTCCTGATTGGTGCCGGTAATTATTTGACCATTTGCCAACAAAGCCGCCGCCCCCACATGAAACTGTGAGTAAGGTGCATAAGCCTGCGCAGTTACTTCCCTGGCATGGTTCAGCAGGTTTAAATCCTGCTCATTTAATTCGCTGCTATTATTGTATAGTTCGTATGTTAAGCTAATCTGTTTTTTTTCCATACTTTAAACAAAAGTTTTAAAGACAAAAATGCCCCTTTGAAAGGGGCACTTAAAGGTAACTTATTTTATAATGTTAAACAACCGTTTCCATCTTGGTCCGTTTTCCCAGCTAAACCATATCATCCAGGCCTTACCCACAATGCGGTCTTCCGGTACAAAACCCCAAAAACGGCTGTCCTGCGATTTGTGTCGGTTATCACCCATCATCCAGTAATAATCCATTTTAAAAGTATAACTGGTTGCTTCCTGTCCGTTAATAAATACTTTGCCACCTCTTTCTTCCAGTTTATTGCCTTCGTAAAAGCCAATGCTGCGACGGTATAAAGCCATGTTTTTTGGCGTTAGTTGCACCGTACCACCTTTTGCCGGAATCCAGATTTGCTCAAAGTTGTCTCTGGTATTTTTAAAGTATGTAGTATCCTGCGGAAAAGTGGCATAAATACCCGAAGGATCTAATGTTTTTTTAATAGTTGCTGCATTTACCAATGGTAGTTTTTTCAAAATTTCCAGTTCACCTAACGTAAGGTTAATGGAATATTCGCCCTGGCTAACCTGCGGGGTCATAAAATCATTCTGGCCGTCATTCTGATTCAAGCGTATACCCGCATCCGTTAAATAATCAGCACCAATCATTGTGTTGTTAACCGTATTAAAAGTATAATAAGTAGCAGATGTTGGTGAAACAAAAGCAGGCTTATTATTTACATATAAAATACCATCAATAATTTTTATACTATCCCCTGCAATACCTACACAGCGTTTAATGTAATTATCAGTTTTATCAACCGGGTGTACTGCTATCGGATACTCGGGGTTGGCTAAAATTTGCTGACGCGTTTTATCATTAAAAGTGCCATCGAGGTTTCTTATAATATCATAATAAGGTTGTGCTGACTGAAAGTCCTGTCTATTTATTACCGTATCGCCTTCGGGATAGTTAAACACCACATTATCGTTCCGTTTTACCGGTGAAGCAAACCAACGTCTGTAGGGTATTTGTATGGCAGTTGAGTAAGACTTTGCCCCGCTGCTTCCCGGCATATAATTATGTAAAAACGGAATTGACAGCGGTGTATTAGGAATACGGGTACCATAACTTAATTTGCTTACGAACAAAAAGTCTTTCACCAGCAAAGTTTTTTCCATTGAGCTGGTAGGTATGGTATAGGCTTCAAAAATAAATGTGCGGATTAAGGTAGCAGCTACAATGGCAAAGATGGCTGCATCGACCCATTCACGCCATGCTGCTTTTTTATGTTTACGTACTGCTTCAACGCCAATAAACCTCGGAATATAATCTTTACCGTATTTCTTGCCGGTATTTTTCTCCGCCTTTTCCACTTTACTGGCTAACCAAGGAAAATAAAATGGTGCAAATAAAGAAGCACAGATATGTTCGCCAAAAGAGAAACGGTTAAATACTTTAGCAAACTCTATAAAAATACCGGGAGTAATAAACCAACCTACTACCGGAATAAACTGCCAGAACACCCAATGTTTTGGTCTTCCGGCTATTTCCTGCATTATCCATGTATTATAAAAGGGTACATAGGCTTTCCAGGCCTCCTGCCCTGCTTTAGGAAAAAGTTTGGCCAATCCAAACGATGGTAAAAAAACTAAAAGAATGCTGATTAAGTAAACTATCAATATATCCTGTACTGGCATGAACCTGTTTTTTTAGCCAACAAAAGTATTGTTTTATACTGGAAAATGGTGCTAAAATGGGTAAACGGTGGTTTTTGCAGGACGATTTAACAAAAACAAATTGTTACTACAGAGAACAATTGAAAATAAGATGATTTGAAAATTTGGGAATGGAGCTTTGTAATTAGGAATTAATATTTAATAATTGGAGTTACCGAAAAAGTGAAGAGGCTTAAATAATGCTCAATAGAATTACTGCTGTACCGCCGACAAGTCGAGGTACACCTTACAGAATGTTGAGTAAAGTTACCCATGACAAATGTCTGAGCTTACGCAGGTAGCTCCGATTAAAATACGGAGTACTGCATTTTAGCCAATAGAATTAATGCAGTACAAGAGTGAGTCTTTAATTCATTTCCACTGGAAATAA
>DHEF01000045.1:224154-231746 GCA_002399735.1 Chitinophagaceae bacterium UBA4857
GGAAATAAATTAAATCCCGATCCTATCGGATCGCAAGAGACGATGATAGTAGTAATGCAGTTGACTACATAAAATAAACTGCATTATTTTACATCACACGTTCAATTGTAATTGACTAACCGGTGTACACAATTCCCAAACCGGGGCCATTGCCGTATGTTACTTTACCCATATCGTATTCCAGGCCGGTAGCAATATCCTGCGCTAACAGTAAGGGGCCGTCCATATCTACATGGTCAACAAAAGGAATTAAATGCGCAATGGCAGCCGAACCTACTGTAGATTCGTTCATGCTGCCCACCATAATGGAAAGGTTCAACTCACGGGCCTTTTTTATCATGCGCAAGGCAGGTGTAATGCCACTGCATTTGGTCAATTTAATATTAATACCATGAAAATGTCCGGCACATTTTTCTACATCTTGTTCAAACACACAGGCCTCATCTGCATACAAGGGAATGGTTGATTTTTCGAACAAAATTTTCATGCCATCCCAATTATCTTTTGCCAATGGTTGTTCAATTAATTCAACACCCAGCTCCTGTAATTGCGGAATTAATTGTAAGGCTGTATCTACATCCCAGCCTGCATTTGCATCTACGCGTAAAACTGCATCGGTGTTTTCACGCAAGGCTTTTACGATAGCTATATCGTTAGCGGTGCCCACTTTAATTTTATAAATAGGCCATGGTTTTTCCTGCATTTTGGCTACCATTTTTTCAACGGTGTCAATGCCAATGGTGTAATCGCAAATTGGCGGATTGGCAACCGGTGTTAATTCATTTGCAAACAAAGTATCTAAACGTTTGCCTTTTAATTTGCCAAACATATCCCAGGCGGCCATATCCAATGCACATACCAAAAACGGATTTTTAGGTAACAAATGATGCAGGTAGTGCCAGTATCTGCCCGGCTCGGTAAATGCAAATTTTTCGACAAACATTTTTTTAAGTTCCAGGTCGGCCATCATTTTTTCTACTGTAATATCATAGTAAGTTATGGCAGGAGCTTCGCCATAGCCGGTTAAGCCAAAATTACTTAACGCCACCACCAACGAAGGCTGATGCGTTTTTGTACCTTTTGAAATAGTGAACGGATGCTTGAACGGCAGATTATGCGGATACCAGTTAACTCTCATATTTGTAATTTACAATAATGGCGCAAAGATAAATTTACCTGCTTATATATGACGGTAATTATTGTAAAGTATTAATCTGTTCCGGTGTAAGTATTTTAGTAAACACTTTTATGTTTTTTATACTGCCTTTAAATGACTGATTTTTTGCACCAATATATTGTAACGGAAAAAATAAAGTTTGCACAATGGCATTCTTTTTTTCGGTACCGGGAAATGTTTTAAAAGCTCCTTCCAGTTTATCTGTCAATTTACCGTTTACATACAAGCTAGTGCCTTTGTTATTGCCCGTAATAGTAATGGTAACCCATTCATTTTCGGGAACTGTATAATTAAAGTTATAATGATAACCTTCACGAGAAAAACCTAGTTTGCCTGTTTGTTGTTGTTTTAATTTAACTACTGCATCAGCCGATGAAAAGATAACTGCATCAGCCGGATTTTGATCTGCTTTGATAGTAAATGAAACGGTGTAATTGTAACCTATGCCTTTGTATGGAGTTTTTATAAAACTATTGCCGCCTTGTAAGTTTAAAGTTTTATTAATGTTGACTTTGCTTTTGCCAAAAGTTTTGAATTTGTTTTGCGTTGCAATATTTTCAAAATTATAATCAAATAATAAAGAGTCTTTAATATGGTAACGCCCCATTACATTTAAACCCGGCCCCTCGCCTATTTTATTGGCTTGTTTGTTAAATATGGTATAATCCAAAGTTGTATCGGCGCCAGCCCACATTTTATGTGCCAATACCTGCATGGCCGGAAAAGCACGGTGATGCACATCTTTAGCCGTTATACCATTGCCCGGATGATCGTTCCAAACCGCAAAAGCACCACCTTTAATTTTGGGGTTATTAGGTTCAAAAGTTTGATTGCCTATCATATTTGGTGTCCATTCTCTATATATTTTTTTTAGGTTCAGGTAATCGTAATAATAATCTGCAGCAGGTACAATGTATAACCAACCATCGGGTGTACTAATTAAATCATAACCCAATGCCATCATTTCTTTAGGGTCGGCATAACCATTATACCAGGCGTTCATGGTAATACCTTCCGATTTTACAGGCGTTGTACCAGCAGCATGTGTAAGTGCACCCCATAAGCGTACTTTTTTTCCAAAGCTTTCTACAAATTTTATATAATGGTCAGTAAATTTTCTAAACTTTTCCGATTCTTTTTTTGCATATTCATCGGTGCCAATATGTACTTCATCGCCAATAAAAACAGGGTCAGGGCCTTGCAGGTATTCTTTAAATACATTGTCAATTACTTCATAGGTTTTAGGGTTGTCCAAATCTAAATGATCCTTACCATATGTCTTGCTGCCAATTTCAGGAAACAGTTTTGCAAAAGCCAATGAATGTGCCGGTACATCAATTTCGGGAATAATATTTACGCCATATAGTTTGGCTTCTTCCTGTAAGGCTCTAAATTCTTTTTTCGTATAGCTGCCGTCTTTAGCAGTAAGCTCAGGATAAGTACTGCTCTCTAACCTAAAGGCCGAATACGTACTATCCCAGTTATTGCCAAAAAACTCTTTAAAACCGTTGTCGTTTAAATGTATGTGAAAATCATTCATTTTATAGTACGACATCAGTTTTACATAATCTTTTAAAAATTGCAGTGGAAAAAATTTTCTGCCGGCATCTAATACAAAACTTCTCACAGCGTATTGCGGTGCATCTTTAATTTCACCTTTGGGTAAATACCTGTGTGCACCATCTTGTTCCAACATTTGTAATAAAGTTCTTGTGGCCCACATTATACCTTGGGTAGTATTTGCTTTTATAATTATGCTTTTACCTATGGTAATATAATAACCTTCTTTACCAATTGCAATATCATTATTTGTTAATTGTAATTGAATATCACCGGGCTGAGGTTTAACTGTACTAACAGCAAGCTTAATTTTTTTATCGCTTATGGTTTGTATATCCGCTGCAAAAATATTTGCAGTAGTTTGTAGTTGTTTATCGGTAGACTGTAATATAATTTTTGCACCTGTACGTAATTCAAAGTTTCCGTAAGCACCTTGCCAACTTTGTAATGCAGGAATTACAAATGGTTTTTCGTTTATTTTATTTTGTTGTGCCATTAATGGCGACATATTTATATATATACAAACTACTACAAGCAATCGAACTAATACCATACTTTTTTTGTGGTAAACTACGCTATAATTACTAACCGAAATATTTTGCAGACACTAATTTTAATAAAAAATTTATGCAAACGATTTACATTTTATAGTTTATCGTTTGCATAAAAAGATAAGCTTAAATATTATTTTGGGCTGTCAGCAGCAGTAATGCTTATCAGCTTTTGTTCACGCCCCTTGTAATACTGTTTTGCTATGCTGCTTATGCCAAGCTACCAATACAGCTACTATTTATAACCCCGCCCTAGCAAAACAAGGTGAGTTAACGAGCCATAGTTCTGCAGGGACGGGGCTAACAATAGGGCAGCCCTTCAACTGTAATAAAAGGTTTAGTAGTTAATGTTAATATTCTGCTTCGCTTGTTTCAATGTTGTACAACAAACTTTACACTTTGCTTATTATGCCCCGTTTCATTTTGTAATTGCAAAATATAAGTACCGGCAGTAAAACGGTTATCGATTGTTAGGTTAAGTATAGTATTACCTGTCAAACAATCTTTTATTCCTGTTGTAACAAGTTTGCCGTCCATGCTTAAAATCTGGTAACGATATTTTGCGACTGTATCGTTATTAAAATTCAGGGTAATGTTTTTATTTATTTGTACGGGATTAGGGTAAAGTTTTATTGCGTTATCTCTTAATAAAGGAATACTCGTAATAGAGGATATGGGTTTTATGTTGACAATATCTTTTTTAGTAACGATTGAAACAGCACCACCTGTTGTTCTTGAACACCTGATGGAAAAATTTGTTCTAACAACTACTTCCTTCAACGTATTATTTGCTACCAATTTTACTTGTAAGGATGTATTATAATTAATGCGTGAAGCAAAAACTATTGCTGGTGAAAAACCTGCAGCGCTAACGGTGTATTCACTACCCTCAGTCAGGTGTACATCTTGTAAAGTAAAATTGCCTAAGCTATCGGCGCTTATACCCGCTTTGTTTTTGTTGTTAATAATAGTGGCATAAGCAATACCATTTCCTTGTTCGTCTGTAACCTGCCCTTTGACGGTAGTTGTTTGTAAAGGAGCATTTTTCTGCTCTTTCTTTTTTACCCCACCTGCTACAACTACTATTACATCTTTATTTTCTTTTAACAGCATCTTGGGTTCTCCTTGTGCCATTAATTTACCCGATGCAATAAAGGCAGGTAATGTAATTTGGAAAAAATATTTTGCCCATAGGATTCTTTTTGTAGGTATTGGTATGTCTGTATTTAACTGGTCGTTATAAAAACGGCCACATACATTGCTTGAAGCTTTTTTTCTAAAAAATGCAACTAGTTGTGCATTGTTCATATTAGTAAAATCGACCACATCTTTTTTACAAGCAGCACAAAAACGGCCTTTATCAGTTGGGGTCATCTTGTTCCAATCTTCGTGGCATGGTTCGGGTATACTTAGTTGTAAAGTTTTTGACATAAAGCAACATTTTAAGTTTTGGGTATTAGCTACAACTAGCTGGATGCGGTTATTTAAAAAATTGCATAAGATATTTCTAATTTTTTTTAGAAATAATAAAAATGACTTTGAAACGGCTAAGTATATACCAGTATAATAAAATATGGTTAACTATTAAAGCACGTAAGTTTTCTTAGGAAAATTAATTATAT
Organism: Chitinophagaceae bacterium UBA4857; assembly: GCA_002399735.1. Classification (GTDB taxonomy): domain Bacteria; phylum Bacteroidota; class Bacteroidia; order Chitinophagales; family Chitinophagaceae; genus Terrimonas. The sequence continues at coordinate 229,065 of DHEF01000045.1, forward strand.
TGTGTATATTGTACACATTTGTTTATGTAAAAACTGTTTTATAAAAATTAGCTAAATATCTTTGCGCCCTCAAACACCAATTTATACACCAACTACGGCTTTTTGTAAAAGCTATAGGCTAACTTTTTCCACAAACCATGAAATTGTTTTTCCTAGCTATCTCTTTTTTACTTTTAACTTCTACAAATGCGCAGGATTTTGCACAAACTAAAAACCGAAAAACATTAAGTCATTCGCATTTTAATACTCAGGTTGTACAAATGCAGCAGGATGTTGTGTTACCGGAATTTGTTTCAATTAACGCAAATATGGCTAACAACCGTGTACAGTTAAATTGGTCAACAGCAAATACCAATAATAATTTATTTGAAGTTCAACAGCTAGGTAAGGATAGTACCTATCAAACTATCGGGTTAATTTCTGGTACCGACGAAATTTTATTAAAGGAATTTAGTTTTCAGGGTATTGCAGCACAACCAGAAATTAATTACTACCGTATTAAACAAACCACTAATAATGGGCAATATATTTATTCAAAAACAGTAAGCATTTTAGGGTCAAAAGAATTGGCTGCTTTGCTAATTTATCCATCACCGGCTGTAAATAAAATTACCATTCAACTGCCAGATACCGATTCTAACACTTATTATTTATATAGTATTTGCGGAAAGTTACTGGCAACCAAAGTATCTATCAATGGCCAATCAGCTATTGATTGGGATATTGCCCATTTAAAAGCAGGTACATACTTTGTAAAAACGGCAACACAAAAAACAACAGCTTTCATAAAAAAATAAGCTGAATAATTTGCTAACAAAAGCTGCTCAAATTCGCCTAGCTTTTGTTTCATCATTTATTCTTCTCATCTATCCTGGCCGTTTTTTTCTCTGTTTTAGTAATCGGTTTTATAATTTTTTCGCTGGCTTGACCATGCGGAAATCCTTTAAAATCCTCGTCAATCTTTTTGTCGGGGTTTTTAGCTACGTCTTCTTTCTTTTTAATAGGTTGCGTTTTTTTAGCCATAAAAACAGGTTTATAAGTTATTATGGTAATTATTATGCCAAAATTCACCCCTTAGTAAACTATTAAAACTTACTTAGCCTTATTTGTATGTATTTTTGCGGCTATGGATAATAATACCGACAATTTTGAGCATTTACTGGCTTTGTTAAATATTACGGCATTTAACGAAATGCAACTCGCATCTATCGAAGCCAATAAGACAGGTTCAGATATTGTCTTACTTTCAGCTACCGGTTCCGGTAAAACACTTGCTTTTTTAGTGCCTTTATTGTCGCAACTTCAAGCAAGTAACAAAAAAACGCAGGCTATTGTAATTGTTCCCGCCCGTGAATTGGCCATGCAAATTGAAAAAGTGTTTAAAAGCCTTAGCAGTGGTTTTAAGGTAACTTGTTGTTATGGTGGTCACCTGCGTGAAACCGAAGAAAATAATTTAATAGAGCCTCCTGCATTGCTTATTGGCACACCAGGTCGCCTGGCCGATCATATTCGCCGCGGCAATATCACTACAGACAGTATTGAAACTTTAATTTTAGACGAGTTTGATAAGTCATTGGAAGCCGGTTTCGAAGAAGAAATGGCCTTCATCATCGGTTCTTTGCCCAGTATTAAAAAACGTGTATTGACATCTGCTACACAGGCCGTATCCGTCCCAGCATTTGTTGGGTTAAAAAACGAACAGGTACTTAACTTTTTAACTGACGAAGAAGCCTCTCCCGAAAAGTTAGCGTATAAAGTAGTTAACAGTACTGATAAAGATAAACTGGAAAGTCTGTTTAAATTAGTTTGTTATTTAGGCAACAGATCTACCGTTGTTTTTTGTAACCACCGTGAGTCGGTGGAGCGTGTAAGCGAATACTTAACCGGACAAACCATCACCAATGTTTTTTATCACGGCTCTATGGAGCAGCAGGAACGTGATAGTGCTCTTTGTAAATTTAGGAATGGTACTTCCAATATTCTTGTTACCACCGATTTAGCAGCACGTGGATTAGATATACCCAACATTCGTTACATCGTTCATTATCACTTACCACATACTGAAGATAGTTTTATACATAGAAACGGACGTACAGCTCGTATGGATGCCAGCGGAACAGTAATTTTAGTTGTTGGCCCCGATGAAAAAGTACCGGGTTATGCTCCCGAAACCGAGAGTATAGACTTACCCGAAACAGCCATCCTACCCGAAAAACCAAAATGGTCAACCATTTTTGTTGCTGCCGGCAAAAAAGATAAAGTAAACAAGATTGATATTGTGGGTTTCTTAAGCAACAAAGCCAATTTGAAAAAAGAAGATATTGGGCTGATTGAAGTAAAAGATTTTTTCAGTTTTGTTGCCGTTAAGAAAATAAAAATGAATGAAACTTTACGTTTAATTAAAAACGAAAAGATCAAAAACAAAAAAGTAAAAATAGATATTGCTAAATAATAATGCCTCCCCAAACCCCTCCAAAGGAGGGGTTTTAAAATTCCTACGTTACGCATATTTTTATTTAATATTGAGTAGACTGAATTATTTTGTTATCAACTTTAGTAACACGAATGATCGTCCCTTGCGTCGCACTCTTCATCGTTCCGTTCGTTAATCATCATCATGTTAAGTGACGGAGTCCTACACCATCAACGACCGTCATCTCGAGTTTAAAATTTGGGAATCAA
>DHEF01000032.1:0-464 GCA_002399735.1 Chitinophagaceae bacterium UBA4857
GCCTTGGGTTATGTAGACAAGTTACAGTTTATGGGTATGGAAGAAGGGCGTATAAGGGTAAGAGAAACGGATAATACGTTCCAATACGACTACATGCTGAAAGACCACTTGGGTAATGTAAGAATGGTACTGACGGATGAGGAAAAAACAGACCAGTACCCTGCGGCCACCTTAGAACCGGCTACAATAACTGCAGAGGAAACCATCTATGATAACCTGACGGCTACGCAGTACAATAAGCCTGCATGGTTCAGTGATCCGCTTTACAGCACCAATACCAAGGTAGCGAGAACCAGGAATGTAAGCGGCAGTAATAAAATAGGCCCAAGCCTGCTATTAAAAGTAATGGCAGGTGATAGTTACAATATAAGGGTAGCGAGTGGCTGGAGTGGCAGCTCAGCAACCAACAATACCAGCAATGTATTAACTGATTTATTTAATGCATTAAGCACAGGCTTGGCAGG
>DHEF01000032.1:629-16638 GCA_002399735.1 Chitinophagaceae bacterium UBA4857
ACATTGGGCTTAACGATGGTTTAACGACGTTTTTAACAACACAGACAACAAGCGGTAGCAAACCCAAGGCGTATATTAACTGGATAGTGTTTGATGAGCAGTTTAAGATAGTACCGGGCAGCAGTAGTTCTGAGCAGGTAGGGGCAAGTGGCGCAGCAACAATACACACTAAAACAGGATTAACGATACCAAAGAACGGATATTTGTATATTTACACCAGCAACGAGGCTACGAACATAGACGTGTTCTTTGATAATCTGCAGGTAACGCACAACAGAGGCCCGATACTGGAGGAAACACATTACTATCCATTTGGCTTGACAATGAGTGGGATAAGTAGCAAGGCGCTCAACGGCATATCAGAAAACAGATACAAGTACAATGGCAAGGAGGAGCAAAGAAAAGAGTTCAATGACGGTTCAGGGTTAGACTGGTTGGATTATGGTGCAAGGATGTATGACAATCAAATAGGAAGATGGCATACGGTTGACCCGTTGGCTGATAAGATGCGTAGATGGTCACCTTATAATTATGCTTTTGATAATCCGATAAGATATATTGACCCTGATGGAATGGCACCTTTGGACGATTATTATAGTAAAGCGGGTAGATATTTGGGAAGTGATGGAGCAAAAACAAATAATATACGCATCATAAGTGCGGAGAAGTTTTATAATATCGAAAACACAAATGGAGGCACAACATCAGAAGCCGCAACCCAGCAGCTTCAGTCATCCAGCAAAGAAGTAACTGTAAAAATTGGAAATAAAACAGAAGGCGAATATTTTCAAGGACTTTATAATAGTGGTGATGGTAATGGGAAGGATTATAGCTCTTATAAAGAAATGAGTACAACATTGTTGCTTGACCCTGAAAATGCAACTCTCACAGTTCATACAAACTCAAGCAAGTTAAACGGACCTCAAGTATCTGTAGTAGATGACCCTAAAAGCATACCAGGTGTCAAAGATGGAAGTTTGATAAAAATTGGGGATGCACATACACATCAGGTTGCAGATATTTTTGCAGATGGAAATAGAGATGCTTCCGCTCAAATGCCGGGTGATGGTAAAGCAGCAAGGTCAGCAGGGGTTCCATTGTTCACTATTGACTCAAAAAATGTGGATGCGTTTGTGCCACAGAAAGGCATAATGGGGACAACCGTCACGCCTAAGGATAATATCTCGACTACTCCTGATTTGTACAATAATAAGTTTAGTATTCTGCGAGCAGCTTTAGAATATTTTGGAGGTAAACGATAAAAAGATAAAGATGAGAAAAGCTATTTTTATATTTATTGCCTTTTGTGGGCTACATTTTAGCAGTACTGCACAGCAGAAAATTGTATATAGTTTTGAAAGTCCCGTAATGGATAGTCTTCAGAATGGCATAAACGAGTATGTCAGCCGCTTCGGTAAAGCAGAAAAGGATTTGAGACTGTATGCCGTTATTGTCGAGAGTGAGAATGAGTTTGAAATTTACTTGCAGGAGTACTCTAATTTACCTAAAAGTGGGTTGTTAGAGCTAATAAAAAGTACAAATAGAAATCTTCAAATTAATAAATCTATTGTGCCAATAGTTATACCTGCTGACGTAATAAGCAAACAAGTAAAAAAGGATAAAATAGCGGCAATCCCGTTGCGAGGATATTATGTTAAAGTAGTTTTTGAAAATTATATACAGAAAGTGGTACAAACATCAATGTTATACTAACAACAAAGCCCCGTGAGGGGCTTTGTTGTTTTAGGGGTTATAAGTTTTTTTAGTTTTTTGGTCTCTGAGGAACGCATCCATCAGGGCGTAAAGGTGTGCTTTATCTTCATCCGGCAACTGTTGTATATCGGTAATGCGTTTTAAAAGTATTTTATCCAGCAGCAGGTTGGTATTGCCAGCCAGATAATCCAATGACACCTCAAGGGCGCCAGCCATCTTAGCGGCCACTTCAATAGAGGGCATTACCTCGTCCCGTTCGTAACGGCCAATCATCTCCCTTGATATACCAACAGCTTTGGCAAAATCAGCCTGAGACAAGTCTTTCTGTTTACGTAGCTCACTTATTTTTTGTCCAATATTCATTTAAAAAGCCTTAAAGAGACTAAAAATTATCAGTCTTCTACAAATTTAGTGGATAAAATGACACAAAAAAGGCAGAAAGTGTGTTGTTTGTATGAGATAGATACGATACATTTGGGTAATGTACTCAATTAGCATGTCTGTTAAATTAATTATTAAATAATTGATTATTAATGGTGTTTTTTATTTATGAGGATAGATTTTTACTAAAAATGATAGATTTGCAAAACCGCCTTTAGGCGGTTTTTTCTATTAGTGTATTCAAATAGCAGCTATGAAAACGGGTTGTAAATATTGTAATGGCAATTGCAGGAAGGCCGGTACGTAAAAGAATGGTGTACAACGATATTACTGTAAACACTGCAAAAAGTATCAACAACAAACCTATAATTACACTACTTGTCAAACAAGTACTGACCCAATGATAATGAAACAGGTACGTAATGGAGTAGGTATGCGTAGTATTTCAAGAATTATGAATATTGCAGTAAGTACGGTAATAAGAAAAGTAAAACGGATTGCGGAAAGAATTAAAAAACCGGTCGCGGCAGTATGGAAAAATGCAGTTGAAATAGATGAGTTAAGAACCTTTGTTGGGCCAAGGTTGGCCGCCAGAGCATCTTGTTTTATACCCAACATTTCCCCAACATGTTTAATGTTACGTCCCTCATGTATGGTATGTTAGTCCGGCATAGCATTAAGTGTTGTCGTAAGACAGCTTTAATTTTTTTTAGCATAAAAAGGATAGCATCCAATTGCTTTAATACAGCTATTACAAAAAGTACTTTTAGTATACAAGAAAGGCATTTACACCATGCCGAATAGAATTAATTCGATATTAGTTATTGAATTAGCCTCATTGATGCTCCGCGTTGTTGCAGCACAAGTGATAGTCTTTAATTCATTTCCACTGGAAATAAATTAAATCCCGATCCTATCGGATCGCAACAGACGACAATAGTAGCAATGCTGCCGGTTACATAATAAACTAAGCTATTAGAAGTTTGTGAACTCCGAAAATTTCCTGTGTCAATTTTGGCAATATAAACAATAGAGAACTAACCACTTTTAATACTGAATAGTAACCGTTGCCTTACCCGTTACAGTAGGGCAAGTAGTGGTGGAGCTACAAATATCTCCCGTACATTGCGTAAGCGATACGAAATATTTTTTATCGGCGCTAACACGGGTTACTCCGGTTGGATTGTAACCGTTGGTATAAGTAAACCCGTCTGCATTAAGTCCGTTTTTAATTTCAACGGCATTAGCATCCGTAAAAGCACCATTTATATCCGGATCGTTTGTTATGGTACTGCCTAAATAACCGCCTGTTCTTTTTAAACCGGTAAATTTTACAGTGTACATTTTTGCATTGTTATCCATATTTATGTCAATACCCACTAACTGTGTACAAGTTTTTGATGAACCTTTAGTTTTAGTAATCAGCTTTGTGCTAAAAGGAACTTCAAATGTTACAATACTGCCAGCATCGGGTGTTTTCTCTTTGTCTTTTTTACAGCTAATTAAAATAGTGCTGCACAGTAAAAGGGCAATGGCTAAAACCTTATTCATAAAATAAATTTTAAGTAGTGATGGTTTGATTTTAACATACATCGCAAAAGCTTACAAAATGTCATCATCAAATACATCTTATATTGGTTAATTATAATTTGAAAGTTAGATAATGAGATTGCGATATTTGAAGGAAGCCTACCCAATGACCAATAGCATCAATGCAATACCACCGATAAAATCCTATCGTGTGTACACCACTTTTTTACAAACCGGTATAACAGGTACTTGGCACCAGCTTTAGCCAAATAAATTTTAGACTGTAATAAAAAAACTTTTATACTTGTCCTAAAGCCCAATTGCCTTTAGTTAAAGTTTGCAGTATGCCGGTTTTTCTTTTACTTTTTTATTGGAAAAAAGTAAAAGAAAAAGCCAGGTCTTGTTCAGGTTGTATTCTGCCTGCAAGGGTATATCAGTTTTAAAAACTGCCAGGCGGAACCGTACACCCACTTGGCTACAGGCTATTTTTCGGCCGGTCGTTTTGAGGCAAGTTGTTTTGTTATTTGGGTAAAAGCCTGTTTATGCTATGGCCGAAAAACGCCATTCCACCATCGGCTGTACTTACACTACGGACAAGACGGTGTTCTGACAATAATTTTTCTTTTATAACCTACATCACAATCGCCCATTTAAAAGCATTGTAAGATAGCCGCACACGATAAGATAAAACCGGGATGCATCTTGCACAATGGTGAGTAAAGTTACAGGTGTACAAGAGTGCGACGCCCCGAATCAAATGCACAAGGCCAACTCGGGGTTAAAAACAAGGGACGATGCTAGTAGCACCATGGCTGGCTACATAATAAATTCCCTCTTTTTCATGGTTGTATCAGCCATTTACCGACTGTTCAATAGCTTTAAAGTATAAAAATTCCTTATTCATCGAATAGAAAAATATTGCTGCTAAGCTTAGGATAGTTTTATAGCTACAAATAAAAAATTATGGATTTATTACAGATTGATACTGTCACAAATCAGGCATCAACATTTGCTGTAAAGGCGAAGGAAATGGCCATGGAATATGCACCAAAACTACTGGGGGCGATACTGGTGTACCTTATTGGATCATGGGTTATAAAAAAAATTACCCAGCTGTTAAATAAAATGTTCATTAAGAAAAACTATGAACCATCGTTGCGTACTTTTTTATCGTCGTTGGTGAGTATTGCCTTAAACATTTTATTGCTGCTTTCGGTTTTTGAAATGATTGGGGTAAAAATTACGGCTTTTGCCGCTTTACTGGCTGGTGCCGGTTTGGCTATTGGTGCAGCGTTAAACGGATCGCTGGGTAATTTTGCAGGTGGTGTAATGATGCTGGTGTTTAAACCATTTAAAGTGGGCGACATGATTGAAGCCCAGGGACAAATTGGCATTGTTACCGAGCAAGGTATTTTTAATACCATGATTTTAACGGCCGATAATAAAACGGTTATACTGCCTAACGGGCCATTATCTACCGGAACAATTGTAAACTATACTACACATGGTAACCTGCGTGTAGATCTTACTATGGCTATTGCGCCTAATATGGAAATTGAAAAAGCGAGACAAGTGGCCATTGTTGCCATGGCACATCACCCCAAAGTGTTAAACTCACCGGCACCGGAAGTAAGTGTATTAAAAGTTGGTGACGGTATGGTAACATTAGCTGTTAGACCATATACTAAACAACCTGATTATTGGGATGTATATTTTGGTGTACAAGAGCTAGTGAAAAACGCCTGGGATGTGAATGGTGTAGAAGGCCCAACTCCACACAGGGTAATTATTCAGAAATAATATATATTATAACAAACAATGTATAAGGCAGTGCGAAAGCGCTGCCTTTTTTATGGTTAAAAGTAGTACGGGTCGAAGACTATTGTAAAATCCCCTTTTTACAGGATGGTGGTATTGCTAATTTCTGTGCAGTTTTACTGTTCAACTTATCAACCTTAACTATATGAAAAAGTTTCACCTTTTATTGTATGTTGTACCAATGGCTATGGCGATTTCTTGTAAAAAAGATGCTACCAATAACCTGCTTGTTCCTGATGAGGATAAGATTGATTATGCCTCTTACCGGGTGATAAAATCAATACTACACACAGCCGGCACAACCGATACAACACATTATGTTTATACCGGAAATAATCAGAGCTATATTTTAAAATCTGCAAGAGATCCGGCAAGAACCGTTACCACACATTTTTTAAAACACAGTAACTACTATTCCTTCGAAACATACAGTAACAGTGTAGTTACAACTACAGGCTATTGCAGGCTAAACAACATGGGTTATATTGACTCTGTTGCTAACCTGCGTAGCAACAATACATTTAATAATATAGACCGGTACACGTATAATGAGCAGGGATATAATGTAACAGCAATAATAAATTATATTTCCTACCAACAACACTATACCAAATATTATAAAGACAATAACTACAGCTATTGGATTAATAATTATACCAACGTGGCCAACCCGGCAAGCAACAAAAGAGATTCAATAGTATTTGAATATTATACAGATAAACCACAACACAATTTTTATAAAACACACTTACCACAGCTGTATGGAAAGCCTACAAAAAACCTGGTAAAAAAACGTACTTATTATAATGCCGCAAAAATTGCCTATATGACATGGGAGTATTTGTACGACACCAATGAGATTGGCCTGGTAACAAAAGAAGTTTTCTCTATTTATACTCACCCGGGAGCAGTACTAAACAAAAGCGATACTACTTATTTTACCTATAACAAGTAAAGGGGATAAGAGCATTTTCATAAGCGGCCGGATGCAAAACAAAAAAGCAGGCCATTGGCCTGCTTTTTTGTTATTTAAATTTATATTAGTTCAATTCTTTTAGCTGAGCACCAAAAATATTTTCTTCGGCTTTCAGTCGTTGCTCCCATTTCCAGGCACTATCCATCATTTCATCTAAGCCATATTGTGGATGCCAGTTAAGCTCCGTACGGGCCAGGTTATTGTTAGCATAAATAGCTACCACATCACCTGCACGGCGAGGGCCAATTTCATAATTCAACGCTATACCACTTACTTTTTCAAATGCTTTTATGGCTTCCAGTACTGTAACGCCATTACCGGTACCCAGGTTAAACACATCGCATTTGCGTTTGTTTTTTCCTTCACGTAAATAATCAATGGCTAATGTATGTGCGTGCGCTATATCGCATACATGTATAAAATCACGCAGGCAAGATCCGTCGCGGGTTTCTGTATAATCTGCACCATGCACCGTCATTTTATCTAACTTGCCAATAGCAGTTTGTGTAATGGCGGGTACTAGGTTTTGCGGACGACCAATGGGTAGCTCGCCAATTTGTATAGACGGATGTGCACCTACCGGATTGAAATAACGCAATAAAATACACTGCGTATTATTTTTACTTTTAGCAAACTCGTTAATAATCTGCTCACCCATTTGTTTGGTATAACCGTATGGCGATTCTGCAGGTTTAGGTGGCGTTTCTTCCGTAACAGGTATTACATCAGGCGAACCATACACCGTGCAGGATGATGAAAAAACAAAATAAGGTATATTAAAATCCTGCACGCATTTAAGCAGGTTTATTAAAGAGGTAATATTGTTTTCAAAATACATCAGCGGTTTTTCTACCGATTCGCCAACGGCCTTATAAGCTGCAAAATGTATAATGCCATCAATGTCATCGTTCTCCTGAAATATGGCATAAGTGTCATCAAAGTTGCATAAATCAACCTTGTAGTTTTTAACTGTTTTGCCCAAAATCTTTTCTACACCCAGCATCATACCGGGGTTAGATCGGGAATTGTTATCAACAGATATTACTTCGTATCCGTTTTGTATTAAATCAACCACCGTATGCGTGCCAATATAACCGCATCCGCCTGTTACAAGTATTTTAGCCATAATATTAAAAGTAGTGGCAAAATTGCGCTTTTTTTACCATATTATAATGGTATAGCTAACCCAAACTATCTGTTATTACCGTTTTATTACTTTATCCTAATACGCAATCGATATATACGGGAAGTCGGTTAGGCCGAAAGTAGGAGAGATGGTGAGTAAACAATAATCATTGATTTTTATTTTGTTACCAGCGTCCCACCCTTGATTGAACTTCCGTTGTGTCACTCACTTGTGCTGCAACAACGCGAAGCATCAATGAGGCTAATACAATAACTAATATCGAATTAATTCTATTGGCCACTTTGTTTCTAACCCCGAGCTTAGCAAGGTGCGTTTGATTCAGGGCAGTACCCCGTTTCTAACCCCGTGTTAACTCCGCTATTCGGAGCTGTTCAGGGTATTTTAATCGGGGCCGTTCGGTAATTCTATTCAGCATTTTGTAGTAGTGCGTTGCTTTTAGCTTTCTGCCTTCAGCTTTCTGCACTAACTTCGCAAAATGTTACAAAGCTGCTACCAACAACAATTTATTGAAGCCGGTTGTGATGAAGCCGGCAGGGGTTGTTATGCAGGTCCGGTATTTGCTGCAGCGGTTATTTTACCTAAAAACTTTACACACCCTTTACTTAACGATTCTAAACAGGTAAAAGAAAGTAACCGTTACGAATTAAGAAACATTATACAACAGGAAGCCCTGGCCTATGCTGTTGCCAGTGTAGATAATGAGGAGATTGACAACATTAATATTTTAAAAGCATCGTTTAAAGCCATGCATCTGGCTTTAGACCAGTTAACGCTGTCGCCTGAAATGTTACTGATAGATGGCAACCGTTTTGTAAGCTATAAAAAACTGCCCCACCATTGTATGGTAAAAGGCGACGGCCGTTTTGCCAGTATTGCCGCCGCCAGTATTTTAGCCAAAACCTATCGCGATGATTACATGAAAACCATACACGACGAGTACCCTATGTACGATTGGGCAAACAATAAAGGCTATGGTACCCTAAGCCACCGTACAGCTATTGAGCAAAACGGCATTTGTAAATACCACCGCAAAAGTTTTAATATTTTACCGCAACAGCTTACTATTTTTAGCAAGTAATTTTCGTTTCTACATTGTGGGCTTGTGTATGAATATGATTACTGTCATATGCATACAACTTATTAATTCCAGTACCTTTGCCCCGCTATGAATAAAAATCTTGCTTATATACGTTATACCCGTTTTGTACTGGTGTGGATTTTTGTGGTAATACTTGCCGGTGGCGTTGTACGCATGACCCAAAGTGGTATGGGCTGCCCCGATTGGCCAAAATGTTTTGGCAGTTGGGTACCGCCAACCAATGCCAGCCAATTACCTGCCGATTTTGAAAAATATTTAAGTGCGCAGGATATTGACCATACTTTTAACGCTTACCATACCTGGATAGAATATATTAACCGTTTAACCGGTGCCGTATTGGGCATTTTGGTTTTTGCACACATGATATGGAGTTTCCGGTTATTTTTTAAAAAGCAAAGGAGTATATTCTGGTGGTCGGCAATACTGGTGGTTACCACCGGCTTTCAGGGTTGGTTGGGCAAAATGGTAGTAGCGCATAACCTGGCCGTTGTAAAAGTTACCACACATATGTTGGTGGCCATTGTAATTGCCGCTATACCACTTATAATACTGGCACTGCTAAATAAAAACAAAGTAGCCGTACCTGCCTATTTAAAACATTTAACCATTGCAGCACTTATACTGGTAATAGTACAAGTAATATTGGGTACTGATGTTAGAGAGCAAGTGGACGAAATATCAAAACCATTAGGTTATCAGCAGCGTGAACTATGGTTAAACGGTTTAGATAATATTTTCCTGTTGCATCGTAGTACATCCTGGTTGGTGTTAGCAGTTTGTTTGTTCTTATGGTGGCGTACAAAATCATTTACCTCATTGCGTTTACATGGTAATTTAACGGCACTTTTTGTATTGGTTGCTTTGGGTGCAGGGCTGGCATTATACTTTTTTAACATGCCTGCTATTATGCAGCCTTTACATTTATTAACAGCTTGTTTGTTATCTGTTACGCTTTTCTCTTTCCGTTTGCAAATGAAATGATTACTTTTATTGCAATCGAACTGATATTGCAATGAAATCCTGGTTCCGCGGTTTTTTATTTTCTTTTCCTGTACAACTGGTTTTTTTACATTTTAGAAAATACCAGGTGTTGTTATTGTTTTGGTTTGTCCTTTTTAGTACAGTGGGCGGTGGCTTTATGAGTGCCTTTGGTGCCCAGGCTTTATTTTTGGCGCCTGAATATTTAGGTAGCATAAACATACTGGGGGCAATTATTACGGGCTTTGCGGTGGGTATGTTTATTATGAGCTGGAACATCAGCACTTTTATTCTCTTTAGCAAATATTTTCGTTTTTTATCGGCCACAACAAACCCATTTTTAAAATATTGCATTAACAATGCGGTTCTTCCCTTAACTTTTATTATTTTTTATTGCATAAAAGCCTACCAGTTTAACCGTTATAAAGAGTTAATGCCGGTTAATGAAATACTGATATTGGGCGTTGGTTTTATAGGCGGGTTAATACTATTGATTTTATTCTCCTTTGTTTATTTCTTTCGTGCAGATAGAAATATTCTGCGGCAAATGATGCCCTTGTTAAGCAACTCCGGCGAATACATTACCCATTTACAACCGGCAAAGGAAATTTATAAAAGCGATGCCATTATTAAAGTTGAATGGTACCTGGATAACCCGATACGAATACGCCGGAGCCGTGATGTAAAACATTATACCAGCAATTTTGTAAACACATTATTCAAACGCCATCATTTTGCGGCTATCTTATCGGTGTTTGCCGCTTTTCTGTTTTTAATAATCATTGGCTTTTTTCTCGATCATCCTTTCTTTCAAATACCTGCCGCCGCAAGTATTACCATATTTTTTACCATATTAATTGGTGTTGCAGGAGCCTTCTCGTATTTTTTACAAAGCTGGGCTGTACCATATTTAATTTTACTGATTGCTGCACTTAATTTAATGTATAAGTTTAACTGGATTGACCCCCGTAATAAAGCTTATGGATTAAACTATGAAAATGTAGCAGACAGGCCGTCTTACTCACCCGAAGGTTTAATGGCTATTTGCAACAACGAACAAGTGGCAAAGGACAAAGCCAACATGATTGGCATTTTAGAAAAATGGAAACAAAAACAAAAAGGAGAAAAGCCGGTAATGATTTTTATAAATACCAGCGGCGGAGGCCACCGCAGCGCCACTTTTACTATGCGGGTTTTACAAAAACTTGATAGTTTATCAGGTGGCGATTTAATGAACCAGACTTTTTTAATTAATGGTGCTTCCGGTGGTATGATTGGTGCTACTTATTACCGAGAATTGTACAAACAAAAAGTTGAAGGTGCCAGTGTTAACTTAAGCAGTAGCACACATATTGATAATATTTCCAAAGATCTTTTAAACTCATTGTTCTCTTCTTTTGTAGCCCGTGATATTTTATCGCCGGCACAAAAATTTAAAGTAGGCAATTACAGTTATATAAAAGACCGTGGTTATGCCTTTGAAGAAAAACTGAATAGCAATACACAGGGGTTACTCAACAACCATTTGAAAGATTATACAGAAGACGAAAAAGAAGCCCGCATTCCGCTTATCTTTTTTAACTCTGTCATTACACGTGATAGTCGCAAAATGCTGATTAGTACACAACCTGTTAGTTTTATGATGCGACCGCTGGACGATAGCAGCCGTATACCGCTTGCCGGACCAGATGTAATTGATTTTGCGTCTTTCTTTAAAAACCAGGATCCTTATAACCTGCGTATGTTAACGGCCTTACGTATGAATGCCACCTTCCCCATTGTTTTACCCAATGTTTGGTTGCCATCAAATCCGGTTATTGATGTAATGGATGCCGGCCTGCGTGACAATTACGGACAGGAAACTACACTTCGTTTTTTATCGGTGTTTGAGGATTGGATTGCAGAAAATACAGGCGGTGTATTGTTACTGCAAATACGTGACCGTGCTGTCGGTGGTTGGGAAGATCCTTATTTGTCTGATGATATAAGCGACCATGCTACCAAACCGTTTTTACTGATGCAACACAACTGGTTTAAAATGATGGAGTATGCACAAAACGATATACTTAGTTATTATGCAGCCAATGCCAAACACCCGATGCATAAAATGTTGTTTCAATATGTGCCTGCCAAAAATGAAAGCAAGGCCACACTTAATTTTCGTTTAGGACAACATGAAAAAAAGGCTGTAATAAACGCTGTAAATGCCAGCGCCAACAATGAGAGTTTTGAAAAAGTATTATTGTTGATGAAAAACTAAACCAACCAGACTTAACCTTCTTTATAATAGCTCTGTGCAGAACATAATCTGTCAGAGAGATGAGCTATTATTCTGTTTCAAAGGACGGAAGAAGTTTTTATTGGTAGTTTATAAATTTCTTTTATTGCTTTCAATCGCTATAAACTCAGGTAAATAATCGGGTGTACATCCTTTTGAAACCATTTCACCTTTGTACAAACCTGTTTTCTCACCGATTTTAATACACCGGTTCCGGTATTCTTTTTCATACACTCCAATCCAGCCTGCTGTAAAGTTCATGGCCCATTGCACTTCCGGAACTTCTTTTTCAATTTTACTTTCTATTTTGGTAAGTAATGCATCACTGTTAGGTGGTGGCGTTTGACCTACCCAACGCAAACGGGCCTGATAGTACCAAAATACTCGTCTATGAAGAGATGATTTGTTATTCTCCCAACGCTCAATTAATTCAATCGTCTTTTTATCTTTTGAAAGTTGATTAGCAAATAGCCAATCAATGAGCTGGAGTTTTTCATTATCCTCATGCTTGTTCATATCAGCAATCAGCTCATTAATGGTTACTTCGGTAAGAAGTTTTTTATCGATAATAAGAATGGCCAATTGCCGGGCAAAAAATTGTTCAGATGACCAGAGTTCCATGGCTAACGCCTGGTCTTTTTTTATTTCTTTGGCAATGATTCTTAAGTCGCCAAGTTTCGTTTTCTTGTCGCTGATTTGTGTAAGAATATTTTTTGCTGCTGCAGAAAGTTTCATATGAATATAGTTGATGAGCAGTATGTATTTATGGCTACAAACAACACCATGTTGATTAGCGAACAATCAATGACTGCAACAGCGCATGATTGAACTACTGTAGGGCTGACAAAAAATCAACTGCATTACATTCATTTCTACCCGCTTGTTTTCTCGCCAACAAACCAGTCTTCTTTGTTTTTAAATAACACATTAAAAGTGGTAAGCGATCCGTAGCAACGGGTTATGTATTGCTGTATGTTTACCTTTTCCTCGTCCGTTAAATTTTTGCTGCTGTTTATATTTTGCTCCAACACACGCAGGCGGTCACGCAGCATAACAATTTTATGAAAAAAATCATCTACCGGAATTTCTTTTGGTTTTAAGGAATTATCTGCCGGTTGTAATATTAATTTACCGCCCTGCCATTTATCGCCCAAGGCAACAGGCTCAGCAATCCCGTTCCATAAACGTAATATTTTCAACAACGATTTTTCACCGTCGCTCAATGTTTCAATTTCAGCCGATACATTTTCGGGAATAATTTCTTCCAGTTGTTCATCGGTTTTATCAATTTCTTTTACACCATGATGAATGAAAGAAATTAAATACGTAGCGTATTTAACACCCGCAATAACGCCGGGGCCAAATTGTGTATGTTGTAAGCGGGTGCCTATGCCTAATGTTGTCTGATCCATTTTTGTTTTGGTTTAAAAGCAGTAATAAAATTATCGTAAATACTCTTCCTCTTCAACCCTGTACGGCGATAAAGGCATCAAGCCGCGTTTGAACCTTTCGCCGGAATCTTTTACATATTTTTGAAAAGTATATTCATCGGCTGTTTGTACAAACCAGTAGGGTGGTACAAATGTATTTACAAAATAATCCAGCGAGTCGCCTTCCAGTTTTGTTAAGCGGCGCACCAATGCTTTGCTAAACCTGTGTTTAACAAACTTCTCTTTCTCTTCATTCAACAATCGGTTTTGAAAAGCCAGTGTGCTTCTGTTTTTCTTAAACCTGAAAACATTAATAATTTCATTCAAATCAAACCCCACACCATCGCTGTTTACCGATGCACTTAAACCCGGCTTGGTGTAGTTAAAAACTTTTGCATATTCTTCACGATTGCGCAAAGAGTCTAAATAGTAGTTGCGGTTTTTAACCGTGACCTCGGCCAACACCGGTACATACACCGATAAAGAAATATCGAATGCAAAAGGAGTAGCTATTTTTAAAACAGGATATTTTTTGGTGGGCTTATTCAGGTAACTAAACCAGATAGAGTCCGACTCTTCCACCTCAACGGTATAGGTACCGTCTTTATCGGTAGTAGTGCCACGCCCCGAGGAGGTAATAACCGATACCGCCTGCACCGGGTAGTTATGGGTACTATCGTAAACAGTGCCTTTAATTTTATATAATGTTTGCGCCTCGGCATTAAAAAAGCCCATGCAAACAAATAAAAGAGGTAGTATAAGACGGTAAAACTTCATGAATAAACGGCAAGTAACAAAAGAAAGTGCAAAATAAACGCTAAGAAAGGGAAGAATTTGCCTTTTTCTTTATTTTATGTGCTTAATGAAGTAAGTATTATTTGTTTACCGGTGTTGATCCCGAATGAGCTGTGTGTTTGGCTTCGGGGCTGTATAGCCCTGATTGGACTGACGTTGCAGTTTATCCTGAGCTTGTCGAAGGGCTCCGTTCGGGGTTCTGTTCGCTAATCGACCGAGGGTGTAAGCTTTAATGTTGTAGCAGGGTGTTTTATTTACTAAAGTATGTTTTTATTTTTTTACAAAGGAATATCCTCATCGTTGAACATTTTTCTAACGGAGTTAATTAATCTTTCAGGTAAAGCTATCCTGGCTAAAAAGACGCTATCCGTCGGCATATTGTTAATATGGATAATTGTATCTTTATAGATATTAAAATTATTATATTGCAATACAAGTTGAAAAACTGTTATTAATTTTACTTTTCAAATATTGTATATAATACATCTAATAAACGTTTTTCATGTAGCTCCTTTTCTATGATTTTTCCTTGCGGATCTATTAAAAAATTTTGGGGGATTGCCGAAACCTTATACAGCTGCTGCGTTTTTTTATTGTCGTCAATTAGTTGCTCCCATATTAACCCATCTTTTTGAATTGCCTTCTTCCACGCTTCCATATCAATATCTAACGATACACTTAGTATATCAAAGTTTTTATTTTTATATTTATTATAAGCTTCTAATAAATACTTATTTTCTTTTCTACAAGGGCCACACCAACTTGCCCAAAAATCTAATATAACATATTTCCCTTTGTACTTATCTAAGGAAATAGAATCACCTCGCATGTTTAGTAAAGTAAAGTTTTTAGTTTGGTCATTCACTCTTGGTGTATCATCAAATAGTGATTTTTTAATTCTCTTTCCAAAATTTGTCGACTTTTCCGATTCGGTTCGTTTATCATAAATATCTTTTATAAGAGGATAATTTTCTTCTGACAAAGACAAAGTAGCTTTCAATAAGGCGTACATTAGTGCCGGTGACAAGGAGTTACGTTCAATAAAATTTATATACTTTAATCCATTTATTGTTGCTTCTTTATTAAGCGCTCTTCTATAATCATTCCTTTCGTTTAAGTCATTAGCACTATTAATTTTTTGATTCAACTCTCGATTTTTTAAATAATATGGCTTATTCATTTTTTCGAGTTCTATATAATCTGTATAAGCTGTGGAGCCTACTACGTTTAGATTCTTAAATGAGTCTACCGATGTGATTGTAACAGCTTTGCCATCAAGCAAAAATGGCACTACTTCTGCAATGGAAAAATCTGAATATGAATTTGAATATAATGTCATAAGAAAAGGCTCATTCATAGCTTTGGTAATATAGCTATATTTATTATCAATAACCTCTACGCTATCTATTATATTATCATACATGAAAAACACTTGTGAAACGGTGTAGTTAACATTTTTGAGTACCCCGTTAATAGTTATTGTATTATCATTTACTTCAGTTTTGCTTTGACCGAATGAGCTATATGAAGCGGCAATGCAAGTAATAAACAAAAGAGAAAGATTTTTTTTCAATACCATAGCAATAAATTTTAGCTGTTGAAATTGATAATGCAGGGGCCATTAAGCAGTGTCTTATATTTGGGGGATGCATTTATCTGTTTTTTCCATAAATGTTTTTAAAAATAAATTTTGGCATTGTATGATTGGTGAAACCAACAGCTATGCAAAAAACATATTCTACACCGAGACGCCAGCATGGCGTCTCTGCAAAATCTCTACTTTATCAAAAAAATGGTATATGTAGGAGACTAACATAATACTCAATAGCATTACCGAATGTACAAGTGAGAGTATTACATTCAT
>DHEF01000032.1:16781-39567 GCA_002399735.1 Chitinophagaceae bacterium UBA4857
AACCCTATCGGGTTACAACAGACGATGCCAGTAGCACTGCAGCTGGTAACAAAAAAAAATAGCTAACTAACATTACTGTTAATTAGCTATCTATAAAATTTGTCTCAAATCTTAATTCTCAAATCTCACCACTAGTTAAACCTGATATTTCTATCCATCATACGGTTCATGCCCGGAGGCATTGGCATGCCTTGCGACGGTTGTTTACTACCGCTCATACGGTTAATGCTAAACAAGAAACTAACCATAAAATAACGACGTAATACCATGCTGCGAATGTCCTGAATATAGTTATCGCCATTGGTACGTTGTATACTTTGGTTTTGGTTTAATAAGTCACGTACCGAGAATTTTATTTCACCATTCTTTTTCTTGAAAATTTGCTTGGCTACACTGGCATTCCACAATGGTATGGCCTGATTAAAACCTTCGGCACGGCCGGTATTTAATATATAATCAAAATCGGTAGCTATAATAAAGTTAGCCGGCAGTGTGTAACTAACATCGGTACTATAGGTTTGCGTGAAATAATCTTCGTTCAACATTTTATTAACAGAGTACTTAATGTTGGTATAAGTAACGTTGGCATTTAAACCAAGGTTTAATTTGTTTTTACTAATGTTTACACCCACGCCTTGTGTGGCAGAAATAGTTTGCCCTATATTTTTTTGTTTGTACAATAAAGTAACATCACGCAGGTAACTCAGGTTGTTGGTAAAGTTTAAACTGGAGCCTTTCCAATCCGGATTTTTAAATGGCAAACCCAATGTTACAAACGAGAAAGCGCGGGTATAACCATCCATATTGGTAGGACGAGAAATTTGTACCCCCTGACCCATTGAGTCTATACTGTTGATAATTTTATTATCGGTTGTGCTTACCGTAATGTTAGCCGCCAAAAACTTAAAGTTTAAAATATTAAAGCTGTTATAACCTACTGTAAAGTTGTGGTTAAACTCTTGTTTTAAATCGGGGTTACCGGTACGTATATTTAACGGATCGCTTACATCGGGCACATTTTGTAACTGCGTAATAGTTGGCTGGTTGGTACGGCCATTGTAAGAGAAACGCAGGTTTTTACTACGTGCGGGCGTAAAGTTAAAATTAGCGGTTGGAAAAAAGTTTACATAACTGGCTTTGCTGGTTGAATCTTTAGCAGTAGCAGCCTGATAACTATCACTTGTTAAAGTTGATTGTTGCACACCAATACCAATTTGGTAATTATACTTTGGATTTTGCACCCTGAAGTTTGTACCTACACGATGAGCCGTAAACCTGTTTTCAAAATTATTGGTCAGCAATAAATTAGGGTCATCAAATTTGTCGTTAAGCGGATTAAAATTATACGTTTCTTTTTCCGAATTGCTTTTATTATTGGTGTAAGCGTAGTTAACTTCTAACAATTTATTTAACGCCAATGGCTCGGTGTAGGATGCACTTAATACATTATTATTGGTTTTATTGCTTTGTTTATCCTGCTGGTGTTGCGATATGTTACGGATAATATCGCCGGTTTGGTTAAAAAAAACGTTATCGGATAATAAAAACCCGTTAGAGTTGCTATTGCCCCATGTGTTAGACCAGCCCAGGGTTAGTGTTCGGCCTGTTTTTTTAAAGCGCTTGCGTAGTAATAAATTATTGTTCCAGTTATAACCATCGCGGTTATTGGTGTTTTCCCGGTTACCGGTTTGTCCTAAATAATCAGCACCCAATCCTTTTCTAACATTGGTAAACGAGGTATCAATGTTTTCGTTTTCCGAATGTTGAAAGGTTAAACTTGGCGTGTACAAAATAGAAGTCATTGAATCTAACTGCGCCTCTAAACGAATATTAAAGCGATGGTTCTGATTAATATTATTGGAGCGTACCTGCCTGTTAAGACTGGCGCTGGAGTCATTAGGAAAAGTGCTTTGACGTAAAGTGTTTTGTTCCTGCTCGGCATTGCTGTTAGAGAAAAAATAACTGCCGGTTACTTTTACTTTTTTCCCCCACTCATCGCTATAGTTTAAACCGGTTGACAATGAACGGGTAATACCGGTTGCGCCACCACCACCACCGCCAAAACCGCCCATCATACCGCCACCGCCGCCGCGTACAGCAACCATTTGCATACCACCACCCATGCCGCCGCCACCGCCGCCACCAAAACCGCTAAAGCCACCCATGGTGCTAATTACATCACTAAACGAAAAACCGGTTTCGTTAATATTGTTTACGTTTAATAAACCAGATATTCTTCGTGGACCTGAAAAATAGTTAGCACTTAAATTTCCTTTGTATGTGCCCCTATCGCCATAACCTGCCAAGGCACGTGCAAACAACCCTTTATTACGGTCTTTCTTTAATTTAATATTAATGGTTTTAGCACGGCTACCATCTTCAATCTTGGTAAACTTTGCCTGATCGCTCATATCATCATATACCTGTATGCTCTCCACCATATCGGCTGTTAGGTTTTTGGTAGCCAGTTTAGGGTCGTTACCAAAAAACTCTTTACCATCAACATATACTTTTTGTATATCCTCACCCTGGGCTTTAATATTGCCATCTTTATCAACCTGTACGCCGGGTAGTTTTTTTAATAAATCTTCCACCGTAGCATTGGGTACTGTTTTAAAGGCACTGGCATTAAACTGGGTAGTATCGCCTTTTACAACAATGGGGGCTTCGCTGGTTACCACTACTTCGTTTAACAGTTTAGCATCGTTAAGCGGCTGAATTTCGCCTAAGTCAACAGTTTTATTTTCCTCCGTAAGTGTTACTGATTTTTTTGTTTCCAAATAAGACTGGTGCGATATTATTACGCGGTAAGCTTTTACAGCCAGACCTTTAAATGCAAAAACACCTTCTTTATTACTTAAAGTAAATGTTACCAGGCTGGAGTCTGCAGCCGATAATAAAGTTATCGTTGCATCGGCAATGCCTTGTTTTGTAGTGCTATCAATTAATTTTCCTGTAATGCTGCCATCGGCTTTTTGTGCATGCAAATACAGGGTGGTGAATACGCTCAGGATGAGCAGCAATAAAATTTTTCTCATAATGTTTGGTGACAATTAGTACGAAATTAGACGTATGTTTTTTTAAAACCTTCAGCTACCATCTTGTTTTTTTAAAAAATTATTTAAACGGTAAGCTTAAAACTATTGTCGGTAAAGGGTTTTGGCCGATTGTACACGGGCGTTCGTATATGAATAAGCGTATTTTATCCATTCTTTTTTAGTATCTTAACTATTCATTTTTATTTGCCATGTGGGATAATATTATCAATTACTTTTCTACTTTGGAGCAGCACCCCATACAACGTATGGCCATACTGGTGGTTGGCTTGTTATTGTTCTGGAT
Source organism: Chitinophagaceae bacterium UBA4857 (assembly GCA_002399735.1). GTDB lineage: Bacteria > Bacteroidota > Bacteroidia > Chitinophagales > Chitinophagaceae > Terrimonas. Next base: position 20,124 of record DHEF01000032.1, read on the forward strand.
TATTGAAGGTGCTATACCATTATTACCCCTGAAGTACAAAAAAACAAAACTGCGCCATGCAGCAGTAAACTTTGGCTTTACCGTTATTCATTTAATTATACATACTTTTTTAGCCATACTTATTGTTATGTTGTCGGATTGGTGCCGCACACAAAACTTTGGAATGGTGTATTGGTTTAATGCAAATATTTTAGGTGCTATTTTTATTGGGGTGCTGGCTTTAGATTTTAGCAGTTGGCTGGTACACCTGGTAATGCATAAAGTGCCGGTACTGTGGCGTTTTCATCTTATTCATCACAGCGATAATAATGTAGATGTTACTACCGGCCTGCGCCATCATCCCGGCGATAGTTTGTTACGTGGTATATTTTTTCTGTTACTCATTTTTGTTTCGGGTGCGCCTATGTACAGTGTTATGATTTACCAAACACTGGTGGTATTGGCCACGGCTTTTACACATGCCAATATAAGTTTACCCCGTCGTTTAGATAAGGCCTTGAGCTATGTATTGGTATCGCCCAATATGCATAAGGTACATCATCATTGGGTGCAACCGTATACAGATAGTAACTATGGTGCTGTGTTCTCTATCTGGGACCGCATGTTTAAAACCTTCACTACACTTGATCCTAAAAAAATTAAGTACGGATTGGATAAATACTATCCCAACGAAAAAGACGAAGATTTTATCGCTTTAATGAAAAGGCCTTTCCAGAAATTGAAAGATGATTAATGTAAAGGGAAGTTCAAAAGTTCAATGTTGTCGTGAGCAAGCAGAGGTTTCTTCTATATACTAAATACTTTATACTACATACTAATTTTTTGTTACCAGCAGCAGTAATACTAATCATCGTCTGTTGTGTCACTCACTGCATCGTTCAGAACTTTATTCATCATCGTGTTTTATTGTAGTCTACTATATTTACTTGTGTGTTGTTCTGCGTAGCCAGTTACAATATTACCACAGCGTTGCACAGCGTACTTTCACCGAGTGGCACAAAGAAGCAACATCTAAACACAAAACTCCGTGTACATCTGTAACCAAACTCCTTTAACGCTGCGGTAAAAAATGTTGCGTGTCCCACGCACCACGGCGCTGTAAAAGCAAATTGTGAATTTTCAATTGTCAACTGTCAATTGTAAAAGGGTGAGGGATGGAAGCGGCATCCTTTTGCGCAGCATTGGCCAATGGCAGCGAGGGGCAAAAGATACAGCGTACAGCCCGACCCGTAGGGGCACCCCATAAGACTAATCAACACACTTACAAAAGTTAATAAAATGTAAAAAAGCAACATTAACTCCGAAATATTTCGTAACAAAATAAATCTTCCTATATTTGATGTACGAAGATTAACGTACTTAAAAAATTTCTTATATGCAATTCAAAAAATTATCTGCATTGGGTATTGGTGTTTGTTTATTAAGCACTGTAACGCTTTTTGCGCAACAAGAAGTAATTGTAGAAGGCAAACCTTCAAAAAAATTGAAAGAACAAATTACCATTTCGTTTGATACGGACAACAAAGAAAAAGTTGTTGTAGAAGTAGATGGTGACAAAGTAACGGTTAACGGTAAACCCGTTGAAAATTTTGAGTCGGGCAAAGTAAGTGTACATAGAAATAAAGGCGTGTCAGTATTTGGTTATGGTACCAGTAACCTTAACGGCTACAACTTGTTTAACGATTACTCCAACAAAGCTATGTTAGGTGTAACCACCGATAAAACCGAACAAGGGGTAAAAGTTTTAAGCATTACCAAAGAAAGTGCGGCAGCTATTGCCGGTATTAAAGAAGGCGATGTTATTACTAAGATTGATGATAAAAAAATAACTGAGCCGGACGGGTTAAGTGAAATTATTAAAACAAAAAAACCTGGTGATAAGGTTGATGTGTATGTATTACGTGACAAAAAAGAACAAAAGTTAAAAGCTGAGCTTAAAAAGTGGTCCGGACTTACCAGTACCTATAGTTTTTCGCCTACAGACTTTAATGTGGAAGGCTTGGAACTGGAAAAACTTTTAGGTGGTACTTTCCCCGGTGACAGATTAACAACTCCTCGTAATTACGGCGTAAGAGTAGCAGCTAGTTCAACACCCAAATTTGGTATATCTGTACAGGATACTGATGATGGTGTAGGCGTTAAAGTAATTAAATTAACCGATGATGGCAGTGCTGCCAAAGCTGGTGTTAAGGTTGATGATATTATTACCAGTATAGATGATAAAGAAGTAAACAGCACTGACGAAATAAGCAAAATTTTGCGTGACAGTAAAGACAAAACTTCGGTGAAAATGAAAGTAAAACGCAATGGTAAATCTCAAACAATTGATGTAAAAATTCCACGTAAAATAAAAACAGCGAATTTGTAAATCTTTCTCATGTGTTAATAATAATCATCCCCCGAAGTTTTCTAACTGTCGGGGTTTTTATTTATAGAAATTATTTTAAAATTGATTTTACTTTTACAGTAAAACTTTGCAACACTCCATCACGTCTTATTATCATTTTTACTTTTTGGTCAGGGGCCTGCATGGCAATTTTATATCTATTCAGGTTTTGAGAAAAATCAGTACCAATGGCTACTATCACATCGCCAACTTTTAATCCTGCCTTTTCTCCGGGTGAACCGTTTGCAACTTCTGCCACTTCAATTTGCCCGTCAATCATATATATTTCCAGTCCGGAATAAGCATAGTCAAAGCTTTCGTTAAAATGCGTATTGGGCTTTAAGTGAAATTCGCGTTTAGCATAATTAATGATACAGTTAAACCTGCGTAACAAATCGTTACCAATTAAACCGCCCATGCTTGGGTAGCTGGTTACATTAAACTCATCTTCAAATATATTAACCGGTACTTTTTTAAACTTATAAGGCCCTAACCTGAACTCTTTTAAAACAGTAATGTACATATCAATTTTACCACCCAGCCCTTCGGCTTGTTTGGCAAAAGTTTTTCGTTTCTTTTTTAAAAAAGCGCTGTCCTCAATAAAATCTTTAGAAAAAAGTACACATAAGCCGGCGCCTATATCATATAAAAACCGCGATTGTATCGTGCGGTTATCTTTTACAGTTGCAGCTTGTATGGGTAGGGTATTTATAAACGGCCTGAACAGATATCCGCCTTTAGGATATTTAATACTTCCACGGGTACAAATATCAATATAAGCACTGTCGTAATTAATTTTAAAAATGTAGCGGCTTAATAATGAAAAACCAATGATGCCGTCAATTTTTTCGCCATAAACAGAAGTTAATTTTTGGTAGTCGTTTACGTGGAAATCAAGGCTATCAACTATAAGACCGGGCAAGCGCAAAGTACGGTTGTGTAACATGCCTACTTTTTTTAAACCGGCTATACCCCGGATTGTTTTTTGTGGCTCGGTTGGTTTAAGGTTTAAAAAAGAAGCTGTTGTAGAGTCCAATGAAATACCGCTACTGCCGGTGTCTAAAATAAAACTTAAGGTATCAGGGTTATTATCTAAACGGGCATGCATTACAATTACACCTCCTGTAAACAACGTAATGGGCACACGGGTAATAAAACGGCTGGGCGGTTCTATAAATTCCTCCTGGGCAAAAACGGATGGGGTTTGCCATAAAAAAAAGAATAATGTAATTACTGCATAGGCAGTTTTTTTTCTAAATAAGCAAGGTAATGGCATACAACAGCAATTTGATGGTTTACAAAAACCCTCCAATTCAATATGATGCACTAGCTACTAATTATATAACTTCCATGCATTACTATTGAAAATTACAACATTTTGGTAGTAATAAAAGACCATTATGTTGACAGATTGCTGCTTTCTGTGTATTTATTCTACCAGAAAAATAATTTTAGTGCGCCATTTAGCTGTATCCTTTACAATAGCAGGGTCGGTTAAATACTGCTCAATTACAGGTTGTTTTTTTGTCAACTTATTCTCTTTTAAAAAACGTTCGAGTACTTCATAAGCAGCTTCGGTTTTGGTATTGTCGCCCAAAAGGTCAATGCTGATAGCTTTAGAAGCTTCTATGGAAATTGGTTTTATGGACAACTGCGGCTCAAGTGTTGTGTTCTCTGCAATGTCAATAGCCGCTGCCATATCTGTAGTCTGTGTTTTATTATCCCATTCGTAAAACAGTCCGGTATACCCTTTTCCTGTTACTTTAATATTGCTTAACACACCGTTTATATGATTAAAATGACTGTTTAAAAATTGTGGTATTTCGTTCCAGCTTAGTTTTTGGCGCATGCCTGCATACAATGTTGCAGGAAAGTTTATTTGTTCCACAGCATTTGTTGTAGCAATAGCAGTTTGTGGTGTAAGCGGCTCCGTAAGTTTTTTTAAGTTGCTCAAACCCTGCTCAAAGTCGTTACCCATTTGTTTATCTAACTTAAAAAAAAGGTTCGAAATATTCCAGGGGCGTGGTGTAGGAACGGTAAACACCCAGGTAACAACGGTTTGGTTATTTTTTTCTTCCAGTGTAATGGAGGATGTAGCTTCTATTTTTTTAGGTTCAAGAAATAATATTTTAAACACCGACTCTTTATTATCAGTAAGCTTCATTATTTCCATTTCGCCTTTTCCCGAAACGTCCGGATCACCCTCCCAGGTAGCTTTTGCACCTACTAACCCATCTTTTTCGCCGTAAGTATTGCTAATGCCGGAGTCGTTCTGGCTCCATACAGACCAACTATTAAACTGCCTTAAACTGCTAATGTTTTTATACACTGCGGCAATGGGCGCATTAATGGTAATTGATCTTTCAATTTTTTGCTGTGCCGGCAAAAGGAATGACAGCAATGCTGTAGATAAAGCCACAAAAAATAAAAACACCAATACTTTTTTCGCAATTGCCATAACCAAAATTTTGGCCAAGATACTACTATTTCAAGGGAGGAGATAAGTATAATAGATATACGATATGTAAACATATTTATAAATACAGTTTAGTTTATAACTTTTCTTATATACATTAGCTATTAAAATTTGTATATGCAGTTTGTTGATATACTAGGACTAACAGCAGCCATTATAACTACTTTTACTTTTTTACCACAGGTAATTAAAGTATGGAAAGAAAAATCAGCAAAAGATGTTTCTTCTTTAATGTTTATTATTGCTATTACCAACGAAATATTATGGATTGGCTATGGCATATTACGTAACGACTGGATTATAATAGCCACCAATGCTATATTGATGATAATGGCTATCGCCATTTTATATTTCAAACAAAAGTTTGATAAATAAACACATAAACCACCCATTATGGACAACAACCACCCAAACGAACAAACCGAGTACAATCTTGCCGATGATTTAAACACACTGGCACAGCATGAAACTGCAGATAAAGGACATCGTGTTGCCAACTACCTGATTGATAATTTACTGATGCAATACGTGTTAGGCTTTGCAAGCGGTTATGTGTTAGCGCTACTATTATTGGAAATTGCGCCGGATTTTTTATACGATGTAATTAACCAGCCTCCCGGCACTTTAAAGTACATGTTGTATTTATACATGGTCGCTATTTTTAATTACCTTATTTATTACACACTATGCGAAAAGTTTTTTCGTGGTTACACATTAGGCAAATTACTCAGCGGCACCAGAGCTATTCGTAAAGACGGAGGTGAACTTACTTTTAAAGATGCTTTCTTACGATCAGTAATACGTTTAATTCCTTTTGAAGCATTCAGCGGCCTGGGCGTAGAACCCTGGCATGATGCATGGACAAACACAACCGTTATCAAAAGCCGATAATTTTTTTATTCATACCCTTCAACTTGTAAACCACCGCCCAATGAAGTCATCTAAAAAAATCCTCTTTTCACTACTGGTATTCTTCAGTATCAACAATATTGCAAAAAGCCAGGCAGAAACCGAAGATGTATTCAAAGTAACCTTTATGAATCCCGGAGCTGCTTTTGAAAAAAGCATCGGCCGCATACATACTATTTACGGACAAGCTTTTGCAAATTTCAATACTTCAATAACCGAAGATTATTATGAAGATTTTGTGATTGATTTTTTTGTTGAACCCGCCCTTACCTTACAATATCGTTTGTATTATAACTTAAATCGCCGCGATGAAAAGGGTAAAAACACCGCAAGAAACAGTGGCAACTATTTTGCCTTTATAAATGAAACCCGCTTTACCAAAGCCCCTCTGGACTTTTATGATGTTAAAGAAGCTACCATTCGCCCTGTTATTGCCGGCGCACTGGGTTGGGGCTTGCAACGCAATTATAATTCCCGTTTTAGTCTCGATTTTTACTTAGGTGCCGGACTTAAATATGCGAGAACAAGTAGTTATGATTTTTATGACCAGTTAATAACTGCTAACACCACTTCATTTGCTTTTGTAGGGCAAATAAATTTAGGTATATGGTTAGGCAAAAAACCGTAATGTAATGCAAACGTTTAACCCAAAAACAATTTAGCCTGCTTATTACATTTGCTATACTTTTGCGGCATTAATATAATGCTTAATTATTAGTGATGAAAACAACTCCCTTTACCAGCAAGCACATTGCTCTTGGTGCTAAAATGGCCGAATTTGCCGGTTATAATATGCCTATTTCCTACAGTGGTATTAACGATGAACACCATGCAGTGCGTACCAATGCCGGTGTGTTTGATGTGAGTCACATGGGTGAGTTTATTTTAAAAGGCGAAAACGCTTTGGATCTTATTCAACGTGTTACCAGTAATGATGCGTCAAAACTTAAAAATGGCCAGGCGCAGTACAGTTGTTTACCTAACGACAACGGGGGTATTGTAGATGACTTATTGGTTTATTGCGTTGAAGAGAATAAGGTTTACATGCTGGTAGTTAACGCTTCTAATATTGAAAAGGACTGGAACTGGATTAGCAGCCACAATACCAATAATGTAGAAATGCACAATATTTCTGACAAAACTGCATTGCTGGCCATACAAGGACCAAAAGCTACACAAATATTACAACCGTTAACAGATGTTGATATTTTAAACCTGAAATATTACACATTTGTAAAAGGTACTTTTGCCGGGGTTGATAATGTATTAATAAGTGCCACCGGTTATACCGGCGCAGGTGGTGTAGAAATATATTTTGAAGATAAAGACGGAGCTGGAGAAAAAATATGGGATGCCATTTTTGAAGCCGGTGCCGCAGCAGGTATAAAGCCAATTGGTTTAGGAGCACGTGATACCTTACGTTTGGAAATGGGTTTTTGCTTATACGGCAACGATATTGACGACAATACATCTCCCCTGGAAGCCGGCTTAGGTTGGATAACAAAATTCACCAAAGACTTTTCATCAAAAGCCATTTTCGAAAAACAAAAAGCAGAAGGTGTTACCCAAAAACTGGTTGGCTTTGAAATGATTGACAAAGGCATTCCCCGTCATGGTTATATTATTGCCGATGAAGCTGGTAATGATATTGGTGTAGTTACTTCCGGTACACAATCGCCAAGCTTAAGTAAAGCCATTGGTTTGGGTTATGTAAAAAAAGATTTTGCAGGCTTTGATACAAACATCTTTATTAAAGTTCGCGACAAATTAATAAAAGCGAAAGTGGTAAAACTTCCTTTCTAATAAAAAAGTCCCTCAGTGAGGGACTTTTTTATTTTTAACCCGGAATACGGGAAATATATTTTTCAATTTGTTTTATCTGATCAACAATTTGTGGGGTGGTTGGCTTTAGTGCTTTACACTTGCGAAAAAAATCTTTAGCCGCCCTAAACTCCCTTTTGTTCATCATAATGCTGCACATTTGTAAGTAGGCTGCGGCTTCGTTTTCTTTATCGGGCAGGCCTTTGCGCAGGGCCGATCGGATATAGGTTTCCGCTTGTTTAATGTCGTTTTTTTGCATAGACAACATACCCATTTGTAACAAACTGGCGCCTTCGGCTTCTTTCATGGGCATACCCAGGTCAAGCCCTTTTTTCATCATTTTTTCGGCACCATCAAAATCCTGTTTCATCATGGCAATATTACCTTTAAGGGTATAATACACCGAGCGGATGGGCTTGTATAAAATGTTAGGGAAATAAATAGATGCCAGTATTTTTTCGGCACCTTCCATATCGCCACTCTCCATATACTCCTGTATAAGGCGCAGGGGACCAAAGAAAAAATGACCTAAAATTAATATTACACCAATCAGGTACAGCGGAAAAGCGGGCCAAAAGCTGGCTGCAAAATTTACGTAAACACCCAGGGCCACTAACACAATACCTATCCACAGGCGATACTTAATAAGCAGGTTATAATACTTCATTATTTTTATTATTCGGGGTGCAAAGATAAGGGAAGTGCCTAAAAATAAGCTTTGTGATGTTTTTGAAAAGGCAGAATACCTATTTTTGCAATCCGCTGACAGATTTTTTGTTTGTCACCTGCATAACCTTGATTAGACAGTAGTTGCAATCAGGTGATTGTTCGCAATCCTTTCTTTTGGGAAAAGAAAGGATGAGAGCGTCCGTTCATCGTTCCTATCGCTAATCAACAATAAAGCAGGTTTCCCACAATAAAATATGCTGTTGCCGGCCCCGTAGTTCAATGGATAGAATAGAAGTTTCCTAAACTTTAGATACAGGTTCGATTCCTGTCGGGGCTACAAACCGGAATTTTTGAGTTTTACCTCAGAGGTTCCGGTTTCTTTTTTTTCTGTAGTGATGATGATACTCCGAAATCTGTTCAATCGGACAAACACTTTAAAGCTAAGCGTTCGCAGTGTAGAAACTTTAGCCGCCCTACATTCCTACAGGTCTTGGCCCCTTTTCTCTAATCATCATTTCGATAAGATTTGACACGTTACGCCCCCTAGACTCGGAAAAATCAATTAAATCCCACTCCAGTAATTGTTGAAGCCGTTCTGCTTTATCGGTGATAGATTTGACTTTTTGTAAAAAAGATTCCGTGACGATAATTTTATTTCCCTGCTGACTATCACGCATGGCGTGATGAACTAACCAATTTCGCTCTAATAATAATTCTTCTAAAGCTTTTTGTAAATCATCCGAATAAACACCTTTTTGTGCAGCTAGCTTGACTACACTTCCAAATGTATTTCTTTGTTGTTTCGAAAGAAAGATAACCGCCTCACTTTCTTCCACAGTAGGGTTCAATTTAACAGTTAGGCAATGGCTTAACGCCTGTTCGAGTATCTGAATCTGGCAAATTGCTTCACCCATACGTGTATATAAAAACATCTCTTCCTGATTCGCTTGTTTCATTATAATCGAATTTACGCTAGACAGCATTATCAATTTTAAAAAGTAATTTGCATCAAGTAATACCTAAAGCGTAAAGATGAAGCTGGAGTTCATTTTCCGTTTTAATATATACGTTTCGCGGTATACTTCCCTGTTCGGGCCCCACTATACCAGCTAACTCCAATTGATTCATTATTCGAGTTGCCTTATTATAACCCAACTTCATCTTTCTCTGTAAAAGTGATGTAGAACCAGATTGACTTTGTACTATCAAAAGGGCGGCAGTTTTTAATAAAGTGGCTATTTCAGTTTGATCAACCGCCTCTTCGAATGAGGTCCTATCATTGATATGCTCTGGAAGTAAAAAAACTTCAGAACAAGTAGATTGATTACAAATAAAATCGACAATAGCTTGGATTGATTCCGGTTGAATATATACGGAACTTCCTGTTAGGGCTTTACCTTGGTATAAATAGTGAAAATCGCCTGTGTCATATGAAGCTGTAATATTACTAGTATCAAAAAATTTTCGGTAGTCATCTTTACTATTTAATCGAAAAGCAACCCGCTCACCAATAAGACGAAGTAGTTCGGTTGGTAGAGATTTATAATTAAGATCACTTGTTGTCGCAATAATAAATATTCCGGCTTTATAACCCATTGTAACTAGCCTTTGCAATGCCATTGGAATCTCTTTTTCTTGTCGGGTAATAAACCCTTCCACATTATCAATAATTAAAATAATTGACGTTAAATATTTGTGGCCTTCAACAGGGTTTAATTGGCGAAGGCTAAACTTTTTATTGTAAGAAACTATATCTCTCACGTTAGCCTTACGCATAAGTTCATATCTATTATCTATTTCAATACATATAGCATTCAATGTGGGAAGCACCAGGGAGGCTTCGGTAATCACAGCCTTTTCTTGTCCCGGAAGTTTTGCCAAAAAGTATTTTTCGATGTTTTGGTAAACAGATAAATCAAGACCTTTGTAGTCTAACAATACAAACTTTAATTGGGAAGGATGTTTCTTATATAATAATGTTATAATAAATTGGTGAAGCAAATTTGACTTTCCACTCCCTGGTGTGCCTGCAATTAAAATACTTTGTAGTTCCGATAAATCTCTTACTTGAATACCTGTTGAATTATTAGACCAAATAATAGGAAGGTGAAGATTGATAGTATTTAACTTTTCGAAAACATGACTTAAGTCTTCATTCAATAATTGCAATTCCGGGTATTCATAGTTTTTCAAATTAGATGATTCGTTTTCAGTCTCCGTTGTAGTATCAACCTCAACCTTTCTACTCTCTACAGGAGCGCTCTCTATTACAAGAGGACCTGAGGAATCTAAAACGCTCGTTTGTTCTACTTGATTTATTTGTAGCTCCTTAAAACTACTCGCCTGCTGTTTTCGTCCTAATAAGCGTTTAAGAAAATTTTGCATAATTAGATTACATTATAAGCAGTTTAATAAAATAAAAAGTCATCTAATTGTAGCCTTTTATATAATAAGCGACTACTCAAACTTGGTTTTACCACAAAATGTTTCTAGGCATATCGTTGTCTCCCTATTTGAAAAATAGATAATGCCACTCATAATTGCCAAAGTTTTTTTATCGTTTCGCTTTTCTTCTGCAAATTATTATGAAAAATGGTTCACCGTGTTAAATAATATTTTATAAGTGTATTAACCAAAGACAAAATATTTGTTTTGCAAATTGTCAATTAAGTTAAGCTATATAATTTTAAGCCAGTCCAGATAATAATATTGTAAGTTATTTAAAGATTTTTTAAAATCAACTTTCCTATTTTATTTCTTAAATTATGACTGTTTACCTCATCTATGTACCAACTCCCTTAACCATTTTTTAAAAAAGTAACGGTGGTGTTTGTTCCGCCAATGCGCATACAGGTTTATCTGTTTTAGTGTACCATTTGCAGGAAATAATGCACCCAGGGCATCCAGCTCCTTAAACATTTGCTGTATCTCATTGGCACTGTAACAGGGTTGGCCATAACCATGGGCAATAAAGTATTGTAACAGGTGGGCTTTTACACCTTCCCTTCCTTCACGTTTCCAACTTCCACCGCAAACATTATCAATAAAATCCTCAATTATTTGTTCGGGGGTGGTATTGGTTAAGCGGCACAACAATAAAAACTGGGTAGGAAACAGGAGGGTAAAACGGGCACGGCTATCATAGTCGCCGGTTTGCCATTTAAAAGTGCGATGAGTGGTTGGAGCTGTAGCTTTTGGAGAAGGTGTCTTTTTCATGTCATTAGTTAAAGGTTGGGAAAACGAAAAGCATCATTGGTAGTTTTTCATAAAATAGCAGTATGCTTATTTAGCCCAATAGTATATAAAAACAATACTAAGGTATCGAAAAATTTACTTTCGAAAAGACAAACAGTATACTTTTTTTATTCTTTTATACCTTTCATACTGACTATCGTATAGAAAAAGCTAATAATCAATGACTAAACTTGGAATATACCTGGCACAGAAATCTGTTAATAAGGCTGAAGTTGCCAGAAAAACAGGCTTAACAAAAGCAAGAATGAATGAGCTTACATTGAATGAGCGCAGTCATTTAAGAGCCGAAGAACTTTACCTGATTGCGCTGGCAATAGATGTGTCTCCCTGCGATTTACTGGAGGCTTTATACGCTGGTTTAAAAGAGAAAAAATAGACTACTTAGTAACAGCGTCTAATTTTATGTAAAAAATCAGACACTTATGTTGTGAAGCCTTTTTCCCTGATTGCCTGTGGGCGGAGCTGATTTAAGTCTATTTTTGCACATAAATTTTACAGTAAACAATGGGGTATAATAGTTTAGCAGCATGTGTAGCGGATCTTGAGCAAAACGGACACCTGGTACGCATAAAAGAAGAGGTGGACCCTTACCTGGAAATGGCTACTATTCATATGCGTGTATATGATGCACAGGGACCTGCGTTGTTTTTTGAAAACATAAAAGGCTCCCGGTTCCCGGCTGTATCTAATCTTTTTGGCACCCTGGATCGTTCCCGCTTCATGTTTCGCGATTCACTACACCATGTTAAAAAACTGGTCGAAGTAAAGATGAATCCTATGTCGGTACTCAAAAAGCCGTTGCACTATATGGGCTCATCTATGACAGCCTTAGGCGCTTTACCATGGAAAAAGAAACGCAATGCCCCCGTTTTATATGGACAAACAACCATTTCCAAACTTCCACAAATAGTGAACTGGCCCATGGACGGAGGGGCATTTGTTACCATGCCCCAGGTATATTCGGAAGATATTGGTCAACCCGGCATTATGCATGCCAACCTGGGCATGTACCGTATACAGCTTTCGGGCAATGAATACATTACCGATAAGGAAATTGGTTTGCATTATCAACTACACAGGGGCATAGGTGTGCATCAAACAAAGGCCAATGCGTTGGGCAAACCCCTTAAGGTTTCTATTTTTGTGGGTGGGCCACCCGCACACCCCTTATCAGCAGTGATGCCCTTGCCTGAAGGCCTTTCAGAAATGATTTTTGCCGGAGCCTTGGGTAACAGGCGTTTCCGTTATTTTTATGATGAGGAAGGATTCTGTATTTCCGCCGATGCTGATTTTGTGATAACAGGAACAGTATATCCCAACGAAAATAAACCCGAGGGGCCTTTTGGCGACCATATAGGTTATTATTCGCTTACACATCCTTTTCCCTTGATGAAAGTACATAAGGTCTATCACCGTAAAAACCCCATCTGGTCGTTTACAGTAGTAGGCCGGCCACCACAGGAGGATACCAGCTTTGGTGCGCTCATTCATGAAATAACAGGCTCCGCCATACCACAGGAAATAAACGGTTTGCATGCTGTACATGCGGTAGATGCCGCAGGGGTGCACCCATTGTTATTTGCCATTGGAAGTGAACGTTATACTCCCTATCAGAAAGTTGAACGTCCGCAGGAGCTTTTAACCATAGCCAACCAGATACTGGGCAAAAACCAGTTAAGCCTGGCCAAGTATCTTTTTATAGCCTCTCATGCAGATAACCCGACACTCGATATTCATGACGTACCTGGCTTCATGATGCATATGTTAGAACGAATTGACTGGACACGTGATGTACATTTCCAGACAAATACAACCATCGATACCCTGGACTACACAGGCGACGGATTAAATGCAGGCTCAAAAGTAGTATTTGCCGCAGTAGGTGCTCCGCAATATCAATTGGCCAATGAATTACCTGCGGGCCTACAATTGCCACAACCCTTTAACCATGCAAAAATGCCCCTGCCCGGGGTAATGGTGCTGGACGGAGCAGCTTTTACAACATACGAACAGGAAACAGCCAATATAGAGCATTGGACAAAGCTTATACCCCGTGATATGCTTACTGGCATACGTATGATAATTATTGCCGATGATGCCGGCTTTACTGCCGATACCATTAATAACCTGGTTTGGGTAGCTTTCACCCGGAGTAATCCGGCCTATGATATTTATGGTGTTGATAGTTTTATACAATTCAAACATTGGGGATGTAAGGGGCCATTGATCATTGATGCACGAACCAAACCGCATCATGCGCCGGCTTTAATAAAAGACCCCACTGTTGAACGCCGGGTGGACAGGTTAGGAGAAAAAGGTGCCTCCCTGCATGGGATTATATAGTTGTTTCCGGCGTAATGGTACATAAACCCAGCCATGCCTGATACTTATCGGTGCCGGATCTCCCTGTTTTGTAACCACAACAGATTCCCGGTAGTCTTAGCAAAGTAACCCCTTAATACTATTGTTATGCGCACTACACCCCTGCTGTTTTTCTTCCTGCTCACCATCAACCTATTCGCACAGGAAAAAAAAGATACGGCTTCCATTAAATCCTATACCCGTTATTCCAGCATACTGCAGGAAGACAGGTATATAGAAGTATATGCTCCCTTTACTGCTAAATCCTCCACCAAACAGGCTTACGAGGTTATTTATATTTTAGATGGTGCGGCACATTTTACCAATGTGATTGATATACTGAAACAGTTAGCCCGGGAAACCGGCGACGCCTCCTTTACACAAAAAATAGTAGTGGGCATAGGCAATATCTGGACAAGAGACCGGGATTATACCCCTACCACGATTACATCTTCTCCTTTTGTGGAAGAGGGTGCTGCGAAAGTTTCGGGAGGTGGTGAAAAGTTTATTGCCTTTCTTAAAAAAGAACTCATTCCTTTCGTCGACTCCCTTTATCCTGCCGGTACAAATCGGGTTTTAATAGGTCATTCATTAGGTGGCTTAATAGCGGTACATATCCTTTTACATCATACCGGTTTGTTTAATAAGTATGCAGCCATTGATCCTAGTATGTGGTGGGACAATCAAACATTACTGCACCAGTCAAAAAAAATACTGGTCCAAAAGTCTTTTGCTAATAACAACTTATTCCTTGCGATTGCTAATACCAGAAACAAAGATATTTCCGATGCTGTACAACTAAGAAAAGATACCAGCCGCAATACCGCTTTAAACCGGCCCGCCCTGCTACTGGCCGATAATGTACTGGCTGCCGGGAAAAACAACCTGCGGTTTAACTGGCAATATTATAAGGATTTTGATCATATGTCCGTATTCCGCCCGGCTACATATGATGCGCTGAAATTTCTGCTTAAAACACGGTAGCCACCGTACATTTAATAAAAGGATTTTAACGTATGGATATAGGGCAACAAATTACTAACGCCCACAAAAACCGGGGACCCACCTAACGCATATTATTACCGTCCACACCATTCAACGCATTAAAAACGGCATAAACAAGCTCCGTTCGCATACTTTAAAAGCAATAGCAACAGCGTTGGACATTCCATTTTACAAAAATTGTACTATCAACAGCACAACCTGGTGTGAACGCCCCCGAACCAACACCCAATAGCCATAACCCGTACAATAGTAAACATATACTGCAAATGCTTTGTCTGTACTGCTTTAGTTACATGCTTGCTCCTTTGAAGGTTGTTTCCTTTTTATAAAAGGGTTTTAACCCAAAAATATTCCTTGGGCTACAAAATAATAAAAGCCGCTCTGAGAGCAGCTTTTATTATTTTCATCCATGCGTATTGTTATAAAAATGCCCTTTAACAACAGTATTTCTTAAAAATGACACGGGTATGTGTAAAGCAGATTTATAAAAACAATAAATTTAGGTCTTATAAAGTCAACCTTTTTATGAATTTTCGTTACACATACACCAAATACACAGTCCTCATCGTAGTGTTATTTTTTAGCATTATTTCATCGGCACAAAACTTTACCAAAATTCACCCGGCTTTATCGGGCTTATTGGTAAATCGTGCTGAAGGAAAAACTATACCGGTTGTAACACCGGAAAACAATGTATTTAACTTGCAACCCGTAAATACAGAGTTGATGGCAACAGCCAGGGCCATGCCTATGTATTCCTGCTTTGTTTACACTACTAAAGGAAAAGCGTTAAGAGACAATGGGTATAATATAAAAGCGATTGCAGAAAAATTTGCTGTTGCTTATGTAACACTGGACGAAATGACACGACTATCCTACGAGGCCGACGTTTCCTATATAGATGTTGATATGTTTTCTAAACCGGACAATGCCATTGCAAGGGCACAAAGCGGAATTGATTTATTACAACAAGGAGTGTTAAATAACACAAAGTATACAGGTAAAGGTGTAATTGTAGGTATTATTGATTCGGGTATTGATATTAAACACCTCGATTTTAGAATGCCGGGAACAGACTCTACAAAAAGCAGAATATTATATTTATGGGATCAGCTATTAACGGCAAATGCAAGTGAAATAGCCGAACCGTCTTCAAGGGATGGCGTACTCTATAACAATAGCGATATAAACCAGGATTTAACAGCTACACCGGCAGGCAAGGTGCGCTCCTTTGATACTAATGGACATGGTACCCATGTTGCAGGTACTGCGGCAGGAAACGGCGAGGGAACAACAGGCAAATTACATAAAGGGATGGCTCCTGAAGCTGATCTTGTTATTGTAAAATCCGGTAATGGTTCATTCTCTGATGCAAGAATAATAACTGCCCTAAAATTTATTGACAGTATTGGTAAAGTGTTGAACAAACCCGTGGTAATTAATCTAAGTTTAGGAGGCCTGAACTATGCTCAGGACGGCTACGCTCCCTACGAACAGTTAATTGATCAGATTACCAATGCTACGCCGGGCAGGGTAATTACAGTTGCTGCAGGTAATAATGTAGGACAAAAATTGCATCAAACATTTACCGTGCCTGCCAACGGGTACTTTGATGTTAAAATAAATGTAGCTTCTGCTAATAATTTTGCATCAGGTCAATCATTTTGGATGAACTTTTATGCATCCCAGCAAACGGATTTAGGAGGAGAAATTATAGCACCAAATGGTTCGAGTGTTATAACAAATAACCTACAAAACCCTGTAGAAACTAATATTCAGAACGGGGAATACAAATTGGCTATTTATAGAAATACCGTTCAATCAAGTGTAATACTAAGCAGGTTGCAGATGTTAATAGAAAAAACAAGTACGGCTAACATAGCAGCACTAAATGGAGAGTGGATCTACCGCATTCACAATAACTCTTCGCAAGTACAGACTATACATGGATGGGTTGTTACAAAAAATAATACTTTTAGCACCGCCAGTCTGGTGAACGGCGATAACAACTATGTAGTGGGTTCTCCCGGCACAGCCTCAAATGCTATTACCGTTGCTAATTATGTAGGTAGAAATATCTGGCCTAATTTAATTTCACAACCGGAAGGGGTGTGGGGTAGTAATTCATATCGAGAAGGTAATATATCACTTTCTTCTTCTATCGGACCTAGGCGCGACGGGGTTATGAAGCCTGAAATTGCCGCTGTTGGAAGCAATGTTATTTCTGGTCGGTCCCGTTCTCTTTTTTACAGTACCGGCTCTGATGATAATATTGTGGATTACTATTATCAGGCAATGTCGGGTACCAGCATGGCCTCTCCTGTAGTGGCTGGTGGGGCCGCTTTGTTACTGCAAGCCAAACCCAATGCCAGTTTTTCTGAAATTAAAACAGCCATCACAACCCAGGCCGATAAAGATGTTTTTACTACACCTGGTAATAATAATACCTGGGGTTATGGTAAATTAAATGTCTTAAAAGCCCTTGCAACACTTACCGGATGTAGTACCAATAACCTTGATGTAATAAAATATGATAATAATACCATTCCTGATGATTATGCAAATGTGAATATTGCTAATAATATACTTGCCGTAAAATTTACTGCTCCTAATAATGGAATAATAGGAGGTGTTTTTCTATTTGCCGGTAATATTACTAAAACTGATGGCTTTCAGCTAGAGATTCAAAAAGCCACTGGGGCAGGATTTCCGGATGGCCAATCCATTGCTACAATAGACGTAAATGGCAATATGTACCAACGTTACTCTAACAACTACTTTGATTTTAGCAATTTTAAACTACCGGTTATTGCAGGAGATAATTTTTTTGTGGTTGTTAAACGCTTAACTAATAATGCAAACACATTTTCATTATTTGCCGATAAAACAAATTTTGATAATCGTACTTACATAAGCAATAATAATGGTACTTCATATAATGTTGTTACTAATTACGACTTTAAAATAAGAGCTTCTGTTTACTCATTACAACAACAAAATGCGGTACTGGCTACCACCACATCTGCCAAAAGTCAGGCCGTTGCTGCATTACCATTGTTTTACAACAATGCCTGCGAATTAATTACGCAGGTGTTAGCAAACGGAACAAAACCTGTAAGTGGCAATGTAAATGCACGTGTTATTTTAAATACAACAGCCAATGCACCTTTTGTAAAACGTGTTTACGAAATCATTAATCAAAATAATGATGCGCAGGCTACTGGAAAAATTACCTTGTACTATACCCAGGCCGAATTTAATGCGCTTAATGCAACTTTGTCTACACCATTGTTGCCAACCGGACCAACAGATTTACAAAAATTTGTAAACCTGCAGTTAAGCAAATACGCCGGAGTGAGTAATGATGGCTCAGGTAACCCATCTTCGTACACAGGCACACCTGCGCTTATTAGTTTACAACCATCCAATGCATTGTGGAATGCTGAAAAAAGCAGATGGGAAATTACGGTTGATGTAACCGGCTTTGGCTCCTTTATTATTGAAGCAGCTAAAAATGCACCCATTGTATTGGATTACTTGAATGGTAATATAGTTGACAAAAACAATGTACTAAACTGGAAGCTTACTTGTGGATCGCAACAACCTATTAAGTTTTACATTTACCACAGCCGCAATGGTGTTGATTATGCTATTAAAGACAGCGTTTCTGTAACCGGTGCAAATTGTGCTGCCGTGCAAAGCTATACACATGTTTCACCATTAGGCGGACAAAACTATTATAAATTAAGTTTTGTAAACCACCGTAGCGAAATAGTAACCAGTGAGGTACTAATTATTACCAACGAAAGTACCGAGCTATTAGTTATGCCTACTTTGTTAACCGGTGCCCAAGCGTTGCAGGTTTACAATACCGAAGAAACAGCTAAAACCTATTTCCACCTGTACGACAACAGTGGCCGAAAAGTGTTTGAGCAAGTACTTACACCTGGGCAACAAGCCATTAATTATAAACCTACTTCAACAGGTATTTATTTCTACTCCATTTCTACCGATAAAAAAGTATTAAAATCGGGAAGAATTTTAGTACAATAATTATACAATACATTTTATAAAAACAAACCCCAATAGCTTCGGCGTTGGGGTTTGTTTTTTATAGTGTTTATTTTTTTGTTACCATCGTCCCACCCCTGATTTGGCTTTTGTTGCGTCGCTCTCTTGTGCCACACCAATTCTATTCAGCATATTGCAATACCAAAACTCTTTTTAAAATTATTGTTCTTGTAGAGACGCCATGCTGGCATACCCACCTCGTTTTAATTGAAGAAATTAGAGATGTTTTGAAAAGTGTTACGGCGGGGCTATTAAATCTTAGATCAAAAAATCTGAGATCTTAGATTAAATCAGAAATCAACAAATCCTAAATCAGAAATTCTCCCGCTGAAGGGCTGCACGACTGGCAGTAGTAGCTGCAATGGTGCGTTGGCGGGCAGCGTGGGGCATTGCACTACTACAGAAGGCGTGGACTGCAGTTGACCGGAGTTACTACAGCCGACAGCCCCTAATTAATTAGATAATTAGTTAATTAACCCAAGTTGCTAGTC